>NZ_JBEYVQ010000010.1:0-211485 GCF_040644075.1 Nocardia sp. NPDC047038 | reverse complement strand
ATCCCCGCCATCGGCGCCATACCCGCCACCAACTCCGGATCCACCAACGGCTCCGGCTCCGGCTCAGGCTCCCGACCCCCACCACCCGGCGGCGCCGACTCCACCCGCGGAGCCACCACACCACCCGGCTGCCCAGGCACAGCAACCTGCCCAGGCACACCCTGACCAGGCACACCCGCGGGCAGCCCCGCCTGACCAGGCACGCCCGACCCACCCGGCACAGCCGGACCCGAATTGGACGAATTCGGTTGCCCGGCGCCAGCGGATTGGCCGGGTGCCGGAGCGCCCGCTTGCCCGGGCGGAGGGGAAACGCTCGGTTGTCCCGGTACGGCCGTGCCCGGCCGTGGCCGCTGCTGATCCGGCCGGCTTGACCATGGCGTCGCAGGGCCGGTCTGGTGATCTTCCGCCGTCTCCGGCTCTTGCGCTGCCACCTCGACCCCGGCGGGCCAGATTTCAGCAGAGGTCATGATCGTCCCCCGGTTGACGGTGCCATCGGCAGGTGGAGGGTGCCCGAACGGTAGGTTCGAGCAGTGGGTCGTAGACGTTCATCCAACCCATCCGCACAAGTCGCTGTGAACTCATCTGGCAGCCTGGACAATTCGCGCATGTCAGTGTAGATGGATTCGGACCGGCCTCCCCGGTTCTGCCAGCGCGCTGCTTCCCGTAGTTGGGAAGCCTCGACAATGAAGACGTCGAAAGTAGGTCTCACTCATGGTCGATCACCGCGTACACCGCTCCGGTCGACGATGAGGAGTTCGATCGAAAGGCGGACTTTGCCGTGGTGAGGCACGAGCCTTGCGAGCCTCTGACCCAGGTGGTGTCGGCCGCAATGGACACAAGTGACGACCAGTCGACCGCCGTGCACCGGCGCTCCGCCTAGCATCCGGGAGGTGATCTCATGGGCTTCTTCGGTATTCCATGGTCGAGTGTCGCCAAGTTCGCGGTGACCACAACTGCCACCGTTGCTGGTGGCGCGGTTGGGTCGCTTATTCCCATTCCGGGGGTCGGTACCGCGTTAGGCGCTTCGGCGGGGGCATTCCTGTCGGAGACGCTCTGGGACGGCATCTCCACTGGCAACTGGGGCGAGGCAGCGAGTAATGGCGCCGAATCCGGCGCCTTTGCATTGCTAGGAGGCGGGGCCGGTGGTGCCGCCCGTGGTGCGTTCGCGACGCTGGGTGGGCGCAATCTGGCGAGACGGATGCTCGACGGTGCAATCCATCCAGCTATAAGAAACCCTACCCAGATCGCCCGAGCAACATTAGGCAGGGATGTCGCAACGGCGTTTGGCAATAGGGGCGTCTCACTGAATGCCGCCCGCGGTTGGTTGACCGGCGCCGGCGTTTTTTCCGGTCTTTCGGGCGTCGGGCATGCAGGGGGGCCGGGCTCGGCTCCGGGGCAAGGGCAGTCATATCCGGCGACGCTGCCGACCAAGCCACTCAACGCAAAAACGACATTCAGCACTAGCTGAGGGGCGGTTCCATGAAGGAAATGCACCCGATGCTGATGCCCGACCGGAAGAAGATCCAGGAGGGCAATTACCCGGCCGAATGGGTCTTCTCGGTCTTCACCGATTCCTGCTTCAAGAGCCTGTATCAAAACTTCGACGGGATCTGGAAGAGTCTCGGAGAAGATTCGAAGAGTGATCCCCCCAATGCTCCGGATGTGCCACAGGTCGCCCCCGCGAATGTCGGCAGTTTTACGAACTACACGGAAGTGGCGGTGCAACTGAAGCGGTCGTACAGCGACCTGAACGGCAACATCACCGAACTGGTGAACTCGGTACGAGAATCCGGAAAATGGTCCGAAGCGGGGCAGCAAGTGACCAATAAGGTAATCGACGAGAAAATTGTGGCGATGGCGCCTACCGCCCCACCCCAGGGCATACAAATCGACAGTTATATCTTGACCTGGGTGACTGATGCCAACGATTCCCTTGCCACCGAGATCGATACCGTAAGGCAGGGGCAGAGCGGCGTGGCCAAGGACATCGACGATCAGACGAAGATGATCAAGGACCTGCAAGATCAGATAAAGAAACTGGAGGCGGCGTCGAAGGACCCGGCGACGACCCCGCCTGCCGTCGACACGTCGAACTGGCCGACGACCCCCGGTACCACCGACCAGACGACCCCGCCGGCCGTGGACAACAGTGCCTTCCCCACCGGCCTGGACAGCCTGGACGACCCGACCAGCCCCAGCACGACGCCGACCGATCTGGACACCTCTGGAACGGACACTCCCGGCTCGACCAGCCAGACGCCCAGTAGTCTCGACCCCAGCGGGACCACGACGCCGGGCGTGACGACACCCGAGACTCCGAGTGTGCCGTCGTCGGCCGCTACGTCGCCTGCGAGTTCCGGCCTGGACGCGATGTCCATGCTGCCGTTCATGATGGGGCCACTCATGAATCGTCTCGGCGCAGACACGGACCTGAACAGCCGCCGCGCGGAGCTGGATCCCCGTCGTTACGAGGACGAACTCGACCAGGTCGCTCCGCAACCGGTTGTCCCGCCGACCACGGCCCAGCCCGTCACCGCACAGCCGTCCACGACCGCTCCGGCGGCGCAGCACACCGGAGCGCCCGCGGGCACGACGACTTCCACACAGCCCGCGGTGGCGCCCGGTCGTACACCGGGTGCGGACGGCAGCGTGGTCTACACCTTCCCCGACGGACGCACGCAGAAGGTTTCCGCGATGCGCGCCCAAGTTCTCGACGCGGCGTTCGGAAACAAGAGCGGCACCGACGCGCAGAAGGCGTACGAGAAGACGTCGTCGAAGTGGTCGGACAAGAAGCAGATCGGCGCTCCCATCGATCCTTTCCAGGCGATGACCGGAGACGTCGGCATCTGGGAGAAGCGCACGGCGGTTCTCGTGGTATTCCCTTCCGACACGGGTGGCACGATGGAAGTCATCGTCGACGGCGAGCTGAAACCGTGCAATCCAGCTGAGATGTCCGACAAGGCAGGAGAATTCGGTGCGTTCCAGGGGTTCGTGCACCCGAAGGACACCGATATGACCGCGCCGGTGGACGGGGGCGTGCCCTCGGCGACGCCGGGCACGGCCGATCAGTCCGCGAACGCGGCAATGCCGGTTGCCGCGGTACCCGCGGGCTGATCGCGCGAGCAATGTGGCAGCGGCAGATGAGGATAGGAGGTCGCGATGGCGCTGAATGTGGATCCGCAGGAACTCGTCGCTGCGGCGTCGAAACTCGCCGGGGTGGCGCGCGATACCGGGGCGGCGATACCCGGCGGATGGGTGGTGCCCGCGGGAGCTGACCCGATTTCCGCTGCGGCGGTGCCGGAGCTCAACGCGCAAGCCGCGTCTCTGCTCAATGGCATGGCGGGTGTTCTCACCGACATCCAGCGCACCGCGTACAACATCGGCACGGCGGCAGCCGAGTACACCGCGGGCGATGACGACGGCGCACGGGCCATCAACGGCAGCGGCGGTGAACGCCTGACCAATCCCGTCGGCGATGTCCAGGAAATCGGCCAGCGGCGCCCGCCCGCGCTGAGGTTCCCTGTCGCGGGTGGCGCCGTCGACCCGTTGACCTTCGCCCAGCAGTTGCACTCGGGCCCAGGGCCGGGCGCGGCGAAGGGATTCGCGGACGCGTTGCGCAAGTTCGCCGGAGGACCGCACCTCGCGGCCGTCGAGGGAGTGGACTCGGCGACGAGGTCGATGCAGCACTGGGAACCGGTCGGCGCGAAGGCGGCGTCGGAACTCGGGCGGCGCCGCGGATGGCTCGACCAGCTCGGTACGGGTCTCGGTCTCCTGGCCGACGGAATCGACACCTACAGCGACGCATTCCGTACCGCGAAAGCGAAGCATCCCACGCCGGAGGAGATCATCGCCGCGCGCAAGGAGCTCCTCGCGGCGATGCGCTCCAAAAACGAAGTCGGTATCCAAGCCGCGCTGGCGAAATTCAACGAACAGAATGCTCGTTCGGCGGAGACGATCACCGGATATTCCACCGAGGTCGGCTCGAAGGTCGGCACCAGCGAAGGCACCGGCGATGGCAAGGGAAGCGGTAGCGGTGACAGCAGCGCGTTGAGCCAGATGCTGCCCGCCTTGATGAGTGCGATGACCTCGGCCGGAATGCCACTGAGTCAGCTCGGCAAGTCGGATCCGTCGGAGGCGTACGACGACTACGGCGTCGATGACTACGGTTACGACGATCTCGGCATTCCCAGCGGACTCGGGACGGGCAGCCCGAGCGGGATGCCCGCCGGCAGTCCCGGTCTCGGCATCCCGGATGTCGAGGCCGAAACCGTCGCGGCGACCGCGCTGCCGGTGGCCGCGGCGGCCAGTCTGGGTTCGGGCATGCCCCGCACGTCGGTCATCGAACCACTCGCCGCGTCGTCGGCCGCAGGGGCAACCGCCGCGCGTGGCGGATCGCCGATGATGCCGTACATGCCGATGGCGCCGGGTATGGGCAACGCGGGAGGCAATGGCAACGACCGCAACCGAGTCGTGGCGTGGCATCCGGACCGCTTGATGTATGTCGATGACACACCGCACACCGAAGCGGTCATCGGCGAACGGCCGACCATAGCCCCGACCGTGACCCCGCCGACGCCCGGCCCGGGCAACCAGACACCGACCCAATCCGGAGGTAACGCATGAGTGAGCGCAGCGAGGTGGAGCTATGAGTTCCATCCACCCGGACGTGCAGGCGGCTTTGGACGCCGCCCGCAATCTGCGGCACCGGATCGCCGAGATGCGGGAGAAGATCGACAACATCAGGGCACGCAGGCCGTCGCCCAGTGGCGCGGTCATCCCGGAAGTCGACGCGATGGGGAGGTTGACCGACCTCTACCTCGCGCCGGGCACCGCTGCGCGGCTCAGCTGCCCCGAACTGGTCACCGAGATCATGGCCGCCATCCGGGAGAGCACCGCCGACGCGGCACGGCAGTACCAAAGCGTCATGGAGAACCCCGTCGAGGCGGCAGAGCCGGTCGCCACCGCTTCCGGGCAGGCAGGATGACCGAGCCGGCCCCGGACGTCACCGTCGCGGATACGGTGCGGTGGCTGCACGACGAGGGGCTGGTCCGTCTGGCCGGGGTGGCGGACGGTATTTCGGAGACGATCGTGGCCTACACGATCGATATCGCCACCGGAACCGTCTCGGCGCACCCGGCGACCGGTGGCTCGGTCGGTGCGGACGTGGTGTCCCTGGCCGCCGATGACCTGCCGTACCCGGTGGGCACCGCCAGGCGTCTGGTGATCGCCGGTGTCACGAATACGGATTCGGTTCTCGTGGTCGACTTGGCGGCCACCCTCACCATCGCGATCAACGCCGACCATCCCGAGCAGGCGGCTCGCTCGTGGGTGCTGCAACTGCTGTTGAATCCCGAGGTCACCATCACCACCAACAGCGCGGACGTCGCGATCGGAACCAGCGCCCGGTTGCGGCAGAGCTTCATTCCGGGCGGCGGCGCGACCTTGGTCAATGTCGACGACACCCGCCCGCCGCTCACGGCCGTCAGCTTGAACGCAACTACCGACGGTCCCGATCATCTCGATGTGGCAGCCGACGGCACCGGTGAGATGTATCTCGGCGCCAGGTTCTGGCAGTTGCGCCAAGTCATGCGTATCGAGGACTCCGCGTGGTCCGCACTGGCAGCGCGCCTGGAATCCGTGTCCGACGATGCCGACTACCTGATAGACCCTCGCCCCGGCGAACGATTCTCGGAGAGCAGCCGATGACCGACATGCACTCGTTCCAGGTCGACGACTTCGACGTCGACGACGACGGTGAGCACGAAGCCGCCCCGCCGGACTGGCGGAACCTGACCTACGAGGTGTTCAACCCTGATCACACGGTCGGCGTCGGGTGCGACCGGGACGGGGAGATCATCGGCCTGTATATCACCGATGACGCCCGCGACAACGGCGACGAGTGGCTGGCGTCCCAAATCGTCAAGCTCGCGCGCCTGGCGCACGCGAAATCGCGTGTGGGCCTGCGGGCCGAGATGGAGTACAAGGGCACCCGTTCCTACACGATCGACTCGTTCGATCTTCCGACCGAGGCGTCGTATCGCGCCATGGAGGAATCCGAGTTCCGACGCGACACCTGAGTGCCGACCGCCGCAACGGCGAGACAGGACAGCGACAATGACCGACAGACTCGACACCGACCCGCCGCACGAGGTGGTCGCCACCGCGTACAAGTGGGGGACGGCGATGACCACTACCGGCGGTCGGACGAAAGGGACCGTCGACGGCTTCGTCGCGCCGCGGCGGCCCGAATCGGAGCTCGACCGCCAACTCGTGGCGAAGACGGAGTGGATCAGGACCACCTTCGAGCGTGCGGTGCGTGCCAACGGCCGCCGGGCGGAGGCGACCACGCAGTTCGCGGCACGGATCTCCCACGCGCACGGTGATCACGATCGAGAAGGCGGCGCCGCGGTGCGTAGCGCCGAACCCATCTGACTCGCTGATGGAACCGGAGCGCAGCAGTCCGTACTGGACCGAGATCGTCAAAGACAACTGGCCGGCGATTTCGCCGGGGGACTGGGATGCGCTCGAACGTCTCGCGCGCGACGGCGCGGCGGGGTTGGATCTGCTCGAGGCCGACGGCAAGCGCCGCGACTTCGACGAACGGGTTCGCGCCAGCGCCGCTCTGGACCCGATCAAGGACGAGATGCTGCGCCAGAGCAAGAATCCGCAGGCGTTCGCCGACGCCTTGGAGGCGGCAGCCGACACCTTTCGCTTCTTCTCCGACCTCGTCTACCGGACACGCCACAAGATCCTGGACGTGGTCGATGAGGCCACTCGAAGGATCAACGCGACGAAGCGGGCCGCCGCGGCGGAGGAAGACGAAGCCGACGCCCAGGCGATCCGGAACCGGATTCCCGGAATAATCAACGCCGCCCGGGACGACGTCGAGGATATCGTCCGAGCCGCGCTCGGCGCGCTCGGGCCGAACGACCTGCCCACTTTGAATCGGATCGGCGATGCGCTGGACCAGCCGGGGCCTTGGGAGCCGGAACACCGCAGGGCGCACGACCACAGCGGTGGCGACCACCAACAGAACCGTCCCGCCACGGATCACTCCGGCAGCCAACGGCAAGACGGATCACCGCGGGTGAACGGGCCGAAGGACGATTCGCCGGTTGCGGTGTTCCCCGAAAAAGTCGATCATCGACCGACCGTGGACCCGGGCGAGGTGCTGTTGCCCGGTGACGAACTCGGGCAACAACCGAATCCGGAGCCGGTGCAGGACACTCCGGTCGGCCCTTCGGCGACAAACCCTGTGCCCGACCAGCGCACGCCCGGTGGGGCGACGACCGTCCCCGTGAGCAACACGCCCGGTGGGGTCCCCGATCACGGACCCGGTCTGCCTGCCGCGAGTGGCCCGCCTCGTGGGCACATCACGGACAGCCAGCCCATGGCTTCGGACCAGGATGTGGCGACGGACGGTCACGATCAAGGTGTGCCCGGTTCGGATGCACACGGTTCACGCGGGAGGGACCAGGATGTCTCGGTCGACAGAACGGAGTCCGCGAGCCCCGACCGTGCCACTACCGTCTCTGCGGCGGAATCGCACGACATTGCCGCATCCGACCAGTTCACCGGTTCCTCCGTGCCCGGGGCCGACCCGGTCGCATCGGCGCCACCGCCGTTGATTCTTCCGCCACCTGTCGCGGCGCCTGTTGCCACCGCACCGCCCGCATCGTATGTACCGGCCACACCCGCCGCCTCGGCCCCTCCTCCCGGATCGTCGGTCTCCGCTCCAGCGGCACAGGCGAGCTCGGGTCCGCCGCAAGTCCAGCCGAAGCAGACCACGGTCGCGCCGAGCGAAACCCGTGGACCGGCCGCCGCGCCCAAAGTCACGGCGGTGGGCGCGACGCCACCTCCCGGGGCGAGCGGCACAGGGCGGGCGCAGCCGCCGGAACGGACCGAACAGCGTGCTGATGCGGACAAGGACGACACCGACGACTCGATGCGCACCGTGGTGGGCGCGGCCATGACCTCGGCGGCCGCACCGGCATTCGTGCTGGGCGAGCGAGTGGATGGCGACCTGGTGCTGGCCCGCACGCTGCTCGGCGGCGTCCTTGCCGCGGGCGGCGACGCGGTCCTCGGGCTCGGCTGGGCAGTCTCGGTGATGCGTCATTCGAGCGGCATCACCGCATTCATCACCTCGAACGAGGGCCGCGGCTGGATGCCCGCCGGGCTGTACCTGCCGCGTGAGATGTCCACGCCGTGGGTGTGGGAGGTGGCCCAGAGCGCGTGGGAGGGTGTCGCCGATCCCGCGCGTGTTCTGGCCGAATTCGGAATCGCCTGGGGCCGCAAGTCCGGTGCTCGGCTGACCGCCGTCGTCTCTTCGGAGGAAGTCGGTGCCGAGTTGCGACGGCAATTGGGTGACGTGCCGATCGAAGGTGAAGTCCCCGCCGCTTCGGCGATGGACTTCAGCGCGCCGAAGCCGAATCTGGTCGACCGCCTCGAACTGATCGGAGCTCCCGCGCTGGTGCAGCGGGCCGCGACCACGCCGGAGTCGGAGATCGGGGTGCGATGCTGGGAGTTGGCCTGGGACGCGCATGTCCGGGTCCACAAGGCGGGTCTGGGTTCCCCCGCCGCGCTGGCAGCGCCTGCGACACGGGAGCGGATCCTCGGCGCGCTCCGGCAGGGCCGTGAGGTATCGCAGGAGTGGTGGGAGGAGTTGCGGGATGCCGACGACCTGCTCACCGCGACGATGCTGTCGCGGCGTGCCGATGTGTCCAGGGTCGCGCTGGGCGAGTTGCGCGCCGATCAGGCCGACGGCCGGTACACGTCGGAGATGAGCGCGTTGCGCGCCATGGTTTTCGAGCGCCGCTGCGACGAACTCGTGCTGCTGCTGGCGGAGGACGCGACACGCCGGCGTCTGCGCGACGCGGTGTACGCGCACGCGCAAATCGTGGGTCATCCGGACTTCGTCGCACCGGCTCCGGGCCCCGCTGCCGCCCGGACTCGTCGCCCGACCATCACCGCGGGTCCGGGTCGGTGAGGATGGGCCGGGCGCCGCAATAGACGAAAAGCGCTACGGCCCAATGCCACTGATCAAAGTGTGAACCGGGCAAACGCCGCGCACTACCCATGGCTGGGAAGGATCGACAATAGTGGGACGTGTGGTGGGAAAGGATCTGATCGAGCATGCCGAACAGCATGGAAATCGACCCTGCGGTTTTGCGTCAGCTGGCCGACCAACACCGCCGGGTCGCGGCCGATACCAGGGAATGGGCCAAACCGCCCGCTGACTGGCTCGCGAACTTCCTGCCCACCTACGGCAAGATCGCCTATCCGGTCTACGAAGCGCTGGAGCGCTATTACGATGCCCGCCAGCGTGCGGGCGAGGCGCTGGCCAGTGAACACGACCGCACCGCCGATTCGCTGCAGGCGTCCGCGGCCGCCTACGAGCGGCATGACTCGGAAACCGCCTCGGAGATCCGGCGGCTGATGGACGACACCGATCACAGGTCCCCGACCGGGCTCGGCGGAAGCCCGACCGATCAGTACGGTCCGGGCGGCACGAGGACGCCGGTCGGTTCGGCGCCCGGCGACAGCCCCGTGTCGGCCGCTCCTACTTCGGCAGGCCCCGTTTCGGCGGGCCCGGCATCGGCCGATCCCGACGGCACCCAGAACTACCCGCTCGGTACGTCGCCCGGCGGCCCGAACGGTGCGTCGCCCACGGGTACGGGTGTGCCCGGAGCGACCGCCGCGCCGACGGAATCGGTCGGCACCAACGGCGCTGGAACGCCGAACGCGGCCGGCGCGACGCCGACAACAACGGGTGGACCGTCGAGCACCGGCGTGACCGCGCCGACGACCGCAGGCATGCCGCCCGGTGGAGTGGGGCCACTCAACGCGAGCCCGGACGACCGAGGCGCCACGCAGCCGACCAGCGGCGCGACCGGCCGGTCGGACATGCCGCCCATGCCGGTCCCGGTCGCGAGCCCGTTCGCCTCCGCCGTCGCCTCGGCGAAGGACAAGGAGGCTGAACCCGCCTACGTGGTGGGCAGCCCGGTCAACGACGATCTGGTGCTGGCCAAGACGCTGCTCGGTAGCGTGCTCGCCGCCGTGGACTCTCCGGTGGGCATGGCCTGGGCGGTCGCGGTGATGCGCGGTCCAGGGGGAATCGGCGTCTTCATCACTTCCAACGAAGGCCGTGGTTGGTTGCCCGCAGGACTGTTCCTGCCGCGTGAGGTTTCCACGCCGTGGAACTGGGACGAGTTGCTCGCCGCCGACGACGGTGCCGGTTCACCGTGGGAGGGTGTCACGGATCCGGCTCGGGTACTGGCGGAGTTCGGCCTGGCGTGGGGCGGCAAAGCGAACGCGAGCTTGTCTGCCCTGGTCTCGTCCGGACCGATCGACCCCGGCTTGCGTGCCCGATTCGGTGACGCGGCGATGGAAGGACTTGTCGGTCCGGTCTACGACGTCGACCTGCGCACGTTCACCCCCGACACGGCTGACCGCCTCGGTCTTGCTGGTTCGATCCCCGGCCTGGAGCATGTCGCGTCGGTGCCCGACGCGAAGGTGGCATCTCGATGTGTGGAGCTGGCCGCGGATGCCCACGCACAGGTCGGACGTTCCGGACCGGTGCCCGCCGAAGCCGCCACGTCGCGCACGGTGCGGGAACGAATCCTCGCCGAGTTGCAAGCCGGGAGGGCCGTGCCGCGCGCACTGTGGGACGAGCTGCGTGACGCCGACGATCTGCTGGCGGCCTCGATGCTCGGACAGCGGGTCGACGTGGGCCGTGTGGAGATCGGCCAGCTGCGGCTGGATGCCGGGGTTTCCCCATTGCGCAGCATGGTTTTCGAGCGACGATGCAACGAGCTGGTGCTGCTGCTGGCCGACGAACCGGGGCGACAGACTCTGCGCGACGCTGTCTACGCGCACGAACAGATCACGTTGCATCCGCAATTCGTCTCGACACCGGCGCCCGTCTCCGCCGCCGTGCAGCCCGAGCGGGTGGCTCGGCCCGCGACGGTTCCCTCGGTCACCGCACCGGAAGTCGCCGGAGGGCCGCCGCCCACCATCGTCGTCGCGCCTTCGACGACGCCGCCGTCGGTGGCGCCGCCGGAGCAGTCGTGAAAGCTGAACTCGCCTAGAGTCTTTCGGAGGTACGGACGCGGTGCGGTGGGGTTTCACACCCACCTCGCCGCGACCCGGATCGCGCGTACCTGCCAGCAACCGTGCTACGCGAAACCGGTCTGTGCAGGGGAGGCGAGGGCACACACTGGGCAGGCACCGGCAATTCCGACCGAGTTGCGGCGACGGCCCATGGGAGGCTGCGCTGCCGTGCTCATGGTGACCGACGCGGCGGACACCGATGGTTGCGTTGATCCCCACGGCCCGCGCCGACGCCCGTCCGCCGGACCGCGATCGTGCCAGGCGAATAGCCGGATATCGAGCGTGCGAACCAGCTACACGCGGGATCACTTCGAGCGGTGACCGAACGGCCGCTCGACTATGCGTCGATGACCGAGCTTTCTTCCCGATCCGGTTCGCGCTCGTCCACCGCATCCTGCGCGGTCTGGCTGTCGGGCCGATCGGCGGCGGACCTCTCCCTGGTCCGCCGAGCCGGGATGACGCCGGGTGATCCGGTGGCCGGAGCCACGTTCTGTTCGCCGGGCGGCGCGGTATTCGCCGCCGGGGCCGCGGTGACGCCGCCGGGTGGCGCGGTGACGCCGCCGGGTGGCGCGGTGGCCGGTTGTGCTCCGGCTGGTTGCGCGTTCGGGTCGCCCTGCGGCGGCGCGGCCTGGTTGCCGGGTGGCGGCGCTTGGCCCGGCTGTCCGGGAGCGCCGTTCTTCTGATTCTCCTCGGCCTTTTTTGCCTTGTCCTCTTCGGCCTTCTGCATCATCTGGGGTATCTGCGAGATCAGCGGCATGGCCGCCATCGGCAGCATCGCCAGCATCGGCAACAGCGACGACAGTCCGCCGTCGCCGCCGCCACTGCTGCCGCCGGAGGTGCTTCCCCCGTTGGTCTGGCCGCCGCTCGAACTTCCGTTGCCGCTGCCGCTTCCGCCGCCGTTGGCCATGTGATCGTTGAGTTCGGCGATCGCGGTGACCTTGTCGTAGACCCGGTCCACCGCGGTGGCGACAGCTTCGAGATAGGGAAGCTCGTCTTTGGGCTTGAGTTTGCGCGTGCCCGCGCGCTTCAGCGTTTCGTTGAGGTTGGCGACGATATCTTGGATTGATTTCACAGCCCGCGCCTGCTCGCTGGCCACCGTCTGCGAGGTCCTGATCACCTTATTGTCCATCTGCAGCAGTTGAAACTGCTTGGCCTCGACCTTGTCGACGCTTTTTCGATATTCCTCGTCCGCTTCGCCCTTGCCGAGGGTTTTGTAGAAGTCGGGCTGCAGCAGCTCTTCCACGTCCGGCGGCGGCTTGGGCATGCCGCGGCCGAGCAGGTCGACGGCGGTTTGGATGGCGGTCTCCGCCATCGCGATGAAGGCGCGCAGCCCTTCCGACGCACCGGGCGGGCAGTGCAAATGGATCGGCACCACATGCTTGGCGTCGGAGGCATAGCTCGCCAGGGTGGCGGATGCCGACGCCGTTGCCTTCTTGGCTTCGGTATTCGTCGCCGTCGTTACCATGCAGCCGCCACCGCCTCTCAGAAGTCACCCCTATTGTCTCGGCTTCCCGATTCTGGGAAGTGGTTCATAGTTCGATTACCCACCCAGGAATGGGAATACGGCCGAAGCGGTGGAGGCGACACAATAGCTGCAGAGTGTGAGAGGCGGTCGGTGATGAGCGATGGCGAGTCGGTCGAATGGCACCGGCACTGACGAATGACCTGGACGGAGTGCTCCGATCGCTGCTCGCGCTGTACGGCGACGGCCAGCCCGCCGGCCAGGCGGCGACCACGACCCAAGCGCTCGCCGCCGACCTGGGCGCCCATTCCGGCGTGGCGGCGCGCCGGTATGGCGAGGCGCAGGGCATGCAGCTGTCGATCGCGGAATCGCATGCGGGCAAGGACAGCATCGTCCAGAAGGCCGTGGGCGAGTCCGGTGACGGATCGGTCAACGGCCGCGGCCGGCTCACCAACCAGATCGCGGATCTCCAGAGCCGGATACAGGCGATCGCCGCGGTGGGCGACACCCGTTTCAGCGGTCCCGCGCTGCTGGATGCCGCGCAGACCACCATCTCGAATGCCACCAAGCAGGTCGACGCCGATGTCGCCGCCGCGCGTCAGCAGGCCGCGCAGATCATGCCGCCCGCGACGCCGGTGACCCGGCAGGCCGGGCACGGCGCCGCGCCTCGGCGGCGGCGACGGACGCGTTCCAGGGCCAAGTCCTCGTCTCGGTTGCGTCGCAGCGGCATGGTGCCCTCCGACGGGACGACCGGCAGCAACGCGGTACTGGCCGCCAGTAACTGGCTCGGCACGCCGTATGTCTGGGGTGGCGGCGGCGCGGGTGGTCCGAGCGGCGGCGGATTCGACTGCTCGGGCCTTACGCAGTACGCCGTCGCCCAGGCCAGCCACGGGGAAGTGGTGTTGCCGCGCACCACATACGAGCAGATCTACAGCGGGGTCCGGGTGCATCCCGAGGATGTGCGTCCCGGTGACCTGGTGTTCCCTGCCAGCTCCTTCAGCACGAGAGGGCCCGAGCACGTGCAGCTGGCCGCGGGCAACGGAATGGTCATCGAGGCGCCCTACACGGGTTCGACGGTGAAATGGTCACGTATGCCGAGCGAAGCCGTCGTCGTGCGGGTGCTGTGAGCCGGTGACCGCGGAGGAGAACGCAGCGTGGCCATAAATATCCCCAGCGAGGTCGCGCTGTTCCTCAACATCTGCGGCATCCCCTACCCGGACATCAACGAGGACGATGTGCGTGCCCTCGCCGGGCATGTCCGGACCTTCGCCGAGCAAGTGCGGGATACGCACGACTCGGCGAGCGGCGTGATAAACCAGATGGGCGCCTTCTACTCTGGCGAGTCCTACCAGCAGCTGGTCGCCACCTGGGCGGGCATGAGCGCTACCCACATGCGACAACTCGACAGCGCCTGCAAGCTCGTGGGGCAGGCCCTCGAAGTGGCGGCGACAGTGATCACCGCGGTGAAGATCGCCGTATTGGCCGAACTCGCCGCCCTGGCCGCGACCTACGCGTCGATCATGGTCACGCCGCCGCTGGCTCCGTCCGCGCCGCTGGTCGCCGCAGCGGCACGCCGCCTGTGCGAGGAGATGGTGCAGTACCTGGTCGGCTACATCGTCGCCGAGGTCGTCGGCAAAGCCATCGAACCTCTCGAGCAGGCCATCGACGACATGGTCAACGGGATCGTCTACGACGCCACCCGCAACGCCCTCGATATCCCTTCGTCGAGCGGAGCCACCCGGTTGAACATCGACACCGACGCGGTGCAGCATTTCGCGAAGGTGCTCGATGATCACGCCGACGACATCATGCGGCACGCGGCGACATTCGCCGAGAACGTCGCGGAACTCGACTTCACGACGTCGACGCCGTTCGACGATGTGGCGCAGCACACCGCGACGGACACCCCCACACCGCACGGTCCTGCCCCGGCAGCGCGGGAATTCCCTGTAGCGCGCGACGCACAGCCCGGGTCACGCTTCGCTCCGGCTGCACAGGGAAACATTGGTCTCGACGGACACCGCACCGACAACGTGCGAGTCCCCGCCGCGATGCGTGATGCCACGAACGCGATCGGTAACGGGGACCGGCCGGTCGACCGGAACGGATCCGAAGGCCGCGCGGGTGGTCCGGTCCAGGCCGGCGACCGGTCGGCCGCACCTGCCGGTGCGGACCCACGTGATCCGGCCGCGGATCCCGCGAGGAAATCACCGGTATCCGATGTCGGGCGCAACGGCGTGGATTCGGATGTGGCGCAGCGACCCGCCGGGCTCGAGCCCCCCCGTGCGATCTCCGCGCAAGCGGATGCCGTGCCGGTCGCCGCTCGTGATGCGGTGCCCGAGGTTCCGGCGCGCTCGACGCCCGACGCCGATGTGCACCGGCTCGGCTTGGCATCCGACGCGGTTGCGCCCGCCGGCCAGCTGTCCGTAGCGGACGGGTCCGCGGTCGAGAGTCCCGTCGTGGGCGATTCGCCGAGTGTTCCGCCCGTCACCCAGCAGGGCTCCGCTGCGGCGTCCACCCCTTGGGGGCGTGCCGTGGCGCAGTCGGGCCCGTCGAATCCCGCACCGCCGAAGCCCGAACCTCTGGCGAAGGCCACTCCGAAAGCCCGTCGGCCCGCGGTGACCCCGTGGACCAAGACCCGTCGTACTCGGGACGTTCCGGCCGTGGTGCACGCTCCGGCCGCGCGACCGCCGCTGCGTGTGGTCCGGGAGAAGGGGGCCGAAGCGAGCGTCGACAGTGTCCATCTCGCCGACGCGGCGGCGGCTCCGTCGCGGGTGACGTCCTCCGATCGCGTGGATCCGTCGGGGGCGCGCGACTGAGCGGACGATCTATGGCACAAGAAAACCCATTCCCAAGCAGGGGAATGGGTTGCTGAGTCGAAGTGGCGGCAGTGGTAGACGTAGACACACCGTGCTACCGGCCTGGGTGTCGCGCCCCCGCAACGGCCGGTGGCCTGCCGGTGCCACCGGCCGTTGCTTTGGGTTCAGATCGTCAGGATGAGGGACTGACGATCTGTGTTCAGACAGTACCCTCTTCTGTCGGAACGTTCAATAGTGTGCACCTAAATAGCGGCAAGAAATTTCGCCAGAGCCTGCGACCTGCTGCGCGGCGGCTGGAGGGACCGGATCGCGGCTGGCCAGCCGCCGCCTAAGGGGTCGTCTGCAGGCGGATGTTTGCCGACCCTGAGGTAAACATACCGTTAACTGATGGCACGTTCAAAATTGGCATGTCCCGGCCGGGCGGCATCATGCTGTGGCCTTCCCATTGTTGGGAAGTGACCGAGTCCTGGGCGTGACCGCCGGAATCTATCGTTCGATGAGGCTAGATCGGCGGAAGGGAAGTCCGAGTGTCAGCGGCCGAGGACGCGTTCTACACGGGTGTACAGAATCTTGGGTTGGTCGCCGGTGGCGTGCGCAACGAACAGCACGCGGCGGCAGCGTTTCGGGCTGCCACCGACCTCGACCCGGACATGTGCGATGCCTGGCTCGGGCGCGCCATGGCGGGGGAGGTCACCTCTGAGGTGATCTATGGCGCCTATCGCTCGGTGCACAATCTCTATCGCGATCAGCAACGGGCGGGTCTGGTCGATCGCGCCCTGTGGTGCCAGGTCGAGATCGGCATGTACGGCCTGCGCGTCGCGATGGCCGACCGTGACCAGATCGCCATCGCACAGGCGTGCTCGTATGCCGAAGGCGGTGAATGGCAGGAGGCCGCGGCGATTCTCGACGAGGTTCCGCGCGACGATGTATCCGATTTCGTGCGTATGTCGCTGTACTTCCGGACGAAGCAATGGCCGGATGTGCTCGCGCTGCGCAGCGCGCGGCCGGTACTGGAAGACGGTCTGCTGGACATCGCCGCGGAGTTGATGACCGCGCAGTCGTTGGCGCATCTGGGTCGCTTCGGCGAGGCCATGCCGCGCGCGCAGCGGATCGTCGAGGACAGCTCCTCGGGCAGTCTGTCCTACATTTGGGCCGACGCGCACTTCTTGCTCGGCATGCTGATGCGGCACAACGGCGACCACGAAGCCGCCGACAAGGTCCTCAAAGGACTACAGGGCTCGGCGCTGTGGCCCGAGCGCGAGGAATGGCAGCGCGCGGTGCGGGACAAGGCGTACCGATTCGAAGTCGCCACTGCGGAACTCATCGCCTCCCGGACCAACAAGTGGGATCCGAAGACGGGTGACGATCCGCGTGAGGCGGCCGCCAGCGCGGCGCGTGCGGAGCGCGAGAGCCTCCTCGCGGAGGCCTCGGATCTGCTGCAGGCGCAGATCGGCATGGACTCGGTCAAGGAGCAGGTCGACCGGCTCAAGTCCGGCGTGCTGATGGACCAGGTGCGCGCCAAGCGCGGGCTCGCGGTGGATTCCAAGTCGCAGCATTTGATCTTCTCGGGCCCGCCCGGCACCGGTAAGACGACCATCGCCCGTGTGATCGCCAAGATCTTCGCAGGCCTGGGTGTCGTGGAGAACGCCGATGTCATCGAGGTCTCCCGCAACGATATGGTCGGCACCCACCTCGGCCACACGGCCCCCAAGACCAACGCGCTGATCGACACGGCGCTCGGCGGTGTGCTGTTCATCGACGAGGCGTACACCCTGATCCAGGAAGGTCTTTCCGGCGGCGACGCGTTCGGCAAAGAAGCGGTCGACACGTTGCTGGCCCGGATGGAGAACGATCGCGACAAGCTCGTCGTGATCATCGCGGGATACGAGGACCAAATCGACCGGTTCCTCGCGTCCAACGACGGTCTGGCGTCCCGTTTCACCAAGCGCATCCGTTTCGCCAGCTACGGGGCCGACGAGCTGGTGCAGATCGCCGAACACATCGCGCGGAAGAAGGACTCGATCCTCTCCGAGCAGGCACGCGAGGTGCTGCGGCTGCGGTGCGAAGAGTTGGCGGGGCAGACCAAGAACGGCAGGCGATTGATCGATCTGGCCGGCAACGGTCGTTTCGTGCGCAACGTGGTCGAGGCCGCCGAAGCCGAGCGCGACTATCGCTTCACCAGGGAGAACGCCGATATCGCCGCGATGACCGACCAGGAGCTCATGACGATCGATGCGTTCGATGTCACCGCGGCGCTGGAGGGTTTGGCGCCGAGCACGCGGGTGTGAGGCGTCCGCTGATCCACTGTTCCCGACGCTGGGGATAGTGGTCGTATTCATGCCGTAACCGCTGGTTACGGTGTGGTGGGCAGGGCGGCGGAAGGAACGAGAACCGGTGGCGCGCTTCCGGGTTGTGACCAAACACCAGATTTCCGGCTGGCGCTTTCTGCTGCGCCGGATCGAGCACGCGCTGGTCCGTCGCGACGCGTCGATGATCGATGATCCGCAGCGCGGTCGCTCGACCGCGCTGACCGTCGGCATCGCGCTCGCGTGCGTGATCATCGCGGGTGCTGCCGTGCTGGCGTTCTTCAAGCCTGCCAAGAAGGTGGGGGACTCGAAGATCATCGCGGAGAAGGACACCGGCGCGCTGTTCGTGCGCGTGAACAACCGGCTGTTCCCGGCGCTGAATCTGACGTCGGCCCGGTTGATCGTCGGGTCCCCCGACAAGCCGGTGCAGGTCTCCCGGGACGAGCTGTCGAAATTTCCCCGCGGGCCGTGGGTCGGCATTCCCGGTGCGCCTGGCAGCATCGTCGACACCGGCGAGAGGGATTCGTCGTGGACGGTGTGCGACACGGCGCGAACCGGTGCGGCGGCGCCGGTCAACCCCGCGACCGGTCTGCCGACCGTGAGTCGCTCCGCGGTGCGCACGACGGCGATCGGCGGCCCGCTCACCCTGGACGGCGACGCCAATCGCGCACTGGGCGACGGTGAGGCCCGTCTGCTGCGTGACGACACCACGACCTGGTTGGTGTACGGCGACGCCGAGAAAGGCGTGGTGCGCGCCGCGATCGATCTCGCGAACACGGCGGTGGCCATGGCGCTCGGCATCGATTCGACCGCTCCGGTGATGGCGGCGTCCAAAGGCTTGGTCAACGCCATTCCCGAGGCTCCTCCGTTGCGGGTGCCCGACGTACCGGGTAAGGGCGAGTCGGTCACGCTGAACAATGGATTCACCACGCCGGTCGGGTCGGTACTCACCGTATCGACGCCGGACCAGGGAGTTTCGTACTATCTCGTCTCACAGTCGGGGTTGGTGCGGGTCAGCTCGGTGCTGGCGGCGATGGTGCGCAACGCCGACTCCCAAGGCGCGGTGTCCACTCGCACCGTCGGCCCCGACGTGATCGCGGCGAACCTGCGCCCCGGGCAATGGCCGGGCACCGCCACCTATCCGACGCGTCCCATTCGCTTGGTCGACCCGGAGCGGTCCGGCGTGACCTGCTTGCACTGGTCGCGCTCGGGAAACGATCCGAACGCGGCCACCGAGCTGCTGGTGGGGAGACAGTTGCCGCTGACGAAGGATGAACAGGGTCGCGCCGTGGACTTGGTGACCTCCGCCGCCTCACGCGGCACCACCGCGGACGCTGCCTACCTGCCCAGGGACACCGGCCGTTTCGTGCAGGTGACCGGCACCGAGCCGGGATCGCCGTTGCGGGAATCGCTCTACTGGGTCTCCGACAGCGGCGTGCGCTACGGCCTCATCACCGAGCCGAACAGCGGCGGCGGCGGCGATCCCACCTTGACCTCGCTCGCCCTGCGTGCCCCGGTCCCGGCGCCGTGGAGCATCATCTCGCTCTTCGCGGTCGGACCCGCCCTGTCCCAGAAGGAAGCTCGCATCCAACACGACGGAATTCCGAACAACAAGATCGTCGCCGGGCTCGGGGGAACACAGTGACCAGTACTCGCCGATTCGTGCGGCCCGCACGGATGGTGCGCGGTCCCAAAGCACCCGCCGTGACCGAGTTGCGGCTGCAACCGCCGACCGAGCTGCCCAAGCCGGTTCCGCCTTCGCGGCTGCGGATGATCATGCCCGTGGTCATGGTCGCGGCCATGGCAGGGATGATGGTCATGATGTTCCGCGGCGGCGGAGCCATGAACCCGATGACGCTGATGTTCCCGGCCATGATGGTCGTGTCGATGTTCGGCATGATGGGTGGCGCCTTCGGGGGCAATTCCGGCGGTGCGGCGAGCCTGAACGAGGAACGCAAGGACTACCTGCGCAGTATCACCGACAACCGCAAGACGGTGCACGCGGCGGAAGCCGAGCTGCATACCTTCCTCCGCTACACCCACCCCGGTCCCGACGAGATCGCCCGGTTGATCGGCGGCAAGCGGATGTGGGAGGTGCAGGTCGCCAGTCCGCAGTTCCTGCGCGTGCGGGTCGGCCGCGGGCGCATCGCCAACCAGGTGCGCGTGATCGTCCCCGAAGCCGCGCCCACGTCCGATCTGGACCCGGTCGGCGTCGTCGAGCTGACCCGCTTCGCCAAGGCCTATTCCACGGTCGGCGGCATGCCGGTCGCGATCAATCTGCTGTCGGCGCCGCAGGTGGGCATCGATGGCGACCCGCGCTTGGTGTCCGGGCTGGTCCGCGCGATGATCGCCGAGGTGGTAGTGCTGCACGGACCGGACCAGGTGGCGGTCGCGGCGGTGCTGTCCGACCCGGACGCGCCGGAATGGTCCTGGCTGAAATGGCTGCCGCACACCCAGCATCCGAACGAGACCGATGCCATCGGCTCCAGCCGGATGGTCTACCGCACCGTCGCCGAACTGCGCACCAAGGTGCTCGCCGGGCTCAATCGGGGTCCGTTCTCGGCTAATTCGCAGCCCACCTTGGATCGCACGCACTTCCTGCTGCTCGTCGACGTCGCCGGGCCCGCGAGTGACCGGGACATTTCCGGCATCGACGGCTGCACCTGGTTGCGGCTGGGCGCCACGGAACAGAATCTGCCGCGCGCCCTGCGCTTCACCGTGAGTGACGACCGGTCGCTCAACGAGGTGACCGTCCGTGGGCTGCGGCGCGTCGGCGTCGCCGACACGCTCTCGGTGGCGGCGATGACGAGGATGGCGCGCAGCCTCTCGCCGTACCGGCTGTCCACCGTGGTGGAGGCGGTGGCCGCGGAGCAAGCCAGCGGCGGCACCTCCTGGGAGGAAATGGTCGGTCTGCCCGATCCGGGCGCGGTGCGCATCGATCTGCAGTGGCCCCGGCGCCGAGACGCGGACCGCTCGCGGTTGAACATCCCCTTCGGACACGATCCGGCGGGCGGTGTGGTCTATCTCGACATCAAGGAATCCGCCGAGGAAGGCATGGGCCCGCACGGCATGTGCATCGGCGCGACTGGTTCCGGCAAATCGGAATTCCTACGCACGCTGGTGCTCTCGGCAATCGCGACGCACTCCCCGGACGTACTGAACCTGTTGCTGGTCGACTTCAAAGGTGGCGCCACCTTCCTCGGCTACGACCGCCTCTCCCATGTCACCGCCGTCGTGACCAACATGGAGGAGGAAGCCGATCTCGTCACCCGTATGGAAGACGTGATCAACGGTGAAATGGCCCGCAGGCAACGTATTCTGCGCGACGCGGGCAACTTCGCCAGCGTGGCGGATTACGAACGAGTGCGCGAGCAAGGCGCGGACCTGCCGCCGCTGCCGACGCTGCTGATCATTCTGGACGAGTTCGCCGAACTGCTCGAACAGCACCCGGGCTTCTCCAAACTGTTCGTGGCCATCGGCCGGCTGGGCCGATCGCTGCGCATCCACCTGTTGCTCGCCTCGCAGAAGGTGCCTGCCAACCGGATGGGCGAGCTCGAGGCCCATTTGTCGTACCGGGTGGCGCTGCGCACCAACCAGACCAGCGACTCGCGCGACGCGATCGGCACCGCCGACGCCTATCACTTGCCGAAGAAGCCCGGCGCCGGTTACCTCCGCGTCGGCGCAGGCGATCTGCAACGGTTCCAAGCCGCGTATGTCGGTGAGCCTTACACCGCGCCGGTGCAGAACTCCACGGCCAACGCACAGCGGGTGCGGCGTGCCGGGGGCGGATATCGGCCGCCGCAGCGTTTCACCGCGGTGCATATCGCCGACGCGCGTCCGGCCTCGATCGCCGCGCCGCAGCCGGTCGCGCCGACGCCCGCGTCGGAAGGCGAGCCGGTGACCATCATGGAGACCGTGCTGCAGCAATTCGCCGGCCACGGCAGGCCCGCCCACAAGATGTGGCTGCCGCCGCTCGGCACGCCGCCCACCCTCGACAAGCTCGTCGGTGCCGTTCCCCGAGGCGCGCTGCAGCTTCCGCTGGCGATCGTGGACAAGCCACGTCAGCAGCGCCAGGACGTGTGGTCGGTCGATCTGTCCAGCGCGGGCGGCCACGTGGCCGTGGTCGGTGGCCCGCAGTCGGGAAAGTCGACCGCGCTGCAGACCCTGGTCGTATCGGCCGCCATGACCCACACGCCCGAACAGGTGCAGTTCTATTGCCTGGACTTCTCGGGCGGCCTGTCCGGTCTTCGCACTGTGCCGCATGTCGGTTCCGTGGCCTCCGCACGTGACACCGACCGTATTCGACGGACTTTCGCGTTGATCAACAACTTGATCGCCATGCGGCAGACGCTGTTCACCGAACTCGGCATCGATACGATGCGCGAGTTCCGGCGTCGCCGCGGCTCCGCCGCCGAGTCCGCGCGGTTGACCGCGGCCGGCGATGTCCACGGGGATGTGTTCATCGTCGTCGACGGTTGGGACATCGGATTCGCGACGAATGGGCCCTTCTACGACGAGTACATGCCCACGATGGAATCCATTGCGGTACAGGGTCTCAATTACGGTATCCATCTGGTCATCAGTAGTTCGCGGTGGGTGGCGATCCGGCCACAGATCAAGGACATGGTGCAGACCCGCCTGGAAATGCGGTTGGGTGACCTGACCGATACGGTTTTCACCGGGCAGCGGAGTGTCGTGGCGGCCATCCCGCCGAATCGGCCGGGCCGGTGTATTTCCACTGACGGATTGCACATGCTCACCGCACTCCCGCGTGCGGACGGGAATGGCGATCCGGAGTCGGTTGCCGCCGGCCTGGCCGCCGTTGCCGACCAATTGCGTCGGACACACGACGGTCGTACGGCGCCGGAAGTGAGGTTGCTGCCGAGCCAGGTCTCGTTGAGCGAGGTCCTCGCGCGTATCCCCGAGCCGACAAACCTCGCGCAGCGGCTGGTCGTGCCGTTCGGTGTCCGGGAATCCGACCTCGGTCCCGCTGTACACGACTTCGGCGTATCTACGCATCTGGTCGTGCTGGGCTCGTCGGGCTCCGGAAAGTCGACGGTGGTATCGGCACTGCTGGAGTCCATCCGCACCCGTTTCACCAAGGATGAGGCTCGTGTGCTGCTGGTCGACTACCGCCGCCAGCATATGGAGGCCTTGCCCGACGACCAGTTGGTCGGCTATCTGACCAGCGCTAGGGATCTCAGTGAGAATCTGCCGCCGTTCGTCGCCAAGATGAGAAGCAGGCGTCCGCCGGACAATGTGACACCGCAACAGCTCAGGGATCGTTCGTGGTGGAGCGGGCCGGAAATCTTCGTCGTCATCGATGACTACCACATGGTTGCTCAACGCGGACAGCTCAATCCGCTCGATCCGTTGCGGGACCTCATGATCGATGGCCGCGATACCGGGCTGCATGTCATCGCGGCCCGGAATATCGCCCAAGCCGATTCTGCGATGTACGACAGCGTTCTCGGGCAGATCAAGAACCTCAACTGTTCCGGCATCATCCTCGATGGGTCGAGGCTGGACGGCATG
The DNA here is from genome assembly GCF_040644075.1 of Nocardia sp. NPDC047038. Classification (NCBI taxonomy): domain Bacteria; kingdom Bacillati; phylum Actinomycetota; class Actinomycetes; order Mycobacteriales; family Nocardiaceae; genus Nocardia; species Nocardia sp. NPDC047038. The sequence continues at coordinate 188,254 of NZ_JBEYVQ010000010.1, read as the reverse complement.
CTCATCGGTGACGTGAAGCCCACCAAACAGCCGGTGGGAAGGGGAATCTTCGTGGAGCCGCTGCATTCCCGCAAGGACTTGGTCCAAGCCGCGTGGACGCCGGAGTGAACGCGCCGCACGGCCGAGGTTCCTGTGTCCCCCAAGGTTGGGAATAGCTTAGCGTTCTTGGTGTACCGCTCGAGTATGAGTGGCACCGATCGATTGGAGGCTTCGATGGTTCCAGTGCCAGTTCCTACCGAACAACTTCCCATGATCAGTGCCCGACTCGGTGCCGCGAAGCCGATGCTGTGGGTGACTCGCACCGACAGCAATGTCGTTATCGCCGAACCGAATCCGTACTACAACGCTTCTGTCCCGGTCGGAATCCCTTATGAGACCGCCGATACGGTCTGCGACGCTCTCGTCAGCCGTAGCGGCGCCGCTGCCGGCAGTTGACCGACCGTGTAGCCCGGTAGAGAAAGGGCGAGTCATGCCGTTCGACGTGTACGTCGCCGAGGGGCCGCAGGCGAATCGGATCCTCCCCAGCTGCCCCGGAACAGCGTCGTTGGTTGCCGTGTCGGCCGCCCGCGCGGGCATCGACGAGGCATCGATTCTCGCCATAGGCGTAATGGTGGAGCGTGCGCTGTCGTCGGCCGGTTCAACGGCCGATTCGGGTGTCGGTGAACGCTGGCCGGATGCGCTGGGCCAGGGCGTCGTCTCTGGAACCGCACCGTACTCGCCGGCGACCGATGGCGTCCGGTACTCGTGCCGCCTGCCGGGGTGTCAGTGCCCCGGCCGCTCGGACGCGGTGTCTCAGGAAGGAGGACAAGGGCAGGCCTGGGAAGGACTTCATACCAGGTGAACAGCTCGACGTGCCGGTGCTGGAGCGACCGCCGGCGATCGGCGTCATCGAATGCGACGAGGACGACACCCAGGAGGAACACGACGGCGAAAGCGGTGCTCATGAGGGTGCTCGACAGTTTCGATACGCGAGGCGGGAACCGCCGACCATGAGGCTTCTCGGTAGGCGTGCCGAGCGGCAAAACACATTGTTCGAAAGGAATGGCAAGGAGCCATGAGTTTTACCACTGAAATCGACCACGATACTTTGAGTAAGGCCCGGGTGCAGTTCGCCACTATTCTGGGCGAGTTCGAGTCGGCCGGGCAAGCATTGTCCGGAGTGCAGCATCAGTTCCCTGCCGCCGTCGAGGGTGAGATCGGCACTGCCATCTACAACGCGGTCGGCAATACGTACGAGCACATCAAGAGCTTGTGCAACATGTTGCAGACCCGCATCATGGATCCGATGGACGCGGCCAGGATCCAGGCCGATCAGGAGGGTATGGACCGGGCGGGTGAGATCGCGCGGCTGGGTAACGACGGCATGACCGACGTCGGAAACGCCACTGGCACATGGAACAACAACCAGATGGAGAACACCTCCGCCATCGGCCAGGATCAGTCGAAGATCAACCTCAATTTCTGACGGCCACGAAACCCGATACAGCTCTAGAAAGGTTTGAGGACAATGGGCAGAATCAAGAACGTCTACGGGCAGGTGGACGGACTCACCTCCGATACCGAACAAATCATCGGCCGTATTCGCGACCAGATCATTCCGGATGTCAAGAAGCGCTGGGATGAGACGCTGGCAACCTTCCAAGGTGACGGCGCCAACGCCTTCTCGGACATCACTCGGGATTTTCACTCCAGGCTGGGTGCGCTCGAGGCTGCCATGGCGCACCTGAACGGAAAGGTGACCAAGATTTCCGGCAGTGGTGGCGATGTGCAGACACTGGATCACCGGCTTTCGGGCCTGTTCACGTAGTCGTCGGGCCGACGCGGTCCCGTCCGCCACCCATGGCCTCGACGGGCGAGTCGCCTGACACTCGTGGTGGGAGAGTCGGAAGCCGAACCGATCTCCATCGATATGAATGTCGATGCCGTCCTTGTTCTCCGGAACATGGATGGCATCGACTTCTTTCTGCCGGCCCCCGCTCTTGTGCCGAACATCCCGATAACGTCGACCAGGGTCCGGTGCATGCCGTTGCGACCCGGACGAAACGCCGAGCCGGTACTGCCGAGGGCTACCGTGTACATCCGGTTGCCGAGCGTCGGCCGCAGTGCCTGTACCGGCAAACGGTCGCGTAGACGCTGCCGAGATGGGGTGCGTGAACGTCGTCGCACCGAGCGGCCGCCGACCGGGCCCTGAACCTCCTCGGGCCGGATCCGGTGCGGGCCGACTGGGCGCCGCGGCCCGCAAGATCCCACGTGCAGCCCCATTTTTCACGGCATTCCCACCTCTGGGAATGCCTTAGCGTTTTCGATGTACTACTCGCCAAGAGTGGTATCGGTCGTTAGGAGACTTCCATGTATCTCGCTGTTGATCCGGATCATCTCCCGGTTATCGCTTCCCAGCTCGGCGTCAGCGCGGAGGACTTGATGCTGATGCTCGGTACGGCCGCCCCCGTCGCTGTCCCGGCTCCGCCGGGTCTCGATGACGTGAGCGCACTCATCCCCACCGCATGCGCCAAGCAAGCGGGAATATTCTTCCCCACCACGGCGAACGGAGTCGCCATGGGGACCGATGGTGCGGTCGCTCTGCCGGTGGTCGGCGACACCTTCGCTGCCGGCGACCTGTGCGGCGGTACCGAGGTAGCCGTCGCAGCAGTGGCGATCTAGGCGCGGTCGGCCCGAGCGAAAGCTGATGAGATGCTTGCTGTCGTATTCGGCGCGTTGGGACCGGAGGGGATCATCGCCCCACTGCTGGCCGGCGATGGGGTCACGACCACGCGGTTGACCGCGAATGCTTACAGGATCATGGCCACGCAATTGAATGCCGCCGCGGCCAACACCGACGGCTCGATGCTCCAGATGGGCGGCACGTTTCAAGCGCTCACCTCCGAGCAGGCGCAGGCGGCGTTCCGTAAACATGCGGCATGGATGCGCGAGCAGGCCACGGTGGCCGAGGCGACCGGCGAGTTGCTGGACCGAGCGGCTGACATCTGCTCCACGGCCAAGGCCGCAATGGCGGCGGTCGCTGCCAAGACCGCTCAGGTCCGGGCACAGGAGGGTTTGGCGCTCGCAGGCGGCTTCGGTCCACTGAGCGGGCCGGTGCTCGCCGAAGCCGAGGCCGAGTTGCTAGCGCTCAGAGGGGCCGCTCTCGGGGTGATGGCCGGTTATGCCGGGGCACTGGTGCCCACCCTCGCCGCACTGCCGCCACCGATCGAGGCGCCGCCCATTGTGACCGGTGGCGCAGGTCCGAGTCCGCAGACGGAATACGTGTCATACGACAACCCGGCCAACCGTACCGAAATCGGTCCAACCCAGACACATACGTCGTCCACCTCGTCGACAGAAAAGTTGACCGGGTCGGATAACGGCGGCTCCGAATCGGTCGGCGACAAGACTCCTACCGATACGACCCAACCCACGGACACGACCCAACCCACCGACCCGACTCAGCCGACCGATCCGGCTCAGCCGACGGATCCGGCGAACCCGGGCACCAATCCCGAGCAATTGGCGAACGCGGATCCCAGTGGTTGGTCCGGTGATTCGGGAGCGAACGGCGTAGGAGACGGGGCCGCGGACCAGTCCTGGCTCTATGGCACGTCGCAGAACTCGCCGACGTTGGCCGGATTGAGTGGTGGAGCCGGGAGTCTCGTCGCGCTGAATATGGCTCGTGGTGGCCTTGGATCGATGCCGGGCGCTTCGACCGGGTTCCGGATGCCCGCCAACTGGACCCCGGGAGCCGGAAGGGCATTCGGCGCCATGCCGCAACAAGCGGCGTCCGGACCGATGGCCCGCAAGGGCCCGCCACGCGGTGCGGTCGCGCCCAAGGCGCGGATGCGACGACGCCGCGACGAAGAGAAGAAGTCGTCGAAGGTGTTCGTACCGGGCGAAGCCCGAGATGTTCCGGTACTCGAGCAAGCTCCTGTCATCGGGGTCATCGAGTACGAGGACCGCGATGACAGGGACGAGCCGACGACGCCCGAACTGGTACTTGCGGTCGGCGTCATCGAGCCGGACGAAGACGAAGCGGTGCTCGCCTCCGCAGAACCTCCCCGGTGAAGCGCGCCGAGGTCGAATATCGAGTCGAGGGAGATGATCACAATGCATTCGGGGAAGGTGTGGAAGACGATCCAGTAGCAATCGACCTGAACGTCGATGCCGCCCTGCTCTTACAGCATCTGGTCGGCATCGATTCCTATCCGCCGGTATTGGCGCTGCTGCCGAATATCTACCGCATCGAGGATCGGGATCGGGTGCATGCCGTAGTCGCCGGGCAGCTCACCGAAGTGGGCGTGCTCGAGGACGGTCGCGTGCACCCGGTGGTCGAGCATTGGCTCACGAGTCTGTACCGCCCGGATGTGGAAATGGATGTCCGGATCCTGGATACCGGGTTGGATGGCGAGTCGAAGGGAATGCTGCGAATGTCGCTGGTGCGCGCGGGCGAGACCCATGTGCTCGCGGTGCGCTCCGACGACCACGTCGTCATCCAGTCGGTGTTCCAGCAGGACCGCCAGCTCGACACTTTGTCGGCCGCGGTCGCGTCCGCGCTCGGTCCAGCGCAGGCGTTGCGGTTCGAGTCGATCGCCGCGCCCGTCGAGCAATTCGGCGAGATTCCCGACGACCAGGACGAACGGCGGCGTGCCCTGGTGGAACTCGGTGCGGAACCGCATGCCGCCGCGGTGCTCAGCCGGGTTCTGGACGAGGTGGTCCGACGGGCGGAGGTCGTGATCATCGAGCACCATGACGGCAGCTCGGCGCAGCCCGAATTCAGTGTGAACGTGCTGGATACGCTGTCGGGGCGAGTCATCGTGACGCCGAGCGTCGCGATGGACGGACAGAAGTGGGCGAGATATGCGCCGGGCGACGACGCGGCCTTGCGGTCGGGTATCGGTGCGCTGGTCGACCTGCTGCCCGGCCGAAGTTGGTTCGACACCAGCAGACTGAACTGAACGTCGGACCGTGTTTGTCGAGAGGACGACGGAAATGAACCGAGCACCGAGCATCAACGGTCATTCGGCCGAGTCCGCGCGCGCTCGCGGCGGTTACGACGCGTACTTCGCACCGACGAACGAGCTGAGCGACGCGGCCGTCGCACCCGGCCCCGCCCCCGAGACCCGGCAGGACGCCGACAACCCCACGCCCGTCGACCCCGTGATCGGCCCGCCGCGTGAGCCACGGCCGCCCGCCGGGGAATCCGATCCACGCTCCACACAGGCAATGGTGACGCCGCCGACTGGCGCGACCACGCTGCCTCCGCAAATGAATGCGCAGGCAAGCACGCCGCCGCCCCAGACGAATGTTCCGCCCGCGCAGGCGAGTACGCCGCCACCGCAGCCCAATTCCGCTCCGCCGCAGGCGGGCACGCCTTCGCCGGATTACTCGGCGCCGCCTGCGGCCGCGCCGAGAGCAGCGCAACAGTATTCGGCACAGCAGCGCTCCGCCGAGCAGTACCGAGCCGAGCAGCAGTCCGCCACGCAGTCTCAAGCGATCGCGCGCACCGACGCCGCATCCGCGAATCAGGAGTGGTCGTCCGGCTCGGCGTCCCCCTGGGTCCCCGAGCGCGTCGACCGCACCGCCTATGAGCCGACGCCGCGGATCGAGGTGCTGCCCGCCGCGCTCAGTTCGATCGAACTGCTCGCCGACATCTCCGCCGCGAAACGCGCGCAGCTGCGCTCCTCCTCCGGAATGCGGGGTGCGCTCAACAAAGTCGGTTTCAACCTCGGGCTCTCGCCCGCCGAACAGCGTGCCGAGGACCGCAAAGCGCGAATCCGGACCCAGCTGACCACGACCTATCAGATCGCGGTGATCAGCGTGAAGGGCGGCGTCGGCCGCACCACCACCGCGGCGACACTCGGCTCGACCTTCGCGGGCCTGCGCCCGGACCGGGTGGTCGCGATCGACGCGAACCCGGACTTCGGCGACCTCTCCACCCGTACCTGCAGGCACCCGTACGGCCTGACGCTGCGCGATCTGGCGCAATCCCAGAACCTCGACGCGTTCTCGGCGGTGCAGTCGTTCACCTCGATCAATTCCTCCGACCTCGCGGTGATCGCCTCCCCATGGTCCACCGAGGCCACCGAGGCGTTGTCCGGCCGCGAGTACAGCACCGCCGTGGAAGTGCTGCGCAAGCACTTCAATCTGCTGGTGGTCGACTGCGGGACCGGCGTGCTGGATTCGGTCACGTCGACGGTGTTGCAGACCAGCGACGCCGTCGTGGTCGTCACTCCGGCCACCGTCGGCGGCGTGACCGGCGCGGTGGCCACCCTGAACTGGCTGAGTTCCCACGGCCTGCAACATTTGATCGCGAAGTCGATCGTCGGCATCGTGCACCATCAGCCGCTGAAGCCGACCGTCGACGTGGACGCGATCGAGAAACTGTTCGAGACCGCGCAGCGCCCCACCTGTGTGCTGCCCTACGACGCGCACTTGGCCGAGGGCGGCGAGATCGACCTGCGGCTGTTGGAGAAGGAGACCGTGCTCGCGTTCGAAGAGTTGGCCGCATGGCTGGCCGACGGATTCCCTGGATACCTCTCCAGCGGCGCCGACAACTCCGGTGACCGCGGAGGGTGGCGATGAGCGGGAGTAGCGAGCGAATCAGCGAGGCGGAGGCATGAGCACTGCCGTCGCGCCCGCGCCTGCCGGGACGCAGCCGTCGGCGGAGGTCGCACGGGCCCGGATCGCCGTGATGATCTCCACGTATCAGGTCGACGTCGTGGTGCCGACCAAGTTCACCATCGAGACCTTCATCGACGACCTGCTGGTCGTGCTGGCTTCGGCGATCGATGACGAGAACGTCGATTTCACGCCGCCGCAAGGTCAGTGGAGCTTGGCCCGTCCGGGCGAGCCGCCGATTCCACGCTGGCGCAGCCTTGCCGACCACGACATCGACGACGGCACGGTGTTGATGCTGTCGGTCGTCGAGTCGGCCGAGGTGTTCACGCCGGTGGTCGAGGACATCACCGACGCGCTCGCCTTGATCAACGAGCGCGAGTTCGCCGAATTCGACGCGAACACCGCCGCGATCGTCGGCCTGGCCGTGCTCGGCATCGGGGCCTCGGCGGTGGCCGCCATGCTGGCCTGGTCGTGGACCATGACCGGGTCGACCCTGTGGTGCGGCCTGCCCGCCCTGCTGCTCGGCGGGCTGTGCTGGGCCGGTGCCGCGCTGTCGCGCAGGCGCAACGCTCCGGCGACGATCACCCTCGGCTTGACGTTGGCGGCGACGCCGCTGCTGTTCGCCGGAGGGGCGATGCTGGTGCCGCCCGCCTACGACCAGCCGGGGCCGTTCGCCGCGGCCAATCTGGCGGCTGGGGCCGTGGTCGCCGCGGTGGCCGCCGCCACCATGATGCGGTTGAGCAGGATGGGCATCGCGACCCTGATGGCGGTCACGGTGCTCGGCATCGCGCTGACCATCGCGGCCCTGCCGTTGACCTACGTGGATCTGTCCGTCGGGCAGGTCGCCGGCGGCGTGGCGTTCGTCGGGATCGTCCTGCTGACCACGGCGCCACGCTTGGCCGTGGTCATCGCGCGCATCCGGCCGCCGGATCTGCCCGACCCGGGCAGCGAGGTTTCCCCGACGACACTGACCGACATCTTCGACGCGGAGACGGTGCGCGAAGGGGACGAGCACACCGCAGTCGGCGAGCGGCAGCGCACTTCCGACGAGGCCGGTATCGAGGGCCGTGCCCGGCTCGCGGTGACCAGCCTGCGTGGCCTGATCGCCGCGATCTCCACGGTGCTCGCGTCTTCCGCGGTGATCTCGGCCGCGGCCAGCTCCGGTGGGATCCGCGAGATCGTCATGGGCACCGCGATCGGCGGCCTGCTGGCGATGCGCGCTCGCTGGCACCCCGACCGCGTCCAGGCGATCGCGCTGATCGCCGGGTCCGTGGTCACCGTCTGCGGTGTCGGCTTCGTCGAGGTGGGCGCCTACGAGACCCCGGTCGCACGTCTCGTGGTCGGACTCGTGGTGGCGTTGGCGGCGTGCGCGGCGTGTATGGCCGCGCTCCGGCTGCCGGGCAAGCGGCTGTCCCCGGTCACCCGGCGTGTCATCGATCTGGTGGAGTACGCGCTGATCCTGGTGGTTCCGGTGCTCGCCTTCTGGATCATGGGCGTCTACACCGCTATGCGAGGAATCTGATGAAGGTCGGCAGTGCCGCGGTCGCGGTCCTCGCCGGGGTGATGCTGGCGATCACCGCCGCCCCCGCCGTCGCGCTGGAGCCGCCGCAGGTCGTGGTCGGCGCGCCGCCCGCGGACGACCCGCCGGGACCCGAAGAGCCGATGAAGCAGCAGAAGGGCTGCCTGGCCGCGGGCGCGCTGCCCGATAGCGACCTCAGCCGTACTCCGCCGGCGGAACTGGCGCTGGATCTGCGCCGCGCCAAGGCGCTCAGCCGGGGTGCAGGCGTGACCGTCGCCGTCATCGACACAGGTGTGCAGCCGCACCCGCGCCTGCCCAACCTGGTGGGCGGTGGCGACTATCTCGCCGCGGGTGGCGACGGGCTGTCCGACTGCGACGCACACGGCACGCTGGTCGCCGGAATCATCGGGGCCACCTCCGATCCCGCGGACGGATTCTCCGGTGTGGCGCCGGACGCGCGGATCATCTCCATCCGCACCCGTTCCGGCGCGTTCAGTCCCGAACATCCGAGTTCTGATCCGAGCCAGCGGATCGCCGTCGAGATCCGGACGCTGGCCCGCGCGATCACTCGCGCCGCCAACCAGGGCGCCGGTGTGATCACCGTGTCACTGCCGATCTGCCTGCCGGTGGACGCGCAGCCGGACCAGTCCATGCTGTCGGCGGCCATCGGCTACGCCGTCCACGTGCGCGGCGCGCTCATCGTGACCGGTGCGGGCAACGCAGGCGGCGCCGGTTGCACGCAGAACCCGGACATCGACCCGACACGCCCCGCTGACGCGCGCAACTGGCGCGACGTGAAGACGATCTCCACACCCGGGTGGTTCGGCGCCGACGTGCTCACGGTCGGTTTCACCACCGCTACCGGCGCCCCCATGCCGGATTCGCTCACCGGGCCGTGGGTTTCGGTCGCGGCACCGGGCACCGGCATCGAATCGCTCGGCCCCGGCGGCGGTGGCCTGATCAACGGTGTCGGCGAACCGGACAAGCTCGTGCCGGTCGGCGGCGCGTCGTTCGCCGCGGCCTACGTCGGCGGTGTGGCCGCCCTGTTGCGCTCGCGCTTCCCCAATGAGACCCCACGCGAGATCGCCTCCCGCCTGCAAGCCAGCGCGCACGCTCCGGCACGCGGAATCGACAACATGGTGGGCGCGGGCATGGTCGATCCACTCGCCGCCCTGAGCTATCGCACACCGCCGCAGCAACCCGCGGGCCTGTTCCGGTCCTCGGAACTGCCGATGCCTCCTCCGCCGCGCGCGAAGGACCTGCGTCCCGCGATCACCGCGACCGTCGTCATCCTCGCCGCCGTACTGCTCGGCCTGGCCGGTAGCCACCTGAATTCCGCGATGCGGAGGCGCCGGTGAGCTTTCCGAGCGTACGGGTCGCCGGCGTCGAGCGGGGTCCGTTCGCCGCCTTCGTCGTCGTCGGCAGCCCGCTGCTGGTCGGGCTGTCGGCCAAGACGCCGTGGTGGGTGAGCGCGGTGGTGGTCACCGTCCTGGTCGCGACGGTGACCGTCCGGGTGAACGGGCGGACCGGTATGCGCTGGTTGCTGGACTGGGTGGCCTACCGCACCGGCCGGACCGCGCGGGCGCGCGAACGCACGCAGACCGCGCGCATTCGCGACGTGCAGGTCGCCGCGGGTGTGTGCGGAGTCAACGAGGCGGGTGACACGCTGATCGCGATGATCCAGCTCGCGCCGAACCTGGATCTGCCCACCGTCATCGCCGAGCGAACCCTCTACACCGAGGACACGATCCCGGTCGACCTGCTGCTTCCGATGCTGGACCACTTCGGCATCGCGGTCGACATCGACATCGTGACGACTGGTCAGCGGGTCCGCTCCAGCGGTAGCTACAGCATGCTCTACGACCAGCTGATCGGCTCGCACCCCGTGGTGGGAGATCGGCTGACCTGGCTGGTGGTCCGGCTCGATCAGGAACGCAACCTGGCGGCGCTGAGCAAGCGTGGGCCGTGCGCGGTGGTCGCTCCGCAAGCGCTGGCCAGCGCCACGCATCGGATCGCGGGCCGCCTGCGCGAGCGGGGTATCGCAGCGCACGCGCTGCCGGCCGCCGCCCTGCGGGAGGCCACGCGCCTGCTGCACGCGGGAATCGAACTCTCCGACCTCCAGGAAACCTGGAGCAATCTACAGACGTCGGTGCCGGGCCGGTGTGTGACCAGCTTCCTGATCGACTGGTCCCGGTTGGGCGGGGTGGGTCTGGACGACTGCTGGACCTGGAACCGCGGCCGCACCACGCTGGTGGTGAGCCTGACCTCCGACACCGAGGGGCCACGCGCCCTGGTCCGGTTCATCGGTCCGGCTGTCACCACCGAACCGCCGGACTACCTGCGACTACTAGGTGGTGACCAGTCCACGGCCTTGCTGGCATCGTTGCCAACCGGCGACTCGATCCGAGCCCTGCGCGGCTTCGAGTCCGGCGCCGACATCGCGCCGGAGGATCTCGCCGCCGAGCTGGCCATCGCGATCGGCCCGAACGGTCAGATCCTCGGTGCGATCAGCGGCCAGCCACGTCACACCCTGGCGTTGCCGCTGTTCGACCCCGCCCGGTTCAACCCGCGCAGACGCACCATCGACGTCCATGCCAAGCTGCCCGTCGCCCAGCAGATCATCCTGCGGGCGATGGTGGTCGGCGCGGACGTGGAGATCCATTCGGCGCGGCCGGACAGCTGGCGTCAACTGGTTACCGCGGTCGGCGACCCGCGCTCGATGCGCTTGGCCGACCCGGGCGACGGGCACGGCGCAGCAAACGGGGAGGCGGAGACTCCGGCCACCATCGCGGTCTTCGACCACCTGCCGCCGCGTGCGTCGAGCGCGCACACGACGGTCACCATCAGCGAGCCCGGCGGTCCGCGCAGGCGCGCTGTCGATCTCGCGATCAACCAGGTCAGCGCGACCGCGGTGGACGTGAGCATTCCGATGCGCACGGTGCGGGTCGACCTGATCGAGCCGAGAGGCGAAACACGATATTTCGATACTGTCGACGGCCCGCCCGCGCATCCCGCGGGGGCATCCGGACCCGTGGTTGCACCTCCGCAACCCGGTGGCCGTCGCGTGAGCTGATGGGAGCGGTCGGTTAATGTCTATCACCGTGGTAGCGGACACCCATTCCGATGGCGGCGAACTCCCTCATCAGGACGCCGGGGACGCGCTAACCCCGAGACAGGCCGCCGCGGCGATCTTCTCCAGCCGGTTGTCGGAGCTGATCGCGGAATCCGTCGTCTCGACCGAGGACGGATCGACGCGGTCGCTGACGCTCTACTCGCTGGCGCAGCACCTGGAACTGGCCTACCCGGACGTGCCGGTGTCGCAGTCCGGCCTGTACCGGCTGATCCACGGTGACGCGATCCCGCGCCTGGATCTGGTGATCGCGCTGGCTCGCGTCTTCGACGTGCCGCCGGAGTACTTCGTGACGGAGGAGAAGAAGCGCTGACCCGGCCGGTCGGCTGTTCTCTCCAGCGGGAATAGCGGCCGCATCGGGGGGCGCCTCGGGCCGGATACGATCCGGACATGCCCGCCGAGGACCCGGGAGATGTGTTTCTCCGTCATCGAGGTGCGGTCCTCGACGCACTGCTCGCTGATCCTTCGTTCGGGCCCTCCGCGACGTCGTCCACGGTCGGCGCGGATTTCGGCGGTAGCGCCGAGTCGGGTGACAGCGCGGCTATCAGCGTTCCGTCGCTCGGGTTGCCCGATCTCGACTCGCAGCCGATGGACGTCGCGCCGCGGCGCCGCACAGGTGACGGCCCCAAGGCCAGTGAGCGGATTCTCGCGCTGCTGAACGGGCAGGCGCAGGATTCCAGTCCGGCTATGGAGTTCGGGAACGACTTCTCCTCGGTCGCCGCGCGATCCACTGCGCAGGCCGAGGCGGAGCCGGAGCCGGAACGCCCGTCCACGGCCTCGGCCAACCGGCTCGCCCCCGCGCAGCAGGTCGCCAAGGACGCGCTCGTCCAGCTGCGCAAACCCAAAGTCGCGTTGATCGTGGCCGCGGTGCTCGCCGTGCTGCTCTTGCTGTTGTTGATCACCACCGGCGGCGGTGCGAAGAACACGGCGCAGGACCAGGTTCTGGTGGTCACGCCGCCGCCGACCTCCGCCGCGCCCTCGACCTCGCCCGCGCCGCCGTCGAGCTCGATCATCCAGCCGAAGTCCGCGGAGTCGAAGTGCCCGCCCGGCAGCACCTCGGGGATGGACGCGTTCGGCGGGCAGGCAGGCAAGGCGTGGTCGTGCGTGCGGGCCTACAAGGTCGACGGTCAGGTCATCACCATCGATCTGGGCAAGACCTACCAGATCGATTCGATCGGGATCGTGCCCGGCTGGGACCACATCAGCGCGGACGGCACCGATCAATGGGCGAAATATCGTACGGTGAGCCGGGTTTCGTACCAGTTCGACGACGGCACCAAGACCGTATATACGCAGCCGACGCTCGACCAGCGGACCTTGGTGGTGACCAAGGTAGCGCCCGCGGTGAGCGCCTCGAAGATCGTGCTGACCGTGCTCGAGTCCAAGGGCGATTCGTCGATCAACACCACCGCGATCTCCTCCATCGTCATCACGGGGCACTGAGGTGTCCACACTGCCCGAACTCGCCTGCCAGTACTGCGGCCACCGCAACACCGGCGCCGATGCCCGCTGCACCCATTGCGGAGCGCCGCTGCGCTCGGCCGTGGACACGGTGAAGTCCGTCGCGGAGCACCTGCCAGGTCAGGTCGCCGAAGTCGCCGAGAAGGTCGGCGGCGAAGCGAAAAGGTTTGTGGACAAGGCATATCCGCGCTGGCAGTGGCAGGCGGTGGGGGTGCTCGCGCTGCTGATGGTCGTTGCCGCCGTCTGGGGTCTGTGGTCCTGTTCGCCGTCGCTGCCGTCGATCGCGCAGGGAAGCGCGCAGGGGAGCGCGCCGGTCCGGGCCATCCCGGATCTGCTCCGCACGGCCGCGAGCTGTCAACCGCTGGATTCCGGTGGGCAGCGGGAGAAGTGCGTCGTCGCCGCCACCGACCCGATGCTGTTCGGCAATATCGCGGGCGGCCGGGATCTGACCTTCTACGCCGAACTGCTACCGCAGGATCGTTTGGCGGACAGCATCTCTCGATGGCGCGGCGCGGGCGGCACTGCCCTCGTGGACGGTCCTGTCTACGCGGCGATCGGCCCCTCGGCAACCGTCTGGTACGCGGATACCCGGACCGGTCTTCGGTTGGAGACGGGCAACTTCGCCGGTCGAACGGGCGCGCAGACCTTCCTGTCGCGTGCGGGACTGCTCCGCTGAGGTAGCAGCGCACGCTTCCGCCGGGTCCGGAAAATACCTGATCCCGGACGCCGTAACCCACGCCGGCGAGAAAAAATTATTGTTACACTGTTGATTGTGCCGTTGTCCAGCGGTACGTTATTTAAGTACGAAACACGTACGAGCGCAGTTCTCGGGAAGGCAACGGATCGATGGTGGCAACCACCCAGCAGACGATTTCATCGAAGCGGTTCCGCGATGATCCGACCGATCTGGAAGCGGCGTACTTCCGGTGGATCCAGCCGGGGTCCTCGACGTCGGCGATCACGGATCGGGCCGAGCGGATCTTCCGTCAGCATCTGGAACTGGCGGCCACGCGCGCGCCCGGTTCGGCGACCACCCACGTCTACCGGCCGGACGACAGCGCCGGGGTCGGCGCCGCGATCCAGATCGTCAACGACGACATGCCGTTGCTGGTCGACTCGGTGACCGCCGCGCTGCGCCGCCTGGGCGCCACGGTCACCGAGGTCGTGCATCCGGTGTTCGACGTGTCGCGCGACGCCGACGGCCGGGCGCTGTCCATCGCGCCCCGCGACGGTGTGGCCGAACCGGCGGGGGAGACCGACGGTCGGGCGTTGCGCGAGTCGTGGATCCACGTGCAGCTGGGCGCGGGCCTTTCCGACGAACTGGTGGACCGGATCGAGCAAGCCCTGCCGCCGCTGCTGGCCGACCTGCGCCGCGTGGCCGACGACACGCCGACCATGGTCGAAGTGCTCAATACCGTTGCCGACCAGCTCGATCAGGCGGCGCAATGGGCGGGCGACGCGGAGATCCCGCAGACCGCCGGTCTGCTGCGTTGGCTGTCGGACGGGCACTTCACCCCGCTCGGCTACGGCTACTACCACTTCCGCCGCTCCGCGCCGAGCGCCGACGCCCCCTTCGAGCCGTGGCAGCTGCCCGGCACCGGGCTCGGCATCCTCGGCAACGGCGCCACCGCGGACATCAGCGTGCCCGTCGTCGGCGCGAAGCGCACGGTCCTGCGGATGGCCAACGGCTCGGTGGACTCGCTGCTGCCCGGTTCCAGGGACCTGTACTTCATCAGCGTGGCCGACTACGGCTCCAGCGACCCGAGCGGCCGCGCGGCCTGGGGCGACACCGTCAAGATGGTCAAGGGCGAACACGTCTTCGTCGGCACCTTCACCGTCGCGGGTCTGCACGAGAACATCCTCGACATCCCCGTCATCTCCCGGCGCGTGCTGCAGGTCATCGAATGGGCGGGCTTCGGTCTCGACTCGTTCTCCGGGCAGGCCATGCTCGAGATGATGCAGTCGTTCCCGCGGGTGGAGCTGTTCTCCACCGACGCGCGCAGGCTGTTCGAAACCGTCTCCGCGGTCATGAATCTGGGTCTGCGGCGGCAGGTGCGGTTGTTCATCCGGCGCGATTCGCGCAGCGACACCATCTACTGCCTGGTCTACATGCCGCGCGACCGCTACTCCACCGAGGTTCGCGTGCGCATGGGCGAGATCCTGCGCGAGCAGTTCGACGCCGAACAGATCGCGTACTCGGCGCGGGCCACCGAATCGGAGCTGGCCGTCGTCTACTTCACGGTGCACCGCAAGCCGGGCGCCGACGCCGCCGACATCTCCGAGGAGAATCGCGAGCGGATCCAGGAGCTGCTGCTGGCGACGACGTGGACCTGGGGTGACCGGCTGGTCGCCGAGGCCGCGGGCGCGTCCGACGTACCGCAGGCGCTGGCCACCGACTACGCGGCGGCCTTCCCCACCGGCTACCAGCAGGAGCACGAGCCCGCGCACGCGCTCACCGATCTGCGCCGCCTCGAGCGGCTGTCCGATGGGGAGATCGACACCGATCTCTACCGCCAGGGCGACTCCGCCGCACCGGAATGGCGTTTCACGCTCTACGTCGCTGGCGAAGGCGTCTCGTTGAGCCGCGTGCTGCCGGTGCTGCACAGCCTCGGTGTGGAGGTGGTCGACGAGCGGCCCTACCGCGTCGTGCTGGCGGACCGGCCGGACCGCTGGATCTACGACTTCGGGCTGCGGGTGAGCGCGGCGCCGCTGCGGGAAGCGCTCGCCGCCGAGCCGCCCGCGCAGCTGGCGCATTCCGTCGATGCCGCCTCGCTGCCGGAAACCAGTGCGCGGCGGCGTTTTCCGGACGCCGTGACCGCGATGTGGTTCGGTCGCGCCGAAGTCGACGGCCTCAACGAACTGGTCCTGCGCGCCGGCTTGCACTGGCGTGAGGTCGCCCTGCTGCGGGCCTATGCGAAGTACTTGCAGCAAGCCGGATTCGCCTACACCTTCGGCAACATCACCCGCGTGCTGCTCACCCATCCGGCGACGGCGCGGTCGTGCATCGAGTTGTTCGCGGCGTACTTCGACCCGGACGGCGTCGAGGCGGAGGCCGCGGGCCGGGCCGCGGAGATCGCCGAGCGGGTGCAGGCCGAGATCGACGCGGTGGTCAGCCTGGACACCGACCGCATCCTGCGCGCGCTGTTCGGTCTGATCGAGGCGACCCTGCGCACCAACTACTACCGGCGCGACGCGGCCGGAGCCGCGCTGGATTACCTGTCGCTCAAGCTCAATCCGCACGCGATCGCCGAACTGCCCAAGCCGAAGCCGCAGTTCGAGATCTTCGTGTACTCGCCGCGGGTGGAAGGCGTGCACCTGCGCTTCGGTTCGGTCGCGCGTGGCGGTCTGCGGTGGTCGGACCGGTTGGAGGACTTCCGCACCGAAATCTTGGGCCTGGTGAAGGCGCAGGCGGTGAAGAACGCGGTGATCGTGCCGGTCGGCGCCAAGGGCGGTTTCGTGGTCAAGCAGCCACCGGCGGCCACCGGCGATCCGGCGGCCGACCGGCAGGCCTTCGGCGCGGAAGGCGTCGCCTGCTACCGCACGTTCATCTCCGGCCTGCTGGATGTCACCGACAACGTGGATCACGCGACCGGCGAGGTTCTTCCGCCCGCGCAGGTGGTGCGCCGGGACGGTGACGACACCTATCTCGTGGTGGCCGCCGACAAGGGCACCGCGACGTTCTCCGATATCGCCAACGACGTGGCTCAGAGCTACGGTTTCTGGCTCGGTGATGCGTTCGCTTCCGGTGGTTCGGCCGGTTATGACCACAAGGCGATGGGCATCACCGCCAAGGGTGCGTGGGAAAGCGTCAAGCGGCATTTCCGTGAGATGGAGATCGACACTCAGACCCAGGACTTCACGGTGGTCGGTGTGGGTGACATGAGTGGTGATGTGTTCGGCAACGGCATGTTGTTGTCCGAGCACATTCGTCTGGTGGCCGCTTTCGACCACCGCCACATCTTCCTCGACCCGATTCCCGACGCGGCGCGTTCGTACCGGGAGCGGAAGCGGATGTTCGCGTTGCCGAGGTCGTCGTGGGCGGATTACGACACGTCGCTGATCAGCCCCGGCGGCGGCGTCTACGACCGCTCCGCCAAGGCGATCCCGGTCACGCCCGAGGTGCGCGCGGCGCTCGACCTGCCCGCGAGCGTCACCACCCTGTCGCCGCCGGAGATCATCAAAGCCATTCTCCTGGCTCCGGTGGATCTGTTGTGGAACGGCGGTATCGGCACCTACATCAAGGCGAGCACCGAGACCAACGCCGAGGTGGGCGACAAGTCCAACGACGCGGTCCGGGTGAATGCCGACCAGCTCCGGGTCAAAGTGATCGGCGAGGGCGGCAACCTGGGCGCGACGGCGCTGGGCCGGATCGAGTTCTCGCGCAACGGCGGACGGATGAACACCGACGCGCTGGACAACTCGGCGGGCGTGGACTGCTCCGACCACGAGGTCAACATCAAGATCCTGCTCGACGCCGTGGTCTCCAGCGGTGAACTCGCCGTCGACGAGCGCAACCCGTTGCTGGCCTCGATGACCGACGAGGTCTCCGAACTCGTGCTGCGCGACAACATCTCGCAGAACTTCCGGCTCGGGATGTCGCGGGCCGACGCGGCGGGCATGTCCGGGGTGCACGGCAGGCTGATCAACGACCTGGAGCAGCGCCGCGGTCTGGACCGCGAACTCGAGGCACTGCCGACCGAGGCGGAACTGGCCCGCCGCGCCGCCGAGGGGTTCGGGCTCAGCTCGCCCGAGCTGGCGAATCTGATGGCGCACGTCAAACTCTCGCTCAAGGCCGACCTGCTGGCCGGCGATCTGCTCGACAGCGCGGCGTTCGCGTCGGTGCTGCCCGCCTACTTCCCCGCGCCGCTGCGGGAGCGGTTCGCCACGGCGATCGGCAGGCACCCGCTGCGGCGCGAGATCGTGGCCACCGTCGTGATCAACGAGATGGTGGACTACGGCGGCATCACCTACGCCTTCCGGCTCGCGGAAGAGGCCGGGGCGACCACCGACGACGCGGTGCGCGCGTACAAGGCGGCGGTGGAGATCTTCGATCTGCACGCGCTGTGGGAGCGGATCAGGCAGACGCCGATGTCCACGGCGGCGCGCAACGAGCTGGAGCTGGAGACCAAGCGCACGCTGGATCGGGCCGCGCGCTGGCTGCTGTCCAACCGGCCGCAGCCGATCGCGATCGGCGCGGACATCGCCAGGTACCGCGACGGCGTGCGCGCCCTCTCCGGCCAGGTGCCCGGGTGGCTGACCGGCTACCTCAGCGACGACCTCGCCGAGCGTTCGCGGCGGTCGATCACCCGCGGCGCGCCGCGGGAACTGGCCGAGGAAGCGTTCGGCTTGATCCACCGCTTCCCGCTGCTGGACGTGATCGACCTGGCCGACATCGCCGATCGCGATCCCGCCGAGGTCGCGGCCCTGTACTACGCGCTCAACGAGCACTTCCAGATCGAACGGCTGGTGACCGCGGTGGGCGAGCTGGAGCGCGGCGGGCGCTGGCGGGCGCTGGCCCGGCTGGCGGTCCGCGAGGATCTCTACGATTCGCTGCGGTCGCTGACCCGCGACGTACTGACCGCGACCGAACCGCAGGACAGCACCGCGGAGAAGATCGCGTACTGGGAATCGACCAACCGGTCTCGGCTGGCCCGTGCCGGCGCGGCGCTGGCGCAGATCTTCGCGTCCGAGACGCACGATCTCGCGGCGCTCTCGGTGGCGGCGCGGCAGGTGCGCGGCATGGTGAGCGGCGGTGAGTCGACCGTCGCACCGACGGTCGCGGGCTGATCTTCCACCCGATGCCCGGAGGCAGGCGCTCGGCGTCAGCCTCCGGGCATCGGCGTTCCGCAGTTGCCGCAGAACTTGGCGCCGGGCGTCGCTTCCGAACCGCAGTTCGGGCAGTGCCGCGGTTGCGGGGCGAGACGCGCCCCGCAGTTCATGCAGAACTTCGCGCCCGCGGGATTCGCGGACTGGCAAGCGGCGCATGACGTCTGGGCCGTCTCGGGCGCGGCGGCGGGCAATTGCGGCGCGGGGGAGGGGCTGCCGACGTGATGGCCGATCGCGTTCAAACTGAGCGCCGCGCCGAGGAATCCGCCTTCGACGCCGTGGTGGTGCCCGCGCGCGAAGCCTTGGCTCGCGCCGAGTGCGAGCTCGCCCGCGGCATAGCGCTGGAAGTCGCCGGTGAGGTTGATGTACTTGACGTCTTTGGCCAGCCGCTTCAGCCGGTCGGCGTCCTCCGGCGCGAGGCTGATGTCGAAGTTACCCATCCGAGGGATGCGCAGCCCGTATTCGTAGAGCGCGGTGTTGGTCTGGCGCAACACGGCCTGCTCGATGGGTTGCAGCTGTGCCGAGAGGCCCAGCACCGGCCAGTCGCCGCCTGCGACCCCCCTGGTCACCGCCATCTTCATGGATTTGAGCAGCAGGTCGGCGCACCAGTTCTGCACCCGTTCCTGGTCGGTGAGATCGGCCGTGCCCGCGAGCGCGGTGAGCAGTTCGGCCGGGTCGCGGACGCTCACGGCGAATTCGCCGAAGACGCGCAGCGTCACCACCTGCTCGCTGACCGGGTCGAGGATGTCGTCCAGTCGGCCGCCGAAGCGAATCCCCGGAAACTCGCGCGTGGAGACGAAATACAGTTCGGCGCGGTAGTAGTTGCCGCCGGTGAGGGTGTCGACGAGCGCGCCGAGCACCGGTAGCTCGTCGGCGTCGATGCGGTGGCGTCCCGGGCCCATCGCGCCGACCACACGCCCGGACTTAAGGAAGAGGGCGATCTGGTCGGCGTTGACCATCGCGCGGCTGTACCGGCGGATGTTGACGTCCGGCCACTTGTAGACCAATTGGTTCTTGCGGTCCTCGGGGACCGCGATGAATTCCCGCTCGAACCAGGCCATCTGCGCTCCCTCATCGGATTTGTCTCATCTAGCGTACCGATACGCGGTGGCACGATCAACGAATGTCGCGGCGATCGTCGCTGCTCGGACGCCCTTTTTTCAAAGTCTTTGATGTCCAGCGTGTTACAAGTCGCGACTCGCTATTGAACGTGCCGCTACATAACGGTACATTGAGCGAAGTTATGATCGCCGTCACGTGAAAGGCCACCGCCATGACCACAGTTCGACCACCCGCGGATGCGCCCGCGCAGGCTGCCGCGCTCGAAGACGAGGACTCGGGCTATCACAAGTCGCTGCGCCCGCGTCAGCTGCAGATGATCGCGATCGGTGGGGCGATCGGCACCGGCCTGTTCCTCGGCGCGGGTGGCCGGCTGGCCAGCGCGGGCCCCGGCCTGTTCCTCGTGTACGCCATCTGCGGCGTGTTCGTGTTCTTCATCCTGCGGGCGCTCGGTGAGCTGGTGCTGCATCGCCCCTCCTCGGGATCGTTCGTCTCCTACGCCCGCGAGTTCTACGGCGAGAAGCTGGCGTTCGCGGTCGGGTGGATGTACTTCTTCCACTGGTGCATGACCGGGATCGTAGACATCACCGCCATCGCGACGTATGTCCATTACTGGGGAGCGTTCGAGGCGATACCGCAGTGGACGATCGCCCTGGTCTCGCTCGCGATCGTGGTCAGCATCAACCTGGTCTCGGTGAAGTGGTTCGGCGAGCTCGAGTTCTGGGCCGCGCTGATCAAGGTGGTCGCGCTGGTGACCTTCCTGATCGTCGGCACGGTGTTCCTCGCGGGCCGCTTCAAGATCGACGGCCAGACCACAGGTCCGAGCGTGATCGCCGACCACGGCGGGCTGTTCCCGAGCGGGATCCTCCCGCTGGTCCTGGTCACCACCGGTGTCGTATTCGCCTACGCCGCAGTGGAACTGGTCGGCACCGCGGCCGGTGAGGCGGAGAACCCGGAGAAGATCATGCCGCGCGCGATCAACTCGGTGATCGCCCGGATCGCGCTGTTCTACGTGGGTTCGCTGGTCCTGCTCGCGCTGCTGCTGCCCTACACCGCGTTCAAGAACGGCGAGAGCCCCTTCGTCACCTTCTTCTCGCGGCTCGGCGTGGAGGGCGCGGGCTCCGTAATGAACCTGGTCGTGCTGACCGCGGCGTTCTCCAGCCTGAACGCCGGTCTCTACTCGACCGGCCGCATCCTGCGCTCGATGTCGATGAACGGCAGCGCGCCCACCATCGCGGCGCGGATGTCCAGTGGCGGCGTGCCCTACGTCGGCATCCTCGCCACCGGCGCGGTCGCCCTCATCGGCGTCGGCCTGAACGCGGTGGTGCCGGATCAGGCCTTCGAGATCGTGCTGAACATGTCGGCGCTGGGCACCATCTTCGCGTGGACCGCTATCGTGGTCTGCCAGCTGCAGCTGTGGCGCTGGTCGCGCACCGGCCGCGCGCAGCGTCCGTCGTTCCGGCTGATCGGCGCGCCGTACACGAGCTTCGCGACGCTGGTGTTCCTCGCCGTCGTGGTCGGGCTGATGGCCTTCAGCGACGACCACGTGCAGCGCGGTGCGGTGATCGCGATGGTCGTCATCATGGCCCCCGCGCTGGTGGGCGGCTGGTTCCTCGCCCGAAAGCGGGTGCTGCAGATCGCGGAGATCCGCCAGGGCATCACCGGTCAGTTCCCGGTCCTGGCCGAGCGCCCGCGCCGCGAATCGGGCGATCCGGTGGTGATCCTCGACAAGCCCGACGAAGAGTAAGGCAGTATCCGCCCCGGGCCGTTCGTCCGGGGCGGATCTATTCCCAATGTCGGGAACAAAACCAGCGCGCATCGACAGGCGACGGACCAGAATGAAACCGCGATCACACGGCGGGTCTGAGAGGTTCGTATGCCGGAGCACCCCAGCGCATCCGACCGTCCACTTGCGCACCCTTGGGCGAATCGGCGCATGCGCGGTACCGACGTGCCCCGGCGAACTGCTCACCCCTGGGCAACTCGGCACCTGCTCAAGACCGAAGTGCCTCCGCTACCACCCAATCCGTGGTCAACTCCACGGTATGTCGAGAAACCACGTGCCGTGGCAGTCGACTCGGTTCCGAGCGCCGTCGAACCGGCCGACCGGGACGGCGACGAGCACACCATCGGGACCGCCGAGTTGTTGCTCGGCGCACTCGAGTCCGACCCCGGTTCCGGGCGCAGCGCGCGCTCGCGGCCGAGCGGGCGCAGACTGGGCGGCGGCCTGGTGTCCATGCCCAAGGTGAGCCCCCTCGACCCGCGCACCGCGGTGATGCAGAACCCGGAAGTGCCCGAGCACAAACGGTTTTGCTGGAAATGTCAGCAGCCGGTCGGCCGCACCACCGAAGCGCGGCCGGGCGCCGTAGAAGGCGAATGTGGAAGATGCGCTTCGCCGTTCAACTTCCGGCCCCTGCTCCAGCCGGGGGAGATGGTCGCCGACCAGTACGAAGTGCAGGGCTGCCTGGCCCACGGCGGGCTCGGATGGATCTACCTCGCGATCGATCGCAATGTGAGCGACCGCTGGGTGGTGTTGAAGGGGTTGCAGAACCCGCTCGACTTCGAGGCGCACGTGGTGGCCCTCGCCGAACGCCAATTCCTCTCCGAGGTGGCCTATCCCGGCATCGTCAAGATCCACAACTTCGTCAAGCACCGTTCCGGGCGCGACGTGGCCGACGGCTACATCGTCATGGAGTACGTCGGCGGACGCTCGCTGAAGAAAATGCTGGATCTGCGTGCGCCGGAGCGTATTCCGGCGTCCGAGGCGATCGCATTCATGATGGAGATCCTGCCCGCGCTGGACTATCTGCACTCGTTCGGCCTGGCCTACAACGATCTCAAGCCCGACAACATCATGGTCAGCGAGGACGAGGTCAAGCTGATCGACCTCGGCGCGGTGGCCGCGATGGAGTCCTACGGCAGCATCTACGGCACCCCGGGCTATCAGGCGCCCGAGATCACCGAGACCGGCCCGACGGTCGCCTCGGACATCTACACCGTGGGGCGGACGCTGGCCGCGCTGGTGCTGGACATGCCCAAGAACGCCGACGGACACCAACTGCCCGGCGTCCCTTCGCCGGACGATCAGCCGCTGCTGCGGGAATATCCGGCGTTGCGCAGGCTGCTGTGCCGGGCGACCGATCCGGATCCGCGGCGCCGCTTCCCGACCGCCTACGCGATGTACGGCCAGCTCGCCGGCGTGCTGCGGATGGTGCTGGCCTACGACACCGGCAAGGAACATCCGCAGGCGTCGCTGGAATTCGGCGCGATGCGCGGCGATTTCGGGATCGAGACGTTGATCGGCCAGACCGACGGCATGACCGACGGGCGGCATCGCCTGCCCGCGCTGGACGCGCCGAGCGTCGTCGCCGCCCTGCCGGTGCCGCTGATCGACAGCGAGGATCCCAGCGCCGATCTGCTGTCCACGCTGCTGCACGGCGATCCGAGGCACGCCCTGGACGCGTTGCGCCGCACCGCCGACCGGATCGTCTCCGGGACCATCCCGGAGCCGGAGACGTTCGAACTGGAGGGCACGCTCACCGCGGTGCGCGCGCACCTGGACCTGGGCGAGGTGGTGCCCGCCTGCGACCGGCTCGCCGATCTGCGGCCGGACTACGGCACGGACTGGCGCATCGAGTGGTACTCGGCCGTCGCCGCCCTGCTGGACGGGCAGTACGAGCGCGCCTACGAGTACTTCGACCTGGTGCACGGCATGCTGCCCGGTGAGATCGCCCCCGCGCTGGCGCTGGCGGCCACCGCCGAGCTCACCCTCCAGCATCTCGGGGATGCCGCGGGCGACCACTGGCATCGGCTCGCCGAGGAGTACTACCGCACGGTCTGGCGGACCAATCACGGCGTGGTGAGCGCGGCGTTCGGCCTGGCCCGCAGGCTCGCCGCCGACGGCGGCCTGCTGGAAGCCGTCGAGGTGCTCGATCAGGTGCCGGAGGCGTCGCGGTATCAGAACGTGGCGCGCATGACCGGGTGTCTGCTGCTGGTCTCGCAACCGATCCCGGAGACCACCGAGGCCGACCTGCTGGAGGCGGCCGCGCGGCTGGACGCCGCGCCGGACGAACCGCGGGCGCTGCAACTGCAGGTGATCGTGGTGGGCGCGGCGCTGGAGTGGGTGCGCGCGGGCGGTCAGGCCGCCACTGCGGAGGCCACCCTGCTCGGTTTCCCGTTCACCCCGCTGGGGCTGCAACGCGGGCTCGAGTCGAGCCTCCGGGCGCTGGCCCGGATCGCCCCGCACCGGCTGCACCGTTACCGCCTGGTCGACCTGGCCAACTACGTGCGGCCGAAGTCGAGGTGGTGAGCGGTCTCAGGTGGTGCGCGCGGTGAGCATGAAAAGCGCTGGCGCGGCCAATATCATCAGCAGCCACAGCCAGTTGCCCGTGGTCACCGCGAGCACCACCGAGAAGACCACGGCCGCCCCGGCCAGCACCACCAGGCGCGGCAGCGGGTTGACCGGGGTGACCTCGGCCGGGGGCGGTGTGCTGCCCGGCAGGTCGGCGAACAGTTCGGCCAGTTGACTCTTGCTGGTCGCGGCCGCGACGGCCGCGCTGAGTTCGTCGAACTCGGCCAGGCTCAACCGTCCGGTGCCCAGGTGGTGGGTCAGCTCGCGCATCGCGCGCTCGCGGTCGGCGAGACTGGCCGGAAGACCCGCGGATTCACCCATGCCGGAAGGATAGGCGCAGCGGCGGAACCGGGCGTCGGATGGATTTCCAGAGGCGGGAAGAACGGCTGGTGGGCGCGCCCTCGGGAGGCCGCGTCGCAGCACGCCAGTGATGTTTGCTGAAATGTCGCTAGAGACCGGTCGGTCGTCCCGGCAATGGCCGCGCACCGGCGGTCGTCACGTGTTGCGATGTGGTTTCCTTGAGGTATGACTGCGGGTGTGGAATACACGATCGACGAGCTGGCGCGGGAGGCCGGTACGACCGTGCGCAGCCTGCGCGTTTACCACGAACGCGGTGTGCTGCCGCCCCCGCAGGTCAAGGGGCGTACCGGGTTCTACGGTGCCGACCACCTCAATCGGGTGCGCACCATCAGCAGGTTGCTCGATCGTGGGATCAAACTCAACGGCATCAAGGAATTGCTCAACGCTTGGGACCGTGGCGACGACCTGGGGGACATTCTCGGTGTCGGCGAGCCCGGCGCGACCGAGCCGCTCGTCGTGGACGCCGGGGAAACGATCGCGGCGACCGAACTGGCGGAGCGCTATCGCGACGTGCCCAACGGTCTGGCCCGGGTCGTCGCCGCGGGTCTGTACGAGCCCGTCGACGCCGCGACCTACCGGATCGCGGACCGCCGTCTGACCCAGAGCCTCGACCAGATGGCGGCCGCGGGCATCCCGGCCGACGAGGTCCTCGGCGAGTTGGAGAAGCTGCGTGCCGACGCGGAGCGGATCGCCCGCCGCTACGTGGACCTGTTCCGGCGCACCGCGTGGGCGTCGTTCCAGGACTCCGAACGCGGTCCGGCGCAGGTCGCCGAGCTCGCCCAGCGCCTGGCGGCGACCAGGCCGGTCCCGGCGGAGACCACCGCCGAACTCGTGAACCGGCTCGTCGCAAGGTATCTCGACCAGGACGCCGAGCTGGCCGAGGCGCTGCCGGAAGCCTGATCCGACCGCCTGGCGTCGCCGACCGAAGAATTTCTGTTTCAGATTCCCATCATTGGCGATACGTGGCGGTAACGTGCCGTTGATCAACGGTATATTGGCACCATCCGGCGCGCGATCGCGGCGCCGAGTCGCCTGACATCCCCTACTTAGGTATGTCTGCGGGCAACCTACCGATGCGCCGAAGTGTCGCTCCCCCCGACAATCTGAATGTCGCACAAGGGCAGCAGATGGGTGTGGGCACATGGGAAGCGTGACACTGTGGATGCAGATGTCGCTCGACGGCTTCGCGGAAGGGCCGGATCAGGAGGTCCACTGGCCGGTGGTGGACGAGGAACTGTGCGAGTCGTTCCTGGACGAATTGCGCTCGGCCGACTTGTTCCTCTACGGCCGCAAGACCTACGAGATCATGGCGTCGTTCTGGCCGACCGCCGACGTGGATCCGGCGATCTCGGAGTTCTACGTGGACTTCGCGCGGTGCTGGAAAGAGACGCCGAAACTGGTCTTCTCGCGCACCATGGCCTGCGCGGGGTGGAACACCCGCGTGGTCAGGGAGGACCTCGTCGAGGAGGTCACGGCGTTGCGCGCGCAGCCGGGATGCGACATGGTCCTGTTCGGCGGCGCGGAGACGGCGTCGGCGTTCATGAAGCACGACCTGATCGACGAGTACCGGTTGTTCGTGCATCCCATCCTGCTCGGTGGCGGGATTCCGCTGTTCCCGACGCCCGCGGTGGTGTCGGGCTTGCAGCTGGTGGACGTGATGACCTTCGACAGCGCGGTGGTCCAGATGCACTACCAGCAGATGGCCTCCGCCAGGTAGGAACCGGCGCGGGAAGCGCGTACCGGACCGGCGACCGCGCGAGCGGACGGCTTCACCGTCGACGTAACCTCTGATTGTCGAGCGCTTTGCCGCGTCGTCGGCTAACTTTCGTTTTATGTCCCTGGTTCAGGCACGTGGCGACGTGCTGCCTGCATCCACCAGTGAATTCGTCGGCCGGGAAACGGAATTGGACCGGCTGGGCACGCTGCTGGACGGCGGCGCCCGCCTGATCACCCTGGTCGGCCCGGGCGGGATCGGCAAAACCCGATTAGCCGCGGAGGCCCTACGCCGTTGCGCCCGCGTGCGGGGCAGGCCGGTGTACTGGGCGCGATTGGCCGGGCTGGAGGCCGACAGCACCGCCACCGCGCAGGACGTGATGCAGTCGGCCGTGTGCGCCGATGCCGGTTCGCCGCCGGCCCGCGACGCGCTGGTGCGCACCTTCACCAGCGGAGACCGTCGCACCGAGCGCGCCGTGCTCGTCCTGGACAACTGCGAACACCTGCTCGGCGCGGTGGCGGCGATGATCGCCGAGTTGCTGGAAGGCACACCGGGACTGACCATCCTGGCCACCAGCCGCGAACCGATCGGCTGGGCCGACGAGTACATCCTGCCCGTACCGCCGCTGTCGCCGCGGCAGTCGCTCGAATTGTTCCGGCAGCGGGCCGAACTCATCGGACGCGCGATCCCGGACGAGCGCGAGGCGACGGCCGTTGCCGCGCGGATCTGCCGCCGGGTCGACCACAACCCGCTGTTCATCCGACTTGCCGCGGCGCGCCTGCGGCATCAACCGCCGATCATGGTGCTGCACGAACTCACCGGCGACGCGGATGACAAGCGGTTGCACTGGACCCACGGAGCACGTGCGGGCGCCGAGCGGCGCCACCGCGGCGTCTACGACGTGATCGCGTGGTCGTTCGCGCTGTGCGGGGCCTCCGAGCAGTTGCTGCTCGAGCGGCTGTCGGTCTTCGCCGCCGGATACGAGACCGACGACGAGTCGCTGCGCGGGGGCATCGACCTCGACGCCGCGATCGCGGTATGCGCCGATGACGACCTGCCCGCCGGTGAGATCGAACATCTGCTGGAGCGGCTCACCGAACAGTCGCTGTTGTCCGCGCACCTCACCGCGACCACGGTCAGTTGGTACCTGGTGGGCAGCGTCCGGGTGTTCGCCAGGGAGCGGCTGTGCCGCCGGGGCCGCGCCGAGCTCGACCGGCTCGCCGGACGGCACCGCCGGTATCTGCGGGACAAGGTGGTCGCCGGACAGGCCCTCTGGCTCGGTCCGCAGGATCAGACCTGGCTGGCATGGGCGCGGTCGGCGTGGAACGACATCGTGCTCGGCATCGAATCCGGGTTGGCGGACCCGGCCGAAGCCGTGGTCGCCCTCGAGATCGCCACCGTCCTGCTCTCGATGAAGGTGCCGTACGTCAAGTCCGGCGCCGGCGCGCTGACCCGGTTGACCGAACGCGCGCTGGAGGCCACCCGCGGCTCCGGCCCCGGCACCTCCGGGCTCGCCGACCTGGCCACCGCTCTGCTCGGCTGGAACTCGCTGTGGCAGGGGCGGACCGATCACATCCCGCAACTGCTCGCCGACCGCGCCGCCCTGCCGTCGGATGCGGGCCCGCGATACACCGACACAGATTTCGGGCTGCCCGCGCCGGTCGAGTGGATGTGGGGCCTCGAACTGATGCTCGTGCGCGGCGACCGGCGCGCGATCACCGTCCTCACCCGGGCCCGCCACAAGTTCGCCGAACAGGGCGATCGCATCGGCGCGGAGCGCAGTGACGTGTTCGTGGTGTTCTGCGCCGCTCTCGTCGGCGACCGGACGCAGGCGCTGGAGCACACCGCGCGGTTCCTGGCGCGGTCGGCATCGTCGGGCTCGACGTTGTCGCGAGCCTGGGCCGAGATCGCGCGCGCGGTGGCGCTGGCCAAGCACGGGTCCGCCGCCGAGGCGCTGACGCTGACCCATGGTGTGCTCACTCGGCACCGCGGTGAGCAGGACACTTGGACGGCGAGCTGGGCGGTGGGCGCGCACATCGTCGCGCTGGCCCAGGTCCTGCTCGCGCAGCGCGCCGAGGGCCGCGATCGTGCCGAGTGCACCGACACCGCGACGGAGATCGCGTATCTGGTCGGCAGTTTCAAGACGCGGCAGCGTTCGATGGGCATCTCCGTCGAACGCGTTCCGTTGATCGCCGCCGAACTCCGCGGCGCGGCGGAGGCCGCCCGCGCGGTGCTCGGCGACCGGGCCTATGCCGCCGCCGAGCGCAGAACGCGACTGCGGCCCGAACTGGACGCACTGTGGTGTTCCATTGCGGATCCGGTCCCGGCCTCCCGGCGCCCGGATCGCCCGGCGGCCTCCCGGCCGGTGTCGCGGCGGCCCGCTTCCCGCTGGAACGATCTGTCGGACGCCGAGCGCGATGTCGCCGTCTTCGCGGCGGCCGGCTGGCCCAACAGCGCCATCGCCGGGCGGCGGCGCAGCTCCATCCGCACGGTCGACGCGCAGGTCGCCGCCATCCGGCAGAAGCTGGAGATCGCCTCGCGCGCCGACATCGCCGCCCACATCCCCGATGAACTCGCCGATCGGGTGCGCTACGAATCCGAGCGGCGGCCCAGCCGGCGCCGTCGAGGGGGGAGCCGGGATCGATAGACCACTGCCTCCCCGGCGACCGGGCCGGAGGCGTGCGAAACCCTTCCCCCGGCCGCGCCCATTAGGCTGCTCGAGCGGTGATTGTCTGGATCGGTAGGTGCGTCGGCATGTCGGAGGTGAACAGCGGTGGTGACAACGGTCCCGCCGCGCCCGTCGAGTTCGTGGGCAGGCATGCCGAACTGCGGCGGATAGAAGCCCTGCTGAGCTCGTCCAGCGCCCGGTTGATCACCCTGGTCGGGCCTGGCGGCATCGGCAAGACGACGTTGGCGGTGGAAGCCGTACGGCGCTATCGCGGCGCGGCGCGGCACCCGGTGTATTGGACGCGCCTGGCCCGGCTGGTGCCCGGCGCGGAGACCGGGGCGGTCGCCGAGGAGGTGCTGCTGTCCGTCGCGAAGAACGGCATCGCGGGCCGCTCCGCCTGGGACGGTTTGGTGGAGATCTTCGCCGACGGTCTCGCCGATGGCGAGACGCACCGGACCATCCTGGTGCTGGACAACTGCGAACACGTGCTGGCCGGAGTCGGCCCGCTGATCATCGGACTGCTCCAGGCGGCCCCCGGCTTGACCATCGTCGCGACCAGCCGGGAGCCGATCGGCTGGATCGACGAGCAGCTGGTGGCCGTGCCTCCGCTGTCCAGCGTGCACGCCCTCGAACTGTTCCGGCGGCGAGCCGAGCGCACCGGACGGCCGATCTCCGAGGATCCGGGCCAGCTCGCCATCGCCACCCGCATCTGCGGGCACGTCGACAACAACCCGCTGTTCATCCGCCTGGCCGCGGCGCGGCTGCTGCACCGGCCACCGGCGATCCTGTTGCGCGAGTT
Source organism: Nocardia sp. NPDC047038 (assembly GCF_040644075.1). NCBI lineage: Bacteria > Bacillati > Actinomycetota > Actinomycetes > Mycobacteriales > Nocardiaceae > Nocardia > Nocardia sp. NPDC047038. Next base: position 158,761 of record NZ_JBEYVQ010000010.1, on the reverse strand, counting down.
GTCCGGTGACACCGACGATCGCCGCCTGCAGTGGACGCACGGGGCCAGGGGCGGCATCGGCGAACGGCACCGCAGCGTGCGTGACGTGATCGCCTGGTCCTACGGCCTGTGTACCGCGTCGGAGCAGTTGCTGCTGGACCGCTTGTCCGTGTTCGCCACCGGTTGCGACGCCGAGGACGACGAGACGCCGTGCGGCGGGGCCGACGTGGACGCGATCGTCGCGGTGTGCGCGGACGCGACGTTGCCCGCGGAGCGAATCGAGGGGCTGCTCGAGCGCCTGGTGGAACGCTCGCTGCTGTCGGCCCGTATCACCACCTCGACGGTGCGCTACTACCTGTTGGAAAGCGTTCGGGTGTTCGTGCGCGACCGGCTGTCGGCCCGCGGCGATCACCTGGACGAGGCGCGGCTGTTCGCCCGGCATCGGCGGCACTATCGCGACCGCGTGGCCGCGGGCCCGGCCACCTGGTACGGCCCGCGGGAGCAGGAGTGGATCGCCTGGGCCCGGGCGGCCTGGGACAACATCCTCATCGCCGTCGAGACCAGTCTCGCCGATCCGGAGGAGGCCGTGGTCGGGCTGGAGACCGCCGCGACGCTGATGGCGTTGCGCGTGCCGTTCATCACCGGGTCCAACCGCGCCATCACCAGCCTGACCGAACAGGCGCTGGAAGTCACCGCGCAGGTGGAGCCGCCGCCGACCCGGCTGCGGATCAACGCGACCGCGCTGGTGGGCTGGATCGCCATCTGGCAGGGCAGACACGCCTATACCGCGCAGTTGTTGGACGAATGCGCCGCGGAGTGCCTGTCCGACGCGGAACTTCGGCGCGGCTGGCGGGAGACGACGGCGACCGATGTCGGCCTGCCCGCCGCGGTGGAGTTCACCTGGGGACTCGAACTGCTGCTGATCCATCTCGACATCCGGGCGGTGGACGTGCTGGCCAGGGCGCGCAGGAAATTCGCCACCTTGGGCGACCGGGCCGGAGAGCAGCGCAGCGAATTGTTCGAGGCGCTCACGTACGCGAACCTCGGTGACGCGGACGTCGCGCTCGGGGCCGCGCGCAGGCATCTGGACCGGGCCGTCGCTTCCGACGCGGGCTGGGCGACCTCATGGGCGGAGCTGGCCTGGATGATCGCGGTGTCCCGGCACGGCGATCCGCGAGAGGCGGTCACGCTCGGGCGGTCCACCCTGGAACGCCTGCTGATCACGGGGGACACCTGGACGGCGGGCTGGGTCGCGCATTTCATGATGATGGCGCTGACCTACCTGCTGTCCGCCCGGATCGAGGCGGGGGACACCGACAGCGCCGAAGCGATCGCCGCCGCCACCGAGATCGCCCATCTGCAAGGTGGGATCGCTACGCTGCACCGCTCCATGGGCATCGTCGCCGACCGGGTGACCCTGGTCGCCAGGGGCACCGCTCAGGCGGTCGCGGCGGTCACCGCGGTCCTCGGCGCTGAGGCGCACGAAGCGGCGGTTCAGCGCGGCGCCCGCCTGCGTCCCGAACGCGACGAACTGCAATTACTGCTGCTGGGCAGGTTGCCCGCCGATCGGCTGCTGCCTGCGCGGCGGTCGCAGGCCAGGTCGACGGCCTCGCGCTGGGACGAGTTGACGCCCGCGGAACGCGAGGTCGCCGTGCTGGCCGCCGCGGGCTGGGCCAACAGCGCCATCGCCGCGCGCAGGGGCAGCTCGATCCGGACGGTCGATGCACAGGTGGCGACCGTACGCAGAAAGCTGATGGCGGCTACCAGGGCCGACATCAGCTGGCACGTGCCGGATCACCTCGAGGAGCGGATTCGGCTGGAATCGGAGCGAAGGCCCGCGCGAACGCGAACACGCCCGTAACCGCGGCGGCGGTCACGGGCGTGCCGGTAAGAAGGTCGGTCAGGGGTCAGGTCAGGGAGCCGTCGTAGCACAGGCTCGACGACCGCCAGGAATGCTGCGGCCCGGTGCCGGGATCGAAGGCCCACTGGTCGATCGATCCCGCGGCCTTCCACCACACGGAGCCGCGTCCGTCCGAGACGACCTGGTAGACGTCCTCGGAACCCTCGATGAGCTGGCTTCCGACGCAGTAGTCGTTGTATTCCGTGCCGTACTGGCGGGCGCCGGGGCTGAACAGGCCCGCGGGGTGGGTGTAGGCGCCCGGGTTGGGCACGGTGCTGGCCTGCCGCACATTGTGTCCGCGGTGCCAGTAGGGCGCGCCGACCCCATCGGTGCCGCAGGTGAAGGTCGAGCCCCCCGCGACGACGGTGGTGCCCTGGCCGTAGGCGCCACCGGCCCAGAGGCAGGCAGCGCCCTGAGCCTCGGCGGTGCCCGCGCCGAGGCTCAGGCCGCCCGCCGCCACCGCTGCCGCCGCCAGCAGGGTGAGCGTCCGTGCCGTGCCGCGCTTGTCGTTACACGCGGTCGTCCGGCGAAGCCCGTTAATGTTGATCATTGGTGTTTCTCTTTCGTGCGCTATCCCGGCCGGAGTGGATTTCCGGGATTGGTGATACTTCAAGTAATGTGCCGCTAGACAGCGGTACGATCAGTCCAGAAGGACGTCGCGGAAGATTGTGGGTGCGAGTGAGTGAGCCGGTCCGGCGATCACTGGCACCAGCGGGCCTGCGGGCGGCAGACGGTGTAGCCGCTGCCGTCCGGGCGGGCGACGCGCGACCAGCTGGGGCTGACGGAATTGTTGCCCGTGGTGGTGTCGGCCGGCGCAGGGGTGCTCTGGCGCTGGTGGTAGTCGCGGATGGCGTCGTCGTGCTCGTCCGCGCGGAGCGGGTCGTTGTCGCGGTGGTTGTAGCCCATCGGGTCGATCTGGTGCCAGCCGTTGGTGTCGCCGGTGCCGTTGCGCGGGTCGGAGGGGCCCGAGTGCGACTCGGCGCCCGCGATGCCGACGGCGCCGGCGGTGAGGATGCCGACGATCGCGGTACAGGCGAGCAGTCGCCGTGCGGCGGAGTGGGTCGTGGCGGTCATCGTAAGTCTCCGTTCGGAATTCGAGCCGTGCGCGGCGACACGGTTCGAGCGGCGGCGGTGCGGCGAACGTCGATGGTCGGGGTTGCCGCGCGAGGTGGGGGCGGGGAAGGGATCGGGGCGGCATCCGTCGCGGACGTCTGGTCCGCGGGCCGGTGCCGGTCGGCTCGGTCCCGGTTGTCGGGATGGGAAGAGCCCGGCCTGTCGTCTCCGTGGCGGCCCGGGTCTGCGGGGCGCGGTGCCGCGACGATCGCGTCGGGCCCGGCCAGCGCTTCGGCCGGCGCCGGGGTTTCCGGCGTGGCCGCTATCGCGCTCACGATCAGCGGGCGGACGAGCCAGGTCTGTGTCCGTCGCTGGTGCGGCGTGATGCCGGTCATCGTTCGCGTCCGTTCATCTCGCCACCTCGGGATCGGAGATCGGCCCGGTGTGGTCCGATCGGCGGGTCCCTATCTATCGTGCCGTTGGATAACGTCACATTAATCGACGGGTCGATATCTTGTCGAGTGCTTTCCCATACTTGGGAAGAATTGCGGAGTTTCCGGCCTGGGTCGGCGTCTTGACCAGGGGTGATGCCGACCGCCCGTAACCCGGGGGCTTTGCGAAACTTGCTCGACGCGATGCTTTTTCGGGACGGTGCGGCCTTCCGGCGGGCCGGGTAGGGGGCGCGGCAGTGATGCGGCGCTCTCGCCGAAAGTGACGTGGGTAGCACGACCGGCCGGGGTACGGGTGCTGTGTCTTCGTTGCACTCACCACGCCAGGGCCGTGCTGACCGCGGAGGTGGAGTCGGCATGCGCGCGGGATGCGGGGGCGAATGAAGGGCAGCGGCAGTGCCGCGCGGCTCGCCGCTGTGGGCTGATGAACGGGCTGCGACGGAAAGCCCTTCGCACATACACGAAAAGGGCGCCTGCCGCGATGGCAGACGCCCTTTTAGGGTTGCTGGATCAGGCCTCGGTGACCGCCGCGTATGCCGGGGCCCCTGAACCCGTGGCCGCCGCGGGCGCGCGGCTCGGCTTCGCGGCGGCGGGGTTGCGGAACGGGGCTTCGATCACGGCGCGCTCCTGCCACAGGTAGTACAGCGCCATCGCGAAGATGCTCGTGCCGATCACGTTGGCCAGGAAATGCCACCAGATGCGGTAGGTCGACGCACCGGCTCCCGGGTCGAGCAGGCCGAAGAAGGTCGACAGGCCGATCGCTTTGGTGCCGAAGGCGACCGTCAGGGTGAGCGCGAGATGCTCGAGTCCGTGGATGCCCTGCATCAGTACGCCCATGCGGCCCCACTTGCGCGCCTTGCTCTCCAGGGCGTGGTGGGTGACCAGTGCGACACCGACCAGTCCGGCGAGGAAGTGGAAATTGCCGACCAAGTGCAAGATTTCCATCCCGAGCGACGGCTTCATATGGTTGACCTGGCCGAATCCCTTGGCCAAGCCGGTGCCCCACGGCGTCATCCACGCCGGTGAGTTCGGGTGCTGGACCCAGTATCCGACCTGTGCCACGTGCTCCTGGAAGTGACCTATCTGGGCGATGACGCCCAACGCGATCACACCGAGCGCGGTGCGGAACATCCATGGTCGCAACGGTTTGCGCATCGCGATGGCGAGCACGCCGACGGCCGCCCACATGACGACCATCCAGGCCACCATCAAGATCGCACCTAGGATTTCGAACCCGGTCGCCTCGGCTGTGTGGTTCATGGGGAACCGCCCTTCTGCGCGCCCTCCGGCAACGGCGACGGATGGGGGGAGTTGCTTAGGAAACGCGCGGAACGCGTTGTTCGCAAGATACAAGGTCGTGGGGCTCGTGTCCGAGATTTCCGAATGTCCTGGTATCTGCGACAATTCGATTCGAGTCATACTCAACGCGTATAGTGCGAGTTCACGATGGTCGCAGAAAGCCTTCGACGATGCGGTGGGCGCGGTCGGCGGCCTCTGGATCACCGATCCGCAGCGCGGTATTCGTCGCGCAGAGCACCGCATCGATCTGGAAGGCGACCAGATCGGCGTCCAGTTCAGGGATCTCACCGGCGGACGCCGCCGCGCGCAGCTCCCGCGCCAGCAGCCGAACCCACACTCCCTGATCGCGGAGCAGGGCGTCGCGCACCGGGCCCGGCTTGCTGTCGTGCTCGGCCATGGTCGCGACGCGGAAGCATCCGCCCGCGAACAGCGGCGTCGTGGCATAGACCATCCAGTGCTCCACCAAGGCCCGCAGACGGGCGACGCCGTGCGGCGCGGACCGTGCGGGTTCGACGACCGCTTCCACGAAGCGGTCGCGTGCGTGATCGATGGTGGCCAGTTGGAGTGCTTCCTTGGTGCGGAAGAGGGTCTGGATTCCGGCCTTGCTCAGACCGGTGTCTTCGGCCAGCCTGCCGAAACTCAGGCCGTCCAATCCGTCGAGCGAGGCGATGTCGACCGCATGCCGCAGCACCGTGGCACGCGTCTTCGCACCGCGCAACAGGCGCTTGTCGGTGATCTCGGCGGTTCGCTGACCACTTTCCATACGGTCGATCGTACTTTCTGCCGCCGGGTTCGTGGGGCTCAGTTCCGCTGGTAAGGCCAGTTCCAGTCGGCGACCTCGGGGAGGTCCTCGCCGTGTTCCCTGGTCCACGCACGGGCCGTCCACCGCGCGTCGACCATCTCTTGCCGCAGCCCCGCGGCCCGCTCGCGCAGGGACGGCACCCGATCGATCACGTCCATCACCAAGTGGTAGCGGTCCAGATCGTTCAGCATCACCATGTCGAACGGCGTGGTCGTGGTGCCGCGCTCCCGATAGCCGCGCACGTGCAGTTCGTCGTGGTTGGTGCGCCGATAGGTCAGCCGGTGGATCAGCCACGGGTAGCCGTGGAAAGCGAAGATCACCGGCCGGTCCTGGGTGAAGAGCGTGTCGAACTCACTGTCCGGCAGGCCGTGCGGGTGCTCGTCCTGCGTTTGCAGCCGCATCAGGTCGACTACGTTCACCACCCGGACGCGCAGGTCGGGCAGACGTTCGCGCAGGATCGCGGCCGCGGCGAGGGTCTCCAGCGTCGGTATGTCGCCCGCGCAGGCGAGCACCACGTCCGGCATGGTGCCCACCTCGTCGCCGTGGCCAGCCCACGGCCAGATGCCGATCCCGCGTGCGCAGTGCTCGGCGGCCTCGGTCACCGACAACCAATCGGCCTGCGGCTGCTTGCCCGCGACCACCACGTTCACGTAGTGGCGGGAGCGCAGGCAGTGGTCGTAGGTGGACAGCAGCGTGTTCGCGTCCGGCGGCAGGTACACCCGCACGATCGAGGCCTTCTTGTTCAGCACCACGTCCAGGAATCCGGGGTCCTGGTGGGTGAAGCCGTTGTGGTCCTGGCGCCACACGTGCGAGGACAACAGGTAGTTCAGGCTGGGGATCGGACGCCGCCACGGCACCGCCGAACTGGCGTCGAGCCATTTGGCGTGCTGGTTGAACATGGCGTCCACGATGTGGATGAACGCCTCGTAGCAGGTGAACACGCCGTGCCTGCCGGTCAGCAGATAGCCCTCGAGCAGTCCCTGGCACATGTGTTCGGACAGCACCTCGATCACCCGGCCGCCGCGGTCGAGTTTCTGGTCGCGGCGGTCGATCTCCGCCTGCCAGTTGCGGCCGGTGACCTCGAGGATGTCCTGCAAGCGGTTGCTGGCCAGTTCGTCCGGCGCGAAGGTGAGGAAGTTGTCCGGATTGTGCCTGGTGACCTCACGCAGCCAGCCACCGAGCACCCTGGTGGCCTCGTGCCGGGTCGCGCCCGGCGCGGTGACCTCGACGCCGAAGTCGCGCCAGTCCGGCAGGTACAGGTCGCGCAGCAGCGTACCGCCGTTGGCGACCGGGTTGGCGCTCATCCGCCGTTCCCCGACGGGTACCTGAGCGGTCAGCTCCGGCACCGGCTTGCCGTCGTCGTCGAACAGTTCCTCCGGACGGTAGGAGCGCAGCCACTGTTCCAGCACCGCGCGGTGGTCCGCGTCGGTGCGCGCGCCCGGCAACGGCACCTGGTGCGCGCGGAAGGTGCCCTCGACCTGGTCGCCGTCCACCACCGGCGGACAGGTCCAGCCCTTGGGTGTGCGCAGCACGATCATCGGCCAGCTGGGCCGTGCCCCATCGGCGCCGTCGCGTGCGGCGCCCTGGATCCGCCCGATGCGTTCCATGCTCGTGTCCACCGCCGTGGCCATCGCCTGGTGGACGGCCGCGGGATCGTCGCCGGCGACGACGATCGGCTCGTAGCCGTAGCCACGCAGCAGCGACAGCAACTCCGGCTCCGGGATGCGCGCCAGGATGGTCGGATTGGCGATCTTGTACTCGTTCAGCGCCAGGATCGGCAGCACCGCGCCGTCGCGCGCCGGATTGAGGAACTTGTTCGCATGCCAGCTCGTGGCCAGCGGACCCGTTTCCGCCTCGCCGTCGCCGACCACGCAGAACACGGTGAGATCGGGGTTGTCCAGGGCGGCGCCGAACGCGTGCAGCAGCGAATAGCCGAGTTCGCCGCCCTCGTGGAAGGAGCCCGGCGTCTCCGGTGCGCAGTGACTCGGCACCCCGCCGGGAAAGGAGAACTGGCGGAACAGCGCGCCCATGCCCGCGGCGTCCTGCGGAATGTGGCTGTAGACCTCGGAGTACGTCCCCTCCAGCCAGCCGCACGCGTTCGGGCCCGGACCGCCGTGCCCGGGGCCCGCGACGAAGACGGCGTTCAGGCCGCGTTGCCGGATCGCGCGATTGGCATGCACCCACACGAGATTCAGGCCGGGCACCGTGCCGAAGTGCCCGAGCAGCCTGGGTTTGACGTGCTCGGCGCGCAGCGGTTCGCGCAGCAGCGGATTAGCCGTCAGGTAGATCTGGCCGACTGCGAGATAGTTCGCGGCGCGCCACCACGCGTCGATCGCCGTCAGCTCGTTGCGTGCCAGTGGGCCCGGCACGTCCGCCAGCCGGTAGGGACGCGGTGCGACGGTCCGGCCGCCGGTGCTGCCGACGTTGTCCGCCGAAGTATCGCCACCCGCACTCGCCATGTGGGTCATGTGCCGACTCTCCTCACGCTCATGGCATCGGGGACGGCGGCGCCACGACCGGCCGCCGTCGCGGTCCTGCGAAGGTTGCCGATCGGAATCGACAACGCCGGATGGAGAATTCACCGCCAGCCTAGCCGCAGCGGGCCGCGCGGCGGTCCGAGCGTGTCGCGGGAAGCTCGTCCCACCCGGGGCCCGTTCGTGGTCTAGGGTCCGCGGCATGCACATTCTCGGCAGGATCATCGGTATCGGCGCCGTCGCCGCGACCACCATCGTGCTGGCGGCCTGCGGCTCGGACGACGAGTCCGCTCCCGCCGTCTCCACGACGCGGACCACCGCGGCGGCGGGGCCTTCCGCGCAGCGCCCGGCTACCCAGAGCAAGGGCCGCGAGTGCACCGCCGACGACATCCGCGTCACCGGAGATTTCGGCGCCGCGCCGAAGATCGCCCTCCCCGACAACTGCGACCCGCCCAAGCAGCTGATCGTCAAGGATCTGAAGGAGGGCAGCGGGCCCGGCGCCGCGCCCGGCCAGCAGCTGACCATGAATTACGCGCTGGTCACCTGGTCGGACAAGAAGACGCTGGACAGCTCGTTCCAGCGCGGCAAGCCGTTCCAGCTCACCCTCGGCGGGGGACAGGTCATCCCCGGCTGGGATCAGGGACTCGTCGGCGTCAAGGAGGGCGCGCGCCGCTTGCTGATCGTGCCGCCGGAGCTGGGCTACGGCGCGGGCGGGCGTGGCATCGCCCCGTACGAGACGCTGGTCTTCGTCACCGACGCGGTCTCGGTGGGGAAGTAGCCCGGCCGCTCGCGTCGCCCGCCGGGGCACCGCCGGATGCAGGTCCGCTCGGCCGGTCAACTAACCTGGTCGGGATGCGTGGCGTACGCCGCACCCCTCGTCGTCTCGGCCGAGGCCGGGACTCCGGTTCGGATCGGCGCCGGTGGGGGAATGCGGCAGCCGGCGTAGGGCCGCCTCGCCCGCCGTTCCGATCCCGGAATGCCGGGGGCGGGGCGCCGCAAGACGAACGTCAACCAGTACGAACAACGAACAAGGAGCATGTCCGTGAAGAGCACCGTCGAGCAGCTGAGCCCGACCCGGGTCCGGATCAACGTCGAGGTGCCCTTCGAGGAGCTGAAGCCGGATTTCGACCGCGCGTACAAGGCACTGGCCAAGCAGGTCCGCATCCCCGGCTTCCGTCCCGGTAAGGCGCCAGCGAAGCTGCTCGAGGCCCGTCTCGGCCGTGGCGCGATCCTGGAGCAGGTCGTCAACGACGCGCTGCCCGGTCGCTACAGCGAGGCCGTCACCACCTCCGAGGTGAAGGTCATCGGTCAGCCCGAGATCGAGATCACCAAGATCGAGGACGGCCAGGAGCTGGCCTTCACCGCCGAGGTCGACGTGCGGCCGGAGATCACGCTGCCGGACTACGCGAGCATCGCGGTCACCGTCGACGCGTTCACTGTCGGCGACGAGGACATCGAGGAGCAGTTGCAGTCGCTGCGCCAGCGCTTCGGCACCCTGACCGGGGTGGAGCGTCCGGTGCAGGACGGTGACTTCGTCTCGATCGACCTGTCGGCGACCGTGGACGGCCAGGAGGTGGCCGAGGCCGCCACGACCGGCCTGTCCCACGAGGTCGGTTCCGGTCAGCTCATCGAGGGCCTGGACGAGGCGCTGGTCGGGTTGTCGGCGGGCGAGTCGAAGGAGTTCACCTCGAAGCTGGTCGCGGGCGAGCACGCGGGCAAGGACGCGGTCATCACCGTGACCGTGCAGACCGTCAAGGAACGTGAGCTGCCCGAGGCCGACGACGAGTTCGCGCAGCTGGCCAGCGAATTCGACACGCTGGAGGAGCTGAAGGACGATCTGCGCGGCCGCGTCGAGCGGGTCAAGAAGGTGCAGCAGGCGGGCGAGATCCGCGACAAGGTGCTGGACACCCTGCTCGAGCAGGTCGAGGTGCCGCTGCCCGAGGCCGTGGTGAAGGCCGAGATCGACGCGGTGACCCACGACGCGGTGCACGGCTTCGACCACGACGAGGCCAAGTTCGCCGAGGCGCTCGAGGCGCAGGGCAGCACCCGCGAGGAGTTCGACGCCGACACCAAGCAGGCCGCCGAGAAGTCGGTCAAGACCCAGCTGCTGCTGGACGCGATCGCCGAGGCGGAGGGCACCCAGGTCGGCCAGGATGAGCTCACCGAGCGGATCCTGTTCCAGTCGCAGCGCTACGGCCTGTCGCCGGAGCAGTTCATCCAGCAGGTGCAGCAGGCGGGCCAGCTGGGCGCGATCTTCGCCGACGTGCGGCGCGGCAAGGCGCTGGCGGGCGTGGTCGGCCAGGTGACCGTCACCGACTCCGCGGGCAACTCGGTGGACACCACCGAAATGTTCGGCGCCCCCGCCGATTCCGCCGACGAGGACGCGGCCGTCGAGACGGCCCCGGCGGACGCCGAATAATTCCATGGAATGTCGGCGTGATCGACGCCCGGGAGGTGCGCTGATTGCGCTGTGAGCGAAGAAAGGGCGGTACCGGGAGTTCGGTGCCGCCCTGCTTCGTTAATGTTTGTGACGACAAGTTGGATGGCCATGTCCGACCGGGTGCGGCATATCCAACCAGTGATGGCTATGTGGCAATCCGCAACGAGCCGGCGAGAGAAGGCAGGTATCCGTGACAATCAACCAGGCAGGGGTCATGACAACCGCGACTGCTGGTCTCAACCTCAGTGATTCGGTGTACGAGCGCCTGCTGCGTGAGCGCATCATCTTCCTCGGCACACAGGTCGACGACGACATCGCGAACAAGCTGTGCGCGCAGATCCTGCTGCTCTCGGCGGAGGATCCCACCAAGGACATCTCGCTCTACATCAACTCGCCGGGCGGCTCGGTGACCGCGGGCATGGCCATCTACGACACGATGCAGTTCGCCGAGTGCGACATCGCCACCTACGGCATGGGCTTGGCCGCGTCCATGGGGCAGTTCCTGCTCACCGCGGGCACCAAGGGCAAGCGCTACGCGCTGCCGCACGCGCGGATCATGATGCACCAGCCCTCGGCGGGGATCGGCGGCTCGGCGGCCGACATCGCGATCATGGCCGAGCAGTTCGCGCACACGAAGCGTGAGCTGAACGAACTGCAGGCGCAGCACACCGGCAAGTCGGTCGAGCAGGTCACCGCCGATGCCGACCGCGACCGCTGGTTCACCGCGGCCGAAGCCCTGGAATACGGCTTCATCGACCACGTGATCAGCCACGCGAATCAGGCCAACGGCGCCAAGAAGTAACGCACCGGATCACCCACAGGCCCCCGGACACCTCGAACGTCCGGCCGCCGCACCGACTTTGGAGACGAAGATGGCCAATTCGATCGACCCGCGCGCCGGCCTGTCCGGCATGGCACCGCAGAGCCCGCAGGCGCGCTACATCCTGCCGTCGTTCATCGAGCACTCGAGCTTCGGCGTCAAGGAGTCCAACCCGTACAACAAGCTGTTCGAAGAGCGCATCATCTTCCTCGGCGTGCAGGTGGACGACGCCTCGGCGAACGACATCATGGCGCAGCTGCTGGTGCTGGAGTCGCTGGACCCCGACCGCGACATCACCATGTACATCAACTCGCCGGGTGGCTCGTTCACCTCGCTGATGGCCATCTACGACACCATGCAGTACGTGCGCGCCGACGTCGCCACCGTCTGCCTGGGCCAGGCCGCCTCGGCCGCCGCCGTGCTGCTGGCCGCGGGCACTCCGGGCAAGCGCGCCTGCCTGCCCAACGCGCGCGTGCTGATCCACCAGCCCTCGCTGGAGGGCGGCATCCAGGGCCAGGTGTCGGATCTGGAGATCCAGGCCGCCGAGATCGAGCGCATGCGTCGCCTGATGGAGAGCACGCTCGCGCGGCACACCGGCAAGGACGCCGACACCATCCGCAAGGACACCGACCGCGACAAGATCCTGACGGCCGAGGAGGCCAAGGAGTACGGGATCATCGACACGGTGTTCGACTACCGGAAGCTGAGCGCGCAGAAATAAGGCGCGAATCGTCGTTTCCGGCCGGGGCCGGGACGGCGGGGGCGAATTGCCGATCCCGGGGCTGTTCGCTCTAAATTGCTTTGTGACAGGGAATTCCGGCCGGGAAGTACGCAATGGGGCATACCGCCCGGCCGGGCCGCCCTCGCGCCGCCGCGGTTCGAGAATTTGTTCGAACCGACGGCGCCGCGCGGCGGGCGGTGCGGAGGTATGGCTCGTGACGACTCGCACAACCCGCGCGAGAAACATGCGCGAGTTGTCGACCTCCATCCCGAACACCGGGTACGGTCAACCTAGGGACCTTTGCTCCCGGTTGACGGCACTGCCCCACCGGCCACGAAATCAGCCGATGCGTTTGCGGCTGCGAAAGTGGTGGACAGCTGGCAACCTGGACGGACGGTTGCACGCGGACAAGGAAGTAGGGACCCACGAGATGGCGCGCATCGGAGATGGCGGCGATCTGCTGAAGTGCTCGTTCTGCGGAAAGAGCCAGAAGCAGGTCAAGAAGCTCATTGCGGGACCAGGGGTGTACATCTGCGACGAGTGCATCGATCTCTGCAACGAGATCATCGAGGAGGAACTCGCCGAGTCCAGCGAGGTCAAGCTCGATGAGCTGCCCAAGCCCGCCGAGATCCGGGATTTCCTGGAGAACTACGTGATCGGCCAGGACACCGCCAAGCGCACTCTCGCGGTGGCCGTCTACAACCATTACAAGCGCATCCAGGCCGGTGACAAGGGGCGGGACAGCCGCGGCGAGACCGTCGAGCTGGCCAAGTCCAACATCCTGATGCTCGGTCCCACCGGTTGCGGCAAGACCTACCTGGCCCAGACCCTGGCGAAGATGCTGAACGTCCCGTTCGCCATCGCCGACGCCACCGCGCTGACCGAGGCCGGGTACGTCGGCGAGGACGTCGAGAACATCCTGCTGAAGCTGATCCAGGCGGCCGACTACGACGTCAAGCGCGCCGAGACCGGCATCATCTACATCGACGAGGTCGACAAGATCGCCCGCAAGAGCGAGAACCCGTCGATCACCCGTGACGTGTCCGGCGAGGGCGTGCAGCAGGCCCTGCTGAAGATCCTGGAGGGCACTCAGGCGAGCGTGCCGCCGCAGGGCGGGCGCAAGCACCCGCACCAGGAGTTCATCCAGATCGACACCACCAACGTGCTGTTCATCGTGGCGGGCGCCTTCGCCGGTCTGGAGAAGATCATCTCCGACCGCACCGGCCACCGCGGCATCGGTTTCGGCGCCGAGGTGCGGTCGAAGGCCGAGATCGACACCACCGATCACTTCGCGGAGGTCATGCCAGAGGACTTGATCAAGTTCGGCCTGATCCCCGAGTTCATCGGCCGCCTGCCCGTGGTCGCGTCGGTGACGAACCTGGACAAGGAATCGCTGGTCAAGATCCTCTCCGAACCGAAGAACGCGCTGGTCAAGCAGTACGTCCGGCTGTTCGAGATGGACGGGGTCGACCTCGAGTTCACCGACGACGCGCTGGAGGCAGTCGCCGACCAGGCGATTCTGCGCGGCACCGGCGCGCGTGGCCTGCGGGCGATCATGGAGGAAGTCCTGCAGCCCGCGATGTACGACATCCCCAGCCGCGACGATGTCGCCAAGGTCGTCGTCAACGCGGATACGGTCAACGACAACGTCCTGCCCACCATCGTGCCGCGCAAGGCGCAGCGGCCGGAGCGCCGGGAGAAGTCGGCGTAATTCGGGTGTGGCGACCCGTCGCAGGGGGTACTCCTCCGTGAGGGTTGAGCAGACAGCCTAGTTCCGGCGTTCTTCTCCGGGGCGCATCATTGAACCCGCGAGCAAGCCCGTTTCCGAGATTGCTCGCGGGCGACTGGACCGAGGTCCTCATGTCGACAGGCTTGGCCAACCCCACGTACGTTCTCACCGCCGCTCGCAATGCCGATCACCCCGCCGAGCGGCTCAAGATCTCCGTTACTGTTCCGAGCGACTCGGTCACGCTGTGCGCGCTCGCGGGTGAAGTCGATCATTACACCGCCGAAGTGTTTCGACGCAGGCTGATCGGCTCGCTGGGCACGGCGGCGCCTTTGGTGGTCGTCGATCTGTCGAAGGTCACGTTCTTCGGCGTCGCCGGGTTGCACGTCCTGGTCGACGCGCGGTCCATGCTGGACCAGACCGGCCGTAGGATGCGCCTGGTAACCGGGCCCCGGTGTGTGGACCGGCTGCTGGAGCTGGCGGGAGATCTGGCGCGCTTCGAGACGATGTCGAGTCTCGCCGACGCCGTGCTCGACGCGGCCTGACGCGGCCGGGGTCGATACCATCGGGGCATGTTCGCCAACCGGCGCTTGGAGCGCAAGGTCGACGCCCTGCACGCCAAGCTCGACCTGATCATGACCCATCTGGGCATCGAGGCGCAGGCAGCGGCCGTGCCACCGCGTGCCGTGCCTGCGGTCCCGCGCGGCGACGGCATGGCCGAGATCGATGCGCTTCTGGCGCAGGGCAAGAAGATTCACGCGATCAAGCGGTATCGCGAACTCACCGGGTGCGGCCTGAAAGAGGCCAAGGAAGCAGTCGAACGCCGGTATCCGTACTGATCACCGGGGCGCGAGCACAGGGCTCGACGGCTCGCGCGCCGGCGCGGAAGTAGAGCGGGCATTCTTCGACGACTTGCCCCGCACCGCAGGCTGATAGGTCTAGCTGTGTGCGCCCTGCACCACGGGAGTGTGCAGATCCACTGGGAAGTCGGCGTCCGCGCTGGACAGGCTGTCCGCCGCGGAGCGTTCCGGCAAGGGGTCGTGCCCGGTCGGGTCGGGCAAGCTCCGCACCTGCTCGGTGGCATAGCCGATCGCGTGTCCGTATCGCGCGCTCGCGGCATCGTGGATGAGCAGGGCGACGCCGATCATCACCGGGGCGACACCGTGCACGGCGGCGTCGAACCATCGCCCGGCGCTCACGTACGGGTAGGTGTTCAGTCCGACGGTGAGCGCGAGCAGGGCCATTTCCGCCGCCGCCACTTGGCTCCGGTTGTCCAGCACGCCCCATTCGGTGACCTTGTTCGTGCCGATCATGATGATGATCAGCGACACGCTGATCATCGCCTCGAGCAGGTAGCTGAACCAGTACAGTGGGTCGCCCGGGCCACCCGGGGCGATGTTGTGCTGAACGTTGACCGCCGACCACAGCATTCCGGCGGCGACCACGCCGGCCAGCGCGCCGAGCGACCAGGAGCGGTGCCGGTACAGCGACGCCAACCTGGCGTGCGGGCTGGACGCGCGCCGCTGCGCGGCAATCGCCTTGCGCGCCAAAAGCAGGTCCCTGATCTCGGCCTTCTCGATGGCCTCCGCGGTGTGCCGCGCCCGGTCGGAGGCCGCGGCGCCCGCCTCGGCGTGCTTCCACCGCTGTTCGCGGTCCTGGGTCCGGATCCGTTCGGCCAGTTCGCGTTCAGCGAGCAGTTCCTCCTCCGACAGCGCGCCGGTCAGAGCCGGGTCGAACTGGTAGGCGAGACGGCCGCGGGCCTTCTCGACTCGTCTCGCCAGCCGTGCGACGTCGTCGTCCGGGGTCTGTTCGTCGAGCATGCGGCTCCAAACGGTCGGGCGGAGGGGAACTCGAGAAACCGAAGACGCCGTTACCCCGCACCGAAACTCGCGAAGGTAGCCCGCCGGCCGCGGCACGGCCAGGCGACGTCAACACCTCTTATTCTTAGTGCATTCCGGGCCGTAACGACAGCCCCGGGTGAACGCGGCGCCGAAGTACCAGGTCGGATCGCACCATTCCCGCAGCGCCGCGGCCCTTTTCACGACCAGGGCACCCGGCACGAATCGGTGCTGAAACCCTGCGCCGTGATCCCGAGCGCCGAATTGAACCGGGCGCGTGAGTTTTCCAGCGCGATCTGATAGCTGAGCTCCACCACACCCGCTCGGCCGAAGCGCCGCTCCAGGTCGGCGACCTGTTCGTCGGTGACCGTGGTCGGCGTTGCGGTCATCGCGTCGGCGTAGGCGATGGCGGCGCGCTCGTCGTCGGAGTACAGCGGCGAGGTCGCGTAGTCGGCGATATGTTCCAGCCGCGCGACGTCCAGCTCGCCCAGGCGCATGAGCATGGCTCCGAAGTCGACGCACCACGAACAGCCGATCGTCCAGGCCGTGCGATACACCGCGATCTCGCGGATGACGGCGGGCAGGGCGGTGCTGGCCTTGCCGACCATGGTCTCGTGGACCGCGCTGGCCCTCAGCAATTTCGGATGGTTGGCGGTGACGGCGAAGGGCTCCGGCACTTCGCGGAAGCGGCGCTTGGCCAGCCGGTAGAGCAGCTTGGTCGTCGGTCCCGCGTGTTGCGGGGTGACGGCGGCGATACGGGTGGCGCTCATGTCGATCTCCTTCGATCAGCGGATGTGGTTCCTACTTCTCGGACGAGAGACCGTGCCGGAATGTGATGGGGCCGCGATGTGACCTGGCGCACCCGGCCGCCGGGCGCTACTCGGGCTCGACCCGCATGTCCTCCTGGCTCCAGTAGGCGCGCATCCCGGTGATCCGGCCTTCTTCGTCGAACTCCATCACATCGATCGGTGACAGGACGAAGCGCTGCCCGCCGACCTTGGTGACGATGGTGAACGGGAACGCGGCCTGATTGCCCGCGATTCTCACGTCCTCCGGCCGCAACTCGGTCTCCCGATCCAGTGCGGCGATCACCTCGTAGAACTCGCGGATGGCCTCGTGGCCGCGCTTGGGTGGAGTGCCGACGGGGTCCTCCACGATCGCGTCGGGCGCGTACAGAGCGACGATGTCCTCGGTCGGCCCCGAGCCGACCAGCTTGACGTATTGCTCCACCACGTCGCGAATCTGTTTGGCCATCGAGTCTCCTCCGAAATGAAACGTGTTCTAATTTGTAGCCTAGCGCGTTCGGACGCCCGATTCGATCCCTTCCGCTTCGTCCAGCACGACGATCCGTACTCCGGTGGCGAGCAGTGTGGTGGCCGACAAGCCGAACAGGGTGCGGAAAGCGTCGCTGAAGTGTGAGGGGCTGGCGAAGCCCGCGTCGGCCGACGCGGCGGTGAGGTTCGCGCCCTCGGCGAGCGCGCGGCCGACGTCGAGCATCCTGGCCCACAGACGGTACCGCCGGAACGAGGTGCCCGCCTGGGCGGCGAACAGATGCAGGAAGCGCGACTCCGACAGGTGCGCGGCCGCGGCGAACCGGGCGGCGGTGAACTCCCGCGCGGGATGGGCGAGGAGGGTCGCCATCGCCTCGGCAACCCGGTCGTCCGGCGTGGGGACCGGCCCGGCGCCGATGAGTTCGGCCAGCGAGCGCGGATCGGGGCACGTGCCGCTCGCAGCCGTGGCGAGCGCGGCTTCCGCCCGATGGCCGAGTCCGAATTCAGCGTGCCACCGGATCATCCGGTCCCGGCAGGCTCGGGCGCCCCGCGACCCCGGATCCAGATAGCAGAACATCATCTGGTCGCCGCCCGCGACGACGCGGTGCACCCGGCGCGGCGGGATCAGCGCGCTGCGCACGGTGTGCGTGACGGCATCGGTCGCGAGCGTGAACGGCGCGTCCAACCCGACGGCCAGACAGTTCACGGCGGTGGAATGCGCGTCCGGACGCAGGGACGGTCCGCGATAGATCGCCTGCCCGGGCCACAGCCACAGAATCGCGGACGCAGTCGTCCCCGGCGGAGTGCTCGGCTCCATGCCGTCATGCTGTCACGGGCCGTGCGAACCGCGATATTTTCTGTTGTCCGGGGGTGAAGGCTCCGCTCGGTGTGACCCGAGCGGGCCCGGGGGATCGCCGTTGATCCCCCTTGGTTCGCCGTTGAACCAGACCCGCGTTCGGTATTTGCTGACTCTGTCGGTAACGGCTCATCCCGCGTTACCGCGCGGCGACGGCCGCTTCGGAGTAGTCGCCGTCCCGGCGCACCGCTTCTGCTCCGTGGTTCTCGGTACGCGTCGTCCGACGCGACGATCCGGGCGAGGGACAGCTCCGTGACGTGGTGTTCCTTTCGTCCTATTCGTCTGTAGCCCGTCGGCCGTCCACTGATTCCGACGGCGCGAACCGGGGAAATTCATCGTCATTTCCGCAGTTCGTGCCCGGTGTGTCGAGCTTGCGCTCCCGGTGCCGTGCTGTTTACTCGGTCCGGTCAACCAGATGTTCGAGTGACGAGTGGAAGCGGAGGAGACATGGCACTGCCTACCATGACCGCAGAGCAGCGCACCGAGGCCTTGGCCAAGGCGGCTGCGGTCCGCAAGGCACGCTCCGAACTGATCGGCAAGGTGAAGGCGGGCAAGGTTTCGGTCGCGGATCTGCTGAAGAAGGCAGACTCCGACGAGCTGGTGAAGAAGACCAAGGTGGCCGCGGTGATCAAGGCCCTGCCCGGTGTCGGGCCGGTGAAGGCCGCGAAGTTGATGGACCAGGCGGAGATCCCGGAGGATCGCCGGATCGGTGGGCTCGGTGCGCGTCAGCGCGCGGCACTGCTCGAAGCGCTGAAGGACTGACGGTCGGGGAATTCGCCAAGTCGCGGCGTCATCCGCGGATCCACCGGATCACGCCCGTGGTGATCTCCCACGGGCGTCCCGGACTCTGCTGCCGGGTTCGCCGATCAGCGGACGGCGCGCGGACGGCGGCGCGGGAAACGCAGCGTCACCGGTTGCGGGTCCGAGAGGGGCAACTCGCCTCGCGGCGGCAGGAAGAGGCAGGCCGCTCCGCCGATCACGAGCAGCAACGCCGCGATCAGGCTGGCCGTGAAGCTCGCCGCGCCCATGTCCGCGGGCTTGTGGAAGAGGTGGTAAAGGGAATGGGGGATACCGAAGGTGAGCCAGCCGACGCCCGCGATCCGGGCCGCCGTGGTTCGGTTGACCACGAGCGCGGCGATCGTCACCGCTGTCAGCGCCAGGAAGAAGGCACCCACGTCGGCCGCCAGATGGTGGTTGTAAGGGCCGTCCGCCGCCACCCACTTGGCGCCGAACCCCGGAAAACTGGTGTACCAGGAATGCGGCGCGAACGTGGCCCAAAGGCCGACGATCGCTCCTTGTACCGCCAAGACGGCCAGCACGATCCGCGTCAGCAGCAGGCGGCGGTACTGCTCGAACCGCATCCGCACCCGCAGGCCCTCGGAGTTCCCCTCCACCGATATCCGCATCGGCCGCTCCGTTCTCGCCGAATCCGTTCCGGCTCCGTGCAGTCACGGTAGAACGGGCGTCCGGCGCGGGCAATAGTGAGTCAGGCCAACAACGAGTCGGCGCCCGGATCGGTGCGCAGCCGCTCGGGGACGGTGTAGACGTTCATCGTGTCGCCGCGGAGGAAGCCGATCAGACTCAGTCCGGCGTCGGCGGCGAGATCGACCGCCAGCGAACTCGGCGCCGAGACCGCGCCGAGCATCGGGATTCCGGCCATGACGGCTTTCTGCACCAGTTCGAACGACGCGCGCCCGCTCACGATCAGCACCAGATCATCGGCGGGCACCCTGGATTCGCGCAGTGCCCAGCCGATCACCTTGTCCACCGCGTTGTGCCTGCCGATGTCCTCGCGAACCGCCAGCGCTTGCCCGTCGGTGGTGAACAGGCCCGCCGCATGCAAGCCGCCGGTGGCTTCGAACACCGATTGGCGGTCACGCAGCATGCCGGGCATCGCGGCCAGTACCCGGGTGTCCACCACCGGGCCTGCGGCGGGCAGGGGGAATCGGGTGCGCTTGCGGACCTCGTCCAGGGCGGTCTTTCCGCACAGTCCGCAGGCTCCGGTGGTGAGGAACGAGCGGGTCGACACCGGCACGGGGGTGCGCAGGGTGACGTCGAGGACGTTATAGGTGTTGCGGCCCTGGTCGTCGGTGCCCGCGCAGTAGCGGGCCGCCACGATGTCCTCGGCGGAACCGATGACGTCTTCGCTCAGCAGGAATCCGTGCACCAGGTCGATGTCGTTGCCGGGGGTGCGCATGGTGACCGTCAGCGACTGCCCGTCGATGCGGATCTCGAGCGGTTCTTCGACGGCCAAGGTGTCCGGGCGCTGGATCTGCCCGCTGGGCGAGATCCGGCGCATCCGGCGGCGAGCGGTGACGCGGCTCATGCCGTGTTCCCTTCGGCGCGAGCACTGTCCTGCGGCCGGACCCGGCTGGTCATGCCTTGCTCGCCTCGAAACGAATGGTGACCGCTTTGGAGACTGGCGTGTTCGATCGTTTCGCGACGTGGTCCAGTGGCACCAGGGGATTGGTCTCGGGGTAGTAGGCGGCGGCGTTGCCGCGCGGTGTGGGGTAGGAGACCAGGCGGAAGCCTTCGACGCGGCGTTCGGTGCCGTCGGTCCACTCGGAGACGATGTCGACCAGATCGCCGTCGCGGAAACCGAACGCGGTGATGTCCTCGGGGTGGACCAGCACCACTTTGCGGCCGTTGTGGATGCCGCGGTAGCGGTCGTCCAGGCCGTAGATGGTGGTGTTGTACTGGTCGTGACTGCGCAGGGTTTGTAGGATCAGTCTGCCCGCGGGGACCGGCAGCCAGGTCAGCTCGTTGACCGCGAAGTTGGCCTTGCCGGTGGCGGTGCGGAATTCGCGGGCGTCGCGCGGCGGATGCGGTAGCTGGAAGCCGCCCCGGCCGCGAACTTTCGCGTTGTAGTCGGCGCAGCCGGGCACGACGCGGGCGATGGCGTCGCGGATGCTGTCGTAGTCACGGGCGAAGCGGGCCCACGGCACCGGGTGGTCGGGGCCCAGGACTGCCCGGGCGAGTTCGCAGACGATGGCGACTTCACTGCGCAGCTGGTCGCTGACCGGCCGCAACCGTCCGGTGGACAGGTGCACCATCGACATCGAGTCCTCCACGGAGACTTGATTCTTGGCGCCGTCCGGGGCCAGGTCGAGGTCGGTGCGCCCGAGCGTCGGCAGGATGAGCGCGGTACGGCCGTGCACGACGTGGCTGCGGTTGAGTTTGGTGGAGACCTGCACGGTGAGCGCGCAGTCGCGCAGCGCGGCTTCGGTCACGGCGGTGTCGGGGGTGGCGGAGACGAAGTTGCCGCCCATGCCGATGAAGACTTTCGCCTGTCCGTCGCGCATGGCGCGGATGGCGGCGACGGTGTCGAGGCCGTGCTCGCGCGGGCTGCTGATGCCGAATTCGCGGTCGAGGGCGTCGAGGAAGGCGTCGGGCATCTTCTCCCAGATGCCCATGGTGCGGTCGCCCTGCACATTCGAGTGACCGCGCACGGGGCACACACCCGTGCCCGGTTTGCCGATCATGCCGCGCAACAGCAGCAGATTGGTGGCCTCCTCGATGGTGGCCACCGCATGGGCCTGCTGGGTCAGGCCCATGGCCCAGCACAGGATGATGTTGCGCGAGCGGGCGAACAGCTCGGCAGTGTGCTCGAGTTCGGCCGCGGTGAGACCCGTCGCTTCCAGTACGGTGTCGAGATCGACTGTGCGCGCGTGCCTTTCGTATTCGGCGTAGCCCGCGCAGTGGGCGTCGACGAACGCCCGGTCGACCACCGTGCCCGGTGCGCGGTCCTCCGCTTCCAGCAGCAGGCGGCCGAGCGCCTGGAACAGGGCCAGGTCACCGCCGAGGCGGATCTGCAGGAAGTCGTCGGCGATCGGCACGCCGGTGGTGACGCCCTTGATCGTCTGCGGGTCGCGGAAGCCGAGCAGCCCGGTCTCGGGTAGGGGGTTCACCGCGACGATCCGGGTCCCGTTCGCCTTGGCCGCGGCCAGCGCGCTGAGCATCCGGGGATGATTGGTGCCCGGATTCTGTCCCGCGACGATGATCAGATCGGCCTTGGCGAAGTCGTCGATGGAGACCGAGCCCTTGCCGATCCCGATCGAGCTCGACAGCGCCGCGCCGGAGGACTCGTGGCACATGTTGGAGCAGTCCGGCAGATTGTTGGTGCCGTAGCTGCGCACCAGCAGCTGATAGAGGAACGCGGTCTCGTTGCTGGTGCGGCCGGAGGTGTAGAACACCGCCTCGTCCGGAGAGTCCAGCCCGCGTAGCGTGTCGGCGATCAAACGGTAGGCGTCGTCCCAGGCGATCGGCCGGTAGTGGGTGTCTCCGGGACGCAGCACCATCGGGTGGGTCAGCCTGCCCTGCTGCCCGAGCCAATAGCCGGATTTGTCGCTCAGGTCCGCCACCGAGTGGGTGGCGAAGAACTCGGGAGTCACCGTGCGCAGCGTGGCTTCCTCGGCGACGGCCTTCGCGCCGTTCTCGCAGAACTCGGCGGGCCTGCGATGGCCGCTCGGCTCCGGCCAGGCGCAGCCCGGGCAGTCGAAGCCGTGCACCTGATTGACCCGGGCCAGGGTGCGCGCCGTGCGGATGACGCCCATCTCCTCGATCGAGCGTTTCAACGCCACCGCCACGGCGGTGACGCCCGCGGCCTGCTCTTCGGGCGGGGTCACCGTCAGTTCGGACTCGTCGATGTCGCGGCTCGGTCCGTTTCGGTGCATGTCGCCATTGTGCTCCCCGCGCGATCCGGGCTCGACTCGACCGGTTGATCGGCCGTCCCCGGCGCGAGGCCGGTGAGCCGGGCGCGAAGCAGTCCGGTACACGGCCGTGGTGCGGCCTGGCCTCGGCCGTGCGAGGGCCGACCCGGAGCCCGGTTCCGCGAGCGCGGCGGCGCGGCGAGCCGTTCACGCTGTGCGGCGCCCTGGTGCGAGGCAGCCGCGAGCGCCGGGGTCATGACATGCTCGAACGGTGGTCGGCGCCGGTCCGGGTGCCCGATGCCGTGCGTGTGTGTGCGGGCGCGGCGACGCTGTTCGGGTACCCGGGCGCCGGTGCCGGCAGGCGAACTCGTCACCGCGGCCACTTTGCCAGGCGCCCTCGGCGGCTACGAACGGCGGCGCGCTCCCGCGATATCCGCAGTGCCCGTGCGCTGCTCGTCGCCTCGGTAGGTGAGGACCCGCTCGCTGATGCGGACCCGCCAGCCGGGCGGGAGCTCGGTCGGGGACGTGCTGATCCTGGTCCACTGGTCGGTGCCGGGACCGGCGATGAAGGTGCCGGAGGTAGCGGCGGCGTCCCGGATGTACACCTTGCCGCCGTCCACCGACACATAGGCGTGGACCCGCGAGACATGGCGATCGCGCTGGATGACGATCGGCGTGGCGGCGGCGGTGCGGACCGCCTCGTCCACCTGCGGTCCGCGCCCGATGACGTAGGCGCGGTCCAACGGGTAGGCCGCCCCCTCTTCGGTAACCAGCGCACCGACGGCGTCTCCGGACAGCGCCGCCGGGCTCATGGCTCGCGTTCCGCCGTTCTCGGGCGCTTTGCGCAGGGCGACCGGTTCGCGCGCGGGCTGCACCTGGGACCACGCCGGCGGTCGGTCCGGGACCGGCCGGGGCGGACGCGGTTTGGCGAAGGGGCGGACCGACTCGTTCGGCCTGGGTGTCGCTGGTGCGAGGGCGTCGGCGGCGCTGGTCTGCCGAGGGATCGGCGTTGCCTGTGCGGCGGCGTCGGACGCGCCGGTCGGTCGCGGAGCGGGCGATGCTTGCGCGACGGCGTCGGACGCGCCGGTCGGTTCCGGCATCGCCGCGAAACCGGCCGCCGCCGTCGCCTCGGGCTCGGCCTGTGCGGAAGGCTCGGACGTGCGTGGTTCGGCGGCTTTTCCGGTGCGTCGTACCGCGGCGTGCAGCACGAAGCCGCCGCCGGGGACCACGCCGGCGCGCAGGTCGGTGCGGGGCAAGGCGGTCGGCGGCTCGCCGGTGTCCGCGCCGATCGTGATGCGGCGCACCGGTTCGCGCACGATCTCGTCCACCCAAGTGAACGCACGCCCGCCGTCGAGGCGGCGGGTGCCCTCCGCGCCTTGGATCTCCGCGGTCACCGGTCCGCGCAACAGGATCAGCACGCCGTCCGCGGTCGGGGCGACCACACCGAACGGCGGCGGTTGGACGGTGCTGCCGAAGATCACCGCGGCCAAGCGTTGCGCCAGCGCGGCGCCGGGATGCTCGCCTTCGGCCACGGCTTCGATGGTGCCGAGTATTCGGTCCGTGGAGGTCGTTTCGGCCCCGAGGTATGCGACGACCGCACCGAAACGGGCGACGAGTCCGTCGCCCGGTGCGACACCCACGGTGGACGGTTTTCTGCGCACCCGCGCCCTCCTTCCCGGCGCACTACCGGCATACCGAAGCCAGCATAGAGCGTCGGCGACAACCGAACCGGGGTCTGCGCGCATCGCGAAGCGGACAGTGCGAACGTCTCGCCGTGTCATCGGATTCTCGAATCACGCTCTGTCGGGCGGGTTCTCGTGAGCGGTCGCCGCCAACCTTCGCAAAGGCTGTGAGCTGCATGTTGTGGTGTTTTCCGCAGCAAGCGGCCGGTCATGCCGAACAAGAGATACCGTGGTGCGAGTCACAGAATATGTATGGGCGCATCCGCCCGGCGGGACCGGGCGCGCTGCGTCCACCGCGGATCATCGGCGCACCCGTTGTGCTGCGCTCGGCGCGGCATGGCGCGCCGGTCGGCCGCGACCACGTCGAAGAGTCCTCGCACGCGATCGGGGCGACGTTCGGCGGCCTGCTCCGTCCCTCCGGATCGGCCTCTTCGCGGCAGCTCCGGACGCGCATGGACTTGCGCCGCTCACCCGAACGGCGTTCGTCCCTCGTTATGCTCGGCTCATGAGCGCAGCAGCCGTCAGCCGCAGGGCCCGCCCGGCCAAAGCTCCGCTGAGCCGCGAGGTGATCGTCGAGACCGGCCTGCGCATCCTGGACCGGGATGGAGCGGCGGCGCTGACCATGCGCCGGGTCGCACAGGACTTGGACACCGGCGCCGCCTCGCTGTACGTATACGTCGCCAATCGCGACGATCTGATGGCCGCCATGCTCGACCATGTCCTCGGTTCCGTCCCTGAGCCCGCCGGGGCGAGCTGGCGCGAGCGGCTCACCGAGCTGGTCGATGCCACGGTGGCGGCGATGAGCAGGCACGAAGGGCTGGCGCTCGTCGCGCTCGGTGTGATTCCGAGCAGTCCGAACGCCCTGCGGCTGGTGGAGCTGATGCTCGGTGCGCTCACCGAGGCGGGACTGGACGAGCTGACCGCGTCGTGGGCGGTGGACCTGCTGTTCCTGCACATCACCGCGTCGGCGTCCGAACAGAGTGCGCACCGCATCGGGGGCGGCAGCGAGCAGGAGTACCTCGCCGCGATCGAGCGTCGCTTCGCCGAACTGCCCGCCGACCGCTATCCGACCGTCGTGGCCATGCGGGATGCTCTGCTGGCGGGCGGCGGTGCGGCGCGCGCGGCCTGGGCCGTGCAAGTGCTGCTCAACGGCATCCTCGCCACGCGGGCGCAGTGAAATTCGCTGGCTCATGTCGTGGGGGCGGACCGACAATGGGCCGGTGATCCGACCCGCGACATCCCGAGACCTCCCCGTGCTCCAGGACATCGAGCGCGCGG
The DNA here is from genome assembly GCF_040644075.1 of Nocardia sp. NPDC047038. NCBI lineage: Bacteria > Bacillati > Actinomycetota > Actinomycetes > Mycobacteriales > Nocardiaceae > Nocardia > Nocardia sp. NPDC047038. The sequence continues at coordinate 133,524 of NZ_JBEYVQ010000010.1, read as the reverse complement.
CGGGTGAGCCGTTCGCGCGAATCGGGATGACGACCGTGGCCGACGACGAACCGCCCTCGCTGGCCACTCTGCGACAGTTCCAGCAGGCCGGGCGGGCCTGGGTGTGGACCGACGACGACCTGCCGATCGGCTACCTCGTCGCGGCAGTGGTCGACGGGAACGCCCACATCGAGCAGGTCTCGGTGCGCCCGGATCACGCCCGGCGCCGGATCGGCAAGCGCTTGCTCGACCAGGCCGCCCGATGGGCCGCCGTCGCGGGCCTACCCGCGATGACGCTGACGACGTTCACCGAGGTGCCGTGGAACGGGCCGTATTACGAGCGGCTCGGCTTCCGGTACCTGTCGGCGGGGGAGGAGACACCGGGGCTGGTCGCGCTGCGCGCCGCCGAGCAGGCCCACGGCCTCGACCGCTGGCCGCGCGCGTGCATGCGCGCGGAACTGTCCGCATGGTCGATGGACTGAGCCGCCCGGACGCGTCGTGCCGTCAGGCGAGGGCGCGTACGGCCGCGGGCGCCGCGGCGGCCCGATCTTCGGCGATCAGGCCGATGCGCGTGCGCCGATCCAGCAGGTCGTCGGCCTCCAGCGCGCCCTCGTGGGACACCGCGAACGCGAATTCGGCTCCGAGTACGTCGATTCCGGGCGCGACCGGCACGGCGAGGGCAGGATCACGGCGCGCCGCGGCCAGCACGGCGTCCGCCTCACCGCCGTAGCGTTCGATCAGCACCGGCGGCGCGTCGATGCGGTCGCGTGCCGCCCCGGAGACCGCGCCTACCAGTGGTAGCCGCCGGGTGCGGCACGGTGCCGCGGCGAGACCGTTGTGCGTGACGGCGGCGTCGATCACGTCCTCGGCCATCTTGCGGTAGGTGGTGAGTTTGCCTCCCACGATGGTGACGATCCCGCTCGGGGAACGCAGCACCGCGTGTTTGCGCGAGATGTCGGCGGTGCTGTCGTCGGCGGTCTCCAGCAGTGGGCGCAACCCGGCGTAGGAGCCGCGAATATCGGCGCGGGTCAGCGGCTCGCGCAGGGCGGGATTGATGGTGTCGAGCAGGAAATCGATCTCGCCGTCGGTGGCCTTCGGCTCGTCGGGAACCGGGCCCGGCGCGTCCTCGTCGGTCAACCCCAGGTACACCCGGCCGTGCGCGGCGGGGAAGGCGAAGACAAAGCGGCCGATGCTGCCGGGCACCGGTACGGTGAGCGCCGCGGACAGGCCGCCGAAGGACGCGGCGGAGAACACCAGGTGGGTGCCGCGGCTCGGGCGCAGCCGGATGCTCGGATCCACCTGATCGGCCCAGACTCCGGTGGCGTTCACCACGGCGCGCGGCCGCACCGCCAGGGTCTCGCCGGTGCGTGTGTCACGCAGGGTCGCCGAATTCCCGGTCACGTCGAGCGCTTCGACGCGGGTCAGAATGCGCGCGCCGTTGGCCGCCGCGGTGCGCGCCAGTGCGACGACCAAGCGCGCGTCGTCGACCAGCTGTCCGTCCCATGCCTGCAGCCCGCCGCGCAGGTCCGCGCGGCGCACGGTCGGTGCGAGCCGTACCGCCTCCGCGGCGGCGACGCGCCGGGACCGGGGCAGCAGCGCCGCGGGGGTGCCCGCACCACGCCGCAACAGATCACCCGCCAGGAAACCAGCGCGCACCAGTGCGGCTTGCGTCGTGCCGATATTCGGCAGCAGCGGGACCAGTTGGGGCAGCGGGCGCACCAGATGTGGCGCCGTGGTGCGCATGAGAATGCCGCGCTCCGAGGCGCTTTCGTGGGCGATGCCGACGCGGCCGCTCGCGAGATAGCGCAGACCGCCGTGCACCAGCTTGGAACTCCAGCGGCTGGTGCCGAAGGCCAGGTCGTGGCGTTCCACCAGCACGGTGCGCAGCCCGCGGGCCGCGGCGTCCAGCGCCGCGCCCGCGCCGGTGACGCCACCGCCGATCACCAGCACGTCGACCTCGGCGCCGTCGCCGAGCCGCGACAGATCCGCCGCACGGCGGGCGGCGTTCAACGCGGAGTCCCCGGTGCGCCCCGGATCAGTGCTCATCACAATGCCTTTCGGATACGGCGAGAAGGGTGCGAAGACGGCTCATCGCGCTTGTCTCCGGTCGGTGTCCTCGGTCGTCTCCCGGGCGTGGTCGTCCAGGTATCCGTCGATCGCGCGACGGAGTTCGGCGTCGAGGTGCTCGCCCGCCAGCAGCGGCGCGACGGTGCCCGCCGACTGCACCGCGGATTGGGCGATCAGCAGCAGCATCGTGGCCATCCGTTCCGGGTCGCCCCCGCGAATGGAGCCGTCCCGGTGGCCGTCGCGGATACCCGCCGCGAACAGCTCGATCAGAGCGCGCTGGTTGCGCCCCAGCCTGCCGAAGACGTAGGTGAGCATCAGATCGGTGTCGGTACGGAAGATCTTGCCGAACAGAGGATTCGACCGGACCGTCGCCGCTCCCGCGACCACGCCCTCGACCAGCCTGACGCGCGCGCTGCCCGCCGACGGCATGGTCGCCGCCACGATCCCGCGCAGCTCGCGGACCAGCAGCTCGGCCACCAGCGCGCCGGTGTCCGGCCAGCGGCGGTAGACGGTCGGCCTGCTGACGCCCGCTCGCCGCGCCACTTCGGTGAGGGTGGTGCGGCGCACGCCGAATTCCTCCACGCACGCGCGAGCGGCGTCGAGGATCGCCAGGTCGGTCGCCGAGAGGCGCTCGGCGGAGTCGTCAGGAGCGGTCAAGGTGTCACCACCGGGGGTTGATCGGCCGACGGCTGGCGTCGACCAAGGAAAATGGTCCGAATTTTCGTTACTGCTTGACAGTATATGTCAAACTGTAACGCATGGTGGAGACACGGCAGCACGCAGCGGGCGATACGGCTTCCGCGGCAAAGACCGGCGTGAGCGGATCGGCGGCGAGTATGGTCTGGGATGCCTGGGGAATCCCGGCTGGGCACCAGCCACTTTCGGAGCGGATCCGTGGTCTGCTGACGCAGGTGTTCGGGGTGTCCGGCGATCTGGTGGCGCGCCGCGATGAGGGCGACGTGCCACTGCGCGAATCGGCGTTGACGCCCGCGCGGCGAGCCGGATTGGTCGAGGTGGTCGGTTCCGAGAACGTGTCGGCCGACCACCGCGATCGGTTACGGCACGCAGGGGGGAAGAGCACACCCGATCTGCTGCGCCGCCGGGCCGAGGGCCCGCAGGACGCGCCGGACGCCGTCGTCTTCCCCGCCGACCACGACGAGGTGCTCGCCGTGCTCGCCTACTGCGCGGCGAACGCCGTCGCGGTGGTGCCGTTCGGCGGCGGCACCAGCGTGGTCGGCGGCGTCGAACCCGTGCGCGGTCGCTTCGACGCCGTGATCGCCCTGGATCTGCGCAGGCTGGACACGATCACCGCGATCGATCCGATCAGCGGCACCGCCACACTGGGCGCCGGACTCACCGGCCCGCGCGCGGAGGAACTGCTCGGCGTGCACGGCTTGTCCCTCGGGCACTTCCCGCAGAGCTTCGAGTTCGCCACCATCGGCGGCTTCGCGGCGACGCGATCCTCTGGCCAGGCTTCGGCGGGCTATGGCCGTTTCGACGACATGGTGCAGCGGCTGAAGATCGCCACGCCCAGTGGCACGCTCGTCCTCGGGCGCGCCCCCGCCTCGGCGGCGGGGCCGGACCTGCGTGAGCTGTTCGTCGGATCGGAGGGCACGCTCGGCGTGATCACCGCGGTCACCTTGCGCGTGCACCCGGTCCCGGAAACCGTCGCCTACCAGGCGTGGTCGTTTCCCGATTTCGCGACCGGCGCCGCAGCGTTGCGCGCGGTGGTGCAGGAGGGTGCGGCGCCGACCGTGCTCCGGCTGTCCGACGAGGCGGAGACCGGGATCAACCTCGCCCGCTCCGGCGATATCGGCGGCAATCCGGTGGCCGGATGTCTGGCCGTCACCACCTACGAGGGCAGTGCCGCGCACGTCGCCGCGCGCAGCGCGGAAGCGGGTGCGCTGCTGGCCGCGGCGGGCGGCTCGGCCCTGGGCGAGTCAGCGGCCAGGGAATGGGAGCACGGTCGTTTCGCCGCGCCGTACCTGCGCGACGCGCTCCTGGATGTCGGGGTGCTCTGTGAAACACTGGAAACCGCCACCACTTGGTCGAATCTGAGCGCGCTGAAGGAGAAGGTGACCGGGGCGCTGACCGATTCGCTCAGTGCGCAGGGGACGCCCCCGCTGGTCATGTGCCACATCTCGCACACCTACCCGACCGGTGCGTCGCTGTACTTCACCGTCGTCGCCAAGCAGTTGGACGACCCGCTGGCGCAGTGGCAGGCCGCCAAACGCGCCGCGGGCGACGCCATCGTCGCGGCGGGCGGCACCATCACCCACCACCACGCGGTGGGCACCGACCACCGCCCCTGGTTGCCGGACGAAGTGGGTGACCTCGGCGTGCGCGTCCTGCGCGCGGTGAAGGCCGAACTCGATCCGGCCGGCATCCTCAATCCGGGAAAGTTGGTGCCGTGACCGAATATTCGCCGGTACGCAAGGTCACCGTGGTGACCAACCCGCGGTCCGGGCACGGCAAGAGCGGCGCGGCGGCGAGCGCCGCGATCGCCCGTCTTCGCGCGGGTGGCGCCGAGGTCGCCGAGGTGTGCGCGCCCTCGGCCGTCGAAACGGTTCGGCAGGTGCGAGAAGTCATCGCGGGCGACGCACCGCCCGATGCCGTGGTCTGCGTCGGCGGCGACGGCCTGATCAACCTGACCCTTCAGGCCGTCGCGGAGACCGGCGTCCCGCTCGGCATGGTTCCCGCGGGCACCGGCAACGACCTGGCCAGGGAACTCGGTGTGCCGACCGACGACCCGCTCGCCGCCGCCGCGCTCGTGCTGCGCGGGCGGACCAGGACGATCGATCTCGGCCGGATCGAGTCGCCCGGCGCGCCGATGTGGTTCGCCACGGTGACCGGCACCGGATTCGACGCGCGAGTCACGCTGCGCGCCAATGAGATGCGCTGGCCGAAAGGCAGGCTGCGCTATACCGTCGCCGCGCTGGCCGAGATCTCCGGGCGCTTCACCGTTCCCTACCGCGTCGAGTTGGTGGACGCGGTGACCGACGGGCTGACCAACCCCGGCACGGGCTCGCTGCTGGAGACCGAGGCGGTCATGGTCGCGGTCGGCAACACCCGCACCTACGGCGGCGGCATGTTGATCTGCCCGGACGCGATCATGGACGACGGACTGCTCGACTTGACCGTGGTCGGCGCGCTGTCGCGGCGGGAGATGCTGCGCTTGCTGCCCGCGCTGTCGGCGGGGAAACGCCAGAATCACCCGGAGGTCAAGCAGTTCCGCGCCGCGGCCGTCACGTTGACCGCCGCGGGTGCGCCCGCCACGGCCGACGGCGAACCGGCGGGCACCCTGCCGCTCACCATCAGGGCCGTCCCGGCGGCACTGACCGTCCTGGTGCCCTGAGGCGCACCGAGGCGGCGGTTTCGCCGGTCAGGCGAAGGTCACGCACCCAAGGCGGTCGACGGCCGCGCGGTCGACGATGACGACCGACCGGGAACCGCGGGCCGCGGGTTCCGTCGCCACCACGCTCATCAATCGCCGCCAGCCGCGCACGTGCAGCCGGAAGGCCACGTGATTGATCCGCCGTCCGCGGCTGTGCTGGCCCGCCCTTGCCACCGGCGCGGGCACATCGAGCAGGAGCAGGTGCAATTCACGTCCCGCCGCCCAGCGCGCGATCAGAACGCGCGCCCACCGGAAGGTGGCGCAGTCGTGGATGACGACCGGGCCGTCGACCTCACGCAGCGCGGCGCGAACAGCGACGAAGTGCGCCACGTGCACCACCGGACGCCACAGCAGGTAGGGCAGCCACCAGAGTCTGGGCCGCCAGCGATTGCGCGCCTGCATCGAGTCGAGCACCAGCACCCCGGCGGGACTGTGCGACGGTGCGGTGGCCGCCGCGTCGGCGTCGAAGAATTTGCGCAAGGCGGTGCTCTTACCCGCGCCGGGGACGCCCGCGACGATCAGCGCCGCGGCGGCGGGGTATCGAATCTCCGCGACCGCGCGACCGCGTAGATCGTGCAGCGCGTCCGGGACCAGGATCGGCGGTCGCGGTTCGGGGGCGTGCCCGGGCACGGCTTCCAGCGGGGGGTTCACCTCTCCCAGCGTCCGCAGCCGAGACGGGTTCGGCATCCGGGAAAACCCCCGTTTTTCTTGGTGATTCGCCGAGTGAGATGCGCCTGGGGTGTTCACCCTTCCCAGAGTCCCGAGATTCCGTCCTTTCGGCAATACTGGACATTTCGGACACTATCGGTTCATGTGGGTTTCCGGCCCGCCGACCGCGCGCGAAGATGCATTCGTTCACCCTGGGACCCGAAAAGGCTGAGAATTTCCACCGGTCCCCGGCCCGCGCTACCGAACCAATGCGGTTGGCGGGTGTCGAATTCCGCGGCCTCGCCGGGGCCGAGCACCAGATCGTGTTCACCCAGCACCAGCCGGAGTCGTCCGGACAGGACGTAGAGCCACTCGAAACCCTCGTGCACTTTCGGGTCGGGCTCGCCACGCTCGGGCGGGATGATGATCTTGAACGCTTGCAACGGCCCCGGCTGCCGGGTCAGCGGAAGAATGCTGAGCCCGTTCATCTTCCGTGCCGTCGTGTGGACCCGAGGGTCGGCGATCCGCGGTGCGGCCACCAGTTCGTCCAACGGCACCTGGTGGGCCATCGCGATCGGCAGCAGCAGTTCCAGGCTGGCTTTTCGCTGGCCGGACTCGAGCCGCGACAGCGTGCTCTTGGAGATCCCGGTGCTTTCCGCAAGCGCGGTGAGCGTGACGTTGCGTCGAGTCCGCAGCGCTTTGAGTCGCGGACCGATGTCGGCGAGGGCTTGGGCGACGCCTGGTGGTGTGGACATGTCACCAGTGCACCGCGTCGTCCCGCATTTGGCAACAGTAGTTGCTGATATGCGCCGAGCGACGGCACTGTGTCGGTGGAGGTGATCGCGGATGAGCGAGACATATGACGTGGTGATCATGGGTGGCGGTGCGGCGGGGTTGTCCGCGGCGTTGGTCCTGGCCCGGGCGCGGCGGCGGGTCGCGGTGGTCGGAGGCGGCGCGCCGCGCAACGCGCCCGCCGAGCACATGCACGGGTTCCTGTCCCGGGACGGGATGCCGCCCGCGCAGTTGCTGGCGGCCGGAGCCGAGGAGGCGGCGGGCTACGGCGCGGAGGTGATCTCCGACGTCGTCGTCGGCGCGGAACGGGTGGGTGAGTCGGAGTTCGTGCTGCGGCTGCGGGGCGGTGCGACGCTGCGGGCGCGCCGCCTGCTGGTCGCGACCGGGCTGCGCGACGAACTGCCGCGGCTGCCCGGAGTGCGCGAACGATGGGGGCGCGACGTGCTGCACTGCCCTTATTGCCACGGCTACGAGGTGCGTGACCAGCCGCTCGGCGTGCTCGGCGGGCGGGAACCCGGCGCATCGGCGCGGGCGGTGCACTTGGCCCTGCTGCTGCCGCAGTGGTCGGACGACGTCATCTTGTTCCCGAACACGATGCCCCTGTCCGACGACGACCGCGCTCGCTTGGACGCGCGCGGCGTGCGGGTGCTCGACGGCGAGGTCGCCCGGTTCGTGGTGCAGGACCGGCTGCGCGGTGTGGAGCTGGCCGACGGGCGAGCGGTGCCGAGGACGGCGATGTTCGTCGCGCCGACCTTCCGCGCCAACGACGACGTGCTGGTGGCGCTCGGCTGCGCGTTCGACGACAGCGGCTGGGTGGTGACGGACGCCACCGGGCGCACCAGCGTGGCGGGCGTATGGGCCGCCGGTAATGTGAGCGATCCGGCTGCGCAGGTGATCTCCGCGGCGGGCGCGGGCTCGACCGCCGCGATCGCGATCAACGGCGACTTGGTGTCGGCCGACGTCACCGTGCCGGCCCGATAAGGGGAATATCCGGGGTAGAAAATGCCGGAAGCTGAGAATTGCTTATGGATTCCGAGTCCGGCCTCGGATCGCCGGTAAGCTACTGGCATAGGCGGAGTGTTCGGTGTCCCTCATCCACCGAAGACTCCGCCTTTCTTTGTCTCCGTCGTGAAATACCGCTCCGCGCGATTCGTCCGGAGCGCCCCGCGGGCCGATATCCCTCCCGATTTCCACAGCGCCGCCGCCCGGCGGATCCGCGGGTAGCGGCGAGCCGGGTCGACCGACCCGAAGTCGGCGCGGCGACGCGCTCTAGAATCGCGGGGTGACCAGCGCAGCCCCTGACAACACGCGTAATCGTGCCGATGCCCTCCCCAAGAGCTGGACTCCCAGCGAGGTGGAGGCCGAGATGTACGAGCGCTGGGTAGCCGCTGGCTATTTCACCGCCGACACCGGCAGCGGCAAGCCGCCCTACTCGATCGTGCTGCCGCCGCCGAACGTCACCGGCACGCTGCACATGGGCCACGCGCTCGACCACACCCTGATGGACACGCTGTCGCGCCGCAAGCGGATGCAGGGGTACGAGGTGCTCTGGCTGCCCGGCATGGACCACGCGGGCATCGCCACCCAGACCGTGGTGGAGAAGCAGCTCGCGGTGGACGGCAAGACGAAGGAAGACTTCGGCCGCGAACTGTTCGTGCAGAAGGTCTGGGATTGGAAGCGGGAATCCGGCGGCGCCATCCAGTGGCAGATGCGCGCGCTCGGTGACGGCGTCGACTGGAGCCGGGACCGCTTCACGATGGACGAAGGCCTGTCGCGCGCCGTGCAGACGATGTTCAAGCGGCTCTACGACGCGGGCCTGATCTACCGCGCCGAGCGGCTGGTGAACTGGTCGCCCGAACTGCGCACCGCGATCTCCGACATCGAGGTCAAGTACGAGGACGTGGAAGGCGAGCTGGTCTCGCTGCGCTACGGCTCGCTCCGCGACGACGAACCGCACGTCGTCGTCGCCACCACCCGGGTGGAGACCATGCTCGGCGACACGGCGGTGGCCGTGCATCCGGAGGACCCGCGCTACCGGGCGCTGATCGGCACGACCCTGGAGCATCCGATCACCGGACGGCAGATCCCCATCATCGCCGACGACTACGTCGATCCCGAATTCGGCTCCGGCGCGGTGAAGATCACACCGGCGCACGACCCCAACGACTTCGAGATGGGTCTGCGGCACGGGCTGCCGATGCCGACGATCATGGACGAGCGCGGCCGGATCACCGGCACCGGAACCGAATTCGATGGCATGGACCGCTTCGAGGCCCGCGTCAAGGTGCGCGAGCGGCTCACGCGAGAAGGCCGTGTGGTCGCCGAGAAGCGGCCGTACCTGCACTCCGTGGGGCACTCCGAGCGCACCGGCGAGCCGATCGAGCCGCGCCTGTCCATGCAGTGGTGGGTGAAGGTCGAGTCGCTGGCCAAGGCCGCAGGCGACGCCGTGCGCAGCGGCGACACCGTGATCCACCCCAAGAGCCAGGAGCCGCGCTGGTTCGGCTGGGTCGACGACATGCACGACTGGTGCATCTCGCGTCAGCTGTGGTGGGGCCACCGCATCCCGATCTGGTATGGCCCCGAGGGCGAAGTGGTGTGCGTCGGGCCCGACGAGCAGGCGCCCGAGGGCTGGGTGCAGGACCCGGACGTCCTCGACACCTGGTTCTCCTCCGGCCTGTGGCCGTTCTCCACGATGGGCTGGCCGCACGCCACCGCCGAACTCGAGAAGTTCTATCCCACAAGCGTGCTCGTCACCGGCTACGACATCCTGTTCTTCTGGGTGGCGCGGATGATGATGTTCGGCACCTACGTCGCCGAGGACGCCGTGCTGACCACGGGCAAGGGCGGCGCGCGGCAGGTGCCGTTCAAGGACGTGTTCCTGCACGGCCTGATCCGCGACCAGTTCGGCAAGAAGATGTCCAAGTCGCGCGGCAACGGCATCGACCCGCTGGACTGGATCAACGCCTTCGGCGCCGACGCCACGCGCTTCACCCTCGCACGCGGCGCGCAGCCCGGCGGCGACCTCTCGGTCGGCGAGCCGCATGTGCTCGCCTCGCGCAGTTTCGTGACGAAGGTGTTCAACGCGACCAAGTTCGCGCTGATGAACGGCGCGCGGGTGGGCGACCTGCCCGATCGCGCACAGCTCACCGACGCCGATCGCTGGATCCTGGACCGGCTGGACGCGGTGCGCGCCGAAGCGGACGCCGCGTTCGACGCCTACGAGTTCGGCAAGGCGTGCGAGGCGCTCTACCACTTCGCCTGGGACGAGCTGTGCGACTGGTACCTCGAGCTGGCCAAGGTGCAGTTCGCCGCCGACGGCGCGCGTGCGGAAGCGACCCGGTTGGTGCTCGGTACCGTGCTCGACGCGGTGCTGCGCCTGCTGCACCCCGTCGTGCCGTTCGTCACCGAGGCGTTGTGGCAGGCGCTGACCGGCGGCGAGTCGATCGTGATCGCGCCGTGGCCGCAGGCCTCCGGGGTGCCCTTGGACCAGGAGGCGGCGCAACGTATCTCCGACACCCAGCGGTTGATCACGGAGATCCGGCGGTTCCGCAGCGACCAAGGCTTGGCGGACAAGCAGAAGGTCGCGGCCAAGCTGATCGGGGTCGGCGAGGCGGGGCTCGGCGAGCAGGCGGCGTCGGTCGCCAACCTGGCGCGGCTCACCGAGCCGGACGCGGGCTTCGCCGCGACCGCGTCGGTGGAGGTCCGCCTGAGCGCCGGGACGGTCACCGTGGAGCTGGACACCTCGGGCGCGGTCGACCTGGACGCCGAGCGCCGCAGGCTGGAGAAGGATCTGGCCGCCGCGCAGAAGGAACTCCATGGCACCGCCGCCAAGCTCGGCAACGAGGCGTTCTTGGCCAAGGCGCCCGACCACGTGGTCGAGAAGATCCGCGGCAGGCAGCAGGTCGCCGCGGACGAGGTGGCGCGCATCGGGGCCCGACTTGCGGAGTTGAGCGGCAAGTGAACCACGAGCCGGAACCGCAATACGGCGACGAGGGCCGTGGCGGCGGAGCGCGGCTCGGCTCCGGTCCGTCGCCGGTGGAACTGGCCGAGATGGCGCTGGTCGAGGCGGAACTCGACCAGCGCTGGCCGGAGACCAAGATCGAACCGTCGCTCACCAGGATCGCCACGCTGATGGATCTGCTCGGCTCGCCGCAGCAGAACTATCCGGCGATCCACATCGCGGGCACCAACGGCAAGACGTCGGTGACCAGGATGATCGACGCGCTGCTCACCGCACTGCATCGGCGCACCGGCCGGATCACCAGTCCGCATCTGCAGCTGGCCACCGAGCGGATCAGCATCGACAACGCGCCGATCACCCCGGCGAGGTATGTGGAGATCTATCGCGAACTGCTGCCGTTCGTCGAGATGATCGACAAGCAGTCGGCGGCCGCGGGCGGGCCCGCGATGAGCAAGTTCGAGGTGCTCACCGGCATGGCCTACGCCGCCTTCGCCGAGGCGCCGGTCGATGTCGCGGTCGTCGAGACGGGAATGGGCGGCACCTGGGACGCCACCAACGTCATCGACGGGCAGGTGGCGGTGATCACGCCGATCGGCCTGGACCACACCGATTACCTGGGTCCGGACCTGGCCTCGATCGCGGGGGAGAAGGCCGGGATCATCAAGCGCGCCCCGGAGAGCCTGGTGCCGCGCGACAACGTCGCGGTGATCGCGCAGCAGGAACCCGAGGCGATGGAGGTGCTGCTGCGCCGCGCCGTCGAGGTGGACGCCGCGGTCGCGCGCGAGGGCTCGGAGTTCCGCGTGCTCGCCCGGCAGATCGCGGTGGGCGGGCAGCAACTCGAGTTGCAGGGCCTGGGCGGGGTGTACGACGAGATCTTCCTGCCGTTGCACGGCGAGCATCAAGCGCGCAACGCGGTGCTCGCGCTCGCGGCGGTGGAGGCTTTCTTCGGTGCGGGCGCGCAGCGCAGGCTCGACATCGACGCCGTGCGCGCGGGCTTCGCGAGCGTCACCAGTCCCGGGCGGATGGAGCGGATGCGCAGCGCGCCCACCATCTTCATCGACGCCGCGCACAATCCGGCGGGCGCGCGGGCGCTGGCCGCGGCGCTGACCGACGAATTCGACTTCCGCAAGTTGGTCGGCGTGGTCGCGGTGCTCGGTGACAAGGACGCCGACGGTATCCTCACCGCGTTGGAGCCGGTGTTCGACGAGATCGTCGTCACCAGCAACGGGTCGCCCCGCGCGCTGGACGTGGAGACCCTCGCCGACCTCGCGGTCCAGCGGTTCGGCGACGAGCGCGTGGTATCCGCCGCCACCCTGCCCGACGCGCTGGAGACCGCGATCGCGATCGCCGAGGAAGTGGGCGACGCGGGCGAGATGGTGTCCGGCGCGGGAGTGATCATCACGGGATCGGTCGTCACGGCGGGCGCGGCTCGCGCGCTGTTCGGAAAGGACCCGGCGTGAGCGCCAGGTGCGTGCACCGCGGCCCACTCGACCATCGTGGGACCGGGAACCACCGCATGAGCGCCGGTCACCGCACGAGCCCGGCGGATGCCGAGGAGGGCACAGCATGAGCGAACCGGCCGAACGAGACGAGCAGTCGGTGCCCGCGCCCGCGACCGACCCGTGGAAGGGCTTCCGCGGGGTGATGGCGGGCACGCTGGTGCTCGAGGCGATCGTGGTGTTGCTCGCGTTGCCGGTGGTTGCCGACGTCGGCGGCGGCGTGACCTGGTTGTCCGGCACCTATCTCGTGGTGCTCGCGGTGGTGATGTTCCTCGGGGCCGGGTTGCAGCGGCGGTCCTGGGCGCTGCCGTTCAACCTCGGGTTGCAGGTCCTGGTGCTGCTCGGCGCGTTCATCCATGTGTCCATCGGCGTCATCGGTGTGGTGTTCGCCGTGGTCTGGGGCTTCATCCTGGTGCTGCGCGCCGACGTGCGCGGCCGGATGGAGAAAGGGCTGCTGCCGAGCCAGCGCATCCAGCGGTCGTAGCCGCAGGGCCGCCAAGGACGCTGCGGGTCGCACTTTTTCCGGCGGAGGTCTCCCTGCCGAGCGCCCGGGAAGCCGATCAGCCCGACCGCTGGTGCGGTGCCCGGAAGTATGCCGGATAGGCTGTGCGCCGTGACTGAGCAGACGTTGGTACTCATCAAGCCGGACGGTGTGGCCCGTGGCCTTGTCGGCGAGGTGCTGGCACGGATCGAGCGCAAGGGCCTGAAGATCGTCGCCCTGGAGCTGAAGCACGTGTCGGAGGAACTGGCCAAGGGCCACTACGCCGAGCACGCCGAGAAGCCGTTCTTCGGGTCCCTGATCGAGTTCATCACCTCGGGCCCGGTCGTCGCGGCCATCTTGGAGGGCCCGCGCGCCATCGCCGCGTTCCGCCAGATCGCGGGCGGCACCGACCCGGTCGAAAAGGCGGTGCCCGGCAGCATTCGCGGAGACTTCGCTCTGGAGACCCAGGAGAACCTGGTCCACGGCTCCGATTCACCCGAATCGGCCAAGCGGGAGATCGCCCTCTGGTTCCCCGAACTGCCCGCCTGACCGAGTCTCGATCGTCGTGCCCGCGCCGCCGCGAGACCCGCGTTCGCGCCGCGGGCGGGACCGAGTCGAGCGCCGATGGCGAACGCCCGGCGCGCGGTATGGGATACTGGCATCGGCTGCTTTCGACGCCGACTGTTCGTGCAGGTGCGCGAACGAAACGTGACGAGGGCAGCCGGATGACACCACGGTTCGATGCCGATCATCGCTGCCATGGACAAACGGCCTGGTCACCGGGTCCGCTGTTCGTGTAGGCACGCTGGATGAGCGCTCGCGCCGCGGAGTTCAGCCATACAGCCAGGCGCCGCGTGACCAGTTAGCCCGACCGACGCACAACCGAGGAGATAACCGGGCACGCGGGGCGAGACCACTTGATCTCGCGCCCACCGGGTGCGAGTCGAACGGACAGCGCCCCCGCGTCGGCCGCGTCACTCCCGCCGGGAGGGACGCGCCCGGGGGCCCGAGGAGACTTCGTGGCCGATCAAGAGCCGCTGGAAACAACATCACAGGATGCCGAACAATTGCCGGAGCGAATCCGAGTTCACGCACTCGCCAAGCTGCTGGGGGTGACGAGCAAGCGCATCCTGGCCAAGCTCACCGAGATGGGGGCGGACGCGCGCAGCGCCCAGTCGAACGTCGACCGAGCCGTCGCGGAGTCCGTGCGCGACGCCTTGGTGACGGTCGAGGCGGACGCCGCGGCCGAGCAGCCCGCCGCCGGGACGGGAGACGCCTCCGTACCGGCGCAGCCGGAGGAAGGCGCGCCCCCTCGGGCGCCCGTGGCCGAGCAACCGGCGCCGGAACAGCCGACGCCCGCGGCCGAACGACCCGCGCCTGCCACGGAACCACCGGCATCCGCCGGTGACGTTCCGTTCTCCGGTGCGGGCGTCATCTTCTCCGCGCCGGACACGGTGTCCACCGCGCAGCCGCCGCTCAGCGCGCCGGCCAACCACACGCACCTGTTCACGCACTCGGTGCGGCCGGAACCGGAGCCGGTGGCTCCCGCGGTGTTCGAGTCCGCCGCCGTCGTGCAGGCGCCGCTGTTCCTGTCACCGGACGCCGCGGCCGCCGAGGAGGCGCGCAAACAGCGCCGCGCCGAGCGTGCGGGCCGCCGCGCCGACGAGCAGGCACCCGAGCCCGTCGAGGACGAGACCGAGGTCACCGAGGACGAGCGCGAGTCGTCCGATCAGCACGGCGACGCCGACCAGCCGCGGCGCCGTCGCCGTGGCCGCCGGGGGCGCGGTCGCGGCCGGGGCGAGCAGCAGTCCGATGGCGACGGCGAGGGCGAGGACACCGAGACCGACGACGAGTCGGCTCCCGCGGCCGCCGAGTCCGCCGAAGCCACCGACGCGGCGGAATCCGCCGAGACCGCCGAGGGCGAGGGTGAGGACGAGGACGGCGTGCCGGAAGGCTCGAGCCGCCGTCGCCGTCGCCGCCGTCGGCGCAAGGTGGCCGGTGAGTCGGGCGAGAACGAGCCCGCCGACGACGATCCGCCGAACACGGTCGTGCACGAGCGCGAGCCGCGCAACAAGAGCCGCGGCCGCGTCGCGGTCGACGAGGTCCAGGGCATCACCGGCTCCACCCGGCTGGAAGCCAAGCGGCAGCGCCGTCGCGACGGGCGCGAGGCGGGCCGTCGCCGCCCGCCGATCCTGACCGAGTCGGAGTTCCTGGCCCGGCGCGAAGCGGTGGACCGCGTGATGGTGGTGCGCGAGAAGTCGTTCCCGGATCACCCCACCGCGACGCAGGTGGCCGTGCTCGAGGACAACGTCCTGGTCGAGCACTTCGTGACGAGCACAGGTTCCGCGTCCATGGTGGGCAACGTCTACCTGGGCAAGGTGCAGAACGTGCTGCCCAGCATGGAGGCCGCGTTCGTCGACATCGGCCGCGGCCGCAACGGCGTGCTGTACGCCGGTGAGGTCAACTGGGAGGCCGCCGGGCTCGGCGGCAAGGAGCGCAAGATCGAGCAGGCGCTCAAGCCGGGCGACCAGGTGCTGGTCCAGGTGAGCAAGGACCCGGTCGGCCACAAGGGCGCCCGGCTGACCACGCAGATCAGCCTGGCCGGGCGCTTCCTGGTGTACGTGCCCGGCGGCACCTCCACCGGGATCAGCCGCAAGCTGCCGGACACCGAGCGCAAGCGCCTCAAGGAGATCCTGCGCGACATCGTGCCCGCCGACGCCGGTGTCATCATCCGCACCGCCTCCGAAGGCGTCAGCGAGACCGAACTGGCCCGCGACGTGGAGCGGCTGCAGGCGACCTGGCGCACCATCCAGGAGCAGACCGGCAAGGACGGCAACGCGCCCAAGACGCTCTACGAAGAGCCCGATCTGTTGGTCAAGGTCATCCGCGACCTGTTCAACGAGGACTTCTCCAAGCTGGTCATCGAGGGTGACCGGGCCTGGAGCACGGTGGAGAAGTACATCGGCACCGTCGCGCCGGACCTGCTCGCCAGGGTCTCCCGGCACGAGAACAACGGCGTCGACGTGTTCGAGACCTACCGGATCGACGAACAGCTGTCCAAGGCGCTCGATCGCAAGGTGTGGCTGCCGTCGGGCGGCACCCTGGTGATCGACCGCACCGAGGCCATGACGGTGATCGACGTGAACACCGGCAAGTTCACCGGCGCGGGCGGCAGCAACCTGGAGGAGACGGTCACCAGGAACAACCTGGAGGCGGCCGAGGAGATCGTGCGCCAGATGCGGCTGCGCGACATCGGCGGCATGATCGTCGTCGACTTCATCGACATGGTGCTGGAGTCCAACCGCGATCTGGTGCTGCGCCGCCTGACCGAGGCGCTGGGCCGGGACCGCACCCGCCACCAGGTCTCCGAGGTCACCTCGCTGGGCCTGGTCCAGATGACCCGCAAGAAGCTGGGCACCGGCCTGGTCGAGGCGTTCTCCACCACCTGCGAGCACTGCCACGGACGCGGCATCCTCGTGCACAGCTACCCGGTGGAGCCCGGCTCCGGTGAAGAGCCCGCCGCGCGCACCCGCGAGAGCGGTTCGCGCAGGCGTCGAGGCCGGGACAAGGCGGCCGCGGCGGCTCCCCAGCCTGCCAACGGGTCCGGTCCCGCGGCCGAACCCACCGAGGACGACGCGGCCGTCAAACGGGCGCATCCGGTGGCGCTGGCGATGGCCGCGCACCAGTCCGAGGAGGCGCCGGAAGCGACCGCGGACACGTTCGCCGAGCCGCAGGTCGCGGACACGGCCGAGGCCGCCGTCGCGGACGAGGCCGCCGAAGAGCGCGTCGTCACGGAGACCGTCGAGGCCGCGGTCGCGGTGCCCGCCGAGGAGCCGGAGACCGAGCCCGCCGAAGTGGTCGAGGTCGTCGAGCAAGTCGAAAAGGTCGAGTCGGCACCGGCGGAAGAGCCCGTCTCCGAGCCCGTCGGTGCGTCCGTCTCGGATGCCGCGCCGCAGCCGGTCGCCGACGCCGTCGCGGCTGCCGAGCCCGTCGCGACGACCGAGAACGGTGCCGCCGCCAACGGGGTCGCCGAGCCGGGCCCGAGCCGTCCGGCTCGTCGCCGGCGGGTTGCCCGTTCGGCCGCCGCGCCCGCCGCGGACAGCTCCGGAGCGGTGTTCGTGCTGCCCACCGGAGACCAGGCGCCCGCGCCCGCGGTCGACTACTCCCAGCCCGAGCCGGTCGAGGTGCCGCAGCGCAACCGGCCGCGCAGGCGGTCGGTCGGCCGCCCGGCAGGCGCGCCGGACGCCGCGAACTGAGTTCTCGCCGACACCACTGTGGCCCCCGCCGGTCCTTCCGGTCGGGGGCCACAGGCGTTCCCGCAGCGAACGCGTGGCAGGGCCGCGGTGCGCGGGTGAACGCCGGTTTGGTCGTCGCGGTAGCCGTCCTGTAATCTTGGACAGTCGCTGCCCGGTGACAACATGTTTTGTCTTCGTGGCCCGGTTCTCGACAGTTCGATACCGAGAGCCACCAGGTGCCGAGGCGGTGGCGATTACCAGACCAGTCGTGTGGCGGTTTCCGGTGGATTCAGACCGGAGGTGTCGCCGCGTGAACGAGTGCCGAGCACTATAGGAAGAAGGGCAGCCGACCGATGGCAACGTACGCGATCGTCAAGACCGGCGGAAAGCAGTACAAGGTCGCGGTCGGTGACCTGGTGAAGGTCGAGAAGATCGAGGGTGCGCCGGGTACCGCCGTGGCGCTGGATCCGGTTCTCGTCGTCGATGGCGCCGAGCTGACCACCGACGCCGACAAGCTGGCCAAGGTTTCCGTGGCCGCCGAGGTGGTCGAGCAGACCAAGGGCCCGAAGATCCGCATCCACAAGTTCAAGAACAAGACCGGCTACCACAAGCGCCAGGGACACCGTCAGCCGCTGACGGTCCTGAAGGTCACCGGCATCAAGTAAGACATCCCGAGGAGAACCAGCTATGGCACACAAGAAGGGTGCGTCCAGCTCCCGGAACGGACGCGATTCCAACGCCCAGCGACTCGGCGTCAAGCGCTTCGGCGGCCAGTCGGTCAAGGCAGGCGAGATCCTGGTGCGTCAGCGCGGCACCCACTTCCACCCCGGCGTGAACGTCGGCCGTGGCGGTGACGACACCCTGTTCGCCCTGGCGGCGGGCGCGGTGGAGTTCGGCACCAAGCGTGGACGCAAGACCGTCAACATCGTGACCCCGGAGCCGGTTCAGGCCTGACCGCCGAACCACTTCCGGATAACAGCGAGCGGGTCAGGGTCTCGGAACCCTGGCCCGTTTTTCGTGTTCGCGAACGAGCAGCCCTCAGTACGACCAGTCCCGAAGGAGGATGATTCGGCGTATGTCCAAGTTCATCGACCGTGTCGTACTGCATGTGCGTGCGGGTAAAGGCGGCCACGGATGCGCCTCGGTGCACCGCGAGAAGTTCAAGCCGCTCGGCGGGCCGGACGGCGGTAACGGCGGCAACGGCGGAGACGTCATCCTCGAGGTCGACTCCAACGTGCACACCCTGCTGGACTTCCACTTCCACCCGCACGCGAAGGCGGGCAACGGCAAGCCGGGCGAAGGCGGCAACCGCGACGGCAAGCAGGGCGTCGACCTGGTGCTGAAGGTGCCCGACGGCACCGTGGTGCTCGACGACGACGGCAAAGTGCTCGTCGACCTGGTCGGTACCGGCAACCGCTTCATCGTCGCCCGCGGCGGCCGCGGCGGACTCGGCAACGCCTCGCTGGCGTCGAAGGCCCGCAAAGCGCCGGGTTTCGCGCTGCTCGGCGAGGACGGCGAAGAACTCGACTTGGTGCTCGAACTGAAGTCGGTCGCCGATGTCGGGCTCGTCGGCTTCCCTTCGGCGGGCAAGTCCTCGCTGGTCTCGGTGCTCTCGGCGGCCAAGCCGAAGATCGCCGACTATCCGTTCACCACGCTGGTACCCAATCTCGGCGTCGTCGCCAGCGGTGAGACCACCTTCACGATCGCCGATGTGCCCGGACTGATCCCGGGCGCGAGCGAGGGCCGCGGACTCGGGCTGGACTTCCTGCGGCACCTGGAGCGCTGCGCGGTGCTCGCCCATGTGGTGGACTGCGCCACGCTGGAGCCGGGCCGCGACCCCGTGTCCGATGTCGACGCGCTCGAAGCCGAACTCGCCGCCTACCAGCCGGCGCTGAGCGCGGACGCCGGGCTCGGCGATCTGGCCGACCGCCCACGCGTGGTGATCTTGAACAAGATCGATGTACCCGACGCGGCCGAGCTGGCCGAGATGGTGACCGCGGAGTTCACCGAACGCGGCTGGCCGGTGTTCGAGATCTCCGCCGTGAGCCACGTGGGCCTGCGTCCGTTGACCTTCGCCCTCGCGGATCTGGTGCGCCGGTACCGCGAGGAGCATCCGCAGGCAGCGCCGAAGCGCCCGGTCATCCGCCCGATCGCGGTCGACGAGACCGGATTCAGCGTGCTCGCCGACCCGGAGGAGCCGGGCGGCTTCATCGTGCGCGGTACCCGGCCGGAGCGCTGGGTGCGGCAGACCCAATTCGACAACGACGAGGCCGTCGGCTACCTGGCCGACCGTCTGGCGCGCCTGGGCGTGGAAGACGAACTGGTGCGGCTGGGCGCGGAGCCGGGAGCGCCGGTGACCATCGGCGACGTGACGTTCGACTGGGAGCCGCAGATCTCCGCTGGCATCGACATGGTGCCCACCGGGCGCGGCACCGACATCCGGCTGGAACAGACCGACCGGGTCAGCGCGGCCGAGCGCAAGCACGCGTCCCGGGTGCGACGCGGTCTGGTGCAGGAAGACGAGGAGTAGACGTGGACCACGGTCGAGTCGCCGTGCGCCCTCGGTGGGCGCCGTGTCCGGCGGACTCGATCGTTCGCGGCTGGGTCCCGACTACCGTGGATTCGATTGTGGTGCAGGGAGTTCGGTGGGGATGCAGGTGAGGTCTATCAGCGCCGAGGCGGATTCCTCGGGCCTGAGCGAGGCGCGGTTGGCGATCGCGGCGGCGCGCCGGGTCGTGGTGAAGATCGGTTCCTCCGCGCTGACCAGCTTGAAAGGCGGCCTGGATACCGCGCGGCTGGATCGGCTGGCCGACGCGGTGGAGGCGCGGATGCGCGCCGGATCCGATGTGGTGGTCGTATCCTCGGGCGCCATCGGCGCCGGCATCGCGCCGCTGGGCTTGACCAGCCGTCCGCGTGACCTGGCGACCAAGCAGGCCGCGGCGAGCGTCGGGCAGCTGGCCCTGGCGCACGCCTGGGGCACGTCGTTCGCCCGCTACGACCGCACGGTCGGGCAGGTGCTCCTGAGCGCCGACGACTTTTCCCGGCGTGAGCACCACCGCAACGCGCAGCGCACCCTCGATCGCCTGCGCTCGCTGGGCGCGGTGGCGGTGGTGAACGAGAACGACACGGTCGCGACGGAGGAGATCCGCTTCGGCGACAACGACCGGCTCGCCGCGCTGGTCGCCCACCTCGTCGGCGCCGACGCACTTGTGCTGCTGTCGGACGTTGCGGGCCTCTACGACGGTGACCCGCGCAAGGGTGCGGCCACGCTGATTCCCGAGGTGCGCAGCAGTGCCGACCTGGACGGCGTCATCGCGGGCAGCGGCGGCGCGCTCGGCACCGGCGGCATGGCGTCCAAGTTGTCGGCGGCGCGCCTGGCCGCGGACGCGGGCGTGCCGGTTCTGCTCGCCGCCGCTTCGTCGGCGGCTACCGCGTTGTCCACCGGCACCGTCGGCACCGCGTTCGCCGCGCGGCCGGTGCGGTTGTCCGCCCGCAAGTTCTGGGTCCGGCACGCCGCGGACAGCCGCGGCACGCTGCTCATCGATGACGGCGCGGTCCAAGCGGTGGCGCACCGCCGCAGGTCGCTGCTCGCGGCCGGGATCGTCGGCGTCCGTGGCCGCTTCTACGGCGGCGACGTGGTCGATCTGGTGGCTCCGGACAATCGTGTTGTCGCCCGGGGCGTCGTCGAATACGACAGCACCGAACTGGCGGGCATGCTCGGCCGCTCCACCGCCGAACTCCCCGACACGATGCAGCGTCCCGTCATCCACGCCGACGACCTCGTGAAGGTCTGATCAGGCACCGTTCGACAGGTCACCGGTACGACCGAGCGACTGACCCGGGAGCCAGGACGGCGGGTCGCTTCAGTCCCAATAGTTGAAGAGCGCGTCGCCGACGGTCTGTGGTTTCCAATACCGGACATCGTCTCGGTCCAGTTCGGGCCAGGCTGCCGCATCGAACGGCTGGGCGAGTTCGGCCGTTGTGAGTAGTTCGAACCCTGATTGGTCGGCCAGAGCAGCGACCAGGTCAGGAGCCTCGATGAATGTGAGGGGCCCGGACTCGATCGCCGCGTCATCGAAATCGATCACCCGGGGGTCGGCGACCGCCAGCACCGCGGAATCGCGCAGCGCGACCACCGCGACGTGATGGTCGTGGTAGGCGATGACTCCTTGGTGGAAGTTCGGGGTCGCATTCCCTGCCAGACGGAACTCGATCACGGTGCCGCCGGTGCGGCGAGCAGCCTCGTAGCAGGCTTGGCGGAATGCGCGGAGCTCGGTCACGTCTGCGAAGTTATCCCGGTTCGTTCGTGATCGTGCGCGAGCGCGTTGCCATCGGTGTGTGTGGTCGTGTGTGGACGCGTATCGACTTGGCGTCCGCTGGGTGCATCGTCGGGGCTCATGCTGCTCGGGAGTGGCAGCTCGGGGTTCAGTTCTGAGTAGCCGCCGGCGGGACGCGGCTCGGGCAGACCCGGACGAGTGACCGTGGTGCCTTGCGGCGGTCGAGGTGCCCGACCGCCACAAGGAGCGCTGCCGACGGTTTCCGAGGTACCGGGGTGTGGCTCGTGTTGCGGAGACTCCGGTGACGGGCCGTCAGGACGGGACGACGCCAGGTTGGTTGGTCGTCGGAATCTGCTGCTGGCTGCCGTCCACCGGCCCGGTGACGCCTGGCTGGCCGTTCGGGTCGGGCATCGGTACGGCTGGAACGGGAGCCGGTGCCGGTGGCGGTGCCTGCGGCGGGCTCGGCGGCAGCGCAGGGGCTGGGGCCGGGGTTGCGGGTGGCGGCGCGGACGAACTCGGCGGCTGCGTCGGTTCCGGGGTCGGAGGTGGGGGGCTCGGCGGCGGAGGTGGCGCGGATGAACTCGGCGGTTGCGTCGGTTCGGTAGTCGGCGGGGGAGGGGCCGACGAACTCGGCGGTTGCGTTGGCGCCGGGGTCTGTGGCGACGGAGCGGGACTCGGCGGCGCGGTCGTGGACGGCGCCTGCTGTGTCGGCTCGGGTGTCGGCGTGGGCTGTGGCGTCTGCGTGGACGGCGCTTGCTGTGTCGGCTCGGGTGTCGGCGTGGGCTGTGGCGTCTGCGTGGACGGCGCTTGCTGCGGCGGCGGAGCCTGCTCGGTGGGCGGCGCCGAAGGCGTCTGCTGCGGATCCGGCTTCGGCCCGGGCGGTGTCGAATTATGCGACGGCGCGGGCGATTCCGGTGCGGCGGGCGCGGGTTGCGTTGTCCCCGGCGACCATTGGTCGTTCGGCGATGTCTGCTCGGGCGACGAGTATCGCGGCGTGCCGGGGGAGACCGACTGGGGCGCGGACGGCGCCGTGGCGGCGGGTGGTGCCGGCAGCGCGGGCACCGCGGCTCCCGCCGTGGAATAGGCGGGTTTGTAGACCATGTTCATCGCGAGCACGGCCTCTTGACGCAGCGCCTCCTGCGCCATTTGCGCGTCGATGACGTGCGCCGCCTCCAGCAACTGCGCGATCGCGCCGACCGGTCCGGAAGCGCCGGGCGGCACCACCGCGAGTTTCACCGCCTCGGCGGCCGCGGCGACCCCGCCGAGGCGGGCGCCCACTTGACCGAGCACCGCCGCCAGCTCGTCGGCGGACGCCGCGAAGCTGCGTGCGCAAGCCTGAGCGGCGTCGGCGGCGGCGCCTTTCCAGTCCGCCGCGTCCATCACGCGATCGACGCCGCCGTGGGTGAGTGGGAACGACGTGGTGAGCGTGCCGGCCGCGTCGAGCCAGATGGTCGACGCGTGCAGCACCTGCGCGGGATCGATCTGCTGTGCCTTCGCGTAGATCTCGTCGTGCCGCATCGACTCGAAATGCTCCATCGAGTTGATGTAGGTGGGATCGGAACCGGTCATCGGGGCAACCTCGTCCGGACCGCGCGCAGGGCGGCGGCGCTCGCGGCGTCGGCCTCTTCGAACAGTCCTCCGCTGATCAAGAACGCTTCCTTCATGCGGTAGGCCGCTTCGATGTAGTGGTCGAGCAGCGCCGCCGCGTCACGCGCTTTGTGGCTGAATCCCGCCTGCAACTGCTGGGCGGAGACGAATCCACCGAAACCGCCTAGATCCGCGGCGGATTCGAGACTCTGCTGTAGGTGGATCAGCCGATCGGCCTGCCGTTCGTACATTTCGGCGCACTGCCGAGCCGCCGCCGGATCGAACTGGACGGTCCCGGCCTGCGCGGCCTCCTTGAATCGGGCGATATCGGCTCGGCTGGTATCGATCGTCATCGCTCACCCCTGAGATCGGTCGGTCTGCCCCAGACTAACCGGAAGCCCAGCGCCGGGTCAGCAATAGTCGGCGGCAGCGGTCACCAAAGTGGGCTATATCGGTATGCGCTTTTGCAATTGGGTGGCGATCTGATCGGCGGAGGCGGGTGCGATGCGCACCTCGTCGCCCGCTTTGATCAGGTATCTTCCGTCGTCGCGCACATCGATCCAGGTGTAATGGATCGGCGGGGGCTGGGTCGGTCGATCGAGCCGCGATTCGATTCTGATGTGGCCCTCGGCGGTGTGCGGCTCCAGCAGCAACTTGCGAATCCGCGGCGCTGCTTGCTGCCGCGCGGTCACGGTCTCTCGGTCGCGCACGGCGGCCCCGGACGCGACGCGAGCGGGTTCGCGGCCCGCGGGGGTCTTCGGCAGCAGGGCCGCGATCCGCCGGCCCAGTTTGGCGCTGTGCCCGATCGAAATGCGCACGCGACCACCGAAATCCGGAATCGCGCCGGGTTCCTGCACCGCGAGCACGGCGCGATCATAGATGGCGGCGGCCAGCAACCGCAGTTCGCCGCCCGGCTGGTGGGTACCACCGATGGCAACGATCCTGGTATGCGGCCTGGCCAGAATGCGCAGACAGGCCGAAAGGTCGGGGTCGGAGCCCAGCGGCAGCCGTTCGGCGAGGGCGATGCGCAACTTCTCGGCGTCGTCCTCGGTTCTGGGCGTCTCCAGGATGCGCAGCGGGTAGGGGTGGCGATCCAGGTCGGTCTCGCGCCAGATATGGGCGAACTCGTCCGGAGTGAAGGTCCATTCCACGGCCGAATCACATCCTCACCGAACCAGCCAATGCTGTTCGTAGCCTAGCGGTCTCGACGCCGGACGGGGGAACTCCCGCGGGGAGACGCCACGGCCTCGCCGGATGGGTTCGGTATCCGCCCTGGAGAAACAGTATTTGCGCGGCGGTGTCGTGCTCGACCGTCCCCTTCGATTCTGCTGAAATAGTGGAAGAGCACGGCAGCGACCGGGTAGGGCTGAGATCTGCCGAGGAGGTATTGCGGTGCACACCATGATGCGGCGAGTGGGCGCGGGAACCGTTCTGTTGTTCCTCGCGGGTGGCCTCGCCTGGCTCGGAGCCGGGTCCGCCGCAGCGGAGCCCGCGGGCTGCTATGTCGACCGTGGCGTCACGGACGCGGCCGCCTTGTGCCACAGCGGTGAGGGAGCGTCGGTGCTGGAAGCCGAATGCCTCGGTTTCTTCCTGCCGTCGGAGCGGTCCGGGCCGGTGTTCGGCTACTACAGCGGCTTCGAGTCGCGGCAGACGCCGGTCGGCAAGCCGATGCGGGCCACCTGTGTGGCCGACGGCGCCGTGGGGATCGCCACGCTGGCGTTCGTCGTCCCGGCCACGTCGTAGCGCCGCCGATCGGCAACGCGTTCGGCGAGCGGTTTTTCATCAGCTCGGCCTGGCCTCGAGCACGTTGTCCGGGGAAGCCGTCGGTACGCGCTGGGTCAGCGTGAATCCGTTCCTGGCGAGGAAGTCGCGGTACTCGGCCTCGGTGCGTTCCCGTCCGCCCGCGTTGACCAGCATCTCCAAGTCGATGTACTTGCTCGGGTGCGGTGCGGTGTGTTCGGGGACGACCAGTTCGACGATCAGCAACCGGGCGTCGGGTTCCATGGCCGCGCGCACCGTGCGGAGGATGCGACCGGCGTCCGGTTCGGCCCAGTCGTGCAGGATGTGCTTGAGAATGTAGGCGTCGCCGCCCCTGGGGACGCTGTCGAAGAAGGATCCGCTCTCCACCGCGCAGCGATCGGCGAGACCGAGCGCGGCGAGCCGAGCGGGGGCCGCGGCCACCACTTCGGGCACGTCGAACAGAATGCCACGCGATCGTGGTGCGCGGCGCAGGATCTCGGTGAGCATCGTCCCTTCGCCGCCGCCGACGTCGACCAGGGTCGCGTAGCGGCCGAAATCGTAGGCGGCGAACAGCGGCTCCATCGACAGGGTGCCGATGCTGGTCATCGCGCGGTCGAACAGTACGCCGAGTTCCCGGTCGTGCTGGACGTATTCGAAGAACGGCATCCCGTCGAGCTTCACGCCGACCGGTTCGCCGGTGCGCACGGCGTCGACCAAGTGCGACCAGTGGTTGCGGTGCCCGGGCGAACCGAAGAACAGCACCGCGTCGCGCAACGACACGTCCGAGTCGCGGCACAGGGCTCGCGCCATCGGCGTCAGCGCGTACCGTCCGTCGCGTCGCTGGGTGAAGATGCCGTGGCTGATCAGCAGGCGCAGCAACCGCCGCAGCGCGTCCTCGTCGGCGCCGACCGCCGCCGCGAGGTCCGCGCCCGACCGCGGCCCCGCCGCGAGTGCGTCGGCCACGCCGAGCGCCGCGGCGGCGTGGATGGCCTGCGTGATCCATCCGGCGGCGATCAGCTCCATCAGCGCGAGGTGCCCGGGCACCAGCTTGCGGAACGCGAAGGCCAGGGCGGCGCGCACCGATTCGACGGCCCGTACCAGCGGCAGCGGCGGAATTCTCGGTCGGTCGGACGCCACGGCGACTCCATCCGTCGAAGGTCGGCACTCTGCGCTTGTCTAGGAGGGTACGTCGCGCCCGGATTCGCTGCGCTGTTTCTCTCGCTCGGCGGCGGTGGCGAGATAGTCGCCGAGTTCGCGGCGCAGCGTGACGTCCAGCGAGCGGGCGAGCGTGGCGTGCACCGAGGCGACCGCCAGCTCGCGCATCTTGTTGAGCATCGTTGTGGTCTCGGCGATTTCGCCGCTGGTGTCGGGCATCCAGCCGGGACCGTGCTCGTCGATGATGTGCTGTTTGGCGGCGGTGATCATGATGTGCGTGATGTCATCGATCCGGTCGGCCACCTTGGCGTAGATCTCGATGAGCGTGCGCAGTTCCAGACCGTACTCGTGCAGTTCGGCGAACGAGGTGAGCAACTGGGTCTCGGTGAACACCACCGTGTCGCCCTCCAGCCGGACCAGCCGCATCTCGCGCAGCCGGTCGACCAGCTCATCGGCGTCGGCGCCGAGGATGGTGCCGATCAGCTCGCGGGGCACCTCGAAGGTCTCGTCCTTGGCCCAGGACGCCGTCACGGCGTGTTGCAGGCCGAGTACCTCGGTCAGGTCCTTGCCGGTCTCCCAGCTGGTGATGAAGTCGGCGATGTGCGCGGTGGTGAAGCCGCGCTGGAGCAGCGCGTCGATCAAGCGCAGCCGCTCGAGGTGCGCGTCGTCGTAGATGCTGGCCCGGCCGTCCTTGCCGACCGGCGGCGGCAGCAGCCCGCGTTCCTGGTAGGCGCGCACGTTGCGGGTGGTGGTGCCCGCGGCGCGCGCGAGGTCATCGATCCGGTACTCCGGCGTCGACCTCACCTCCCTCGCTGCCCACGGCGCCGAAGGACCGGCGGCGCGCTGTAGAACTCCCTGCGGACCGAGTCTATCGTCCGCGCCGCCGGTACCTCCGGCACTCAGGAAACCCGTGCCACTCGTTGTCGCCGCTGGTCGGCGGTCGATTCGACCACGAAGTAGTCGTCCAGATCGACCTTGCGCAATTGATGGACGTACTGGGTGGCGAAGCCCGGATACATGGTCGCGTTGAAGCCGTCCTCGGTGAGATACCAGCTGTGGCATCCCGAGTTCCAGGTGGTGGCCGACAGCCTGCGCTGGATGGCGGCGTTGTAGCGGTCCTGCCGGTCGCGCCGCACGTCCAGCATGCGCAGGTCCCGGTCCAGGATGACGCCGATCGCGCCGACAAGGTAGTCGATCTGGGCTTCCATGTAGACCAGCGCCGAGTTGTGTCCCGGGCCGGAATTGGGTCCGAACGTGAGATACAGGTTGGGATATCCGGAAACCGCGACGCTCTTGTAGGCGTAGGCCCCGCGCGACCACTCGTCCGCGAGAACCCGGCCACCGCGTCCGACCACCGGAACGGGCGTCCCGGTTTTGGAGACGTCGAATCCCGTCGCGAAGACGATGCAATCCGCTTGGTGCTCGATGCCTTCCGCGGTGCGGATGCCGTGCTCGGAGATCCGGGCGATCGGCCAGGTGATCAACTTGCAGTTGTCCCGCTGCAGGGCGGGGTAGTAGTCGTCGGTCATCAGCAGGCGTTTGCAGCCGGCCCGGAAGTCCGGAGTGAGCTGGCGGCGCAGCCATGGATCCTTGACCTGCCTGCGCAGCTGCGCCTTGCCGACCAGCTCGACCACCCTGGTCAGCGGCGTGTTCCAGACCACGCCCAGCGCTACCGACTCGTGGCCGTAGAACCAGGCGCGTCGCGCCAGTTGCTCGGCGGCGGGCAGCCGACGGTAGAGCTCCTTGGTCAAGCCGTTGGTCTGCCGATTGATCCGCGGCAGCACCCAGCCGGGCGTGCGCTGGAACACCTTCACCGAGGCGGCCTTGTCGACCAGTTCCGGGATGATCTGGACCGCGCTGGCGCCGGTGCCGACGACCGCGACCCGTTTGCCGGTGAAGTCGTAGTCGTGATCCCAACGGGCGCTGTGGATCTTGTGCCCTCGGTAGGTCTCGATGCCGCGGATGTCCGGAAGACTGGCATTGGCCAGCGGGCCGGACGCCAGCACGACGGTGCGGGCGAGGATCGGGTCCGCGTGGCCGTCGATCGAGATCTCCCACACCCCGGCCTGCTCGTCGAACACCATGCCGGAAACGTTGTGGCCGAACCGGATGTGCGGACCGAGCCGGAACTCCGCGGCCATCGCCTCGATGTAGCCGAGGATCTCGTTGCTCCCGGAGTAGGTGCGCGACCAGTTCGGGTTCGGCGCGAAACTGTAGGAGTACAGCCGCGACGGAATATCGCACGCCGCACCGGGATAGGTGTTGTCGCGCCAGGTTCCGCCGATCGCGGTGCCGCGCTCGAGAATCGCGAAATCACGGATTCCGCGTTGCTTCAGCCGGATGGCCGTGCCGATTCCGGCGAATCCGCCGCCGATGACGGCGACGTCGAGGGTATGCGTACTCATCGGATTCCCTGTCATGCCGCGGGCTCGTAGGTCAGTTCCTTCGACCAGGTCGGGTTGCTGCGCAGCAGCGTCTTCGGCACCAACCCGGTGATCTTCACCAGCGCGTCGGCCACGAGATGGTACGGGTGCCCGCGGTCGATCACCCAGCTGCCGTGCGTCTTGACGATCTGGTACATCGGCAGCCTGCGGGCGAATTCGCTGCGTTCGCCCACGTTCGCGTACCGCTTGAGCGCGCCGTAGAGCTTCTCCTCGTCCACGCCCATCGCGACGATGTTGTCGCGCATCTTGTTCAGCAGCGGCACGTAGCTCAGCACGCCGATGATCAGCGAGGGCTTGGCCCAGCCGCCGACCAGGTCGATGAGCAGCTTGCGCGTCTCCGCGTGACCCAGCAGGTCCATCACGGCGAAATCGACCGCCAGATGGCGGGATTCGTCGGAGTTGATCTTCTTGAACGCCTCCTGGCAGACCGGGTCCTCGATCTCGTCCATGATGAACTTGATCAGCGCGCCGTCGAGCGCGACCTCGAGCATCGGGATGACGGTGCCGAGGAACGACAGCGACATGTCGTCGGAGTACTTGTCCAGGAAATCGATCACCAGCTTGACGTTGACGTTCGGCTGCGGGATCTCGTCGCCGTCGAGCATGCCCCACCGACGCATCAGCGCCAGCTCGGCGTTGGCGTGCTTCTGCTCCTCGGCGTGGAAATAGCGGTAGATCTCGCGCAGCGTCTCGTTCGGCGCCTTCTTGGCCATCGCCGCGAAGCCGCGCGCGCCGACGTTCTCGATCCACATCAGATCGGCCATGAACGGCTTGAGCTTGGCGTGCAGTTCCGGCGTGATCGTCTCGGCGCCCGGAGCGTCCCAATCGATGTCGGCCAGTGCCCACTGGCGGTCCTTGATCTTGCGGAGCATGTCGTCGAAGTCCATCGCGATGGCGGCCATGTCAGACTCCTGTCTTGTCGGTGACCGACGTGCGGTCGGTGGTGGTCGAGTCCTCTTGTGGCAGCAGCCGCTCCAGGAGCCCGAGGGCAAAGGTGTATTGCGCGGGGAAGTACCGCTTGAGCAGCCAGACGACGTGCGCGTCCAGCTGAGGGAGGACGTAGAGCTGCCCGCGGTCGTGCGCGTCGAGGGCGGTGCGCGCGACGCGCTCGGGGGAGAATCCCGTCCAGCGCATGAGAAAGTCGGCCAGCTGCGCCGATTCCTTGGTGATCCGGCCGTCGCGCGCGACGTTCGTGCGGACGAACGTCGGGCACAGGACGGTGACCGCGACTCCGGAGCCGCTCAGCTCGGCGGCCATGGTCTCCGATAACGACAGCACGCCCGCCTTGGACACGTTGTAGGCGGCCATCGAGGGCGCGGCGGCGAATCCGGCGGCCGAGGCGACGTTGATGATGCCGCCGCGCCCGGCCGTGCGCAGACGCGGAGCGAACACTTCACAGCCGTGCACGACGCCCCAGAGGTTGATGCCCAGGGCCCACTGCCAGTCATCGAAACCGATGTTCCCCACGGCTTTTCCGCCGATGCCGACGCCGGCGTTGTTGATCACCAGGCTGACCGGGCGGTCGAAAATCGTTTCGGCGAAGCGGGCCAGCAACTCCACGTCTTCCCGTTGCGCCACGTCGCAGCGGAAGGCGTGCGCGGCGCCCGGGTGATCGCGTTCGATCAGGGCGACCGTCTCGTCGGCGCGCGCCTCATCGATGTCGGCGCAGATCACCCGTCCGCCGCGGGCCGCGATCTCCAGCGCGAACGCCCGGCCGATGCCGCTGCCCGCGCCGGTGACCACGGCTCGCGCGCCGTGCGTGCGCCGGGTGCGGCCCAGGGCCACCAACTTGTCCAATCCGAACATCTCAGCTCACCTTTTCCGTGCCGGAGGTAGCGACCAGCGCCGCGCGCAGGAAGTCGGCGGCGCGGGCGAGAGCCTGGTCGGCTTCGGGCACCACCATGGGAAGGGCCTGGAAGACATGCAGTTGTCCCGGCCAGATCTCGAGTTCGCAGCTGCCGCCCGCGCGCCGGACCATTTCGCACAGCGCCTGTGCGTCGGCGCCGAGCATCTCCGTGCCGCCGACCTGCACCAGGATCGGCGGCAGCGCGAGACCGTGCGGGATGGCCAGCCGCAGGCGCGCCGCGTCGGCGGCGTGGCCGCTGGTGTAAGCCGCCGGCAACTTGCTCGCGGCGGCGGCCGAGATCAGCGGATCGGTCCGTACGCGTTCCCGCTCGGCCGCCAGGCTCAGGGTGAGGTCGAGCAGCGGGGAGAACATCGCCACGGCCGCGGGCTGCGGCCGTCGGTGCCGTCCGTTCTCGACCAGCAGGTCCAGTGCGAGATGCCCACCCGCGGAGTCGCATGCGATCACCAGGTCTTCCGGGGCGATGCCACGGCCGAGCAGCCAGCAGTAGCCCGCTTCGACGTCGTCGGCCGCGGCCGGGAACCGGTGTTCGGGCGCCAGACGATAGTCGGAGAGGAAGACCGGGAGTCCCGTCTCGGCCGACAGCCGGGCCGCGAGCCCGCGATGGGTGCGAGCCGAGCAGATCACGTAGCCGCTGCCGTGGATGTAGTAGACGGCCCGCGTTCCGAACGGCACCCCCGCCGCCCGAACCCATTCACCGCGCACCGCGCCCGACCGGACCTGAGTGACGGAAGTGCCTGCCGGAACCGGACCGCCGACGGCCATCAGGGTGGCGATGAGCTTACGCGCGAACCAGACACCCGGCGGATTCATCGGCACCGCGCAGTTCAGCGGACGCAGGGTGAGCCTGGTAGCTGCCGCGGCCACAGTGGCGCGTGCCGAGGGCGCGGTGGGAACACCGGGGACCGAGGTCCTCGTCGACCTTGTCATGCGCTAAGAATCAGTGATGAATGTGCCAGTTGTCAATGGCACATTCCTAGAAGGCTTATATGTGCCGGTTACCGTGACGTATGGCGACGTTGGATGACGACGACATAGCGGCGGCGACGGTCGGCGACTTGCGGCCCTGCGCGGCCGGGGTGGTGCTCGAGGAATACACCCGGCGTGGCCGGACTGGTACGCGGAAGAAGAAGCCGCGATACGTGCGGCGCTCGGCGATGTGGCGCTGCGGATAGAGCACACGGGGTCCACGTCGGTCCCCGGTCTCGCGGCGAAGGCGGTGATCGACATACTGCTGCTGATTCCGGATGCCGCCGGCGAAGTCGCCTATCTATCGGCTCTCCAGGCTGCCGGGTATGGGCTGCGTATCCGGCAACCGGACTGGTACCAGCATCGCTGTTTCGTTCGTCGGGTGGACAGCGGTGCGCGGTGGAACGTGAATCTGCATGTGCTCTCGCCGGATTCGGGAGGGCCGGAGATCGAGCGGATCCTGGCCTTCCGCGACTGGTTGCGCACGCACGAGGACGATCGTGCGTATTACGAACGGACCAAACGAGAGCTTGCGCAGCGCGAATGGAAGTTCGTGCAGCACTACGCCAACGCCAAGAGCGGAGTCGTCGAGGAAATCCTCGGTCGAGCGTTGTTCGGCTGACGCACTCGAATGTTGTTGCGCGCGAAGTGCCTCGTCAGTACCCGAGCGCGGGGTCGATCGGTGCGAGCAGCGGGCGGCGTTCGACGAAGCGCTCGACGTTCGCCTGGACGTGGTCGGCGAAGGCCGCCAAGCGGAGTTGGGGCGGATTCGAATCATGCGGGGTGATAATGGCATTCGGCAGCGACCAGAGCGGATGGCCCGCCGGGAGCGGCTCGGGGTCGGTGACGTCGAGTCCGGCGCCGCCGATCGCGCCGGAGCGCAGCGCGTCGACCAGTGCGTCGGTGTCGACGAGGCTGCCGCGCGCGACGTTGACGATCCAGGAGGACGGCTTGAGCCGCGCGAGTACGTCCGCGCCGATGAGATGCCTGGTGGCGGGCGTGGCGGGCGCGGCGACCACCACGTGATCGGTGTGCGGCCAGACCCGGCCGAGATGCTCGGCGGAGATCGTCTCGACCGACGGCGGGATGCCCGCGCCGGTGACCGGCCGTCCGCTGCGGTTCACCGCGATGATGTGCGCGCCGAGCGGCACCAGCATCGGGATCAGCGCGCGGCCGATGCCGCCCGCGCCGACGATCGTGACGGTCTTGCCGCGCAGCGTGCCGACGTGCGGAAAGAAGTCCTGCTGCCGCCAGTCCGCCGCGCGCAAGTGCTCGGGCAGATAGCGGACGCCCGCGAGCAGCAGCATGAGCGCGTGCTCGGCCACACTCGCCGCGAAAGCGCCTGCGGCTGAGGTGAATCGCACACCGGGATGCCTGGCGATGACGCCCGCGGTGAACCATTCCTCGATACCGGCGGCCGGGAGCTGCACCCATTCCACGCCTGCGGGCAGTCGCTCCGGGAACTCGCCCGGGCCGCCGACCCAGATCAGCCCTTGCGCCTCGTCGAGATCGGAGACGGCGGCGCCCGCCTCCACCACGGCCTTCTCCACCAGCGTGGGGGCAGGATCGGCGGGGGCGATCGCGATCGTTACTGCCGGCCGGTTCATGGTTGGACCTCCTTCGGAGCAGTAGGACGTGGTCGCGAGCGGGTGGACGTTGCGACCGTAGCACCGCCGGGCGCGGCGCTAGGCCCCGCTCTGCTCGTCGTCGAGCTCCACGTCCACCTTGTCCCGCTCGGCCCACTCCAGGAGAGGATCCAGGTGGAACACCGCGTCATCCATGCCCGCGTGCAGATCGCCGAGTTCGGCGAAGCGAGCGGGGACGGAGGACATGGTGAAGTCGCGCGGATCGATGTCGGGAATCTCGTCCCAGCGTACCGGGGTGGAGACCGTCGCGGCGGGGACGCCGCGCACCGAGTAGGCGGCGGCGATGGTGTGATCGCGCGCGTTCTGGTTGTAGTCGACGAACAGCAGCTTCGGGTCGCGGTCGCGCCGCCACCACGTGGTGGTCACGTCATCGGGTGCGCGGCGCTCGACCTCGCGGGCGAACGCCAGCGCCGCCCGGCGCACCTCCTGGAAACCCCAGTGCGGCGCGATCCGGACGTACACGTGCAGGCCTTTGCCGCCGGAGGTCTTCGGCCATCCGACGGCGCCGATCTCGTCGAGGATCTCTTGCACCACCGTCGCGACCCGCTGCACCCGCGACCACGGGCAGTCCGGCATCGGGTCGAGGTCGATGCGCCACTCGTCCGGACGCTCGGTATCGGCGGCGCGGGAATTCCACGGATGGAACTCGACGGTCGACATCTGCACCGCCCAGATGACGTCGGCGAGCTTCTCGACGCACAACTCGTCGGCGTGCCGTCCATAGCGCGGGAAGTACACCCGCACAGTCGGAATCCAGTCCGGCGCGCCCGCGGGAAGCCGCTTCTGATGCACCTTGTCGCCCGCGAGTCCTTTGGGGAACCGGTGCAGCATGCAGGGCCTGCCGCGCAACGCGTTGACGATGCCGTCCCCGACGCTCAGGTAGTACCGCACCAAGTCGAGCTTGGTCGCGCCGGACTCCGGGAAGTAGACGCGGTCGGGGTTGGAGACTTTGAGCGTGTGATCGCCGACCTCTAGCTCGATCGCCGACCCGGTGGATTTGCTGGCCACGGGTCGACTGTAGTGGCCGAGCCGAAGGAAATCCGCGCACGATCGCGCGCCGCCGCGACGGATGTCCCGTACCGGTCCGCGGCGCTGCACCGCTCTGGTATGCATACGAGTATGAGCAAGGCGACGCGCGTGACCGTCACGCTGGATCCACAGGTGGCCGAGTGGGCCAGAGCGGCCGCCGATCGCCAGAACCGCAGCCTGTCGGCGGTGATCAACGCCGCGCTGCGCACCACGCTCGTGCACGACAGCCTGACCGCGCTGACCATCGACGAGGAAGCCGAACTGGCCGCCGCCTACGACGACGTGGCGATCACCCAGGCCGCCGCCGACGACGACGCCGACGGCGCCGCATGAGACGCGGTGAGGTCTGGCGCTACGCCCCTACCCTCAGCGACGGCACCCCCTTCCCGCGGCGCATGACAGTGGTGCTGGTGTCGGATTCGGCGGTGATCACTTCGCGCTATCGCTGGTTGCAAGTCGTTCCACTGCGCGACGCCGACCCGGGCCACGTGCTGGCCACCCACACCGAGCACGGCTGGGCCGACACCCTGAAACTGCACCGCGCCTACCGGCCCTGGCTCACCGAACACCTCGGCGTGCTCTCCTTGGAGGAAACGGAATCCCTGGACGCGCGCTTGCGGGCGACGTTGAGTCTGTGACTTCGTCGCGACGTTTTCGTGGGCACGGAGACGTCGGTGCGGGCAGGATGCCGGGATGAGGTCTTCGGGTGACGACGAGTCGCTGATCTCGAGCCTGATCAACGAGTTCTGGGTGGCGGTGGAGCGAGGGATCCCTCGTGAGATGGCCGCGTTGATGTGCGCCGAGGAAGCCGAGCAGTTCTTGGACAATGTGCCCGATCCCGACTATGCCGACCCTACTGGTGAGCCGATCGGTGAGCTTACTTTCGAGGTTTCGGGCATCCGCCTCTTCGGAGATGTCGCCTTGGCGCGAATCATTCATTCACCGGACAACGTCGCTACTCTCTTTTTCCGGTACCAAACCGGGAGATGGACGGTATGCGCGGACGCTGATGAGGATCTGTCGCTGGAGCAGCTCGAGGACGACGTGTGGCCCACGATGCCTGCGGATGTGAGCGGTCTGATGCGTACTGTGCATGAGTTGCGGCGCAAGCCGATCGGGCGTCTGACCGACGAGGATGTTCGTTGTCTTCTGCAGCGGAACGAAGGCGTCGATGTCCTACTGCCGCGTGTGTTACACCAGTTGCAATGGAATCCGCTGGCCGGAGGCGACCTTTTTCCTGGTGACCTGCTGGTCGCGACGCTCCGAGTCGGCCAAGAACATTGGAGGCGGGACCCGGTCGCGGTCACTCGCATACGAATCGTCATCGACATGGTCCGTGAGCTGGGTGATTTGACCGAACGCGGTGCGCCGCACGAAGAGATCTGGAACCGCATCACAGATTTTCTGATCGATCTACCCGGCAACAACTAGCAGCTACGGCCCGTTGGACGTTCAGCGAGGCGAAGCTTACGAACCGCGTTGCAGGTGTGCTCGATGGATGCCGGTGGAGCGTGCTCGACAGCGTGCGGCTTCTTCGTGGGTCAGGAGACCCGCACGCGTTCGCTGGACGCCGTCGTTATGTCGGTGTGGCCAAGGCGAAGGGGAGGACGGCGGCGGCGCCGGCTGCTCGGAGGGCGTGGGCGGCTACGGTGAAGGTCCAGCCGGTGTCGGTGATGGCGTCCACCAGCAAGATCGGGCCCGGTACTCGGGTCAGGTCGGGGATCTCCCAGGAATCGAAGAGTCCGGCGACGCGATGCGCGGAGTTCGCCGCCGAGACGGGCGGTCGGTCCGGGCGGGTGCGCAGCGTGCCGAGGTCGTGCAGGCGGCCGACTTCGGCGAGGCGGGCGGCGAGGGTGGCGGTGAGCACGGGGTGGCGTGGCGATTCCAGGGCGAGCACCGAGGTCGGGCGGGCGGCCCAATCCCACTCGCGCAGAACGGCGACGCAGGCGTCGAAGACCGCGTCGGGAACCGGGTGGTCGGGGCCGTCGAGCAGCGCGCGCAGTCGCTGCCCCCAGCCGAGGTCGGTCAGCCTGCCGAGAACACGACCGGTCTCGGCTCCGCCGGAGATCTTGCCGGACAAAGGGATTCCCAGCTTGGCCATACCGGTGGGCCACTGCTTGCGCGGCGCGAGGTCGAGGCCGGGACGATCGAGCCGAGCCTTGGTCGCGGCCACCGCGTCGGCGGCGACAGTGCGGTCGGGGCGGTGGCCGGTGCAGTTGTCGCAGCGGCCGCAGCCGGGCGAATCCGTGGACAAACCCGGGTCGTCGAGCTGGCGGCGCAGGAATTCCATGCGGCAACCGGAGGTCGATTGATAGTCGATCATGGCCTGCTGCTCGGCCTCGCGGGCGATGGACAGGCGCTCGTACCGTTCGGTGTCATAGGTCCACGGCCGGCCCGTGGCGATCCAGCCGCCGCGCACGCGGCGCACCGCGCCGTCCACGTCGAGCACCTTCAACACCATCTCCAGCCGGGAGCGGTTCAACTCCACCAGCGGTTCCAACGCCGCAGTGGACAACGCCCGGTCGGAGTCCAGCGCGTCGAGCACGGCACGCACGATGTGCTCGCGGGGAAAGGCGACGGAGGCGAAGTAGCTCCAGATCCGCGCGTCCTCGGGGCCGGGAAGCAGGATCACCTCGGCCCGGTCGGTGCCGCGCCCCGCGCGTCCCACTTGCTGGTAGTAGGCGATGGGCGAGGACGGCGCACCGATGTGCACCACGAATCCCAGATCGGGTTTGTCGAAGCCCATGCCGAGCGCGGAGGTGGCGATGAGCGCCTTCACCTCGTTGTTCAACAGCGCCGCCTCGAGCGCCTCGCGTTCGGCCGGGTCGGTCTGGCCCGTATAGGCGGCGACGGTGTGGCCGTGTGAGTTCAGCACGTCGGCCAGATCGTGGGCGGCGGCGACGGTGAGCGTGTAGACGATGCCGGAGCCGGGCAGCCGGTCGAGGTGCCCGCCGAGCCAGGCGGTGCGCTCCACGGCATCGTCGAAGCGGACCACCGACAGGTGCAGCGACTCGCGATCCAGCGTGCCGCGCAGCACCAGGGTGTCGGTGCCGATCTGGGTGGCGACATCGGTGACCACCCGGTCGTTGGCCGTCGCGGTGGTGGCGAGCACCGGGACGTCCGAGCCCAGGTCGGCGATCAGCGTCCGGATGCGCCGGTAGTCCGGCCGGAAGTCGTGGCCCCAGTCCGACACGCAGTGCGCTTCATCGATCACCACCAGCCCGGCGTCGGCCGCGAGCCGGGGCAACACCTGATCCCGGAAATCCGGGTTGTTCAATCGCTCCGGGCTGACCAGCAGCACGTCGACCGCACCGGCGGCGACCTGTGCGTGGATCTCGTCCCACTCGGTGACATTGCCCGAGTTGATGGTCGCGGCGACCACTCCCGCGCGCTGTGCCGCCGCGACCTGGTTGCGCATCAGCGCGAGCAGCGGCGACACGATCACCGTGGGCCCGCGCCCGGCCCTGCGCAGCAGCTTGGCGGCGATGAAGTACACCGCCGACTTGCCCCAGCCGGTGCGCTGCACGACCAGCGCCCTGCGCCGCCGTACGACGAGCGCTTCGATCGCGGTCCACTGATCCTCCCGCAGCGCGGCGCCTGCCCCGGCCAGCTCGCGCAGCAGCTGTTCGGCGTGCTCGCGCAGGTCGGGGGCCGTGAGGTCGATCGGAGACGCGTCGGTGGCCGTGGTCATGCGGTCCATCGTGCCCGACGCCACCGACAGGCGGCGTCGGGGCGCCGGTGTGGCGATCGGTCAGCCGCGCGCGGCGCCTTCCGGCCACACGATCTCCACCGGCACGGCACGACGACGAGCGAGTGCGACCACCGACCCGGTGCCGCCGCGCGGCCCGGCCTCGCCGTCCCATATCGCGATCAGCCGATCACACGAGGCCAGCATCGTCTCGTTCGCCGCCTCGTAGGCGTCGGGCCCCGCGTCGTCGAAGTCCATCACCCGCACCGCCGCCGCACGCGCGACGAGTTCGTCGAACAAGCCGGCGTGATCGGGCCGCACTTGCGTGTCCCGGTAATCGCGCGACGGCAACACCACTTCGAGCTGCCCGCCTGCGTCCAGGACGGCCTTGGCGAACATCGAGTCGGCGCCACGGGCGAGGCAGCTCACGCCGACCAGGTCCGCGGCGGGGTACGCGGCGAGTAACGCGCCGATTTCGGCACATACCAGCGGCTCGGTGGCTTGCGTGACGTTCGTGTGCCCTGTGATCCCGATGCGCACCACACAGGCTCCTATGCTGTCGTTACCTGCGGTCGTGTGCATTCCACAGTTCGGACACCGAGTTTCACATACTCGCCGTGGCGGGTGCGCATCCTCGACGTGAGACCGCGGCGACGGCCGTGATCAGGCGGATCGCGCGGTAGCGGCCGCCAACTCGGCCAGCCGGGCACGGACCAGATCCGGACGTTCCTCGAGAATGAAGTGGCCGCAGCCCCGCACCGGTTCCAGGCGGTAGTCGTCGGCACGCGCGGTCTCCTCGGCGGCGAGCGAAGGATGGACCGCCGCGTCCTCGACTCCGAACAGGGTGCGGATCGGAATCTTCGCTCGACGTCGTTCGCCGTGTCCGGCCGAGCGCGGAACTTCGCGCAGCAGGAAAGTGCGGTAGGTGTCGGTCGCCGTGCGGGCACAGACGGGGTCGCGGAAACGGTCCGTGTAGACGCGAATCGCCTCGGGTCCGAACTTCTCGCGATCGCGTACGGCGCCTGCGAAGACGAGGTCCAGGAAGCGGGTGCGCTGGTGCAGGTAGGTGCCGAACGCCGCGACGGCGGGTTGATAGAGCAGGAACCGCCACGCGTGCGGGAGGAAAGTGCGCGGTGTCTGCCACGGGTGGGCGATGTTGAGCGCCAGCAGCGCGTCGAATCGCTCCGGCTCGCGCAGCACGAGCAGGTGGGCGATGTAACCGCCCCAGTCGTGGCCGACCAGCAGCACGCGCTTCAGGCCGAGCGCGTCCAGCAATGCGAGCAGGTCGGAGGCGACGTCGTCCTTGGCCCACCGGTGCGGCGCGGGACCGGACCAGCCGTAGCCGGGTAGGTCGGGCGCGATGATCCGCAGTCCGTCCGGCGGGTCGGCGAGCAGGTGACGATAGGCGTAATGGTGCTCGGGCCAGCCGTGCAAGGCCAACACGGGGCGGCCATCCGTCGGCCCCGCCTCGGTGACGTGGAAACGCACTCCGCGAGCGGTGACATAGGAACGTCGCACGCCGGGGATCTCCGGCGGGCCGGCCGCCGCGTCCGCAGGAGCGGGTGAGAAGAACGAGGGCCGCCAGGGCATATCCGATGGTATCCAGTACGCCGCCGAGACATCCAGAGCGAAACAGCTCCCTCCGATGGACAATGAAGCCCTGAATCCCCGGTGCGGGGACCGGGGAGGAGGCAGCGGTGTCGAGCCACATTCAGCCGCCCGCGGGGTGGGCTCCGCCGGGCGCCGAGTTCCGGACCAGCAACAATGTCTCGCGCACTGTGACGGGCACGCTCGTCGGCCTGTCGGTGACGCCGATCGGGATCGGCCTGGCCGCTCATGGCGGGCTCGGCACGCGGCAGTGGGTGATCCTCGGGGACGAGGGCGACCGCTGGAGCTCGAACGCCCAGATGATCGGTGGTGCGTTGCTGTTGTTCCTGGTGGCGCTGCTGGCCGCGTACTCACCCGTCGGCACTGTGATAGCGGGCCTGGTGTGGGGTCTGCTGCCGGGCGCGGTGCAGTTGTTCTTCCCTCACGACCTCTGGCGTCTGATCGAGCAGACGCCGGGGCTGTCGGAGGAATGGCGCCTGGCCCTCTACAACTGGGTGCTGAACGGATGGGGGTTGGTGCTCGGCCTGTTGCTCATCGGAGCCGGGCTCGCCGCCACCTTGCGGCGGCGCTGACCGCGGCCGCACGCCGGGCGAGTCGGTCCGCCCGGCGCGCAGCCGACGTTCAGCCCTTGACGCAGAGCACCTGGTGCAGCGTCGCGACCACGTCGACCAGGTCCCGTTGTGCCTCGATGACCTCGTCGATGTCCTTGTACGCGGCCGGGATCTCGTCCACCACGCCCGCGTCCTTGCGCGACTCGACGCCCTCGGTCTGGGCGATGAGGTCGGCCACGGTGAACTGCCTCTTGGCCGCGTTGCGGCTCATCCGCCGTCCCGCGCCGTGCGAGGCGGACTGGAAAGAAGCCGGATTCCCCTTGCCGCGTACGACATACGAGCGGGTGCCCATCGAGCCGGGGATCAGCGCGAGATCGCCTTCCCCCGCGCGCACGGCCCCCTTCCGGGTGACCAGCATGGGCACGCCGTCGATGATCTCCTCCGCCACATAATTGTGGTGACAGCTGATGGGCTGCTCGAAACGCACTCCGCGATCGGCGAATTCGGCGGCGACCGCACGGCAGACCAGGGCGAGCATCACCGCGCGGTTGCGCGCCGCGTACTCCTGCGCCCAGGTGAGGTCGCGCCGGTACGCCCGCATCTCCGGCGTGCCGGAGACGAAGACCGCCAGGTCGCGGTCGGGCAGATCGACGTTGTGCGGCAGCGTGCGCGCGATCGAGATGTGCCGCTCGGCGAGTTCCTTGCCGATGTTGCGGCTGCCGGAGTGCAACAGGATCCACACCCGGTCGTCCTGGTCCAGGCAGACCTCGATGAAGTGGTTGCCGCCGCCGAGCGTGCCCATCTGCTTGTGCGCCTTCGACTCTCGTGCCTGAACCCGGCTGTCCAGCGCGCCGAACGAACCCCAGAACCGGTCCCAGCCCGCGCGCAGCGCCGCCGTGCTCGCGCCGAGGCCCGCGACCTGGCCGCCGAGCCGGGTGACATCGACGGCGTCGTGATGCGCCTGGAAGCCGACCGGCACCGCCGCCTCGATGCGCGACCGCAGCGAACGCAGGTTGTCGGGCAGATCCGCCGCGGTGAGATCGGTGCGCACGCTCTCCATGCCGCACCCGATGTCCACGCCGACCGCGGCGGGGGCCACCGCGTCCTTCATCGCGATCACCGAGCCGACCGTGGCCCCCTTGCCGAGGTGCACGTCCGGCATCACGCGGACGCCGTGGACCCATTTCAGCGCGGCGATGTTGCGCAGCTGCTGGAGCGCGGCCTGCTCGACCTCGTGCTCGTCGGCCCACATCAGCGTCTGCGCCTTGGTGCCGCGCAGCTCGACGGGAAACATGGTGTCGATCCTTCCGTTGGTTATGCCATCAACGGTAGGTACCGAGGACACCCGGCGCACCCGAATATTCGACCGCCCGGAATGGTGGCGGTCAGCCGGCCGCCTGCTCGAACCGTGCGCGATAGACGCGCTCGGCGTTCCCGTGGGCGATGGCGCTGACCAGGGCTTCGGCGTCGGCGGTGGTGATCGCGTCGTCGGCGAGCCACTCGTCGACGAGCTTGCCGAGACCGCGCCGCCAGAGCAGGGCGCCCAGGTAGTGCAGCTCGGGGAGCCCGTAGCCGTCGGAGGAGTAACACAGCGCCCGGAACGGAGCCAGCTCCAGCGTCTCGGCCAGCAC
Source organism: Nocardia sp. NPDC047038 (assembly GCF_040644075.1). Taxonomy (NCBI): domain Bacteria; kingdom Bacillati; phylum Actinomycetota; class Actinomycetes; order Mycobacteriales; family Nocardiaceae; genus Nocardia; species Nocardia sp. NPDC047038. The sequence goes on along the minus strand of NZ_JBEYVQ010000010.1, from coordinate 92,279 downwards.
GGCCCCGGCCCGCTGTCCCACATAAGGGATGGTCAGGCCCAGATCCAGATGGACGTGCTCGAAGACGTGCGCGAGGTAAGCGGCATGGCGGTGGAAGGGCCAGCAGTGCAGCAACATCACCGACAGCCCGGTGCCCGCGGTCCGGCGCAGGAAGTCGGTGAGCAGCAGCGGGTCGCCGTGCCGCAGGCGCAGGTCCGGGTCACCGAATCCGGTGTGGAACTGCAGCGGAAGACCTAGTTCGGCGCCGATTCGCGCGCCGAGGCCGACCAGCCAGCCGAGGACGTCCGGATCGGTGAGCCGGTGCTCGGGCGCGAAACTGGTCGGCGGGTGATCCCGCGGCGGGAAGTCCAGACCGCACCGGTAGGCCACGATCGTCTTCAACCCGACGGCGCCGACCGCCCGAGCGCGCAGCTCCTCCTCGATCCGCTCGTACACCCCGGACACCGCGCCGATCTGCGCGACGACTTGCTCGGCCACTTGCTCCAGCCGCACCACCTCACGCACCTCCCCGCCGGCCAGCTCGATGAAATCCGCTGTTCCACCACCGATTCCGGTGTCCAGAAACCATCGGGTCACCCCGGTGGCGCGCAGCAGCCGGGCGGACACCTCGCGCGCGCCGAGCCGGGCGCGATGACGCAGGTAGACGTCCGGGCCGACGTGGGCGGGCAGATCGAGCGCGGGGGCACACCAGCGGCGCACGGCGAGCCCGATCGCGGAATCGAAACTGCCGCGCGCGCCTTCCCCGAGCAAGCGCTCGAAGCCGGGCCGACCCAGGTTCTCGGTGTACACCCCGTGGCAGTGGTGGTCGGTGAGCCGGACACCGTCGGTGAGCATGTCAGAACCGCCAGCGGGTCAGGGCGACCAGCTCTTCGGCGCTCGCGGCGGCGTACCGCTCGGCCTCCGCGCGGCGCACGGTGAGCAGCGCGTCGTGTAGTTCGACGCCCATGGCGTCGGCGAGCACCGTGGACGCGGCGAGGTGGTCGGCGGCTTCGGACGGGGTGGTCGGCAGGCGGCGCACATTCGATACCATGCGTGCCTCGGCGTCGAAAGTCGCTGGATCACCGGTGATTTCGACCGGAAGGCGCAACTGTTCGGCGACACCGGCGAGCCCGGCGGCGATCACCGACCCGACGATCAGGTACGGATTGCCGGTCGCGTCGAAACATTTGATCTCGGCGTTGGCCGCCCACGTCTCGGTGCCGCGCACCCCGGTGACGAACCGCAGCGCGGCCTCTCTGGTCTCGTGGCCCCAGCACTGCCAGACTCCCGCCCAGCGCGACGGTTCCGACCGCAGGAAGCTCGCCGGATTGCCCGCGCCGACCGCGACCAGCGCGGGCAGTTCGCGCAGCACTCCCGCCAGGAACGCCTCGCCGGTCCGCCGCATGCCGTGCGGGCCGTCGCCGCCCGCGAACAGCGGTCCGTCCTCGTCGGTCACCGACAGGTGCAGGTGCGCTCCGGAACCGGCGCCGCCCGGTTCGATGCACGGGGCGAGCAGCGCCCGCCTGCCGTGCCGCGCGCTCACCTGCCGGATCGTGTGCCGGACCAGCACGGCCTCGTCGGCGGCGGTGACCGGCTCGGACGGTTCGACCGACAACTCCAGTTGCGCGAGGGCGTATTCGGGATGGAACTGGGCGACGGTGACGCCTTGGCGCTCGAGTGCGGCGACCAGGTCGGCGGCGTAGTCGGCCACCTGCCCGAGCCGCACCAGTCCGTAGGCGGGGCCGTGGATCGCGGGTGTGAAGTCGTCGGTGTCGTCGGCGCGGCCCACCGCCCATTCGGTCTCGAACGCCATGGACAACCGCAGTCCGGCGGCCTGCGCCGCAGCCGTCTGGCGTGCCGCGAAGTGGCGCTGGCAAGCGGCGAAGCGGGTGCCGTCCTGGGTGTATTTGTCCGTGGGCGCCCACGCCCAGCCGGGCTGGCAGGCCAGTTCGGTGAGCATGCTCAGATCGGGGACGAGTCGCAGATCGCCGTCGGGCCCGCCCAGATAGCGCCCGATCGCCATCAGGTCGTCGAAGGCGAAGGTCTCGAAGCACGGCGACACTCCGACGCCGTACCGGGACGCCCGGTCCAGCCGCTGGCTGGGGACGGTTTTCACGCGCGTGATGCCCGCGTTGTCCACGAAGCTCAGCGCGACCATGGCCGCGTCCAGCCGCTCGATCGGCGCGGTGTCGCCCTCGGCGGGGATGCGATCCGGCGTGGTGGCCATGCCCATCACGATATCGGCTCGGGCGCAGCGGGAGCCGCCGCGGCGCGAGTCGTCACTCCGCGGCGAGGGCTGCGGTGATCTCCTCGCGGGCCGGGATCGAACTGCTCGCGCCCAACCGGGTCGTAGCCAGCGCCCCGGCCGCGCAAGCCCAGGTCAGCGCCCATTCCGGCCCCCGATGCCAGGCTGCGGCCAGCGCACCGGTGAAGGCGTCGCCCGCGCCGGTGGTGTCGACGACATCGACCCGCGGGCTGGGCTGGGACAGGCGGGCGCCGTCCGGTCCGCGATAGTCCGCGCCCGCCGCCCCGCGGGTGACGACCACGTGCGCGACGGTGTCCAGGTCCGCGCCCAGTTGCTCGGCCTCGCCGGAATTCACCACGGCGACATCGATATTCGTCCAAAGATCGGTCGGCAGCGGACGGGCGGGCGAGGGGTTCACCAGCACGGTGGTGTCGTGCGCGCGGGCGTGGCGGGCCGCGGCGGCGATCGTTTCGACCGGAATCTCCAGCTGGCACAACAAGATATCGGCGGCCGCGATCGCCGCCAGGTCGTCCTCGGTCAGCTCGGTCATCCGCGTGTTGGCGCCTCCGACGACGATGATGCTGTTCTCGCCGTCGTCGTCCACCACGATCGTGGCGATGCCGCTCGGCCCGGCGACCGTGCGCAGCCGGTCGGTGAACACCGCGGCGTCCGTGAGCGCCGCGCGCAGTTCGCCGGCGAAGACGTCGTCGCCGACCGCCCCGAGGAAGCTGACCTCGCCGCCCGCCCGCCGCGCAGCGATCGCCTGATTCGCGCCTTTCCCGCCGGGCACCATGGCGAAGCCGTTGCCGAGGACCGTCTCACCGGGGACCGGTCTGCGTGCGGTCGTAGTGATCAGGTCCATGTTGACGCTGCCGAGCACCACGATCGCGGGAGCGTCCGATTCGACCGTCATATCGCCGGACGGTAGTCGCCCGGCCCGGGTCGCGCACGTGACCGCGCCCGCGTCGCAGCGGGTGGGATCGGCGGTGTACCCGGTGCGTAGGCTGTACCCATGACGGTAGGAACGACCACCCAGCCTGATGTTCGCGAGGTGGTGCACGAGGCCGCGCGCAAGGCCAGGGTCGCGTCGCGAGCCCTCGCCCAGCTGACGACGGCGCGGAAGAACGACGCCCTGCACGCCGCCGCCGACGCGCTGCTGGCCGCCGCCGATCGGGTGCTGGCCGCCAATGCCGAGGACATCGCCGCGGCGCGGGCCGCGGGCACCGAGGAGTCACTGCTGGACCGGCTGCGGCTGACCGAGCCCCGCATCGACGGCATCGCCTCCGGGTTGCGTCAGGTGGCGGGACTGCCCGATCCGGTGGGTGTGGTGGTGCGCGGCTCGACGCTGCCGAACGGCTTGGAGATCCGGCAGGTGCGAGTGCCGCTCGGCGTGGTCGGCATGGTGTACGAGGCCAGGCCGAACGTCACCGTCGACGCGTTCGGGCTCGCGCTCAAGTCCGGTAACGCCGCCCTGCTGCGCGGCTCCTCCTCGGCGGCCGGCTCCAATGCCGCGCTCGTCGCGGTGCTGCGCGAATCGCTTGCCGCGCAAGACATCCCGGCCGACGCCGTGCAGTTGCTGCCGAGTGAGGACCGTTCCAGCGTCACGCATCTGATCCAGGCCCGCGGCCTGGTCGACGTGGTCATTCCGCGCGGCGGCGCCGGGTTGATCAACGCCGTCGTGCGTGACGCGCAGGTGCCGACCATCGAGACCGGTACCGGCAACTGCCACGTCTACGTGCACGCCGCCGCCGACCTGGACATGGCCGAGCGGATCCTGATCAACGCCAAGACCCGCCGTCCCAGCGTGTGCAACGCCGCCGAGACCGTGCTGATCGACGCCGGGATCGCGGACACGGCGCTGCCCCGGCTCACCGAAGCGCTGGAGCGTTCCGGCGTCACCATCCACGGCGACCTGCCCGGCCAGGTTCCGGCCACCGAGGCCGACTGGGGCGAGGAATACCTCACCCTGGACATCGCGCTCAAAGTGGTCGACGGCCTGGACGCGGCGGTGGAGCACATCAACACCTGGGGCACCGGCCACACCGAGGCCATCGTCACCGGCGACCTCGCCGCGGCCCGCGAGTTCACCAGCCGGGTCGACGCCGCCGCCGTGATGGTGAACGCCTCCACCGCGTTCACCGACGGCGAGCAGTTCGGCTTCGGCGCCGAGATCGGCATCTCCACCCAGAAGTTGCACGCTCGCGGCCCGATGGCGCTGCCGGAGCTGACCTCCACGAAGTGGATCGTCTGGGGCGAAGGACAGATCCGGCCCGTCTGACCCGCGTGCGCGGCGGCCACGGCCGATGCCGAGTCGGCATCGGCGACGCGCTGCCGTAGCGTGGGGGACGGTTCGGAAGGAAGGTGCCGGGTGGTGTCGGATAGCGCAGTACAGGAGCCGATCTTCACGTCGGTGGACGACGTGATCGAACGGTTGGCCAGCACGGGCTACCTGGCGGACAAGGCCACCGCCACCTCGGTGTTTCTCGCCGATCGGTTGGGCAAGCCGTTGCTGATCGAAGGACCGGCGGGTGTCGGCAAGACCGAGCTGGCGCGCGCGGTCGCGCAGACCTCGGGCGCCGAGCTGGTGCGATTGCAGTGCTACGAGGGCGTCGACGAGGCCCGCGCGCTGTACGAGTGGAACCACGCCAAGCAGATCCTGCGCATCCAGGCCTCCAGCGAGAACGACTGGGAAGAGACGAAGGCCGACGTCTTCACCGAGGAGTTCCTGCTCTCGCGCCCGCTGCTGACCGCGATTCGGCGCACCGATCCCACGGTGCTGCTGATCGACGAGACCGACAAGGCCGACGTCGAGATCGAGGGCCTGCTGCTCGAGGTGCTCAGCGACTTCGCGGTGACGGTACCGGAACTGGGCACGATCACCGCCAGCCGCAAACCGTTCGTGGTGCTCACCTCGAACGCCACCCGCGAGCTGTCCGAGGCGCTCAAGCGTCGCTGCCTGTACCTGCATCTGGATTTCCCGGACGAGGAGCTGGAGCGGCGCATCCTGGCCAGCCGGGTGCCCGAACTGTCGGCGGCCGTCGCCGCGCAGCTGGTGCGGATCGTGCACGTGCTGCGCGGCATGCAGTTGAAGAAGCTGCCCTCGGTCGCGGAATCGATCGACTGGGGTCGAACGCTGCTGGCGCTCGGCCTGCGGGACCTGGACGACACCACCGTCCGAGCGACGCTCGGTGTGGTCCTCAAACACCAGAGCGACCACCAGCGCGCGCTGGCCGAACTGAAGCTGGCCTGAGCCATGGCGACCGGGCCGGTCCCCGCCGAAGTCGCGGCACTGAGCGCGCCACACGGTATTCCGGGACATCTGGTCGGCTTCGTGGAGGCGCTACGGGCGCGCGGGATACCGGTCGGACCGTCGGAGACGGTGGACGCGGGCCGCGTGATGACCGTGCTCGACCTGATGGACCGTGAGGTCCTGCGGGAGGGGCTGGCGTGCGCGTTGTTGCGGCGCACCACCCACCGCGCGACCTTCGACGGGCTGTTCGACCTCTGGTTCCCCGTCGCCGTCGGGCAGCGCGCCGTGAGCCAGGACGAGCTGGAGATCCCGCACACGCCCTCGGGAGACGTGGACATCCCGGCACTGCGCGAACTGCTCGCGGAGTTGCTGGCGCAGGAGTCGGCGACCCAGCAACTGGAGGCGCTGGCCGCGCAGTTGGTCGAGCAACTCGGCCAGTACCAGTCCGCCCGCGGTCCGTCTTTCTCGTCGTACCAGGCGCTGAAAGAGGTGCAGCCGCAGACGTTGCTGGCGAAGATCCTCGCGGGCATGGCCCTCGGGCCGAACACGAGCGAGTTCGACTCCGAGATCGCCCGCCGCGCCGCCCGGCAGCGCATCGCGGGCTTCCGCGCGACCGTCGAGGCCGAGACCAGGCGGCGGGTCGCCGAACGGATCGGCCGCGAACGCGTGGCGAGCTACGGCGTCGCCCGGCAAGCCGAGGAGGTCGACTTCCTGCGCGCCTCCGAGGCCGAACTCTCCGAACTCAAGCGCAGTACCCAGCGGTTGGCCCGCATCCTGGCTTCGCGTCTGGCCGCGCGTCGCAGGCACGCCCACCGCGGAGCCATCGACCTTCGCCGCACTCTGCGCGCGTCCATGTCCACGGGCGGCGTGCCCATCGACCTGGTCAACCGCAAGCCGCGACCGGGCCGCCCCGAACTGGTTCTGCTGTGCGATGTCTCGGGCTCGGTGGCCGGCTTCAGCAACTTCACGCTGCTGCTGGTGAGCGCGCTGCGCGAACAGTTCTCCCGGGTGCGCATCTTCGCGTTCGTCGACCAGATCGACGAGGTGACCCGGTTCTTCGATCCGCACACCCAGCTGGACCGGTCGATGACCCGGATCTTCGGTGAGGCGAACGTCGTCGGCCTGGACGGGCACTCCGACTACGGCAACGCGCTGGCCGGATTCGCCAGGGACTTCCCGGACGCCGTCACCAGCCGCAGCTCGCTGCTGATCCTCGGCGACGCCCGCACGAACTACCGTGACCCGGAGCTGAACACCCTGCGGTCGCTGGTCGAGGTGGCCAAGCACGCGCACTGGCTCAATCCCGAACCGCGCAACCAATGGGGTTCCGGCGATTCCGCGGCGGACAAGTACCGCGACGTGATCGAGATGCACGAATGTCGTTCGGCCAAACAACTCACCGCGGTGGTTTCGCGGCTGCTACCGGTGTAGGAGACGGCATGGACGATGCCGCGCTGCTGAGCTACTGCCTGGCCAAGCCGGGCGCCTGGCAGGACGAACCGTGGGAGGGCGACGTCGTCGCCAAGGTCGGCGACAAGATCTTCGCCTTCCTCGGCGCGACATCGGTCGGCCTCAAATGCGGGCGGACCCGCGAGGAGGCCGACGAACTGGTCCGGGTGTACCCGGGGGACGTGGCGGCGTCGGCCTACATCGGGCGGTACGGCTGGAACGTCATCCAGTTCGGCGGCGCGGTCTCGGATAACGAACTCTACGAGCTGGTCGATCTCTCCTACGAGGCCGTCGTGCGCAAGCTGCCGAAGAGCAAGCGCCCGACCGCCTGAAAGGGTTCGTTAAGGGGATCTTTGGCTTGCGCCGACAAGATCGGCGGCCATGGGGAACAGAACGCCGGACGATCCGGCGGCGGTGCACAACAACTATTCGTTTCAGGTCGATTTGCGCGGGATAGTCGATCTGCTCTCTCATCACCTCTATTCGAGTCCGCGGGTCTATCTGCGCGAGCTGTTGCAGAACGCCGTCGACGCGGTCACCGCGCGTGTTCGACTCGATCCGCTGGCTCCCACCGGAATTCGGCTCTCCGTGGACGAGTCCGGGCTGCGGATCAGCGATCCCGGTGTCGGCCTGACCGACGCCGACGTGCACCGGTTCCTCGCCACCATCGGCCGCTCGTCCAAACGCGACGACATCGAAGGCGCACGACGGGACTTCCTCGGACAGTTCGGGATCGGGCTGCTGGCCTGTTTCACGGTCGCCGAGACGATCCGGGTGGTCACCCGATCGGCCGCCGACCCGACCGCCTCGCCGGTCGAGTGGCTGGCCCGCGCCGACGGCACCTACTCGGTGCGCTCACTCGATCGAGGCGAGTACGCGGAACCGGGCACGACGGTGTGGCTCACCCCGCGCGGGGGAGCCGGGGAGTGGTTCCGGCCGCAGCGGGTGACCGACCTGGCACGCGAATTCGGGTCGCTGCTGCCCTACGAGGTGACGGTGGAGTCGGACGGTGCTGTGACGACGGTCACCGAAGGCGTTCCGGTCTGGCGCCGCGCGTATCCGTCGGCGCAGCGGCGCAGGGCCGCCCTGCTCGACTACGGTCACCGGACGCTGGGCTTCGTCCCGCTCGACGCCATCGAGCTCGATGCCGGTGCGGCAGGCGTCAGCGGTGTGGCCTATGTCCTGTCCCAGCCGGGCAACCCGTCCGACAGCAGTGCGCATCGGGTGTACCTGAAGGGCATGCTCCTGGGCGACGCGGTGCGCGGCGTGCTGCCGGATTGGGCGTTCTTCGTGCGCTGCGTGCTCGACACCGACACGCTGCGCCCCACCGCGTCGAGGGAGGGCCTCTACGAGGACGAGCGGCTCGCCGTCGTGCGCGAGGTGCTCGGAGACCGGATCCGGGACTGGCTCACCGAGATCGCCGCCGAACAGCCGCAGCGGCTGGCCGCGTTCCTGTCCGTGCACGCACTCGGCGTGAAGGCGATGGCGAGCCATTCCGTCGAACTGCTGCGCATCATGCTGCCCCATCTGCACTTCGAGACCACCGACGGGCGCGTGCCGCTCACCGAGTTCGCCCGCCACCACCGCACCGTCCGGGTGACGGCGACGGTCGAGGAGTTCCGTCAGGTGGCGGCCACCGCCGCCGCGCAGGGCATCGGCGTCGTCAACGGCGGCTACGCCTACGACCGGGAGTTGATCGCGCGGTTGCCGCGGCTGCTGCCCGGCGTCGAAGTGGTCGACCTGGACGCCGACGCGATCGCCGCGGCGCTCGACCCGGTCGACCCAGGCGACGAACTGGCGCTGGCCCCGGTGCTCGAACTGGCGCGAACCGTGCTCGACCCGCTGTCGTGCGACGTCATCGTGCGCGCCTTCCATCCGGTCACGGTGCCCGCGCTCTATCTCGACGGCCGTGCCGCACGCAACGAACGCGCCAGAGCGCAGACGGCCGGGGACGCCGACGACCTGTGGACCGAGATCCTCGGCGCCCTGGCGGTCACGACACCGCGCGCTCGGCTGGTGCTCAACCACCACAGCCCGATCGTGCGCAGGCTGTCCCGCATCGACGATCCCGGCTTCCGGAAGACGGCGGTGGAATCGCTCTACGGGCAGGCCCTGTTGATGACCCACCGTCCGCTGAGCGCGGCCGACACGGCGCTGCTCAATCGCGCCTTCGGCGAATTCCTCGGCTGGGCCACCCAACGTGCCGCCGACCGCGGTGAAGAGACGGAGTGAGCATGGACGCCGCCGAGATCGGCGCGGCGCTGGCGCAGGTCTATGCGCTACCGCACGGCCGGACGCGCACCGAGCGACTGGAGACCCTGGCCGCGGCCGCGCGAACCGGATCGGATCGCGCGCTGGAAGGCAGGGTGCTGCTGGAGCTCGCGCAGTCGTACACCTACGCGGGCGAACGCGATCTGGTGCCCGTCGCCTACGGCAGGTTGCTGCGGATCTACGACGACCACTCCGCCGAGCTGGGCTCGATGACGCACTCGGTGCACTGGTATCTGAAATGGGTGACCTGGGGCATGGTCGGCAACCCCGCGCTGCCGCTGTCCACGATCGATCGCTGGTTCGACGAACTGGACAGCCGCTACCGGCAGCGCGGCTACAGTCCGCGCCCGGTGCTGGCCCTGCGCTCCGAACTCGCCCGCGAGATCGGTGACACCGCGTCCGCCGCCGCGTGGCTGGAACAGGCGATGGCCGCACCGCGCGACAGCATGTCCGACTGCGATGCCTGCGAGCGCGGCGAATGGGGCGTGACGAGCGTGTCTCTCGGTGACGACGAGGGCGGACTCGCGCACTGGAAGCCCGTGCTCGACGGCGAACGGACCTGCGCGGAGGAGCCGCACCGCGTTCTGGCGCAGGCACTGCTCCCGCTGGTGCGCACCGGCCGCGTCGCGGCGGCACGCGGGGCGCACCTGACCGGGTATCCGCTGGTCCGGCACACCGAGGACCTGCGTCCGTCGGTGGCGTCGCACATGGAATTCTGCGCGCTGACCGGCAACGAGGCACGCGGGCTGGAAATTCTCACCGAGCACGCGAACTGGCTGGCCGATTCCGGAGCCGACGCGGGCGCGCGCCTGGCCTTCGCCACCGGCGTGTGCGTGCTGCTGCGCAGGCTGGTGGCGCTGCGACTGGGTGATCTTCCGCTTGCGGAGGGGACGGTGGAATCGGTGCGCGCCCGGTTGGAGGTCGAGATCGGCGCGTTGTGTGCCCGCTACGACGCCCGCAACGGCAACAGCTCGGTCAGCCTGCGCACCGCTGCCCGGCTCGCGGCCGAACCGCTACTGGACCGGTTGCCGCTCGGTTTGCGCAGCACACTGCCGCGCGCCGCGAGCGCGCCGGACAGCGTCCGGGCGGCCGACGACTTCTCCGGCGACCGAGCGACGGAGGTCCGCAGGCTGGCCGAACTCGGTGCCGCCCGGCTCGCCGATACGCCCGAGGAGGCGGAAGCGCACCTGCGGGAAGCGCTGGCGCTCGGTACGCAGGTGCTGGCCGGGGAGGAGGCCGCCCGGCTGGGCGCGCAGCTGGTCATCGCCATCGCGAGCCAGCCGGACCGCGAACTCGATCTGGCCGATGCCGCGGTGCGCGCCGCGGCACGCTGGGAAGGGCTGTCCGAACCGGATGTACTGCATCACACCGTGGTCGCCGCACGCGCGTTCCATCGCGCGGAGCGCCACGGCGAGGCCGTCGCCCTGTTCGAACACGCGCTGCTCAGCGGCGTGATTCCGTATCCGTCCGGCGAACTGGCGGTGGTGCGCGCGCAGTTCGGCCGATCGCTGAACGCACTGAACCGCCACCGCGAGGCCGCGCGGCAGTTCCTGGAGGCGGCACGACTCGTCGAACGCGACCCGGAGCGGACGAAGCTGCACGCCGAGCTGGCGTGGTCGGCCGCCACCGCGCTCGAGTACTGCGGGCAGGACGACGAGGCGGTGGCCGCCTACCAGCGCGCCGCGCAGCTGTGGGCCGGGCTGGGCGCGGTGGCGGAGCGGGCGCGTTGCCTGCGGGCGGCGGCCTGGCTGCGCGTGTGCGGCGAATCCGATCCCGAATCCGGGCTCACCTCGATGCGGACGCTGATCGCCGAGCTGGCCCCGCTGGCGGGCCGGTCGGCCGAGGCGGCGGATGAACTCGCGCGCGCCCGCGAGCAGCTGGCCCGGATGCGCGAGATGGGAGACGCCACCGCCTGAGGCGCCGCCGGGCCCGTGCGGCGGGGCATAGTGCGGGCGGGTGTCCCCAGTTCGCCGCCCGCCCCCGCTTACCGGCCCCGTGCGGGCCGTGAGCGACCCGTTAAGCTCGGCAGTCATGCACGAGACAGGTCGGCGCGGCCGCAAGCTCGGGGTGATGGGCGGCACGTTCGACCCCATCCACCACGGGCATCTGGTCGCCGCCAGCGAGGTCGCGCACCGGTTCGACCTGGACGAAGTGATCTTCGTCCCGACCGGGCAGCCCTGGCAGAAATCGCACAAGCAGGTCAGCCCGGCCGAGGATCGGTACCTGATGACCGTCATCGCGACCGCGTCCAACCCACGGTTCTCGGTGAGCCGTGCGGACATCGAGCGCGGCAAGGTCACCTATACCGTCGACACCCTGCGGGAGATGCGATCGGCCCATCCCGGCGCCGAGCTGTACTTCATCACCGGTGCGGACGCGCTGGCCAGCATCCTCACATGGCAGGATTGGGCAGAACTGTTCGAACTGGCGAAGTTCGTCGGGGTGAGCCGTCCGGGGTACGAGCTGAACATCGATCATCTCGAGGAGCATCTGCGGGATCTCCCGCCGGATGCGGTGACCATGGTCGAGGTCCCCGCGCTGGCGATCTCGTCGAGCGAATGCCGTCGCCGCGCCGCCGAGAATCGGCCGGTGTGGTACCTCGTCCCCGACGGCGTGGTGCAGTACATATCGAAGCGGCACCTGTATGTGCCCGGAGCAGCGGAAGGTAGCTGAGCGTGAGCGAGCGCAGCGAAGGTGCGGGCATGAGCGAGCGAACGATCCCCACGGCCGCGAGTGCCGTCCCGCCGAGCGCCCGGGGGGTGCAGGCATGACCGCGTCGACCGAGTCGGTGGAGATCGCGCAGGTCGCCGCGCTGGCCGCCGACGAGAAGCTGGCGTCCGACGTTGTGGTGCTCGATGTGTCGGAGCAGCTGGTGATCACCGACTGCTTCGTGATCGCGTCCGCGCCCAACGAGCGTCAGGTCAACGCCATCGTCGACAACGTGGAGGAGAAGCTCCGCGCGGCCGGGCACAAGCCGGTCCGGCGCGAGGGCACCCGCGAAGGCCGCTGGGCGCTGCTGGACTACGTCGACGTCGTCGTGCACATCCAGCACAACGACGAGCGCAATTTTTATGCGCTGGAACGCCTGTGGAAGGACTGCCCCGTGGTGCCGGTCGCCGGTCTCACCGGGGCCGCGCCGGATTCGCGCGCCGCGGCGACGGAGGACGAGGCGCGATCGTGAGCAGACATGCCGGCGTGCGCACCCTCATCCTGTTGCGCCACGGGCAGACCGAATGGAACGCCACCGACCGCATGCAAGGCCAGATCGACACCGATCTCACCGAACTCGGTCGCAGACAGGCCAAAGAGGCGGCACGCGAACTGGTTTCGCGCAACGCCATCGCTATCCACGCTTCGGATCTGCGCCGTGCCTTCGACACCGCGACGGCTCTGGCCGAACACACTGGGCTCACCGTCGTGCCCGACGTCAGGTTGCGGGAGACCAATCTCGGCGACTGGGAGGGATTGACCCACCTGGAGGTCGACGCCGACTATCCGGGCGCGCGCATGGCGTGGCGGCTGGACGCGCGCTACACCCCGCCCAACGGCGAGAGCAAACTCGAGGTCGGGGCGCGGTCGCTGCCGGTGGTGCAGGAGTTGCTGGTCGAACGGCAGGACTGGCCGGGCCGGACTATCATCCTGGTGGCGCACGGCGGGCTGATCGCCGCCCTCACGGCTGCGCTGCTCGACCTGCCGCCGCAGAACTGGCCGATCCTCGGAGGACTGGCCAATACCAGCTGGGTGCAGCTCAGCAGTCACGGCCCGAGCATCGAACAGCCCGGTTGGCGTCTGGATGTGTGGAACGCAGCGGCGAAGGTAGCACCGGATGTCCTCTGAAGAGCCGATCAGATCGGTCCCGGACGAACTGTTCCGTAAGGTCTCGGCGAAGGCCGAACGGCAGTTGCCCGACGCGTTGTTCGGCGGTCCGCCACCGGCTTCCCGCGAATCCGCGGCTACATCCGACGAAGCTTCCGGCGCGGCAGGCGATTCCGGCGGCGGGTCCGAGTCCGGAGAGGAATCCGACTCGGAGGACGACGGATCCGGTGACATCGTCACCAGCGCCGAGCCGCAGGTACACGTCGGCGGCGGCGACGCCTCGCCCGTCGGTGCCGCGAACGACGCTCCGGAACGGATTGCCGAGTCGGCGGAAACGCTCGGCGAATCGATCTCCTCGACGGGGGACGGGTCCACTGCAACGTTCGGCGAACCGGTTGCCCCGGCGGCGGACGGTTCCGCGGCCTCTGCGATCGCGGAATCGGTTGGCACACGGGCGGATGGATTCGCCGGAGCATTCGGCAAATCGGTCGCGGTGACGGACGGGGCCGCGGCCGACACAATCGCCGAATCGGATGCCACGGTGGCGGCTGGGTTCGCAGCGGTGCTCGACGAACCGGTTGTCTCGGCGGGTAATGGGTGCGCTGCGGCGCTCGGCGAACCTGTTACTCCGGCAAGAGAGGGGTCCGCGGCCGACGCGATTTCCGCATCGCCCGCGCCGACAGACGCCGTGATCGAGTCCGCGACGCCCGGATCCGCTGTGCCAGGAGAACCTGAACTCGCTGCGCCCGAGTTCGCCGCTGTCGCTCCGGAATCCGCGGGCGCCGACGAACCCGCCGAAACGCGCGAAGCCGGGCGCCCGGTGCTGCTGGTGATCGCCGACTCCCTGTCCTACTTCGGGCCCAAGGGCGGACTGCCTGCCGACCATCCGCGTATCTGGCCGAACCTCGTTGCGGCCGAACTGGATTGGGACGTCGAATTGGTCGCCCGGATCGGCTGGACCTGCCGCGACGCCTATTGGGCCCTGATCGGCGATCCTCGGGTGTGGGCGGCGGTGCCGCGCGCCGGTGCGGTGGTCTTCGCCGTCGGCGGCATGGACACGCTGCCCTCGCCATTGCCCACCGCGCTGCGCGAACTGATCCGCTATGTGCGCCCGCCCGCGCTGCGCCGCGTCGTCCGCGCCACTTACAACTGGCTGCAGCCCAAGCTGTCGAAACTCGGCAGGCCCGTGGCGCTTCCGCCGAAGGTGAGTGTCGACTATCTGGAACAGTGCCGCACGGCGCTGGCGCAGTTGCGCCCTGACCTGCCGGTCGTCGCGGTGCTGCCCTCGGTGCACAACTGCGAGGCCTACGGCCGCGTGCACTCCGGGCGGCCACGGGCGGTCGAGGCGCTGCGCTCTTGGTCGAACCGGACTTCGGTGCCGCTGGTCGACCTGGGGGAAGCGGTGCGCGACAACATCTTCTCCGGCGAGGCGAATCCGGACGGCATCCACTGGGGCTGGGACGGTCACACGGCGGTGGCCAACGCGATGGTCAAGACCCTGCAGGAGGTTCGGTAGTCCGTGGCAGTCGTGGTCGTCACCGATTCGTCCGCCAGCCTCCCTGCCGAACATGTCGACGAGCTGGATATCGCCGTCGTCCCGCTGCACGTCCTGGTCGGTGACCGGGCGATGCGGGAAGGCGTCGACCCGGTCGAGATCGACTATGCCTCCGACACCGTGACCACTTCGGCCGCCTCGCCCGGCGAGCTGCGGGAGGTGTACGAGCGGGCCTTGGAGCGCAGCGGCGGCGACGGCGTTGTCGCGGTGCACCTTTCCCGGCGGCTGTCGGGCACATGGGAGGCCGGTCGGCAGGCCGTGCGCGACATGGACGCCGCCGACCGCGTCCGGCTGGTCGACTCGCTCGGAGCCGGGTTGGCCACCGGGCTGCCCGTGCTGGCCGCCGCCCGGCGTGCCGAGTCGGGAGCGCCGCTGGACGTGGTGTACGACGCGGCGGTGGCGGCCGCCGCGCGCGCCCGCACGTTCATCCTGGTCAATCGCACCGAGCAATTGCGGCGCGGCGGCAGACTGTCGTCGGCGGCGACGTTCTTCGCCAGCGAGCTGGTCACCAAGCCGCTGCTGCAGATCGTCGAGGGACGGCTGGAGCTGCGGGAGAAGGTCCGGACGCGCTCCAAGGCGTACGCGAAACTCGTCGCCGCGGCAGTCGACGCGGCGGGCGAGGACGGCGCCGCGGTGGCCGTACAGCATCTGGGCGCCGAGGACGCCGCACAGACCATCGCGGGCCAGTTGCGGGAACTCGTTCCCGGCCTGGAAGAACTCATCGTCGCCGAGTTCGGGCCCGCGCTGGCGGTGCATCTCGGGTTGGGGGCGCTCGGCGTGCTCGTCGTCCCCGGCGGGTGTCGCTGAGCGTGTGCGGGTCTTCGGGCGGACAACGATCTCGGTGATCCGAATGCGAGCGCGTCGCCCGGCGTACGGCTAGCGTCGGAGCATGAGTTCCGCGACGCCGCCGGTCCGTCCTCCGCTCACCGTGACCGCCGTGGACTGGGACCATCCGGACGCGGTGACGTTGCGCGCGGAGATGGCGGCCGAGGTCGGGCCGCGCTACGCGCATCTGGCCAGGCAACTGCCCACGAACCCGAACGCGGTGGATTCCGCCACTGTGCACAGCACTTTCGTGGCGTACTCCGATGGTCCGGTGGGTCACGCCGCGCTGCGGTGGAACGGGGAGGAACTCGAGGTCAAGCGGATGTTCGTCCGCCCCGCGCATCGCGGCTCGGGAGCGGCGGCGCTATTGCTCACCGCCGCCGAGGATGCCGCCCGCGCCGCTGGACGCCCCCGATTGATCCTGCAAACCGGTCACCTGCAACCGGAGGCCGTCCGCTTCTACGAACGCAGCGGTTACCACCGAGTTCCGATCTTCTCGCCGTACGAAGTGCTTCCACTGTCGAACTGCTTCGCCAAGGATCTGGGCTGAGGCGGACCAGAGCCACGGCGGGTTCCGGCATAGCCGCCACTGTTCCCCGGCGAGTTGTGCACAGGGCCGCGGTTGTCAACAGGTTCGTCGAATCCGCTGGTCGGACCGGTCTTTTCGGCGTCTGCCCGCACTACCGTCGCGGCCATGTCACGACAGGACGAACGCGAGCGGGTACGGCGGCGATTGGGTGAGCTGACCGCCCGGGTCGGCGCGAGCATGACGGCCGGTGTCGGCACCGGGAAGGCCGGGCCCGATGCGGAGCACGGACCGTCTGGATGGGAGACGGCGCGGTCTGCGCGTAGCGTGCCCGTGGGGGAAACGGGGCAGCCGGATCGTCCGAGCCGCACCGCCATGGCCGCGGCGGCCGTCCCATACCGGGGTCGATCGAGCACGGTCGCACGCCCATCGACTGCGGATGAAAATGCCGCGCGTCCAGTGAGTCTCGGGTGGCAGACGGGCCGGACGCCGCCTGCCGTCCGCCCCGGTCCCCCAGCTGGGGAGACGCGACCCGCACCCGATGCCGGGAAGGTGGTGGATGCCCGCCCCGCCGAATCCGAGGATGACGAAGGCGACCGCCGGCCGGCACCCGTGAGAAACCACTCCGATGGTGCCGCGCAAACCGGTGGGGCCCGGCCCGCGAGCCGTCCTGCTGCCGCGGGGAAATGGGATCTCGTGCGGCTGCCCGGCCATCCCGCGCCCGACCGGGAGTCCGAAGACGATGTCGGCCGAGTTCGGTCGCCCGGCTGGCTGGAGGAGCCGGTGCCCGGCGCGAATCGGCTGCACCGCCTCGTGCCCGAACGGTTCCGGGGTCTGCGGCTCGATCCGGGGCGCTACGGGGTCCGTACGCTCGCGCTTGTCGGCCTTGCCGCGATGGTCGTCGCCGGGGTGGTCGTGTTCCGCGAACGCCCGATCGCTCACACGGTGCCGCCGTTGCCGATCGGACAGAGCGTCGCCTTGGCGACATCCAGTGCTGCCACCACGAGCGCGGCCGGAGCGCCACCGCGGGCAGTCGATCCCGGCCCGCCGACGACGGAATTGGTCGTCAGCGTGGTCGGCCTGGTCCACCGCAGCGGTTTGGTTCGTCTCCCCGACGGTTCGCGTGTCGCCGACGCGCTCGCCGCGGCGGGCGGCCCGAGTGAAGGCGCGGACACCACCGGCCTGAATCTGGCGCAGCGGCTGTCGGATGGCGATCAAGTGCAGGTCGGTCCGGCCGCGCCGAGTTCGGGCGCGTCGCAGCAGGGCAGCGGCACGATCGGCGCAGGCGGGCGCCCATCCACCGGGTCCGCCGCCGCGCCGAGCCGTCCGTCGAGCCCGGCGGGCCGGATCGACCTCAACACTGCCTCCGAAGCCGAACTCGATGCTCTCCCCGGTGTCGGGCCGGTCACCGCACGCGCGATCATCAACTGGCGTACCACCAATGGTCGCTTCAGCACGATCGAGCAACTCGGTGAAGTCGAGGGCATCGGCCCCGCCCGCTTGGCGCGGCTGCGTGATCTGGTGCGGGTATGAACGCCGCCGGGTTGCTCGAACTGGTTCGCCGGAAGCTGGGTGCCGATACGGAATCGTCCATGGCCCGCCCGCGCGCCGGAGCCGTTCGAGGTTCGGGGGAGGGCGTCGCGTCGGAGGAGCCCGGCGTCGTTCAGGCACTCGACGCTCGCCTGCTGCCCGCCGCTTTGTGCTGCTGGGGTGCGACCATCGTGGCGGTGGCGGCAGGGTGGCGGGCCGGGATCGCGCTGGCGATCGCGTTGACGGTCTCGGCCATCGGGTTGTGGGTGTTGCTGTTGTGGGTGACCGCGCACCGCGGCGAACGCCGACGAGCGGTGGCGGTGGTTGCGCTCGCCGCCGTGGTGCTCGGCGCGGGGTTCGCGGCCGCGGCGGCATGGCGGGAACATCGCGTGGCGACCCATCCGCTGCGGGCTTCGTCCGGCCAGTCGGTGCGTGTGGTGGTCATTCCGACAGACGATCCGAAACCGCTGCGCGCCAAGGTCTCCGGCGCGGACCGTCAATGGATGGTCCGGGCGGATCTGCGCGAGTACCGACGCGGCGGGGTGACGGTACGTGCCGGTGGCGCGGTGGTCGTCCTGGCTTCCGGTGCGGAGTGGGGTGACTTGTCGCCGGGCGGGCCGGTCGAGTTCCGGGCCAGGGTGGAACAGCCGCGTCGGTCCGACCTCACCGTCGTCACGCTGCACGCGCAGGACGCGCCCACTGCCGCCGGACCGCTGCCGTGGTGGCAGCGCGCCGCCGATACGGTGCGCGCCGACTTCGCGGCCTCGGCGACGCGAGCCCTGCCGTCCGACGCCGCAGGGCTGCTGCCAGCGCTGGTCGTCGGCGATACCTCGGCGTTGCCCGAACAGGTGCGCGAGGATTTCAAGATCGCTGGGCTGCAACACCTGACAGTGGTCAGCGGCGCGAATTTCACCATCTTGCTCTCGGTGGTGTTGCTCGTCGTACGCCTGCTGACGCTCGGCCCGCGCGGTGCTACGGCCGTCGCCGCCGTGGCGCTGCTGATGTTCATCGTCGTCACTAGGCCGGACCCGAGCGTGCTGCGCGCCGGTGCGATGGGCGCGATCACCCTGCTCGCCGTGCTCACCGGCCGTCGTAAGCAGGCGCTGCCCGCGTTGTGCGCCGCGATCATCGCGTTGCTAGCCCTTTGGCCAGGGCTCGCCGTCGACGCGGGGTTCGCGTTGTCGGTCGTCGCGACGGGTGGCCTGATCCTGTTGGCGCCGAGCTGGGCCGACTGGTTGCGCGCCAGGGGATGGTGGCGGGTGCCCGCCGAGACAGTGGCCGTGTCCGCCGGGGCGTTCGTGGTCACGACGCCGATCATGATCGCGCTCACCGGACAGCTCAGCCTGGTCGCCGTCCTCGCGAACGTGCTGGTCGCGCCCGTCGTCGCGCCGATCACCGTCGCGGGGGCAGCCGGTGCCGCGCTGTCGAGCCTGTGGTCGCCGCCGGCCGACTTGGCGCTGCGCTGCGCGGCACCGCCGCTGTGGTGGCTGTTGTGGGTGGCCCGCCACGCGGCCGCGCTGCCCGGCGCGTCCGTCGCGGTCCCGGGTGGCCTGGCGGGAGGTCTGATCGCGAGTGCCGTCGTGGTGGGCGTGATCGCGGCATTGCGTGTTCGCCCGGTGCGGCGGATCGCCGCCGCGGTCGTGGTCGGCGTCGCGGTGGTCCTGGTCCCGGTGCGGCTCTGGCACCCCGGCTGGCCGCCGACCGGCTGGGTCCTCGTGGCGTGCGACGTCGGCCAAGGTGATGGCCTCGCGCTGTCGGTCGGTCCCGGCGCCGCCGTGGTCATCGATGTCGGGCCGGATCCGCGTCCGATCCGGACCTGCCTGGATCGTTTGCGCGTCTCGCGCATCCCGCTGCTGATCCTCACCCATCCGCACGCGGATCACATCGACGGGCTCGCTGGCGCGCTGCACGGCCGCACGGTCGACGCGATCGCCGTCGGCGTCCACGAGCTCGACGTGCTCGCGCCACCCGCACGCGATCGGTCGACGCCCGAAGCGGGGCTCGGGTGCGCTTCCGTGCCCGCCACCGCACCGGCCGCGGAGGTGCACCGGCTCAGCGGGTTCGCGAAAGGTCATGCCCGGAAAGACCGAATCGTTTCGTTCGGCCGACGAGAAGCGCGAAGCCGGTTGCCGGGCAGCCACGATCGCGCCGCTCCCGTGCTGGGACACGCGCAAATCGATTGTCGGCCAGTCGGATACGGGGTGCGGAGCCAAGCGCGTCCATCGGGTGACGCGCCTGCCGCTGCCTCCGGTCTCACCCAGGTCGCGGCCATCGCCAGGAGCGCGGGAGTGCCGCTGCTGGAATTGTCGGCCGGACATGTTCTGAGTTTCGGGTCGATCGAACTGGAGGTGCTCGCACCGGCCAGGAACGGTCCGCGACCGGTCCGGGGCGCGGAAACCGACGGCGCCAACGACCGTTCGGTGGTCGTCACCGCTCGCACGCCCGCGGGCAGGATTCTGCTCACCGGGGACATCGAGGCCACCGCGCAGCGGGCTCTGATGCACGCCGGAATTCCCATCCAGGCGGAGATCCTCAAACTTCCGCACCACGGATCACGCACCACCACAAAGGAATTCCTCGACGCGGTGCGTCCGCGTTTGGTACTGGTGAGCGTCGGCGCGGACAACACCTTCGGGCATCCCGCCCCCGCCGTCCTCGCGGACTTGTCGGCCCTCGGCGCGACGGTGGTACGCACGGACCTGGACGGCGACATCGTGGTCTCGGCCGGAGGCGGCCACTTGCGTATGACGAGTTCGCGATGACTGGGGATCACGCGTGCCGCGACTACCCCTGGCCGGGGTGAGGTGTCGGTCGTGGACCGTAGGATCGGGCTGTGGACGAGCGCGGCGAATGGAGCAAGGCGGCAGCGCCATCGAGCACGACGCCCTCCGGCGACGAGGAGGCGCCGTCGTGAGCGAGCGGCCCGCGCCCGTGCATTTGGTGCTCGGGGAAGAGGAACTGCTGATCGAGCGGGCGCTGGGCGCGCTCACCGCGCAGGTGAGGGCGTTGGCTCCGGACCCGGACGCGGTGCCGGTCGATCGCCTGCGCGCGGGGGACGCGAGTACCGCGGAGCTGGCCGAACTGCTGAGCCCCTCGTTGTTCGCCGAGGACCGGGTGATCATCCTCGAGGCGGCGGCCGAGGCGGGTAAGGACGCGGTCGCGGTGATCACCGAGGCATCGCAGAGCCCGCCCGAGGGTGTGTTGCTGGTCGTTGTGCACTCCGGTGGCGGACGGGCCAAGGCGCTCGCGCCCGCGCTGCAGAAAGCCGGTGCCGTCACCCACGACTGTGCCAAATTGACCAAGGCCGCCGAGCGCGTCGAGTTCGTGCGCGGTGAGTTCCGCAACGCCGGAGTGCGGGTGTCCGGCGAGGTCGTCCAAGTGGTGCTGGAAGCGGTGGGCTCGGACCTGCGTGAGCTGGCCGCGGCGTGCGGGCAGCTGGCCGCGGACACCGGAGGGAAGATCGATGTCGCGGCCGTGCGCCGCTACTACTCGGGCAAGGCCGAGGTCTCCGGGTTCGACGTGGCCGAGCTCGCGGTGGCCGGGGATCGACCCGGTGCGATGGAGGCGCTTCGCTGGGCGAACGACCGCGGCGTTCCGCATGTCCTGCTCGCCGACGCGCTCGCCGACTCGGTGCACACCATCGCGCGCGTCGGTTCGGCCGGGCGCGGCGACCCGTTCAAGCTGGCCCAGCAGCTCGGCATGCCGCCGTGGAAGGTGAAGAAAGCGCAAGCCCAGGCCCGCAACTGGACCCCCGCGACCATCGGCTCCGCCCTCCAGGTGGTCGCGACCCTCAACGCCGACGTGAAAGGCGGCGCCGCCGACGCGGGCTACGCGCTGGAACACGCCCTTACCCGAATCCTCGATCTGCACGGCGCGAGCTGATCCGGGTCCGGTCGACCCGTTCCAACGCGTTCGCCGGAGCACACGCTTCAGAGGGTTCAGCCTCGGTCCTGGTTCCCGCTGGTTCAACGCCATGCGGGGCTGGTCACCACCCAACTCGGCAGCTACCCATGCAGGGCGGACGGCAGCTCGCCGGAGACCGGCCGCGCCGCCGATCAGGTGCTACCCCATGCGGCGGTGCGGGTCTCGCTTCGCACCGCCGCATCGGATCGACGCTCAGACGCGCCCTTCGATCTTCAGGTCGCCGAAGGTGACGCTCTGGGTCATGGGGCGGTTGAGGAATTCGTGCGGGAATCCGAGATCCACCGCACTGGCCTGTTCCAGCCTGGCGAGCTGGGTGGCGTCGAACTCCACGTCGAGGGCGCCGAGGTTGTCCTCCAGTTGCGCCGCCGTGCGCGCGCCGATGATCGGCGAGGTGACTCCGGGCTCGCGCAGCGTCCAGGCCAGCGCGACCTGCGAGGGTGTCTTGCCGATCTCGTCCGCGACCTGCTTCACGACGTCGGCGATGGCGAGGCCGCGTTCGGTGAGCGAGCCGTTGGCGGCGGCCACGTTCTTGCGGCTGCCTTCGGGCGAACCGTCCGCCTGGTGGTCGAGGTCGGCGCGGCTGTACTTGCCGGTGAGCACACCGCTGGCCAGTGGTGACCACGGAATCACACCGAGGCCCAGTTCGCGCGCCATCGGGATGAGGTCGCGCTCGACGGTCCGCTCGATCAGGCTGTATTCGATCTGCAGCGCGATCAGCGGCGACCAGCCGCGCAGGTCCGCGATGGTCTGCATCCGGGCGATCTGCCAGGCGGGCGCGTCGGAGATGCCGACGTAGAGCACTTTGCCCGAGCGCACCAGATCGTCCATACCGCGCAGGATCTCCTCGACGGGGGTCAGGAAATCCCAGGCGTGCAAGTAGAGCAGGTCGATGTAGTCGGTGTTCAGCCTGCGCAGGCTGGCCTCCACCGAGCCGACCATGCTCTTGCGGTGGTTGCCACCGGAATTCGGGTCACCCGGACGGCGCAGCATGGTGTATTTGGTGGCCAGCACCAAGCTTTCGCGGTTGTCCGCGGTGAATTCGCCGAGCAGTTGCTCGGAGGTGCCGTTGGTGTACTGGTTGGCCGTATCGATGAAGTTGCCGCCGCGCTCGACATAGGTGTCGAAGATCTTGCGGGCTTCGTCCCGGTCCGCGCCCCAGCCCCAATCGGCGCCGAAGGTCATGGTTCCCAGGGACAGGGGTGACACCCGAAGGCCCGAGCGGCCGAGCAGCCGGTAGGTGTCGAGGGTGCGAGCTCCGGACATGTCCAGCTCCTTGTGTTTTCGCGATGTCTCGTTGCCGGAAGCCAGTCTTCAGCGCCGCGCGAGGACCAGTAAGGGAAGCTTCATCCTGGGAAAGCCAGTCCTAGGCAGCCGTAGGATCGACGGTGATGAGCACCGTGCACCCCACACAGCGCCGCGACCTCACCTCCGGTGGCGGCAGCCCGCGTACCCACGCCGGACCCGGGAGCGGCGCGGAGTCGGCCCAGCGCCGCGATCCCAGGCCTGGCAGCGGCAGCCCGCGTAATCACGCCGGACCCGGGAGCGGCGCGGACTCGACCCAGCGCCGCGACCTCGGGTCCAGCGGCGGGAGTTCGCGCACGCGCGCGGGGTCCGGCAGCGGCGCGGATCGAGTGCAGGAGATGGCCGCCTTCTTGCGGGCTCGCCGGGAGCGGCTGACGCCGGAGGATCTCGGCTTGCCGCAGCGCAAGCAGGCGCGCCGGACGCCGGGGCTGCGCCGGGAAGAGGTGGCCGAACTGGCCGGCGTGAGCACCGACTACATCGTGCGGCTGGAGCAGGGGCGGGGCCTGCGGCCGTCGGTGGACGTGCTGAACGCGCTGGCGCGGGCCCTGTGCTTGAACGACGACGAGCGCGCCTACCTGTTCGATCTGGCGCGACAGCGGCAGCCGGACAGCGGCAAGCCGAGCACGGTGCCCGCGCCCGCACTGGCCATGCTGGTGCGCGATCTGTCCCCGCTGCCCGCGATGCTGGTCAACCACCGCTACGACATCCTGGCCTGGAATCGGGAGATGGCGGCGTTGATCACGGACTTCGGCGCGCTGCCGGAGCGGCAGCGCAACTCCATGTGGTTGTGCCTGCTCGACCCGGGCATGCGAGATTTCTATGTCGAGCGGGAGCGCATCATCCGGGAGGGCATCGCGGATCTGCGCGCGGCATGGGCCGCGCATCCGGAGGACCGGGCGCTGGCCGACCTGATCGCCGAGTTCACCGCCCACAGCGCGGAGTTCGAGCAGGCATGGGCCCGCCACGACGTCCGCGTGCAGGGACGGGGGAACAAGCCGCTGCGGCATCCGGTGGTGGGTCCGCTGGTCGTCAGCTACGAGGTGCTCATACCCGTGCAGGATCCCGACCAGCGGATCGTCATCTACCGCGCCGCCGACGCGGACTCCCAGACGGCGCTCGACCGGCTCACCGCCGACCTGGATACGCGGTGACCGGGGCTATTCCGTGGAGGTCAGAATCAGCTCGCCGTCGTCGTCCGCGTCTTCGTAGCGGCCTTCCCACTCCTCGTAGGCGGGCACGTCCTCGTCCCGCGTGACGATCCACTCCAACGAGTAACCGCCGTCGTCGTCGGGAACCAGCACATTCTCGATCTTCAGTCCGAATCCGAGCACCTCGGCCGCGCGGATCACGTCCGGCAGGTCCTCGGCGCGAACGACCGTCTGATTGGCATACACGGTTACCATGCGCGGAATGGTAGCTGGAACCTCCGACACAGCGCGGGCCGAACCTCGAAACAGCAGCTGAAACGGCGTGGGAGCCAGATTGCTGTCCGGGCACGACAAAAGCCGCCGTGGTCATCGAGGCCACGACGGCTGCGTCACACCACGAGTGCGGTACCGGCGCGCGGTACCGGGTGAATCAGAGCTTGTTGTAAGCCAGCGACAGGGCCGACTTCTTGTTGGCGGCCTGGTTGGCGTGGATGACGCCCTTCGAGGCGGCCTTGTCCAGCTTCCGGCTGGCGAACTGAAGGCGCGCGGCGGCGGCTTCCTTGTCACCGGCGGCAGCGGCCTCGCGGAAGCTGCGGATGGCGGTGCGCAGCGCGGACTTGACCGACTGGTTGCGCTTGCGCGCTTCCTCGTTGGTGCGGATCCGCTTCAGCTGGGACTTGATGTTGGCCACGCCGGTTCCTCGTGTTCCTGTCTGGTAGGTCTGTCCTGGGAAAGTTCGTCGAGCGCGCGACATACCCGAATGGAACGGGTAACGCAGCGCCGAAGGTCGAGGTTACCAGTCACCGTTCGGCACGCGAAATCCGACACCGGGCCCGCCCCGGTCGATACCGGACACGGCACCGCGCCGGCTTGCCTGGCGACCGGCGAGTTCCACCCGCGATCCGGCTGCGGGGATCGGCACGACGGTCTCCGGGCGAGAGTACGCCCGCGTCGAGGCGTGGCCCGGCGCGTGGTCGGGCTCACGGCCCGGCCGGCGCACGCAGGCGCCGAGCAGCACGTGTCCGTCGGGGTGGGCCGTCGCTACGCGATACGCCGCCGCTGAAGGGCCTCTTGTCGGGCGGCGGTTCGACCGGCCCCGAAGTCGTTGTAGAGATCACACGACTCGCGTAGCGTCCTCCTAGCAACCGTTGCTTTCGAGCGGCTGGCGTTGCCGAAGCGGCACCACGACTCGTCCGAGTACATGTCTGGAACGCGGAAGGTGGACAGATGTCTCCAACGGCCCAGGAAGTAGTCGAAGAGGCTGTCGAGAACAAACCGGTTCCCGAGAGCAAGAAATGGGGCGCGGAGGCGCTCGGCACCTTCGTCCTGGTGATCGGCGGTGTCGGCACCGCGGTGCTGGCGGGGGAGAAGGTCGGTCCGCTGGGCATCGCGCTCGCTTTCGGCCTGTCGCTGATGTTTCTCGTCTATTCGATCGGGCCGATTTCGGGCTGCCACGTGAACCCGGCGGTGACCGTGGGGCATCTGCTGCTCGGCCGGATCAGCGGCGTGTCCGCGGCGGGGTACGTGATCTCGCAGCTGATCGGCGGGCTCCTCGCCGGTCTCGTGTTGTTCGCGCTGGCCAAGAACCTGCCGTCGTACGACCGGTCGGTCGACGGCCTCGCCGCGAACGGGTGGGGCAAGCACAGTCCCTCGGCGATTCGGGGGCCGCTGGGTGAGGTGGTGGTGCAGAACGGGTTCGGCATCGCCGCCACGATCATCGTCGAGGTGATGCTCACGGCGCTGCTGGTCTTCGTCGTGCTGTCCTCCACCGATCAGCTCTCCGACGTGCCGCTGGCCGGCCTGTCCATCGGCGCCACGCTGGCGGTGATCAACCTGGTGGCGATTCCGGTGGACTACGCCTCGGTGAACCCGGCACGCAGCCTCGCCGTGGCGCCCTACCAGGACGGCGCGATGGGGCAGGTCTGGGCGTTCATCGTGTTCCCGCTGATCGGCGGCGCACTCGGCGCGCTGCTGTACGGCCTGCTGTTCGGCCGTTCCCGCGAAATGATCTCCTGACGAGGGCGTTCGGCCCCGGTCAGTCGGCCGGGGTCGATCACTGTGGCTGGGCGGTCAGCTCGCGGTGCGCTCCTGCGGTGCGGTGCACACCAAGGTGACCAGCGCCGGGATCGGGAAGAGCAGCAGGAAGAGGTTGGGCACCCACCACAGCGGACTGAAATCGCCGCGCAGTGTCCAGAACGCGATGGCTTGCAGCCCCGCCACGCTGGTCAGGGTCAGCGAGACGGTCATCAGGGTGCGCCAACCGGGCGAGCGGCACAGGCTCGCCAAGCCGGTGGCGCTCGCGGCGAGGTCGAGTACGACGAACGAGTAGTTCCAGTCGCTGAGGATCGGGTCGGTGTAATCCTTGTACGCCCATTCGGGCGGAATCACCTGGGCGAACGCGATCGCCCAGTAGAGCAGGAAACCGACGTCGGTGATCAGCATGGCGATCTTGGTCGGTCCGAGCACGCGTGCCATGGTCCGCCTCAGTGCCAGGCGTATTCGGCGCAGAGCCGGTGGGCGACCAGATCGAAGGTCTTGCGGGGCAGGATCGCGCCCTCGCGGCGGATGCCCGCCTCCGGCACGTCGAGCACCCGATCGAGCCGCACCCAGCTAGGGCGGTTGTCGTGGTCCCAGGACCCGCTGCCGATGCCGATCCAGTTGCGGTCGTAGGCGCGTTCCGGGTTCGACGACAGCATCAGCCCCAGCAGCGTGCGACGGTCCCGGCCCACCACCAGCACCGGCCGGTCCTTGCCGTTGCTCGGATCCTCTTCGAACGGCACCCAGGTCCAGACGATCTCCCCGGGATCGGCACGGCCGTCCAGTTGCGGCGAGTAGACGATCTGCCGCGCCCGCTCGGCGGTCGGGACCGGCGTCGACGCGGCGGGCCGCACCGTGACGCCCACGGCCGTGCGCCGCTGGGCCAGCGACCACACCAGCCGGTCGACCAGCCGGGGACCCTGCTGCTTGACGATCTTGGGCCCCTGTTGCTTAGCGATGAGACCGATCTGCTTGCCGAGGGTGTTCCAACTTCGGGCCATCCCAGGAGAATAACGGCGCACCCGCCGCTTCTCACCCGCGTGGGAACCGTTGTGTCGCGGGGGCCATTCGTCTGCGAGCGAGCTATGGAAGCGGATGTGCCCGCCGATCCGGGACCGATCGGACATGTCCGGCTCCCTGCCCCGCTGGCAAGGTACGCCGAGACCGAGCGCGGTGAACGCAGCGGAGGACGGCGCGGCGCGCCCGACGGTGGCGACGGTGCGGGCGGTGACATCTTCGAAGCGTGGCCTCAGCGCATTCTTCGCGCAATGCGCAGGCAGACAGTAATCGCTGACCATGAGCGGGCGCGCAGGGCGCAGCATCGCACCGCGACCGTGCGCGGCGCACTTCATGTCCGACTGCCCGAAGCGTCTGCGACGTATCCACTGGCTCATCCCCAGCCGTCACCGGCTCAGCCGCGTCCGTCCATTCGCCCCGGGTAAAGGAAGGATCCGCAGCTCGATCACGCTATCGACCCGCCAGGGTGCGAGTCTTACGAGCACCGTTCGCGGCCCGGCTCGTGTCCGAGTGGGCGCAGCGCATGCGACGTAGTCGCGAGTCTCGCCCGCTCGGGCGCGAGCCATGAGGGGGCCGCGAACACGCAGCGCCGAAGGCGCTGCAAAAACTGGCAGAGCACCATGGGACGATAGACGGCAGTTTGCCGATACCCATGAGGAGTGGAGTGCCCGCCAGCTTCGCCGACACGACGTTCACCGATCCCGCCCGGATCCGGAACTTCTGCATCATCGCGCACATCGACCACGGCAAGTCGACGCTGGCCGACCGGATGCTGCAACTGACCGGTGTGGTCGAAGAGCGGCAGATGCGTGCGCAGTATCTGGACCGGATGGATATCGAGCGCGAGCGCGGCATCACCATCAAGGCCCAGAACGTGCGGCTGCCCTGGACGCCCCGGACGGGGGAGCACGCGGGCACCGATTTCGTGCTGCACCTCATCGACACACCCGGCCACGTCGACTTCACCTACGAGGTGTCGCGCGCCCTGGAGGCGTGCGAGGGCGCGATCCTGCTGGTCGACGCCGCGCAGGGCATCGAGGCGCAGACGCTGGCCAACCTGTACCTGGCGCTGGAGAAGGATCTGACGATCATCCCGGTGCTGAACAAGATCGACCTGCCCGCCGCGGACCCGGAGCGCTACGCCGCCGAGCTGGCGCACATCGTCGGCTGCGATCCGTCGGACGTGCTGCGCGTCTCCGGCAAGACGGGCGAGGGCGTGGCCGATCTGCTCGACCAGGTGATCGCCCAGGTGCCGCCGCCGGTCGGCGAGGCGGACGCGCCCGCCCGCGCGATGATCTTCGACTCGGTCTACGACACCTACCGCGGCGTGGTCACCTACGTCCGTGTGGTGGACGGCAAGCTGACTCCGCGCGAGAAGATCAAGATGATGTCCACCGGCGCGACCCACGAGCTGCTGGAGATCGGCATCGTCTCGCCCGAGCCGAAACCGACCCAGGGGCTCGGCGTCGGCGAGGTCGGCTACCTGATCACCGGCGTGAAGGACGTGCGCCAATCCAAGGTCGGCGACACGGTGACCGGCGCGCGCGGCGGCGCGACCGAACCGCTCACCGGCTATCGCGAGCCGCGCCCGATGGTGTACTCCGGCCTCTATCCGGTGGACGGCTCCGACTACCCGGACCTGCGCGACGCGTTGGAGAAGTTGCAGCTCAACGACGCCGCCCTGACCTACACGCCGGAGACCTCGGTCGCGCTCGGGTTCGGCTTCCGCTGCGGCTTCCTCGGCCTGCTGCACATGGAGATCACGCGCGAACGCCTGCAGCGCGAGTTCGACCTCGACCTCATCTCGACGGCCCCGAACGTGGTGTACCGGGTGGAGATGGAGGACGGCGTCGAGCACGTCGTCACCAATCCCTCGTACTGGCCCGAAGGCAAGGTTCGCAATGTCTACGAGCCGGTGGTGAAGTGCACCATCATCGCGCCGAGCGAGTTCATCGGCTCGATCATGGAGCTGTGCCAGTCCCGCCGCGGCGAGCTCGGCGGCATGGACTACCTGTCCGAGACCCGCGTCGAGCTGCGCTACACCATGCCGATGGCGGAGATCATCTTCGACTTCTTCGATTCGCTGAAGTCACGCACCCGCGGTTACGCGAGCCTCGACTACGAGGAGGCGGGCGAGCAGGAATCGCAGCTGGTGAAGGTGGACATCCTGTTGCAGGGCGAGGCGGTGGACGCGTTCAGCGCGATCGTGCACCGCGACGCCGCCCAGGCCTACGGCCACAAGATGACCACCAAGCTGCGCGAGCTGATTCCCCGCCAGCAGTTCGAGGTGCCCATCCAGGCCGCGATCGGGTCGAAGATCATCGCCCGCGAGAACATCCGCGCCATCCGCAAGGACGTGCTGGCCAAGTGCTACGGCGGTGACATCAGCCGCAAGCGCAAGCTGCTGGAGAAGCAGAAGGAAGGCAAGAAGCGGATGAAGACGATCGGCCGCGTCGACGTCCCGCAGGAAGCCTTCGTGGCCGCGCTGTCCTCGGACGCCGCTTCGGACAAGCCGAAGGACAAGAAGTAGGCGGCTAGCCCGCCGCGCGCAGCCGTACGCGCAGGCGGGCGCCGCCCATCGGGCTCTCGTCGAGTTCGGCGGTGCCGGAATGCAATTCGGCTTGCTGACGGACCAGGGCCAGGCCGAGGCCCGAGCCGGGGGAACCGGGGCCCTTGACGAAGCGGTCGAAGGCGTCGCCGCGCAACGCCTCGGGGACGCCGCGACCGTCGTCGTCCACATAGATCTCCACGATGTCCTCCGGGCCGGATCGTGCGCTGACGGTGACGGTTCCGGCCTTGCCGTGTTGCACGGCGTTGGCGACGGCATTCGTGACGATGAGCATGACGCCGCCCGGTAGACCGGTCACCGTGATCGGTGGGCATTCGGCGAGTACGACCCGCACCCCGGGATGCCCGCGCCGCGCGTCGTGCACCGCGCGGTCGAGGGTGTCGCAGAGGTCGAACGGCTCGAAGACGTCCGGTTCGGTGAGTTCGCCGACCGCGAGGCGTTCCAGATCGGTCAGCGTGTTCTCGATCTGCCGCTCGGCGAAGAGGATCTCGGACAGGATCACGCCGCGCTGCTGTTCCGGAATCTCTTTGGTGGCAAGTACTTGCAGGTCGGTGCGCAACGCGGTGAGCGGCGTGCGCAACTCGTGCGCGCAGACCGCGGCGAAGTCGCGTGCGCCGGTCAGCGCCCGTTGGGTGGCGCGGTGGGCGGCTTCCAGCCGGGCGAGCATGCGGGTGATCGCGTCGGAGAGTTCCTCGGCTTCCCGCGCGCCGCGGCCGGACAGCGGCGGCAGTTTCTCCAACGTGTCGATGCGGTGGGTGGCGTCGGCGAGACGACGCAACGGGCGTGCGGCGAACCCGGCCAGGAACCAGCCGAGCAGGGCGGCCAGCAACGCGCCCGCCACGCCGATGCCGAGCCCGATGCGCTGGCTGCGATGTATAGCCGCCTCCACGACGTCGCGGTCGGGATCGAGCGCGACCAGCACGCCGGGCAGCCCGTCGACCCGGGCGATCGCCGCGTCGGCGGGCGCCACGGGTCCGCGCGCGTCGGCGGACCCCTGCTCGGGAGACAGCGTGGCCGCGGACGGCGGAACAGGTTGCGCGGGCGCGGCTTCACGCGGCGCGGCGACCCGCACCGCCATCGACGAGACGGTCTCGTCCAGCTGACGTTCACCGGTGGCGCCGAGCAGGGTGGCGAAAGTGATCGTCAAGGTGAGCGCGACCAGTGCCGCGACCACCCCCGACACGACCGCTACCCGGGTGCGCAGCGACGGCGATCCGCTCATGGTTCCTCCCGGAGGACGAAGCCGACGCCGCGCACGGTGTGGAGTACCCGGGGCACGCCGTCCGCCTCCAGCTTGCGCCGCAGGTAGGAGACGAAGACGTCGACGACATTGGTGTCGGTGGGGAAGTCGTAACCCCACACTGCGGACAGGATCTGCTCGCGGTCGAGCACGATCCCGATGTGCTCGGCGAGCAGAGCGAGCACCTCGAATTCACGTTTCGTCAACTCCACCGGCCTGCCCCCGGCCAGCACGCGGCGTCCGGCGGGGTCGATCCGCACCTGCCCGACCGTGCGCGCCTGGTCGGGGCGGTCCAGCGGTTTACGCCTGCGTCGCAGCAGCGCGTTCAACCGCGCGACCAGCTCGCCGAGATCGAACGGCTTGGTGAGGTAGTCGTCGGCTCCGCGTTCCAGGCAGGCGATCCGGTCGCTGACCGCGGTGCGCGCGCTGAGCACACAGATCGGGATGTCGTCGCCCATCGCCCGCAGCGCGGTGACCACGCCGACACCGTCGAGTTCGGGCATGTTGACGTCGAGCACCATCGCGTCGGGCGTGGTGGCGCGGACCATGCTCAGGGCCTCGGCGCCGTCGGTCGCGGTGACGACCTCGAAATCGGAGAGCTCCAGTCCCCGCCGCAGCGACGCGAGGACGCGAACCTCGTCGTCCACGACCAAGATTCGATGTCCGGCCATGAGGTCAATCTAATCCCACAGTCTGAGATCGTGGTGTCGGCTGCGCCCGCGGTGCGCGATGCGCGGGACCGGAAAGTGAGGCATTGGCCACGGCGCAAACTTGTAACGGACGTGTCGGACGGTGTGCAGACGCGGATCGTCGCGATGCGGCCGAGTGGAAGTCGATCTGGGCCGATAGTCGTCCGGTAGATGCGTTCGCGTTGCGGCCAACTCGGCGTCCATGCCGCCGAACGGCTGATTCGTCGAATTCCTCGATGGAGAGCAAATCCTCGGCACTCCGTCGGCAACTCTCAGAGTTCCTTCAGTTCTTGCCGCCGCGCACTCGCCACGTTTCGATCAGGCCTGGTGACGGTGTCTATTCGAGACTGTGCGCGGTCGGGGAGGCCGCCGGAAATGGGGCTTCCGATCCGGCAAATCGGATGGCAGGGTTGTGTTGCCCGCCACAGTCGCATTCTCTCCAGGTCTGGAGAATGTGACAGGGGAGTATTCCCGAAATACTGTTGGGTGATCTTCACTCTCGGTCGGACCGGCGTGGTGAGGATGCTGGACAACCGAGAGTGGAGCTTTTATGACGCGTGATCTGCCCTTCGACGGCGACACCGAAGAGGCCGACCGCGCGGGCGACACCGCCTACCGTGTGGCCACCGGCGTCGCACGGGTCGCGCGGGCGGGCGCCTATGTCACCGGCGGCGCGCTGGTGGCCGCCAATGGCGGCGGCGTCCCCGCACAGCCCGGCGAATCCCGTCTGGACAGCTGGCACACCGGCTGGGCGCACAGCACCGATCCCGATCCCGACCAGCCGAGCCCGGTGATCACCTTCCCTGACCCGGTCGTCGAGCCCGCGCCGTTCTCGCATGGCTCGAATGTCCCGGTGGCGCACGGAAACTTGGTGCCAGGACCGGGCAATCCCGCGCCCGGGTTCGCCCTCCCCGGCACCGGCGCGGGCCCCGCCGGGTCGCTGCCCACGCTCCCCGGCGAGTACAGCGGCACCGACGCCGGCATGCCACTGCCGACGCTGGCCGGCGAGTCCGGCGCGCAGCAGGGGATGCAGCTGCCGACGCTGCCCGGCGAGTCGGGCGGCCACGGGACGCAGCTGCCCGGACACTCCGGCGGCGGCGTCCCCGGGCTCGGCGGGATCCCCGGCATGGACGGGGATGCCGGGAGCGGACTGTCCATCCCGGGGACCGACGGTCACGTGTCCAACGGTTTCTCGCTGCCCGGCGTCCGGTCCGACGCCGCGAACGATCTCGACGCGCCCGGCGGGCACGGGTTCGGCCTGCCCGGCCACGGACTCGGCCAAGCCGGGCACGGCTTCGGCCTGCCCGGCGCGAACGGCTTCACCGCGCCCGGCTCCACCGTCTTCGACCTGCCCGGCAACAGCGGTGCCGGTGCGGCGCACGCGGCGGGCGATCCGTTCGACGGCGTCGGTCAGGGCGGCGATCTCGGGATGTTCGTCGGCACCCAGTGGTCGGTCGACTTCGGGGTCGGCCCGAACGGGATCTACTTCACCTCCGAGATGAAGGTCGACGGCGCCGTCGGGCACGTCGGCGATCAGCTCGACGAATTCACCGACTATCTGGCCGACGGCATCCATCTGCCGGACGGCACCGCCAGCGCGGCCGCCCAGCCGAACGCGCTGAGCCAAGGCCCTTCCGGACTGCTCGGTGGGCTCACGTCATCGGGCGCGTCCGCCACGCAGTCGTCGGCGGCCTCCGGCGTCGCGCAGTCCGCGTCGGCGGCCGGTGCGCCGACGGCATCGAGCGTCGCGCAGCCGCTGGCGGCCTCGGCGTCCGTCGCCCCCGTGAGCGCGGTCGCGCCGGTGGCCCCCGCCGCTACGGCGCCCGCGCCCGCACCCGCGGCGGTCGCCGCGGCACCGGTGGTCGCGGCCACCCCGCTGCAGACCACGATCCAGCCCGACGCCGCCTCGACCCCGATCGCGAATGTGTTCGCCGCTCCGGAGGGCCCGTCCGTGCTGACCGCTCCCGCGGCGGCCGTCCCCGCGCTGTTCGACGCGGTACGGCCTGCGCCCGTGGTGAAGCCGGCCCCCGGGACCGACCCGCATCCGTCCCACCCGACCCAGTCGCCCGCGTCGACCGTCACCGCGCCGACGACGATCGTCAAGACCACGCCGACGCCGAGCGTTCCCGGCGACGTGACCGTCCCGTCCGCGCCGAAGACGCCGGATCACGACGTCACGAAGCTCCCGGGCGCCACCACGGTGCCGCACGGGGGCGTCACCACCGCTCCGGACGTGCCGACCACCAAGGTCCCTGGCGCGACGGTCACCCAGACCCCGGCGCCGACGCATGCGCCGACCACCCCGGGTGACGACGCGACCTCGCCGGGTGGCGTCACGGGTCGCCCGAGCACCGGTGGCACCTCCAACAGCACTTACCCGACCAACGACGTGCCGACCCACGAACTGCCCACCGGCGACGTACCGACGGTGAGCAGGCCTTCGCAGCCGACGTACGAGGCGCCGGACCAGCCCACCTACAGCGCCCCCGCACAGGCGCCCACCGTCGAGCCGCACGCCCCGTCCGCGCCGACCTACACCGCCCCCGTACCCACCCAGGCGCCGATCAAGCCGCAGGTGATCGACCCGAAGCCGCACGGCATCTCGGCGCCGCTGGCGCTCGACCACCCGGCCGACACCGTCTACCCCGTCGCCGACTACACCTACGACCACTCCGCACTGGCGCTGTCCTCGGGTGGCAGCCTCTCGGGTGCGCTGCTGCCGGAGTCGGGCATAGTGGAAACGCACCATTACGTGTCCGATGTGTCGGACATCTCCCTGATCTAGCAGGGGCGTAGCGGGTTCCGACGACTGCGGAGTGGTCGCAGGGCGCACCTGAACGAAAGTCATCGAGAGTAAGGAGGAGGGTTGTCTGCCGCTGCCGGGCTGAAGGCTGCGACCGTGAAACATCCGGACGCGATGGCCCCGCTCATTCGGATACTCGACGAGCTGCGGGAGACGGCCCGATCCGCGGGACGCGACGACCTCGGCAGCCGACTGAGCATGGTTCGTGCCAGGGTGAGCGATCCCCGGGTACGGCTCGTGGTCGTCGGTCGTCCGAAGAACGGCATGAGCACGCTGGTCAACAGCCTGGTCGGTGCCTCGGTCAGCGCGACGAACAGCGATCTGAGCGTCCCGGTGATCGTCGAGTACGGGCCGGAGCCGACCGCGACGCTGGTGCGGCAGACCGCGCACGGCCGCACCGAACGTCAGTCGGTCGACCCGCTCGATCCCGGTCCAGCGCTGGCCACCCAGGGCGTCGTCCGTGCCGAGTTCACCCAGCCCAGTCCGCTGCTCGCCGACGGTGTCGTGGTGATGGACGCGCCGGGCGCGCTGGGTGACAACCGCACCACCTGGTCGATGATCGCCGCGGCCGACGCCGTGCTCTACGTCGGCGACGCCGGCACCGAGCTGACCGCGGAGCAGATCGCCGAGTTGCAGCGCATCCAGCAGATCTGCCCGACCGTGATCTGCGTGCTGAACAAGATCGACGTGTTCCCGCACTGGTCGCGCACCCAGCAGCGCAACCGGGAACTGCTGGACTCGGCTGGACTCGGCTTCGCGGTGGCCCCGGTCTCCGCGGAACTGCACCGGCAGGCCGGGTTGACCGGTGACTACCAGCGCGACATCGAATCCGGCGTGCCGCAGCTGATCGATCATCTGCGCGACTACGTGGTCGCCCGCGCGGACGCGGTGGCGCTGGAAGCCGCGGTCGGGGACATCCGCCTGGTCTGCGATCACCTCGCGCTGACCCTGCGCACCGAAGCCGAGGCGCTGCGCGACCCGCGACGCCGCGCCGAGATCACCGACCAGCTCGCCCGCGCGCGCGACGAGGCCGATCAGCTGCGCCAGCGCACCGCGAACTGGCAGGTCACGCTGGTCGACGGCGCGACCGAGCTGATGGCCGACATCGAGCACGATCTGCGCCACCGGCTGCGCAGCCTGATCCGCGACGCCGAGGCCGAGATCGCCCAGACCGATCCGGCGCGCCGCTGGAAGGATTTCGCCGCCGATCTGGACGCGCGCATTTGCGAGGCGGTCGAGGAGAACTTCGCCGTGGCGCACTACCGCTCGATGGAGCTGTCCGAGCAGGTGGCCGCCAAGTTCCCGGCCGACAACCGGACCCCGCCGCTGCCGGACCTGCGCTTGTCCAACCCCGGTGAGGTGCTCGAGGCGGTGCAGCCGCTGGAGCCCCTCGAGAGCGCGAAAGCCGGGGTTACCCAGCAATTCCTGACCGGTCTGCGCGGTTCCTACGGCGGCATCCTGATGGTCGGTCTGGCCACCAGCCTCCTGGGCATGTCGCTGGTGAACTGGTACTCGGCGGGTGCGGGCGTGCTGCTGGGCGTGAACGCGCTATGGGACGACCGCAAGAGCCGCAAGGTGCGCCGCCGGGCCGAGGCCAAGGTAGCGGTGGCCCGCCTGATGGACGACGTGATCTTCCAGGTCGGCAAGGAGTCGCGTAACCGCTTGCGCGCCGTGCAGCGAGTGCTGCGCGACCACTTCACCGACATCGCGACCGAGGTTTCGCGCGCCGCGGACGACGCGCTGCGCTCGGCCGAGGAGAACTACGGGAAGTACGGCGACCGCAGGCCGGAGCGGATCGCCGACCTCGAGGCGCGGCTCGGCAAACTGCACGCGCTGCGCGAGGAGGCCGACGGACTGGTTCCGGTGTAGACCGTTTCCCGGCGTGGGTCAGACCGGATGGCCCTGCGGGGTGTTCGCGGGCTGGAAGCGGCCCGCGTGCCGGGAGCTCTCGGCACGGATGACGTGGGTCACGGCGTTGATCAGCGCGAGGTGGGTGAACGCCTGGGGGAAGTTACCGAGGTGGCGGCCACTGCGCGGATCGATCTCCTCGGCGTACAACCGCAGGGGGCTGGCGAAGCCGAGCAGTCGTTCGCACAGGTGCCGCGCCCGCTGGATCTCCCCGATCTCGACCAGCGCGGAGACCAGCCAGAACGAGCAGATGGTGAACGCTCCTTCCGTGCCGCTCAGGCCGTCGTCGGTGGTTTCGGTCCGGTACCGCAGCACCAAGCCGTTCTCGGTGAGCCGGTCGGCGATGGCCAGCACGGTCGCGCGCACGCGGTCGTCCTCGGGCGGCAGGAAGCGGGTGAGCACCACCAGCAGCAGCGAGGCGTCCAGCGTGTCGCCGCCGTAGACCTGGGTGAACACGCCTTCTGAGGTGACGCCGTTGGCCAGGACGTCGGCCTTGATCTCCTCCGCGATCGCGTACCACTCTTCGGCGTGCTCGTACTGGCCGTGCAGTTCGGCGAGTTTCGCGCCGCGGTCCAGCGCCACCCAGCACATCACCTTGGACGAGGTGAAGTGCTGCGGCTCACCGCGCACCTCCCAGATGCCCCGATCGGGCTCCTTCCAGTGCTCGATGGCGGCGTGCACTTGGCGGACCAGTAGCGGCCACAGCGTCTCCGGCACCTGCTGGCGCGACTTCACGTGCAGGTACACCGCGTCGAGCATGGTGCCCCAGATGTCGTGCTGATCCTGGCTGTAGGCATTGTTGCCGATGCGCACCGGACGGGACTGGTCGTAGCCGCCCAAGTGATCGAGGATGATCTCGTCGAGCTGCCGTTCGCCGCCGATGCCGTAGAGCACCTGCAGCGGGACGGGCTCCCCGTCCTCGCCGGTCGTCGCGTCGTTGAGAAAGGCGAAGAAGTCGTCGGCCTCCCGGTCCAGGCCGAGCGTGTACAGGCCCCACAGCGCGAAGCTGGCATCCCGCACCCAGCTGTAGCGGTAATCCCAATTGCGTTCTCCGCCAGGGGTTTCCGGCAGCGAGGTGGTGGCGGCGGCCATCAGGGCGCCGGTCGGAGCGTAGGTGAGGCCTTTGAGGGTGAGCGCGCTGCGCTGCAAGTAGTTGCGCCACGGGTGATCGGGGAACTTGCCGAGCGTGATCCACTGGCGCCAGCATTCGGTGGTCTGCCACATCTTCTCGGCGGCCTCGTCGAAGGTGCGCGGCGCGGGCAGTTCCGACCAGGTGAGCGCGACGAAGACCTCGTCGCCCTCTTTCATCCTGGTGCGGGCGCGCGCCTCGCGCCCCTCGAGTCCGAGACGCAGATCGGTGGTGAGCACCAGGCTCGGCCCGGCGCTGGGCTCGTCGCCGCGCACCGCGGTCGCCTCCTCGTACACCTTGCCGGTGTACTCCCACCGTGCGCTCGCCCGGTGGTAGTCGAACGCGGGCTCGCAGCTCACCTCCAGCTCCACGGTGCCGTTCACGCATTTCACCGTGCGCAGCAGCAGATGCTCGGCATCCCAGTCCATCGGGGTGCGCCGGTGGGTCTTGCTGCGCTGATCGTTGTTGTGCCAGGGGCCGAGCACCAGTGCGTCGCGCACGATCAGCCAGCCGGTGCCGGTCTGCCAGGTGGTCTCCAGGATCATCCCGCCGGGCAGGTAGCGGCGGGCGGCGGGCACGTTGACCCCGTACGGCCCGACCCGGAAGTGCCCCGCGCTGCGGTCGAGGAGCGCCCCGAAGATGCTCGGCGAATCCGGCCGCGGAACACACATCCATTCCACCGCGCCGTTGCTGGCGACCAGGCAACTCGTTTCGCAGTCGGACAGGAAGGCGTAGTCATCGATCGGCGGGTAGGCGCCGTGGCGGTGGGTTTCGGCCAAGTTCGTCGGCAGGCCGTCGGAGTCGTTGAGGGTGAGGTCATCGGAGGACGCCATACCCCATCTTCGGGCCGATGTACGCCCGTCGTCCACTGCGCGATTTCTCCGTCCGCCGATGTGGCCGACGGCCTCGTGGAACCGGCCGGCGTACCGACTAGGCTGGAGCCGTGCATCGCATCGCAGGTTGGTGGGACGGCTTCGAGCTGTGGGTGGCGGGACTGCCGTTCATCCCGCAGTTCCTCGTGGTGCTCGTGGGCATGGTCCCGATCAGCTTCGCCATCGCCTACGGGCTCGATCGCGTGCTGCGCGCTGTGCTGCGCGTCCTGGACCGCCGCTACGGCGCCCATTCCGCACCGGCCCGCCCCGCCCCGGCCGCTGCGGCGGCGGTTCTCGAACCCGGGCAGGCCGCCGCCGATCGCACTCCCGTGCAGAGCGGGGCGCGCTGATGCCTCGTTCGCGGGTTCAGCTCGCCCTCATCGCGCTGCTCGTGCTGATCGTCGTCGCCTGGTTGATCACCCGCTGACGGTCAGTTCCCGCCGCCGCGCCAGTCGCCGAATCGCTTGCCGAGCTTCGCCACAGTGTCGCCGACCTCGTGGGCGACCGTGCTCGCCGCCGCGCCGACATCCCGGCCCAGCGTGCGCACGGTACGGATGAGCGGATCGTCGGACTGGTCGAAGTTCGTGCGGTAGGTGCGGGCGGCGGCCTTCATCTCGTCGGTGATCCGGGTGGCGCGATCCTGGTCACGGCGCGGATAGTCGCCCGAGAGCACGCGGTCGTAGTCGCCGCTCTGGATCCAGCGGCGCAGTTCGGCCGCGCGCAGCACGGAGAACGGGTGGCTCTGTAACTCCAGGTTGAGCAGCTTCAGCACGCCGTCGCGCAGATCGCCGGACCGCTCGTAGTCGTCGGCCTGGGACAGGAACGCCCCGTGGTTCATCTCCTTCACCAAGGCGCCCCCGGCCGTCTTCATGTGCACGCGTACCGAAGCGTCGACATCCTGGCCGCACAGCAGCCCGGCCCGGTCGCCGGACAGCTCGGACTTGCGGCTCCACTCCATCAGGGCCGCGACGATGCCGCGCAGAGCCCACCCACCGACCGGCAACCAGCCGACGCTCGCCGAGACCCGCAGCAGGTGCATGAGCATCGTGCGGTACACCGCGTGGCCGGACAGCGCGTGCCCGAGTTCGTGGCCCACTACGAAACGCAGCTCCTCGGTGTCCATCAGTTCGAGCAACCCGGTGGTCAGCACGATGAACGGCCGGTCCATGCCGATGGTGAAGGCATTCACCTGTGGGCTCTGCAACACGAACAGCTCGGGCGTCGTGGGGGCGTCCAGGATTCGCACACAGTCCTCGCGCAGGTGGTGCAGGGTGCGGAATTGCCGCTCGTCCACCCGTACCGCGGTGGCCAGATACAGCAGTCGGTGCTGGCGTTCTTGCAGCAAACCCGACAATGTGCGCAGCACCACGTCGAACCCCGGCAGTGACCGCAGGGTAACCAGGGCGGTGCGGTCGGCCGGGTGCTCCCACGTGCGGGTGCTGATGCCGGGGAATGTCGTGCGGACGCGATCCGGACTGGTGGTCATAAGGTGAAACCCCCCTCTTCCTGGGCTCTTCGATTCGAACTCCGCCTTGCGCTCTGCTACAGTCTGCCCGTGTCTTCGAGCGCAGTCCCGCAGGTCCGCCATGAATTGGCGTTGATTGCTGTCGGTGACCTCGCGGTCGCGGACGTCTACTGTCGCTGATCGCGACCGGGCACATCCGCGTCTCGTTTGTCAGCAGACTGGCGCGCTTCTTGCAGATGTGCTTTCGCTTCCCGACGGCCCGTTGTGGGCCGGTAGTCGCGCCGCTGCCGTATCGCTCGATCGGCGGGTCTGCTGAATCGATAAGTTTGTCGCCGCCACCGATGTGTTACCGGAGAACTGGCGGTCCGCACGAAAGGTCCACCCCGATGGCTCGCAAATCCTGGCTTTCGCCGCGCCGACGCTACAGCGCCGTTGCCCTAGCCGCCCTAGCGGCGGTCGCGCTGACCGCGTGCGGCGGCGGAGCCAGCGACACGGTCGGGGCGGGCGCTTCCGACGGCAGCGGCGGCACCCTGAACCTCTACGCCTACGCCGTGCCGAAGCCCGGTTTCGACAAGGTGATCCCCGAGTTCAACAAGACCGAGCAGGGCAAGAACGTCCAGATCCAGCAGTCCTACGGCGCCTCCGGCGACCAGTCCCGCAAGGTGAAGGACGGCGCCGAGGCCGACGTCGTGAACTTCTCGGTCGAGCCGGACATCACTCGCCTCGTCGACGCGGGCCTGGTGGACGCGAGCTGGAACGCCGACGCCACCAAGGGCATCCCGTTCGGCTCGGTGGTCGCGATCGTCGTGCGCAAGGGCAACCCGAAGGGCATCAAGGACTGGGACGACCTGCTGAAGCCGGGCGTCGAGGTGGTCACCCCGAACCCGTTCAGCTCCGGTTCGGCCAAGTGGAACCTGCTCGCGCCGTACGCGGCCAAGAGCGACGGCGGCAAGAACCCGCAGGCGGGCCTGGACTACCTGAGCAAGCTGGTCTCCAAGGAGCACGTGAAGGTGCAGCCGAAGTCCGGCCGCGAGGCGACCGAGACGTTCCTGCAGGGCACCGGTGACGTTCTGCTGAGTTACGAGAACGAGGCGATCTTCTCCGAGCGCAACGGCGATCAGATCGAGCACTTCGTCCCGCCGGTCACGTTCAAGATCGAGAACCCGGTCGCGGTGCTGAAGAACAGCAAGAACCAGCAGAAGGCCGTCGCCTTCCGCGACTTCCTGTTCACCACCGCGGGCCAGAAGGCCTGGGCCGCCGCCGGTTTCCGCCCGGTCGACCCGAAGGTCGCCGCCGACTACGCCAAGGACTTCCCGACCCCGCAGAAGCTGTGGACGATCGCCGACCTCGGCGGCTGGAAGACCGTGGACAAGGAACTGTTCACCCCGAACACGGGTTCGGTAGCGGTGATCTATGACAACGCCACCAAGTGACCGGGTGACCCCCGTTACACGGGATACTGGACGATCGTGACTACGAGCAGTAACGCCGGGACCGCGCAGGCAGCTGGTCCCGGCGTCTCCGAACCCGTGCGTCCCGATCGCCGCTGGAACTGGTCGTGGCTGCGCGTGACCGGCTCGGTGGGTCCGCTCGGCATCGCCACCGCGGTGCTGTGGCTGAGCATCATCGTGCTGCTGCCACTCGCGGCGCTCACCGTGACCAGCTTCGAGGACGGGTGGTCCGGTTTCTGGGACGCCGTCACTGCGCCCGCCGCGCTGGACTCGCTGCGCATCACCGTGCTGGTCTCGGTGGTGGTGGCGGTGGTCAACGTGGTCATGGGCACGCTGATCGCCTGGGTGCTGGTCCGCGACCGGTTTCCCGGCAAGGGTGTGGTCAACGCGCTGATCGACCTGCCGTTCGCGCTGCCGACCATCGTCGCCAGTATCGTGCTGCTCTCGCTGTACGGTCCGCAGAGTCCGATCGACATCCACCTGAACGCCACCCAGCCGGGCCTGGTGGTCGCGCTGGCGTTCGTCACGCTGCCGTTCGTGGTGCGTTCGGTGCAGCCGGTGCTGATCGAGGCCGACCGCGAGGTGGAACAGGCGGCGCTCTCGCTGGGCGCGAACAACTGGACCACCTTCCGCAGGATCGTGCTGCCCGCGCTGGCTCCCGCCATCATCAGCGGCGGCGGACTGGCCTTCGCCCGCGCGATCGGCGAGTACGGTTCGGTGGTGCTGATCGGCGGCGCGATCCCGCGCAAGACCGAGATGGCCTCCCAGTACATCCAGAAGCAGATCGAGATCGATCGGCCGGTGAACGCGGCGGCCGTGTCGGTCGCGCTGCTGGCCATCTCGTTCGCGACGCTGCTGGTTCTGCGGCTGCTCGCCGAACGCAGCGCGCGCAAGGAGCAGGCGAGCCGATGACAAACAATCGCGCAGCGCTCCCCGTGTCGCCGGGGTGCGGGCATTCCCCTGAGACGGAGCAGGGTCGATGAAACTGCATCCGCTGACCCGCATCTCGTTGCGGACGGTGGCGCTCGGCTACTTGTTCGTACTGCTGGTGCTGCCGCTGATCATCATCCTGTGGCGCACGTTCGAGCGGGGGATCGGCGCGTTCGCCGACTCGATCACCACGCCCGCGGCGATCTCGGCGTTCCAGCTCTCCCTCCTGATCGTCGCGATCACCGTCCCGGTGAACGTGGTCTTCGGCATCGTGACGGCGCTCGCGCTGGTGCGGGGAAAGTTCCCGGGCCGCAACCTGGTTCAGGGCATCGTGGACTTGCCGTTCGCGGTCTCGCCCGTGGTGGT
This sequence comes from Nocardia sp. NPDC047038, assembly GCF_040644075.1. Classification (NCBI taxonomy): domain Bacteria; kingdom Bacillati; phylum Actinomycetota; class Actinomycetes; order Mycobacteriales; family Nocardiaceae; genus Nocardia; species Nocardia sp. NPDC047038. Next base: position 49,983 of record NZ_JBEYVQ010000010.1, on the reverse strand, counting down.
CGGCGTCTCGCTGATCCTGCTCTGGGGCGCGGGCGGCTGGTTCGGCGGTCTGGAAGACCTGGGCTTCAAGGTCATCTTCAACCTACCGGGCATGGTGATCGCCACCATCTTCGTGACGCTGCCGTTCGTGGTGCGCGAGGTCGAGCCGGTGCTGCACGAGATCGGCGACGACCAGGAGCAGGCCGCGGCCACCCTGGGCGCGTCCAAATGGCAGACCTTCTGGCGGATCACGCTTCCCGCGATCCGGTGGGGCCTGACCTACGGCGTGGTGCTCACCGTGGCCCGCGCGCTCGGCGAGTTCGGCGCCGTGATCATGGTGTCCTCCGCGCTGCCTGGCAAGTCGCAGACGCTGACGTTGCTCGTGCACGGCCGGTACATCAACGACCACAACACCTTCGGCGCGTACTCCGCCGCCACCTTGCTGATGGGCATCGCCCTCGTCACCCTTCTGCTGATGACCCTCCTCGAACGTAAGCGGGGCACAAAGTGATCACCGTGACCAACGCGAACAAGAACTACGGCACGTTCGCCGCCCTCGACGATGTCAGTCTGGACATCCCCTCGGGCGAACTCACCGCGCTGCTCGGCCCGTCGGGTTCGGGCAAGTCGACGCTGCTGCGCTCGATCGCCGGGCTGGAGTCGCTGGACACCGGCGTGGTCAGCATCGCGGGGCGCGACGTCACCCGGGTGCCGCCGCAGAAGCGCGACATCGGCTTCGTGTTCCAGCACTACGCGGCGTTCAAGCACATGACCGTGCGCGACAACGTGGCGTTCGGCCTGAAGATCCGCAAGCGCCCGAAGCACGAGATCAGCAAGCGCGTCGACGAATTGCTCGGCATCGTGGGACTGGACGGCTTCCAGCACCGCTACCCGGCCCAGCTGTCGGGTGGCCAGCGCCAGCGTATGGCGCTGGCCCGCGCGCTCGCCGTCGATCCGCAGGTGCTGCTGCTGGACGAGCCGTTCGGCGCGCTGGACGCCAAGGTCCGCGCCGACCTGCGGACCTGGCTGCGCAGGCTGCACGAGGAGGTCCACGTGACCACCGTGCTGGTCACCCACGACCAGGAGGAGGCGCTCGACGTCGCCGACCGGATCGCGGTGATGAACAAGGGCCGCATCGAGCAGATCGGCACTCCGGAGGACGTGTACGACCGGCCGGCCAACGAGTTCGTCATGTCGTTCCTCGGCGCGGTGGCCCGGCTCAACGGACATCTGGTGCGGCCACACGACATTCGCGTCGGCCGGGATCCCGGCATGGCGCTCGCCGAGCACGAGGGCACCGCCGATTCCGCGGGCGTCACCAGGGCGACGGTCGAGCGCGTGGTGCACCTCGGCTTCGAGGTGCGCGTGGAGCTGCGCAACGCGGCGACCGGCGACCTGTTCGCCGCGCAGGTCACCCGCGGTGACGCCGAGGCGCTGCGACTGTCGGACGGCGAGACGGTGTACGTTCGCGCCACTCGGATCCCGGAACTGCCCGCGCACTAACGGTTTTCGCGAACCGGTTACATACCCGGCGACATAGGGAGTGTGGCGCTGAGAAGTTGCCACACTCTCTCCCGTTGCCGTGTCTACTGCTGTCCGGCTGCGCTGCGGAACGGTTGCCGACGGGGAGGCGAGGTGTGCGCTAGGCGGCGGTCGTAGCGGCGTCGGGCCGGACCCGGCATGCGATGCGAACATCGACGACTGTCGCCGGGTCCGGCGCCCCGTCCATTCGGCGAATTGTCGGCACGGATCCGTCAAGAGGAGTCTCCCCATGTGGAGCGCTGTCGCTCGGCGCCGTGCGCGTAAGAACCCGGATTCCGGCAAACATCCACCGGGCATGATCTATCCCCGCGTGTCGCAAGGAAATCCGACTGGACGGCATGTGTAGTGCTGGTTGGCCTGGTGAGGGCGTCGTAGCCCGTGGATTCGGATGCGGCGAGGCACAGGCGGCTTGCGGACAATCGGTTGTCCGGACTTGGCACGAAGATCGCGGAGTGGTTGCCTAAACGGCGTTCGAAGCAAATCGGCACGGCGATCGGGTGGATTGCGATGGCGGTTGGTCTCGGGTTGAGCATCGGTACGGTGAACACGGTTTCCGTTCTCGCGGAGGAAGGTTCGGCCAAGGCTCCGCCGGGGCGACGCAAAACGCAGCGGGCGCAGACCATCACGCGCCGCACCACGCTGACCTTCGACAGCACCGGCGTGGCCAGGGTGGGCATGATTCCCCGGCACGGCCGCGCGGTCACCGAATTCGCCGATCTCACGCAGCGTTCCAGCACGTGGGCGCGGGTGGGCAACCGCGCGCTCGCTCCGGCGGACCTCGTCGCGACGGTGGCGAAGTGCCTGACCGACGAGGTGCGGCAGGACCATCCCGGCTGCGGAAGCGGGCTCGGCATCGCGGTGGCCTATCCGGCCCGCTATGCCGACGAGCAGGTGGACGCGTTGCGCGCGGCGCTGGACGGCGTGGAACTGACTCAGGCGGCGTTGGTGGCCGAACCCGTCGCGGCGGCGGCCTGGCTGGAGGCCGACCGTGGTCCGCTCATGCCGGGTCTCGCCCTCGTCTACGACCTCGGCGGTGCCGGGCTCGACGTCACGCTGGTCCGGGTGGGTGCGGGATGTCCGCGCAATCCGATCGTCGGGGTCTCGCTGCGTTCCACCGAGTTCGGCGGACGCGCGTTCGGGGCGTTGATCGCCGAGCAAGCCGGGCCGGGCCCGCACTCGTCTTCGGTCGCCGAGTCGGTCGCCGACACGATCGCGGGCGAACTGCGCGTCAAGCATGTCCGGGAGTCGCTGGAACTCGTCTACCGCTGCTTGCGGGTCGCGGACGTCACCATGGCCGACGTCGACCGCGTGCTGGTGGTCGGCGGGGCGGCGCGACCGGCGGAGGTGGCCGAGGTCTTGGCGGCGGAATTGGCCAGGCCGGTGATCGTCGCCGCCGATCCCGGGCGCACCACCGCCGACGGCGCCGCGATCCTCGGACGGAGGGCGGCGGCCGCGGCCGAGGCGGCGGCCGAGCTGCGCCGGGTCAGGCGCAGGCGCGTCCGTCGTCGTGCCGCCACGCGGGCCCTGATGCTGTCGCGCCGGACCAGGCGCAGGCTGGGCCGGGTGGTCGTCGTCACGAGTATGTCGGCCGTATTCGGTTTCGGGACTTCGATCCTGGCGGTCGGTGACGGGGTGCTGGTGAGTTAGGCCCCGGCACGGACCGCGATGAACAGGGGCCGTCCGGCGGTGCGCGTGATGAGGGCGCGCATCGCCGGGCGGCCCTAGCAACTGCCGGGTTGACGTAACTCTCCGTTGGTGTAACTATGGGATACAGTTAAACGGTTCCATCGAGGAGAGGCAGTGACGACGATGTCCGCAGCCGTGACACCAGCCGTCGATCCCGATCTTGAAAAGGCGCAGGAGTACGCCGCGAAGCTGCTGCTGCTCTCCGAGGGATCGGTCAACAAGCACTTCGATCCCTTCGAAGACATCGACTGGGACAACCCCGACTTCGCCGCCGACGCCGGCGAGGAGCGCTGGATTCTGCCCGTGTCCGCCGACACGGTGGCGCGCCACCCCTGGTATCAGGCGTTGTCGACCGAGCAGAAGATCGCGGTCGGCAAGTACCGGCAGGCGAATATCGCCAAGGTCGGCCTGCAGTTCGAGTCGATCCTGATCAGCGGCATGGTCATCCACAACTTCGGCCTGCCCAACGGCTCGCCGGAGTTCCGGTACTGCTCCCACGAGATGATCGAGGAGCACAACCACACCCTGATGTTCCAGGAGATGGTCAACCGGATCGGCCTGGACGTGCCCGGCATGGGCCCGCTGGTCAGCAAGTTCAAGTACCTGGGCGCGCCCGTGGCGGCCTGGTTCCCGAATCTGTTCTTCATGGCCGTGCTGGCCGGTGAGGAGCCGATCGACCACATCCAGAAGCAGATCTTGCGCTCGGGCGAAGAGGTGCACCCGATCATGCGCGGCGTGATGGCCATTCACGTCGCCGAAGAGGCGCGGCACATCTCCTTCGCGCACGAGTTCCTGAAGAACCATGTGCCGGAGGCGAAGCCGGCGCAGAAGTTCATTCTCTCGCTGGCCATGCCGATCGTCATGCGGATTCTCGGCCGCTCGATCGTCACGCCGCCGCGGTCGTTCTTCGCCGAGTTCGACATCCCGGAGAAGGTCCGCAAGGAGCTGTTCTACGGCTCGCCGGAGGCCAAGCAGGTCTTCAGCGATTACTTCTGCGACGTGCGCGCCCTGGCCAAGGACATCGGATTGATGAACCCGGTCGCCAAGGCGGTCTGGAAGGCGCTCGGCATCGACGGTCCCAGCACTCGGTACCGATCGGAACCGCTGCGCGCCGCGAACAAGGTCGCCTGAGTCGCATGCCGTACGTCGTCACCCAATCCTGTTGCAGCGACGCGTCCTGCGTGTACGCCTGCCCGGTCAACTGCATCCATCCCACGCCCGACGAACCGGACTTCCGGACCGCGGAGATGCTGTACGTCGACCCGCAGGCGTGCGTGGACTGCGGCGCCTGCGCCACCGCGTGCCCGGTCGACGCCATCGTGTCATCGAAGAAGCTGACCGCTGAGCAGAAGCCGTTCATCGAGATCAACGCCGATTTCTACCGGCAGGCGCGACCGCGCCCCCTGCTGGCGCGACCGGTGCCCGCGGCACGGATCCACACCGAGCGCACGCCGCTGCGGGTGGCGATCGTGGGGTCGGGTCCTTCGGCGATGTACGCCGCCGACGAACTGCTGACCCAGCCCGAGGTGTCGGTGACGGTGTTCGACCGGCTGCCGGTGCCCTACGGGCTGGCCAGGCACGGCGTCGCACCGGACCACGACAAGACCCGCAAGGTCGGCGAGCTGTTCGACGTCATCGCGGCGCAGCCGGGGTTCCGTTCGTACTTGAACGTGGATGTGGGCGCGCATGTTTCGCATGCCGAGCTGCTCGAGCACTTCCACGCCGTGATCTACGCCGTCGGCGCGTCGTCGGATCGCAAGCTCGGCATCCCGGGTGAGGGCTTGGCGGGCAATGTCTCGGCCACCGACTTCGTCGCCTGGTACAACGGTCATCCCGACTACGTCGACCGTGCCTTCGACCTGTCCGGCCCGCGTGCCGTGATCGTCGGCAACGGCAATGTCGCGCTCGACGTCGCGCGCGTCCTCACCAGCGACCCGGCGACGCTGACCGGCACCGACATCGCGCCCTACGCATTGCGGGCGTTGCGCGAGAGCAAGGTCGAGGAGGTGGTCGTGCTCGGGCGGCGCGGTCCGCTCGAATCCGCGTTCACAGTGCCGGAGTTCGTCGGCTTGCTCGGATGCGAAGTGGACATCGTGATCGAGGGTGAGCTGCCCGAGCTCGGCGCGGAACTGCCGTTCCATGTCGAACAGAAGCTGCGGCTGCTGCACAGTGTGCGCACCCGGCCGGTGGGGCAGCGCAAGCGCATCGTGTTCCGCTATCTGGCCGCGCCCACCGAGATCCTCGGCACCGATCGGGTGACCGGTCTCGCAATCGGCCGCACCGAGCTGGTCACCGATCCGGACGGCCGCATCAGCGCCGTCGGGACCGGGCAGACCGATCGGCTCGACGCGGGCCTGGTGCTCACCTCGGTCGGCTACCGCGGCGTGGCGGTGCCGGGCCTGCCGTTCGACGAGCAGGCCGCGGTGATCCCGAACCAGGACGGCCGGGTGCTGGAGCGCCCGGGCGGCGCCGTGGTCACCGGCACCTACGTGACCGGCTGGATCAAGCGCGGGCCCACCGGCTTCATCGGGACCAACAAGTCCTGCGCGCAGGAGACGGTGCGGCAGTTGGCCGCCGACTTCAACGCGGGCCGCCTGACCGAACCCGCCGGCAGCGCAGCGGAACTCGATCGGCTGGTGCGGCTGCGGCAGCCCGCGGTGCGGGCCGGGGGAGCGGTGGAAGCTCGCCCAGGCCGGGTCCGCCGCTTGCTGGCGCGCGCCTGACGAACCCCGCCTCGGGATACCCCGGCCGCGCCGGTATCCCGAGGCGGTCCCACGTCCAGAGGTCACCGTGCGGTGAAGCCGCCGTCGATGGCGAGTGCCGCACCCGTGACGAAACTGGCTTCACCGCTGAGCAAATAGGCGCAGAACGAGGCGATCTCCTCCGGCGTCGCGATGCGGCCGAGCGGGTGCAGCGCCGCGATGGCAGCCACTCCTTCGGGCGTCGCGCCCATCGAATTACGGAACGCCGGGGTGTCGACCGCCCCGGAGACCAGTGCGTTCACCCGCACTCCCTGATCGGCGGCTTCGAGCGCCACCGCACGCGTCAAGCCGACCACTCCGTGTTTGGCGGCGACGTACGGCGCCACCGAGCCCATGCCCACCACACCCAGATTCGACGCGTTGTTCAGGATCGCGCCGCCGCCGGAGGCCGCCAGCGCGGGAACCTGATGCCGCAGGCCGTAGAACACGCTGGTGAGATTGAGCTCGAGATCGGCGCGCCAATCCGCCTCGTCGATCTCCGCGACCGGGCCGAACGCGTGCACCGCGCCCGCGTTGTTGAACGCGGCGTCCAGGCGACCGAATTCGGATACCGCGGCGTCGGTCAACCGGGCCACGTCCTGTTCCACCGTGACATCGGTCGGCACGAACAGCGCGCGCCCGCCGGCCGCGCGGATGTCGGCGGCCACCTGCTCACCCGCGTCCTTGCCGCGTGCGCCGAGCACGACCGCGGCGCCTTCGCCCGCGACCCGCAGCGCGACGGCCTTGCCCACGCCCGAGGTCGCGCCGGTGACCAAGACGACCTGCTCCGCGAACCGTGTTGCCATCGTTCGATTTCCTCTCCACTCTCGCGATCGCACCTCCGTGGTGTGACCCGATGTCGAGTCAAGCCGGACGCGAACGAGGGTGCTGGCGGTAATTGGACATCTAGTTGATGTGTCAATTGAACGCCGTCCCGTGGCGGCGTGCCGAGATGCACGGATTTGGCAAGGATTTAGTTACCTACCGGTGAGTGTCCGTCGAGCGGTGTGCTTTCGGTGGGGCAAACCGGCGATCGGTCGGATTTTCTCCTCATATCGAGATCGCTGTATGGTAGCGGAAATGCTGTGGGCTCAGTCTGATTCGTGATGTCGAGCCGGCTGGACGCGGGCGTCCACTCGTATCTACCTGGCAATTCGGACGATTATTGCTATCGGTCGAACATTCCGTATCAATTGCGCATCCACGCCGACGTGAAACAGCTAACCTGTGGTGGCTGTTTGGAAGACGACCGCGGCCACAGGGGAACGCCATGTGATGGACGTGGTCACGGTGCGTTGACGGGATAGCGAATGACTACAGGTCTGGGTTTCAGCATCGGTGCAGTGAATTCCGTGACGGCTTCGGTCAGCGCGGATCGGCCACGACCGGCGGTGCGGTCTCGCCGCACCGCGGTGACCTTCGACAGCGCGGGTGGACTGCGCCTCGGTGGGATTCCGCAATTCAGCATGGCGGTCACGGATTTCGCCGATCTGAGCCGTGATCCGGAGGCCGTGATCGTCGGCGGCCGCATCTGGTCGCCGGCCAATCTCGTGGCCGCGGTGGTCAACGAGCTCAGGGCGGTCGAGCCGGACGCGTCCGAGGCGGGCGTCGTGACCACCTACCCGGCGGTGTATTCCGACAAGCAGGTCGCGTTGTTGCGCCAGGCGCTGGACCTATCCGGGGCTAGCGACGTGCTGCTGGTGCCCGAGCCCGTCGCGGCGGCGGAATGGCTGGAACACGAGCACGGCCCGCTGGATGCCGATTTCATCTTGATCTACGACCTCGGCGGCACCAGCCTCGATGTGAGCATCGTGCGCGTCGGGCCCGACTGGGACAACCATCCGATGATCGGGAAGCCGGCGCGCTCCCACGATTTCGGCGGCAGGCCGCTGGGGTCGATGATCGCGCGGTACGCCCCGGACGTCTCGCGCGCCGGACTGTCGATGACATCGATCGTCGATATCGACGGACTGCGTACCGCGCATGTGCAGGACTCGCTCCAATTGGTCCGCGACTGTGTGCGGGAAGCGGGCATCACGCTCTCCGATATCGGGCGTGTGCTGCTGGTGGGAGGGGCGTCGCGGCCTGCGGAGGTAGCGCGCACGCTCGCCGAACTCGGTCGGCCCGTGCTGATTTCGGCCGATCCGGGGCAGACGATCGCCGCGGGCGCCGCGCTGATGGCGGCGCGCACCATGGCGCTCGGTGCGTCGGACCGCCGCGCCGCCGCGCCTCGCGTGGCGGTGTTCTCCAGTGCCGCGGTGGTCTCCGCGGTGGCCATGTCGGCCGTGACCGTCTTCGGCGGATCCATGGTTCCCGAGCTGGCGCCGATGCTCGAGCATCTTCCCCAAATCAGTTTCCCGACCGATAGTCTGCTGGTCGACGTCGGAAGCGAGCACCTCGCCGACGCCTGGTCCCGGATGGCCGTGCCCGCCGCATCGAACTCGGGCCGGGCGCTGCCCTCGCTGCTATCGCAGCCGACTTCCGCGTATACCCGATTCATCACACCTGTTCCGCGCAGCACCGGTTACGGTCCGTCGGTGGCCGAGTCCAGGATCGGCTCGCACCGGGATCCGCGAAACTGCTGCGCCCCTGGGGGCCTGCGCTACCGGGGATATGGCGATCCCGCCTATTTCGTGAATCCATTGCCGTTCGCTCCGGTGGTTCGTCCCGTGCCCGGAGACATCGTGCAGCCGCCCGTTCCCGGACCGGCTCCTGGTCTGCCGCTGCCGGGGCAGGCACCCGGGTCTGATCTGCCCGGACAGCCGCCCGCGCCGGGGCAGGTATCCGCTTCCTGGTCGGGCACGCCGGGCTCCACCGGTCCGGTATCGCAGAACGGCTCGAAGCCTGCGGAGCCCGGTGGGACGGCACCAGGGAGTTTTGCGGGCAGTCCGTCGACCGGAAGGTCGGACTCACCGGGCGGCGGTACGGCAACGGGCGAGCACGGCGAACCCTCCGCATCGAATTCGTCCTCTTCCGGGCCGGCGAGCCCCGGGAGTTCCTCGTCCGTGGGGACCGACGGAACATCCGCCTCGTCCGGCGGGAGCGCGTCGAGCGGTGGCTCGACGAACGATTCCACCGCGCACGAATCCTCCGACGACTCGCCGGGCGGGTCGACCGGTGGATCGTCGTGGGGAGGGTCGCCCGGGCACTCCACGACGCACGGATCGTCTTCGGCTGGGCCTGCCGGTAACTCGTCGTCGGACGGGTCGGCCGGTAATCCGTCGACCCATGGCTCGTCCTCCGGCGGCTCGGCCGACACTTCGTCGGCCCACGGCTCGGGGGCGTCGGCCGGTAATTCATCGAGCGGGCGGCCGGGCGGCGCGTCGTCGGCGGGCGGCCACTCGGGTGGGAACCCCTCGGGCGCTTCGTCGTTCGGCGGCTCGCCGGGCCGATCCGGCTCGATCGGTGGGTCGGCAGGCGGGTCGTCCAGAGGAGGCGCCGGAGGTGCGGGCGGTGTCGGCGGCGGAGGGCGCGGTCGATAGCGGCCCAGCCCGGGACGGCGAATTGCCCGGTGGCGGTGCGGGTCTGGTCGCGCCGGATTCGACGGCGGGTGCGGCGGCCGCGAGGCACAATGGGTTGATGGCATCCGGGGGTCCCCAGCTGATCGCGCTGGACGTAGACGGGACGCTGCTGGATACGGGAACACCGATCAGTGCGCGGGTGGTCGCGGCGGTGCGCGCGGCCGTGGCGGCAGGTGCGCATGTCGTGATCACCACGGGACGCACGCTGCTGACCACACGTCCGGTGCTCACCGAACTCGGTCTGCGCGACGGACATGCCCTCTGCTCGAACGGCGCCGTGCAGATCGACGTGGCCAGGGGCGAACCGGTGGCGATCCAGGCGTTCGACCCGGCGCCCGCGATCACCGCGCTGCGCGCGCTGTTTCCCGCGATGATCTTCGCCGTGGAAAAGGTCGGCATCGGCACCTGGGCCACCGGAGCGAGTCCCGGCGAATTCTCGCTCGGCGAGTATCTGCTCGTCGACCATCACGCGCTGAGCAGCGAACCGACCCCGCGACTGAACGGCTGGCTGCCGGATGGTTCGCTGGAGGAGATGTTGCTGGCGCTGCGGTCCTTGCGCGTGCCCGGCGCGAGCTGGGTGCACGGCGAGTTCGGGCCGTGGCTCACTGTCTGCCGTCAGGGCGTGTCGAAGGGTTGGGCGCTGGAACAGCTCCGCATCGCCCTCGGTGTCCCGGACGAAGCGACGCTGGCCATCGGCGACGGCTACAACGATCGGGAAATGCTGCGCTGGGCGGCGCACTCGGTCGCGATGGCGAACGCGCCCACGGACATTCGCGACCTGGCGGACGAAGTGACCGGCCACGTCCTGGACGACGGCGTCGCCACCGTCCTGGAACGCTGGTTCCGTCCCTGATCTTTCGATCGGGTCCGCTTCGAGCGGGGACGCGCCCGGAGCGCGCGGCGTGGTGTCCGTCGAGAGGATACGGGCAGCACGCCGCCGTACTGCTGCATTACGCGGGACCGGTCTCGGCGAGTATCTCGAGGTAGTGCGGGTTGGACATGAGGCCGAGGACGTTGCCGAACGGGTCCACAACGGCGGCGGTGACGAAGCCCTCGCCGTTGCCGCGCGGGGTGATGGGATCGTAGACGGTCGCGCCGAGTTCCAGCAGCCGGTCGAACGTCGCCCGCACGTCGTCGACGTGCCAGTTCACGATCGCGCCGCCGGGGGCGTTGCGCGCTCCGGCGGGCGCGTAGGCGCGGTTCACGATGCCGAATTCGTGCTGGTAGTCGCCGATGCGGAACTCGTAGTAGCCGTTGGGCACCTGGTAGTAGGGCTCGGCGCCGAAGAACCGCGCGTACCAGTCCTTGGCGGCCTCGAGGTCGTCGGCGTAGAAAGTGCTCGTCGCCATTCCGCGCAGCATGGTGGTCTCCTTCGAATCGTTCTCATCCGTACTCGTAGATCCATCATCCGAGTAAAAGTGCGCATCGAATGAGCACTTTTGACGGCAGAATTGTGCGTATGCGAGCGGACCGATTGGTGGCGATCCTGCTGATGATGCAGACCCGAGGACGGGTGACGGCCGCGCAGGTCGCGGCGGAGCTCGAGACCTCGGTCGCCACCGCGCGCCGGGATCTCGAGGCGCTGTCGGCCGCAGGGGTGCCGGTGTATCCGCAGCCGGGGCGTGGCGGCGGCTGGACGCTTGTGGGCGGTGCGCGCACGGACCTGACCGGGCTGACGGCGGGCGAGGCGCGGGCGCTGTTCCTCTTGGCGGGTCCCTCCGCGGGCGCGGTGCCGGAAGCCAAGTCGGCGCTGCGCAAGCTGGTGCGCGCGCTGCCGCAGACCTTTCGCGGCGAAGCGGAGGCGGCGGCCGATGCGGTGGTGATCGATCCCGCGCGCTGGGGTGCGACGGATCGCGAGCTGCCCCCGCTGGTGTCGCTGCTGCAACGCGCTGTCGTGCAGCGGGAAAAGGTCCGGCTGCGCTATGCGAACCGGACCGGGAAGCGGTCCGAGCGTCTCGTCGATCCCTGGGGTCTGGCTGACAAGGACGGTGTCTGGTACCTGATAGCCGGAACCGTGCGGGGCCGGCGGACTTTTCGCGTCGATCGGATCTCCGAGGCGTCTTGCACCGGTGAACCGGCCCATCGCCCAGCGGATTTCGATCTCGCCGGCGCCTGGGAACAGGTGGTCGAGGAGATGGAGCAGCGGCGCGCGACCCTCGCCGCCACCGTGTTGATCTCCGAGCGTCTGTTGCCGATCCTGCACGACCAGCAGGGGCGGAACTGCGTTGTGGACGGTCCGGTTGCCGACGGCCGCATCCAGGTTCGCGTCACCGCTCCCACCGCCTGGATGCTGGCCCAGCAGCTGGCGGGCTGGGGCGCCTCGATCGAGGTCCTCGACGCGCCCGAGGTCCGCGCCGAATTGGCCGGCCTCGGCGCCGAACTGGTCGAACGGTACGGATCGGACGGCCGGTCCGGCACGGCACCATGACACTGTCCTGGGTAGATCGCAGGCATCGAACGCGGGTTGCTCCGCCGTCGCGGCGGACCCGGGTTCGGTCGCTGCCCGCGAGGGCATGGCCGGAGACGGGGCGTGTCGTCCTCGAATACCGCCGTGATCCTGGAACGGAGCGGTCGCGTCGTTCGCCTCGATCGGCGCCCGCAGCGCATTGCACTCGGTTGTCCGCCTTTCGAGATGTGGTGGAGGCACCCGACCGCCGGTGCCTCCGCCACGTGTCGGATCAGCGCGACACGAGAACGTGTCCGGCCAGCGTGCGCACCATATCCGAGGCGAGCACGGCGTGACCGCTCATGCTGAAGTGGATGAGGTCGGCGCTCATCAGGTCGGGCCGCAGGCGCAGCGGGTGGTCCCATAGTTCCAGCAGGAGCGCGTCGTAGCGGGCGGCCAGTTCGCGGACCAGGTCGTTGAGCGCGGCCATCCGGTCGCGCATCGGACGCATCGGCGCCATGCGCTCGATTTCCCAGACGTCGGCGAGGGTGAAGGTCACGATCCGCGCTCCGGTGCGGGCCAGCGTTCCGAACAGCGTGTCCAGGTTGGAACGCAATTCGGCGAGGTCGCCGCCCGGCAGGAACAGGTCGTTGCCGCCGCAGCTGAGATGCACGAGATCGGGCCGGAATTCGAGTACGGAGGGCAACTGCTCGGCGATGACCTGGGCGGAGGTGGCGCCGATCCGGCCGGTGTTCAGGTAAGCCAGATCCGGGCGAACCGAAGTGAGCACGGCCGCGACGCGGTCGGCCCAGCCCGCGAATTCGTAACCCGGGCTCGGATCGCCGACGCCCTGCGCGATGGAGTCGCCGAGCACCGCGTAGCGCTGCCACGGGGCGTCGGCGAGCAGACGCCGCTGTTCCGCGGGCGGCAGCAGCAGCGGATCGTTCTCTTCGGTACGAATATCGTTGTCGCTCACGCTGATTCCTAGTTGTCGACGGAGAAGGACGGAGTGCGGGCCGGTAGCGCGGCCAGGCAAGCGGCCACGGCGGCGATGCCCGCGCACACGGCGAAGACGATGTGGAACGCGCCGAGTGGATCGTCGGGACGTGCCGCGAATACGGCGGCGAGCACGGCCACGCCGAGCGCCCCGCCCACTTGCCGCGCGGTCAGATTCATGCCGGTGCCTGCGGCGAACTGCTGCGGCGGAAGAGCACCGGCCGCCGCGGTGCCCAGCACCGTGACGACGAAACCGATGCCGCCGCCGCCGAGCACACCGGCCGGAATCCACGCCGACCACAAGGCTGGAGTGGCGCCGAAGGCATCCGTGCTCATCCACACGGTGCACGCCACGAACATCAGCGCACCGAGCACGCCGAGCCACCGCCTGGCCGTCGCCGAGCCGATCCGTCCCGCGACGGTCGCCGTCACCATCGACGCGACCGCTCCGATGGTCATGGCTCCTGCGGAGCCGAGCACCGAGTAGTCCCAGATCGCGTCCAGGAACAGCGGTCCCGACAGCAGCCAGGCGAACATGGCCGCGCCGAAGACGAACGAGGTGGCGTTGGCCAGCGCGTAGGACTTGCTGCGCCACAGGTCCACGGCGATCGCGGGTTCGTGATGGCGCGCCGAACGGATGAGGGCGGCCACGACCAGCAGTCCGCCGCCGATCAGCGCGGTCAGTGTCCCCGCCGAGGTCCACCCCCAGCGCTGCCCTTCGGTGACGCCCGCGACCAGTCCGCCCAGCCCGAGCGCCACCGCGAGGGTGCCGAGCGGATCCGGCAGCGCACCGCCGAATCGACGGTCGTCGGGGGCCGGAACGCGCGCCGCCGCCATGATGAGCAGCAGGGCCACCGGAACGTTGATGACGAAAACCGCCCGCCAGTCGAATCCTTCGACCAGCGCGCCACCGAGTGCGGGACCGACGACAGCGGCGAACCCGCCCGCGGCCGACCAGGCTCCGATGGCCGCGCCGATCTTCTCCCGCGGCGTGGCGGCGAGCACCAAGCCGAGAGCGGACGGCACCATCAGCGCCGCGGCGCCGCCTTGCAGCACCCGGCCCGCGATGAGCCAGCCCGCTGTCGGGGCGAGCCCGCACAGCAGGGAGGTGAGGGCGAAACCGGCCAGCGCGCCGAGGAACAGCCTGCGGCGGCCGAGCGCGTCGGCGAGACGTCCGGCCGGGGTGAGCAACGCGGCGAAAGCGACCGCGTAGCCGCTGACAACCCAGGTCAGCGTGGCGGTCGCCGTGCCGGGGTAGTCCCGGGCGATCGACGGGAAGGCGATATTGACGACGGAGAGATCGAGAAAGGCGATGAAGGCGGCGCCGCAGGCGATCAGCAAGGTGCGCGTGGCCGCGGTCGCGGTCGGTGGGCTGTCGAGCCGCACGGACGCGTCGGTCATGGGAAGTCCTTAATAGAGGATACAAAACGCACGATCGTTCGTTCAATTAAAATACGACCATACGTTCGTATGTGCAATAGCGAAGTGGAAGAATGACCTCATGACCGAGTCCGTCACCACACGCGACCAGCCGCGCGGCACCGATCAGCGCCTGGCCAAGGGCGCGCGGGCGCGTGCGTCGATCGCCCGCCACGCCGCCGACGTGGCGTCTGTCGAGGGCCTCACCGGCCTCAGCATCGGCCGCTTGGCCACCGACCTTGGACTCAGCAAGAGCGGCATCGCCACCCTTTTCGGCAGCAAGGAGAGCCTGCAGATCGCGGCGGTGAAATCCGCGCGGCAGGTCTTCATCGACGAAGTCATCACGCCGAGCCTGAGCGAGCCGGCCGGACTACCGCGCCTGCGTGCCCTGGTCGAGCGCTGGCTGGGTCAGGTGGCCGACCCGGCATTCCCCGGCGGGTGCTTCCGCGTCGCGACACTCGCCGAGTTCGACAGCAGGCCGGGACCCGTGCGTGACGCCATCGCCGAAGACCGCAGGGACTGGCTCGCGTTCCTGATCAAGGAGATTCGCCGGGCGCAGGACCAGGGCCATTTCGGTGCGCGCAGCGCCGACGCCGTCGCGTTCGAACTGGACGCGGTGATCGCCGCGGCGCACACGGCGCGGCAGATGGGTGACGAGTGGGGCGTCACTACCGCGCGCCACCTCGTGGCGGATCTGCTCGGCCCGGGCGACTAGTCGGCCGGTGAACCGTTGACCAGGTAGTCCAGGTAGGAACCCGGGATCGGGGACAGTTCCACGCCTTCGGCGTCCACGATGTGCGGTCGGATGGTGCCGGTGGGCGTGATCTCGGGGCTTTCGATCAGCACCGTGGTCGCTACCGGAAGGGCGAAGAACTGCACCGCGAACGGCATGGCGGTGGCCAACTCCAGCAGGGTGGTGTAGTACGACGACCGGTGCGCGTGGTCTTCGAAGCATTCCACCGACCAACCGGAGGACTCGGGGTCGTCCGGCTCGGTGCGCGCCAGCACCAGGACCGGTGATTCGAGTCCGCACGACGAGATGGTGGCCCGCTGGTCCTCGCCGGGAAAGTCGAGGCGATCGGTGAGGCCGACCCCGGCCGCCACTTCGCGCTGATACCACACATCGCGCAAGGTGCGGTCGACCTGCTCGGCCCAGGTCTGCGCGTCGGTACGTTCGGCGAGGCCCAGTGTGCCGTCGTCGCGGCCGCGCACCCGGACCAGATTCCAGCCGATCTGAATCGTTTCGCCGGGTTGGTAGCGCGTGCCCGCCGCGACGGTGGACTCCAGATACGACAGCAGCCAGTTCTCCATGCCGGGCAGCCGCGGCTCGGTGAAGAGAATGGTGAACTCGGGATGTCCGTGGCTGGCGCAGGAGGTGGTGCGGAACGACTCGGCCATGCCACGTTCCTAGCACGCGACAGCGTCACGCGGGCACGCCCGCCCGGGAACCGCCGCGAACGCCCGGTCAGGCCGAGAGCGCGCGAGTATCCGCGATCGCCGCGTGATAGCGATCCAGGATGACCTCGGTGAGGGCCGGATGCGCGCCGAGCACATCGGCGTGGATCGCCTCCGGCGCCGCGTCGACGAGGCGATCGGTCAGTAATCCGGGTGCGAGGAACCAGGGAGCCACCAGCACGTGCTCGGCGCCGCGAGCGTGCAGTCGCGAAATCGCCTCGGTGACCGACGGTTCGGTGGTCGCGAAGCAGATCTCGGTGCGCCAGCCGGTGCGGGCGGCCAGGCGGGTGGCCACCTCGGCGGTCCGGGCGTTGGCCGCCGCCGACGACGATCCGACCGCCGCGACCGCGACGCCGAGGCGCCGATCCGCGAAGCAGTGCCCGGCGTCGGCGGCGAGGACACGGTCGCGCAGTGCACCGACCAGTCCGGCGTCCACGCCGAGCACGTCGGCTCGAGTCAGGCGCAACCCGAGATGGCGGGCGCGGGCCGCGGCGAGCAGGCCGGGCAGATCGACCCTGGCGTGGAAGGCGCTGCCGAGCAGCAGCGGCGTCACCACCGCGTGCGTGTGCCCGTCGGCGGCGACGGCATCCACCACCTGTTCGACCGACGGGGCGGTGAGATCGAGGAACGCCGTCCTGACGTCGAGGTCCGGACGAGCGGCGGCGACGGCGCCGACCGCCTCCGCGACGGTTGCCGCCGACCGCGGATCGCGGCTGCCGTGGGCCACCGCGATCAGCGCGGGCGGTCGCGCCGGGCTGCCGTCGAGCCCGGGGGCGATCCGGGAAGTCGCGCAGCCCGGACCGCCCGCCGGGGCGACAGCGCCCAGGACCGGCGGGGCGCCGAACAGGGCTCGCGACACCGCCATGTCAGGCCCCGGTACCGACCTCGACGGCGGTCAGCACGTCACCGACCAGACCGGCCGCCAGCGTGTTGCCGCCCGCCGGATCGATCAGCAGGAAGCTGCCGGTGTGCCGGTTCGCTCGGTAGTCGTCGGCCGCGATCGGCTCGGCGACCCGCACCGAGATGCGCCCGATGTCGTTGAGCTCCAGCGACTCCGGGTTCGGGTCGGCCGCGAGGCGCTGCTCGTCGAAGCGCTCCAGCAGCGCGCCGACGATCGCCTGGGTGGTCCGGGTGCCGTGCTTGAGCAGCAGCCGCGCACCGGGGCGCAGCGGCTTGTCACCCAGCCAGCACACCGTGGCGTCGAAGGTGTCGATCGGCTCGGGCGCGTCGGCGGCCGCGGCGATGATGTCGCCCCGCGAGATGTCGACCTCGTCGGCCAGGATCAGCGTGACGCTGCGTCCGGCCTGCGCCACCGCGAGCTCGCCGTCGGGGGTGTCGATCCGCTCCACGGTCGTGCGGATGCCCGACGGCAGCACCACGACCTCGTCGCCGGGAGCGACCGCGCCCGCCGCGATCTGTCCCGCGTAGCCGCGGTAGTCCGGGTGCTCGGCGGTGCGCGGCCGGATCACGTACTGCACCGGGAACCGCAGGCCCAGCTCGTGATCGCCGGTGCTGTCGGCGTCGACCGGCACCGATTCCAGGTGCTCGATCAGCGACGGACCGTCGTAGTACGGGGTGTTGTCCGACCGGGTGGCGATGTTGTCGCCGTGCAGCGCCGAGACCGGGATCTCCAGCACGTCCTCGCTCGACCAGCCCAGCGTGCTGGTGAGTTCGTTGAACTCCGCGGAGATGGCGGCGAACACCGCGGCGGCGTCGTCCACCAGATCGATCTTGTTCACCGCGAGCACCAGCTTCGGCACACCGAGCAGCGCGAGCACGGCGGCGTGCCTGCGGGTCTGCTCGATGACGCCCTTGCGCGCGTCGACGAGCAGGATCACCAGCTGCGCGGTGGACGCGCCGGACACGGTGTTGCGGGTGTACTGCACGTGCCCGGGGGTGTCCGCGAGCACGAATGAGCGGCGCGGAGTGGCGAAGTAGCGGTAGGCGACATCGATGGTGATGCCCTGTTCGCGTTCCGCGCGCAACCCGTCAACGAGCAGCGAGAGATCCGGGGTGGCGAGACCTTTGTCCACCGACGCGCGGGTGACGGCGTCGATCTGGTCGGCCAGAACGGATTTCGTGTCGTAGAGCAGGCGTCCGACCAGAGTGGACTTGCCGTCGTCGACAGAACCGGCGGTGGCCAGCCTCAATAGGTCGGACATGTCAGAAATAACCCTCTCGTTTGCGGTCTTCCATCGCGGCTTCGGAGACGCGGTCGTCGCCGCGGGTCGCACCACGTTCGGTCAGTCGGGACGCGGCGACCTCGGCGAGGATCGCCTCGTTGTCGGCCGCGTCGGAAAGCACGGCGCCGGTGGAGGATCCGTCGCCCACGGTGCGGTACCGCACCGACCTGGTCTCCAGCACCTCGTTTTCACGCGGGCCGCCCCACACGCCCGGCGTCATCCACATGCCGTCGCGCAGGTACACCGGACGCTCGTGCGCGTAGTAGATGCTCGCCAGATCGATGTCCTCGCGGGCGATATAGCGCCAGATGTCCAGCTCGGTCCAGTTGCTCAGTGGGAACACGCGCACGTGCTCGCCCGCCGCGTGGCGCCCGTTGTACAGGTTCCACAGCTCGGGACGCTGCCGCTTCGGGTCCCACTGGCCGAAGGCGTTGCGCAGCGAGAAGATCCGCTCCTTGGCGCGCGAGCGCTCCTCGTCGCGACGGCCGCCGCCGAACACGGCGTCGAACCGATGCTCGCTGATCGCGTCCAGCAGCGGGACGGTCTGCAGCGGGTTACGGATGCCGTCGGGGCGCTCGGTGAGCCTGCCGTCGGCCAGGTAGTCCTCCACCTTCGCCACGTGCAGGCGCAAGCCGTAGCGCTCGACCACCTTGTCCCGGAACTCCAGCACCTCGGGCAGGTTGTGCCCGGTGTCCACGTGCAGCAGCGCGAACGGCAGCGGCGCGGGCCAGAACGCCTTGAGCGCAAGATGCAGCAGCACGGTGGAGTCCTTGCCGCCGGAGAACAGGATCACCGGCCGCTCGAACTCGCCCGCCACCTCGCGGAAGATGTGGATCGCCTCGGATTCCAGCGCGGCGAGAGTATCGAAATCGGTGATACCGAGCGAACGTTCGCTACGAATCGTTTCAGTCATGATTGGTGCAACCCGCATTCGGTCTTGGCGAGGCCGGCCCAACGGCCGCTTCTCGGATCGGCTCCCGGCTCCGGCTTCCGTGTGCACGGAGCGCAGCCGATGGACGGATACCCCTCCTCCACCAGGGGATTGACGAGGATGCCGTGCTTTTCGATGTAGTCCTGCATCTCGTCGTCGGACCACGGCGCGATCGGGTTGATCTTCACCAGGCCGAACGCCTCGTCGAAGGAGATCAGCGGTGCGTTCGCCCGGGTCGGCGCCTCCACCCGGCGGATGCCGGTGACCCAGGCGTTGTAGCCCGCGAGCGACTTCTGCAACGGGACGACCTTGCGCAACCGGCAGCACTCGTTGGGCTCGCGGGCGAACAGATCCTTGCCCAGCAGCCGATCCTGTTCGGCAACGGAGTGTTCCGGCCGGACGTTGACCACGTTCACCCCGTACACGGCCTCCACCGCGTCCCGGGTGCCGATGGTCTCGGCGAAGTGGTAGCCGGTGTCCAGGAAGAGCACGTCGACGCCGGCGCGCACGCCCGAGGCCAGGTGCACCAGCACGCCGTCCTGCATGTTGGAGGCCACGATGTAGTTCGTGCCGAAGGTGTCCTCGGTCCACCGCAGGAGTTCGGTCGCCGAGGCGCCGTCGAGTTCGGCGGCGCCGCGCGCGGCGATGGCGCGGAGCTGGTCCTCGGACAGCTTTTCCGCGAGTTCGGTTGTCACAATTGATCTCCCGTCGACACTTATCTCAGGTCGGCCTCGTCGGCGCGGACCGCCCACTGGGCGAACCGTTCGCCGTCCGAACGTTGCTTGACGAAGTTGCGCACCACCCGGTCGATGTAGTCGCCGAGTTCCCCGGTGGTCACTTTGTGCTGGCGCAGCTTGCGCCCGAACGCGCTGTCGAAGCCGAGGCTGCCGCCGAGGTGAACCTGGAATCCCTCCACCTGATTCCCGGTGCCGTCGTCGACCAGCTGGCCCTTGAACCCGATGTCGGCGATCTGCGAGCGGGCGCAGGAGTTCGGGCAACCGTTGATGTTGATCGTGATCGGGACATCCAGCTGCGCGTTCAGATCCGCCAGCCGTTCCTCCAGCTCCGGCACCAGCGCCTGGGAGCGCTTGCGCGTCTCGGCGAAGGAGAGTTTGCAGAACTCGATACCGGTGCAGGCCATCAGATTCCGCCGCCACAGCGAGGGCTGCGCCTGCAGGCCGAGGGGTTCCAGCTCGTCGATCAGCGCGTCGACCTTGTCGTCGGGAACGTCGAGCACGATCAGCTTCTGGTACGGGGTGAACCGGACACGATCGGAGCCGATCCGCTCGACCGCGTCGGCGACCTTGGTCAGGACGGTGCCCGACACCCGGCCCGCGATGGGGGAGAAGCCGACCGCGTTGAGTCCGTTGCGCAGCCGCTGCACGCCGACGTGGTCGATCGGCTTGGTCGGCTGCTCGGGCGCGGGGCCGTCGATCAGCTTGCGCTTCAGGTACTCGTCCTCCAGCACCTGGCGGAACTTCTCGATGCCCCAGTCCTTGATCAGGAACTTCAGGCGCGCCTTGGTGCGCAGGCGGCGGTAGCCGTAGTCGCGGAACACCGATACGACGGCTTCCCACACGTCCGGCACCTCGTCCAGCGGCACCCACACGCCCACCCGCTTGGCGAGCATCGGGTTGGTGGACAGCCCGCCGCCGACCCACAGGTCCAGACCGGGGCCGTGCTCGGGATGCACGACACCGACGAACGCGACGTCGTTGATCTCGTGCACCACGTCCTGCTGGCCGGAGATCGCGGTCTTGAACTTGCGCGGCAGGTTGGAGTACTCCTTCTTGCCGATGTAGCGGCGCACGATCTCCTCGATCGCGGGCGTCGGGTCGATGACCTCGTTCAGCGACTCGCCGGCCAGCGGAGACCCGAGCACCACGCGCGGGCAGTCGCCGCACGCCTCGGTGGTCTTCAGGCCGACCGCCTCGATCCGCTTCCAGATCTCCGGGACGTTCTCCACCTCGATCCAGTGGTACTGGACGTTCTCCCGGTCGGACAGATCCGCGGTGTCGCGGGCGAACTCGGTGGAGATCCCGCCCAGCGTGCGCAGTTGCGCGAGGTTCAGCGCGCCGCCGTCGCAGCGGATGCGCATCATGAAGTACTTGGCCTCGAGCAGATCGATGTTCTCGTCACCGGTCCAGGTGCCGTCGTAGCCCTGCTCGCGCTGGGTGTACAGACCCCACCAGCGGAACCGGCCGCGCAGGTCGCCCTTGTCGATGCCGTCGAAGCCGGTCTTGGCGTAGATGTTCTCGATGCGGGCGCGGACGTTGAGGGGGTTGTCGTCCTTCTTGGACTGCTCGTTCGGGTTCAGCGGCTCGCGGTAACCCAGCGCCCACTGACCCTCGGCCTTGCGGCGCACGGGCTTGCCGGTGCGCACGCGCGGTCCGGTCGTGGTCGCCTCGGGACGCGGCCGATCCGGGCGGACCCGGCGTTCGGAGGCCGGGCGTTCGGGGCGCGCGCGGCGCTCCGGCTGGGATTCGGGCGTGGGCTGATCGGTCGGACCGGCGTCGGTGCTCGACGTCATGGGGTCGCTCCTGCGGGGTGGGTGGTACATCCTGCTGAGGGGCGCGAGGGGCTGACTCACGCCTGCGGTGTCAGCGGGTCGATGAAGTCGGGATCGCCGGGGACCCGGGGATCGGGCGCGCTGAACTACCGGAGGGAACCGGGCAGACAGCAGGCGCTACAGACGCGCTTGTAATCGACGTGGCGACGGGCCACCAGTCGAATCTCCAAAGCGCGCATGCGGCCTATTGTGCCACGTCAGCGATGGCCTTCCGACCCTGCGTCGGGTATTTCCCGTGAATCTGCGGGAAATCCCCTGGACGTTCGACCCAGTTTGTGACGGCAGTCATAGTCGCGAGCCCCAACCAGGCGCGTGATACGGCGACCGCGCCGTCTGTGACACTGCGCACCTCGCTTGACCTCGAGCGAAGTGGAGGTTGGACGATCGGCGTCATGAGTACCACAACTGTCGACGCCACCGGCGAGCTCGAAGCCATCCGCGCGGTGGTCGCGAGCGTCCAACACGCCCAGCGCAACGAGCTCGTCGACGAATTCGTCGCGCTGTTCCGGGAGGACGCGATCTGGACCACCGGACACGGCAAACGCCTCTTCGGACGGGCGGCCATCGCGGAGTTCACCGCGCAGGTGCTGCCCGGGGCCACCGCACACGGCACGGCGACCTACGAGGTCGAGCACGTGCTGTTCATCCGCCCGGACGTGGCGGCGGTGAAGGTGCGCCAGCGCTATTTCACCGACGCGGGCGTTCTGGAGAGCGAAGGCAGCCCGATGTACGTGATGTCCAAGGAGGACGGCCGCTGGCTGCTCACCGCGAACCAGAACACTCCGGTCGTGGCGGACTGAAGGGCCGGTAGCGGAGTCCCGGCCGTCGGCGCGGTCGCGGCGACGTTCACACTGGACAGGTGAGTTCTTCCGCCGCTACCGCGAGCACCGACACCTCCGCGCCGGTGCTACGCGACTTCGGCGACGGGCCGTTCGGGATCTACGTGCACGTGCCGTTCTGCGCCACGCGGTGCGGCTACTGCGACTTCAACACCTACACCGCGGGGGAGCTCGGCAGTTCGGCCTCGCCGCAGTCGTGGCTGGCGGCGTTGCGCGGCGAGCTGGCGACCGCCGCGCAACAGTTCGCGGCGTTGCCCACCGCGACGCCGGAAGTCTCCACCGTCTTCGTCGGCGGAGGGACGCCCTCCCTGCTGGGCGGCGACGGGCTCGCCGCGGTGCTGGACGCCGTGCGTGCCGAGTTCACCTTCGCCGCCGGGGCCGAGGTCACCACGGAGTCCAATCCGGAATCCACCTCGCCGGAATTCTTCGAGCGCATCCGGGCGGCCGGGTTCACCAGGGTGTCGCTGGGCATGCAGTCCGCCGCTGCGCACGTGTTGAAAGTGCTCGATCGCACGCACACCCCCGGCCGCGCGGTGGCCGCCGCACTGGAGGCGCGCGCCGCTGGATTCGAGCACGTCAACCTCGATCTGATCTACGGAACACCGGGTGAGCGCGATGCCGATCTGGACGCCAGCCTGGACGCGGTGCTCGGCGCGGGCGTCGACCACGTCTCGGCGTATTCGCTGATCGTGGAGGACGGCACCGCGCTGGCCAGGCGGGTGCGCCGCGGCGAGTTGCCCGCGCCGGACGACGACGTGCTCGCCGCACGTTACGAGCGCATCGACGCCCGACTGCGCTCGGCCGGATTCGGGTGGTACGAGGTGTCGAACTGGGCCGTGGGCGACGCCGCGGTCTGCAGGCACAACCTCGGTTACTGGGACGGCGGCGACTGGCTCGGCGCAGGACCGGGCGCGCACAGTCATGTCGGCGGCGTGCGGTGGTGGAACGTGAAGCACCCCGCTCGATACGCCGATCGAGTCGGCGCGGGCGGGCTGCCCGCCGCGGGCTGGGAGGCGCTGAGCGCGGACGAGCGCTACACCGAGCGGGTCATGCTCGCCGTCCGGCTGCGCACCGGCCTGCCGCTGGCCGAGCTGGTGTCCTCCGCGCGCACCGCCGTCGATCGCGTGGTCGCCGACGGCCTCGCCGTGCGCACCGCGGACGACCGGCTCGTCCTCACCGACCGCGGCCGTCTGCTCGCGGACGGCGTCGTCCGTGAACTGCTCGACTGATCCCGTGCCGGATCACGGTCGGGTCAACGCGATGCACTTTATGTCTCGTTCCGGTAACTCGGTGCGCACCGGCCGCGTAGTCTGCGATCAACCCCAAGGAGACTCATGGCTTCGGCACCACGTATGACCCTTATCCATGAACCAGGCGAGTTCGCGGAGGCGCGAGCAGCGGAGAAAGCGGAAAACGCGCGCCAGTGCGCCGTCGCCGCCCGCACTGTCGCCAGCTACGCGGAGAACGCCGCCGACTGCGAGTCGCTGCTGGCGATGCTCGGTCTCGATGCGCTCGCGGGCAAACAGGCGAAAACCTGCGGCTGACCATTACGCCTCGTCCGGGGCGAGGGCGGTGCTGCGCCATTCCCGTGGCGTGAGCCCGTAGGCGGCGCGGAAGCGCCGGGCGAAATGTGACGGATCGCGGAAGCCCCAGCGGCGCGCGATCATCGCGATCGTCCGATGCTTCTGGTCCGGACGAGTCAGATCGCCGTGTACCCGCTCGAGACGCTGGCTGATGATGCCCTGCTCGAGGCTGCACTCCGTGTTCGCGTAGATCTTGTAGAGCTGCCGGACCGACATGTTGTGCGCCTTGGCGATCTGTTCCGCGCCGAGACCGGGATCCGCCAGATTGCGCCGGATATAGGCGCGAATCCGGGACAGCAGAATGTCGGAGGGGACGACGGAGCCGTCGTCGGCGCACGCCGACAACAACAGTCCCCGGATCAGCTCGATGCTGGCGCAACCCGACAGGGCGGCCGCCGGGTCGGCGCTGAGCGCGTCCGCGTCGGCGGTCAGTTGGACGATGTGGTTGGCCACCAGCCGGTAGTGCGGGCTGTCCTGCACTCTGGCGGCGGCCTGACCGATCGAATCGGCGGGCAGGCCGAGCTGATCGAGCGGCACGTGCAGGCAGGTCGACGCCCCGTCGCCGCGCCGGCTGAAGTCGTAGGGCGCGTTCAGATCCATGACGTGCAGATCGCCCGGTCGCACGACGCGACGGACGCCGCCCTGCTCGTACCGTCCGTCGCCCGCCTGCTGCACCGCGACCGCCAGTACCGGCGCGGGGGAGGTCCTGACCTGCTTCGGCGTCCGGATCAGCTGGATGCCCGAGGTGCTGGCACGCACGATGCGCGCCTCGCCGAACCACCACACGTCGAACGTGGCGTGCACACGCTCGTCCGGCCCGTCCAGCACGACATGGGACGGGACCGATGCCTCTTGTACTGCCGCGGCCACCGCGTCCGCCCGCTCGTGCGGCGCGATGGTGTCCGAATTGAACACGACCGTCATCACAGCCTCCGTCGCAAATGAGACAGATTCGGCAATCCTCGCATGGAACCCGCCGACCGGGCCGTGCATTCTGAGCCGACGATCGTGCACGCAGAGTCGTTTCTCCGGCGGCCGCCCGTCATACGCTGTCGGTCGACCAAGATCGATCCCCGGTTCACCCGACATCCGTCCAGATCGAAGGGAACTGTCATGCCGACGATCACCACCACCGATGGCGTCGAGATCTACTACAAGGACTGGGGTGCCGGACGTCCGGTGGTGTTCAGCCACGGCTGGCCGCTGAACGGGGACGCCTGGGACAACCAGATGAAACTGGTGGCGAGCAACGGCTATCGCGCCATCGCCCACGATCGGCGCGCGCACGGACGCTCGAGCGACGTGTGGGACGGGCACGACATGGACCACTACGCCGACGACCTCGCCGCGGTGCTGAACGAGCTGGACATCAAGGACGCGACTCTGGTCGGGCACTCGACCGGCGGCGGCGAGGTGACCAGGTATCTGTCCCGGCACGGCACCTCGCGGGTGGTCAAGGCGGTGCTGCTCGGCGCGGTCCCGCCGTTGATGCTGAAGACCGCGAGCAATCCGGAAGGGACGCCGATCGAGGCGTTCGACGACATCCGCGCGGGCGTGGCCGCCGACCGCTCGCAGTTCTGGAAGGATCTGGCGATCCCGTTCTACGGCGCCAACCGCACCGGATCGAAGGTCTCACAAGGACTGCGCGACCACTTCTGGCTGATGGGCATGCAGGTGGGGCTCGGGGGCGCGTTCGACTGCGTCAAGGCGTTCTCCGAGACCGATTTCACCGCCGAGCTGCCGAGCATCGAGATCCCGGTGCTGGTGGCGCACGGCGACGACGACCAGATCGTGCCGCTCGCCGCCGCGGGCGCCAAGACGGCGAAATTGCTGCCGAGGGCCGAGTTGAAGGTGTACCCCGGCGCTCCGCACGGCCTGTGCGGCGACTACGAGAAGGCGTTCGACGCCGATCTGCTGAACTTCCTGAAGAGCTGAGGAGCCGAGACCCGATGCCGAACAAACGCTACCTGCGCCGTGCTGTGGCCGCGCTGGCCCTCCTGCTCGCCGCCACTACAGCGGCCGGGCCGGCGCGAGCGCAGTCGCTGCCCACCGTCGTGCTCGTGCACGGTGCCTTCGCCGACACCACCAGCTGGGACGGTGTCGCTGCCGTGCTGCGCGAGCGCGGCTACCGCGTGGTGACGCCGGAGAATCCGCTGCGCGGGCCCGCCTACGACGCGGCCGCCGTGCAGCGCACGCTGGACACGATCAGCGGTCCCGTCGTGCTGGCGGGGCACTCCTACGGCGGCTTCGTGATCAGCAACGTGCACGATCCGAAGGTCGAATCGCTGGTGTACATCGCGGCGTTCGCGCCGGTGGAAGGTGAGGTGGCGCAGGCCGAGCTCGACCCGATCCGCTTCCCGGGCAGCCAGTTGCTGCCGCCCGCGCTGCAGGTGAAGCTCGTCGACGACGTCACGGGTGTCGCCGGGAAGAACCTGGACGCGTATGTCGCACCCGCCAGCTTCCATGACGTCTTCGCCCAGGACGTCGGCCCGGAGACCGCGGCCGACATGATCGTCCATCAGCGCTCCATCGCCGTGAAGGCCAATCTGGAACCGTCCGGGCCGCCCGCGTGGTCCGGCACTCCGAGTTGGTATCTGGTCTCCGCCGACGACCGGGTGATCCCGCCGTCCTCCCAGCGCTTCATGGCCCAGCGCATGGCGGCTCGAACCGGTGAGATCGAGGCCTCGCACGCCTCGCTGGTCTCCCGGCCCGACGCCGTGGCCGCGGTGATCGACGCCGCCGTTCCGCGCTGAGCGTCGCGCCGCTCGTCACGTCCCGTTGCAGGCGAGAGATCCGGTTACCGACAATTAGACTGGATCGACGGACGAACCGTGGTCGGCCCGCGATGTGCGGCGGTCACGGGACGTCGGCGCCGGGTACGGCGTGACGGGAGACGAGAGCGAGGAGGTGCGGCCGATGTCGAGCACCGAGGATCGGCGCTTCGAGGTCTTGCGCGCCATCGTCGCGGACTATGTCGCGACCAAGGAGCCGATCGGGTCGAAGACGCTGGTCGAGCGGCACAACCTGGGTGTTTCCAGCGCGACGGTGCGCAACGACATGGCGGTGCTCGAGGCCGAGGGCTACATCACCCAGCCGCACACGAGTTCCGGCCGCATCCCCACCGACAAGGGCTACCGGCAGTTCGTGGACCGGATCTCCGAGGTGAAGCCGCTGTCCTCGGCGGAGCGCAGGGCGATCCTCGAGTTCCTGGAGTCCGGCGTCGACCTCGACGACGTGCTGCGCCGGGGCGTCCGCTTGCTCGCTCAGCTGACCAGGCAGGTCGCCGTCGTGCAGTACCCGACGGTGTCGGCGTCCACGGTGCGGCACATCGAGGTGGTGGCGCTCAATCCCGCCCGCCTGCTGCTGGTGGTGATCACCGACACCGGCCGGGTCGACCAGCGCCTGGTGGAGCTCGGCGCGCTGATCGACGAGGAGGATCTGGCCGCGCTGCGCGGCATGCTCGGCGGCGCGATGGACGGCAAACGCCTGGCCTCGGCCTCCGCGGCGGTGGCCGAGCTGCCCGAGCACGCTCCGTTGCGGCTGCGCGACGTGCTGGTGCGGGTGTCCACGGTGCTGGTGGAGACCCTGGTGGAGCACCCGGAGGAGCGATTGGTGCTCGGCGGCACCGCCAACCTCACCCGCAACGCCGCCGACTTCGGTTTCCCCGGCTCGCTGCGTTCGGTTTTGGAGGCGCTCGAGGAGCAGGTGATCGTGCTCAAGCTGCTCGCCGCGGCCCAGCAACCGGGGACGGTGACGGTGCGGATCGGAGAAGAGACGCAGGTCGAGCAGATGCGCGGCACGTCGGTGGTGTCGACCGGCTACGGCGCGGCGGGCGCCGTGCTCGGCGGTATGGGGGTGCTCGGGCCCACCCGGATGGACTACCCGGGCACGATCGCATCGGTGGCGGCCGTCGCCCGATACATCGGCGAGGTCCTCGCCGAGCGCTGACGCGACGACACCACTGCTACGCTCGATCTTTCGGCCGGATAAAGTTGAGTGCACAAGACTAATGCTGTTGTCGGCGCGCTTCACAGCGGCGCGGGCACCGGCGGCACTGTCGAGAACGACCAAGGACTAGAGAACTCAAGTGGCACGGGACTACTACGGACTGCTCGGCGTCGCGAAGAACGCGACCGACCAGGAGATCAAGCGGGCATACCGCAAGCTGGCGCGTGAGCTCCACCCCGACGTCAACCCCGACGAGGCGGCGCAGGCCAAGTTCAAGGAAGTGTCGGCCGCCTACGAGGTGCTGTCGGATCCGGAGAAGCGGCGCATCGTCGACATGGGCGGCGACCCGCTGGAATCCGGCGGTGGCGGGGCCGGATTCAACGGCGCTGGCTTCGGCGGGCTCGGCGACGTGTTCGAGGCGTTCTTCGGCGGCATGAGCGGATCGGCCGGTGCGCGCAAGCCGCGCGGTCGCGTCCAGCCCGGCGCCGACTCGCTGATCCGCACCCGGCTCAGCTTGGCCGAGTGCGCGGTCGGCGTGACCAAGCACCTGACCGTGGACACCGCGATCCTGTGCGACATCTGCCAGGGCTCCGGTACCAACGGCAAGTCCAAGCCGGTGCGCTGCGAAACCTGCGGCGGCGCGGGTGAGGTCCAGTCCGTGCAGCGGTCCTTCCTCGGCCAGGTGCTGACCTCGCGCCCGTGCCCCACCTGCCGCGGCGCGGGCGAAACCATCCCGGACCCGTGCCACAAATGCGGTGGTGACGGCCGGGTGCGGGCGCGCCGCGAGATCGCGGCGCCGATCCCCGCGGGCGTCGCGAACGGCATGCGGGTGCGGCTGGCCGCGCAGGGCGAGGTCGGCCCCGGCGGCGGTCACGCGGGTGATCTCTACGTCGAGATCGTGGAGCAGCCGCACGACGTATTCGTCCGGGACGGGGACGATCTGCACTGCACCATCCGGGTGCCGATGGTGGACGCGGCGCTCGGCACCACCGTCGTGATCGACACCATCCTGGACGGCCCGACCGAGTTGAGTATTCCGGCGGGCACCCAGCCCGGCGAGATCTCGGTGCTGCGCGGGCACGGCATGCCGCGGCTGCGCTCGAGCGCGCGCGGCGACCTGCTGGCGCATCTGGACATCGTGATCCCGGCCAAGCTGGACAGCAAGCAGACCGAACTGTTGCGCAAGTACAAGGGACTGCGCGAGCGGGAACGCGCCGAAGTGATGTCGGCGCAATCCGAGCACAACAGCGGCCTGTTCGCGCGACTGCGCGCGTCCTTCAGCGGGCGCTAGGTGGCCGCGACGGTCTTCTACCTCGACGAGGTGCCCGAGCCGGGCGCGGTCGCGGTGCTCGACGGCCCGGAGGGCAGGCACGCCGCCACGGTGCGCCGCATCCGGGTCGGCGAGCCGATCACCCTCTCCGACGGGCGCGGGGTACTGGCCGCATCGGAAGTCGTTGCCGCGCAACGCGACCGGCTCGAGCTCGCGGTGCGCGAGCGGGTGCTCGCGGCACCTCAGACGCCGCCGGTGACCATCGTGCAGGCGCTGCCGAAATCCGATCGCTCGGAACTGGCGGTCGAGCTGATGACGGAGGCGGGCGCGGACGTCGTCGTTCCCTGGCAGGCCGCGCGCTGCGTCGCGAACTGGGAGGGCAAGGCGGCCAAGGGAGTCGAGAAGTGGCGGGCCGCGGCCCGCTCGGCCGCCAGGCAGTCCCGCCGCGCCTACATTCCGCAAGTCGCCGACCTGCACCGCACCCAGGACTTGCTGGATCTGGTCCGCGCGGCGAAGGCCCGCGGTGCGATCGTCGCGGCGCTGCACGAATCCGGCGCCGCCCGTTTCACCGAATTGCCCTTCGCCGAGGCCGCCGAAATCGTCCTCGTCGTGGGTCCGGAAGGCGGGCTGGACGACGCCGAGCTCACGGCGTTGGCCGAAGCGGGCGCGGACATCACCTTGCTCGGCCCGACCGTGCTGCGTACATCCACCGCGGCAGCGGTCGCTCTCGGGGCGCTCGGCGCACTGACGCCGCGTTGGTGAGGTCTCGCGTCGACGCCCGATGCGATACCCACAGCAGCAGTGCCGCGATGACCATCAGCGATCCGATGCCGCAGACCAGCCCGAGCCACCCGGAGCGGGCGTAGGCGATGCCAGCCGTTCCGCCGACGAGCGCGCTGCCGAGGTAGTAGGCGAACAGATACAGCGACGACGCCGCGCCCCGGTTGCCTTCGGCCATCGCCCCCACCCACGCGCTCGCCGCGGTGTGCGCCCCGAAGAAACCCGCGGTGAAGAGCAATACGCCGAGCAAAACGGTGCCGATGTGGTCGGGAATCGTCACCACGAGCCCGATCGCCATGACGGCCAGCGACATCCCGAGCACCCAGGACCGGCCGATCCGATCGGTCAGCAGGCCGGATGCCGCCGAGGCCGCCGTTCCGGCCAGATAGAGCACGAACACCAGCCCCACCAGTGCTTCCGGCAGCCCGAAGGGCGCGCTGGTCAGCCGGTAGCCGAGATAGTTGTACATCGAGACGAACCCGCCCATCAGCACGAACGCCAGTCCGAACAGAGCGAGCAGTCCGCGGTGACGCAAGGGGCTGCCGAGGTCGCCGAGGACCGTCCGGATTCCGGCGGGACGAGGCACGAAGCCGCGCGAGGGCGGTAGCAGGCGGACGAACCACACGGTGCAGGCCGCGGCGGCGATCGAGGCCACCGCCTGCGCCCACCGCCAGGACGCAACGTCCAACGTGAACGCCGGGATCAACCGCCCGGCCAGCCCGCCGATAGTGGTACCCGCGACGTAGATGCCCATCGCGGCGCCCAGCCCGTCCCCGCCGATCTCCTCTGCCAGATAGGCCATCGCCACCGCGGGCACACCGGCCAGCGCGATGCCTTGCAGCGCGCGTCCGGCCAGCAGCAGATCCAGCGAAGGGCTCAGCGGCAGCAGCAGTCCGAGCACCGCCGCCGCGACGGCGGAACCGATCATCACCTCGGTCCGGCCGATCCGCGACGAGAGCGCGCTCACCGGGATGATGGCCAGCGCGAGGAACCCGGTGGTGAGCGACACCGCCAGTGCCGCTCGCGCGGGCGTCGCGCCGAACGCGGCCGAGAGACTCGGCAGCAGTGCCTGGGCGCTGTACATCGAGGCGAATGTCGTCAGACCGGCCGCGAACAGCGCGATGGTGATCCTGCGTTCGTGGGCGACGTCCCTCGCCGCTTCGATCCGTGTCGTGGTCATCGGGTCCTCCTTTCGTCCAGCATCGCCAGGCGGTTTTCCGGAAGGAAATGAATAATGAGAAGTGAGTTCATTCCCTGAGCGCATATAGAGAGGTCGGGCAGTGCTTGGCGAGGATCTGGAGTGGTTCACGACACTCGCCGAACTCGAACGGGTCGGCGCCGCCGCGGAGCGGTTGCACCTGGCGCAGCCGACGTTGTCGCGCATGCTGGCTCGCTTGGAGCGCAGGGTGGGAGTCGAACTGTTCGACCGGCACGGGAAGCGGATCGTCCTGAACGAATACGGTCGCATCTACTACGAGCACGCCCGCCGGGCGCAATCCGAGCTGGACGCGGCGGAACAGGTCCTCGCCGATCGGGCCAACCCGGCCGGGGGCGTCGTGCGGTTGTCGTTCCAGCACTCTTTCGGCGGCTCGCTGGTGCCGCAGCTGATCAGCGGCTTCCGGCGCATCTCCGGCCGGATCACGATCACGCTGTGGCAGGGAGCGGCAGCCGCGGTGACCGAGCGAGTGCTCGCGGGTGAAAGCGATCTGGGCATCGTCTCGCCGCGCCCGGCCGTCGCAGGCGTCGGCTGGCGCGCCGTGCTGCGACAGCCGCTGGTACTCGCGGTGCCGCCGGAACACCGGTTGGCCGGACGGCGGCAGGTCCGCCTCGCGGAGGTGGCCGACGCGGAGTTCGTCACCATGCACCACGGATTCGGGATGCGGCGCATCTTCGACGAACTGTGCGCCGCCGCGGACATCCGGCCGCGGATCGCGTTCGAGTCGAGCGATCTCGTCACGGTGGCCGGGCT
Source organism: Nocardia sp. NPDC047038 (assembly GCF_040644075.1). Taxonomy (NCBI): domain Bacteria; kingdom Bacillati; phylum Actinomycetota; class Actinomycetes; order Mycobacteriales; family Nocardiaceae; genus Nocardia; species Nocardia sp. NPDC047038. The sequence continues at coordinate 18,186 of NZ_JBEYVQ010000010.1, read as the reverse complement.
GGTCTCGGCGGGGTTGGGGGTGGCGATCCTGCCGCGCGAAGATCCACTGTCCGCGGGCCCGCTGTCCGGCCCGGTGACGGTGCCGCTCGCGGACGCGGGCGCCGCTCGCGCGGTCGGGCTGATCTGGCCCGCCGCTACCACACCACCCGACGCGGTGCGACGCTTTCGTGATTTCGCCGAGGATTGGGCGCGGCGACGTGGGGGAATCCCGTGAGGGGCCGGTTTTGCCCACGGCTTATTCACTGGGCGGTGTCGGTGGGGCGGGTTAAACTTTCTCCATACAGCAGCAGTCGAGACCGGAAAGCAGGCTATAGCCACTTTTGAGAACACAAGGCGAGATCGGCGACCCCACCACCCCAGCGGCAGGCATCGGCGCCGGCGACAACGGTTCGGGTCCCGCAGCGCGCACCGTGCGCTCGAGCATCGAACTCGCTCCTGAATCCGTGTTCCCCTTCCTCGGTTCGGCCGACCAGAATCTTCGCGAACTGGAGACGCTGCTCGACGCGGACATCCACGTCCGCGGGAATTCCGTGACCCTCACCGGCAAGGCGTCCGACGTCGCGCTCGCCGAGCGGGTCATCGAGCAGCTGGTCGCGCTGACCGGGCGCAACCGCGTGGTGACGCCCGAGGCGGTGCGGCACACCGTTTCGATGCTCACCGAGGGCTCCAGCGAGTCCCCCGCGGAGGTGCTCAGCCTGGACATCCTGTCCCGGCGGGGCAAGACCATCCGGCCCAAGACGCTGAACCAGAAGCGCTACGTCGACGCGATCGACGCGAACACCATCGTGTTCGGCATCGGTCCCGCCGGTACCGGCAAGACCTATCTGGCGATGGCCAAGGCGGTCCAGGCGCTGCAGACCAAGCAGGTCAACCGGATCATCCTCACCCGCCCCGCGGTCGAGGCGGGCGAGCGGCTCGGCTTCCTGCCCGGCACGCTGAACGAGAAGATCGACCCGTACCTGCGCCCGCTCTACGACGCACTGCACGACATGATGGACCCGGAGGCCATTCCCAAGCTGATGGCGGCCGGTGTCATCGAGGTCGCGCCGCTGGCCTACATGCGCGGACGCACGCTGAACGACTCCTTCATCATCCTCGACGAGGCGCAGAACACCACCGCCGAGCAGATGAAGATGTTCCTCACCCGCCTCGGGTTCGGCTCGAAGATCGTGGTGACCGGTGACGTGACGCAGGTCGATCTGCCGACCGGCGCCCGGTCCGGTCTGCGCGCCGCCAGCGAGATCCTCACCGAGATCGAGGACATCCACTTCGCGGAGCTGACCAGTAGCGACGTGGTTCGCCACCGGCTGGTCTCGGACATCGTCGACGCCTACGACCGCTTCGAGGCCCAGTCGCGTCCGCAGGTCGCCCCGCATTACGGCGGCAACCGAGCGCAGCGCCGCGCGGCGAGCCGGGCGGACCGGCGGTAACTCGTCTCGCCGGGCGGGGCTCCGCTCCGCCGACACGATCGACGGGATCGTAGGCTGTTCGGGTGAGCATCGAGATCGCCAACGAGTCGGGTATCGACGTGCCCGAAGAAGAGCTGGTCAGCGTCGCGCGGTTCGTGATCGCCCGGATGGACGTGCACCCCGCCGCGGAGCTGTCGATGGTGCTCGTCGATCTCGACACCATGGCCGACCTGCACATGCGCTGGATGGACCTACCCGGCCCGACCGACGTCATGTCCTTTCCCATGGACGAACTCGAGCCGGGCGGGCGGCCCGACAGCCCCGAACCAGGCCCATCCATGCTCGGCGACATCGTGCTTTGCCCGGAGTTCGCCGCCGGTCAGGCGCGTAAGGCGGGGCACTCCCTGGATCACGAACTCGCTCTGCTCACCGTGCACGGCGTGCTGCACCTGCTCGGCTACGACCACGCCGAGCCGGACGAGGAGAAGGAGATGTTCGCGTTGCAGGCCAGGCTGCTCGAGGAGTGGTACGAGAGCCTGCGGGAGGCGCAGCGGCGCGCCGAACTGGCCGAACGCGACGCGCGGTTGCTGGGTAAGGCGGGTTTCACCACACCGGGTGAGTCCCTGGGTCCCGCGTGAATGCCCTGACCCTCGTCCTGCTCGCGGTCCTGCTCATCTCCGTGGGTGGGGTCTTCGCCGGGGTCGATTCCGCCCTGAACACGATCTCGCCCGCCCGCGTCGAGGACTTGGTGCGAGCCGACCGGCCCGGCGCTGTGCGGCTGAGCCGGGTCGTCGACGACCGGGCCCGCTACGTGAATCTCATGGTGCTGCTTCGCATCCTGTGCGAGATCGGCGCGACGGTGCTGCTGGCGGCGGGACTGATGACGGTCTGGGGCAGGAACTGGGCGCTGCTGATCACCGCGCTGGTGATGGTGCTGGTGTCCTACGTGGTGATCGGTGTCGGCCCGCGCACGCTGGGCAGGCAGCACGCGTATTCCATCGCCCTGGCCGCGGCCCTGCCCCTGCAGTTCATCGGCGCGCTGCTCGGCCCGATCAGCAGGCTGCTGATCCTCATCGGTAACGCGATCACCCCCGGTAAGGGTTTTCGCAACGGGCCCTTCGCTTCCGAGATCGAGTTGCGCGAAGTGGTCGAGATGGCCGGTGAGCGCGGAGTGGTGGCCGACGACGAACGGCGGATGATCCAGTCGGTCTTCGAACTCGGCGACACAGCGGCGCGTGCGGTGATGGTGCCGCGCACGGAGATGGTCTGGATCGAAGCGGACAAGACCGCGGCGCAGGCCATGTCGCTGGCGGTGCGTTCCGGGCATTCGCGGATCCCGGTGGTCGGCGAGAACGTCGACGACATTCGCGGCGTGGTGTATCTGAAAGACCTCGTGCCGTTCGCCGAACGCAGCCGCAAGGTACGGGTGCGTGAGGTGATGCGTCCCGCGGTGTTCATGCCCGACTCCAAACCGCTGGACAGCCTGCTCGACGAGATGCAACGCAGGCGCAACCACATGGCGTTGCTGGTGGACGAGTACGGCGGCATCGCGGGTCTGGTGACCATCGAGGACGTGCTGGAGGAGATCGTCGGAGAGATCGCCGACGAGTACGACGTCGACGAGACCCCGCCCGTCGAGGATCTCGGCGACGGGCGCTACCGCGTGTCGGCCCGGCTGCCGGTGGAGGATCTCGGCGAGCTGTTCGGATTGGAGATCGAGGAGGAGGACGTCGACACCGTCGGCGGCCTGCTCGCGCACGAACTGGGCCGGGTGCCGCTGCCCGGTTCGAAGATCGAGGCGCACGGGTTGGTGCTGCGCGGTGAAGGCGGACCGGACGCGCGCGGCCGGATGCGGGTGAACACCGTGGTGGTACGCAAAGCGCGCGAGAAGGTCCCCGCGGGGAAGACCAACGGGGACAATCCCAATGGCAAGCGCAAGGCGAACGGATCGGAGCGGGATATCGCGGCCGATCGCGACGAGGACGGAGACACCGAATGACCGAACTGGACGCCGAGGACAACAAGCTGGTCACGCTGGCCCGTGGTGCGCTCGGCCGCACCGGAGGGGCGAGTGGAGCCGCGATCCGCGATACCGACGGTCGCACCTACGCCGCGGGCGAGGTCACGCTGACCGCGCTGCGGTTGACGGCGCTGCAAGCCGCCGTGGCCGCGGCGTTGTCCAGCGGCGCGGAGGGCTTCGAGGCGGCCGTGGTGGTCGGCGGGCGGTTGTCCGACTTCGGTGTGACGGCGGTGCGGGAGGTTTCTCCGGAGGCGCGGATCATCTTCACCGATCGTGACGGCGCGGTGTTCGAGATCGTCGACGACTCCGCCGACGCGGCCGACGCGGTGAGCGCCGACTCCGGCGAGGTCCGCGGTGGCTGACGCGCGGGAGAAGGGCGAATTCCGTTCCGGGTTCGTCTGTTTCGTCGGTCGGCCGAACACCGGCAAGTCGACCTTGACCAACGCCCTGGTCGGCGCGAAGATCGCGATCACCTCGTCGCGCCCGCAGACCACCAGGCACACGATTCGCGGCATCGTGCACCGCGAGCACGCCCAGCTGATCCTGGTCGACACACCGGGCTTGCACCGCCCGCGCACCTTGCTCGGCCAGCGCCTCAATGACCTTGTGCGCGACACGTATTCGGAAGTCGACGTGATCGCGCTGTGCATCCCGGCCGACGAGAAGATCGGTCCGGGTGACCGCTGGATCGTGCAGCAGATCAAGCAGATGGCGCCGAAGACGACGCTGCTCGGCGTGGTCACCAAGATCGACAAGGTGAGCCGCGAGCAGATCGCCGAGCAATTGCTCGCCGTGGCCCAGTTGCTCGGCCCCGAGGCCGACGTGGTGCCGGTGTCGGCGGTCAAGGGTGAGCAGGTGGAAGTCCTCGTCGACGTCATCGCCTCGAAGATGCCGGAGGGCCCGGCTTTCTACCCCGACGGCGAGCTCACCGACGAGCCCGAGGAAACGTTGATGGCCGAGCTCATTCGCGAGGCCGCGCTCGAGGGTGTGCGCGACGAGTTGCCGCACTCGCTGGCCGTCGTCATCGAGGAGGTCCTGCCCTACGAGGAGCGCGAGGACATGCTCGACGTGCACGCCTTGCTCTACGTCGAGCGGCCCAGCCAGAAGGCCATTGTCATCGGCAAGGGCGGTTCCCGGCTGAAAGAGGTCGGCACCAACGCTCGCAAGCAGATCGAACACATCCTCGGCACCCGGATCTACTTGAATTTGCACGTGAAGGTGGCCAAGGACTGGCAGCGCGACCCGAAACAGCTGGGCAAACTGGGTTTCTGACCGGTTCGGGCGTCGCTGGGGCGTGCGTGGAAGTCTTGGAGGCGTCTTCGTTGGCGTGGGGCGTCCGGTCGGCTGCCGATGATTCCGTGTGATCCACCGATGTGTCGGCTGTACTCGAGGCGAGTGCCGTGTCAGTGGTCGTGTCAGAACGGCGTCAGCTCGGTATCAGCCGGGCTCGCGACAGTAGTCACATGAACAGCACAGCAATCGCGACTTCCACCACCACCCTCTCCGACCAGGACAAGAGCACGCTGCGGACCGCCGCGTACGGCGCGTTGTCGCTGATGGCCGCCACCGGCACGCCGCACGTGGCCGCGACGAACGGCTCCATCGCCCTGACGTCGGCGACCGGCCTGGTCGGGCACGTGCTCGCCGCGAAGTCCAAGGACATCCAGTTGAAGGGCAAGACCGTCGCCGAACTCGCCGACCAGGTACTGCCTGCCCTGACCTCGGCCGTGCACCTGCTCGAGCGGCACGATCCGGCCGAGGCCGACAACTTCCGCGGCACCGTGCGCATCGCCGTCGACGCAGCAGCCCAGCCGCACCACGGCGAGCCCGGCCCGGCCACGGCCGAGATGGCCCGCAAGATCATCGCGGCGCTCGATGCCGCCGGGGTGGCCGGTGCCGACAACGGAACGGTTGCCGCCGGGCCGGATCGCCCGCAACTCCAGAAGGCCCTCGATGAGATCGTCGCTTCTGGTTTCGCCGGAATCACGCTGCGCGTGCACGACGAGCGGGGCGAGTGGGTCGGCAGCGCCGGGGTGAGCAGGCTGGGCGAGACCGCGAAGCCGCCGACCGACGGGCACGTCCGGATCGGCAGCAATACAAAGACTTTCACCGCGACTCTGGTCCTGCAACTGGTGGCCGAGGGCAAGATCGGGTTGGACGACCCGGCGGCCCACTATCTGCCCGAGTTCGAACTCGATTCGCGGATCACGGTGCGGATGCTGTTGCAGCACACCAGCGGGGTGTTCAACTTCACCGGCGAGTACTACGAAGACGGGACCGTCGTGCCGGGAATCCCCGCCACCACCGCGGGCAAAGAGTGGGTGGACAACCGGTTCGAGACCTACCAGCCCGAAGAGCTGGTGCGGCTGGCGCTGTCCAAGCCCGCGCGGTTCGAACCGGGCACGGGCTGGAGTTATTCCAACACCAACTACGTGCTGGCCAGGTTGCTGATCGAGAAGGTCACCGGCCGCCCGGTCGCTCAGGAGATGCAGCGGCTGATCTTCGGGCCGCTCGGGCTGTCGGGCACCGTGGCCCCGACCACCCAGACCGAGCTCCCGGAGCCCCACGCCCACGCCTACTACCGATACGAGGACGCCGGGCAGGAGAAGACGGTCGACGTCACCAGCCACAACCCCTCCTGGATCTCCAGCGGCGGTGACATGATCTCGACCACCCAGGACCTGCGAACTTTCATTTCCGCGCTGATGAGCGGCAAGCTGCTGCCTGCCGAGTTGCTGGCCGAGATGTGCGCACCGCACCCGACAGGCATCCCGAACATGGGCTACGGCCTCGGTGTATTCGTGCAGGACACCGGCCTGGGCGGCACGGTCGTCACCCACAACGGCGGCGCAGCGGGTCACGCGGCGCTGATGTACAGCACACCCGACGGCAAGAAGACCCTGACCGGCACCCTGAACTACGCGGACGACGCCGCCATGTCCCTGGCCGTGCCGTTCCAGCAGGCGACCCAGAGGCTCGTCGACGAGGTGTTCTGCGGCGGCCATCCGGCCCAGCCGACCGACTGAACCCCTGTGACCGAGTGGTGGAATGTTTGTCGGTGTCGGCAGTTAGCCTCCCTCCATGTCATCGAATCCGACTGCTGGTTCTCCGGCACAGCGATTGACCGAGCTGGCTCGCAGCGCGGCGGAGCTGCTCCGAGTGAACGGGTTCGCCTGGGGGCCAGCGGTGGCCACCGGCACTCAACTCACCTTCGGTGGCGCGCTCGCCAGCGCAGCAGAGGTCCCAGGGGATGCGCATATCGTCGAGGAGGTCTTCTCGTGGCGCTCGGGGCGCGGGTCGGTTCTGCCGAACGCGTCCGCCCCTGGCGCCGAGGAGGCTCACGTCGATTTTCTTGCGCGCCTGGAGATCACCGACGCCCACTTACTCGATCAGTTCGGCACCGGCTGGGAACAGGTGCTCGACCTGAACACCGCGATCAACTCGATCCCGTTCGAGACGTGGTTTTCCCGTGCCGCGATGCTCATGCCGGTGGATACCGAGCAACGCAATCGCGCCTGGGCGGCCGTACGCGACCATGCACAGCGGCAGGGGCGGTCTCGGCAATGGCGAGACACCATCGACCTGGCCACCCTCTATTTCCAGGCCTGCCTGGGCTCCCCTGACCACCATCCCGCGGACCTGCACGCATTCGCGGCAGCTCAAATGATCGGTCGAGACGCCATGGCCGTCATCGCCCTCGACGAATCCTCACCCGACGCTGCCCTCATCGCGCACCTGGATCAGCTGATCGCGCCGTGGCGCGCGCTGGCCGGATCGGAGGACGACCGGATCGCCTACGCCGCGGCCGCCCGGCAGTCCGGCGCCATCGCTAGCGATCTACCTGCACCTGACTCCTACGACCCCGAACTCGACGACTACGACCTCGGTTCGGAAGACGCTGTCATCGATGACTGACTACCGCTAGGAGTGACGTCTCGTGGATCGGTGTCGGCTCACCACCAAGGCGTCGGCCGATGGCGCTGCCAGTTCAGTTCGGATTCGAGTTGGGCGGCCAAGGAGATCAGGAGGGGTTCGGAGTTTGCTGTGCCCATCAGTTGGGCGCCTACGGGGAGGCCGGTGTCGGTGAAGCCTGCGGGGACGTTGATGCTGGGCCAGCCGACGACGTTCCATGGCCAGGTGTAGGGGCAGGCCGCGGTGATGAGGTTGTTGGTGGCGTTGACGCCGATGCCGTCGATTTCCTCGGCGCGGGGCGGTGGGGTGGCGGTGGTCGGGGCGAGGACCACGTCGTAGTCGCGGAAGAAGTGGCCGATTCGCTTGTGCAGCAGAGGTTCCAGCTGCCGTGCCGCGTAGAGGGCGGGGCCGTCGAGCGCGCGTCCGATTCGGGCGTTGGCGGTGGTGCGCGGATCGACTTCCAGACCGGGCATGCGGTCGTACACCCGCCGGACCCCGGCGAGCGAACGCGGGAGGAAGGAAGCGCCGATCAGGATGCCGTAGTGCAGGTCCGCCACGGTCACGGTGTGTCCGAGCGCGCGCAGTGTGTCGGCGGTGCGGCGCACCGATCGCTCGACCTCGGGATCCAGCGCGGTCCTGGTCGCGGTGAAGGGGATACGCAGCGACAGGGCGATTCGCAGCTTTCCCGGATCCCGGCCGACGGCGTCCGACGCGGTGATCGGCTCCGGGGTGTGCAGATCTCCCTGGTGCGGACCGGCCGCCGCATCCAGCAGTAGCGCCGCGTCGGCGACGGTACGCGCCAGCGGACCGTTCACGGTGAGCCCGTAGAACGCTTCGGCTTCCGGCCAGGTGGAGATTCGTCCGCGCTGCGGCTTGATGCCGACCAGGTTCGTCCAGGCCGCAGGGATGCGGATCGAGCCCGCGCCGTCGGAACCCAGAGCGGCGGGGACCAATCCGGCGGCGACGGCGGCCGAAGCTCCGCCGGAGGACCCGCCCGGCGTCCTGCCGCGGTCCCACGGATTGCGGGTGTGCCCGAACCACGCGGCACTCGTGAACGGCCACTGTCCGAGTTCACAGGTGTTCGTCTTGCCGACGATCACCGCGCCCGCGGCACGCAGGCGCCGGACCGATTCCGCGTCCTCGGTCTTCGGTGCGAAGTCGCCGCCGCAGCCGAACGCGGTCGGCTCGCCCGCGACATCAGTGTCGTCCTTCACCGCGACGGGCACGCCCAGCAGCGGCAGTCGTTCTCCCGCGGCCAGCCGCCGGTCGGCGTCGGCGGCCTCCGCCAGGGCCCGCTCGCGGCGCACGATCCGGAAGGCATTGAGCGTGCCCTGCGCCGCGTCGATCCGGTCCAGTGCGCCGCCGACCGCCGCGGTCGAGGTGATCGCGCCGCTCGCGATCGCGGCCGCCAGTTCGGCCAGGCCCAGTTCCCGCGTGCCGGATACGTGGGCAGGATCGGACACCGTCATGTGAGCTCCGTCTCGTCGTGATCTACAGACGGTAGCGCCATATTGGTCAATCGTCCAGATTGGCGCAGGGGACGAGCTCGGCGGGCAGCAGTCGCCAGGCGTACCCGGTCGGGAACCGATCGAACAGCTGGCGTATCCAGTCGTGTCGGTTGCCGCCGTCCTTATCGACCCCGCCCGGTTTCGATCGCGCACCGAACGGCGACCTGTGCGATCGAACCTACTCGCTCGGCTGGGTCTTCCAGATGACCCACCACATAGGACGCGGAATCGGTCCGGCGCCTGCGTGCCGCCGCGGAGAAGATCGGCGGCAGCGGGCCTGTGCTCTGGCCGAGAAGGTCCGAGTACTCATGTCACGGAATGTGCTTGCACTCACCGTAGGGCACGCCCTGGGTGAGGTCCGGCCGGCCGAACATCCGGCCGACCAGAGCGTTGAACGCCGCCACCGACAGCCGGTCCATGTCGTTGCAAAGGAAGTCGTTCTTGGTGCCCGAGACATCCTTGGACTTCAGGGATTTCGCCCACTTCTGCGGCGTTCCCCCGCAGCCGACATGCACCTGGTAGTCGCCGCCCTTGTCGAGCTCGAAGGAGTAGTCGACCTTGGAGTGGCCGCCGAGCCGGACCGGAAGCTTGGTCCGCGCCCATCCCGATTTCGATGTCTTGGCCTGAACCCAGACTCCTACCGGCGACGCGCTGTTGATGCAGCCGATCGTGCCGCTCACGGTGGTGGACGCCGATGCGCTCGGCAGTCCGAGGGCGAGGAACGCCGTGGAAGCGGAGACGAGAACGGCTACGCGGAGGGTCTTGCGCATCATTCGAACCTTTCGATAGGGGGAACGGCGGACTCCGATCGGGCGGAGCGCGCCGCGACGACGACTTGTTCCGGCCGCAGCAGGCGTTCACCCATGAGGTATCCGTGCCGGACTACCTGCAGCACCGTGCCCGGCGATCTGCCGGAAGCCTCGGCGACGGCGACGGCTTCGTGAACCTCGGGATCGAAGTCGGCCGTGGCGGGCACGCGCCGGACGCCACGACGTTCGAGCAGTTCGTGCAGTTCGTCGACGATGCTGCCGAGCACGGCGCCGTCGTCGTTCAGTGCCGTCACGCGATCGACGAGTCTGAGCAGCTCGCGAAACAGCGGGGCCAGGAGTTGTTCGGCGAGCCCGCCGCGCGCGAGTGCGAGCTGCTCGTGCAGGTCGTCCAACGCCCGATTCTTCGCCTTGTCCTCCAGCAACCTGCGCTGGAAGAGATCACGCAATTGCGCGATCTCCCCGGCCAGCGCGGTCAGCGGATCACCTGCGTCCGGAGCCGCATTCATATGCCGCGCTTGGCGATGTCGTATCGCTTCGAGTTGTGCTTCCAGACCGGCATCCGGTGGGTCAGCGTGTAGCCGGCGATGACGCCCGCGACGATCAGCAGGCCGATGCCCTTCGCCGGAATCAGCGCCAGGCCGATCACCAGGGCCACCGCCCACGCGCCCGCACCGCTGTGGAACCACTTGGCCACGGCGGCCCGCTCGGCGAGTTCGATGTTCTCCTGCAGCGAGGCGCGCAGCGGCGCGTCGTCGAACCGGAGTTTCAACGCGCGGCCGGACATTTCGTGCGTGACGGCGATCTGGGCTTCGGAGGTGATGCAGTACGCCCCGCTGCGGAGCTCCGACCACATCCCCAGGTTGACCTGCTCCAGCGCGAGCGCGAGGTAGTACTGGAAGATCTGCTCGTTCGGATGGTGCCGGACCACGTCCTCCATCAGTTCCAGCGCCTTGTCGTTCTTGTGCTGCTGGAGGTAGACGTTGGCGATGGCGGTGCGGTACAGCGGCTCGCCGGGCGCGAGACGCAGCGCCGTCTCGTATTCGCCGAGCGCTTCGTTCAGCGCCCCGGTGGCGAGAAACGCTTCGGCGTAGTCGAAGTGGTATTCCGGGCTGTCGGGCTTGAGGCTGATGGCCTCCCGGAATTCGAAGCCGGCGTCCTTGTAGTTGCCCATGACGAACGACGAGTTCGCCCGCACCGCCCACGCTTCGTGGTTCGCGCCGTTGACCGAGATCGCCTCGCGGGCGCAGTAGTACGCGGACGGAGCGTTGCCGCGCTCGAAATACTCGCGTGCGAGGCTCAGCCAGTCCCGGCCGCCCTGCACCACGGGCGCGGGCTGATTACTCGCCGGACGATACTGCCTGGCCTGCTGGTCGAATTGCCGCCGCTGGTTCGGGTCGAGCAGCACGCGCTCGGCCTGACCGAGGTGCCGTACCCGGGCTTCGGCCTGCGCGCGTTTGACGGGATCCGACTGGCCCGCGCGCTTGTTCCACATTCTGCGCTGCTCGCGGATGGCCGTCTTGATGGCATCCGGGTCGGCGGTCTCGGCGAGGCCGAGGATTTCGTAGTAGTTGACGAATTCTTCGGTTGTCGTGGTCATGCTTCAATTCACCTCGAGGTCTTCGTTCTTCGTGCGTGCGACGCGGATTTCGCCCTCGCTGAGGTTGGCGACGTTGTCGACCTCGAACGTGCCGAGCGATTTGTCCGCGGTGAGGTCGGTGATCTCGACCTGAATGGTCTGGTCTATGTCGTAGTGGAATGTGATCTGGACCGGAGCATTCGCCGGATAGGGCGGAATGGCGAAGAGCTGCCCGCCGTCGGGCCACTTTCCTTCGGTGACGAACCGGACGTAGTCGAGATCCTCGTCGTCGCCCTGCGTGACGCAGATCCGCAGTGCGGTCTGGCCGTCGGCGACGGTGCCGAACACTTTGCTCGCCTTGGCTGGGATCTTGGTGTTGCGGGGGATCACGATGTTGTTCTTCGGTTCCCGGTTGTCGTTCAGGGCGACCGTGCCCAGCGCCTGCGAGGTGACGTCGAGGATGACCGGCTTCGGCGCCGTGCTCGAGGACGTCTCCGCTTCGGCGCGGATCGCCGCGCCGAGCGCCACGAGTTCGTCGGGGTTGCCCGCCCGCAACGGCGGCTTGCCGGTCAGTTCCTCCAGCATCGCCGCCACCATGGGCATGCGCGTGGAGCCGCCGACGAGCAAGACGTGATCGAGGTCGGCGAAGCTCAGGCCCAATTCCTCCACGAGGGAATGGGTCAGGTCGCGCGACTGGTTCAGCAGGTCGCTGGTGAGGTCCTCGAACGTTTCCCGCGTGACGGTGAGCGTGTGTGTGACGCCGTTGTGGCTGAGCACGACTCGCGTGGATCCGGCGGAAGTCAGGGTGCGTTTGGCGAGTTCTGCTTTCTCGCGCAGATCGGCTTGGGTCTCGAACGCGTCGTCGAGATCGCCGCCGCCTCGAGCCATGTACTCCTCGTTGAGGTGTCGCATGAGCCGGTTGTCCCATTCGAAGCCGCCCAGTTCGTGCAGCCCATCGGTGCCGAGCACGTCGAACACGCCGTCGCGGATCCGCATCACGGTGACGTCGAACGTGCCGCCGCCCAGGTCGTACACCATGACGGTGCCGCTGCGGCCGAGGTCGAGCCCGAAGGCCAACCCGGCCGCGGTCGGCTCGTTCACCACGCGCAGCACGTTGAGTCCGGCGATCGTTCCCGCGTCCCTGGTCGCCCGGCGGCGCGCGTCGTCGAAGAACGCCGGGACCGTGATCACCGCGTCGGTGACCTGCCCCTGCCCCAGGATCAATTCGGCGTCGTCTTTCAGCCGTTTGAGAATCAGCGCCGAGACTTCCTCGGCCGAATAGGCGCGATCATCGGTGGTGACGAATCGCCAGTCCGGATTGCCCATCTGCCGCTTGACGAACTGCACGACATCCAGCGGCGCGGTCGCCGCGGACCGTTTGGCCATCGAGCCGACGAGCACGCTGTCGGAGTCGAAGAAGACCACCGAAGGCGTGATCCGCTCGCCGTCCCGGTTGACCAGGATCTCCGGTTTCCCGCCCGCGCCGACGACGGCGACCGCTGAATACGTGGTACCGAGATCGATACCGACGGTGTGTGCCACTGATTGCCCTCCCGATGCATCTGGTGACGATGCACGCGAATTGATACTGCGAAAATTCGAGACCGGAACGATTTTCCCTGCGGTCTCATCGGATAAGCCGCACGACGGGCGCCGGACGGTCGGCGAGAACGATCAGGGATTCGGTGCCTTCCATTCGTATTTGCACATCTGGCACTGGTATTTCTGCCACCCCTGACGATCCTTCTCGCCGATATCCATTCCGGTCTTCTTGCTGCACTGTGGACACACTTCGGCCATTGCTGGTCCTTCCGGTAGGGGGAACGGTGCGACAGGCTCGGGTGGCGCACCGGATTGAAAGCATATAAGTCGCCGTGGGTGATTGATCAGCGAACTTCGCGGTGATTTCCGACCCGTATTCCGGCCGGTGGGCCGATTTTTGCCGCTTCCGAGGGGTGTCGCTGGAATATTGCTCGAACACTCGTTTTCCAGCAAGATCTTGCAGTGCCCGAGTCGTCCGCCGACGAATCGAAAAGCGATGAGGTCATCGACACGTCGGCGATCGGTAGTCTTCGAGCGCCGGATCGCCGGTTGCGGCACTCGTCAACCGGCCGGGCGAGCAAGATCTTGCTGTGCGATACGCATTACGAAACCTACTGGTTCGATAGACATTTGGAGTCTTGCCGACGAGTGTCGGCAGCGATGAAGATCGCGCTATGGAACCGAACTTACGAGTGCTTGTCGCCTCGCCGTTGGGCGGAATCATCGCCCCTGTGCTGTCGCAGTACTTTCCGGCGTCGACCGTCGCGGTCGCCTCCGACGTCGACGAGGTGCGCGGTCGAATCGTGGGACGTTTCCGGTTCGATGTGGTCATCTCGGATCTGATCTGGAACAAACCCGAAATGGAGTACCGGTTCGACGGTTTGGATGTTCTGGACTTGCTCCGGGAAACCAAACGGCAGAGCGAGGTCCTGCTCGCGGCTCAAGGGCACAGCATGGAGAGCGATCATCTCGACGAGGCGCGGCTGCGCGCGGACGAGATCGCCGAGTTCTACGACAAGTCCTCCGGCGTGCCCGCGCTGCTGGATGCCATTCAGCGCGCCGCGACCGGCCGCAGCGACCAGGTCGCGCCGCCGCCGCAAGGGCCGCCCGCGTTGTGCGCACTGTTCACCGAACAGCGTGGCGAGACGGCGGGCCGGCTGGCGGGCGCGATCGCGGCCAAGTCGGCGTGGGACTACAACTCTCTCGCCCAGGTCGCTCGTGTCGGTCTCAACACCGCAAACAAGGCGACCAATACTTATATCGGCCCGATCATCCTCGCTCGGAAGGAGTTGCCGGAGGGCACGCCGTTGACCCAGGGCGCGGTTTTTCGCTGGTGCGGTGAGCACGCGCACTACCTCATCAGCTGGTGCCGCCGAAATGGGCACGCCGATGTCCTCGGTCCGCGATTCACCTGACGGCACAGCCCGCTTTCGGCACTCCCGGTCCGGCATCAGCGCCCTGCCCGTTCCGCTCGGTGGCGCGACGGCGGCATCCGCCGCACTGGACGACGTCGACGGCGTCGGCTCGATGACGTCTCCGAGCGGTGCGGCGACGAGAAGTCGCATGAATCGGTTCCCCTCTCATGGTCCCCCGGGTGGAGAGTTCTCTGTCGCGTCGGCGGTGCTGGAACAGGAATCAAGTATGGACCTCGGAGAGACGGTCGCGGGGGGATCATCGATGTAGGATCTGGCACTCCGAAAAGCCCACCGGGTACGTAATAGCTTGGTCGACAGTCGTTTTCACCGATGCTTGCCTCGGTACCGTCCTAGCTCGCAATATCTTGCTCGCAGGATCCGTGCGTATTCAGCGTGAGTGCAGCCTTCTCAGCCAAAATGAACTCGTGGGCCAACTGTCCACGCTCTCCGTCCCGGAAATCGCCACCGAGCGCCTTCTGCTGCGCAACGCACTCCACAGGGACCACGACGGACTGGCCACCGCGGTCACGCTCGCGGGAGCCTCGGCGGGCCTGGCCGGGCGGTTGATCGCCTGCGGCAGCGGGTTGTCGTCGGTCCGGTACCGAGTAGATCTCGCGACGCTGTTGCCGGGTGCCGTCTTGACGCCTCCCATCGGCAAGATCTTGCTGGCACGTATCCATATCGAGCCGAATGGAACCCGGGTGCCGTGACAGCCGGTCAGACCTGGTACGGCACCCGGATTGTGATCGGCTCGGCGGCGGGCGAATGCTTGGCTGGCGAGGTGCGATGCGCCGAGTGCCAGCATTCCAACCGGGACGACTACGCGTTCTGCCGCAGATGTGGCGTGCGTTCACGCCGAAGGTACGACGCGGTGGCAGCGGAGGCGGTGGAGGAATTGCGGTCTTCCCTGAGCGATCTGCTCGACCGGATCAGCCGGTGTGACATCGATCTGGCGGAACGGCAGTTGGTCGAGGAGACGACTCGGCGGGCGGCGGCCGAGGCGGCGAAGGAGCGACCGAATCGGATCGTGCTCACGGGGGTGCTCTACGCGGTCGGGGAGTCGGTGGCGGGCGTCGCCTCTCTGGCGACCGCGGTGACGGCGTCGAAGGACGCGGTCAAGGCGGTGTTCAGCTGATCCGCCGCGCACTGCGGGTCTAGACATACATACGGTATGTATGTAACAGTGGTCGGGAACCGAGACCACTGGGAGGACCCATGGCAACCAGCACAGCACTAGGCCGCACCCACGATGTGGACCTGCCCGGCGGCCGTATCCGCTACCACGAGACGGGTGCGGGCGCCCCTGTCGTCTTCGTGCACGGCTTGCTCGTCAACGCGGACCTCTGGCGCAAGGTGGTGCCCGCTGTCGCGGCGGCCGGGTACCGCTGCCTGACGCCGGACTGGCCGCTCGGCTCGCACGAGATCCCGGTGCCGGACGCGGAACTGACTCCGGCCGGTGTCGCCGATCTCATCGCCGCGTTCCTCGAACGCCTCGACCTCACCGACGTCACCTTGGTCGCCAACGACACCGGCGGAGCGATCACGCAGGTGTTGCTGACCCGCGACCGCTCCCGCGTCGGCCGGGTGGTGCTCGCCTCGGTGGACAGCTACGAGGGCTTCCTGCCGCAGCCGTTCACCACGCTGCCGCTGCTGGCCAGGATTCCCGGCTCGCTGCGCCCGCTGACCGAGTTGCTGCGCATCCGCGCGCTGCACCGGCTGCCGGTGGCCTTCGGCTGGGTCACCAAACGGCCGGTCCCGCCGGAGATCGTCGACTCCTACCTGCTGCCGAGCCGCGACTCCGCCGCGATCCGGAAAGATCTGCGGCGCTTTCTGAAATCGGCGCATCGCCGATACACCCTGGAAGCCGCCCGTCACTTCGCCGAGGTCGACATTCCGGTGCTGCTGGCCTGGGCGCGGGAGGATCGGTTGTTCCCCGTGTCGTTCGCCGAACGCCTGGCTCGCGACCTGCCGGACGCGACGCTGAAGCTCATCGACGACTCCTACACCTTCCTGCCGGAAGATCAGCCCGAGTTGCTCGCCGAATCGATTCTGGAGTTCACTCGGCTGCATGCCACGCCGTAGCCAGGAAGACCGCTCCCGAGCGACCAGAGCCGCGCTCGAACAGGCGGGACGCCGCCTGTTCACCGAGCGCGGCTTCGCGGGCACCTCCGCCGAGGAGTTGGTCACCGAGGCCGGCGTCACCCGGGGCGCGCTGCACCACCACTACGGCGACAAGCGCGGACTGTTCCTCGCGGTGCTGGAGCAGATCGAGGCGGAGATCACCGAGGAGATCGAAAACGCCATCGCCGCAGTGGATTCCGACGATGTGATGGCCGGGATGGCGGCGGGTCTCGCGCTGTTCCTCGAGATCTGCCAGCGCCCGGCGATGCTGCGCATCGCCCTCACCGACGCCCCCGCCGTGCTCGGCTGGCAGGCCTGGCGCGAATTCGAATCCGCCCACGGCCTAGGCCTGATCACCGCGCAACTCGAACGTGCCCGCGCCGCCGGGTTGATCGCCGACGCCCCCGTTCCCGTGTTGGCCCAGCTCGTGGTCAGCGTGGTCAGCGAGGCGTCCCTGATCGTCGCGCACGCCGAAGACCCCGACCTCGCCCGCGCCCAGACCCAGCAATCGGTGCTGCTGCTGATCTCGGGGCTGCTGCGCGCCGACGGGTGAACGCGGCCGACAGCGAGGTACCGCGGGTCCGCGGGGAAGCGATGTCGCCTCGCCGGAAATCCGCGCGCAGGTCGTAACCGCCTGCCCCGTTCTGGGCAACCGGGGTCTTATCCTGCGCATGTGACAGAGCAACCAGCGCGCTCGGCGCATCGGTTTCGACGGCGTGCGACGCCGCTGGCGGTGTGGTTCGTGCTGGCGGCGTGCGGTGCCGCGACCAGGCCGTTCAGCTGGCAGGCAACCGCGATGGTGGCGGTGGCGGCACTCGCGGGGATGGTGCTGGCCTTCCGCGTGCGAATCGAGCGACCCCCGTCCACTGCCCGGCTCAGGCGCGGCACAGCCGTGTGGTCGGCACTGCTGGTCGCGGCGTCGGCATGGGAGGTCTACGCCCTTCTGCGGCAGCCCGCCCTGAACCGGCCGAGCCACGAACACCCGACACTGTCCACGCTGCTGGACCCGGCGCTCGAACAATGGCCGCTGCGATTCGCCGGATGGCTGTTGTGGCTCGCAGCCGGATGGTGGCTGGTCTCCGGATGAGCGATCGAACCACCGTCGTCCTCGGATTCGCCCTGCTCCTGACGGCCGCGCTCGCCGCAGTAGTGATCACGCGCCTGCGCCGGGACCTGATCGCAACGCTGGGAGAGACGATCGCCTACCTGACCGGCACCCGGGCGACCAGAATCGCCGCAGTACTCGTGTGGGCATGGCTCGGCTGGCACTTCCTGGCCCGGTGACGGCCGGTCCATGCGCCGAATCGTTCACGCGTGACCACAGCGGGCCCGGTCGCGATGCCGGGCGAAGTCAGAGCGCCTATTGCGCCGCCGCGACTCGGCGCGCCCAAGAGTGACCGCCTCGAAGCGACGGAGGAGCAAGCGGCCGCCGCACGAGCGATGCAGGCGGCGAACACACCGGGTTGATGCGTTGTCGAACCGACACCGGTGCCCGCTTCTCCCCGCCGCCGTTTCGCGGCCCGGCTCGCGTGTGCGCGGCCGCCGCGTACGCGACGAACGGCCAAGCGGGCGCATTCGGGCCGAGCCGACAGTCAGCCGTTACAACCCGCGTGCACGCGGTAGTGAGCTTCGATACGACGCGTCCAGCGCACCCCGACCACGTCTTTCGAGCGAAGCGAGACCGAGCCTGTCCATTCGCGGCTCGGCTCGCGTTGGCGCGGCCGCCGTGTGGACGACGGAGGAGTAGCCGACATTCGGCCACTACACCCTGCGTGCATCGGGTAGTGAGCTTCGATACGACGCGTCCAGCGCACCCCGACCACGTCTTTCGAGCGAAGCGAGACCGAGCCTGTTCCGTTCGCGGCCCGGCTCGCGTGTGCGCGGCCGCCGCGTACGCGACGAAGGAGCAAGCG
>NZ_JBEYVQ010000009.1:0-313386 GCF_040644075.1 Nocardia sp. NPDC047038 | reverse complement strand
GCTCGCGTTCCCGCTGGGGAATTACGTGAACGGCACCCTGCGGAATTACGTGAACGAAAACCGGCTCAACCTGGGGATTTCCGTGAACGCCGACAGGTGCAATCGCTCGGATTCGAGGATCGGTGTGGTGTAGCGGTGCCACCTCTTCAGCGTCGCCGGGCTGGTCGGCCGCCCACCGCAAGGCATACCGGATCTTCCGGGATCGACTGCGCAACGCGACTCCATGATGATCACGAGCGGGTGTTGGAATGACCCGAAACTGCCTGTTCAGGCGTTGTCGCCTCCACCTCGAAGAGATCTGTATCCCGGAGGCAGCCAGGCGCCCTCACTAACCGGAAGTGCGCCACTCTTGATACCGAGGTCGGCCCGCGTGGCTTCGTAGAACTCGTCTCTCAAACGGCCCATGGACTCGTAGAGACGAATGTACTCATCGTGCTCAATGGTTGCTTCTCCCCGGGCGACGTATCGGAGCATCCAGGCAGCTTTGTGCCACCTACGTGCAGCCGCAATCGCCTCTGGCGACCCCAGCAAGAGCACGGCCTCCCACTTGGCTGTCCGATCGGCCTCTGCGGCCGCCAACGCCTGTAGTCCGGTGTCGAGATCGATCGGCTGGGTGGAGGCGGGATAGCCGTGCGTAGCCGCGAGCCGGTACGACGCCTCCAGAGACTTCTTCAATCCATTGGCATACTCGCTGTATGCGGCGAGGCGCTTGTCGTCCCAGCGGGTGTCAAGAAGTCGTCGCCACTTCGCTCGCTCGGTCAAGGCTGTCACGGTGTACGTCGCGCCCGCGCCGAGTACCACGCCGGCGAGTGTCAGGAGCTGCTGAACTACTGTGCTCACAGTCAGATTCTGCCTGCGGCAGAACGAGAATCGGTGTCGGGGCGACGCCCGAACCCCCTCCGCATCCTCTGCGACGAGGGGTTTCCCGAGCCGTTCGCTCCGCCCACGGCAGAGGTGCGCGCTGCGCCCCTCCGTGCTGTCGCATGCCGACACTCTGCGTGCCCACGGCTGTGACGACTTGGTCGAACGCTGGTTCGGCTACCTCACTGATCAAGTCACTCGTCGCGGTGTCTATAAACGCGTTGCAGCACTACCAGCCAGGGGCACTGCGGAGGATCGTCGTCGCGATCCGACAGACGGTCATACACCTGCCGCGACAATGTCGTCTTCCCGATCCCACCGACACCATAGAAGGTCAACACGTTACGGCGCGGCGACTCCAGATCTTCCGCATCGAAACCCGGACCAGTGACCCGTGCATGTACATTTCGCACGCTGTCCACGACCGTCGACCACTCGTGCTCACGGTCGGTGAACACCTCGAGCGCCTCTCCCACTACCGACCACGAGAACATTCCCTCGAATAGGTGACGTTGCAGTACTAAAGTCAAACAGCCAACTTATCCGTCATGGGATAGGCCGTCGCTGGACGCTCGCAAGGAGTTGGCAAGGGAGCGGGTCTCCTCGATTGCTGCCAGCAACTGGTTGGGGCTTAAAACGAAATCTCGTT
Source organism: Nocardia sp. NPDC047038 (assembly GCF_040644075.1). Lineage (NCBI taxonomy): Bacteria > Bacillati > Actinomycetota > Actinomycetes > Mycobacteriales > Nocardiaceae > Nocardia > Nocardia sp. NPDC047038. The sequence goes on along the minus strand of NZ_JBEYVQ010000009.1, from coordinate 311,876 downwards.
GGGGGTGAACAATCGAGTTCCGGGCCTGTCGCAACCATTCGATCTGATTGATTCGCGATTCGCCAAGGGTTGCGGCCAACGCGGAGTCGCGGAGCACTCGAGCAAGGGGGCGCCGTCTCAGGTCTGGCTCGACCCGGTCGCGAATGATCTGCTCCAGCTGCGACCATTCCATCACGAACTGGCCGATCGAAGCGTGCAGTTCGCGCCAATCGCTGTCCGGTCGCGCAGTGGCGGCACGCCGGCCCAGATCCATCAGGATGTCATAGCGGGATCCATCTTCGGCCAGCGTCGCGTCGATGACCTGCTCTGAAAGCGAGCGTGTTTCGAGATTCTCGTGCAGCGACTGTACGGCCGGTGCCAGCGCGGCGGGGTTGTCCATCCGAATCGCGTTCAAGTATTCGAACAATTCGTCGACCCGTCCGAGTCCGTCGGTGTTGACGGGCTGATTGTTAGCGCGCTGGAACTCGGCGATCAGATGTGCGGCGAGCTCGTAGTGGTTGCGGAAGCGTCGGTCCTTCTCCGAGATCCTACGATCGGCGGCCTTCTGTAACCGCTCCAGCGCAATCTCACCGGAATGGACCAGTCCGTTGAGCTGGTCAATCAACGCCGTTTCGTCCTCGGACAACTGGACGCCCTCATCGAGGGGCTTGTAGACCAGATCGTGTTCGACTTCCGACCAGGCGTGCATGAGCACCGAGGCGACCTGGATCTCGATGCGCGCGGCGGCATATCGCGATTCGGCAGCTGTGAGCCCTGGTTCGTTCATCCGCACTCGATAGTGACGGGCCGTATACCCGGGAAAACGTCGCTGGTAGGTCTCTGTTTTGCTGTCTGCGTTGTACGTTGACGCGCTCTCGTTCTGCGCCTCGGCGGACTGTGGCTGGTTTTCAGGAGTGCCCGGATGATCCTTTCTGTGGTCGATAGTGAAAAGCTTGCGGATGGCCTTGTCGACTTCGTCGCGCTCGCCCGGAAAGTAGAGCGCGACTCGGACACCGGCGAGGTCGACGATGTCCGCGACGATGTCCTCGACCGAGCCGTATGGGTGCGCGTTGTGACGCCGCCTACATTTACGCTCCACCCGATCGACTGCCTTGGGCCGATGAGTGACAATCGCCCGGATGCCAGCGGCGTCCAGGTCGGCTTTGAGAAGCCCGGCAGCGATGCGTGAACTCGCCTCGTAATAGTCGTATTCCCGCACGTATCTATCGACGAACTCCTTGACGATATCCACGCCAGCACTCCACTCCGTCACCACGATTGGGACACGCATCTTAGCGCCTGGTCCTGCAGATCCGACTACCGGCCGAGCAGTTCGCGCGAGGTGAACCGAGCCAGAGCAGTATCTGCGTCGGCCGCCCTGACGGTGGTTTGACCGAGCGAGTACTTACACGTGGGTGTCGGCGCAGCGATCCATTGCCCAGAGGTCGCCACAGAGCGCCTGATGGGACGTCCGGGATCGGTCTATCGTGAGCGTGGGTCGGTTATCGGTGGATGCAGGCAGCAACGTATCCTGCGGGGTTTTGGGGGCCCAGGGCTGAGTGCCTGCTGTGGTGGTTATAGTCGTCCTGACCTGATCCCGCTGGTTCGGTCCGGCTAATCTGGCCCCCTTCAAGAGGCCGCAGTTACAGAAGGTTCCGTGCTTCTTCGCTCAGTTCGACCAAGTTACGGCAAGTTCTGCGAGCGGTGGGGGATCGGTGGGGGTGATGTATCGGTAGCTCTGGGGCGGTTGGAACGCGGAGTGTGTCCGTAGCCGGGTCAGTGTCAACGGTTCTGGCAGCATCCGCGGGCTGATGATGGAAAGTGCGGTGGCCTGCTCGGCGCCGGCGAAGTATTCGTAGAACTCTGTTCGCGACAGTCCAAGTCTGTTGCGGTATCGCTGCCAGATGGTCGAAGGGCTGGCGGTATCTCGGTCGGCCATCGTCGCCACGCCTACTACGGCCATGACCGGAGAGCTGGCGTAGAGAACGAGAAGCGTACCGGGAAGTGCGGATACGCGGGTTCGCCGCAACTCGACGGTCTTGGTGCCGTTGAGGATCGCTTGGGCGAATCTGGGGCGAAGCGACAGCAGCAGTGGGCGTGTGGCGGGCAGGTGTTCGCCTTCGGGTGCCGGTCTCGCTTCCATGACACGAACCTTATCCACGGCCGCGCTCGAACGCACGTTCGACTCGCCGTGTTCAGTGGTTCGAGGACTACGCAGTTCCGGTCCGATACAGGGTGGCGAACAGCTCTGGTGTGATGGGTTGGGGTCCGTAGAACGTTCTCGGCCCTCGATGCTGCTCCCTGAGCTGATGGTAGGTGCCATTGGAGATCGGTCTGTTGAACAGTTCGGTGTCGGAGAACCGCAGGGCTTGTACGGTCGGTTTGCCGCCGGCGAGCTTTGTCAATCCTGGCAGGTCGATCACGCCGTAGTGTGCGAGAGCGGAATGTAGTTGTGTCGGTGTGTCGGCGTCGATGGCATCGAGGAAGGACGTGCCGATGATCTCAGCAGAGGTGCGGGGCCCTTGGCTGACCCGCCACAAAATCCGGGCGGGCGCGGTCAGTTTTGTATCGGCCGCCCGGTAATAGACTTGCTCACGACCCAGGGACAACTCGACTGGACGGGCTGTGAGCTGCAACGGGTATCCGAGCAGCTCGCTGCTCCATCTGGGCTGGATGGGGATGACGTAGTGCCGAAGTGCGCTATCGATGAGTTTGGCCGGCCAGAGCGACCGCTCGATCTCAGCGGCCGCGCGAGGAGGAAGGCCGGAGCGCAGCAGCGGACCCGCCCCCATGCCGACGAGTCGACGCGCCTCATTGGTGGCGTGACTGATGTCGTGGCCGCTTCCGCATACCGGAATCACCCATGCGTACCGGTGGTCGCCGTGATGATGGAACGGGTCGAATGCCATCGCGCGGGTGAGAATGCCGCCTACGTGTTGGTCGGAGACATCGATGACATGTGCCCCTTGGTCCCGTGCGTCGCGGCGCAGCAGCCAAAGGAGTTGGCGGGCGATCGTGTCGGACAACTCGTGTTCGGCTGTCCGTAAAAGCGGTACTCGCAAGACTCGTCCGTCGAGGTGCGCGGCGTAGCAGGCGATAGCGGGTTCATCGCCTGCTCGGATCAGCCACCGCGGCACCTCTTCACGTGCGAGCTTGCGCAGCAGATCTCGCAGTTTGCTGCGGGTCTCCCCGGAAGTCCTGGCCAGGGACGCCTGTAGCCGGGACTCGTCGTTCGCGTCGGCTCGGATCCGGTCGTATGCACTGCCTTGAAGCCGTGCGGGTTGATATGCCCATGCTCGTGCGAGCTTGTCCAGGTGGGTGACAAGGTGGTCGGGGTCCAGGATGTGGAAAGAGGCTAAGGCCGGCACAGTTTGTCGGAGGTGTTCGAACCGCTCGCGCAATTTGCCGTCCCATGTCAGAAGAACGCCTATCCCAGAGGCCACTGCTTCAGCGATTTGCCACAGGTCCCCTTCGTCCTGGGATGACAGTTCCTTGTCAGCACCGGTCGATGCGCGCAGCTGCGCGAACACGTTTTCGGCTTCGCCGGGCGCTGCGGTTCGTCGGGGGTAGTGGCGCGCGGCTTCCTCGATCGGAGCTCGTTGGCCCTGGGGACGGATTGTCAGCTCGCGGTCGACGGCGTTGGTGACGACCAAGCGCAGTCGGCCCTCCAGGTGGTCGGCTTCCAGTACCTGGGATCGCTGCGCGCTAGGAGCGTGTACCCGCGTGTGCAGGTCCATGAGGATGTTGAGGTCGAGGGCTGCCTCCAGCAGATCTGGCTCGTCGGCCAGCAGTTCGGGTTCGGCGAGGAAGCTGAACAGATCCTCGTGGCCATGGTCGAGCCACCACACCGTCATCGGGCTGCGGTCCTTGCCGCGCCCGACCGCGGAACCACGGGCGCTGAATCCCAACGCCTCCCACATCGGATTGAGCTCATAGTCGTCGCGGCACTTGGCGCGTATGCCGAGCCGTGAGGAATGCTTGGTCCGAATCTCGGCTACCAACGCATGGGCTACACCCGATTTGCGCGCTTCGGACGTCACGCACAGGTGCGACAGCACGATCTGGTTGTTGCGGGGCAGCCGGAACAGGGCGTAGCCGACTGGTCGACCGTCGATCTTTGCGGCTATCAGGCCGCCTTGGTACGCGGCGTCCCGGAACGCGCCTGCTGGCATCATTCCTAGAGTTCGGCTGTACCGTTTGCTCATCCTGACGAGCTCATCGACCACAGGATCGCCCGGCCGTACCTCGTCAACCTCAAGCACCCCCATGGGATGATTACTTTACCGGCTACTGTGCCGGTCCGAGCGGTATTTGGCTTCACACTAGGCTGTCCCGCACTTGACGGAGTTCGGTCTCGCGGCGACGTGGGACCGAGCCGTGGGGAGTACCAACCATTTCACTCCGCGAATCCGCAGGGATCCGCCAAGCGGTGACGGTGGTGTATCGGTCGAACGGGATGCGGCATGGGCGTACCGGCGGACCTGGACCAGGGCGACCCCAACGGTAGATCATGGCCGCAGACCTCGATCTACGGCTCCAGTACAGCAATTTGCCGCCCTCTCTAATTGCTGATCCGGCACCATTGTGGAAATAGTCTGCAGGGCGTTGACCGAAAGCTGAAGATGGGAGCGCTCCTCTGTTGCACCACCAGCGAATGAGGAGTCCGGAGCAGGTCAAGATGCCCGTCCAAGCTACGACGCTGGTGGTTCGTCCTACCAGCCCCGTCAGCGCGAATGCCGAGACAATGATCGCTACGACTGCCGCGATGAAGCCGATTATCACCGCGTAGTAGCCTTCGGCGCTGCTTGTTGGGCACGGTGAGGCCGAAGGTGATCGCCATCCTGCGGACGAACTTGGCCGACCCCGCCCCAGCGCGGCGACCGCCGCAACGACCTCTCCTTCGAAGACGTCTTCGCCGGCCGAATCGCTGCGGGAACCACCGCAGCGTGTTCCGCCGCGGCGCGTGGCGCAGGCGGAAGCGTGGCAGCCCATGTTCGAGCAGTCGACGCGCCAGGTCGAAGCTCGGCTGCTGCGCCGTCATGTGCCCGGGGTGCAACGACTCCGGAAACTATGTGCGGTAAGGCTTTACGCGGGGCCGTCCGTCGGGTGCGCGGAAGTCGGTGCCGCGGTCGCGGCCGGTCGGTGCCGGATCGACGGCCCGCTGTGTCGCGACATTCTGCGTCCGACCGCGGCCCAGCACAACAAAGTCGAGGAGGAATCGTCAGTGTGACGGTCGGTCGCGACTATCGTCGTGCGTCGGCATTGTTAGAGCGTCCGTACAGCCACCCGCGGGCGCCAGCGCAGGCAACAGTAGGCTGCTGCTCAGCTCACCTGGAAAGCGTTCCCGGTGGCAGGCAGGCGTTGAGCGGTGTACGACATCCTGCTGCCTTCGAACGGGCCGAAATTGAACCTCATGTCCTCGATTAGGTAAGCGCCCATCACCAGTGGATCGTCAAGACGGACGGATTCGCCCACGTTGAACGCCTCGTCGCCGTCGAACTCAAAGCTTGCCTGCAACCCGTCCAGTTCAAGATTGATCGGCTGGATCAATGGAACGTCACCGCGAACAACCAGCTGTCCGTGGATGTTGCCGAGCGCACGGTCGATCAGATCGTCAATGGCATCGAACGCGTCGGCGAGCTCCTTCGGTCGACCGTTCAGCTCAGCGACGACCTCGGCGACACGCTGCTGGCGGTACTGGTTACGCCGTTCGTTGCGTGCAGGCTCGTACTCGCCGACCAGACGCGGATTGAGCAGCACCCCTACACGGTGCCGTGCGTCGTCGAGGACGTGCCGATCTTGTTCGGTCAAGGCTGCGGCGAGATCGGCGTAGCGTTGCCATTCGGCGGAATTGGTGAACGCCGCCACGACATTCTGTGCGCTACTGAGGACTTCATGGCTGTCGAGTCCGAGCATGACCGCCACGGACGGCGGCGCCGGTTCGGCCTGCAGGTTCGCTTGGAGGATCGGCTGGCTCCAGGGCAGCCGCCGCCAGCATTCGGGCGATCGCCGATAGCCGCGCGGAGAGAACTGCGGCACGGGGATGGCAGGGTATAGAGGCAGTCGGCTACGCACCCATCCCACCATCGACTCCACCGCACGCCCGAGCGGCGCGATCGTCCGCAGGTAGTCGCGTACTTCGCCGGTGAGATGGACCAACGGCATCTGTTGGGCACCCTGTTCCCATGTGCTCGTCCATAGTGGTGTCTCGGTCAGCACGGTGGCCCCGCTCTGCATGTTCCGCAGTGCCTCGGTGACGGCATCGTCACTGTCGTTATGCGCGGGATGGCGTGCCAGGAAAGTGTGGACTAAGGGGCTGTCCGACCACGTCGCAGCCAGTGCCTGCACCGCAGGCCAGACGTCTTCAGTCGACATGATTCACACCTGTCTATCAACGGTTTTCGCCATGTCGGCAACCAGGATCATAGCCAAGTCCTGCCCACCATCGCGTTGATAATCCGCTGGAGGTCGCGAGATGCGCGCTGTGCCGCACTGGTGGTGACGAATGAGTCCACACGGCCGCGACCGGTCCACCCCTCATGGTCGGAGAGTTCACCGACAAGGACTTCCTCCCCGGCGGTGAGCTCGGCGAGCTCACGGAACCACACGCCGCGGTCTCGTTCTTCGTCAACATGGTGCTCGGAGATCGCGAACTGGATCTGCTGAGACGCCGCCGCTGTCAACGCTTCGCCATCAGAACCGGGGAGTCCCATCTGCGAGGACAAATCGAGACGATGCTGCAGCAGCGCGGTGGAGTGCGCCGCGAGCATCGCGCGCGACTCCTGCAGGTTCTGCGGCACAGGGACACCCGACAATGCGGGCGCGGTGAGATGTTGTTCAAGCCAGCGGTGCCAAATGCGCACTGCGACCGTCAACGGCCCTTGCCCGTCGCTTAGCGGGAATGTCCATCCCGACTCGAACACGGCGCGATCGGGCGCGGCGCTTCCCAACCAACCTTCGACGCCTGCTCCGACGGTCGCCACCACCCGTCCGTTGGTGTCCTGCCAGTAGGCGACCGTCGGACGGGCCTGGGTGGTAGGGAGCAGGTGGTCCAGGTGCCGCTTGGTCTCATCGAACCAGGCATCCTCGGGCAGGCGCCTCTCGTAGGGCGCGACGTTGACCGCGGTGAAGGGCAGATCCCAGGTGAGTCGATCGGCCAACTCGACAGCTATTCCGGAGAGTTGAGCCAGGAAGCGCGCCCGGGCCCGATCATGTTCACCAAGCCGGTCGGGCAACTTCGCAAGCGAACGGCTCAACGCTACTGCCGCCAGGAAATCGGCAAACGAGTCGTGAATCGGACGAACCGTATCAAAGGGTGCCGACCGGACAATCCCTGTTTCAGAACCGAATTCACGCAGACGCCGCACGGTCACCGAATGGCCGTCGTCGCTGAGCCGCTGGGCGGATTGGTTCAAGAGCGAACCCCACTCAAGGGTGTCGCAGTAACGCTTCTGCCCGTCGAGGAGTGTGGCGTAGGCCATCCCGAGCCCGGCAATAAGAACGCTGGCGTCGGGGTAACCACGCTCTTCTGCAATATTCGCGATCACCGTGTGGAAGATCAGGGCGGGACTGGACGCGGTGCCCTCCAACGCAATCGCCCGGGCTCCCAGCAGCAGCATCAGAGGGTTGCTCGCCGCCTCGTGCATCACATGATCGACCTGACGAACCAGCCACTGCGCGGTATCGGTGTCTAGCTGATAGAAGCTCTCCACGATCTGGCACTGCTCGTCTTCAGACATCGGACAAACCATGAGGTCGGTGGTGGTGACCGAGCGGGTAAGCATGGCGCGCATCGCCGTGAGCCCGCGCCCAATCAATACCAGGTCGGCACGTCGGTCCGCCCTCAGGAACTGTTTGAACTCATCCTCAAGCTCCTCCCGTGTCCCGGCTGGGATCTCGGTTACCCCGTCGACGGCGATGACGACGTCGGGGTCGGCCAAAGCTGCGGTACCCACTGCGGGATGAGCACCGATGAAGGTGTGCCGGTTAAGCCCTCCTGCGACCAGCGCCGCGAGCCGGTCGGGTATGTAATCCTCGGCGCTGACCGCGATGACCACCGCGCCGCGCTCGGCTGCGCGGCGCTGCATGTTGAGTACGACCGTAGTCTTCCCGCTGCCCGATGCCCCAGCCAGCAAGCGGACCGCATCTTTTTGTGCCCAGTTCTCCAGAGGCTGCGGCTCGGCCGCGGACCCGATGCCGATGGCAACGTCCGGCCGACACGCCAGCTCGACCGGTGAGACGTCGGGGCGTGCGAGGATCGACGCGCAGAATTTGCTCTTGAGCGAGGCATCCCATTGCGTGCTCGGTATATGGTCTTGCGGCGTTGCCAGCAACGCGAGCACTTCGTCGCGCGTGATGATCCGGGCGGCGTCGTCGGCCAAGCCGCTGCGTTCGGTGACCGTGTTGACCAACTCAAGTACAACCCAACGACCCCGTTCTTCGGCTTCGGCCGTGCTGGTCACGTTAGGTAGGAGCGCCCTGGCGCGTCTGCGCCGCGTCGATGAGATCGGCGTAGGCCAGCCCTTCGGCGCGAATAGAGGCGCGCATCAGGGACTCATCGCTGACGACTACGCTTCCCGTCTTACCGGCGATGAGCTGGCGTACATCGTGCAGGTCGCCCGACGCGGCCCTTTCCAGCGCATCGCGCACTTTCATGCCCGTCGGGCCGAGCCGCCCGTCAGTGACGAATTCATAGGTGGCCCCGGGATTATCACCCGCCAGCCCCGACCAGCGAACCAGCTCGTCGATGAGCTCTTGTTGACCCCAGGTATCGCTTTGATTGCGCAGCTTGAATTGAGAACCTTTGACAAGATGTCCATCCTGCGAACGTATTTCGACGTCAATGATGTCGTTCTCCGCCTCGACGCGGATGGCATGCAGGCTGGGGTCTGTGGCAATGGTCAAGGCCATTTGCACGGCCTGGGCGTGCTGATAGGCGAACCCTGCCGATGCATCGACACCGCCCATACCATCTGCATCCTTTCCTGGGTAGCGCCGGGCTGACCCTAGCCGCAGATTCTAATCGCCGTCGCTGTGGTGGCCGTCGGCGGCTCGGGTCGTCGGGGCGGGGCATGACGAGGCAATGTCAGACCAGACATCCAAGACGAAACCGTCACCCCGTAGGAAATGAAGTCGGCCGAGATATCTCCATTCACTACTCGGTAGTGCAGCAGCCTCCGGCGCGGCCGACCGTGACCGGAACGCTGCCACGGGATGTGGCCACACTCATCGGCCGCAGATCAGAACTGACCTACATCCTGTCGGCAGCAGGCCCAGGCCGGGTGGTATCGATTCACACGACGACTCGCTCCGCCTACCCGGTACGGCGCAGCCCGGCGAGTATTCGCTTCAGGTCAGCGGCCGACACCTGGTAGTCATCCTCGACCTCGGCCAAGCCTTCGTCGACCCAGCCCCGAATAAGCTCGGAGAGGTCGAGGCCACGCTTACGCGCCTCCGCTTCTGCCCGCTTCCTCTGGCCCGCCCTCAGCCGCACCGTGGTCACCACCAATGTGTCGTCGGCGGCGGTGGAAGGCAGGATCGTGTCGGCGTCGATCGTCTCGCCGAACACCAGCTCGCCCGCCTCGGCTGCGGCAGCCAGTTCCTCGCCCTCGACTAAGGCATTCGTGTCCTTGTCCTGTGCGCTCATTGGTGGTTCTCCCACTCCTCGTACGCGGCTTGCTGCTTGCATAGTCATCGGTGTGGCGTAGGCGATCTGGTGACCCAGCGTCCAGCGGTCCCAGGACGACCAGGATCGGCGCGCCTGCGGTGTAGGGGTCCAGATAGCCAGCCCGCAAGCACCCGACCCAATGTATCCAACGACGTCCTACGTCCAGTGAGAAGGCTCAGGAACGAGACGAATACCCCTGATCGGGCCGCTGAACTGGTTTGTCCAGTTCGGTGGCGCGATCGGTTCTCGACATCAGCCGCTGTCGTCGGTTCGTGGTGGCGGCTCAGCGATAGAGCGATTGTGATCCAAGGATGCGTTCCGCCTCCTGGTCTATGTTCCGAGGTAGCCATTTCTGGCCGATTGCGCCCCACTCGAGTAGACGTTCGACGATCTTCCAGGCCACTTTGGCGCTGCGTTGCCACACGAGTCTGTTCGCCGTGGCTACGTCATCGGGCGGACTGTCGATCTCGTTCTGAGGCTCCCAGGGAAAGTCTAGATGGACCACCATTGCGCGTCTTCGCTGTTCCAGTATCTCGACAACGCTCAGCACTTCGTCGCGCCATCGTGTCCATTCCTGAGTCGAGTACTTGGGTTGCCCGGTGTCGAATCGGATCACTTTGTGTTCCTGATGGGCGATCATCCGGTCGGACTCGGTCAGCAGCACGACGAATGGTAGTTGGTCGGCTAGGCCTGCACCGATCAGATCGACCAGGGCGTTGTTCTCGTATACCTCCCCTTTGCTGTCGAGAACAGGTCTGCCGACGTGATGAAGGACAGTAGTCGGCGGAGGTGCCAGCAAGCTCGACCGCACTCCATCGTTACGAATTTTGTTCATCTGGTCGATATAACGGTCGAGATCGTTGTCGAGGATTGGTCTCGAGACCCAGCCGGCGGTTGAGGCGTCTTCCACGCCCCACCCGATCGCGCGTCCGACGATAGCCGCGACGATGGCGGCCCATGCGTTTGCGGTCACTGCGGTCACGAGCACGGCACCGCCGGGGATCCGTGGCAACGGCACCGCAGCCGGCGACGGCGGCCTGTCGGCATGAAATACCGGGATCACCAGATGAACAACATCGCGAGGGTCGGCTTGGATCGCCGGTTCTGGGAGGGGTTTCGCGACGCGGCCCAGAAACCACGCCCGGTCGCCGAGGATACGTCCGAACTCGGCAACGAACTGGGACCGGACAGTCGCCCCCGGCTCCACGATGTCCGGCCGGGTAGGTGTGACGGCAAGTCGGATGCTGGAGAGAACTTCTGTTTCGCGGCTGGGCCCGCAGGTGTAGGGGAGCATCCCGACTGTCCACCGCCCAGAGGAGGTGATCTCCTCCACCAAACTGAGATCGACGCTGTCGATCGTCGCGGCCAACTGTGCTTTCAGCGTTCGCACACGCATATCGGACTTTCGCTTCTCGACGATCAGCGAGCGCGTGTCCGGCAAGCCGGGAAGCATCGCCCGAAGCAACTCGTCAGGTGCGATCTGGAGTGCTGCGACGAAGGCAGGTAGTTCGTCGAGGTCCAAACCCTCGCCAGAGTTGAGCCGGCTACTCACCTTCTTGATGCTCGCTCTGTCGTCGTTGCCGAAGACCTCGCGAGCCAGATCACGGTGGCTGATGCCCGACCGCGCTGCGGTGTCGGCGAGTAGTTTGACGACGTCCTTCTTCATCACACGTCCTTCTCTGGGGAATTCGATCAGGATCACCGCGCACCCTGCTGCGGCACAAGGGCCCCAACCGTGCAGATCGCACGATTTCCGTGCAGGCGACGGGCAGGAGCAGCAGCCGGACGCGCACATACCCAAAGTTCCTGTGCGGAAACGAAATAACGTAGCCGAACGAGAGGTCGCCGGTTCGTAATGTTGCGTACAGCGCGATTCGTTAGGTCAGGGAATCGCCTTACACAATGGGAAGGACCTCGATCATGATCGAATTTCGTGCGATGGTGCTGTTGATGTTCGCAGCACTGATAGCAACCACCGTAGGAGTGCTCACCTACTTGTCAGGACAACCGCCCGCAGCCGGCCTCATCGCTGGTCCTGCCGCAGGCGCTGCTGCGCTTATCTGGTTGGACAAGATCACCACCTGAGCATCAGACCGACGCGGGGAACCGACAGCCGGTCCGTCCTCCCCGCATCGGACGGATCAGCGGTCACCCCAGCTTTCTCAGCAACTTTCGGCCGGCGGCCCACACGGGGTCCTGGAGGGATGCGATGTCGCGTCGGTAGCCGGCCTGGACGTCACCGTGGAGGCGTGTGGTTGGCCCACGGGTGCCGAGTGTTGGTTACCGGTCGCGTCGGAGTTCGTGTGGTCGCGCGATCAAGCGGGTGGGGTTCGTTGGTGAGTGCTGCGAGTGCGTGGGCGATTTCTTCGTGGGTGGCGCGGATGTAGGTGGTGGTGGATGCGGTGTCGCCGGTGCTGTCGGTGTGGCCGGCGTAGGCGTGGGCGACGGCGTAGCCGAAGTTGCGTTCGACCCAGGTGAGGGTGGTGTGGCGCAGCCAGTGGGCGCTGATGTTGTAGGCGGCGACCCAGGGCAGCTGTTCGCGCAGCCGGTTCCAGAGGTGGTCGTAGCGGCGGGAAGTGAGGTGTCGGCCGTTGCTGTAACGCAGGACTGAAGCGTTGTCGGATCGGTCCTGGCGAGAGGCGCGGGAGGAGGGACGTTGGCGGATGTGGTCTTGCAGGTGGTGCATGAGGGTGGGGGAGATCGGTTGCCAACGTGTCGTGTCGTTCTTTTCGCGGAGGTAGACCTGGCTGTAGCGGGGGTCGAGGTCTCGGATTCGAAGATTCAGTACTCCGCCTCGGCGGCAGGCGGTTTCGATGTGCAGGCGCAGGATGAGCGCGTCGAGTTCGCGGTCGTTGCCTGTGGTGGCCGCGGCATGGAAGATTTCCGACAGCTGCTGGTCGTTGAGGGCGTGGCGGCTGCTGGGCGGCCGTCGGTTCTTGGGTACTCGCAGGGCCGGGTTGTCGGTGAGGTAGCCGTCGTCACAGGCGTGCCGGTACACCCGCCGGATCGCCGCGAGCATGTGTTCGTAGGCACTGTGTCCGCCGCGAGAGTTGCGCCGCACCACTGCATGTTTCTTCGCGTGTTCGGCCAAGGCCCGAATTTCGAGGGCGTTGGGCTCGGTGATCAACCGGCTGCCCCATACCTCGACGAGCCGCTTCCAATACGGCCCGTAGTTGCGTAACGAGCCCGGGGAAGCCGCCGCCTCGACCAACGCAACGTAAGCAGAGAATGTCGGAATCGTCGTCGACCCTGGTGCCTCGGTAAGCCTCGCCTCGGCTGGGGGCGGTGGGTCGGCGTGTGCGGATTCGGTTGCGTGCGTGATGTCGAGCAGTTGTTCGGGTCGGATGCCGAGTTGGTCGAGGAGCATGCGGGCGGCGGCGACCGTAGACTTGTCTTTCACTGCGACTCCTTTGCGGTGTGTCGGTGGTGGGCGGTGAGGATGGCGGTGAGCACGTGCGGGGGATAGAGCCGCACTGATGACGTGCTCATGGACCCGACCATCAGGACCTGATCGCCGGGGTGCAGCAAGCATCCGCGGCGTATGTCGGCTGAGAGGAAGATCCAGCCGTCGCGCAGGGCCGCCGATCGTGGCGTCGATCCGGGCGTGAGCACGACTGCGCCGGTATCGATGCCCACCGCGAGGGACCGCAGATCCGACCAGCCCAGCTCGTCGGTGATTCGTTTTAAGCACAAGCGGCCATGGTGGGTCATGGCCGATACCGCGTAGTGTTCGCGCTCGCCCCGGATGGGTGCCAGCGCAGCAAGATCCGGCAAGGGGAGCGCTGGAATCCTCGCCGGAACCGCCGCAGCGGTGGTGGTGCCCGCGGGCCGGGCAATAGGTGTCATACGACCCCCGCCGGGCCGGCGCCAATGAACTGCATCTTGAGCTCCGATCTCTTCGTTGAAAACGGACGTGCATTCACTGCAAGGTTGCCGAGAAGTGGTTCTGACACGATGTCGTGCCAAGGAAGCGGCGAGCGGATGCGCTTCGCGTGAGGGGTCGCATCGTCGCGGACCAGGATTATAGGACGTTTATGCATGGGATGGTAGCGCATAGGACGATTACGCTCTGGATCAATGCGCGTGGGACGTATGTGCTTGGGCCGACATGTCCAGTCCAGGAAAGCCCGCGCTCAATCCGACCGCTGCGGCGTTCGGAGCACGCGTGCGTGCCCGCCGGACCGAACTCGGCTGGAGCCAAGAAGCTGCCGCGCATGCGTGCGGAGTCCACTGGACCTACCTCGGGCAAGTCGAACGCGGGCAACGCAGCCCGCGAGTGGAGAACATCATGAAGTTTGCTGCTGGTCTGCAGACGACGCCAGGACAGTTGATGGATGATCTTCCTGTCCCGGCGGACTTGGTGTGAGGAAGCCGCTGCGCGGGGTCAATGGTCAGCGCGTCGCGCTGTGGTCGCCGGTGTGGCTGTGCGCAGAGCGGTCGGCGCACATGATGGGCGGCGATCTTTCAGGTCGCTTCGGTTCGTTCGATCTGATCGGTCGTCTCGGCGAACTCTGGCAGCCAGTGGGGACGAGGTTGTGGGGCGGCATCCTTGCGCCGTTGGTGTTCAGTGACCTATTGGGGGTTCGAGGCGGCAATCGGCTTTCCCGCGTCGTGTGGGTGACCGTCGTGGTGTCAGCGGTGGGGATGGGGTTCGATAGGGGTCGTGGACAGTGTCGACTTCGCGCGGGTCGTGGCGGAATTCGGTTCCGGCTCCGCGCTGCTGGTCGAGCCGGGGTCCTCGGCCGCGGCTCATGTGCCGGCGCGGTGGGCCGGGGTCGCAGCGGGTGGGGATTCGCACACCCGGCGTGCGGCCGCGGTGGCCTTGTGGAATCTCGACTTGTTCGTCGAGGTGTTGCCGCGGTTCGGGGTTGTGTTGCAGGAATGCCTCGACGATGTGCGGGTCTGCCTGCTGCGTGGTGACTGGGTGCTGCTGTATGCGCTGCGAAAGCCGTTTCACGAGTTCCGGATCGGATGGGGCCCGGAAACGTTCGGTGCCGACCGTCCGCCGTATTGGGACGCGCTGCCCGATGCGCTACGGGTGTTCCTCACCACGGTGCACGCGGGGTTCACCGATCTCGATGGAGTTTCCTATGGTCCCACCCGGCCCCGGGACATGCAGACCTATTCGGTGCTGAACTTGCCTGAGGCCGTGCGTAATTGGGAAACGGGCGAGGACATTCCGGGTGGCCGGGCGATGCTCATCGCCAAGGGCTTGGGCGATACGCGCTACTTCGTCTCTCCTGACCTGCCCGGCGGCGCCATCGGCTGGGAGGCCGACGGCCACATGGAGCGGCCACTGGAGTTCGCCGGAAGCTTCGACGAACTGATGAGCTACGGCTTCCAGCTCGAGCGTGATCGCCCGCCCGAGACCACCGCGCCCGAGACACCGCCGACACCCGAAGAATTGCGGCAGGCGATCATGTCCATGCCGAGGGCGGCGCGGGCGGTCGTGTGGAACCGCGAACTCACCGAGGACGCCGCGCGCGACCGTATCCGCGATCTCGTCGCCGAGCTGCTCGAGGCGCTGGGCGGGCAGATGCGCATCCGCCCGCAGGATGGCCTCGACGGCGAGACGATACTGCCGTTCGATGACGACGCGGGCAACATCTACCAAGTCGACCGCCTCGAAGCCCGCTACTTCCTCGACCCACCCGCTCTCGACCGCGCCGACATCTATCCGCCAGTGATCGTCCGGATCTGGGAGCAGCAGGGCTGGCGGGTGACACTGTCCACCGACCCTGACGGCATCGTCACCCACGCCCGCACCTCCGACTGGTACGAGCTGACCCTGACCCACCGTGACGACACGTTGCGTCTGTCGGTCGCATCGCCCGGCTTCCACCGACCACACTGATCACTCGGCGGTATGCGACGACCTCAACCACTCGAGCCAGCGGACCCGCTCAGATGCGGCCGAACCTGGCCTCTGCCTTCCAAACCCCGCACCGGCATCCGCACTGCAAGCTCCCAGAACTCCTTGCCGCCGTACCAAGGCGAGCCAACGGACACTCTGAAGAAGGTGGGACTGGCCGCCGTGCGCTGTGTGTGCCCACGACCTTGTCCCGCCTGCCGGGAAAGCGGTCGCTAATGACTCTTAGCCGGTGTCCGCGCCAGGCGGGATCGCGCCGCTTGCATGGGGATGTCCGGTCGGACTGATAATCTCGTGCACTCCAGGGGAATGGACCTCGGCGCTATTACTGGGAGTGCAGCCATCGACGGGAACTCGGCAGTTTCGCCGCATTCGGAGGTTCGGCTGATCGTGGCGGCCGGTGGCACTGGCGGGCATATCTATCCCGCGGTCACCACAGTGCGCGCGCTGCGTGAGGAACTGGCCAGCAGCGGGCGTCGGCTCGAGGTGTTGTGGATCGGGCAGGCCGGCGGGTTGGAATCGAGGATCGCAGCAGGCGAGGGTATCCGGTTCGGTGCGGTGGCGACGGGCAAGATCCGTCGCGCGGCTAATCCGTTGAAGATGGTGACTCGCGCGAACGTTGCGGACATGCTGCGTGTTCCACGCGGTATCGCCGAGGCGTGGCGGACGGTGGGCCGGTTCCAACCAGATGTGGTGCTCGCGACCGGTGGGTACGTCACCGTGCCGGTCGGGTTGGCGGCGTGGCTGCGGCGTCGGCCGCTGGTGGTGCACGAACAGACTGTCCGTTTAGGCCTAGCCAATCGGGTGCTGGCCCGTCTTGCGGCTCGCGTGGCCCTGTCGTCGGAGTCCAGTCTGGCGTTGCTGCCCCACCGCGCCGCGGCGAGGTCCGCGGTCACCGGTAACCCTGTTCGGCCGGAGTTGTTCGACGGTGACGCTGACAAAGCTGTCGCCGCTCTAGGCGCTGACGGGTTCGACCGCAGTTTGCCGACCGTCTATGTCACTGGTGGTGCCCAAGGCGCGGTCCAGATCAACCGTGTCGTGCGGGAGCTGTTGCCGTGGCTGCTCCAGCGAGCCAACGTGATCCACCAATGCGGCAAGACATCGATCATCGAACTCCGCGATCACGCCGCCACCCTCGACGCAGCGTTGCGCGGACGGTATGTGGTTACCGACTTCATCGGCCCGGAGTTGGCGGATGTGTTCGCGTTGGCTGATGTGGTCATCTCGCGCAGCGGCGCCGGCACCATCGCGGAGCTCACCGCGCTGGGGAAGGCATCGGTGTTGATCCCTTTGGCGTCCTCGGCGGGCAACGAGCAAACCCACAACGCTACCACCCTCGCCGAACATACAGCGGCGGTCGCGCTGCTCGGGGACGTCTCAGCGCAGGCCTTGCGGGAATCGATCGAACCGCTGCTCGGCGACCCTGGCCGCCGAGCAGCGATAGCCGCGCGTGCCCGCGAGCACGGGCGACCCGACGCAGCGAGGGCGCTGACGAACCTGCTGATCTCCGTCGCCGGTCAAGACCGCTGACAGGTGGTGATCGCATCCCGGAGTACCGCCACGACCCGGGCGACGTCCGGTTCGGTCATAGCCGGATGGAACGGCAGGCTCATGATCTCGCGGGCCGTCGCCTCGGTGACCGGCAGCGGTCGCGACCATTGGGTGAATGCTGGCTGGGTGTGGTTGGGCGGGTAATGCACCCCGACACCGATCCCGCGGTCACGCATGAACGCGAACACGCTGTCGCGGTTGGCGAGTCGTACGACGCAGTTGAACGGCACACTGTGCTGCACATCGACGTCGACCAACCTCACGCCGTCCACGTCCGCCAGCGCGCGGGCATAGGCACGCCACAGTGTTTTGCGGACGGTTTCGACCGAGTCGAAACGGGCCAGTTGCGCGCTCCCGATGACCGCATGCAGTGCTGAGAGGTGGTAGCGCCACCCGAAGCTGTCGACGTGGTAGGTGGTCGAGCGGATACGGGCGGCTTGAGACTGGCTGACCCCGAGTAGCCGCAGGGTGCGTGCTCGATCGGCTTGCTCACGTGCGCGGGGGATCAATGCGCCGCCTTCGCCGCAGGTCAAGTTCTTGATCGGTCCGAAGGAGAACGCTGTCAGCGCGCCGGTGGCGCCGACCCGGACCGGACCGAGGCGGGAGCCGAAGGCGTGCGCGGCATCCTCGACCACCGTGATACCTCGCTCAGACAACTCTGAGCGCAGGTCGCTGAGGTCGATTGCGCGGCCGCCGTAGAGGACGGGCACCACCGCGCGGGTGCGGGGCGTGATCGCTTCGCGCACTGTGGTGCTGGTGACGCACAGTGTGGTGGCGTCGATGTCGGCGAATCGGGGCTGCGCGCCGGTCATCAGAATCGCATGCACGGTTGCGCAGAACGTCTGTGACGGCACCACAACCTCATCACCCGGCCCGACACCGGCCAGCAGCAGCCCGAGATGAAGTGCGGCGGTGCACGAGGAAACCGCAACCACCTGCGGTACACCCAGAAACTGCGCCAATTCGGACTCGAACGTTTCGGTCGCGGCGTTGTGACCGTACTGCCCGGCCCGCAGCGCCTCGATCACCGCAGCGAATTCCGAGCCGTGCAGAAACGGGGCGGCGTTCCTGCTCACAGGGTCGATATTCGTCATCGTCACTCCTTCCATGAGCCGTCAGCAACACCGATATGTCCGGTTGAACTGATTGCTCCCAATCGGGCGGTTTCGGTGATGGCGAGCGTTGTGGTGGCTTTGGTCAGCTGAACGCCAGGCCTGTAGGTCAACCGATCGTGGTCGATGCGGCGTTGCCACAGTCCCGCCAGTGTCTGTCCGACCAGGTCCGCGCCAGCCGCTTCGGCAAGCAGGAACCCTCCCGCGATCCGGGCATTCATCTCGGTGATGACCACCCGATCACCGCCGCCGTCAACCAAAAACCCTTGGACGCAGCACAATCCCGACGCTTTGAGCGTCTGCAACGTCTCGATCACTCGGTCGTACGCTCGGTGGTCGTGAAAGGTTTCACCGACCATCGATAGTCCGCCCTTGGTGAGCAGCCGATACCGCAGAACGGCCGATGCTCGGCCATCGCGGTCGACCACGCAGTCCGCGGTGAACTCGCGACCCTCAAGTTTGATCTGAACGATCGGATCGGGCACCAGCTCGCACAGCAGGCGGGCTTGCTCGCGCGTCGAGCAGAACAGCACGTTCTTCGACCCCTGACCGCGCCGCGGCTTCACTACCAACGCGACCCCGTCCGGTACCTCGTCGATCTCCGAGGGCAGCCAACTGGCCGGAGTGGGAATGTTGTGGTCGGTCAGTAATCGATGAAACAGCGCCTTGTCCAGACACGCCTGGACCGCGGGCCGCGAGGGAAGCCACGTGCGCACCCCGGCCTTCTCCAGTGCGCTGCTCATGGCAAGTAGATGGGGGAATTCGGATTCGACGGTCGGCCAGAGCGCGTCCGGTCGAGTTTCCCTGCACAGCGCGAGCATCTCGTCGGGGTAGTCCGTCTGCTGTGACCGGTGGCGTCAGTCGCGGGGTCACGCCGGGCAGCAGGAGACCGTTGGCGAGTGGATCGGCGTCGCTGGCGATGACGTCACAACCGAGTTCGAGCAGTCGTCGCGCCAGGTCGAAGCCGGGCTGGCCACCGACGCCGGTGACCAGAACACGCTGTGTCATCTCACTGACCGCCCGCCGCATCGAGTGTGATCGCCGCGATCGGCGCCGAGGGATCCCGGGGCAGTGGCGCCCACCGGCTGGGGTTGTCGCGATACCAGCGGACGGTGTCGGCCAGTGCCTGCTCGAACGCATGGGTGGGCCGGTAGCCGAGCGCGGCGATCTTCGACCAATCCATCGCGTAGCGGCGGTCGTTGCTACGCCGATCCGGGATGTTGCGGACACGGTCCCACCCCAAGCCGAGTTCGGCGAGGATCCGGTCGGTCAGTTCATGGTTGGTCAGATCGGTGCCGCCGCCGAGGTTGTACACCTCGCCCGGCACCCCTTCCCGCAGCACGAGCTCCAGGCCTTGACAGTTGTCCTCGACCGGCAACCAGTTGCGGACATGACCGCCGTCACCGTGCAACGTCACCGCCTCGCCCTCGAGCAGGCGGGTGATGAACAGGGGAATGATCTTTTCCGGATACTGCCCTGGGCCGAAGTTGTTGCTGGAACGGGTGATACACACCGGGACACCGAAGGTGCGGTAATACGACATCGCCACCAGATCCGACGCCGCCTTCGACGCGGCATAGGGGACTGTCGGGCACAGCGGGTACTGCTCGGTCGCCGTGCCGGAGGCCAGCGGTCCGTACACCTCATCGGTGGAGACGTGCACGAACTTGCCGATCCCGTGCCGCATCGCGGCCTCCAGCAGCACCTGCGTGCCCGACACGTTCGTGGTCAGGAAGTTGCCTGCTTGATAGAAGCTGCGATCCACATGCGACTCGGCGGCCAGATGAATCACCGCGGTGTGCGTGCGCATCAGGGAGTCGACCAACCGCGCGTCGAGAATGTTGCCCTCCACGAACCGCAGCCGCGGCGAGCAGAGGACATCTGCCAGATTGTCGCGGTGGCCGGCGTAGGTCAGCGCATCGAGGACCGTCACCTCGAACCCGGACTCCCGCTGCAGCAGCCGACGCACCACATGCGAGCCGATGAAGCCCGCCCCACCAGTGACGAGTACCTTGCTCATCCTTTACCCCTCCTGAAATGCTCTACTGCCGATAGACTTCAGCCGCAGCGCCACCGTGGTTGACGGTGGTTGACCGGCTGCGGGCGTGGGTTCAGTGAATCGGTGGCGCCGGGGGTGAGGGAATGCTGAACTGGACTCATTCACGATTCATTCCATTCACGCGATCACACGGCAGTCGGGGCTTCAGGGTTGGACACACCACAGCGACAGCAGAGCATCGGCGTCGACCAGGCCGCCGAAGCCTTCGCCGCCGAAGTCGCCTACTGGCGCGACGTCAAAGGGTTGGCGAAGAAGGCCCTCGCCGCGAGGATGGGTTTCGACGCCTCCTATGTCAGCCACATCGAATCCGGACGCCACCGGCCCACCGAGGACTTCGCCCGCCGCGCCGACGAAGCCCTCGAATCAGGCACCGCGATCTGGAAACGCTGGCGCGACTACGAGACCGCCAAACTCCATGCATCCAAACCCCCACCGACCAGCACACCAAGCTTGTCGAGCCATTACCCCGGAACCGATCTCGTCGTCGAGCACGACGCCGCTCGCCTCGACTACAACGGCACCGCCTACCGGCTCACGATGCGCCGACTGCTGCGCAACACTGGAGTCGAGCCGATCACCCGCTTCCTCATCCGCATCAGCGTCGACCGATACCCCGGCGAGCCTGAACGGTCCAAGCAGCACTATCGGCACAATCCACTGACCTGGAACGAACTGGATTTGACGGCGGCATGCCAGGGGGAGCCGATGCGGTGGGAGGCCAAACACGACCATGACGCTTTCAAAGAGGTGTGGCTGCTGTTCGAAAACGACAATGCCCGATTCCCGCTGTATCCGGGCGATTCGGTGTGGATCGACTACGTCTACAGTGTCGGCGACACCAAATGGGGGCGCTGGTTCCAACGGGCCGTACGCCTACCCACCGAGCGACTGGAGGTCACCCTCGCATTCCCGACCGCGCTCGACCCCGCCGTGTGGGGTATCGAAACATCGATGACCGCCGACGCCAGACCACTACCCACCGCACCAGCCAGACACGACGACAACGACACCGCGATCTTCACCTGGAACACCACCCGGCCACCGCTACACACCCGATACCGGATGGAATGGCGATTCCGATCCTCACCAGAGGCAACCACGCAGGGAAGGAAGCAACCGTGATCGAAACCAAACCCAGCGACGCCATGCGCGGCATCGGAATCGTCCAATCAGGTAGCCCCATACTCCAGCAACCTGCCCAGCCACTGCACCTCCCCATCGAGCATGACCTGGCCGCTGCGATCGTCAACGACCTCATCGCCGCCATGCATCGCGTCCGCCGCGTCCACAACTTCGCCAAAGGGATGGGTATCGCCGCACCACAGCTCGGCATCGGTCGCAGAGTCGCCGTCGTCCAACCGCCTGAACCGGACACCCAGGAGATCACGCTCCTCAACCCCACCATCGTCGCTCGCTCCGACGACGAAGACGAACAATACGAAGGCTGCCTCAGCTTCTTCGACGTCCGCGGAAAAGTACCGCGGCCCCTGCGAATCGAGGTCGAAACGACCTCATACAGTGGCGAACTCCGTCGGCAGCAGTATCAGGACGGTCTCGCCCGCCTCATCCAGCACGAGATCGACCACCTCGACGGCATCCTCTACACCGCACGCATGAAACCCGCAAACCAACCGATACCGATCGAGCAATACCGCCAGACCGGCCGGAGCTGGAGCTACGAGTAGAACACGAATTCCCGCCGCCCGCAATGGATCACGACCGGGCACCTGCCCCGAAGGACAATCTCGATGCCGCGGCCGGGTCGGGTTCAGTGACAAGGCTGACGCCAAGAATGACCGCGTGTGGAGTCGATCCACCTCGCCGGGCCCTGCTGACCTATCCCGAAGAATGCAACCAGCCGACCTGGGTGTTGCAGCCCGAGCCGAGCACGCCGCGAGCGGTGTCCGCGCCGGAACGTAGACAGCCCTCGGCAACCAAAACCCGAGATTGAACGGGCGCGGTCACGACCACCTCGCCCGAATCGAACCATTCGCGCGTAGAGACGCTCGCGCAGCAGAGGGGCATCAGGTCAGCATGCCTGAAACTCGCAAATCCTCACTCAGCCGCCGCAGATTTTCGCGCAACGTCGGAGATCTCTCACCTTCCGCCGCGGCCGCGAGTTCCCGCCAACGCAGCTTCCCGGCGAACACCGCTTCGCCAACTGCCCCCGCAAGCGCGGACCACCCATCATCGACCGTCGTCTCCCAGTCACCACGCAGCAGCTCGAGTGCGGCGATCTCCAACGATGTCAACGCCAGCCGCCCGAGGTTGCCGCGTTTGGACACCTTCACCCCGGGCACCGCTGCCGGCACCGGCCCGGTCACGACCATGGTCGGCTCAGCAGGGACCTGGGTGGTCAAACCAAACGCACGCGCCGCGGAGAATCCTGTCGGCCCGGCACCGATAGTACCCAGCACCTCCACAGCGATGACCTCTGCCGACGGCCTGGTCGTGCCATAGCGGGTCTTAGCGCCCTTGAAGTACAGGCCCCTGCGGATACGTACCAGCTCTCCACGCCGGTGTGCGCGCTTGACTGCTGAAGTTGCAGCAGACGAAGTCCCCGGCAGGCGGTTCGTATGCACGAAACTGCCGACCGGCGCTGCCGCCAACGCCCTACTGGCGTCACCTACTGCCGCTCGCATGACATGAGACTGTATCGAAAGCACGTCACAATTCGAGACAGCAAAACGTGACACCAATCCTGTCAATGTTCAAGATCATCCAGTTGAAGGAATTCGGCGCCTCAGCAAGTGTTCAGTGCTTCGATGAGACGAGTCCGAGGCAGTGTCTGGCCTGTCCCCGGTGGATGGGACTGGCCTGTCCCCGGTGAATGAGACCGCCTGGATTTAGAGTCCTGTTGGCCCTGGTGAGGGCTGGAAGGGACACTGAGAACCATGGCAGGACGTAAGCGGCATTCCGCGGAGGAGATCGTGCGGAAGCTGCGCCGTGCCGATGAGTTGGCTGCTGCCGGGGCTTCGGGTGAGGAGATCGCCGCTGAGCTGGGGATTTCTGCGGCCACGTTGTATAACTGGCGACTCCAGTACGGCGGGATGGGCACCGACGCCGCCAAAGAGCTCAAGGAGTTGCGGGAGTAGAACGCCAGGTTGAAGCGATTGCTGACTGATGCCGAGTTGGAGAAGGACGCGGTTCGGGAGATCGCTCGGGATGCTCCTAACTTCTAGACCCGGATCGCCGGCGGGCCGCGGTCGCCCACCTGCAGCGCGTGTTGCAGGTCAGCGAACGATTCGCCTGCCGGGTGACCGGGCAACATCGAAGTACCCAACGACGGCCACC
Organism: Nocardia sp. NPDC047038; assembly: GCF_040644075.1. NCBI lineage: Bacteria > Bacillati > Actinomycetota > Actinomycetes > Mycobacteriales > Nocardiaceae > Nocardia > Nocardia sp. NPDC047038. Next base: position 288,345 of record NZ_JBEYVQ010000009.1, on the reverse strand, counting down.
GGCCGACCAGACCGACACCGACCCCGACGCGGCATTACGGGAGTGGCTGCGGGAGTGGGCGCGGGCGCACCCGCGGCAAGGGTTCCGCCGCGCCTACCACCAGGCCCGCGACGAAGGCTGGATCGTCAATCACAAGAAGGTTCAACGCTTGTGGCGGGAGGAAGGGCTACGGGTGCCGCAACGGCGCCGCCGCAAACGCCTCGGCGCCTCCACTGCCGAGTCATCGACCGCCGACGCCCCGAACCAGGTGTGGGCGGTCGATTTCCAGTTCGACGCCACCGAGGACGGCAGACCGGTGAAGATCGTCTCGATCGTCGACGAACACACCCGCGAATGCCTCGGCGGGCTGGTGGAACGCTCGATCACGGCGGACAGGTTGATCGATGAACTCGACCGCATCGCCGTCGACCGCGGCTATCCGGCGGTGCTGCGCTGCGACAACGGCCCCGAACTCGCCTGCACTGCGATCCGAGACTGGGCTGGTGAACAGATCGGGCTGGCGTTCATTCCGCCCGGGCAGCCCTGGCGCAACGGCTACATCGAGTCGTTCAACGGCCGACTGCGCGATGAATGCCTCAACATCAACAGCTTCTGGTCGCTGACCAAGGCTCGGGTAGTGATCAGCGACTGGAAACACGAATACAACCACCACAGACGACATTCCGCCCTGGGCTACCGCACCCCGGCCGGATACGCTGCAACCTGCATCCACCGATAACCGACTCACACACCCGATGGACCAATCCGCGGGGTCCCGTCAGTAGGAGTCCGCATACCGACTGTGCCGCAGCCCGGTCCAGGTTGCACGCAGGAAAGTGTGGCGCGCCTATGCTGACACGAAATCCGCCTGCGGAGGCCATGTGTAGGCATTCGCGGCCGATTCCGTCGCCGTTACTCGCTGGCGCGTTCCCGCGTCCCCTCGATCACCGCGTCCACACAGTGCTGCAGCACCATCATGTCGAGTGCGAGAACCTGATCTAGATCGACTTCCGGCGGGTTGTCGATCGTCGTGTACACCATGATGCCTGCCCAAAACCGCTTGATGGCCTTCAGGATCTCCACTGCCTCGACAAACAGATCGGTGTCGAGCCGCTCGTCCGGATCGACGATGTACTTGATGAGTTCGTGGGCGACCGCGTGCCGATGGTCGTAGATATCGTTCAGCCGATCCGCCTGCACCATGGTGATGGCTTCGGACTCGACCAGCCAGAGCAGCGAGGCCCGAAACTTGTTCTTCGGCGCCAGACCCAGCACGTTGCGCTGGTAGGCGTCCTCGTTGACGATGCCGCGGCCGGAGTCATCGCAGCCCACGCTGTAGAATTCTCGAACCTCGTCAAGCACCACCAGTTTCAGCCGCTCATGGATCAGCTGGAGCAGGCTGGCGAACATCAAGGCAAACCGGATGTTCTCTGGCTGCAGCTTGGCTTCGACTGCCCGCTTGTATCCCTCCGGATCGTCGACATATCCCACTGCATCAGTGTGCCGAAGCTGGCGATAATCGGCACCAGAATTTCGGTTGCGATCATTGCCATCGTAACCCGCTTGGTCAGTTACGTGTTCGCGGCCCGGCACATCTTCACCACACCCTCCCGGGTCCGGCCCCTGGACGCGGTATAGCCGTGCTCACGCGCCGACGCAGCCGGATGACTCGCGACCCGTAGCGTTTGACGTCGTGCAGTGCGCGCCGCCGTGACGCACCTTCGCCATCATCAAATGATTTCCTTCCGACGCTATGGCTACGAAGTTGTCCACTCCCAGCCCGTGAGCTTCTCCAGTCTGTGTTGACGCTCCGCGCTCAGCTTGCCCTTCGCGTAGTTGCTGCGCTGGACGCTTACCCAGTTGCCGAGCTTCGCACCCTTGTACCTGCGGTCATACGGCACACGACTCGTGTTGTACTCCTTGATGTACTCCCGAAGGACCTCGTATGTGCTATCCCACCGTGCATCATGCGGGCTCCACGCCCAACCGGGGAGATTCTCCAGCTTCGCCCGGCGCCCCGGAGACAACCTGTCTTGCTTCTGCCGCTGAACCGAGACCCATGAACCGAGAGCCACTCCGTCCTCGATGTGACTCTGTGGGACCCGGGAGTGCCCCTCTCGCGCGGCGTACTTCTTCAAGAGGTTGTACCTTTCATCCCACACGTCCTGGGACAAGGTCCAGCTCCACCCTGGTAAGGCTTCCAGTTTGGCTTTGCGTTCGGCCGTAAGGTTTGTTCTCTCCGCCCGCTGTTCTCTGACCCAACCGCCGAGCCTCACGCCACCTTCGATATGACCGTCGGGGACGCGCGCGTGGCCTTCACGGGCGACGAACTGCTCCAGAAGCCCATATTTCTGGCTCCAGATGTAGTCCGACTTCGTACCCCAGTACCAGCCTGGAATTGCTTCTAATAGAGCCTGCCTCTGCGGCGTGAGTTTCATGTGCTCACGTCGCCGAAGCCGTGTCCACTGTCCGAGTTTCAATCCGTTCTCGATGTGGTTTACGGGGACGTTGGTGTGTCCCTCTCTGGCAGCGAAGACTTGCAGCAGACCCAGGTATTCCATCCAGGTGTCCTCGATGGAGTTCCAACTCCAGCCGGGAACCGCTTCGAGTTTCTTCCTGCGTTCCTTGGGCATCGTTTCTTTGTTCGCCCGCTGCTCCATTACCCATCCGCCGAGTTTCACGCCGGCCTCGACGTGTTCGGCGGGGACACGTGCGTGACGCTCGCGTTGGGCAAACTCGACTAAGGCGCGGTATCCGCGTTCCCACGCTGCGGCGTGCGGATCCCACGCCCAGCCGGGCACGGACTCTAGCAGCGCGCGCCGCTCGGCACTGATCTCGTCTCTTCTGTTCCGTTGCTCGTTGACCCATGTTCCGAGCCTGGTGCCGTCCTCGATGTGTCCTTGTGGAACCAAAGCGTGTCCTTCCCGCCGCTGGAACTGTTGCAGGAGCGCGAACTTGCGGTGCCACATATCCGACCGCGCGTCCCAGTTCCAGCCTGGAAGAGCCTCTAGCCGCTTCCGCTGTTCGACAGTGAGCTTGTCCCGCTTGCTGCGTTGGTGTGTCACCCATTTCCCCAGTAGGACACCGCTCTCACGGTGTGAGTTAGGGACACGGGCATGACCTTCGCGTTCGGTGAACTTCACCAAGACGGAATACGCCTTCTCCCAGCGGTCGGTGAATGGGTCCCATGACCATCCAGGGAGAGCTTCCAGCAGTGCCTGTCGCTCCGAGGACATCTCCTCGCGGTTTCTGCGTTGAACCGCCACCCACGTCCCAAGGGCAAGCCGGTTCTCGACGTGCCTCTGTGAAACGCGGGCGTGCCCGACCCGTTCAGCGAACTGCCTGAGTGCGTTGTAGTTCTGCTGCCAAGTGTCCTCAAGGAGGTCCCACGACCACTCCGGCAGAGCTTCGAGTTCCCGGATGCGTTCTTCCGACAGTTGTCCTCGTCGATATAACCCGCGCTGAGTGGCGACCCAGCTCCGGAGGTTGTACTCGCCGACCGTGTAGGGGAACGGGACGTTGGCATGACCATGCTCGTCAACGAATTTGCTCATCAGCCCGTACCAGAACTCCCATTTCGCACTGGTTCTCTCGACCAGCCGAACGTCAAAGGCGTGGACGAAACTCGCACTCACCCTGCGCGATACGTCGAAGTGAATCTTGTTCGGAATCCTTCCGCGACCGCCGTTCCTGCCGAGCTCCCGACGGATAGCGTCGATCTCCTCGGCCAGCTCCTCATCGTGTGCCCGTAGCGCATTGATGACATCCCACACCGGCTTGAAGGAGGAGTCGTTAAGCGCCGTCTCGGGGTCCGTCTCAGTGTCGATGAACACCGGAATGACGATCGTTCCGACGGTCTTATCCTCCGCCAGCCGTATCGCCCTGCCGACCGCCTGTACGATATCCACCTCGCTGCGGCGGGGGTCGATGAAGGCGACACCATCGAGGGCCGGGACATCAACGCCCTCGGAGAGGCACCGCGCGTTAGCCAATAGACCGCGCTCACCGTCTTCGAGCTGGTGCAGCCGCCGGAGCCGGATGTGACGCTCACCGGCGGTCATCTCTCCAGATGCATATCCAGTCCACAGTGTGCCCTTCGGGCGCTGGCGGGCCGGCATCCACTCGATGACCTCCGGCAGCTCGGATGCGAACTCGCGGGCCCGAGCGACGCGGGAATGAAAGCTGATGATCCGGCGCAGGTCATACTTGTGCATCGCCTTGGCCAGCCCGATCTGGCTCGCAAGGATGCGGGCGTTGGTGGCCTTGCCCTCGCGTATCACCAGGGCGCCTTTTTCCGCCCACTCCCGGTACGTCGTGTCGTCCACGCCGACGATTGCGACCTGATAGTCGGTGAGGAGTTTCCGGCTGATGGCTTCACCGAAATTCAATCGGTGGAACACCTCCCCGAATCTCGTCGGATCGTCCATCGATGCGACTTCCATCTCCGCGTCCTGCGCAGCCTTCCGGACGCGACCGGTGTAGTAACGGGGGGTGGCGGTCATGAACAGGCGGCGACGAGCCTTGATAGCGTCAGCGTCGAGAACCGTTGCAAAGACAGTGGAATCATCACCGGCGATCCTGTGCGCCTCGTCGGCGACCACCAGGTCGAACGCGGGTAGCCGCCCAAGTGCGAAGGCGGCGGCAATCTGCGGAGATGATTGATACGTCGAAAAGACCACGCGTGCTCCCGACCGCCGACGCAGGAACGCCGCTATCTCAGCGGGTTCGGTCGTAACAGGCACACCCAGCTCGCTCGTGTGGATCACCGCTTCATCGGCGTTCTCAGCAACGGTTTCGTCGGAGCAGACAGGTAGAAACTCGAACGAATTCTTAGCATGGATCTGCCAGGTCAGCATCGTCTGCTTGAGCAGTGACAGCGACGGCAGCAGGACGAGAGTCCGCTCAGCGTTCAGTTTCTCCTTGATGAACAAGGACGTCAGGGTCTTGCCGGTGCCGCAGGCCATGATGAGCTGCCCCCGATCTGCGGTCCGAAAGCCCATGAGGACGTTGCGTATCGCTTCCCGCTGGTAGTCATGCGGCCTGGCCGGCTTCGGTGGCGGCACGGGCCGCAGGTTCGTCGGCTCGCTCGGCCAGTCCACCTTCGATGTCATTAGGTTACTCAAACCAACAAAGCTGACGCGCTTTTCTTGGTCATTAATCGTTCGACGAGCGATATGGTGCAGCTTGTCGGTAGTGGCGATCAGGAGCCGGAAGGAAAAGACCGCACGCGACGACTCGGCAAGGAACTTGTTTACATCATTTTTGGTGACAGGGCGATCTGGAGCATAAGCTTTGGCCTGGATGGCCCAGAGTTTCCCCTCGTGGTCCTCGGCAACCAGGTCGATGCCAGCGTCGGCAGCCCAGCGGCCCGGCCAGTCATCCCACAACCAGACCCGTCGCAGCGTGGCCTTATAGGTCGGGTCATTGGTTAAGAACCACTTGCAGAGATGCTCGAACTCCTTGCCCCGCATTGCAGGGTTGACGTCCAAGCGGTTAAAGAGGTCAAAGAAGGTCCCCATAACGTCGCACAATAGATCAGTTGTCCGACCCCCGGCCCCCGTATACCGTATCCCGCCCAAGCTTGTCCTCACACTCCGTACGGGCGCGAACGCGTGATCACCGCTTCGAGCCGCTAGCAACCGTCAGGTTCGAGTGCCTTAGCTTGCGGTGGGTCGAACCAGGGCCAACTACGGACAGCCGTGTATGGACTGCCATCCGCAACCTGCCGTTCGCCCCGGCTTGCCCCGCCGACCAGCGGTTTTCGAGGTAGTGCAGACAGTTGGGTGGGTAAGGCTGGTCGGCGGGGCAAACCGGGACTGGAGGAGAGGGACCAGATGGTGGGTAGGACTCGACGGGAGAGCGACTGGACGAGGCTGAACCGGCACGAGATGGACCGGCACCGGGCGAAGTTCAAGGACTGGTTGCGTCAGTCGACCGGGTTGCGGGCTTGTTCGCCTGACGGGATAACCGGCACCTGGGAGGGCTACGTCTCTACCGGCCAACGGCACCGGGCGGCATGGACTCGCATCCCCGGACCGCTGAATCGAATAAGCCGCGGCTGCAGGGGCATTCTTTATTGCCCGTTCGATCGATGATCCAGTGACCTTCGAGGCTGCGAAGTACATCGTAAAGGCATCGCCGGCGCCAGTCGGGTCCACCACCTCGTCGACCGGCTGCACCGCGAAGTGACGAGCGAGACGATTCGAGAAGGTTCCGCCCTGGGCTACCGCACCCCGGCCGGATACGCTGCAACCTGCGACCACCGATAACTGACTCACAGACCCGGTGGACCAATCCACTGGGTCCCGTCACGGGTGCCGAGTCGATTTTCGGCGGTGCACTGCAGGGTCACGTGAGCCAGGGCATAACCGCCGGATTCCGCGCCGCTGTGCCTGGCGCCTTGACAGGTACACCCATCCCAGGTGGCGTTGGCGCCCCGGAGTTAGGGCTGCGGTCGATGTCATGGGCATGTGGTTACCTGTCCCTGGTTCGGGATTTCGTTGGCGCCCATGTCTCGCAGGTGAGCGATTGCTCCGGCGGCGTATTGCTCGGGGCTGGATAGTTTCACCGGCAGACCGGTGCCGAAGTGTGCGGGAAGCAAGTAGTTTCCGTTGTCGAGGTCGCTGTCGGTGGGGACGATCGTTTCCAGCTGGTAGCACCGGCCGGTGTCCTCGTACCGCAGGATCAGATCCGCCACGTTGTCGTGCTTCCACCTCAACGATACGGGCCGGATGCTGTCGGCGATCGCGCCGCGACGCGCGATGGCTTTCGACAGCGCAGCGAAGCAGCGTGAGATCCCCGCGCTCGTGGGGGGCTCGGTCACCGCCAGATCCCAGTAGCGGCCGCGGGATTCGGTGTAGGGCTGATGCTCACTGCCGTTGAGCGCGAGACGGTTACGCGGACGCGCCGCGGCGTCGCCGAGCAGGGCCCGGACCCGGTCGCGGTCGGGTGCCTGCTGCCCGAGCCGGGCAGCGACGACCGCCGGGGGCAGCCCTTCGCGCAACATGCGCTGTTCGGCAGTGGCGCGGAGCGTGCCCGGCGAGACATCGACGCCGGCGTCGGCGCCGACGTCGTCGACGGCGCGGACGGCGTCGTCGTCGACGGCGCGGACGGCGTCGTCGTCGACGGCGCGCACCGCCAGGCGCCGGTGCGGCACCTGCTCGGTGAGAAACAGCGCGACCCGCTCGGGGTGGTCGCGTAGCAGGCGGCGGCGTTCGGCCAGCCAGGCGACCAGCGCGGCGCGGGTGCCCGGCTGCAACGGCACGGTGCGCGTGCTGCCGGTGGCGGCGGTGATCGCGAGGGCGCCGGGCCAGTCGGCCAGATCCAGGCCGGTCAACGCTAGGGCGGCGATCTCGGACTTCCGTGGCCGGGCGTCCAGGCCCAGGACGATCATCGCGAACGCGCGCCGCCGCGGCGCGCAGCAGGGCGCGTTGTTCGGCGGGGCCGAGGGTGCGGGGGTTGATCGGCTCCACCACCACCCGCGGTGTGGCCGGCGCGCCCAGGCCGAGCCAGGTGTAGAAGACGGTGAGCGCGGTGAGGGTGAGATGGACGGTGCGCCCAACGATCCCGCGTTCCTTGAGGCGACATGAGACAATGTCTAAGACAAAGAGCGAAATCCGGGTCCGAAGAGTCTCGTTCAGCAATCATCGCGTGGGGGCGCATCCAGGTCAAATATGCCTCTGAGCCGGATCGCCAATTCGTGGCAAGTGAACCTGGGCTCCGACTCTACGCTTCTTCCGCTTCGGATCAACAATCTCGAACAGCTCATTGGACCAAGGCAAGGCGGTCATAGACTCAGCTTCCGACGGGCTGACCGAGCGGCCCGCTATGTATCTGCGACCCTTGTAGACGACACCGATAGTCATCGCAGGGCCAATCCGACGAAGCCCGACGACCTGCGGAGCTCCACCAGAATTGATGTCGCCACCTGTTGCGAGCGATTCACAGAATGCACCGAAGACAGCCCGACTTGTGTTTCTGGCTTGGCTGATATCCCAGAACTGTTGAGCTTTGCGGATCTCATTGGCACCGCTGCCTGCGATGTGCAGCGCGGCGGAGTGGTCGGGCATCGGAATCTGCACGACATCCTATCTGTCGCCGGTCTTCGAGTAACTCATGACCGTTAGGAGAAACCGGGATTCCATTTTGGTGCCCGATCGGCTGCCAATCACGATTCCGAGTTCTCGGCGTTGGCGAGCCGGGTAGTCAGACCAAAGTCCTCGGAGGGCGTGTTCGATCACTCCATGCGCACGAAATCCTGGAGTCGCAGCAACCAGTCCTCGGTTGATTTGATCCTGTATCAACGGTAGAGCAAGTGCCGGGAACAATACGTCGCCCCAGTAGCCGAAGATAAACGGCTGCTCAACGCAAGCGAATGCCTTGCGGCCCTGGTCCCATCTGACCCCTCCGGGAGACCAGCTCAGGCGGCTGTCAGTTGCGATGTAGAGCGATGCCGGTCCACGCTGGTCGACGCCAGCCCGAACCAATACGGAGGTCATTCGGCCACCTTGACATCCGAGTCGATCGGTCAAAAGATGTTCCTGCAACTCTTGGGGCCGGTCCATGCCGGTATGAGATTCCCTGCGTTGGTTACACCTTCGCACCCAGGTCTTAGAGGAGCGGCACTGCGATCTCCTCCCTTCTCCGTCGGGGTCGGGGTCGGGTCGACCCCGACGGGTTGGTCAACAAACCCCGCCGTTCAGTGTGGCCCGATTCGAGAGGCTTCGCGGCCGGATGGCCAACCGTCGGTACGGTGCCTGTTCGGTGACGAACAAGGCGAGTTGGTCGGGGTGGCCGCGCAGCAGGCGTCGGCGTTGGCTGGAAACCGTCGAACGGCTGGTGGGGAACGACACCGGAACTGCGGACGGTGGAGGATGTACTGGCAAGCGGCCACGAGGAGCGATGACGAGCACGACAGACGACGTACGCCTGCACCCTCGTGAAGGGCACAGCGGCCCGCTCGGTCACTTACTGGTTCCTGACGTTCGAGCACGCGCCGGAACTGCACGCCCTGACGAAAACGTGCCGGCAGGCGATCGATCCGGCCTACTTCGACGCGACGCCGATTGACGGACTTCACCTCACGCTCGACCGGATCGTCTACGACGGGGCAAGTAGCCCGGTGCAGCCTGCATTCATCGCGGATGCGGCCCACCGTGCCTGTGGCGACCATCCACAGTTCACGCTCACGTTCGAGCAGTCGACCAATCTTCGCGGCGTGGTTGGCTCGCTGTGCCGCCGGGCGATCAAGTTTGCGACCTGCCCGAAACACTTTGCTTAGCAACAGTTTCCGCATATCCGCGCGCAACCGTCAAGGCCTGCGGTGGGGCCGACGAGGAAGCGGCGCTTCCGGTCGTCGCGCCCTCGGAGACGATGAGCCGGGGTCCTGAGCGAGTCCGGTAGGGGGCTGTCTCGTGACCGGTGACGATCTGCGGTGCGCGAGGTGGCCACTCGGTGGGACGACTGTCCGGACCGGACAGTCGAAAAGGCGCTGTGACCTAGTCGTTTTCGGTGCGGCGTCGGCCGATTGGTTGTCGGTGTCGACCTCGGGACGTAGCGTTCGGGTACGAGAAGTCCAGTGCTGATCGCCTTGATTGCTGGAAATTCGAACAGTATGTCGACCGCTGCCCATCTGCGCGGTGTCGCTCAGCGATGCGCCGGATATCACCGAAAACGTCGGCGCATGTCGGCAATTGGATCGGAATGGAAAGGAGGGAAGCACTATGGAATCGGACTTCGAGATCGTCGATATTCGCGATCTGTCGGATGACCAGTTGGCAGAGATCACGGGCGGATCCTACGAAGTGGCGAATAACCCATCTTCGCCGGCGCCCGTCGGGCTTTAAGTCGAGATGCTGGTGGCGAGCTCGTTCGCCACCAGCATTTCCGCGGGCGCGACGCGAACATCGATATTCGGGCACGAAACAGCACGGGGCGGGGAATGCCGGAGAAAACACCGGAAGCGGAGGAAGACCGCGGTGGTGCTGCCGCACACGGGGGTGCGGCAGCACCGGCGGCGGCTATATTTCGTGCTCAAGCTATTCGGGCGCTGCGTCGCGATCGGCTACTCGGGCCGGTTCTCGGCCACGATGAAACGTGGGCGAGTTCGCGCCGAACCGTGCGTGAATTCTGCGCCGACGCCAGGGGATTTCGGTATCGCATTCCGTATCGGCCGCAGACGCAGGCGAGTGACTGCGCACCCGCCTGTTTGGCGATGACGCTGGCCTACCACGGTGTCGACGTACCGCTGGCGCGTCTGCGCGAGCAGGTGGATTCCGGTCCTCGGGGGACCTCGGCGCGCACCGTGCTCGAGGTGGCGCGCGGCTACGGACTGCACGGGCGCGGCGTCTCGGTGACGCAGGGCGCGTTGCGGGCGCTGCCACCGGGATCGATTCTGTTCTGGGAGTTCCGACATTTCGTGGTGCTCGAGCGGGCGACTCGCACCTCGGTCTTCGTGGTCGACCCCGCTTACGGGCGGCGGAGACTGTCGTATCCGATGGTGGCCGAATCGTTCACCGGTATCGCGATCGAGTTCTCGCCCCCGTTGCGGGCCCCTCGGGTTGGTGTCGGCGTGCGGCGGGGGTCGTGGCGGAGCCTGCGTTATATGGTGCCCGACCGGTCCACGTTGGCGCGGCTGGCGCTGGTGTCGTTCGGGCTGATGGCCTTGCAGTTCGCCATGCCGGGAGCCACGGCCTATGTCGTGGACACGGTGTTGCCGCAGCGGGGTGCGGCGTCCCTCGGGCGGCTCGCGGTGGTGGTGGCGCTGCTGATCGCTCTCGTGTTCGGCCTGCAATGGATACGGTCCTGGATGTTCGCGGGCCATCAGGCGCGGGCCGACAAAACGGTGACGATCGGGGTGCTGCAGCATCTGGTCTCACTGCCCTACGAGTACTTCACGGTGCGACGACCGGGTGATCTCGCGATGCGGGTGCGCACCGTGAGCGCCGTGAACCAGGTGCTCGGTATCACAGTGGTCGCGGCGGCGGTGGATTCCGTGGCGATGCTCGGCTACTTCGTCGTGATGTGGTTTCTGGACGCGAGATTGGCGCTGGTGGCGTCGGCGCTGCTCGTGATCCAGATCGCCGTGTTGGTGTTCGGCTGGCGCAATCAGGCGCATCTCGGTCCGCAGGTGCTGGAGAGCCAGGCGCGCAGTCAGGACGAATTGATCGATCTCCTCGATGGCATCGCCACCCTGAAAAGCGGCGGCGACGAGGACATCGCGGCCGAACGGTGGAGCCACACGCTGGTTTCGGAGGTCAACATGAAGTTGCTGACCCGGCGCAGCCTCGACCTGTTCGCCGCGTGCGGAAACACCCTGCTGTTCGCGGCGCCACTGGTGCTGCTGCTCTTCGGTACGCGTGCGGTGTTGAACGGGACGGCCTCGCTCGGCGAGACATTGGCGTTCACCGCGCTGACCATCGGGGTGTTCGCCCCGGCGACGACGTTGCTGAATTCGGGAATGCAACTCGCCTCGATGAGCGGATTGTTCGCTCGGCTCGACGACATGCTGACAGCTGATCCGGAGGGTGGGGGCTCGACCCGCGGGCAAGCTCCCTCGGAGCGGCCCTTTTCCGTGCGGTGCGAATCGGTCGGCTACCGCTACCCCGGGGGCAACGATGCCGCGGTGCGCGATGTCTCAGTCGATGTGGCCGCCGGTCGATTCCTCGCCGTGCTCGGCGCGTCCGGCTCGGGCAAATCGACGGTGGCGATGCTGATCGCGGGCATGCATACACCGCAGGACGGCCGGATATCGGTCGGTGGCATCGATCTCGCGGACATCGACGTGCGCGCGTATCGGTCGGGGATCGGCTACGTGAACCAGAACGCCGGACTGTTCGCGGGAACGATCCTGGACAACATCACCCTCGGTGCGCCGATGGCCACCGCCGAACATGTGCGGCGGGCGGCCGAACAGGCTCAGGTGCACGACGACATCATGGCGATGCCGCTGGGTTACCACACCCCCGTCGGACCGTCCGGTTCGGGCATGTCAGGAGGTCAGCGGCAGCGCATCGCGCTGGCGCGGGCCCTGATCAAACAACCCGGCCTGCTGATTCTCGACGAGGCCACCGGCGCGCTCGACCCCGCCACCGAACGACGGGTGTTCGCCGAACTCATCGACACCGGAATCACATTGATCGTCGTGGCGCATCGGCTCAGCGTGCTGGATCGCGCGCATTCGGTCATCGTGCTGCGCCACGGCGAGATCGTGTGGCAGGGCACCCCCGACGAACTCGACGTGCAGAGCGCGCGGGATGTCGCGGGCGCCGCCGAGGGACGGGTTCCGGCGTCGTGAACGATTCAACGGAGACCGTCGATTCGGTGCGATCGCGGGTCGCCTCGATCTTCGAACAGGTGCTCGGCCGCCCTGTCGAACCGGAGTCGGACCTGTTCGACATAGGTGGCGACTCGGCCGACGCGGTCGAGATCATCGAAATGGTCCGGCACTGGAGCGGAGTCGACATCGACGTGCTGGAACTGCTCGAGGCCGGTGTGTCCGTGCGGTCGGTGGCGAATCTGGTGGGGGCCGCGCTGTGACGGCCGGGATCGACCGCGCACCGCTGACGTTCGAGCAGCACGACGTCTACCTGCGCGCCGGGCAGACGGGCGGATACGACAATGTCGGTATCTCCTACGAGATCTCGGGACGGCTCGAGGTCGCTCGGCTGGTATCGGCGCTGCGGGAAGTCGTCGAGCGCCACGACGCGCTGGCGGTGCGGGTGGTGTCCGAGGGCGGCTCGGCGCACCAGGAGTGGGAGCCACCGACGGCGGACGCGCGAATCGTCGAGTTGCGGGAGGTCCGCGCCGATGATCGCGAGCAGTTCGCCCGTTACGTCGGTTTGACCTACGCCGCCGATCTCAACGATCGCCTCGGCACGGGGGCGGCCGGCAATTTTCGATTCCGGCTGCTGCGGCTGCGCGAGGACCACCATGCGCTGCTGCTCACCTTCGGCCACCTCGTCGTCGACGGCACGGGCCTGTTCCTCATCGAACGCGAGTTGGCGCGAATTCTCGCGCATCGTGCCCCTGCGTCGGAATCCGTCTCCTTCCTGGCCGCGGCACGCCGCCAGCGGGCCCGGGTCACGCCGGGCATGTTGGACGAGAACTCGTCTTGGTGGCGGTCCGTGCTGCGGCGCTACCCGAGCAGTCGATGTTTTCCCGAATCCGGTTCGAGCATGCCGGTACTCGGCGACAGCGCGACGCTGTCGGAGGCACTGCGCGACGATCCGCTTCGGCGACTCCGCGCGGCCGCGGCGTCGCGCCGGATGTCGATGGCGCAGCTGGTGATCGCCACGTTCGCGGAATCCCTTCTGGCGGTGTCGGGTTCGGAGCGAATCTGTCTGTGGACATTCGCGGATTCGCGGCGCAAGGCCGACCGGGGCACCGTGGGGATGTTCGCCGGTCTCGTCCCGTTGATGCTGGATCGAGCGGCGGGGCACTCGATCGCGGACCAGGTCCGCCGGGAAACCCTGGCGGCGTCGGCACATGCGCACATGGAGCCGCGACGCAAGTTCGATGTGTTCGAAACGCTGTTCGACAGCGCCCGCGCCGACGGTGGACGAGTGTTCGACATCCTCGTGAATTACATTCCGGCCCGTGCGGTTTCGTCGGCGCCGGGTGTCGGTGGCGATCTGCGGGTGCGTTCGGGGCACTTCCATCCGCCGCACGACGGCGCGGGGTGGCTGCCCGCCGCGCTGTCGCTTGAGATCGTGGAGTCGGCGCCGCGATTGGACATCCGGTTGAGCTATCGACCGAGCAGCATCGCCGAATCCCACGCACGCGACATTCTCGCGGGCGCGATCCGGCGGCTGTGTCCGTCGGGGACCGCGGTGGGGAGGGGCTGATGCGTCGGTTCCTGTGGTGCGCGGGTCTCGTGCTGGTGCTGCTGGCCACGGTCTCCCCCGCGCCCGCGCCGGTCGACTACCGGGACGTGGCGGGGGACGGGGGCTACCGCGCGGTCATCCGGCGCACCTCGCATGGGATCGCGCATATTCTGGCGTTCGATTACGGCGGGCTCGGGTTCGGGCAGGGCTGGGCCTACGCCGAGGATCGCTCGTGTGATCTGGTCGATCAGATCGTCAAGGTGCGCGCGGAGCGGTCACGGTGGTTCGGCCGGGGCGGCGGGGACGGGGAGAACCTGACCTCGGACGCCGCCTACCGCGGACTGGATCTGATCGGACGCGGCCTCGAGCAACTGTCGCGGTTGCCTGCCGACGCGCGCGCCATGGTGGAAGGCTATGCGGCGGGGTTCAATTCGGCGCTGGCTCGGCACGGCGCGCGGGGCTGGTGTGCCGGGCAGGAGTGGGTCGGACCCGTCACCGCGGTCGAGATACTGGCCTATGAGCGGGATCTCGCGATCAGCGCGAGCAGCGGCATGTTGTTGCGCGCGATCGCGGCGGCCAGGCCGCCGGGCGACGGACCGTCGCAGGAACAGCGTCAGAGCCCGGACACGCGACTCGACGGGCCCGCCGCGACCGGTAACGGCCTCGGCAGCAACGGATGGGCGCTGGGTGGGGAACTCACCGCGAGCGGGCGCGGTGCGCTCATCGCCGGTCCGCACTACCCCTGGCAGGGCGAAAGCCGCTTCTGGGAGGCGCAACTGACGATCCCGGGCATGCTGAACGTCTACGGCGTCAGCTTGGGAGGGATGCCAGGTATACAGATCGGGTTCAACGACAACCTGGCCTGGACGCATATGGTCGCGCCCGGCTATCGGTTCGCGCTGTACTCGGTCGAGCTGACTCCCGGTGACCCCACCAGCTATCGGATCGGCGACGCGGTCGAGCAGATGGGGCGCAAGGACGTCGTCATCGATGTGCTCGCCGCGGACGGGCGGCTCGAGCGGGTGACCCGAACCCTGTGGTCCACCCGTTACGGGCCGGTGCTCACCGGTGGCGCGGAGATTCCTCGGCTCGACTGGACGGCGCGGCACGCGGTGACCCTGCGTGACGCCAATCTCGACAACGACCGGCTGCTGCCGTTCTGGCTGGCGCTAGACCGCGCCCGGGATGTGGCCGAGGCCGAGCGGATACATCTGCGGTACGGCACCGCGTGGGTGCAGACCGTCGCGGCGGACAGCGCGGGCCGGGTCTGGTTCGGTAACGCGTCGGCGACACCGAATCTCGGGCCCGCGGCGGTGCGGGCCTGGGAGACGGATCCGCTGCGGCTGCTCGACGGCAGCGATCCGGACAACGACTGGCGCGTCGAGGACGGCGCGCCCGCCCCGGGACTGCTGCCGCCGCGGGGTTGGCCCCGGCTGACCGACCGCGATGTGGTGTTCAACGCGAACAACAGCCACTGGGTCGCGCATCCGTCCCGCAGGCTCGAGGGCTACACCCCGCTGCTCGGCCCCGAGCGCACCGAACTGGACCCGCGTGCCCGGCTGACCGGGTCGATGTTCACCGGAGCGAGGCTGGGCGAGGTCGCGGGCGCCGACCGCAAGATCGACCTGTCCGAGCTGAGCGCCGCGGCCCTGTCGAACCGGTCGCTCGTTTCGCGGCTGCTGCTGCCCGTGGTGCGCGCCGCCTGCGCGGACACCGCCGCGACGACGACGAACCTGCCCGAAGGGCCGGTCGATCTGACGAAAGGGTGTGCGGTGCTGTCGGAATGGGACGGCGGATTCGACGTCGACAGTCGGGGCGCGGTGCTGTGGCGGGAGACGATGCGCGGGTTGTCGAAGTCCTACCCGGACATGTTCGGCGCCGGTAGCACCGTATTCGCGACCGGGTTCGACCCGGCCGATCCGCTCGGCACACCGCGCGACCCGCGCATGGATCCCGCCCTGGCGCGTACGGCGCTAGCCGGGGCGGTGCGGAGCATGACGGCGGCCGGTCTGCCGGTGGACGTGCCGCTGGGACAGGTGCAGCGCACCCGCAAGGGGGATCGGTGGTTTCCCGTGCCGGGGTCCGTGGACGAACTGGGCGTGACCGACATCGTCCGGTACAACCCGCGGCCGGGCACATCACGGGAGCCGGTGCTCTCGGCCGGACAGCCGCTTCACGACAGTGATCTGACCACCGACGGCTACGTCGTGAACGAGGGCACCAGTTTCGTGCTCGCCGTCGAGTTCACCGACCGTGGACCGCGTGCCAGGGGACTGCTCACCTTTGCCCAGTCCACCGATCCGGCCTCGCCGTATTTCGCCGATCAACAGGATCTGTTCGCACGTAACGCCCTGCGCGAGTGCCTGTTCACCGAGCAGGAGATCGCGACCGATTCCGCATTGCGGGTGCAGGCCGTCAGTGGCGGAGAACCCCGAAGCCAGGGAGGAACAACGCAGTGACCACAGTGAGCTCGAATCCGGTCTCATCGAGAGCGGATGGGGCGGGCACCGGATTCCGGACCGCGCCGACCCAGCGGCGGGTCTGGGCACGGCGGATCGCCTCGGGGGTGGAACCGTTCGCGCAACTGGCCGTCCAGATCGAAGGCCCGCTCGACGCGGATCGGTTGGCCGCCGCCGTGAGCGCGGTCGCCGACCGGCACGAGGCGTTGCGCACGAGGTTCGTCCCGGGACCGGGACGCGGTCTGCCGGTGCAGGTGATCGACGACACCGCGGCGCCGCTGGTACGGGCGACATCGCCCGCGGCGGGCCCGGAGGCGATCTGCCGGCGGGAACGGGCCGCGCTGGACCCGGTGGCGGGCCCCGCGTTCCGCGCGCTGCTCGCGACCGGGAGGGATGGCTCGTGGCTGATCCTCACCGGTCACGCCCTGGTGGTCGATCCGGAATCGCTGCGCGTCGTGTCGCGCGAGGTGGTGGCCCGCTACGAAGGTGGCGCGCGAGCCGATGCCGAACCGCCCCTGCAATACGCCGACTTCGCCACCTGGCACGGCGAACTGCTGGCCGACGCGGAACACGCACCGGACCGTGCCGCGTGGACGAGATACCTCGATCAGGCGACCGAGGCAGGGTGGCGCGGCACGGCGGGTTCGGGTGGGGGGGACTGGCGTTCGAGTCACGCGACGGTCACCGGCGAACTGTGGTCCGGGCTGAACTTCCTCGCGACACAGTGGGAGCACACGACATCGGAGCTGCTCGCCGGACTGTCGGAGGTGCTGGTGTGGCGGTTCGCCGGAGAGCGGCCGGTGAGCGTCGCGGCGGTCACCGCCGCGCGCTCGCATCCCACCCTGCGCGAGGCCGTCGGCGGATTCGAGCGGGTCGTCCCGATGGTGTGCGCGTTCGACGGGCAACTGCCCGTGCGGGCCGCCGTCGGCGAGGCCGCCGCGCGGCGCGCCGAATGGGTCGCGCGTATCGACCATCTGGATCCCGCCGCGCGGCCGGGGATCGCGGCCGAGCCGTGGACCTCGTTCGCCGTCGAGGTCACCGAGATCGCGTCGCCGCAGGCCGCGGATGCGGTCACGTTCACCCCGGTCGCGGAGAACGCGTCCGCGGACGCGATGGTCCGGATCCGTTTCATGCTCGGCGCGGGGCGGGTGGACATCGAGACCGGCTACGACGACGCGCGCGTCGAAGCGGGCGTGGCCGAATCGTTGACCGAATGCCTGCTCGCGCTGCTCGCCGCGGCGGTGGCGAACCCGGAGGCGACGGTGACCCAGCTAGGCATGCTCCCGGTCGCGCAGCGGGAGCGGGCCGCCGCGACGGGCCGGGGACCGGTGCAGGACGTGCCCGACAACCCGGTGCACATCGGCGTCGCCGAGCAGGCGCGCCGCACACCCGACGCCGTCGCGGTGGAGGCCGCCGACGGCGAACTCACCTACGCCCGACTCGATGGGCGAGCCGCGCGGCTGGCGGCCCGGCTGATCGAGCTCGGAGTGCGTCCGGGTGACCGGGTCGTGGTGAACATCGGGCGCACTGCGGCGCTGCCGGTCGCGCTGCTGGCCGTGCTGCGAGCCGGGGCGGCGTTCGTCCCCGTCGATATCGAACATCCTTCGGCCCGACTGGCCTTCGTGCTGACGGAGACGGCGGCGACGGTGCTGCTCACCGAACGAGAACGCCTCGACCGCACCGATCCCGGCGGCGCGGCGATGCTCGCGGTGGACGACGAATCGAGCGGATCGGACGGCCTCGCCCCCGCCGATCCGGTGCGGGTGGACATGGACGGCCTCGCCTACGTCATGTACACCTCCGGCACCACCGGTGCGCCCAACGGCGTCCAGCTCACCCACGCCGGTCTGGCCAATTACCTGTCGTGGGCGGCGCGGACCTACCGGATGGCGGAAGGATCCGGCGCGGTTGTCGCGTCCTCCATCGGTTTCGATCTCACGCTCACGACATTGCTCGCTCCGCTGACCACCGGGCAGCGGGTGATCCTGGTTCCGGAGCGCGCGGGCTTGAACGGCCTGGTGGCGCAGTTGCGCGCACGCACCGATCTGACCCTGGTCAAGCTGACCCCCACCCACCTCGACGTGCTGAATCAACTGCTCGATCCGGCCGAGCTGACCGGCCGGGTCCGCACCCTGGTGGTCGGCGGTGAGGCCCTGCGCGCGGAGAGCGTCGAATTGTTCCGGGCGGGCGGGGCCCGCGTCGTCAACGAGTACGGGCCGACCGAGACGGTCGTCGGCAGCGTCGCCTATCTCGTCGGTGCGGACACTCCGCACACCGGACCGGTGCCGATCGGTTCGCCGATCGCCAATACCGAGGTGGCGCTGCTGGATCCGCGCAGGCAGCCGGTCGCCGACGGCATGGTCGGCGAGATCTACCTGGGTGGCGCCGGGGTGGCGCAGGGCTATCTGGCTCGGCCGGAACAGACCGCGCGGCGCTTCGTCGTTCTCGACGGCGGGCGGTACTACCGGACCGGCGATCTGGCTCGCAGGCGGCCCGACGGAATTCTGGAATATCTCGGCCGCGCCGACGAACAGGTCAAGATCCGCGGCGTCCGCATCGAACCCGCGGAGATCGAACAGGTGCTGCTCGACCACGACACCGTGGTGCGGGCGGTGGTGACGGCCCGCACCGACGAGGATCCCGGCGGGTCCTCGCCGCTGGCCGGTGAACCGATGCTGGTCGCCTACGTGGTACCCGCGCCGGGGGCGGCGCCGCAGCCCGGCGTACTGGCCGAATTCTGCAGTAACAGGTTGCCCGCGCAGCTGATTCCGGCGGCCTTCATGATACTCGAGGCGCTGCCGGAAACCGCGAACGGCAAACTGGATCGGGCGGCGCTGCCCCGGCCCGCGAGTAGGCAGCCGGAGTTCTCGGCCTTCGTCGCCGCGCGTACCGCCACCGAAGAGATCCTGGCCGGGGCGATGGCCACGGTGCTCGGTGTCCAGCGGGTCGGCATCGACGACAACTATTTCGCCCTCGGCGGCGACTCGATCCGCAGTGTCATGGTCGCCAGTCGCGCGCAGGCCCGAGGTGTCGAAGTCACCGTCGCCGATCTGCACCGGTTTCCGACCGTGCGGCAGTGCGCGACCCATCTCGACGGCCGCACCGCGCCGGAGACGGTCGCGGCGACCGAGCCGTTCGAGTTGATCGACCCGGCCGATCGTGAACGTTTGCCGGCGGAGGTTCAGGACGCGTTCCCGCTGAACCTGTTGCAGGAGGGCATGATCTTCCACCGGGACTTCGCGGCGAAGTCGGCCGTTTACCACGCCATCGCCTCGGTGCGCCTGCGGGCGCCGCTGCATCTCGAGGTGATGCGCACGGTGATCCGCCAACTGCTGGAACGCCATCCCATGTTGCGGACCTCGTTCGACATGGCCACCTACAGCAGGCCGCTGCAACTGGTGCACGGCGAGTACGCGACGCCGCTGTACCACGATGATCTGCGCGACCTCGGCGAGTCCGAGCAGGGCGCGCGGATCGACGAATGGATCGACCGGGAGAAACAGCGCGGATTCGAACTGGATGAATATCCGCTGATCCGCTTCATGATCCACGAACTGGGGCCGGATCTGTTCCAGTTCACCTACGGCTTCCATCACGAGATCGTCGACGGCTGGAGCGAGGCGTTGATGATCACCGAGTTGTTCAGTCACTACTTCTCGCTGGTCTTCGACGAGCCGATCGCGATCCGGCCGCCGACATCGACCATGCGCGACGCGGTCGCCCTGGAGTTGACGGCGCTCGAGGACCAGCGCAACTACGAGTTCTGGGATTCCTACCTGGCCGACGCCACGCTGATGCGGTTGCCGAGGATGTCGGGTGGTCCGCGCGCGGACAAGGGCGACCGCGAGATCGTCCGGATCGCGGTGCCGGTGCCGGTGGAGTTGTCGGAGCGGCTGAAGGGACTGGCCGCGGCCCGGGCGGTGCCGCTCAAGAGCGTGCTGATGGCCGCGCACCTCGCCGTGATGTCGGCCTACGGCGGGCACGAGGACACGCTGACCTACACCGTCACCAACGGCAGGCCCGAAACCGCCGACGGCAGTACTGCGATCGGGCTGTTCGTCAACAGTCTGGCGCTGCGGGTACGGATGACCGGTGGCACCTGGCGCGACCTGATCGCCGCCACGCTGGTCGCCGAACAGGCCTCGCTGCCGTACCGGCGGCTGCCGATGGCCGAGCTCAAACGCCATCAGGGCAACGAGCCGCTGGCCGAGGCGCTGTTCTTCTTCACCAACTACCACGTGTTCGGCGTGCTCGACCGGTGGAAGGATCGCGGCGTCGAGCACGTGGCCGACGAACTGTACGGCGAGTCGACCTTCCCGTTCTGCGGCATCTTCCGGCTGAATCGGGACACCGGTCACCTCGAGGTCAGGATCGAGTACGACGGCCTGCAATTCTCCGGCGAGTTGATGGACAGCGTTCGCGACTGCTACGCCCAGGTGCTCGCGGCGATGGCGGCCGACCCGGACGCGCGGTACGACACCGAGCCGCTGCTGTCCGCGCGTGACCGGGCCGCGCTGGAGCGTTTCGTGGCCGGGCCGCGGGCGGTACCCGATGAGCGATGCCTGCACGAGTTGATCCACGAGCAGGCCGTACTGCGCCCCGACGCGGTCGCGGTACAGTTGGACGGTTCGGCGCTCACCTACGGTGAACTGGATCGCCGGGCGAACCGATTGGCGCATGCGCTGCGCGAGGGCGGTGCCGGGCCCGAGCGCCCGGTGGCGGTGCTGGCGGAGCGGTCGGTCGAGCAGATCGTCTGTCTGGTCGGCGTACTCGCCTCCGGCGCCGCCTACCTGCCGTTGGATCCGGGACAGCCGGACGAGCGGATCGCGGCCCTGCTCGCCGCGGTGGACGTGACGGCGGTCGTGGCCCAGCGACATCTGCGGGACCGGCTCGGCGACCGGGCCGACGTGCTCGCGGTGGATCCGGGCCTGATGTTCTGCGCGGACCGTCCGGCGCATCCGGTGGCCGCCGGGACGGTCCCCGACAACGCCGCCTACGTGATCTTCACCTCCGGTTCCACCGGGCAGCCCAAAGGTGTTGTGGTGACTCATCGCAATGTGGTGGCGTCGTTGGCGGCGCGCACCGCCGCGTACGGGACCGACCCCGAACGATTCCTGCTGCTGTCCTCCTTCGCGTTCGACAGCTCGGTGGCCGGGATCTTCTGGACGCTCACCCGCGGCGGCACCCTGGTGTTGCCCGCGGAGGGGTTGCAGATCGAACCCGCGAGTCTGGCCGCCGTCGTCGCACGCCAGCGACCCACCCATACGCTAGCCATCCCGTCGCTGCTGGCGCCGCTGTTCGACCAGGCCGAGCGCGGGTGGCTCGATTCCCTTCGCACGATCGTCGCGGCCGGTGAACCGTGCCCGCGGACACTGTCGGACACCTGCGCCACGGCGGCGCCGTCGGCGCGACTGGCCAACGAGTACGGGCCGACCGAGGCCACGGTCTGGTCGACGGTGTCGTTCGCCGCGCCCGGCGACCCGACCGACCGCACGCAGGTGCCGATCGGCACTCCGGTCGCGGGCGTGCGCGCCGAGGTGCTCGATCCGCACGGCAGGCCGGTGCCGGTCGGGGTGGCGGGCGAGCTGTACATCGGTGGCGCCGGGGTGGCCCGCGGGTACGCGGGGCGGCCTGCGGAGACGGCGCGGGCCTTTCGACCCGACCCCGCCGCAGCCGGCGACCGTCGGTACGCGACAGGCGATCTGGGCCGTTTCCTCGACGACGGACAGGTGGAGTTCCTCGGTCGCACCGACCATCAGGTGAAGATCCGCGGGTTCCGGGTGGAACCGGGCGAGATCGAGGCCGTGCTGGAGACCCACCCCGAGGTGAGCCGGGCCATCGTGACGGTGCGCGGCGAAACCCCTTCGGACAAGGCGCTGATCGCGTATCTGCTCCCGACGGTGCAGGGGCGTCCCGACGCGTCCGAACTACAACAGTACGTGCGCGACCGGCTGCCGAAGTACATGGTGCCGACCGCGTGCGTGGTGCTCGACAGTGTGCCGCTCACCCCGACCGGCAAGGTCGACCAGCGCGCGTTGCCGCAACCCACCCGCGCCGATCTCGCCGGACGCCGCGAATATGTGGCGCCGCGCACCGAGACCGAACAGGCCGTCGCGGCGATCTGGGCGAAGGTGCTGAAGGTGGACCGGGTCGGTACCGCAGACCTGTTCTTCGAACTGGGCGGCGAGTCGTTGCGGGCCATGCAGGTGATCGCCGCGACCACCCGCGTATTCGGGGTCAAACTGTCGGTTCGCCGACTGTTCAAATCCCCGACCGTGGCCGATTTCGCCCGGGTGGTCGACGAGGCCCGACCGGTGTCGGTCGAGGTCGCTCGCTCATGATCGGATCGGCCGTCGAATCACCGCGCGGCGCGACGTCGGACGCGGGCAGCCCGCTCGCGTCCGCGCAGCGGCGGCTGTGGTTTCTGCATCAGCTCGCGCCGGATTCGGCGGCCTACAACATCTGTAGCGCGATCGAGCTCACCGGTCCGCTGGATGTCGTCGCGCTGCGCGCGGCGGTGTCGCGGATCGGTCGTCGGCACGAGGCGTTGCGCGCCAGGTTCGGCGTCGACGCAGACCGGCCGTGGCAGTGGTTCGACGGGCCGATTCCCCCGCTGCGCCTGGTCGATTGCGGGCGCGCGGACGTCGACCGGATGCTGCGCGCCATCGCGCGGCGACCGTTCGCGCTCGACGCGGAACCCGCGTTCGCCTGGTGGTTGCTGAGGCCCACGCCACAGCGGGCCGTACTGGTCGCGGCGGCGCACCACATCGTGTTCGACGGCGCGTCGCTCGAGCTGGTGTGCGCCGAACTGAGCGCCGCGTATCGGGCGGCCCGAACCGGTCGACCGGACCAATTGCGCGACCCGGCACCGAGTTTCGAAGCCCTGGTACGTCGAGAGCCGGAACTCGCCGACGCCGGGACGCCGTTCTGGCGCGACGTCGTGCGAGACGTTCCCGCGTATACGGGGCTGTTCGGCGCCTCGTCCGCCGCGGCCGACGAGGTGGTGAGCAGTCGGTTCACCGTCGCCGATCAGTCGCGGCTCGATCGGTTGTGTCACCGCCTGGGCGTCACCCGGTTCGCGGTGGTGGCGACCGCGTTGTTCTGTCTGCTGACCCGATTCGGCGGACAGCGCGATCTGGTGATCGGTACACCGGTCGACCAACGTACCGACGACAGTTCCTCGGTGGTCGGTATGGCGGTGAACACGGTGCCGCTGCGGTTGCGGCTGTCCGGTGACCCGTCGTTCGAGCACCTGGTGGAACAGATGTGTGATCTGGTCCTGGACGCGCTCGAATACCGGCACACCCCGTTCGACCGGATCGTCGAATTGGCCGGTGTGCCCCGAGATCGCCATTCCACCCCCCTGTTCGGGGTGTTGCTCGCCTACCAGAAGCGACCCGCCGCGCCGGAACTGCCCGGAATCCGCGGCGAGGTCATCGAGGTGGCGCCGGCGGGGGCCAAATACGAGCTCACCGTCACCGTGACGGACGGTCCCGCCGGTCCGGCGGTGATCCTGGACGCCGACGCGGCACACTGTGGAAAGTCCCTGTTGGCCACGGTGACCGGCTACTTGCGCACCCTGCTGGACGGGGCGCTTCGGGAGCCGGATACCGCGGTGAGCCGGTTGCCCCTGCTCGGGCCGCGGGATCTGGCCCGGCTGCGTGGGCAGACGCATCCGGGGCGGTATCGCGATACGCCGCCGGTACATCGTCTGTTCGAACTGGCCGTGGCGGCGGCACCGGACGCGGTCGCGCTGGTCGAAGGCACCCGGCACGTCAGTTACCGGTCCCTGAACGCCGGGGCCAACCGGCTGGCCCGCGAGTTGCGGCGACGTGGTTGCCGGGCCGGAAGCGTGGTCGCGGTCCTGATGCCGCGCACGGTCGAACTCGTCGTCGCGTTGCTGGCCGTGCTCAAGGCGGGTGCGGCGTACCTGCCGGTGACCGAGGATCAACCCGCCGAGCGGGTTCGAGGCCTGCTCGCCACCGCCGAAGTCGAATTGGCCATCGCCGACGCGGATTCCGGAGCCGAACTCCCGGTACCGGTGGTGGTCTCACCGCACGATCCCGACCTGATCCGGCACGCGCCCGACGATCTCGGACTGCCGGTGCCCGCCGCGGCGCTCGCTTACGTGCTCTACACGTCGGGGTCGACGGGCGCGCCGAAGGGCGTGGCGATCGAACACGGTGGCGCCGCCGCGTTCGTGCGCTGGTGCCACGCCGAATTCGACGAAAACGAACTGTCGGTGGTGCTCGCGACCACATCGATCGGCTTCGATCTGTCGATCTTCGAACTGTTCGTTCCCCTGACCCGAGGGACGACGGTCGTCCTGGCCGAATCGGCGCTCACCCTGGGTGAATCCGGGCGCACGCCGTGGGCGGGGCAGGCGACACTGTTGAACACCGTGCCCGCCGCGGTCGAGGCGCTGCTCGACGCGCGCGCCATCCCCGCGGGCCTGCGCGCGGTCAACCTGGCAGGCGAACCGCTGACCGCCGACCTGGTGCGCGCTCTGCGCGCGGCCCACCCCGACGCGAAGGTCCGCAACCTGTACGGCCCGTCGGAGGCCACCACCTACGCCACCCGCGCCGTCGTACCCGAGACGGTGGGGGCCACACCGTCGATCGGCACCGCGATCACGCCCGCCGCGGTCTGGGTCGCCGACTCCGCCGGCCGCCCCGTACCGCCCGAAGTCATCGGTGAGGTGGTGATCGGCGGCCACACCCTGGCCCGCGGCTACCTGCGCGATCCCGCGCGCACTGCGGCGAACTTCCGCCCCGATCCGCACGCGCACGGACGGCGGGTCTATCACACCGGCGATCTTGCCCGCCGCCGCGACGGTCGCCTGTTCTTCCTCGGTCGCCGCGATACGCAGGTGCAGGTGCGCGGGGTGCGTATCGAACCCGGCGAGGTGGAGGCCGCGCTTCGGCGGATTCCCGGCGTACGCGGCGCGGCCGTGGTGGCGTGCGGCACCGGCGCGCACCGACTGTTGGTCGGATTCGTCACCCACGCAGACGAGGTCGCCCCGGTGGCCGCGGACGTGTCCGCGCGGTTGCGCGACATGGTGGCGGCGCCGCTGGTGCCCGCGCGCATCGTGATCGTGGCGCAACTGCCCCACACCGGCACCGGCAAACTCGATCGGGCGGCGCTGATACGACTCGCCGAATCGGCGCCCACCTCCGGCGCGGCCGACCGTCCCTCCGGTTCGGCGACCGAAGACGCGGTGGCGCGGGCATGGTCGGCGGTGCTCGGCCGCGACACGGTCGATCGGCATCGGGGATTTTTCGAAACGGGAGGCACGTCCTTGCTGCTCCTCGGATTGCAGACGCGGTTGCGCGACGGACTCGGGCTGTCGGTGACCCTGGTCGACCTGTTCCGGTATCCGACGGTCGCCGAACTCGCCGTATTCCTCGACGGCTCCGACCTCGCCGACGACTCGGCGCCGCTGTCCACGGCCCAGGCCCGCGGTCTGCGCCGCCGTGCCGCGGCGCGGGCGCGTCGAACGGAGGTCGCGCGATGATCGAGTCGATCGCGGTCGTGGGTCTGGCCTGCCGGTTCCCCGGCGCGGCGGACGTGACCGCCTTCTGGGACAACCTGCTCGCCGGGCGGGAAGGCATCACCCGGTTCGATAAACCCGACGGCACGACGGATCCGCGGTTCGTCGGGGCCGAGGGCAAGCTCGACGACATCGCGGGCTTCGACGCGGAGTTCTTCGGCTACTCGCCGCGGGAAGCCGCGATCATGGATCCCCAGCATCGCGTCGCGCTCGAGACCGCGTGGGCGGCGTTCGACTCCTCGGGATACGAACCGTCCGCGGACCTCGGCCCGGTCGGGGTATTCCTGGCCTCGGCGATGAGTTCCTATCTGATCCGTCAGCTGCTGCCCGACCCCGACCTGGTGCGCCGCGTCGGCGGGCTGTCGCTCCTGGTGCACAACGACAAGGATTTCGCCGCCACCACCGTCTCGCACAAGCTCGGCCTCACCGGGCCCAGTTACGCCGTCGGGTCGGCCTGTTCGTCGTCGTTGGCCGCGGTGCACCTGGCATGCCGCAGCCTGGAATCGTTCGAATGCGATATGGCGCTGGCGGGCGGGGTGTCGCTGCTGGTTCCGCAAGGACAGGGCTACGTCTACGCCGAAGACGGAATCTATTCACCGGACGGGCGCTGCGCCCCCTTCGACGAGACCGCGCGGGGCACGGTCGGCGGCAGCGGCGTCGGGGTCGTTCTGCTCAAACGCCTCTCCGACGCGGTCCGCGACGGGGATCGGGTGCACGCGGTGATACTCGGATCGGCGGTGAACAACGACGGGGCCGCAAAGGCCGGATACACCGCGCCCAGCGTGACCGGGCAGAGCGCGGTGATCGCCGAGGCCCACGCCGCCGCCGGTGTCGGCGCCGACACCATCGGCTACGTCGAAGCACACGGCGCCGGTACCGAAGTGGGCGACCCCATCGAGGTGGCGGCGCTGACCCGTGCCTTCCGGCTGGGCGGGGACCGCACCGGCTATTGCGCGCTCGGTTCGGTGAAATCCTCCATCGGGCACCTGGACGCCGCGTCGGGCATCGCCGGACTGATCAAGGCGATACTCACCGTGCGCGACGGAATCATCCCGGGCAGCCTGCACTACCGCCGCGCGAATCCCCGGATCGACTTCGCCGCGACGCCGTTCTTCGTCGCGGACGCCACCGTGCCCTGGCATGCGGCGCAGCCGCGGCGCGCCGGGGTGAGTTCTTTCGGCGTCGGCGGCACCAACGTCCACGTGGTGCTCGAACAGCCGCAGGCTTCGGAGCCGCCGCCGGATCGACGGCGCGGAGTGCACACGCTGATGCTCAGTGCTCGTACCGAATCCGCGTTGACGGCGTCGGCGCGCGAACTCGCCGACTACCTGCGCGCGCGGCCCGAGATCGATTCGGCCGATGTCGCGACGACACTGGCGGGTAGGCGGCCCTTCGGTCATCGGCTCGCGGTGCTTTGCCGTGATACCGGGGATGCCGTGACCGCGTTGGATCGGGTCGCGGCGGGCGAATCGCCGGAACCTACCGGGGCACAGGAACTTCCGGTGTTCGCCTCGCGCGCGGACGCCGCAGCCCCTCGGCCGGTCTTCGTCTTCCCCGGTCAGGGCGGCCGCTACCCGGGCATGGCAATGGAGTTGGCGGAGCGGGACGCGACCTTCGGCGCGCATCTGGACGAATGCGACCGGCTACTGAGCGCGCTCGGCGTCGACCTGCGCGCCGAACTCGCGCGCACGGAGACGCCGGGTGCTCCCGCGCCACACGAGCAGGTGGCACTGTTCGCGGTCGAGTACTGCCTGGCGGTCACGTTGCGGGACTGGGGGATCACGCCCGCGGCGATGCTTGGGCACAGTCTCGGCGAGTACGCCGCCGCCACCGTCGCCGGTGTGCTGAGCCTGCCCGACGCGGTGCGCCTGGTATCGGCGCGGGGTCGCCTCGCAGCGGCACTGCCGCCAGGACGCATGCTCGCGGTGTCGCTCGATCCCGAGCGGTTGCGCGAACTGCTGCCCGAGGGTGTCGAGATCGCGGCCGTGAACGCGGTGGACCGATGTGTGGCGGCGGGCGATCCGGCCTCGGTCGCCGCGCTGGCAGCCGAGCTGGCCCGGCGCGAGGTACCCGCGCGGCTGCTGGACATCGAGCACGCGTTCCACACCGCGGCCGTCGAGCCGATGCTCGGCGCGTTCCGAGACGAACTCGCCCGGACCGAGTTCCGGGCGCCGACGATGCCGTACGTCTCGAGCGTCACGGGAACCTGGGCGAGTGGAACCCGGGTTACGACACCGCGATACTGGCTCGACCAGTTGCGCGCCCCGGTGCGCTTCGGGGCGGGGCTGGCCCGCTGCCTCGAGCCAGGGGCGGCGACGCTGATCGAGGTCGGTCCGGATACCGGGCTGGCGCGCCTCGCCCGCAGATTGCCCGGCGAACCGGAGCATCGGGCGGTCGCCTGCCTGCCCTCGGCACGAACCGGCGGGCGCGGCCGCGAGGTCGACGCTGTCGTTGCGACGGTGGCCGCGTTGTGGACGGCCGGATGTCCGGTGGACCGCGCGGCATTCCAGCGCACCGAACAAACCCGCCGCACCTGGCTGCCCGCCTACCCATTCCAGCGGCAGCGCTATTGGATCGACCCGGAGTCACCGACGGAACCCGCGAGCGTGCCAGATTCGGCTGCCGCCGCGAACTCCGCCGTGGAACGTGCGAGTGTGGCGGATTTGGCTTCCGCCGCGCGACCCGCGGGTGTGGCGGACTCGGTTCCGGACGCGATCGCTGCCGCGCGAGAAGCTCTGTTCCGCAATGAATTCGGGATAGTTCGTGGCATCGACGAATACGCGGGGCTGCGTGCCGGGTTGACCGACCTGTGTGCGGCGCTGGCCGATCGCTATCTGCGCTCGACCTGCGCGCCGGGAACGCGCGCGGCGCTGGGGGTACGGCCCGAGTTCGAGCGGTTCCGCGCCTTCCTGGTCGAACTCGCCGAATCGGCGGGGGCACTGAGTCGTTCCGGTGACACCATCGTCTTCACCGATCCCTCGCCGCTGCCGGACCCGGAGGAGCAGGCCGCGCGGATCGTGCGCGAGCATCCGGAATTCACCGGGATGGTCGAACTGCTCACGCATTGCGCCGCGGCCTACCCGGTGGCCCTGTCGCGGGCGGGGGCCGCGCTGGGCGTGCTGTATCCGCGCGGTGACGCCGAACTTCTCGAGCGCACGTTGGGGGAGCGGACCGTGGAACACCGGGCCACCATTCCGCTGGTGCGGGCCGTCGCCGCGATGCTCGACCGGCTCGACGGTCCCGACGCTGTGCGCGTTGTCGAGATCGGCGCCGGGGCGGGAACGCTGACCCGGCATCTGGTGTCGCGGGCGGCGGGACGGCTGCGGTATCACGCCACCGACATCTCGCCGGTATTCACCGACCGGATCGCCGCGCACGCACGGCGCGCGGGACTCGAACACGTCGACACCGGAATCTTCGACATCGCGAAAGACCCTGTGGCGCAAGGGATGTCGGAGCTCGCCTACGACCTGGTGTGCGGGTTGGACGTGGTGCACGCCACCCCCGACATTCCGACGGCGCTCGCGCATCTGCGCGCACTGCTCGCACCCGGCGGTGTGCTGGCGCTGATCGAGACCGTCGCCGACGACCCGTGGGTGTCGATGATCTGGGGTCTGTCGCCGGGCTGGTGGGACCATACCGACGGAATGCGCCGCACCGGCCCGCTGCTGGACTCGGACGGTTGGCGCGCGGCACTCACCGTCGCCGGTTTCGACGAAGTCGAGGCGCTCACCCCCGCAAGCGGGCCGCGCGACAGTGTGCTGCTGTTGGCGCGCGCACCCGTGGCGTCGGAAAGCACTGTGCCGCAGAGAGAGCGCCCGGATGTGACGGACTGGGGATACCGCCCGAGTTGGCGGCACGCGCCCGCGCTCCCGACGCGAGATCCGGATATCGCGGGGATCTGCCTGCTGTACGAAGCGGATGGGGGCGGTCCGGTGGGCGCGGCGGTCGCTGCCCGACTGGAGGCGCTCGGCGTGCGGGTGATCCGCAGGGACCCGAACGCGGAACTCCTGCCGGAGGACACCGCGGACGTCCAGTTCGTCGTACATCTCGCGGCCCTGGACGCGGCGCTCCGCACCGGACCGAGCGCGGACCCCGTCGCGGTGTCGCAGGCACAGGACCGCGGACTGCACAGTCTCATTCGGCTGGCGCGGGCGCTCGGATCGCGTCCGCGACACCATCCGGTCCGCTTGGTGGTGGCTACGGCGGGGACCCAGGATGTGCTCGGCGATGACCTCGCCCATCCCGAATACGCCACGGTCCTGGCCGCGGTGAAGGTGCTGCCGCGCGAATACCCCTGGCTCGCCTGCACGGCTGTCGACGCGCAGGCGCGCGGATTCGATCCCGACGAATTCGCGGGCTACCTCGTCGCGGAACTGGCGTGCGCCGCCGAGTCCGCGATCGTCGCCTACCGCGGCAGGCGACGCTTCCAGCCCGATCACCTGCGGTGCCCGCTTCCGGCCGCGGATATCCCGTGGCCGCCGCGCCGGGACGGTGTCTACCTGATCTGTGGGGGGCTCGGCGGAATCGGCACGCACATCGCCGAATTCCTCGGCCGTCTGCCCGCGCGCGTGGTGTTGCTGCGACGGCGGGCATTCCCCGAGGTCGAGCAGTGGTCTCGGTACCTGCGCGAGCACGCCGAGGACGATCCGGACGCGATCGCCATTCGCCGCCTGCGGGCGATCACCGACGCCGGTGGCGACGTACTCGTGGTCCGTGCCGACCTGACCGACGCCGCCGCGGTGCGGGCCGCCGTCGACGCCGCCGAACGCCGCTTCGGCCCGATCACTGGAGTCGTGCACGCGGCCGGAGTGCCCGACCTCGGCGGCATGGTGCAGCGCCGCACACACGCCGACACCACCGCGGCGATCGCCGCCAAGGTGCAGGGCACCGCGGTGCTCGATGCGGTACTCGGTGATCGCGCGCTCGACTTCTTCGTGCTCTGCTCGTCGCTCGGGACGGTGCTGCACAAGCTGAAGTTCGGCGAGATCGGCTATGTCGCGGGAAATGAGTACCTACAGGCCTTCGCCGCGGCCCGATCCGCGCGTCGCGCGGGCCACACGGTGGCTATCGCCTGGACCGACTGGCAGCACTCGGGGATGTGGGCCGCCGCACAGCGACGGCTGGCGCGACGCTACCGCGTCGACGATCGGACGCCCCCGGGGGCAGAACCGCCGGTGCGCCCGTCCGATGATCTGCTCGGCGCGCTGACACCCGAACAGGGTGTCGAAGTGCTGCGCCGTGTCCTCGACCACCGGCTGGGTCCGCAGATCCTGGTGTCCACCCGCGATCTCGGTGATCTGCTCGACCGCCACCGGGACTTCAGCACCGGGGATCACCTGGGCACGGTGAGCAGACTCAGCATGGCCGGTGGGCACCGCAGGGACAGATTGCACGCGAGTTACGCCGCGCCCGCGTCGGAGACGGAGCGAACGCTGGCCCGGTGGTACGCCGAATTGCTCGGCTACGACCGGATCGGGCGCGATGACGACTTCTTCGCGCTGGGCGGCGACTCGCTAGTGGCACTGCGGCTGCTGGCGATGGTGCGCGGTGAACTCGGCGCCGAGGTGTCGGTAGCCGAACTATTCGAGCGGCCGACCGTGGCCGGGCTCGGCGCGGCGGTCGCCCACGCGACCGGGGTGGGTATCGACCGGGACGAGGTGATCCTGTGAACGGCGCGTCAGCGGACATCGCGCAATTCCTGGCCGGATTAGCGGCCAGAGACGTGATCGTGACCGCGACCGGTGATCGATTGCGGTGCAGCGCTCCGCGCGGCGGGCTGAGCGATGAACTACTCGCAGCCATCGGGAACCGCAAACCGGAAATCCTCGCGCACCTGCGCGGCCGACACACCGTGACGCGGCATGAGGGCACGCCGCCGCTGTCGTACGCGCAGGAGCGGTTCTGGCTGCTGCACCAGTTCGATCCCGGCGGCAGCGCCTACCATCTGCCGTTGCGCATCACCTTGCGCGGCAAACTACAGGTTGGCGCGCTGCGGTGGGCGCTCGGCGAGATCGTGCGCCGCCACGACGTGCTGCGCACCCGATATGTCGTTCGCCGCGGCCGACCGGAACCCGTTGTCGGGGAGTATGTCGCGCCGCCGCTGCCGGTCACCGACCTGTCCGGGCTGCCCGCGGCGAGCGCCGCGGCCGTGTGCGCGCAACTGGCGGCGGCCGAGGCGATTCGCCCGTTCGATCTGGCCACCGGACCCGTCCTGCGCGCCCGGTTGCTGCGCCACGATCCCGAGCGGCACACCCTGCTGCTCACCCGTCATCACGTCGCCTGGGATGGCTGGTCGCTCGGGGTGCTGTTCACCGAACTCGGGTCCGCGTACGCGGCCCACGTCCGCGGCCGTCCCCCGGTGGTCGCCGAACTACCGGTCCGGTACGGCGATTTCGCCGCGTGGCAACGCGCCCGAGTGAGTTCCCTCGATCCCGGTCCCTGGCGCGAATTCGATTCGGCGCCAACGAGCTACGACCTGCTCGACCCCGTCGATCCCGACGCCGGACCGACCGCCGCGCGGGTGCTCGGTTCCGAGGTGGCACTGCGGACGACCGCGGGGTTGCGCGAGTGGGCGGCCGACGCACAGACCACCGTTTTCACGGTGTTGTTCGCGGTGTACGGGCTGGCGCTGGCGAGTATGTCCGGACAGCGCGATCTGGTGATCGGCACCCCGGTCACCGGGCGCGCGGCACCGGAACTGGAGCCGATGATCGGATGCTTCGTGAATACCCTTCCGGTGCGGCTGGATTTCACGGGCTCGGGCACTCTGCGGGAACTGGTGCGGCGGACGCACGACACGGTGCGCGTCGCGCTGGCCGGACAGGACATGCCCTTCGAGCGGGTGTTGGAGTTGGTGCGACCGGAGCGCGCCTTGTCCGCCAACCCGCTGTTCGAAGTGGCGTTCGCGTATCAGAACACCCCGGCCCACGCGGTCCGCCTGCCGGGCGTGGCCGCCATGGTCGAGCCGTCGCCGCCGGTCGCTCCGAAATTCCCGTTGCTGCTCACCGCCACCGACAACGTGGAGACGATCGATCTGGAGTGGGAGTTCGATCCACGGCGGGTGCCTGCCGGACTCGCCGAGGAGTTGCGGCGGCGCGTGCACGAGATCCTGCGCGCGGGCCTACGGGATCCGCGCACCAGGCTGTCCGACCTGGAGCGCGCGCTCGGTGCGGCGGAATCGGATTCCACCGCGGCGGTACCGCCGCCTGCGCGGACACTGACCGATCTGGTCGCCGCGACCGTCGCTGCGACACCCGACGCGATCGCCGTGTCCTGTGGTGCGCGACAGCTGACCTATCGGGCACTGGCGCGGCGGGCCGATCGACTGGCAGACACACTGTGGCGCAGGAAAATTCGGACCGAGGAACGAGTGGGCCTGCTGGTCGATCCCGGTATCGATCTGGTGGTGGGCGCCCTTGGCATCCTCCGCGCGGGGGCGGCGTATCTGCCGCTGGACCCGGACGACCCGCCCGAGCGCGTCCACGCGATCCTCACCGACGCCGCGGCCCCGATGGTCGTCACCGACAGCGCGGACGCCGCGCGCGAGTTCGAGCGCCACGGTATCGGTTGCCTCCGTATCGACCGGCTTGAAGACCCGACCGAGGCAGGCCCGACCGCGCGGCCGCGCCCGGCCCTGCCCGCCAACCTCGCCTACGTCGTCTACACCTCCGGCTCTACCGGGGAACCCAAAGGCGTCGCGGTAACCCATGCCAACGTCACGGCGATGCTCGCGGCCTGTCGCGGGGCGCTCGCCGAGACCGCGGCGCCCCGGGTCTGGGCACTGACGCACAGTGCGGCCTTCGACTTCTCGGTGTGGGAGATGTGGGGCGCGCTCACCTCGGGCGGGCGACTGGCGATTGTGCCGCCGAAGGTGCGCCGCGACCCCACGACGCTGTGGCGGCTGATACGCACCGAACGGGTCGCGGTACTCGGACAGACGCCGAGCGCATGGCGCTACCTGCAACCTCTGGTGGCCAAACAGTGTAGCGGCGCAATGGAATTGGTCGTCCTCGGCGGTGAGGCGCTCGCGGTCGCCGACCTGGCCGCGTGGTTCGACGCGGCCGATGGGCGAGCCGCGCGCCTGGTGAACATGTACGGGATCACCGAGACTACCGTGCACGCCACCCACCGCACACTGCGCCGCGCCGATGTCACCGGCGCGGCCCGCAGTCCGATCGGATCGCCGCTGCCGGGGCAGCGGGTGATCGTGGCCGACGAGGTCGGCGGGCGGATGGCGATCGGCGGCAGGGGCGAAATCGTCGTCGGCGGTGCCGGTGTGGCGCGCGGGTACCTCGGCCGTCCCGGTCCGACGGCACGGCGGTTCCGTCCCGCCGGGGATGGTGCGCGGGTATATCGGTCCGGCGATGTGGCGCGGGTGCTGCCCGGCGCCGAACTCGACTACCTGGGGCGGATCGACCAGCAGGTCAAGATCCGCGGTCACCGGGTGGAGACGGGCGCGATCGAGGCGGCCGTGCTGGCACATCCCTCGGTCGGCTCCGCCGCGGTGGTCGCGCGGGTGCGGGACGACCACGCCGAACTGATCGCCTATCTGGTGTCCGTCGACGGGATGGACGACGCTGCCGCGGCCGCACCGCGGGCGCGCACGGCCTTGCGCGCATTCCTGGCCGATCGGCTGCCCCGGCACATGATCCCGGCGCATCTGGTCTTCGTGGATCGAATTCCCCTGACCAGGAATGGAAAACGCGATGTCGCCGCGCTTCCGCAACCCGCGGCGCGTACACCGGGTTCGAGGCTCGCCGACACCGCGACCGAGCGGCGGGTCGCTGCCATCGTGTCCGAGACCCTCGGCGTCGGGGTCGTCGGAGCGCACGACAACTTCTTCGACCTCGGCGGGGATTCGCTGCGACTGATCCAGTTGCACGCCCGCCTGATCGAGGCATTCCGGGTGGATCTGCCGGTACGTCGGATCCATCGCTCGCTGGATGTCGCCACCCTCGCCCGAACGCTGGACGAGGAGCTCGAGGAGCAGGCGCGCATCACCGAGGCCGACATCCTCGAAGCCCTGCGCGAGGCCGAAACCCACGCCGACCTCGTCGCCGAACCGCGCCCGCCCGCAGAAGAGGAACCGTGATGGCCGTGAACCACACGCGCACCATCGTCGACGTCGCCCGTGCGCACGCCGAGACGACTCCCGACCGGCCCGCGTATCTGTTCCTGCCCGATGGGCGAGAGGAGGGCAGGCGATTCGATTTCGCGGCGATCGACCTGCGGGCGCGGGCGATCGCCGCGGTCCTCACCGACCGGGGCACGGCCGGACGACGGGTCCTTGTCGCCTATCCGTCCGGTGCGGCCTACGTGCAGTCGGTGCTGGGCTGCCTGTACGCGGGGGCGATCGTGGTACCCGCCGACGCGCCCGACCGCCCGGCGAGCGCGCGGCGGCTCGCGGCGGTGACCGAGGCCGCGGCGCCCGCGCTGATCCTGGCCGCGCGCACCGCGCCGGACAGCGGCGGCGACGAACCGGGCGGGCATCGACTCGATGTCGCCGACGTGCCCGACGACGCGGCCGCCCACTGGCGGCCGCCCACGCTGCACGACACCGATCCGGCGGTGCTGCAATACACCTCGGGTTCCACCCGCGCGCCGCGCGGTGTGGTCGTGAGCCACGCCAACATCATGGCCAACGAGGACGCCATCCGCCTGGCCTGTGGCCACGACCGGGAGTCCACATTCGTCGGCTGGCTGCCGCTTTACCACGACATGGGCCTGATCGCGAATGTGTTGCAACCGCTGTTCCTCGGCGCACGGTCGGTACTGATGCCGCCTGCGGCGTTCCTCGGCGACCCGAGCCGATGGCTGCGCGCGATCGACAGATACCGCGCGCACACCAGCGGCGGACCGAATTTCGCCTACGAGCTGTGCGCCGCGAAGATCACCGAGCGGCAGCGGTCCGGTCTGGATCTGTCCGGCTGGCGGGTGGCGTTCAACGGCGCCGAGCCGGTGCGCGCGGCCACCCTGCGCAAGTTCGCGGAAAAGTTTGCGCCGAACGGTTTTCGCGATGCGGCATTCCTGCCCTGCTACGGTCTGGCCGAGGCGACGCTGATGGTGGCCGCGGCGCCGAGGGACGCCCCGCCGACGGTGCTGCGCGCCGACGCCGCGGCATTGCGGGCGGGCACCGTCGAACCGGCGGTCCACACCGATGCCGCGGATACCGAATTGGTCAGCTCCGGCCGCGTCGTACCGGGGACCGAGATTCGGATAGTCGACCCGGACACGCTGAGTCCGTGCCCGGACGGTGCGGTGGGCGAGGTGTGGGTCCGCGGTCCCGGTGTCGCGGGCGCGTACGCGGACGATCCAGAGCAGACGCGGTCGGTGCTCGCCGCACGGATCGGCCCGGACGGTCCCTACCTGCGCACGGGTGACCTCGGTTGCCTGCGCGCGGGCGAGTTGTATGTCACCGGCCGGTGCCGGGACCTGCTGGTGGTGCACGGCGCCAACCACTACCCGCACGATCTGGAATGGACCGCCGAACAAGCGAATTCGGCACTGCGACCCAGCTGCGGGGCGGTCTTCGCACTGTCGGACACGTGGGAGGGCCCGGCGCGGGGAATCGCGCTGTGCTACGAGCTGCGTGCCGAGGTCGCGGAACCGGCGCGGGTGGCCGACGCAGTGCGGCGGGCGATCACCCAACGGCACGGTGTGGTCGTCGACGAGATCGCCTTCGTCGCTCGGGGCTCGATACCGAAAACCACCAGCGGGAAGGTTATGCGGCACGCGTGCCGGGCCGCCTACGCCGCGGGCACACTGCCGGTCATCGCGCGGTTCGTGTTCGACTCCGCCGCCGCGGCGCCGAACCTGCCTGCGGCGGCGGAACTGGCCGGGCTACCCGATGCCGAACGGGTCGTCGTGCTGGCCGCGGCGCTGCGGGACACGTTGGCGCATCGGGCCGGTGTACTCGGCCCGGTGTCGCTGGACGACCCGCCGGTATCGCTCGGCGTCACCTCGATCGCCCTTGTCGAACTCGGACATCGCGTCGACGCCGAATACGGGGTGACGATCGACCAGGCCACATTGCTGTCGAATATCTCGATCCGGGAGCTGGCGACCCGGATACTGACGACGACCGCGGAGCCGGTCGCCCGGGTGGAGCACGACGCCCGGTGGCGTCCGCTATCCGGCGCACAGGGGGCACTGTGGTTCGAACAGCAGGCCGTGCCCGGCTCGGCCGCCTACCATCTGGCCCGTGCGCTGTCCTTCGACGCGCCGCTGGATCCGGCTGCGTTGCGCGCCGCGGTCTACGCGCTGATCGACCGGCATCCCCGGTTGCGCACGAGATTCGCGGTCCGCGACGGCATCCCGATGTCGAAGCCCGACGGCCCGCGGCCGGAGCCGGTGGTCGAGCAGGCCGCCAACGACGACCCCGAGGCGTTCGCCCGGCGGCTGGCCGATCACGCGGACGAGCCGTTCGACCTCGCGGCGGGTCCACTGTTGCGGATCGTGCTGTTGCGCCGAGGCGCGCGCGGAGACGTCCTAATGCTGGTCGCCCACCATCTGATCGTCGATTTCTGGTCTCTGGTCGTGCTGATACGGGAGCTGGGCCGGGGATATCGCGGCGAACCGCTCTCCGGTCGCGCCGGCGCGGGCGAATCCGACGTCGAGCCCGGTGATTCCGAGATGGCGTTCTGGCGCGACCACTTCGCCGACGCGCCGACCATGCTGGATCTGCCGCCCGCGCGCCGTCGGCCGCTGCGACGCACCGCCGAGGGCGCGACCCACATCTTCCGGCTGCCCGCGCGATCCACCGCCGCGCTGCGCGCCTCGGCGACCGCGCAGCGCAGCACGATGTTCACCGCGGTGTTCGCGGCGTGGCGACTTCTGCTGCACCGCTATTGCGCGCAGCCCGATCTGACCGTCGCCACCGTGACCGCGGGGCGTGCCGCGGCCGAGGACGCGGACGCGATCGGCTACCTGGCGCGGGTGCTGCCGATTCGTTCCCGCCTGCGCCCCGGCGAATCGGCGCGCGAGCTGATGCGACGCGCCCGGCGCGAAGTCCTCGACGCGCTCGCGCACACCGGTGTGCCGATGGATCGGCTTGTCGCGGAACTCGATCCGGTACGCGACCCCGCGCGGCCGACGCTGGTGCAGGCCATGTTCGTGATGCAGCAGGAGCACGGATCGCCCGAGGACGGCCTGCGAGCGCTGGCGCTGGGCGTACCGGGTCCCCTGTCGTTCGCGGGCCGGACCGCCGCGGTGATTCCGGTCCCGCGGCGCTGGTCGCAACTGGACCTCACGCTGTCGGTGGCCGAGATCGACGGCGAACTGGTCGGTGTCTGGGAGTACCGGACCGACCTGTTCACCCCCGCGACGATGGACGCGCTGAGCGCGTGGCTGCTGCGGGTTCTCGAGGTGATCGGCCGCGATCCGGGCCGCTCGGTCGATGAGATCGACCCGCCGGGCCACGCCGCTCGCCGGACGCTGAGCGGGCCGCGTCGATCCCGGCCCGCGCACGCGGGTTTGCACGATCTAGTCGGCGCGATCGCGCGATCGCGTCCCGACGCGATCGCGGTCGTCGCGGAGACCGCCGACGGCGAGCGGGTCATCAGCTACGGCACACTCTGGCGGCGGGCGACCGCCCTCGCGGCCGCGCTGCGGGACCGGGGCATGCGACCGGGCGAGCCGGTCGCCTTGTTGCTGGAGCGCGGCGCGGATCTGCCGATCGGCTATCTGGCCGTGCTGGCCGGCGGCGGCGCGGTCTTACCGCTCGATCCCGCCGATCCCGATCGGCGGCTGGCGGCCACCCTGGCCGACAGCGGCGCCCGACTGATCCTGACCCACCCGACGCTGCTGCGGCGGGCGAGCGGATTCGGCATCCGCGCGATGACGACGGCAGAGGCGACGCCGGGCCGGGAACTGGTCGCGGCCGTGCATCCGGAACAGACCGCTTACCTGCTGTACACGTCGGGCTCGACGGGTGCGCCCAAGGGCGTGCTGGTTCCCCACCGCGGCATCGTCAACCGGATCCAGTGGATGCGAGAACGATTCGGCGACGAAGCCGCCGCCGCGGTGCTGCACAAGACGCCGGTCACCTTCGACGTGTCGGTATGGGAGCTGTTGTGGCCCCTCGTATCCGGTGGACAGGTGGTGATCGCCCGGCCCGGGGGGCATCGCGATCCGGTTCACCTACACCGGCTCATCACTCGGCACCGGATCTCCACGGCGCATTTCGTGCCGTCGATGCTCGCGCCCTACCTCGCCGAGCGTGCCCGCGACGGTTCGGCGCGGTATCCGCTGCGGGTGCTGTGCAGCGGTGAGGCGCTGGCGCCGGATCTCGTGCGCCGCTTCCACGCGACCGGCGGCGCGGCGCTGCACAACCTGTACGGCCCCACCGAGGCGTCCATAGACGTCACCGAATGGGAGTGTGTGCCGGG
Organism: Nocardia sp. NPDC047038; assembly: GCF_040644075.1. NCBI lineage: Bacteria > Bacillati > Actinomycetota > Actinomycetes > Mycobacteriales > Nocardiaceae > Nocardia > Nocardia sp. NPDC047038. Next base: position 249,146 of record NZ_JBEYVQ010000009.1, on the reverse strand, counting down.
AGAATACGACGCGGTGCCGATCGGACGGCCGATCGCGAACACCACCTGCGCGGTGGTCGACGCGTCCGGGCGGGCGGTGCCGGATCTGTTCGTCGGCGAACTCTATCTGGGCGGGGTCGGCCTGGCCCGCGGTTACGCGAACCGGCCCGCGGCGACCGCGGCGAGTTTCGTCCCGGATCCCGCGCTCCCGGGCGCGCGACGCTACCGTACCGGCGATCTGGCCCGGCGCGACGCGGACGGACGGCTGGAGTACCTGGGCAGGCGTGACGATCAGGTGAAGATCGGCGGTGTCCGCGTCGAGCCCGGCGAAGTGGCCGCGATGCTGCGCGGACGCGCCGATATCCGCGACGCGGCGGTGGTCGCGCGCGCCGACCGGTTGATCGGCTACGCGGTCGTGGAACCGTCGGAAACCGTGGTGACCGGCGAACACCTGCGCTACTGGCTGGCCGACCGGTTGCCCGGCGCCCTGGTACCCGCCGCCGTTGTGCTGCTCGACGCGTTGCCGCTGCGTTCGAGCGGCAAACTCGACCTCGGCGCCCTGCCGGAGCCGTCCGCGCGGCGCGCGGTCGCCGAGACTCCGTCGACGGCGACCGAATCCAGGCTGGCGGCGATCTGGTCGGAGCAGTTGGGAGCGGCCGCGATCGATCTCGGCACCGATTTCTTCGCGCTCGGCGGCGATTCTATCCGCGCGATCAGGGTGGTCGCGGCCGCGCGCGCCGCCGGGTTCGCGGTGACCGTCGCCGAACTGCTCGAACACCGCACCGTCCGCGCCGTGGCGCGCCGCCTGGACGATCCGGACCGCCGGGAGTCCGATGAAACGGGGGTGGCGACAGCACCGTTCGAGTTGTGCCCGGAAGCGGCGCGACGACCGGGTGCGCAGGACGCCTACCCGATCAGCATGGCGCAGCGGGCGCTGTTGTTCCACCACGACACCGACCCCGCCTACGAGGTCTACGTGACCAGCATCGCCGTGCACCGCCCGCTGGACCGGGCACGCCTCACGGCCGCGACCGGACGGGTGATGCTACGGCACCGGTATCTGCGTTCGTCGTTCGACCTGGTGAGCTACGCCGAACCGGTGCAGGTGGTGGCGACCGAGGTGGTCACCCCACTGAGTTTCGTCGATCTCACGGCGGCGGCCGAGGCCGAGACCGAGTTCGCGCGTTGGCTCGAGGCCGAACGCGGGCGCGGGTTCGATCTCGAACGCGGACCGCTGGCTCGCTTCACGGTGCATCTCCTCGGCGCCGAATTCCGCTTGACCATAGCCAGTTTCGGTCTGGACGGCTGGTGCGTCGCGACGGTGCTCACCGAACTCCTGCGCGACTATGCGGGTGCGCGGATCGCCGCGCCCGACGTCGACTACCGCGATTTCGTCGCGCTGGAACGTGCGGCTCTCGCCTCACCCGAACACCGCCGGTTCTGGGCGGGGCAGCTCGCGGACGCCGAACGCTGCGCGCTGCCGCGCCTGCCCGGATACCCGCGCCCGCGCCGCGCGCTGGAACGGCAGGCCAGGCGGGTCGTCGCGATCGACGGCGCGGTCCGCGACGCGCTCGACGAACTCGCCGCGACACTCGGGGTCGGTCGCAAACACGTGCTGCTCGGCGTTCACCTCGAGGTGCTGCGGGCGCTGACCGGCAGTGCCGAGGTACTGACCGGGGTGGAATGCCACGGTCGCCCCGAACGCGCCGACGGTGACCGGGTGGTCGGCGTGTTCAACAACATCGTGCCCCTGCGCGTCGCGGTGGACGCGGTGGACAGCCGTGCCGAACTGGTGACCTCGGCACACGCGGCCGAGGCGGCGCTGTGGCCCTTCCGCCGGTATCCGCTGGCCCAACTCCAGCGAGAGCACGGGGCCGCGCGGCTGTTCGACACGTTGTTCGCCTACACCCATTTCCACGTCTACGAGCGGCTCGACGGGGTGTCCGTCTCGGATCTGCGCGCGCCGGATCAGACCTACGTGCCTTTGACGGCCCATTTCAACACCGACGCGTGGTCGGGCGAGCTGCGGTTGCTGCTCGACGTCGATCCGGCCGAATTCGGCGCCGAACAGGTCGAATTCATCGCCGCGTGCTACGAGGGCGCCCTGGTGGCGATGGCCCGTTCGTCCTCGGACCGCCCCGGCGACGTCGTGGATTCCGCGCGCGCGTCCGCACCGGCTGCGGCGTCCGGCCCGGCGCACGTGGCGGCGCTCATCGGCGCGGCGGTGCGCCGCGCACCCGACCACATAGCCGTGGTCGAGGCCGGTGCGCATCTCAGCTACGCCGGTCTGTGGGCGCGGTCGGCGCGACCCGCCGCGGCGCTGCGATCGGCCGGGATCGGCCGTGACTCGGTGGTCGCCATCCCGGGCACCCGGCGCGTGAAGACCGTGATCGCGCTGCTGGGAGTCCTGCGTTCCGGTGCGGCGTACCTTCCGCTCGATCCGCGCCAGCCGCCGCACCGCCTGCGCGAGTTGTGCCGCGCCGCGTCGGCATCGGTGCTGATCCCGTCCGGGGCGGCGCCGGAGTGGGCGCGGGACCTGCCGATCGTGCGGTCCGACGACAGTGTCCGTCCCGGCGTCCCGATACCGCGCGGTCGGGATCATGGGCTCGAACTCGCCTGTGTGATGCCGACTTCCGGTTCGACCGGCACGCCGAAACTGGTCGGCGTTCCGCATCGCGGGCTGGCGAATTACCTGCGCTGGGCCGTCGAGCACTATCGGATCGACACCGACACCGTCGCACCCGTCACCTCCCCGCTCGCCTTCGACCTCACCGTCACCGCGCTGCTGGCCCCGCTGACGGCGGGCGGCACGGTGCACCTGTATCCCGACGACGATCCGGGCACCCTCGGGCGGGCGCTGGCCACCGGACGCTGCACCCTGGTGAAACTCACCCCGACGCACCTGTCCGCAGTGGTGGAGCAACTCGGCGCCGACGCGCGCACCGGGCTGCGTACCGTCGTCGTCGGCGGAGAACAGTTGCACCTCGCGCATATCCGGGGGGTACGGACGATCGCACCGGATGCGACGGTGTTCAACGAGTACGGGCCGACCGAGACGATCGTGGGCTGCACCGTCCACGGCATCGCGCCCGGGGCGCCCGAGCCCGCCGAAGGTCCCGTGCCCATCGGACGGCCGATCGCGGGTGCCGATGTGCGAGTGGTCGACCATCGGCACGAGGCCGCGCCCGGCGTCGCGGGAGAGTTGTACATCGGCGGAATCGGCACGACGCGCGGCTATCTCGGCGCGCCCGCGGCGACCGCCGCGGCCTTCGGGCCGGATCCGCACGCCACCGGCGCCCGTCGGTACCGCACCGGCGATCTCGGCCTGCGACTGCCGGACGGAGATCTCCGGTATCTCGGCCGCGCGGACCGACAGGTCAAGATTCGCGGGCACCGGGTGGAACTCGGCGAGATCGAGGCCGCGCTGATGGCGCACCCCGAGGTACGGCAGGCGGTGGTGCTCACCTCACAGGGCCCCGGCGGCAGGTTGCGCACCACTGCCTACTGGGTGGGCGATGCCGACGGGACCGAACTGGGCGCGTGGCTGCGGGGGCGACTCCCGCACTTCGCGGTCCCCGACCAGTCGGTGCGGGTCTCTCGGCTGCCCGTTACCGCGAACGGCAAGGTCGATCACCGCGCACTGCCCGAATCGGCGCGATCGGGCCGGGCGGCGGCGCTGGCCGAGCGGATCGCGACCCTGTCCGCCGCCGAAGTCGAACGGCTGCTGTCGGACGCGCGCGCCACCGCCCGAACCACTGGAACAGGAGAAGCCTGATGGCAGAGGAGATCCGGCGCGCCGATAAGCGCGCCGAGTTGCTGGCACTGTGGCTGGCCGACGAAACACTGGTTCCCGAGGCCGATCCCAGCGACGCCGCGTATGTCGCGCCGCGCACCGCGGTGGAGCACACGCTCGCCGACCTGCTGGCCTCGGTCCTCGAAGTGGCGCCGGTCGGCATCGACGACGACTATTTCCGGCTCGGCGGCGATTCGGTGCACGCGGTGGTGATCATCGCCCGCCTGCGCGCGGCCGGATGGCAGCTGATGGCCCAGGATCTGCTCGACCACCGAACCATCCGGGCGGTGGCCGATCTCGTCGAACCGATCGATTCGCATCCGGAACCCGCTGCGGGAGAACCGGTTCAGGATCTGCCGCTGGGGCCGATGCAGCAGGGCATGCTGTATCACTCGGTCGGCGGCAGTTCGCCGGGCGCCTACGTGGTTCAGGTCGATTGCGTCCTGCGCGGACCGCTGGACGAGGCCGCCTTCGCGCTGGCCTGGCGGCGGGTGGTGGCCGCGCATCCGGCGCTGCGGGTCGGTTTCGGCTTCGCCGACGGGGCCGCACCGCGGCAGGCCGTGCGCGAAACCGTGGAGTTAGCGCTCGAATTCGTCGATCACCGTGGGATGGAGGAGGCGCAGCGCGCCGCCGAGCTCTCGCGATTCCTCGACGCCGATCGGGATCGTGGTTTCGACCTGTCCGCGCCGCCGCTGCTGCGGCTGACGGTATTCCGCGAATCCGAGCGGGTGCGGCGCTGCGTGTGGACACATCACCACCTGATCCTCGACGGCTGGTCCCAACAGTTGGTGTTGCGCGATGTCTTCGAATGCTACGACGCCGCGCTGCGCGACGTCGCAGTCCAGGTGCCGCGGCGAGCGGACTTCTCCGACTATCTGCGGTGGTATGCCCACCGCGACCCCGACCGCGACGAACGGTACTGGCGGGGCCGCCTGGCCGATCTCGCTGGCCCCACTCCCATCGCCGGTCCCGGATGCGTCGACGGCCGGGTGGTCGCGGTGCGTAGAGAGGAAGCGGTGCTGCGTATTCCGGACGAACTCGCCGCGGCGGTGCGGGCCCGATGCCGGGAGACGGGTGCGACCTTCGCCGCCGCCGTCATCGGCGGTTGGGGGCTGTTGCTCGGCGCGCTGCACGAACGCCGGGACGTGGTCTTCGGTGTCACCGTGTCAGGGCGGCCCGCGCAGGTTCCGGGCGCCAATGACATGGTCGGCATGTTCGTCAACACCTTGCCGCTGCGGTTGGGTTTCACCGACGCGACGGCGGTGCGGGATTGGCCCGCGCGGACCGGCGCGGGCATCGGAGAACTCGTCGAACACCAGCAGGTTCCGCTGAGCTGGGTGGAGCGGGCCGCCGGGGGCGGTCGATCGGGCCTGTTCGACAGCATCGTCGTGGTGGAGAATTTCCCGCCGCGCATCGATATCGACGCACCGTCGGCGCGACTGCGGGTGAGTGCGGTGCGGGCCCACATCGATGAGGGCTATCCGCTGGTCCTGGAGGTGGCGGTGCGTCCGACACCGGTGCTGCGGGTGCGCTACGACCCCGCTCGGTTGACTCGCGCGCGCGTCGAGACGCTTTTGGCGGCGCTGCTCGACTACTCGCAAACCTTTGCCGCCGAGCCGAATACGAGTCTGGGCGCGCTGACCGATCGGATGAGCGAGCGGTTGACGCGACAGCGCGACGACGCGGTGGCGGCACGGCGAGAACGTTCACTACAGGGGTTGGCCACCGCGCGCAGGCGGGTCGCGGCATCACTCACCCCGGGATCGGAAGGAAAGCGATGATGCGAACAGTGGTGACGGGCGCGGGCGGCTTCATCGGAAGTCATCTAGTGCCCTATCTTCAGCGGCATGGTTGCCGGGTGCGCGGGGTCGACCTGAAGTACCCGGAATTCACCGAGACTACCGCCGACGAATTCGTCCTCGCGGATCTGCGGCAGCCCGACGCCGCGGCCGAGGTGCTGGCGGGCGCCGATGTGGTGTTCGCGCTGGCCGCGAATATGGGCGGGATCGGCTGGACCCACGCGGCGCCCGCCGAGATCATGCACGACAACCTGCTGATCTCCACGAACACCGTGGAGGCCTGCCGACGGTCGGCGACGAGCACCCTGGTGTACACCTCCTCCGCGTGCGTCTATCCCGGGTATTTGCAGAATCGCCCGGACGCGCCCGCACTGCGCGAGGCTGACGTGTTCCCCGCCGATCCCGACATGGAATACGGCTGGGAGAAGCTCACCACCGAAATCCTCTGCGACAGTTTCCGCGCGGCGCACGGGATGGATATCAAGATCGCCCGGCTGCACGCGATCTACGGTCCGTGGGGCTGCTACGAGGGGCTGCGCGCCAAATCGCTGTCCATGCTTTGCGGCAAGGTGGCTCGCCTGCCGAGCACGGGCGGCGAGATCGAGGTCTGGGGCGACGGGCAACAGACCCGCTCCTACTGCTACGTCGACGATTGCGTCGAGGGACTGTGGCGGCTGTCGCGGTCGAGCGCGCCGGCGCCAATCAATCTGGGCTCCATCGAACGCGTCACGATCGCCGATCTGGTGTCCCGAATCGCGCACACCGCGGGGAAATCCGTCACCTTCCGGTACCTGCCGGACAAGCCGGTGGGTCCGCTCGGTCGCAGTTCGGACAACGACCTGTGCCAGGCGACATTGGGCTGGGCGCCGCGCACCTCGCTGGCGGACGGATTGCGGCACACCTACGAATGGATCGAACGCGACGTCACCGGAACCCGCGATCTCGTGCGGGGCGGTGCGTGATGGATGATCGGCAATCCGCGGGCCTGCGGTTGGCCCGGCTACTGCTCGGGCATCTGACCCGCTACCGGGACGCCCGGCTACAGGACGCGGCCACTCGGGCGCTGCGTGACGAGCGCGACGAGTGGATCGTGTCGACGGTCAACGCGAGCCTGCGGGCGCGCAGGCGGGCCCACCACCTGCTGCGCCTCGAGCCGCGGCGGCTCGGCTCCCGGCTGCGCCACCCCTGGCGGCCCGACGCCGGGGCGGGCCCGACCCGGTCGTTGTCGCTGCTGTGCCCCACCCGGGAACGGGTCGACAACGTGAGCGGCTTCCTGGACAGCGTGTGCCGCACCGCGGCGGCGCCGGGCCGGATCGAGGCGCTGTTCTACGTCGACGACGACGATCCCCAACTCGACGCCTATCGGGAGCTGTTCGCCCGCAGTCGGGTTCGTTTCGGCGCACTCGGGCGGTGCGATCTCGTCGTCGGTCCACCGATCGGCGTACCCGCGGCGTGGAATCGGCTGGCGCGCGCGTCCACCGGCGATCTGCTGATGATGGCGAACGACGATCAGGCCTACGTCGACTACGCCTGGGATCAGATCCTGGATTCCCGCGCGGCCCATTTGGCCCGGCTGTACCCGGACGAGGTGTGGTGCCTGTACTTCGACGCCGGTCAATATCTCGACGGCTCCTGCGATTTCCCCATCCTCAGCCGCACCTGGTACGAGACGGTCGGCTACTTCACGCCGGAGATCTTCCGGCAGTGGGAGGTGGAGATCTGGCTGTTCGACATAGCCGAGCGCGTGGGCAGGCTGTTCCCGGTGCCGGGGGTGTTCGTGGAACACCTACACTATCAGGACTACAAGGCTCCGTTCGACGCCACCTATCAGCGGCATCGCCTGACCCGCGATACCTCGTTCGCCGATCACGCGCTGTTCCTGCGGACCCGGGATCAGCGCGCGGCGGAGGTGCGAAGGCTGCGCCGGGTCATCACCGGGGACGGGTCAGCTGCCGCGTCCGAGATCGCTTCCCCCGAACTGTGGTTCGGCGCCGAATTGTCCGGCGGTCACGCGCGTTTGCGCGCGGAGGCGGAGCGACTCGACGCGCAGGCCGAGCGCACGGCGGGCCCCAAGGCCGGTGGGTGGCGGCGTATCCCGCTGTTCGCGTCCGGTGCGTGGACGGAGACGGCGTTGCGGATGTGCCCCGCCACGGTCGCCACCGTCTCCGCTATCCCGGAGGCGCTGCTGTTGCCGGACAGCACCGTGGAACTCGCGATCCTGCCGCCGGGTCCGTGCCGAGCGGGCGACAGCGGCGCCTCCGGTACGCGGGTCGAATTCGGTCTCCAGGTGCCCGAGGGGGCGGGAATGCGGGTGGACGCCGCGACGGTGTCGTGGCGTGCGGGCGAGTGCGTGGCCTTCGACGCGGGTGCCGCGCGGGTGGCCTGGAACGACTCGGCGCAGCCGCTGATGGTGCTGACCTTCGTCGTGCCGCGGCCGGAAAGGTCGACGACCGGTGGGGAACTGGTGAGCTGACATGTGCGGCATCGTGGCGATCTACGCACCCGAGGGCGGACTCGTCGAAGAGTCGGTGCGGCCGGGCCTGGATCGACTCCGGGCTCGAGGGCCCGACGGTCGCGGGATCTGGTGCGCGCCGGACGGGGTCGCGGCGCTCGGGCACACCCGGCTGGCCGTGATGGACCCGCGCACCGGCGCACAGCCGATGGCCGATGAGACCGGCAGGTTGCGCCTGGTCACCAACGGCGAGTTCTACGGCTATCGCGAACTCCGGCGCGAACTGATCGCCGCCGGGCACCGGCTGCGTACCGGCAGCGACAGCGAGATCGCGTTGCCGCTGTTCGCGCGCCACGGCACGGGTCTGCTCGCGCGACTGCGCGGCGAATTCGCGTTCGTCATCTGGGATGACCGCACGCGGGAACTGTTCGCCGCCCGCGACCGATTCGGCGTCAAACCCCTGTACTACGCGCGGCATCGGGGCCGGTTGCTGCTGGCCTCGGAGATCAAGGCGCTGCTCGCCTGCGGGGTGCCCGCGCGATGGGATTCTGGCGCGTTCGCCGCGCATCTACAACTCGGTCTGCCGCCGGACCGGACGTTGTTCGCGGGCGTCCGCCAGGTTCCGCCCGGGTGCTATCTGACCGCGGGGCCACGCGGTGTCACCGTGCGCTCGTACTGGGATCCGGACTACCCGCCTACCGAGGATCGAGCCGGCGACACCGTCGACTGGGACCATCACGTAGCCGATCTGCGCGCGGCGATCGATGACGCGGTCGCGGTACGCACGATCGCCGATACGCAGGTCGCCTATCACCTCAGCGGCGGCATCGACTCGACCGCCGTGGTGGCCACCGCCGCGCGCGGCGGGCCGGTGACCGCGTACACGGTCCGGTTCCCGGCCGCCGATTTCGACGAGAGCGCCCGCGCCGCGCGCACCGCCGCCACGCTGGGGCTCACCCACCACTACGTCGACTACCGGCCCGCCGATTACGCCGAGCTGTTGCGCGCCACGGTGCGCGCGGGGGAGCAGGTGCTGGAGAACGCGCACGGGGTGGCGCGCCTACTGCACAGCCGGGCGATCAGCGAGCACGGATTCAAGGTCGCGCTCGGCGGTGAGGGCGGCGACGAGTTGTTCGCCGGATACCCGCAGTTCCACCGGGATATCGCGCTGGATCTCGACCCTCGGCTTGCCGAGCGCGCGCGGCACGGCTACTCGCGGCTCGAGGCCATCGCGCCCCCGTATCTGCGCACGCTGCTCGACACCTTCGGTGACATCCCGACCTGGGTGCTCGATCGCCACCTCGCGGTCACCGCGCCGGTGCGCGCGATCCTGCGTCCCGAGTTCGCGGCCGAACTCGATCACACCGACGCGTGCGCGCCGCTGCTCGCCGACGCGGGCGACCGGTTGCGGGGCCGCGGGCGGCTGCACCGGTCGATGTATCTGTTCGTGAAAACCCGACTGCCGAACTACATCCTGCTCGCTGAACGCCTCGACGCGGCCAACGCGGTGGAGACCCGGTTGCCGTTCCTCGATCACCGACTGTTCGCGATCGCGGCGCGAACCCCGCTGCGTCGCTACATGTTCGACGGCGCGAGCAAATACCCGCTGCGCGCCGCGCTGGCCGACCGGATACCAGGGGAGGTGGCGGCGGGGGGCAAACGAGGGTTCTTCGCCCCGCCCGTACTGCGCGAGGACGACCTGATCGCGGTGCTGCGGGAACTCGGCGACACCGCCGCGCTGCGCGCGAACCCGTTCTTCGATCCCGCGGCGGTGCGGCGGCTGCTGGATCGAACCGCCGCGCGCCCGGCCGGGCAGCGCGCGTCCGCCGAGCCGTTGTTGCAATTGGCCGCGTCGATCGCGGTACTGGGGGAGGAATTCGGGATGAGTACGGCCGAACCGGCGACCGCGACGAGCGGGGCCGCGTAATGAACGAGCCGGATATGCCGCACGGCAACGGAATCGTTCTCGACCCCGGGGTGGCCGAGCGCATCGCCGCGCTGCCGCCCGAGGCCAGGGCGCGGTTCGAGCGGGCCCTGCGGGAGCGCGCGAACCGACGCGGCGCCGTGTCCCGGGTGACCGACGCGGGCCCGTCGGCGGTGTCGGCGGCGCAGCGCCGCATGTGGGCGCTACACCAGATGTCGCCCGCGGCGGGCAATTACGCCGTCGCGGTGCGCCTGCGCGGCGTCGTGCACCCGATCGCGTTGCGCGCCGCGATGAGAGAGGTGGTGCGGCGGCACGAGACCTTGCGCACCGCGTACCGGCTCGACTCGGACGCCCTGCGCCAAATCGTGCACGACCGCGTCGAAATACCCTGGCGTCTGGTCGATCTGACCGAATGCGCGAGCTCTCCCGAGCCGCTGTTGCGGGCCGAGGCGCGGCGTCCGTTCGAGCTGTCGCGCCCGCCGATGATCCGGGTGACGCTGCTGCGCACCGCATCCGACGAACACATACTGCTGCTGGTCCTGCATCACATCGCGACCGACGGCTGGTCCAACTCGGTGCTGATCGAGGAGTTGTCGCGGGCGTACCGGGAGCTGCGGCAGGGCCGTCCCGCCGCGCTGCCGGACCTGGCGATCACCTACCGCGACTACGCCGCCTGGCAGCGCGGGCGGCTGGCGGGGCCCGAATACGGCGAACTGTCCCGATTCTGGGACGACTATCTGCGCGGGGCGCCCGAACTCGACCTGCCGGGCGATGTCGGCAGGCACGGCGACGGCCGCCGCGGCGCGAGCGCCGACGAGATCGTGCTGGTACCAGCCCACGTCACCGACCGGCTCGCCGAGCACCGGCGACAGGCGGGCGGCTCGATGTTCATGCTCGTGCTCGCCGCCATCGTCGCGCAGTTGCGCGCGGTGACCGGGCAGTCCGACATCGTGGTCGGCACCCTGGTCGCCGGACGGCTTCGGGTCGACCTGGAGCGGTTGATCGGCTGCTTCATCGACGTGCTGCCGCTGCGATTCGCCGCCGAATCGGCGGACACGTTCGAGCGGCTGTGGCGGCATGTCCGCGAGCGCGCGCTCGCCGCGCAGGCCCATCAGGAAATGCCGTTCGAGGAGCTGGCCCGGGTCCACGGCGCCCGGTATCCGCTGGTCCGGGTGGTCTGTGTGCTGCAACCGGAACCGCCGCGCCTGGATCTGCCCGACGTGTCGGTCGAGATCGAGCACGTCGACCTCGGCGCGACCCACTTCGATCTGGTGATCGAGATACGGCAGCGCGGCGACGGCATGCAGATCGCGTTCCACTACGACACCGGGGTGTTCACCGCACCGACGGTGCGTGCGCTCGCCGGACAGCTCGGATTCGCGCTGGAGCGGATCGCCGACGATCCCCGCGTGCCCTGCGATCGGCTGCTTCCGAGTCCGGCCGTCGTTCCCGTGCGCCTACCGGCCCCTCCCGTCGAGCCGACCTTGCACGGCCTGGTCGAGCGGCAGGCGCGCCGCACCCCGGACGCCGTGGCGCTGTTGGACGGAGCGCGGCAGCTCACCTACCGGCAACTCGGTGTGCGCGCGCACCGGCTGGCGCGCCGATTGCACGCCATCGGGGTGCGTCCCGAGGACCGCGTGGCGGTGCTGCTGCCACGTTCGATGGAGTCGGTGGTGGCGACGCTGGCCGTGCTCGAGGCGGGCGCGGTGTACGTGCCGCTGGATCCAGCGCATCCCGAGGTGCGGCTCGCCGAACTGATCACGGACGCCGGACCGCGCTGCGTCGTCGTCGCGGACGCCGGGCCGATACCCGGATACCGCGGCGCGGTGCTGTCGCTCGACGAGCGGACATTCTCCGCCGCGGCGGAAGAACTCCCCGCGTTGCCGCGGTATCGGGCGCGCGCCGACAACGCGGCCTACCTGCTGTACACCTCCGGGTCGACGGGCACACCCAAGGGCGTCCTCGGCCTGCACCGGGGCGCGGTGAACAGGGTGCGCTGGTCCGAATCCGCCTACCCGTTCCGGCCCGGTGAGGTCTGCGTCGCGAAAACCGCGCCGGGATTCGTGGATTCGATCTGGGAGACGTTCGGCCCGCTGGCCGCAGGCGTCCCGTTGCTGGTGCTTGGGCCGGACGAGGCCCAGGATCCGGCGCGGCTGGCGCGCGGGCTGGCGCGGTTCCGGGTGACCCGCCTGGTGGCGGTGCCCTCGCTGATCTCCGCGCTGCTCGACGAGGTGCCCGATCTCGGCCACCGGGTGCCCACGCTGCGGCTGTGCGTGGTAAGCGGGGAGGCGTTGGACGAACACCTCGTTCGCCGCTTCCACCGACACCTACCGGGCCGCACCCTGGTCAACCTCTACGGGTCGTCGGAGGTGTCGGCCGACGCGACCGCGGCCGAGATCGGCGACGGCGGCGGCCGCCCACCGATCGGCGTCCCGATCGCCGGGGTGAGCGCCCGGGTGTACAACGATCGGCTGCGGCCGGTCGCGCCGCTGGTGCGCGGTGAGTTGTCGGTGGGCGGCGACTGCGTGGCCCGCGGCTACCATCGGAGACCGGGCGCCACCGCGGCGGTCTTCCGGCCCGATCCGCACGGACCGCGCGGCGCCCGGCTGTTCCGCACCGGTGACGCCGTGCGGCCGCGCGCCGACGGCGCCCTGGACTATCTCGGCAGGCTCGACGCCCAGGTGCAGGTACGCGGGCACCGGATCGAGCCCGGTGAGGTGGAGGTCGCGCTGCTGGGCCTGCCCGGTGTGCGGTCGGCCGCGGTCGCCGCGCGGCCGGGTCCGGGCGGTGACCCGATCCTGGCGGGATATCTCGTCTGCGACGAATCCGTGGATCTCACCGACATTCTCGACCGGCTGCGCAACCGGCTGCCCGGATATCTCATCCCGGATCTGCTGGTCCGGCTCGCCGCGCTGCCGCGAACCGCGGGCGGCAAGATCGACCGGCGACGGCTGCCCGATCCCGAACCGGTGCGGGAGCGCACCGCGGGAGAACTGCCGCGCGCCGGGACCGAGACCGTAGTTGCCGAGATCTTCGAGGAACTGCTGACACCCGGTACCCGACCGTGCCGCGACGACGACTTCTTCGCCCTCGGCGGGCATTCGGTGGCGGCCGCGCGGGTAGCAGCCGCCATCCGCCGCCGCTGCGACGTCGCGGTCGGCATGCGCGACGTCTTCGCCGCGCCGACGGTGGCCGCGCTGGCGCGGATGATCGACGCCGGGGAGCGCGGCACCGCCGGTTCCGCCCCACCGGCCGTGTCGACCGATCCGGCGGCGGCCGGGGAACCCTTCCCGCTGACCGATGTTCAACAGGCATACCTGGTCGGCCGCGACGCCAGCCTGGAACTGGGCGCGGTCGCCACGCACGCGTACTTCGAACTGGTGGCCGACGAGCTGCACCTCGATCGGTTCAGCGCGGCACTGCGCGCGGTGATCGACCGGCACCCGATGCTCCGTGCCGTCGTGCGCGTCGACGGCACCCAGCAGGTGTCGGCGCAGGTGCCGCCGTATCGGATCGCGGTGCAGGATCTGCGCGAACTGTCCGAATCGGACCGCGAACGCCGCCTGCTCGCGCTGCGGGAGGAGATGTCTCATCAGGTGCTGCCCGCGGATCGCTGGCCGCTGTTCGACGTGCGCGTGTCGCGGTGCCCGGCGCACACCGTCGTGCACGCCGGGATCGACGCGTTGATCTGCGACGCCTACAGCGTCGGCCTGATCCTGACCGAACTGGGTCGCCGGTACCGGGACCCCGACTACGCGCCCGACACCGTGCCCGTCACCTTCCGCGATTACGTACTCGCCGAGACGGCGCGCCGAGACACCCCCGAATACACTGCGGCGCTGGAGTATTGGCGCGAGCGAGCACCGGAACTGCCGGAAGGGCCCGCCCTGCCGCTCACGGCGACGCCGGAATCGGTGGTCCTCCCGCGTTTCGAGCGCAGGGCCGGGTCGATGCCCGCGCCGCGATGGTCGGCGCTCAAGGCCCGCGCCGCGGCCGCCGGGCTCAGCGCGTCGGCGGTATTGCTCTCCGCGTTCGCCGAAATCCTGACCGCCTGGAGCCGCGCCCCGCACTACACGCTGACCCTCACCGTGTTCCGGCGCGAACCGATACACCCGAGGGTGGCCGAGATCGTCGGGGACTTCACGTCGCTGACTCTGCTCGAGGTCGACCACACCGCATCCGGGTCGTTCCTGGAACGGGCCGGGGCGTTGCAGGAACGGCTGTGGCGCGATCTGGACCACTCGCAGGTCAGCGGTGTGGCGGTGGCGCGGGAACGCGCGGCGCACCACGGCACCCGCCCGAGACTCACCAGCCCGGTGGTGTTCACCTCCAATCTCGACCTGCCACCGCTGCGACCCGATGATGAGGACACCTGGTCGCTGGGTGATTCGGTGTTCGGCATCACCCAGACACCCCAGGTGTATCTCGACCACCAGGTGGGCGAACAGCGCGGGGACCTGGTCTTCAACTGGGACACGGTGGCGGAGCTGTTCGCTCCCGGTGTGCTCGACGCGATGTTCGACGCGTACCGGGAACTGCTGGAGTGGCTGGCCGAGGGCGACTGGCGCAGGCGCGCGCCGGTCGTCGTCCCCGCCGCTCACCTGGCGCGCCGCGAGCGGGTCAACGCGACCGCCGCCCCGCTGCCGACGATGTGCCTGCACGACACGGTATTCGCCGCCGCGGACCGATTTGGCGCGCGCACCGCGGTGATCGACGGTGCGGTGCGGCTGACCTATCACGAGCTGGCCGACCGCGCCCGCCGCGTGGGCGCGGCGCTGCGTGACTTCGGCGTGTGCCGCGGCGAACCCGTGGCGGTCGTCGTCGGCAAGGGGTGGCAGCTGGTGGTGGCGGTGCTCGGCGTACTCGAGTCGGGTGCGGCGTTCGTGCCGATCGATCCCAAATCGCCGGTGGCGCGGCGAGATCAGTTGATCGAGCGTGCCACGGCGCGGGTCGTCTGCATCACCCGTGCCGATGCCGGAGCGGACTACGCGCCGGGGGTCTCGTGCGTGGCGGTCGACGACGACGCGCTGCCGCTGCCGCGCACACCCGCTCCGGCGGCAGCGGCGCTCGACAGTCTGGCCTACGTGATCTTCACCTCCGGATCAACCGGAGAGCCCAAGGGTGTGATGATCGATCACCGCGGCGCCGCCAACACCGTCGACAGTGTGAACCGCCGGTTCGGCATCGGCCCCGACGATCGCGTGCTCGCGGTGTCACCGCTCGGTTTCGATCTCGCCGTCTACGACATCTTTGGTGTCCTCTCCGTTGGGGGCGCGGTGGTGATGCCCGAGGGCGACCGCCGCCGCGACCCGGCGCACTGGGCGGAACTGATCGCGCGCGAACGCGTCACCCTCTGGAATTCGGTGCCCGCGCTGGCCGATGTGCTGACCGGATACGCGGGTCCGCTCGCCCCGCACGCGCTGCGCACGCTGCGAGTGGTGCTGCTCAGCGGCGATTGGATCGCGCTCGACCTGCCGGGCCGGATTCGCGCGCTGGCCCCCTCGGCCGAGGTCGTCAGCCTCGGCGGCGCCACCGAGGGCTCGATCTGGTCCGTGTGGTACCCCATCGGTGCCGTCGACCCCACCTGGCGCAGCATCCCCTACGGCATCCCGATGGACAACCAGACCATGCACGTGCTCGATCGCGCGCTGCGACCGCGCCCGGACTGGGTGCCGGGTGATCTGTACATCGGCGGCACCGGTGTCGCACTCGGCTATTGGGGCGATCCGCGGCGCACGGCACGAAGTTTCCTCATCGACCCGGTATCGGGCGAACGCCGTTATCGCACCGGCGATCTAGCCCGCTACCGCGCCGACGGCACCCTCGAATTCCTCGGCCGCGAAGACAATCAGGTCAAGATCAACGGATTCCGGGTGGAACTCGGCGAGATCGAGTCGGTGCTGGAACGACAGCCCGGGGTCGGGCGCGCCGCCGTGGTGGCTCTCGGCGCCCCGGGAGGCTCCCAGCGGCTGGCCGGATTCGTCACGGCGGCGGGCGATACCGCACCCGATCCCGCGGACCTGCGCCGCGGGCTCACCGGTCTGCTGCCCGCCTACCTCGTACCGGGCGCGCTGCACGCGGTGCCCCGACTTCCGTTGACCGCCAACGGAAAAGTGGATCGCGCGGAGCTGATCCGACTGGCCGAGCGGCACAGTCGGGGGCGCGCGTCGGCGGACTCTGGCGCCGCCACCGGTGATCTCGCGGCGCTGTGGCGCGAAGTGCTCAAGATCGACGAAATCGGTCCCAACGACAGCTTCTTCGTTCTCGGCGGCACCTCCTTGCAGGCCATTCGATTGCTCGACCTCGTGCACCAACGCCTCGGCGTGCGCGTTCCCCTGGTGCGGCTGCTCGATGAGCCGACCCTGTCGGCGCTGGCGACGGTGATCGCCGAACAGCGACTGCGCCCCGCCGACCCGGCCGAGACCCTGCCCGCGCTGCGTCCCGATCCGAACGGCCGCTTCGAACCCTTCCCGCTCACCGACATCCAGCAGGCCTACTGGCTCGGGCGGCGCACCACCGCCGCGCTCGGTGGCGTCGCCACCCACAGTTACGTCGAACTCGAGGTGGAGGATCTGGACCCCATCCATCTGGAACGCGCTCTGCGACGACTGGTCGACCGGCACGACGCCCTGCGCACCATCGTCCGGGCCGACGGATACCAGCAGGTACTCGCCGAGGTGCCGCCGGTGCGGGTGCGACACGCGGACCTGCGCGCGGTGCCCGAGGACACCGCCGCCGCGCGTTTGGCCGAGGTCCGCGCGTCGATGTCGCACGAGGTGCGCGATCCCGCCCGGTGGCCCCTGTTCGAGGTGCGCATCCATCGACTCGACGCCGTGCGCACGCGCTTTCACCTCGGTTTGGACCTGTTGATCGCCGACGCGCACAGCACCCGCGTCCTAGCCGACGAGTTGCTGGCCTTCTACCACGACCCGAGTCTCGAACTGCCTCAATTGCCGTGCAGTTTCCGCGATTACGTGCAGACGGTGCACGCGGCGCGCGACGCCCCGGTGCGGCGTGCGGCGCTGCGCTACTGGCGGGATCGGCTGGCCGAGTTGCCCCCGGCGCCCGCGCTACCGCGAACCGGCGACGCCGTCGTGCCGCTCGAACCGCGGTTCGAGCGGCTGAGCACCGAACTCGACGCCGCCCCGTGGACCGCGCTGCGCGACTGGTGCGCCAGGACCGGCGTCACACCGACGGCGGTGATCTGCGCGGCGTTCGCGCGCGTGCTCGCGGTGTGGAGCGCGTCCCCGCGGTTCACCCTCAATCTCACCACCTTCAACCGGCTGCCGCTGCATCCCGCGATCGACGCGGTCGTCGGCGATTTCACGTCGACCACGCTGCTCGCCGTGGATGCCTCGACGCCGGTGCCGCGGATGGCGCGCGCGGTGCAGGAACAGATCTGGCGCGATCTCGAGCACCGCACGGTCTCCGGCGTCGAGGTGTTGCGCATGTTGCGCCGGGAGCGCGGCCCCGACGTGCTCATGCCGGTCGTCTTCACCAGCACACTGCTGACCGGCCCGTCGGCCCGCGAGGACGACGTGCCGCGCTGGCGCGCCCGCCCGGTGTACGCGGTGAGCCAGACGCCGCAGGTGCTGCTCGATCACCAGATCAGCGAGGAGGCGGGCCGATTGGTGTGCACCTGGGACTACCTCAGCGCCGCCCTGCCGCCCGGTCTGGTCGAGGCCATGTTCGCCGCTTTCGAACAGGTACTCGCCGATCTGGTGGCCCGAGCGGGGGACGCGGACGCCGAAAAAGAGAAAGGTACTCATCGATGACAGCCGAATCGGCACTATCGCTGTTCTCCGCCGACCAGCGGGAGTTGGTCGACACCCTCAACGACACCGACGCGCCGATGCCGGAGCACGCGCTCTCGGTGCTGATCGAGACCGCCGACGTGCCCGGCGACGCGGCCGCGGTGGTGACTCCCGACCGGGTGCTCTGCCGCGCGCGCTTGCTCGCGGGCGCCGCCGAGGTCGCGACGCGATTGACCGCCGCCGGTGTAGGCGCGGGCGACCGAGTGGTCTGCTGCTTCGAGCCGGGCTGGGAGTATTTCGTCGCCGTCGCCGCGGTCCTGCGAATGGGCGGCGTGGTCATCGGGGTGGCGCCGGAAACCGATCGGATCGCCCGATGGCAGCAAGCGGGCCGATCCGGCGCGACCGTGGTGCTGACCCAGTGGTGGCTGGCCGACCGGCTCGACTGGCCCGCCGGGCTCACCGCCGTACCGATCACCGAGACATCCGGCGGCGCCACGCCGGCGCCGCAGGCGCCGCGCACCCCGGAGCAGGCGTGCCTGATCATCGACGACGGCGGCAGACCGGTCGTGCTGAGCCATCGGGAGGTCGTCGCGATGGTCACCGGCGTCGCCGATCGGGTCGGGGCCGGTGCGGGTGACCGCGTCCTCGCGCTCGCGCCGCCCGGTACCGGGATGGGACTGTTCGAGGTATTCGCCACCCTGCTGCTCGGCGCTACCGCGGTCGTCTGCGCGGATATCGACCTCGCCGACCCGGCCGCCTGGACCGCGCTCGTCCGCGACCACGAGATCACCCTGTGGCATTCCAGCCCGACTCTGCTCGGGATGTTCACCGACCATCTCGCCGAAGCGGATGCCGCTGTTCCGGAATCGTTGCGGGTGTTCCTGCTCGGCGGCGAGCGCCTGGCGCCGGAACTGGTGCGAAGGCTGCGCGACCGGGCGACCGTCGAACCCGAGGTGTGGCATCTCGGCGCCGCGCGGGTGCCGGGGCTGTGGGTCAGCGCGGGGCCGGTCGGTGATGAGGCGGCGGAGCAGTGGCGTTCGGTACCGATCGGCAGACCGCTGCCGAATCAGCGCGTTCATATCCTGTCCGACACGATGGCGCCGTGCCCGATCTGGGTGACGGGGCGGATCTACTTCAGTGGTCTGTGCGCGCTGCCCGCCGTCGGAGCCGGAATGGAGTACCGCCCGACGATCTCGCATCCGGAGACCGAGCGGACGCTGGTGGCGACCGGTGCTTTCGGCCGGTTGCTGCCCAACGGCGCGGTCGAAGTCGTCGGTTACGAGTCGGCGCAGGTCACCGTGTTCGGACGACCGTTGTACATGCAGGATGCCGAGGTGGCGCTTTCGGGCCTGGACGACGTGCTGGCCGCCGTCGTGGTCCCGGTCGACGACGCCGCCGCATCCGTCGGATTCGCCCGGCTCGCACCGGAATCCGACACCGATGGCGATCGATTGCTGGATCGCCTGCGCCGCAGACTTTCTCCCTATCTGCTGCCGCGCCGGATCGAGGTCGTGACGCGATTCCCGCTGCTACCGGACGGCCGGGTCGACCGCGCCGCGCTGGCGCGACGGGTGCCGCCCCGGCCCGAGGAAGCGCCCGCCGCGGTGGACGCGACCGGCTCGGCGACGACGGGACAGGCCGACGACACCGCCACGCTGACCCGCGAGGTGACGACGATCGTATGCCGGGTGCTCGGCGTCGGCGATATCGAGCCGAACATGGATCTGCGCGACCTCGGCGCCACTTCGGTGGAACTGGTCCGCCTCGCGACGATCCTCGAGGAGGAACGCGGGATAGTCGTCGACGTAGAGCAGTTGCTGCGGTTCCCGTCCATCGCGGTCATCGTCAGCGGCGAGCTGGTCAACGGCACCCGCCCCGGCACGCCGCCCGCCGTGGCCGCGAGCGCGCCTGCCGCGACGGACAGCACACTGACCGGCGTGGTCGAGCGTCAGCAGTTCAAGGACGCCGCGCACGGGGTCCGCCACGAGTTCGACACCGCGGCGGCGATCGACCTGCGCGCCGAACGGGCCGACCGGCCCGTCACACGCCGGACGCATCGCCGCTTCGATCGGCGTCCGGTGGAGTTCGCCGCGCTGGCCGGGCTGCTCGGCCTGCTGCGCCGGATCGAGCACGAGTCGCGGCGCGCGTACCCGTCCGCCGGATCCGCCTACCCGGTGACGGCCTACCTCGTGGTCGAACCGGGCCGCGTCCGCGAATTGCCCGGCGGCGCCTACTACTACCACCCGGAGCGCAACTGCCTGGTGCCGCTGGAGTCGGGCGCCTGCAGCGCAATGGCGCACGCGCACGCGGAGATCAACCGGCGCAGCCACGCCGAATCCGCCTTCACGCTGTATCTGATCGCGCGGATGCCCGCCATCACACCGCTCTACGGCCCGTTGTCCGAGGGCTTCGCGATGTTCGAGGCGGGTGCGATGACGCAACTGCTGATGACCGCGGCGGCGGGGCTCGGGCTGGGCCTGTGCCCGGTCGGGACGATGGATACCCAGCCCCTCACCGAGGTATTGCGGCTGGGGCCCGACGACCGTTTCCTGCACGCGATCTTCGGCGGCTGCCCGGCGGAGGACGTGTGACAGCGGCGGGACCGGCTCGCGGCCGACGTCGGGCGGTGAGCGTGGACTCGGTCGACTGGGTGCGGCCGGACCGGAACGGCGCGAATCCCCGGCCGCCGCTGATCGTGCGACCGGTGCACGACGGCATCGACCTCGCCGCGTGGGCACACGAGCATCGCGACCGCGTGACCGGCTGGCTGCATCGGGCCGGTGCGGTGCTGTTGCGCGGATTCGGGGTCGGGGGATCGGATTTCGGCGCGGTGGTGCGCGGCCTGAGCGGCGAACCGCTGCCGTACCTGGAACGTTCCACACCCCGCACCGAGGTCGGTGACCGGATCTACACCGCCACCGACCATCCGGCCGATCAGCGGATCGCCCTGCACAACGAGAACTCCTATCAGGCGCGGTTTCCCGGCGCCCTGGTGTTCTGTTGTGTGCGCCCACCCGCGTCGGGCGGCGCGACACCGGTCGCGGACACCCGCGCGATCCTGTCCCGGCTGGATCCGGCGGTGGTCGACCGGTTCGCTCGCGGCGGCGTCTGCTATGTGCGCAATTACGCGGCGGGACTGGGGGTGTCGTGGTCCGAGGCGTTCGGCACCGACGATCCGGCGGCGGTGCGCGACTACTGCGCGGCGCACGATATCGACCTCGCGTGGCTGCCCGGCGACCGGCTGCGCACGAGTCAGGTGCGTCCCGCGCTGGCGCGGCATCCGGTCACCGGGGAACGGGTCTGGTTCAATCACGCCGCCTTCTTCCACGTCCTGAGCCTGCCCGCGGCGCTGCGCGAGACGTTGCTGGACCAACTGCCCGAATCCGACCTGCCGAACAACAGCTACTACGGTGACGGCTCGCCGATCGAACCCGAGGTGCTGGCGCACCTGAGCGCGGCCTACGACGCCGAGCGGTCCGTTGTCGACTGGCAGGCGGGCGACGTCCTGCTGGTCGACAATCTGCTGGCGGCGCACGGACGAGAACCGTTCACCGGCCCGCGTCGCGTGCTCGTCGGTATGGCGGGCGCCCTGCGGTGGTCGCGGGTGCGCGACTCGGAGGTGCGGCCATGACCACACCCGGATACCTACCAGCGGCCCCGTTGCAGCTGCGCGCGTGGCATTGGTACCGAGAGGCGCCGCCCGCCCTCGCGTTCGGCGCGCGCGGCCTGCTCGGCAGCGGCCGTATCGATGACGACCGCCTGATCCGGGCGATCGAGGAGGTGGTGTCCGCGCTACCCCTGCTCACC
Organism: Nocardia sp. NPDC047038; assembly: GCF_040644075.1. Taxonomy (NCBI): domain Bacteria; kingdom Bacillati; phylum Actinomycetota; class Actinomycetes; order Mycobacteriales; family Nocardiaceae; genus Nocardia; species Nocardia sp. NPDC047038. The sequence goes on along the minus strand of NZ_JBEYVQ010000009.1, from coordinate 227,638 downwards.
GCCGCCTTCGCCGACGACGGCACCGCACTGGTATTGCCGCTGAACGGCGTCGGCGGCCGGGCGCAGCGCGTCCAGCGCACCGACCTGCGCGGTAGCGAACGACCGCGGACCTGGGCCGTGGAACTCCTGCGCGCCGACCGGCAGCGGCCAACCGACCTCGAACACGACGCGCTGGTGCGGTTCCACGTGATGCGGCTGAGCGCGCACGAGGTGGTGCTGGCGGTCGTCGCACACGAGCTGATCCTCGACGCGCGGTCGAGATATGCAGTGCTCGGCGCGATCTGGCAGGCCTATTTCGGCCGGTTCCGGGCCTCCCAGATCCCCGATTTCACCACGGGGGTCGAACAGCACCGAGCCGCGATCGATCGCATTCCGCCAAGCCGACGCGACTGGTGGGCCCGGCGTCTGCACGCGCTGCCCTCGACCCCGGACCCCCCGGACGCGCGGTCGTGGACTCCGCACACCGCCCGGCTCGAACTCGCCGGGGATCGCTGGCGGGCGTTCACCGAGGCAAGGGGGGCGCTCGGCGACAACGGATCCTTCGGCCTGTCCGCCCTGCTGGCCTGGCTGCTGCGGCAGAACCCCGACCTCGGATCGGGTCGACTGCGCGTCGATGTGGACCTGCGTCAGCACCTGAAGATGGGGCCGATCCTCGGTCCGTTCACCGATCACGTGGTGCTCGACGTGTCTCCGCCGCCGACGACTCGGCCCGGTTTCGCCGACATCATGCTGCGCACGCAAGCCGCTGTTCTCGATGCGCTGGTGCACTACCTGCCCTACTACGACATCGTGGACATCGCGGTGGATTCCGGCGTCGCCTCCCCACACCGCGCCGCCGCGCGCTGGGACACGGCCGTGCACATCTGCCGCGCCGCCCCCTCCAGCGCGGCCACCAGAGGCGAGCGGTCCCTCGCGGATCTGGGGCTATCCATCGAACTGTTCCGGGAAGCCGACCTGCTCGGCGGCGATGTGCCGGTCGCGTCTCCGCACTGGGACGGCACCCGGCTCGACCTGCGGGTGGGCGAATCCGGTCCCGACCGCACCGTGGTGCTGCTGCATCACCTCGATCCCGCCGCCGCCGCACTGCTGCCCGACCTCGCCGCCGCCGTCGAGACGGCGATCACGGACCCGGGACAACCACTGGCCCCCATGCCGACCCCCTCGAACCAACGACAAACCTGAAGGAGAATCCGATGACCGAAATCCTCGACACGCCCACCACCGAAGCGCCGGAACAGATCTACCACGTCGTCATCAACGACGAGGAGCAGTACTCGATCTGGTGGGCCGAGCAGGAGATCCCGTCCGGCTGGCGCGCCACCGGCCACACCGGAACGATGGAAGACTGCCTGTCCCACATCGACGAGGTGTGGACCGATATGCGCCCGCGCAGTCTGCGCGAGCACATGGCCGCGCACGAGCACGACGCCGACGACGCCGCGGCGGAGTTCACCGAACCATCCGGGCCGTCGCTGGTGGATCGACTGTGCGCCGCCGACCACCCCGTAGAGGTCGCGTCGCGGCCCGACAACATGGTGGCGGCCCTGGAAGCGGCACTCGCCGACGGCTACGTCTTCCTCCGGTTCACCGACACCGAGGGCGGCACCGAACTCGGCATCGACGTGGACGCCGACGGCTGCGATCTGTCCGGGGCCGATCTCGGCGCCGGAACGGGAACCGTGCGCCTGACGGGTGCCCTGACCCTGGATTTCGAGGAAGTGCGGTGCGTCGCCGTGATCGAGTTGCCCGACCTCGCGGGCCGGGGTCGGCTCGAACGGGCATCTTGATGACCGCCCGGGTCGTGGTCTTCGCGGATCTGCGCGGCCCGGGACTCGGAGATCTGGTGCAGCGCAACATCATGCTGGCCCTGCTGCGCTCGGCGTACCCCGCCTCCGAGATCACCCTGGTCGTGGGCGAGTCCGTCTACCGTCGCAACACGGAATTCCTGACCGAGCACACCTACGCCGACACCGTGGTGTGCTGTCCGGACGGCGACCGCGCCGCGCGCGAGTGGCAGGCGTTCACGCGATGGCTGGCGCGCGGCGCTTTCCGGGTGTGCGTGGTGGATCCCGACAGCGTCGGCCTGGACGCGACGACGGCGCGTGACGCGGCGATACCGGTACGCCTCGCAGTGCTCTCGGGGGGCGAAGGCGATGCGGCGACCACCCATCCGATTCGCCCCGGCCGCACCGTGGGCGGGGTCTCCGACCTGTACGACTACGCCTGCGCGCTGGCGCGCGCGATCGGGCTGCCCGCGAGTCCGCGCCCGGGTGAGACGGTTCCGCCGCTGCCTCTGCGCAGCGAGCAGGTCGTCGATGTCGCCGTCGGGCGGCCGCTGGTCGTGGTGCATCCCGGCGGTGCGCCGCACTGGAACCGGCGCTGGCCGCTCGACCGGTACGCCGAGGTGTGCGTGCGCCTCGCGGACGCGGGCGCGACGACCTACCTGCTCGGCGATGCCGCCGAACAGACCGAATCGAGCCTGCTGCGGCGGCTGATCCGGGCCGAGCGGCCCGCGGCGGCGGTACAACTGGCGGTCGGCCTGCCGCTGAACCGGACACTCAATCTTCTCGCCGCGGCCGACCTGCTGATCGGCAACGATTCCGCGCCCGCGCATCTGTCCGCCGCCCTGCGGACACCGGCGGTCGTGCTGTACGGACCCACCGACACCGAATGGCTGTGGACCCGCGTATATCCGCGCCATCGGGGTGTCTCGGTGCCCGCGTCGTGCCGTCGGATCCGGCACACCGCCGCCGCGGTCGCCGAACGTCGCTGCGAATACGACTGCTCGATCCGCTATCTCGGCCCCGACGGCCCCTATCCCCGCTGTCTCACCGAACTGCCCGTCGCCACCGTGTGGCGCGCGGTGGACGAGATCCTGGCGACGCGACTGGAAAGGACCCAACGATGATGGTGCGCACCATTGTCTCGATCAACTTCAATCACGACGGCGCTGCGGTCGTCCTGCGCGACGGCGAGATCGCGGCATACGTCAACACCGAACGGTTCTCCCGGTTGAAGAAACACCCGGGGCTGCGCTCCGAGGATCTGGACGAACTCCTCGGCCAGGCCGGACTTGAGCTGTCCGAGATCGACCATGTGCTGCTGTGCAACCTGCACCTCATGGACTCGCCGGACATCGTGAAGATGCACGGATCGGATCTGAAGGAAACCTGGATCGAGTTCTGGACCGACCAGTGCAATGCCACGGTCTCCATAGCGGGACAACGGATTCCGTGCACGGTGAACCCCGACCACCACCTGATCCATGCCGCGACCGCCTATTACACCTCGCCGTTCGACTCGGCCGCGGTGCTGGCGATCGACCCGACCGGTTGCCGCGCGTTCCTCGGCCGCGACAGCGAACTGTTCGAACTGCGCCGCGACTACGACCGGTGGTTCAACGCCAATATCGGCTACTGCTCGGTGTCGGAACTGTTGTTCGGCTCCAGCCTCGTCGGCGCGGGAAAGGTCATGGGGCTGGCTCCCTTCGGCAGGCCCGCCGAGCCGATCGACCCCGAGCGGGAGCCGGTCGACCTCGAGCAGTTGATCGCCCTGGCCGATCGGTATCGCGCACCGGTCCGGGTGGCCGGACAGGAGATGAACGCGGCTCTGGCGTATTTCGTTCAGGTCGGCTTGGAACGGCAACTGGCCGCGGTATTCACCGATCTCGCGCCGATCGTGGCACGACACGGGATCGAGCAGGTGCTCTGCCTGTCCGGCGGTACCGCGCTCAATGCCGTGGCCACCGAATCCGCATTCGCCGCGTCCGATTTCGAGCGCATCCACTTCCACCCGGCCTGCGGCGACGACGGCACCGCGATCGGCGCCGCGCTGTGGTACTGGCATCACGTGCTCGGCAACCCGCGTCGCGAGCACACTCCCGCCGGACAGATGTATTCGATTCGCACCTACGACGACACCGCCGTGCGGCGGGCGCTGGACCCGGTCCGCGATCGGCTCGTCGTAGCGGAGGTCTCCGATCCGCGCCTGCGCGCCGACCGCGTGGCCGAACTGGTCGCGGCGGGCGCGGTGATCGGCTGGTTCGACGGTGCGAGCGAGGTCGGGCCGCGCGCGCTGGGCCATCGCAGCATCGTGGCCGACCCCCGGGATCCGGCGATGGCCGACCGGCTCAACACGCGAGTGAAGTTCCGCGAGACCTTCCGCCCGTTCGCGCCGTCGGTGCACAACCACCGCGCCACGGAATGGTTCGGCCTGCGCGACAGTCCGTACATGCTGCGCACGGCCACGGTGCGCCGCGCGGCCGAGGTCCCGGCCGTCACACACGTCGACGGGACCTCGCGCATCCAGACCGTGACGCGGGCGGACAACCCCGCGTACTACGACATGATCGCCGCGTTCGAGGCCCGCACCAGGATCCCGATGGTGTTGAACACCAGCCTGAACACTCGGGGTGAGCCGGTGGTCGAGACACCGGCCGACGCCGTGCGGACCCTGCTGACGTGCGATCTCGACTATCTGGCCTTCCCCAGCCACATCGTGGGCAAGCGGGGCGCGTCGTGACCGCGGCGGCCTCGGTGCGAGCCGGTCTGCGCGGTCTGCTCGACGATGTCGCGTGCCTGCGCCTCCTGGTGGTGGGTGACGCGATCCTCGACCGCTACACCACCGGCGCCAGCGGCCGATTGTGCCGGGAGGCCCCGGTGCCCGCGGTCACGGTGCGGGTCGAGGCCGATCGATGCGGCGGCGCGGCCAATGTCGCGATGAACGCGCACGCGCTCGGCGCGGCGAGCGAATTGGTGACGGTGCTCGGCGCGGACCCGGCCGGATACCGGCTCGCGGCCCTGCTGCGCGCGGGCGAGGTGGAATCCGCGGGCGCGATCCACGAACCGGGCTGGGTCACGCCCGTCCGGAATCGGGTCTTCGCCGGGGAACAGATGGTGGTGCGGCTCGATCACGGTGGCGCGGAACCCATCTCGGCAGGCTCCGGGCGCGCGGTGATCGAGCGCGTCGACGAAGCGCTGCCCCGCGCCGATGCGATCGTGGTGTCGGACAACGGTTCGGGGGTGCTGGTGCCCGCGGTGATCGACGCGCTGGCCGACCGGCGGGTGCGCGGACCCGCGGTTCTCGTGGTGGATTCCCGCGACCCCGCCGCCTTGCGCGATCTGCGCCCGACGGCGGTGAAGCCGAACTACCGCGAGGCGTTGCGGACGGCCGATCGCCCCGACATCACCGATGCCGCCGATCGGGTGCGCTACGCGCACAGGCTCGCCGATACCCTGCTCAGCCGTACCGGCGCCGACTACGTCGCGCTGACCCTCGACCGCGACGGCGCGCTGCTGATCGGACGCGACCGCCCGCCGGTACGCACCTACGCGGGCGCCGAGCGCGCGCGATCCTCGGTGGGCGCGGGCGACACCTTCACCGCGGCGCTGGCACTGGCGCTGGCGGCCCACGCGGATCCGGCGACCGCAGCCGAATTCGCCACGGCGGCGGCGGATATCGCGGTCGCGAGCCCCGGAACCGCACTGTGCCGCGCGGCGGAACTGGATCAGCGCGTATCCGGGACCGCTCGCATCGCCGACCTGGGCGATCTCGCGCGCCGATGCGCCGAGAACGCCCGGCACGGGCGGCGCGTGGTCTTCACCAACGGCTGTTTCGACATCCTGCACGGCGGACATGTATCGCTGCTCGGCCGCGCGAAAGAACTCGGTGACCTGTTGGTCGTCGGCGTGAACTCCGATGCGAGCGTGCGCAGGCTCAAAGGGGATCAGCGGCCGGTCAGCACGCTGTCGGAGCGGATGCGCGTGCTGGCGGCGTTGAGTTGCGTGGACCTGGTCGTTCCGTTCGAGGGGGACCGGCCCACAGATCTCATCGAGACCATTCGCCCGCACGTGTACGTCAAGGGCGCCGACTACACCGATGTCGCGCTGCCCGAGGCCGAGCTGGTGCGGCGACTCGGAGGGGAGGTGGTGCTGTTGCCGCTGGTCGAACAGCTGTCAACCTCCGGAATCATCGAGCGCGTGCGTGCGGCGCGGGGCGCCGGATACGCCGCGGAAACGGGAGACACCCCATGACCACCGCCAGCCCGGTCGTTTCGGACCGGATCACGCCACAGAGCCCGCCGACAGGCATCGTCGACGCGGTGCGCGGCGAACGAAATATGGATCTCGCGCGCGACGGGCACAGTCCGTTCTGTTCGTCGAAGTGTCACTTCTGCGCTCGACGAGCCGTAGCGGTTGGCCGCGCCGATCGGCGGGGCGCTGATGCCGCGTACATCGACCACCTCGCCCACACCACGGCGACCGGACTCGATCCGGAACGCAGCCGAATCGCCGCGTAGAGAGGCCGAACCATATGCGTACCGAACCGATCAGTCGCCAGCAGGCCGTGCGGGCGCACTACAGCGCGCTGATCAGCGCGATGCAGGAGCACGGCGACCACGAGGCAGCCGGGGAACTGGCCGATCTGGCCGTGCGACAGGGCATCTGGCGTGATGTCGAGCAGCGACCCGTGCACTACCTGCCCGAACTGGACCCGCACCCGGTGTTCGACCCGTCGCGGTTCTGGTTCACCGCCTACCTCGAGGAGCATGCGGAGCGGATCAGCGCCGAGGTGGACGCGGTGACCGCGGCGGGCAGCGCGGGATTCCTCCCGGTCGAGGAGCCGTTGTTGGAGCGTGGGCGCTGGGAACAGGTGGTCTTCTACGAGGCGGGCGTGCGCTTCGACGAGGTCTGCGCCCGCTTCCCGGTGACCGCCGACATCGTCGCCGGGATTCCCGAGGCGACCAGCGGCGCGGGCGTGGTGACGCTGTCGTGGCTGTATCCGGGCGCGCACATCGTGCCGCACTGCGGCGGATCCAACGCGCGGCTGCGCGTTCACCTCGGCGTGCGCGTGCCGCAGGGGCCACGGCTGCGAGTCGGCGGGCAGTATCTGACCTGGCGACGGGGACGTTGTCTGGTCTTCGACGACTCCTTCGAGCACGAGGTGTGGCACGACGGCGTCGAACCGCGCGTGGTGCTGCTGCTGGATGTGCCGCATCCGGAACTGGATCCGGCAGTGCACCGACGGCTCTCCGCCGGTTCGCAGACGGTCGCCGACCGGATGGCGGCGTACATGCGTGAGCTGGGAATCGACCGGGTTCGGATGGCCGACACCTCCGAATCCGGCGATATCACCCTTTTCCCCGACCGCGGTGCCGCCCGTTTGGTCCGTCGTTATCTGCGCGAATTGAGAACTACCGCAGTCGAGTTGCGTCATGGTAGCCTGTCCTATCAAACGTGGGGTTGACGTGCTGTTTTCGACATTAAAAAGAGCTACATATCCGAAAGGACATTCGATGGTGTCAACGTTGGTCGGTGCGATTCCTGTACTCACGGCGCTCGATGTGAATTCGAATCTAAAATTCTGGGGAAGTACCCTGGGTTTCTCGATCACGCATGCGGGTGAGGGATTCGCCATCGTGGCGCGCGACGATGTGGTTCTGCATATCAGTGCAGTGGAAAGCCAAGAGGTGCCGGACAATACGCAGGCGTGGATCCGGGTGCGCGAGGTGGACGGACTGTTTCGGGAATGGAGTGCCGCCGTGCCGGTCGGCTTCGAGAAGGCCGGTGCGGCGCTCACCGAAATCCTCGATAATCCGTGGGGCCGAGAATTCGCACTACGCGACCCGGCGGGCAATTGTGTGCATTTTGTGGAAGAGGGCTGACGAGGCCCACTCGAATGGCAAAGGATCATCGAATGACCGTGGAAGAGTCGGGAATCAAGGAAATTCGGGATGAGCACGGCTGGCGCGCCTTAGACCGCGCGGCCGCCGCCGGCGATACGGCGCGAGTTCGGGCACTGCTCGACGCCGGGGCCGATCCGCGTGCCACCGGCCAGGACGGCCGCTCCGCGTATGAGATCGCGGCCGCGGCGGGGCAGGTCGCGGTGGCGCGCCTGTTACGGGAGCTGACCGGCGAGGGTGCGCGGGGCTGGCGGCCCTACTGTCGCGCGTATACGGTGGCGGCGCTGCGCGAGTTTCCCGGCTGGTCGCGGTCCGAGGGCGCGCGAGCCGCCGACGACACCGTGGTCTTCCTGCACGACGATCTCAGCGTCACCCGCGCGATCTGGCCCGGCGAGGAGGTGCTGTGGTCCGACATCACCCCGGAGTGGAGCGAATTCTGCGCTCGCGCACTAGGCTTCGCCGTGCCGGACGAACTCGACCTGGTCGCCTCCGTGGAAGCGACGGATCGGCCATGACGCGGGTGCTGCGGGTGGAACTGTACTGTTCGGACGGCCGCGTCGCGGATACCGCGGGCCTGCAAGACAAATCGGGTGAGCTCACCTCCGGCGAGCGCGACGGCGAAGGTGTGCGCTACGCGGCGAAACTCGATGTGCGCGCGGGCCGAGAAGGCGATCCGGATTTCTCCGGCCCGTTCGTCCACGGCACGCCCGGTCAGCGATTCCTGTATCTGAGCACCCCGAACCCGGATGGTTCCGGCTGGTTACGCCGGTGCAAGATCATGCTCCCGCCCTCGGCGCCCGCGCGGGGCACGCGCCTGCGAGCCACGTTGGTCGACGTATCGTCCACCCGCGCCCGTCTGGATTCCGCCGGTTGGCGGCCCGGACCATGAGCGATGTCGGCATCCAGGCCTACCTCATGCAGGTGCTGCGCAAGCAGTACACGAGCCTGATCGACGCATGGCACTACGCGGGCAGGCCCGAACAGGCTGCGGAATGCGCCGAACAGGCTGTGCAGCAGGGCGTCTGGACGCATCCGATGCAGCGGGCCCGCGACCACTTCCCGGGACTGAGCGTGGCGCCGATCCACGACCCTGCGCAGTTCTGGTTCATCGGCCTGCTCGAGGAGAACTACCGGCCGATTCGCGACGAGCTGGAGCGCGTGCTGCGGGCGTCACACGATCCGCTGCGGCCCACCGCCGAGGAGCGCGCGCTGATCCGCCGGGGCGAATGGGAGCAGGCGCATCTGTTCCGTGCCGGCATGAGGCAGGACGACATCTGCGCGCTGTTCCCGGTCACCGCCGACATCGTGGCGCGGATCCCCGACATCACCACCCTCGGCCCCGGGTTGGTCAGCTACTCTCGACTCACGCCGGGTACCCACATCACCCCGCACTGCGGCCCCACGAACGCGGTGCTGCGCGTCCACTTCCCGATCATCGTGCCGCCGGGGCCGTCTCTGCGCGTCGCGGACCGTGAAATGCGCTGGGAGGAAGGAAAATGCCTGGTGTTCGATGACGCGTTCGAGCACGAGGTATGGCATCGCGGCACCGAGGATCGGATCGTGCTGATCCTCGACGTCTTCCATCCCGAGCTGGACAGCGAGCGCCGTGAGCGCTTGCTCACGCAACGCCGCAGCTTCGAGGAGCAGGCGGCCGAGTTCGTGCGTGAACTGCGGATCGACCGGGTCGAGGCGCGGGGACAGGAATTGGTCATGTACCCGGATCCGGGGTTGCGCGGCGAACTACAGCGCTACCTCAACCTGGCAGGCGCCACCGGCGCCGAATCGCACGGCGACGGTGTGGTGTGGCGTCGTGCCGACCCGAATACCGTTGCGAAGGAGCCCATCTCGTGAGCGCCATCCATACCGCCCGGCTCACCCTCGCCGCGTTCGATCCGGATCGGGACGCGGTGGGTCTGCACCGAGGGTTCGGTGATCCGGAGGTCATGCGGTGGTGGAATACGCCGGTGTGCGAGGACGTCGCCGCCACTCGAAACCAGTTGGCGCAGAGTGCGAGTGGGGACGGTGCGCGCATCTTCACCATCCGGCGCACCGGCGAGGACGATCCGCTCGGCATCGCGGGGCTGCTGGGCGGAGTCGGGATCCCCGGCCTGACGTGGCTGCTGCGAAGGTCGTCCTGGGGCCAGGGTTTCGCGGGCGAAGCCGCGGCGGCCGTCATCGACCACGCCTTCACGGAATACGACCTCGAGCGCGTCGAAGCCTGGGTGGAGGCCACCAATGTCCGCTCGCTCGCGGTGGCGCGGCGCATCGGACTCACCGACCGCGGCCGGCTGTCCCAGCGCTACCCGCATCGCCCGCAGCCGCATGAGGTGGTCGTCCTCGGGCGATCGAGGGAGCGGGAATCGCAGACCGTACTGAACACCGAACTGGTGGTAGCCGTCACCGACGTGGCCGCCGCGCAACGCCTGCTGTCGAGTGTGCTCGACGCCGAAACGCGCTACGCGGTAGGGGAGCCCGCGGTGGTGGTGGGAATGACGCTGAGTCCGTGGAGCGTCGGTCCGCGAATTCGGTTGATCCGCTCGAACGAACCGCCGAAGTCGGACGTCATACTCACCGTGGAGGTCGGTCCCGCCTTCGAGGCGGTATACGCTCGGGCCGTCGACGCCGAGAGCTCGATCATCCAGGAGCCCGCCGAACAGCCCTGGGGTACTCGAGAATTCGTCTTCGAACTCCCGGACGGACATCGGCTGGTGATCTCCGCGCCCGCCTGAGCGATCGGGCCGCGGGGCGTCCACGGCCACTGTCACCCGCCGAGGGCGTCGAATACCCGCTTCGCGCGGTCGCGGGTGCGGTACATATCCCAGGCGGCGTCGGCCAGGTGGTCCGGGTCGAGGGTGTGGCCGTCGGCGGCGCCGTATTTCGCGGGGTCGGCGGTGACCATCGCGTGGATGTCGCCGCGTTCCACCAATCCGCCGATCGTGAGCGTGCCCGCGTAGACGCCGCGGTCGGCGAGTGCGGCGTTCAGGGTGAGCGCGTAGTTGCGCAGGGCGGCGGTGGCCAGGGCGAGTTGGCCGAGCATCGGCATGGGCCGCACCCCCGACTGGCCGCCCGCGAAGATCTGATGTTCCCCGGTTTCGTGGAGTCGACATAGTGGACTTCAGGCCACGGGTTGGATGGATGACTGCATCATCTCGTACTCGATCGGGGACAGCATACCCAGAGTCGAATGACGGCGGCGACGGTTGTGGAACATCTCCAGGTATTCAAAGATCGCGTTTGCCAGCCTTTTGGTCTAGCCCTGGTCGCGTCGCTGCGCACGGTGCTGATGGCGATGAAACGCGCCGAGGACGCCGCCGCCGTGACCACGGAATTACCGGTGCTCTCCGCCGCCGGTATGTGAAGACTTCCCCGCCCCTCACTCACGTTGCATCCGCCGCAATCCCGTGGCGGGAGGGTGTGGGGAATCGGAATCCCTCGCGGTTCACCCCTCGGAGTCGAACGCCGCACGGCCACGGCTCGCGAGGGATACCACCTCTGATCCAGCTCCCCCGGAGCTGGCCCCACATGCCCCTACACGCGCTTTTCGGACTGCTTTCGCGCGTGTAGGTCGATCCGATTCGCCGCGTTGGGGCGCGGCGGTCGCTGAGCGGATCGCCCCCTGGTCAGGGATGCCTCGTCCACCGATCGGTCGGTGCCGGCGACTTTCACGAACCGTGTCGATTTCGCGGGTTTGCTGCCGTCGACCGCTGCCCGCGCCTGCGCTTCCTGGGCGTTGAGGGTGATGGTGTCGCGGCGGGCGCGTGCCGCGCTGTAGTGCCAGACCGCTCGCCGTGCTTTCTCGCCGGTGGGCGTCCGGACCGGTTCGGCACGCTTGTTGATGCTGTTGACCGTGGTCCCGGCGCGCCGGGGTGTGACGGTGTCGATGAAGTGGGAGGCCAGATCGCCTGGCGCTTTGACTTGCCGAGACCCGACGATGAACTTGCAGCGGCCTCGTCGAGTGCGGTGAGGTTCGTCACCGACAGTATCTCTGCATCGGCGGCGACGACCATGTCGGTGCCGGTCAGGTCTGCGATGAGACCTTGACGAGGCGGTCCGGGTGCGTGGTCTCGGCGGGATGGTCTCAAGCGAAAAATCCTGCCTACCAGAGGAACCGGATAGGCCTGCGGCGCGTCGAAGTCTATGTAGGGGCCGGGCACAACGCTCGGCGGGATTGAACCGGACAGACTCCGGTGGGGGTTACTAATGACAAATGCTGAGATGGTCGAGTTGGCAAACCGTGGTCCGGTGTCGCCCCGGGAAGCGTTCGTGGAACAGTTGAACGTGCTGTATGAAGCGGCGGGCCGTCCATCACTGCGGTCGCTGGCTATGAAGGCGCAATACAGGGCTCAGGCGGGTCGGGCACCAGGTGGTTCGGTATTGGTGACGGCCCAGCGGATCAGTGACTGGAAAGCCGGCCGGAACGTGCCAGCCCGGTTCGACACACTATATCCAGTGCTGCTGACGCTCATCGACGCCGCTCGTAGACGTGGCAATGTAACTGGTGTCGCACTGAACGTGCGAGAGTGGAAGCGACTATGGGACCGGGTACAGGTCGCTCGAACCAACACGTTGCGCGACAGGCGGAAGCAGCGGGCGTCTGCGGTCGCGTCCTGTCCTCCGGAGAGCCTGGCGTTGCCCTCCGGTCGGGAGACTGCGATCAGATCTTTGACAGAGATGGTGGGTGACGCGACGGGAGGAGGACGAGAGGACCGCGTGATTACGCTAACCGGTGCAAGCGGGGTCGGCAAGACCTCGTTGCTCGCGGCCGGCCTGGTGCCTGCACTGGAGGAGAGTGAGACACAGCCGTTTTCGGTCCGCTCCACCGTCATAAGTCGTGATTCGGTGTCGACACTTGCATCGATTCTCTCCGAACTCCGCCACCTAGATAGGGGCCAGCGGGGGCAGGTGTCAACGGATCAGGTACCGGCGGGCATCACCGGATTGGTCGTCGTCGACCAATTCGAGGCGATCTTCACCGCTTCGGTTCCGTCGGCTGCCAGAGACGAGATAGTTGCGCTGCTGGCGGAACTGGCCGAGGTTGTGGTTGTGCTGATCTGCTTGCGTAGCAGCTACATCCCCAGCTGCTACAGCTACCCACTGCTGGCCGACGCTTTGGAAAATCGACGGTACCAACTCGAACCAATGACCACAGCCGAGCTCCGCGCATTCATTCAGGTGGGCATGGGCAAGAAGAGCAGAGGAGACGCCTCGGGCGTCGAGGAGGCACTGATCGCGACAATTTGTGGAATACGAGGCGATGCAGAGAAGTTCGGACGCGAACCGGGCGAATTGCCGATCCTCGCACGAACTCTGAGTTCGATGGCTTCGAACCTGCGCGGAGTGCGTAGTGATATGGACAGCTACCGCAGGCTGGGCGGAGCCGAGGGCGTGGTCCACGCAATGGCCGAAGCCGCCTGGACAGCGATGTCTCGCCGCGAACGTTCCGAGGCGAAGCGAATCCTGTTGCTCTTGGTCGATGTCCACACAGATATCGGGTACATCCGTCGGCGCATCCCCCTCCAGGATGCGCCGGAATTGGTCAGCGACGCAGCAGGGGTGCTCGGCATCATGGTCGGAGCACGACTGATCACCATAGACCGCTACAAGATACAGCTGAGCCACGATCTTGTGGTGACCTGGCCTCCTCTCAGAAATTGGCTGCACGAGCTATTTTCCGTGCGGTGGACCGATCGCGAAGGCGATCGAGAGATATTGTCAAAACCTACTTATAGGTGAACGGTGCATCGGGGCGGTCACGGACACCTGATCAAAACAGGGGCCGCGGGTAGGCCTATCCACAGGCTGTGGATCGGTATGTTTTAGGCGACCTCCTGTCCGGATGAGTTGGCGGCTGGTTTGGTCGGTGTGATGTCGACGGGCCGTTCGAGGAGCTTTGCCGTTGTGGGACAGGGCTCCGTTGCGCACGAGCGCGACCAGTTCGGGGGCGTTGAACTTGCGCCAGCGGGATTGGGCGGCCCCGATCAGTCTGTAGGCCATGGCGATTCCGGCGGCGCGGGAGCCCGGCCCCTTGGTGACCTTGGTGCGTAGTCGGACGGTGGCGAAGGTCGACTCGATCGGATTGGTGGTGCGCAGGTGGATCCAGTGTTTGGCCGGATACCGGTAGAACTCCTAAGGAGAGCGCCCGAACTGAGCGAGCCGTGGCCGCAGGGTTCGACGAAGGGGCTGAGATTCCACGCGCCGCGAATCGTGACCACCTACGTCGAGCAATGCGGACGAGGACGAGGCACTGGACGAAGGCTCGGCCGACCCTGCGCTGGCGGTGATCTCACGCTGCAAGGGATCCGCGGTGCAGAAACAATGAACCAGCTTGGGCTTTCGACGTCTTGCGCAGCAGCCAGTGTCGAAGTTCAGGTGGATTGGAGAGAGATGTCGGAGGTGGGTTGTAAGTCGGCGGCCGCTGTAAACTCATTCCTGTTCGGCCGGCTCTTCTGAGCCCATCGAAATCGCATCTGTGCGTGCCCATTCGCGCGAGCCGCGACTGCTAGAGCCCCTCCACTTCGTGGGGCGGCTCCATCCGTCGCGACACGTCGGCGGATACACGCAGGATGATGATGGAGGTGGTGCCTATGGAGGCGCCCCAGTCGAACCCGTCCCGGCCCGACCGGAACGGCACCGTCAAGAAGTGGCTGGAGCTCGCGCTCTGGTTGCGCACCGTGACGAACGTTGTGGACCTGGCGACGCGGTACCTGCCGCATGTGGCTGAAAACGTCACCGCCAGCCCGGCGGTCAAGGTGACCACCGAACTGGCGGCTTGGGCTCTGCACGCGATTATCGGCCTCTGACAGCGAGATCGCGAACAGTTCTCCTGCACGGGTTAGGGCTCGGCCACTGCTACCAACAGTGGCTCCGGGCCCTTTCCCACGTTCCAGGGGCTGTGGACACCACGTGAGTAGGCACTGGGTACCTACCCATAACCACCCATGGCTACCCATGTGGGTACAGCCACCATACCCCAATTTCCATTTGTGTTCCATCTGGAATGGCCTGTGAGCTGGGGTTTCTTGATCGAGGCGCTGTACTCACCCATACCCATACCCAGTGGCCCAGAGACGTCTTGGCAAGTCGCCGTCTTCGTCCTCTGGACACCCAGGAGCGACGCTGTTGAGCTGTGGGGCGGCGTACACCGACCGGATGCAGCTCACCAGCTCACCCATGGTGTGCGCACGGAGGCGGTAGACGCCGAGACTTACACCGCTTCACTGGATGAAGAGTGCGACCGCCACGGGCTGCTGCATCGGGGGCGAGAAGTGGGTGGCCTGCAGCTGCGGCAACGACGTCAACAGGCTCTCGACATCTACGACTTGGGCCGGGAGACACCGATGAATCGAACGGCGGAAAACTCCACACCCGGCCCCCAGACGGCGGCTCGGCATGGGTGAGTCGCGGGTGGTGCGCCCGTTGCGGGCCGGGATGCGCCTCGACGCCGCGATCGAGGCGTACCTGCACACGGTGACCGCCGCCAACACCCGCCGCGGCTACCGCACCGCGCTGACCGCGCTGGTCTCCGAGTTCGGTGCGGATTGCATCCGGCGCTGCTGGATCCGGACCGGGTCGCGGCCCGGTTCCGCACCCGCTGGAGGAGGCGTCGGCGCAGACGTTCAACGTGCGCCTGGCCGCGCTGCGCGCCGCGTGTGACTACTGGCGCGAGCAGGCATGGTTGGTCGGTGACCCGCTGGTGCGGTTGCGGCCGCGGTCGGTGTTGCTAAGCGGAAGCCGCGGCAACGACCGATCTCATGGCCGGGGTGCTCGTCGTCGAGTTCGGCGTGCGGATGGTCGACCACCCAGGTCAAGTGGGCGTCTTCGCGAAGCCCGGAGTACACGTCGAACCGCAGCCCGTCCACACGCACGGTGACCGCGTCCCTGCCGTGGTGTGCGCCATACCCCGCCCGGCTAGGTCGGCGCGCAGCAGCGCCCGCCGCAGCCGCCGCGCGTGCACGACCTCGTGACGCAGGCCGCGCCACCACACAGCGAGCGCACGCAGCCGGGTTCTCTGCGGTGTCGTCACCAGATGTCCTCGATTCCGATCGTGGCGACGGTGAAGTACCGCACCGCACCGGAGCTGGTGGTCTTCCGCCACTCACCGGTGCGGGTGTACCCGGCGGCGGTGAGCGCGTCGTCGAGCGCGTCCAGACTGACCGGGGCGCCCGGGGCGGCGGGAACGGATTCCCACCGGCAGCTGACGTGACGGCCGTAGACGCTCCCGTCGTCGCTGTAGAACAACTCGCAGGCGTAGAGATCGGCGACCGCACCAGCAGGATCGTCGAGGCGGGCGATGACGTGCAAGTCGACGGCTTCGGTGTCGGTCACCGCTGGACCCCCGACGTGTGCACCGGCCGCCGTGCTGCCGAACGGGCTGGGGCAGGGGAGGCGGCTTACGCGGCACGGTCGGGCCTGCTCGCGCAGCTGCGTCCCAAGCGGGGCTCGGGCTGCGGTCGGCGGCCGCGGCCTGGCGCTGCGCGATCGCGTCGTCACGGGCGGCGACGATGTTGGCGGTCTTGCCCCCACTGCTGGCGACGCGCGGCAGTATCGCGGCCGAGTTCCCCGGCCTGGCGGGCGCAGTCGTCGACGAGGTCCGGATCCGCTGCTGCACGTCCGGATCAAGGCCCGCGCGGGCCAGCGCCTTGCCCAGTTCGGTGCGCTTGATCGTGTACTGCTGTCGGTCCAGTTCCACGCTGGTTCCCGGCGATCCGGCGGCGACGCTGAACAGGGAATCGGTCATCGAGGACATCTCGAAGCGCAGGCGCTGGTCCTCGCGGCTGTGCGGGGCGGCGTCGACCAGCTCGGTGATCTGCTAGAGCAATGGTGTCGTACACCGCCGCGCCCGCGTGGATGCTCAGCCGGCCCGCGAATCGGCGCAGTTGACTTGATCCCACGGGAGGTTGGTTCGCTGGAGTCCTCTGACGCGTTCGTCTACCGACCCGGTGAGCCCTGGGGCCGTTTGGTCCTGGCAAGGGGGTGGGGTTCGCCGGTGATCGTCATGAGTGCTTCGATGACATCACCACGCAGGTGGGTTAGTACAGCGGTGTCGTCGTGGTGCTGGCCGATATAGACCCGCTCGACCGTCTCCCCGAACAACTGGCGGACGTGCACACGCACGGTCTCCGTGATCGAGTAGGTGGTGACCTCCAATTCCTTTGCCCACGGCAGGTTCTCGCGGACTCGCATCCACAACCCGTCGTAGCGCCTGTAGCTGATCGGCCGGCCGTTTCGTTTACGCAGTACGCGATGTGTAGCGTTCACACCTCCGCGACGTTCGACATGCCTTCCCAGCGCGGCCATCAGGCGGGGCGAGACCGGATGCCAGTGAAACCCGCCGCCGCGCGTCCGCAACCGCACCAGGCAGTTGTCGTGGTCGAGGTCGTGAAGCGCCAGATCGATGACAGGTTGCCGGTCACTTGCGGTTTGGATGTGCAGGTGGACGATCAGTTGGTCCAGCTCGGGGTCATCACCGGTCGAAGAAGCAACGCGAATAACTTCCCGCAGCTGCTCGCTGGTCAGAACATCGCCTTTGCCGGCGCGTCGGCCTGGAAGCCTTGCTGCCGCCGCGGGATTACTGGAGGGATCGATGAGCCTGTCACGTTCGGCGTGCTTGTAGATGTGCCGTAACGCCGACAGCAGATTCTCCGCGGCGGACTCTCCGCCACGGGAGTTGGCGCGAGCGCGGGAACGGATCTGATGCGCATCCATCAGCTCTTCAATCTCCCTCGCCGTCGGCTCGTTCAACACTCGGTCGCCCCATACCTGACTGATCGCACGCCATGCCGAGTCGTAGGTCCTCAGCGTCTTCGGCGGGACCTTCCTACGCACCCGGTCGATGTACTCACCGAGCCGGGGAGAACCAGCCGGTGAGCGGCCGGCATCCCCGGCGCTGCGGTCGAGTATCGGCGGCTGATGGGGGAGCGGGGGTGGTGTGATGGGGACTTCGTCGAAACTCACGGTGCTCCTCAACACGAGGTGAAGTGACGGTGCCCGCGAACGGCAGGGCTGATTGGCTGGAAGACGCTCGGGGACGGCACCAGCGCCGACTGCGCTGGACCGGGTGGTCGACCGACCGGCTCGAACCGGGAATACTTCACGGCTCGCGGTGACCATCACCACTGTCAGGTGTCCATCATCCGATGTTCGCCACAGCACGGTCAAGATCTTCAAGCCAGATCCACCGTGACGACTTCTACCCAGGTCATCGGGCTGAAGGTGATCCGGGTCGGACATGCTCTGCCACGGGGAACGGATACAGGCCCGCGCGCAGCCACGGCGACGGATCCCTCGTGTCAGCCACAGCGACACCAGGGCCGTGTCCGAGCCGTTCAATGACACCACCGCGCGGCAATCCTGCCGCCGAAAACGGGTCCGGAGCCTGGTTAAAGGCCAAAAAAAACACGGTTCTGTGGCAAATCTGCCACAGAACCGTGTCATTGAATGTCCGGAGGGGGACTTGAACCCCCACGCCCGATAAAGGGCACTAGCACCTCAAGCTAGCGCGTCTGCCATTCCGCCACCCGGACCGGTGTGCCCAGCAAGATTATCGGATCATCTCCGTGTGGACCAAATCGCGGCTTGACCTGCGGATTCTTGAGCGTTTGCGGGCGGCGGGCGTGTGGGCCGCACTGGTGGAAGGAGTGCGGCCCACACGACGGATCAGAGAAGTTCTTCGAAAGTGCGTTCGAAGCCGAGGGCTCCTCGGCCGTCGGCTACTTGGCGGTCGAGGAGGGTTTTCAAGGGGGCGATGAAGTCGAGGGTGACGTGGGCGTCGCGGCTGGCGCGGTTGATCGCGTCGAGTGCGGCTTTGTGGAAGGCGATGGACTGGATGGGTTCGGTGTAGGTGGCGGTGTCGATGACGGCGCCTTGGTGCGGCAAGGATTGGGTCATCGCGTTGAGCCATGCGGCGGCTCGCCGGCCGAATTCGGCGGCGGGGACGCCGACCGACCGCATCATGGCCGCGCCGTGCAGGAAGCCGCCGAACATGGCGTACATGGCCGCCAGCAGGGCGAAGTCGTAGGTCGAGGCGAGGCCTGCGTCGTCGCCCAAGTGTTCTGCGGCAGCGAGTAATTCGAGGGATTCGTGGTGTGCGTCGAAGACCGTCTGTGAGCCGCTGTAGAGGATGGACGCGCCCGGCTGTCCGATCATGGGTGGTATCGCCATGATGCCGCCGTCGAGGTACTCGCAGTCGTGACGGGCCGCCCAGGCGGCGAGTTCGCGGGCCTCGTTGGGGGCGGTGCTGGTGAGGTTGATCAGTTGCCGTCCGGCCAGTCGGTGGGCTACCGGGTCGAGGGTGGCGTGCACTGATGCGTGGTCGAGCAGTACGGCGATGATCGGGCCGTCGGTGTCGATCGCCTCGGCGATGGTGGCGACGCTCGTGGCTCCGGCGGCGCGGAGGTCGGCGTCCTTGCCGGGGGTGCGGTTCCACACGGTGGTCGGCAGCCCCGCCTTCAGGAAGGTCGCGGCGAGCGCCTGCCCCATCGCGCCGAGTCCCAGGATGGTCACCGGGGTCTTCGTGGTCTCCGCCATTGCGGGTTCAGCTCCTTTGGGGTCGGGAAGGTCCTGGTCAGCGCGCTGAAATCAAGACTGCTCGACGACCGGCGGGCGGGCAAGTACCTACTATTTTGTGGGGTACTTACCGAATGGTTTGTGAACAGGTGGAGAGGGTGGACGATGGGCTCGAAGCGGTCGGGGCCGTACTTCTGCGGGATCGATGCGGCGATGGATGTCGTCGGCGGCAAGTGGAAGGCGCTGATTCTCTGGGAGTTGGACAACCACCGGGTTCGGCGCTTCGGCGAGCTCCGCAAGGGGCTGCCCGGTGTCTCGGAGAAGATGCTCATCCAGCAGCTGCGGGAGCTGGAGGAGGACGGCATCGTCGACAGGACCGTCTATCGGGAAGTGCCGCCGCGGGTGGAGTACCGGTTGACCGAGATCGGTGTCGCGCTGAACACCGCGCTGGAGCCGCTGGGTGCGTGGGGGCGGGAGCGGATCGATCGGATCGGCGCGCGGCGGGTGCATGAGTAGCTCGGAAGTGAATCCTTCAAAAGTGAATGTTTCACTTGGGCAACATGGTTCAGCGGAAGATCAAGCTACTAGTTGGTAACTTGAGTTAATTTTGTGCACACCGTAGGTAATTGACGCCTAACCGGGCGCGTCGTATGTTCCACGTCACAACTTTTGCAAGATGTGGGTGGCTTCGCAGATGTCGGATGATGGGTACGGCCTACGGGTCTTGCTGACGCGGGCGCTCCGCCGGATTCAGGAGTTGGAGGCGCGGCCGCAGCGCGAGCCGATCGCCATCGTGGGAATCGGCTGTCGCTTTCCCGGCGGCGCGGAATCCCCGCAGCAGTACTGGGAACTGCTGTCCTCGGGCCGCGACGCGATCGTCGAGGCGCCGGAGAACCGTTGGGTAGTAACGGATTCGGCGCCTCGACGGGCGCGGCGGCGAGCCGGGCTGCTCGCAGGTCCGATCGATGCGATGGACGCGGAGTTCTTCGGGATCGCACCGCGCGAGGCGGCGTCGATGGATCCGCAACAGCGGCTGGCGCTCGAAGTGGCTTGGGCGGCAATGGAAGACGCCGCACTGGTGCCGGGTGGCCCGGCCGCGGCCCGCACGGGGGTGTTCCTCGGTGTCAGCTGGCAGGAATACCAGCGCACGATCACACCGGACTGGGTGAGTTCGGTGGACGCGCACACGCTCACCGGGACGATGTCGAGCATCGTGGCGGGGCGGGTGTCCTACGTGCTCGGATTGCGTGGTCCCGCAGTGGCGATCGACACCGCGTGCTCGTCGTCGCTGGTGGCGGTGCATCAGGCGTGTCGCAGTCTGCGGGCTGGGGAGTGCGACGTCGCGTTGGCGGGCGGAGTGAATCTGCTGCAATCCGAGCTGACTTCGGAGGCGCTGGCCCGCATGGGCGCGCTCTCTCCGGATGGGCACTGTCGTCCCTTCGACGCGCGCGCGAACGGGTATGTGCGCGGCGAGGGCGCGGGTGTGGTTGTGCTGAAGACGCTTTCGCGGGCGCTCGCCGATGGCGACGAGATCAGGGCGCTCGTCCGAGGCTCGAGTGTGAACCACGACGGTCGTTCCATGGGGCTGACCGCACCGAATCCGACGGCACAACGCGAGTTGCTGCGCGACGCGTTGACCGACGCCGGGTGCGCCGCCGATCGGATCGGCTACATCGAGACGCACGGCACGGGCACGCCGCTGGGCGATCCGATCGAGATCGAGGCGTTGTCGCAGGTGGTCGGCGTGCCACGTGCGGATGGGTCGGTGTGCCAGCTCGGTTCGGTGAAGTCGCAGATCGGCCACCTCGAGGCGGCCGCGGGCGTCGCCGGGCTGATCAAGGTGGTGCTGCAGATGCAGCACGAACGAATTCCACGTCAGCACGATTTCGCCACAATGAACCCGAAGATCAGGCTCGACGGCACGGCGCTGGCGGTGCCGACCGACGACGTCGCCTGGCCGCGGACGCGACAGCCGCGATTGGCAGGGGTGAGTTCGTTCGGATTCGCAGGCACCAACGCACATGTGGTGCTGGAGCAGGCACCCGAGCCCCTGGCGCGTGCCGATCCGAATGAGCCTGCGCTGTTGGTTATTTCGGCGCGCACCAGGTCGGCCCTCGATGCGCTGGCCCACCGCTATGCGGAGCAGTTGGACCGGCAGGAGATGCCGCTCGCCGACGTCGCCGCCACCGCGGCGCTGGGACGCACGCATTTCGCGTACCGGCGAGCGGTCGTGGCCAGGACAGCCGAGGAAGCGGCGCGCGATCTCGCGGCACCGTCAGATCGGTCCATCGATCCGGATCCGGGCAAGCCGCGGGTCGCGATGCTGTTCACCGGGCAGGGCGCACAGTACGCCGGGATGGGCGCGGCGCTCGACCGCAGGTACCCGGCTTTCCGCACGGCGCTCGACCAGTGCGACGAGTTGTTGGGACCGCTTCGCGACGGCCTACGTCTGCGGTCGGTGCTGTTCGAGGCGGACGACGATGCGCTGGCCCGGACCGAGTACGCGCAACCGGCCTTGTTCGCGCTCGAATGGGCCTGCGCCGAGCTGTGGTCGGCGTTCGGCGTTCGCCCCGACGTCGTGTTGGGGCACAGCCTCGGTGAACTGGTCGCGGCGACCGTCGCGGGCGTGTTCGATCTCGCCACCGGTTTGCGTCTGGCTGCCGAACGGGGCCGGTTGATGCAGGCAGTGGCGCAGCAAGGGGCGATGGCGGCGGTCTTCGCCGCGCCCGTGGAGTTCGAAACACTGTTGGACGAGCTCTCGGCGAGTGTGTCGGTCGCGGCGGTCAACAGCCCCGGGCAATTCGTCGTATCGGGATCGGTGGACGGGGTGCAGCGGGTTGTGCGGGCTGCCGAGGAACGGTCGATCCGTGCCGTGCGGCTGCCCGGGACGGCGGCGTTCCACTCGCCCCTGCTGGATCCGATGCTCGACGACTTCGAAGCCAGGGTCGCCGAGTTGGTTCCCGTGCCGCGCGCGGCGACGATTCCGCTGGTGTCGAACGTGACCGGCACGCGGATCGAGGGCCTCATGGATGCGGCGTACTG
Source organism: Nocardia sp. NPDC047038 (assembly GCF_040644075.1). Taxonomy (NCBI): domain Bacteria; kingdom Bacillati; phylum Actinomycetota; class Actinomycetes; order Mycobacteriales; family Nocardiaceae; genus Nocardia; species Nocardia sp. NPDC047038. The sequence continues at coordinate 205,410 of NZ_JBEYVQ010000009.1, read as the reverse complement.
GCGCGCGCATGCCCGTGGCACCGTCCGTTTCGCCGAGGGTGTGCGCTCGGCCGCCGAGTCGGGCATGGATGTCTACCTCGAGGTGGGACCGCATCCGGTGCTGTCGGAATTCGGGCGGCACACCGACCCCGCCGCGTTGTGGGTGCCGAGCATGCGCCGGACGTCCACCGACGACGAGGTGCTGTTGACCGGGCTCGGCGAGCTGTATCGCCTGGGCGTTGAAATCGACTGGAGCGCAGTGGTTCCGCTGGACGCGCGCAGGCGCAACGGCCTGCCCACCTACCCCTTCGAACGAGAGCGGGTCTTTGTGCCGATCGAGAGCGCGTCGCCGAGCACGGGATATCTCGCCGAGCATCGCTTCCGCGACCGTGCGGTGGTGCCCGCGGCGGAGCTCGCGTTGCGCGCATTGCGTGCGGCCGGAGGCGCAGGCCGCGAGCTGATCGACTTCGTCGCCGCGCGACCGGTGCCGCTCGAGGAGTTGTCCGAGCCGCTGGTCTCCGATGCGGGCGATCGCGCCGAGGTGCGGTTCCACGTCGACGAGGGCGCGGTCACCGCAGTGTCCGCGACGGTTCGAGCCGCCACGAATCGACCCCGCGATTCCGACGAACTGTCCGCGGCTCGGCTCGCGCTGTCCACCGAAGAGAATGTCGCGGCTTTCTACCGCCGGTGTGCCGATGCCGGATTGACTTTCGGCCCGCGATTCCGCTGGATCACGCGATTGTGGTCCGGCGAGGGCCGCGTGCTCGCCGAACTGAGGCGCCCGGCGGAACTCGCCGACGAACCGGACGCCTGGCTGCCGTGTCTGCTCGACGCCGCGATCCAGACCGGTCTCGCGTTGGTGTCCGCAGATGGCGACGCGGCGCGTCTGCCGGTGGGTATCGGCGGTCTGCGTCTGTCCGGCCAGGGTGCGGGGGCAACGGCGTGGGCGCTGGCCGAGCGCACCGGCCGCACCGTTCGGCTGACGGTCTTCGATACCGCGGGCGCGGTGGTCTGCGATATCGAAGACGTATGGTTCGCCGAGTCCGGCACTGCCGGGCAGCCGCAGGATCGGGATAGCATGTCCGGCTTTACCCACCGTCCGACCTGGGAGCGCGTCGTGGCGTCGCCGAGCGGACGGGCGCCCGCCGCCGCGTTGGTGGTCGGCGTCGGGCAGCAGGCGGACCGGCTTGCCGCCGCGTTGCGCGCCGCGGGTACCGATGCGGTATCCGTGGAGCGTACGACGGATCCGGGCGTGTGGCCCGGCGACGACCGTGCGGTGATCTACCTCGCCGATGCCGAAGCGGACGACAGCGCCGAATCGGCACGGGTGGAAACGCGATTCGCGCTCGCGGTGGTGCAACGGATGGCTCGGCTGGTTTCCGACGCACCGTTGTACCTGGTGACGATGGGGGCGACCGGAGCACTCGCCGGGGAACCCGTGCGTCCGGCCGCCGCGACCCTGTGGGGATTGGGTGCGGTGACGCGCACCGAACTGCCCGAGTTGCGGTGCCGCCTGATCGACCTGCCCGCGGACGCGCGCTGCGACGACCACCGCTTGGTGGACGAGATTCGCTCCGGCGCCACGGATTCCGCGATCGCGCTGCGCGGGCGTCACCGTTACACGATGCGGATGCAGCCCTCCGACGAACCGGGCGGGGCGCCCGAGGTGAAGCGTGGCGGTGCGTATCTGATCACCGGCGGACGTGGCGCGCTGGGGTTGACTGCCGCGCGGACGCTGGCCGAGGCCGGCGCGGGCACGATCGTGCTGGCCGGGCGCAGCGGCCCGACCTCGCGAGACGAGCGGGAGATGGCGCGGATCGCGGCTTCGGGGGCGCGAGTCGAGACCGCGGTGGTCGATGTCGAAGACCGGAATGCGTTGTCCCGCCTGATCAGCCGCTTCGGTGTGGAGTTGCCGAGGCTGGCCGGGGTCGTGCACTGTGCGGGAGTTCTGGACGACGCCCTGTTGTTCGAGCAGACCGCCGGGCACATCGACCGGGCGTTCGCGGGAAAGGTCGCGGGCGCGTGGCACCTGCACGAGCTGACCGCGGGACAGCCGCTCGATCTGTTCGTGTTGTTCTCCTCGGTCAGCGCCGTGGTGGGCACCGCCGGGCAGGGCAATTACGCCGCGGCGAACGCGTATCTCGATGCCCTCGCCCGCCTGCGGCTGGCTCGAGGACTGCCTGCCCTGAGCATCGCGTGGGGGCCGTGGGCGGGCACCGGCATGGCCGAAGGGCTGAGCGACGCCGCCCGCCGCGCGTGGGCACGCCACGGTGTCGGCGAACTGGCCGCCGAAGACGGTGTCCGAGCACTGCGTTGGCTGCTGTCGGCGGAGGGAGTCGTGTCGGTCTTTCCCGCCGCCACAGAGGTTTCGGCGGAGCCGGAACCGATCGACGCGGTCGAATCCCAGGATTCGCGCGATCCGGCGGAACTGCGGGAACGGGTGCGCACCCACGCCATGACGGCACTCGGCCGCACGACAGCGGTTTCCGACCGCACGCCGCTGCGAGAACTCGGGCTCGATTCGATGATGGCGGTCGAGCTGCGCAACGCGCTGTCCGCGGATCTGGGGATGCGACTTCCGGCGACGCTGCTGTTCGATCATCCGACGGTCGCCGCGGTCTCGGAGGAGATCGCCCGGCTCGGCGCCACGTCCGCCCCCGGCCGCACGGCAGGGCAGCAGCAGGCCGAACAGCGACCGACCACGCGCATCTCCGAGCAGCTCACAGCCCCGGTATACCCAACGAAACTTCCGGTTACACCTAGTACACCGAACGTGTCTCAGCTCACAGCGCGCGAAGCCGAGCCTGCCCCGGACGATTACGCCGACGCGATCGCGATCGTCGGCGTCGGCTGCCGTTATCCCGGCGGCGTGCGCGGACCCGCCGATCTGTGGCGCCTGCTGACCACCGAAACCGACGCGGTGACCGAGGTACCCGCGCACCGCTGGGACGTGGACGCCGTCTTCGATCCGGACCCGGATGCCGACGGCAAGACTTACACCCGCTGGGGCGGTTTCGTCGATGGTGTCGAGGATTTCGATGCCGGATTCTTCGACATCTCCGTCGGCGAGGCGCGGATGCTGGACCCGCAGCAGCGGCTGCTGCTCGAAACGGCGTGGGAGGCGCTCGAACACGCCGGTTATCCGGCGAGCCGTCTGGAGGGCAGCCGGACCGGCGTCTTCGTCGGTGTGATGTCCAACGACTACGCCGAACGGATGGCGCGGGCCGACCTCGCGCCCGATGCCTGGTTCGGCACCGGAAACCTCTCCAGCGTCGCCTCCGGCCGGCTGTCGTATTTCCTCGGCGCGCAGGGGCCGAGCCTCACCATCGATACCGCGTGCTCCTCGTCGCTGGTGACCGTCCACACCGCGGTGCGCAGTCTGCGCAGCGGCGAATGCGATCTGGCGCTGGCAGGCGGCGCCACCGTGGTGCTGACGCCTTCGCTCGACATCTACTTCGCGCGGGCGCGCGGCCTGGCCGCCGATGGCCGGTGCAAGAGCTTCGACGCACGCGCCGACGGCGTCGTCTGGAGTGACGGCGCGGGAATGCTCGTGCTCAAGCGGCTGGCGGACGCGCGGCGGGACGGCGATCGGGTGCTGGGGCTGGTGCGCGGCTCCGCGGTCAATTCCGACGGCCGCAGCCAGGGATTGAGCGCACCCAACGGTCCGGCGCAGGAACGGGTCATCCGCGCGGCGCTGGCGGACGCGGCCGTCGAGGCGGGGGACATCGATTACGTCGAGACACACGGCACCGGCACGGCACTCGGTGATCCGATCGAAGTGAACGCCCTGGCCGCAGCCCTAGGGGAGGGTCGCACCGAAACCACGCCGCTGTGGATCGGGTCGGTGAAGTCGAATCTCGGGCACACCCAGGCGGCGGCGGGCATCGCGAACATCATCAAGGTGATCGAGTCGATGCGCCACGAGCGCATTCCCGCCTCGCTGCATTTCCGTTCGGGCAATCCGCATATCGACTGGGATTCGGTCGCTATCCGGGTGGTCGCCGAAGAGCGACCGTGGCGGCGTTCTCGACGGCCCCGGCGGGCGGGGGTGAGCGCCTTCGGGATCAGCGGGACGAACGCGCACGTGGTGATCGAAGAACCGCCACAGGTCTCGGAGGCCGATGCCCCCGACGATGCCGGGCCTCATTTGCTGGTCCTGTCGGCGAAAAGCGCCGATGCCCTACGCGAACTGGCGGCTCGCTACCGGGATCTCATCGTCGCCCACCCCGAGATCGCATTGGTGGATCTGTGTGCGCGCGCCGCGCTGGGCCGAACACACTTCGGTGAGCGCGTGGCGATCAGTTTCGACACTGCCGCGCAGCTGCGTGCCGCGCTCGAGAACGTCGCCTCCGGGGTCACAGTGAGCGGGTCGGTCACTGAAGTGTCGAGCGGGTCGCTCGAACTGGCTCGACGGTATGTCGATGGCGCCGAGATCGATTGGGGTGCCGTCTATTCCGGTCACCATTGGCGACATGTCGACATCCCGGCCTACCCGTTCCAGCGCAAACGGCATTGGTTGGAGCTGACGCCGCGCCGGGACGACGCACACGCACCACGCACCCTGCGGCTCACCCCGGAGATGTTCGCAGGACATCGGCTGCGTGGTCTGCCGACAGTGCCCGCGGCGTGGCTGAGCGTTCAGCTGAACGAGATCGCCGCTCGACTGCCCGGGGCATGGGAAGTCAGGAAGCTGCGGCTGATCACGCCGTTGGAGGTCACCGCCGAAGCAGTGGTGCGGGTCGTGGTCGAACCCGGCCCGGACGGCCACGATGTGCGCTTCCTCGGCTCCGACAACGCCCGAGCCGGTTATGCGCAAGCGACACTCACTGCGGCGCAGCCTGAGCCGGTGAAACCGTATGCGGCAGACTCCGCTCATTCCGATGCGCGCATCTGGACCGCCTACTACGACACTCTCGCCCGGCTGGGCCTAGACCTGGGCCCTGACTACCGCTGCGCCCTGGAGTTCCGGCGGATCAGCGCCACCGAGGCCGAGACGGTGTTCCGGTTGGCCGGTGACGGCACGGCGCTCGATCCGATCCTGCTCGATGCCTGTCTGCACAGCATCGTGGTGACGGCTACCGGGGGCGAGGAGTTGTTCTTGCCGTCGGAGATCGATCGTGTCCGATTCTTCGGCAACCCGACGGCGGGGGATGCGACCGTGCGGTGCCGGGTGCGGGTGACCGAACGAGGGAGGCGGATCATCGTCGGTGACGCCACGCTGTACTCGGAGTCCGGGCGGCCGCTCGCCAGCGTTCAGGGTGTGAGCCTGCTGGCCGCGAAGTTCGACACCGTGTCGAAATCGTCTCCTGCGGAGTCGGACTCGACAAGACTCGCACGTCTGCTGCATCACGTGGAATGGGCGCCTGTCGAGGGTGGCTTGCGCGGGGAACCTGCGGGTCGATGGCTGATCTTCGGTGACGGAGCGGTCGGGGACGCTGTCGCCGCCGGATTGAGCGCGCGGGGCGCTGAAATCGTGACGATTCGCCCCGAGGACGGGCACGCAGCCGACGAAATCCTGTCTTCCGAGGCCGCGAATTCGTTTCAAGGCATAGCCTTCGCGTGGACGGCGGCTCCTGCCCAGGTTCGCATCGAAGCCGCCCTGCGGTTGACGCGCGCTCTGGACTCGGCAGTGCACCGGCCTGCCGCACTCTGGTTGCTGACCGTGAACGCCCAGCGCGTCACCCCGACCGACCGTCCGGACCCCGATCAAGCTCTGCTGTGGGGTTTCGGACGCACGCTGGCCACCGAGCACCCCGAGTTCGGATGCCGATTGCTGGACCTGCCCGCCGAAACCATCGTGGACAGCGCCCCGATCGTCGATGGTTTGCTCAGCGGCCGCGCCGCAGGCGAATTCGCCCTCCGCGACGGCCGTTGGCTGACCGCGCGCGTCGCCGAAGGCCTCGCGTCCACCGACTACCGGTTGGTCGCGCACCGTTCCGGCGAGTTCGAACGGATGCGGTTGGAGCCCGGTATCCGACGCGCACCGTCAGCCGGGGAAGTCGAAATCGTCGTCGCCGCCACCGGCCTCAACGCCCACGACCTCTGGGTGGCCTCGGGCATCCATCCGGATGGGGCGGGACCGCTGGGTTCCGAGTGCGCGGGCCGGATCACCGCGATTGGTGCCGGGGTCGAGCAATTCGCGGTCGGTGACCGCGTCGTCGCCTTGGCGGCCGGCAGTTTCGCCCGCCACGTGACGGTGGACCAGGCCATGGTGGCCCGGCTGCCGGACGACCTGCCCTTCGCCGACGGCGCGACCGTGCCCTACGCCTTCACCACCGCCTGGCACGCGCTGTTCGACCTCGGCGGTCTGCGCGCCGGGGACCGGGTGCTCGTCCACGGCCCCGCCGATGGCATCGGCATGGCCGCGGTCCAGCTCGCCATGCACGCCGGAGCGCAGGTGTGCGCGACCGCCGCGCTGTGTCGCTGGGCGCGGAACGCGGGTCTGCCGGTCACACAGATCCATACCTGGCGCAGCCACGAGTTGGGCGAACGGGTTCGGGCGGCGACCGCCGGGCATGGACTGGACGTCGTCGTGCACACCTCGGGGGACGGCTTCGCCGCACACGCATCCGAAGTACTGCATGCGGGAGGCCGATTCGTCGAGATCGTCGACCCGGTGCAGACCGGAACGGTGCATCGGCATGCGGATGTCGACCACCGGACCTTCGATCCGGCCACTATCGACCCGCGGCGACTGGGCGCTGCCTTGCGCAGTGTGCTGGCACTGTTCGAGCAGCGCGCTTTGACCACGCTGCCGCACGCGGCCTACGGCATCGATCGTGCCGCCGAGGCGTTCCGCGCCATGTCGCAACGAGATCATCCCGGTCGCGTCGTCCTGCTCGGCAAAGACGTCCCGGTTGCCGCGGGCGGCGACCAGTTGCCCGATGGCACCTATCTTGTGACGGGAGGGTTCGGCGGCCTCGGCGCCGAGGCCGCGCACTGGCTGGCCGACCGTGGAGCACGGCATTTGGTGCTGGTAGGCAGACGCGCGCCGGATCCGGCAGGGGAACGGCTGCTGGAATCGCTGCGCGGCACCGGCGCTCGAGTGACGGCGCGGCAGGCGGATGTCGGCGACCGCGCGGCCGTCGCGGAACTGCTGCAAGGCATTTCGGAATCCGGATTCCCGCCACTGCGCGGCGTGGTCCACTGCGCGGGAGTGCTCGACGACGGCGTGATCAGCGAGCAGACCTGGTCGCGGTTCGAGACCGTGCTCGGACCCAAATACCATGCGGCGCGCCACCTCGATGAGCTCACCCGCGATCAACCGATCGAACTCTTCATCACCTACTCCTCCGTTGCGGGCGTACTCGGCACCCCTGGCCAGGCGAATTACGCCGCGGCCAACGCGGCATTGGATGCGCTGGCCTGGCGGCGGCGTGCCGAGGGACTGCCCGCGCTGAGCATCGGATGGGGGCCGTTCGCCGACGTGGGCATGGCCGCCGATCGGCCCGACGTCACCGCACGTCTCGTGCGGCGCGGGCTGCCTCCGCTGTCCGCGGGCGACGCGGCCGCGGCGCTGGAGCACCTCGTCCGGCACGACAGTGCTGCCCCTGGCGTCTTCGAATTCGTGCCCGAGCGGTGGTATGCGCAGCGCATGCCGCAGATCGCGCCGGCCGTACCGCCGACGATTCCACCGGAGACCACCGGGGTACCGCGAACGCAGTCGGCGTCCGACGATCTCGCACCGTGGGAGGCGCTCGTCCAGCGCGTCGCGATGCGGGTACTCGATCGCGCGGGCGAACTCGATCCTGATCTGCCACTGCACGACACGGGCGTCGACTCCCTGACCGGAATGGAACTGCGGGCCGCACTCGCCGTCGAGGTCGGAGTGCCGCTGCCTGCCGGGCTCGTCTTCGACTATCCGACCGTGCGTGAGATGGCGCGGTTCCTGCACCGCAAGGGCGCAGCCGCTCCCAGCGGAGGCACAGCCGCTCCCGCCGGCGGCGCGAACGTGATCGCCGCTGATGCGCCCTCGTACGCGGCCGATTTGCCTCTGGCCGGGGCTGACGATTTGTCCCCCGCCGGGGCTGAGGCGCCCCCGGTCGTCGCCGACGTGCCTGTGGTCGCGGCTGACGTGCTCTTGCCTGCGGCGGACGTGTCCGCTGTCGCGGCCGACGTGTCCCCGGTGCCCGCTGACGCGCCCTTGGTCGCGGCTGATGTGCCCCCGGTCGCTGACGAGGTGAACCCGGTCGCACCCACGCAGCGGTACCCGATCGCGGCTCCACCAGAACGGTTTGCGAGACAGGATGTTTCGCCGGGCATCGACTTCGAGAGCGACCGGCCCGACGACGACCCGATCGTCATCGTCGGCATGAGCTGTCGTTTCCCCGGCGGGGTGCGCACACCGGAGGACTTCTGGGACCTGCTGTGGCACGGACGCGACGCGATCACCGAGGTGCCGCCGCAGCGCTGGGACATCGACGCCTACTACGACCCGGACCCGGCGTCTCTGGGCACGATGTACACCCGCTGGGGCGGTTTCGTCGACGACGCCGACGAGTTCGACCCCGCGTTCTTCGGTATCGGCGCGGCGGAGGCACGCGCGATGGACCCGCAGCAACGCCTGCTGCTCGAAACCACGTGGGAGGCGCTGGAGCGCTCGGGCCGCGCACCTGGCGCGTTGGCGGGCAGCCGCACCGGCGTGTTCGTCGGACTGTGCTTCAGCGAATATCCGGCCACGCCGACCCGAGCCGACCATCCGACCGCGATCGGCGCCTACTCGGTGATCGGTTCGGCGCCGAGCGTCGCGGCCGGACGCTTGGCCTACGTTCTCGGGCTGCAGGGCCCGGCGATGACGCTGGACACGGCATGCTCCTCCTCGCTGGTGGCGCTGCAAGCGGCGGAAGACGGGCTGCGAGCGGGCCGTTGCGATCTGGCACTGGTGGGCGGGGTGAACCTCCAGCTGGCTCCGGAGACCACCATCGGTTTCTGCCGTCTGGCCTCGCTGTCGCCCGATGGACGCTCGCGAGCGTTCGACGCCGACGCCAACGGCTACGTCCGCGCCGACGGCTGCGGCGTGCTGGTGCTGACCCGGCTGTCGCAGGCCCGGCGCAACGGCGATCGGGTGCTGGCGATCGTGCGCGGCGTCGCGGTGAATCACGATGGACGGTCCAACGGTCTCACCGCACCCAACGGCCCGGCCCAGCAGCGCGTCATCACCGACGCGCTGGAACGGGCGGGCCTGCGGCCGGACACGGTGGACTACGTCGAGGCACACGGCACCGGCACCCCGCTCGGCGATCCGATCGAGGCCACCGCGCTGGCCGAGGTGTACGGATCGGGCCGCACGCAGCCTCTGCTCATCGGGTCGGTGAAAACCAATATCGGGCACACCGAGGCGGCGGCAGGTGTCGCGGGCGTCATCAAAGCCGTGCTCATGTTGCAGCACCGTCGGATCCCGCCGAGCTTGCACTTCCACACTCCGAACCCGCTGATCGACTGGTCCGGGCTGCCGTTGGAAGTCGTGCGCGAGGCGCGGGATTGGCCGCGCACCGGGCACGAACCGGCGATCGGGGTCAGCTCTTTCGGGATGAGCGGCACCAATGCGCACGTCATCCTGGCGCAGGGTGATCCGGTACCCGCGCCGCGACCGGAATCGCCGACCGCGCAGGTACTCGTCCTCTCCGCGCGCGACGAGACCGCCCTCGCCGACAGCGCGCGGCGCTGGGCAGACCGAATCGACTCGGCGCAGGCGACACTCGGCGATCTGGCCTACACCGCCGCGACCGCGCGGACACACTTCGAAGAACGGCTCGCGGTGGTCGCCGACACCAGCGCCGTCGCGGCACGAGAGCTGCGTGGGCCGATTCCGATCCGTGGCCGGGTGGAGCGAACCGCGCGCGCGAAGGTGGCGCTGCTGTTCACCGGGCAGGGATCGCAGTACCCGGGCATGGCACGCGAGTTGTTCGACTCCGAACCGGTCTTCCGCGACGCGCTGCGACACTGTGACGCGGTGCTCGGGCCGATCGCGGACGGTATCGGGCTGATCGAGGCCGTCTACGGCGATCACGGTCCGGAGCTGTTGCGTCGCACGGTGTTCACCCAGCCGGTGTTGTTCGCGGTCGAGTGGGCGCTGTGGGAGCTGTGGCGGTCGTGGGGGATCGCCCCAGCGGCGGTGCTCGGGCACAGCGTCGGGGAATACGTCGCGGCCTGCGCCGCCGGGGCGATGAGCGTGGAGGACGCCCTGCGGCTCGTGGCCGTGCGCGGTCGCCTGATGCAGCGCCTGCCGGACGGAGGCGCGATGGTGGCCGTCGACGCCCCCGCCGAGCAGATCTCGCCGCTCGTCGCACGGTATGCGCCCGCGGTGTCGATCGCGGGATACAACGGACCGGCTCAGGTGGTGGTCGCCGGACCGCGAGCCGCACTCGATCCGCTGCGCGAGCAGTTGTCGGCCGACGGTATACGGGCCGCCGATCTCACCGTCTCGCACGCCTTCCACTCCGCGGCGATGGACCCGATTCTCGACGACCTCGCCGCGGCGGCGTCCCGGGCGAGGCTGTCCGATCCCGCGATTCCGCTGATCTCCAACCTCACCGGTGCGGTGCTGCGCCCGGGCGAACTCGACCCGCGGTACTGGGCGCGGCATGCGCGTCAGCCGGTCCGGTTCGCACAGGGCTTGCGGGCGCTGGCCGAGCTGGGGATCGACGAGTTCCTCGAAATCGGGCCGCATCCGACGTTGTCCGCGCTCGGCGGGCGCGTGCTGGGTGACTCGGCGCGGTTCGTCGCGTCGCTGCGTCGCGGCCGTGGTGATCGCGAAACGATGATGACGGCGCTGGGACGCCTGTATGTCGGGGGCGTGGCGGTGGACTGGGAGCAGGTGCACCGTCCGCACGATCGTCGGCGCGTGCTCGCCCCGACGTATCCTTTCCAGCGGCAACGCTATTGGGTCGAATCCCGGTCCTACGCCGTTGTGGCGGCACCGAGCAGCGCTGGCGACGGGCACACGCTTATCTCCATGCGGTCGGGCAGCGTCTCGGCGGAGCCCGGAACCGCACCGACACCCGCCGTGGGCTACTCGACGCGTCCGGTCGACGCAGTCCTTTCGCACTCCGAGGCCGCCGGCGCAGGACACTCGATGGTTTCGACGCATAATGCCGAGCTATCGGATCGCAGCGTCACGACCCATCCGACTCGCGGTCACGAGACGGTCCCAGGATCGGGCGTCGCAGCCGAGCCGAATCCTCTGACGCACCTCCGGGCCGCGCCTCCGTCGGCCGAGGTGGATGCCGTCCCTTATGCGGGTCTTCGGACGCGGCAAGAGATCGCTGCGGCTGCGGCCCGGCAGGCAGATCATTCGATATCGAGCAGCACCGCAACGAATTTCGATCTGACGCTCGGGCCGGATTCTCCGTCATATCTGGCCGACCATGTCGTGGATCGGACTGTTGTCGTGCCGGGCGCCTGGTTCGTCGCCACCATCGCCGACATCGCGCGCGGACTCGTCGCCGGTGACGTCGTCGCGATCGATGACCTCGTGATCACCAGCGGACTCGCGCTGACCGGCCCGCAGCAGGTACGAATCGTCTTCGACCCGGCCGCCGACGGATTCGCGGCGCACGTGCGGACAGAAAGCTCGGGCACACACGCCCGCGCCCATGTCAGCACCGGAACGCACCGGATCCCGGATGGTGCCTCTCTCGGGGAGATTCTCGGCGCCTGCCCGGAACACCTGGCCGCAGCGGAGTTCTACCAACGGCTGACCCGCGCGGGCCTGCCTTACGGACCGGCGTTCCGCCGTGTCGTCGGCCTGCGCCTGGGTCGGCGCGAAGCCTTGGCCACGTTGTCGGATTTCGATACCGATACCGGCCCTGGGGCGGTGCACCCGGTTCTGCTGGACGCGGCGTTCCAAGCCACCTACGCGGCGATGTCGCCGCGGGCCGACGAGCAGACGTGGGTGCCGTTCGCGGTGGACCAGGTACTCGTCTCCGCCGCGGCGGGCACCGTTCGATTCGGCCATGTGCGCGTCCTCGAGCAGACGCCGCAGCTGTGTGTCGCCGATGTTCGACTGCTCGATGAGGAGGGCTCTGCGGTGCTGGTCGCGAACGGATTGCGAGTGATGCCCACGCCGAATTCGGCCGGGCAGTCGTCCGCCCCGGCGTTCCCCGATCGGTCGGTCGCGGACACCTACCGTATCGACTGGCGGGAGACCGGCCCGGCGGCACCGGCCTCCGCGGCCGGGCGCTGGCTCGTCATCGGTGCGCCCGGAAGCTTCGCCGACGATGTCGCGGACGACTTGCGGGCACGTGGCGGGGAGTGTGTAGTCGCCAGGCCCGGTGACGGGTTCAGGTTCCGCGGGGAAGACGAGTTCGAGATCGATCTCGGCGTGCCCGCGGCCGTGCGGGCGTTGCTCGGCGCGGTGGCTGACGGTCGCGCACCGCTGCGCGGGATCGTCTCCGCGGTCGCGCTGTCCGACGAGGACGCGCCCGCACCGGTGGCCGCGGAACGTCTGGTGGTGGGCGCGCTGCATCTCGTGCAGGCCGCGGCGCTGGCCGGAGAACCGGCGGTGTGGCTGCTCACCCGTCACGGTCAGCGAGTCGAGCCTTCCGATCGGGTGGCGCCGCAGCAGTCGGCGCTGTGGGGATTCGCCCGCGGCGCGCAGCTCGAACACCGCGAAATGGGCTGTCATGTAATCGATCTCGATAAGGATGCCGACGTTCGTTCCGTGGTCGACACGTTCGTGACACCCTCGTCGCCGCGGCAGCTCGCGCTGCGTCAGGGGCGTCGTCGGGTGCCTCGGCTCGTGCCGTTGGCAGTGCCCAGCGCGCCGACGGTCGCCTCCGGCGCGGGTGGGACGGTGCTGATCACCGGTGGCCTGGGTGGGGTCGGTCTGCGGCTGGCGCGCTGGTTCGTCGATCGGGGTTGGCCGGACCTGGTTCTCGCCGGGAGGTCCGCGCCCGATGCTCGAGCGGAGTCCGTCATCGCCGAATTGCGGGGGCGTGGCGCTCGGATCGAGGTGCGGTCGCTCGACGTCGCCGACCGTACGGCCGTGGCGGCCACGCTGACGTGGATCGACCGTGAGCTGCCGCCGCTGGCGGGCGTGGTGCACCTGGCCGGGGTGCTCGACGACGGCGTGATCGCCGAGCAGACGGCCGCACGGGTCGGGCGGGTGCTCGCGCCGAAGACGTTCGGGGCATGGCATCTGCACGAGCTGACCGAGAGCCGGTCCTTGCGATTCTTCTTGCTGTTCTCCTCGGCCGCGGCAGTGGTCGGACTGCCCGGTCAGGCCGGCTACGCCGCCGCGAACGCCTTCCTCGACGGCGTGGCCGAGTCGCGCGGCGCGTCTAGCACGCCCGCGCTGTCGATCGCGTGGGGCCCGTGGGCGGACACGGGAATGGTCGAGCGGCTCAGCAGCGGCGCGGTGCAACGGCTGGCCCGCCGTGGTTACGGCCTGCTGCGGCCCGACCGGGCTTTCGACACGCTCGCCGAACTGATCGGTTCCGCGGCTCCGGCGGTCACCACTATGCCGTTGACGATGTCGGGTATGACCGCCGCCGACGTGCCGGACGTGCTGCTGGACTTCGTCGCGCCGATCGAAAATGCGTCCACACCAATAGATTCGGCCGCCGAGCTGTCCGCGCGGACGGAGGCGCTGGTGCGCCGCTGTCTCGGGTTGGCGCCCGGCGATGATCTCGATCGGCCGCTGCACGAACTCGGGCTGGACTCGGTCGCGGCGCTCGAGATCCGCGACGAACTGTCGCGCTCGAGCGGTCACCGCCTGCCCGCCACCCTGGCTTTCGAGTACCCCACCCCGCGCGCGGTGGTCGGCCTGCTGGTGCGGCTGGCCTCCGCGCAAGCGCCGTCCGCGCCGCCGCCGATCGACAGCAATGGCGATTCCTCCGATCGGACGGCGGCGCGGACGCCCGCTCCCCGGCTGAACGTGGAGATGGCCGTGGGCGGCACCGTGCCGATGTCGAACGGCGTCGCGACCGTGCCGCCGCGGGCAACGGATACTGCCCCGCGCACTCACCAGACCGGCACAAACGACGCGGCCGCTGCCGACCGCTCGGCTTCGCGCGACCGGCGGCCCGTGACCGCGCACGCATCAGCAGACCCGTTCGGGTCGTCCGCGCCCAGCGTCGGTCGGCAGGAGGTTCGACATGCGTCGGCCGAGTCGTTCGCATCGCGCGAGACACCGACCGCGGCCGCCATCTCGAACACCGATCACCACACGGACGCGGTGGGGGACATCGCGATCGTGGGCGTGAGCGGACGCTACCCGGGCGCGGACGGGCTCGACGAGTATTGGCGGGTGCTGGTCGAGGGACGCGACTGCGTCACCGAGATCCCGCGGCAGCGGTGGGATCACAGCCGCTATTTCGTCCCCGACCGCCACAACCCCTTCACCGCGTACACCAAGTGGGGCGGGTTCCTCGACGACGTCGACTGCTTCGATCCGCTGTTCTTCGCCATCTCCCCGCGCGAGGCGGAGATCCTGGACCCGCAAGAGCGGCTGTTCCTGCAAACCGCTTGGGCCGCATTGGAAGACGCCGGACACTCCCGGGCCGACCTGGCCCGTGGCGGCCTGCGTCCGGAGCAGGCCGGTGTGTTCGTCGGTGTCATGTGGGGCACCTATCAGATGTTCGGGGCCGAGGAGTCCCGGCTCGGGCGCGGCACGCTGCCCGGGTCGACGTTCTGGAGCATCCCGAATCGTGTCTCGCACGCCCTGGACTTCCAAGGGCCGAGCATGGCGGTGGACACGGCGTGCTCGTCCTCGCTCACCGCACTGCACCTGGCCTGCCAGAGCATCCGGACCGGCGAATGCAGGCTGGCGCTGGTCGGCGGCGTCAATCTGTCACTGCACCCGTACAAGTTCGTCGCGCTCAGCCAGGGGCAGTTCGCCTCCACCGACGGCCGCTGCCGTTCCTTCGGCGCAGGGGGCGACGGGTATGTGGCCAGTGAGGGTGTGGGGGCGCTGGTGCTGCGGCCGCTGGCCGACGCCGAAGCCGACGGCGACACCATCTACGGCGTCATCAAGGGCACCGCGATCAACCACGGCGGCCGGGTCAACGGGTTCACGGTGCCCAATCCCGACGTGCAGGCGGCGGTGATCCGCTCGGCGCTGCGCAGCGGTGGCGTGGACCCGGCGTCGGTCTCCTACGTCGAAGCGCACGGCACCGGCACCGCGCTGGGCGACCCGATCGAAATCGCCGGTCTGGCAAAGGTGTTCGGCACGTCCGGCGTGACCGAGCTGCCGATCGGTTCGGTGAAGTCCAATGTCGGCCACCTCGAGGCCGCGGCCGGTGTCGCGGCGCTGACGAAGGTGCTCCTGCAGTTGCGCCACCGGACCATCGTGCCGTCGCTGCACGCCACGCCGCCCAACCCGAACATCGACTTCGCGGCCACACCGTTCCGAATCCCGTCCCGCCCGCTGCCATGGCCCGGCGGAGATCCGGCGCGGCCGCGCCGGGCGACGGTGAGTTCGTTCGGGGCAGGTGGGGCCAACGCGAACGTGGTGATCGAGGAGTACGTGGATCGCAGGCCGCAGACGCGGTTCAGCGGCGGTCAGGTCGTCCCGGTCTCCGCGCGCGACGGCGAGCGGCTCACGGAGTACGTCACCGCGCTGGACCGTTTTCTCGCCGGGCAGCAGCCGAACCTCGCCGATCTGGCCTTCACCATGCAGGTGGGTCGGCAGGCGGGCAGCGCGCGCGCCGCGTTCGTCGCGCGCGACATCGGCCAGTTGCGCGCCGCGGTCCGCGCCTGGGTCGAGGACGTGCCGGGCGCCAGGTCGTGCCGGGACGCGGCGGAGGATTCCCGGATCGCGCGTTGGCTCGGCGGTAAGGACCTCGATTGGGCCACCGTCCGTGATCCGGGACCGCGACGCCGTATTCCCGCGCCCACGTACCCGTTCGCCCGTGAGCGGTACTGGATTCCGGACGTCACGCCCAGCGTGGAACCGGGTGCCGGGCACAGTGACCAGTCCACATTCACGCCGGACAACACCTCGCTGCCGCAGCCCACGTCGACTTCGGGACCTGTTCCGGTCGCGCAACCCGCGCTGAATGGGCAGGCCAGGCTCCAAGCGGGAGCACCGCAACCCGTATCAGCGCAATGGCTCGCACTCGAGCCGTTGTCGGAGCTTTCGACGGGCGGATTCGAGACGGAGGCCGGGATGCGGGAGTCCGCGCCGACCCGCCGGGCAGCAGCGCAACGGTTGCTGGTCCCGGTCTGGCGAGAAGCTGCGCTGCCCGGCGGTGACCTGCGTTCCCGCCGCGCCCTGCTGGTATACGACGCGCGAACCCCGCACCACCTGGTGGAGGCGCTGACCGCCGCTACCGGTGATCCGGGCCGCCTGGTGCGGCTCTCCGAACTACCGGGCGACCTGCACCGCGACGACTTCGACGCGGGCGCTGCGCTCGGCCGGGCGCTCGCGGCCCGTTATCCCGACACCGACTGCGTCCTCGATGTGTGCGATCTCGTACCCGCGGCGACCGGACGACCCACCGGCGACCTCGGCCGAATGGGGTTCTACCAAGGCGCGATCGAGGCGCGCGCCGGTTCGCTCGCGCTGCTGCACATCGCCGCCGGACACCCCGGCGCGGACGGCCCGGAGTCCGCGCCGCTGGGCGGCCTGGTCGCCGCGCTCGCCGTGGAGATCCGCGACGTGCGCACACGGAGCGTCCATATAGGTGACGAGCGCGACGCGGTGTGCGCCGATCCCGCGCGATTGCTGGCGATACTGGGCGCGGAGAGCGCGGCCACCGAGGACAGCGCGCCGCGGGTGCGGTATCGCGGTGGAATACGCGAAGCCGTCGAACTCACCGACGCGACAGCACGCGACGGTCTGGTGGTGGATCCCGCCCGCACCTATGTGGTGACCGGCGGCACGCGCGGACTGGGTGCGGCGTTCGCGGCGGCGTTGGTCGAACGCGGAGCGCGCCGCTTGGCCGTCCTCGGCCGGGAACCGCTACCGCCGCAGACGGAGTGGGACCGGGTCGCTGCCGGAACCGGCCCCGAGGCGGAGAAGGTTGGGCGGCTGGTGCAGTTGCGTGACCGCGGCGTCGCCGTGCGCACCTACTTCGGCAGCCTCACCGACGAGGCGGGCTTGTCCGGCTTCTTCGACCGAGTGCGCAACGAGCTGGGCCCGATCGGCGGCGTGCTGCACTGCGCGGGAAGCGTATCCGCGGAGAGCCCGGCGTTCGTGCGCAAGACAGGCGACGCCGTCGCGACCGTGCTCGCGCCCAAATTGGGGGGCACCGCGGTCCTCGCCGACGTTCTGGCCGCCGACCGTCCCGACTTCTTCGTCTTGTTCTCCTCGGTGTCGGCCGTGCTGCCCGGCTTGTCGGTGGGCCTGTCGGACTACGCGATGGCCAACGCGCACCTCGACCGCTTCGCCGAGGCCCAGCACGCCCTGGGACGACACTGGTTCCGGTCGATCAATTGGCCGTCGTTCCGTGACACCGGGTTCGGCGAGGTGACCAGCGCGGCCTACCGCGCCACCGGCCTGCCCACCCTCAGCGCCGAGGAAGGATTCGAACTACTCGACGCGGCACTGAGTCTACCCGCTCCGGTGGTCTTGCCCTACCACGGTGCGGCACTTCATCTTTCGACACAGACGAGTCGACCTGCAGCAGAGGTGGCGCCCGTGCCGACCGCGCGGCCCACGGCGGCGAACGGCTCCGCGGCGGCGTATCAGGAATTGCTGCGCATCTTCTCCGACGAACTGAAATTGGCCCCCGCCCGCTTCGAGGGCGACAAACGGTTCGAGGAGTACGGCGCGGATTCGGTGTTGATCGCCTCGGCGGTGCGCCGGATCGAGCAGGTCGTCGACGCGCCCTTCGACCCGGCGCTGGTACTGGAGTTTCCGACCCTGGACGACTTGGCGGGTCTGTTGACCGAGCAGTTCCCGGAACGTTTCGCGCCCGAAGCGCCGCCGGATCCACCGGCCGATCCGCAGCGGCCACCGGCTGATCATCAACGCACACCCGACAGCGGGACATCCCGTCCCGGTGCGGCCACCTGGGCGGCCGACGCCCGCCGTGGCCGGGCAGCCGAGCCCATCGGCGTGGTCGGCATCGGTTGCCGCCTTCCGGGCGGCGACACCCCGGACGCGTTCTGGCGCCTGCTCGCCACGGGCGCCTCCGGCATCCGGGAGGTGGACCCGGCTCGCTGGGATCCCGCCCGGTTCTACCGCCCTGGCGGCGGGCCCGGTCTGACCAACAGCAAATGGGGCGGGTTCGTCGACGGTGTCGATCTGTTCGATCCGCAGTATTTCGGGGTCACCGACGAGCTCGCTTGGCAGATGGACCCGTTGCAGCGGCTGCTGCTCGAGACGTCGGTGCTGGCAACCACCGACGCCGGATACCGGCGCGAAGAGTTGGCGGGCAAGCGAGTCGGCGTCTACGCCGGCAGCAGGGCGGCGAATTACTTCAACCGCATCCCGGTCGCCGACCGGCACACCATCATCGGCATCGGGCAGAACTTCATCGCCGCGCGCATCTCGGACTTCTTCGACTGGCACGCGGGCAATGTCGTGCTCGACAGCGCGTGCTCGTCGTCGTTGCTGTCGGTGCATCTGGCCTGCCAGGCGTTGCGGGCGGGCGAGGTCGACGCGGCGCTGGCCGGTGGGGTGGAAGTGCTGCTCGACGAGATGCTGTTCGTCACGTTGTCGGCGGCGGGTGTGCTCTCGCCGAACGGGCGGTGCGCGACGTTCTCCGAGGACGCCGACGGTTTCGTGCCGGGCGAGGGCGCGGCGCTGCTGATGCTCAAGCGGCTGGACGACGCGCTCGCCGACGGCGATCGGGTCTACGCGGTGCTGCGCGGTTCGGCGATCGGCAACGACGGGCACACGATGGGCATCACCACACCCAACATGCGGGCGCAGATCGAGGTGGTCACCGCGGCGCTCGAAGTGGCGGGGATGTCCCCGGACGCGCTGTCGTATCTGGAGGCGCACGGCACCGGCACCATGATCGGCGACCCCATCGAACTGAAGGGGTTGGCGACTGTGCTGGGCGACCGGTCGCGCGGCCCGGAGCCGTGCGCGGTCGGCAGCGTGAAAACCAATATCGGGCACCTGCTGTCCGCGGCGGGCATCGCCGGGGCGGTCAAGACGATCCTGGCCGTGCACCACGCGGCGCTGCCGCCGTCGCTGCACTGCGACAACCTCAATCCGCGATTCCAGTTCGCCGGATCGCCGCTGCAGGTCAACCGAGAACTGCGCCCGTGGCGGCCGGCCGACGGCAGGCCCCGCGCGGCGGGCGTCAGCTCGTTCGGCTTCGGCGGCACCAATGCCCACCTCATCGTCGAGCAGGCGCCCGATGGGCACCGTCCGACACGCCACCCCCTGGATCCACCCGCCTTCCGCAAGAGGAGCTTCATGCTGCCGAAAACGGTTCCCAGCACATCGACGGAGCCCGCGCCGCGGATCGTGGTGCCGATCAGCGCGCCCGCACCGTCGTTCCTCCAGGTGGAGCCGCTGCGATGAGCGGGATCGAATTGGACAGCTTCGCCACCACCCTGCGCGCCGAGGACCCGGTGGTGCGCGACCATCGCGTGCACGGTGTGCGGATCCTGCCGGGCGTGGTGTATCTCGACATGATCCTGCGCGCGGCGATGGCGGCGGGGTACCGGCCCGGCGAGCTGACGATCCGAGAGGCGTTGTTCCAGCGTCCGGTCGCCCTCGCCGACGACGGCGCGGTGCGCATCGCGTTCCGCGTGGATCGTCCGACCGGCCGGATCGCCATCGACGTCCAGAGCCTGGACGCGAAAGGCGTGCCGGTCGGCGCGATCGAGCCTGTCGCGGAATGCGTTGTGGTGCGGTCTGCTTCCTCCGATCAGCCGCCGGGGATCGATGCGGCCGAGTTGCGGGCGGCGTCGCGTGCGCGTGGCATGGCGGAGCTGTACGCCCAGACCGGCGGCCGCGGTATCGATCATCGCGAATTCATGCGCGCCACTGGACATTTCGCTCGACGCGACGATGTGGTCACCGCGACGCTCGGTCTCGGCGCGGAGGCCGCGGCGCATCTGCCCGGCTTCCTGCTGCACCCCACGTTCCTGGACGCCTCCACGATCGTGCCGTTCATCGATCCGCAGCGGCTCGGCGTGGACGACGACAGCGCGTTCATCCCCATCTTCTTCGGCGACGTCCGCGCCTGGCGCGCGACGCCCGAGGAGGTGCTCGTGCGAGCGGCGGTCCGCGGTGGCGGGCACGGCGGGGACCTGCTCGAAGCCGATGTGGCGCTCTACGACCGGGACGGGGCGCCGGTGGCGCGGTATCGGCTGACGTCCAAGCGTGTGCGTGGCAGCGCGGATATCCAGCGGTTGCTGACGCGACCGCAGGCAGCACCCACGGGACAAGCCACGCCGCGACCGACGACGGTGCCGGTGGCCTCGGGTGATCCGCGTGCGGTGATCACCGCCGATCTGGCCGCTCTCGTGGCCGGTGAACTCGCCGCCGACGCCGCGGGGATCGCCACCGACGTCGGGTTCTACGAGCTCGGATTGGATTCCGGTCGTCTACTGCGGCTGACCGCCGAGTTGGAGGCGAGAGTCGGCGAGCCGCTGTATCCGACGCTGCTGTTCGAGTACCAGACCATCGACGCGCTCGCCGGACATCTCGCCGACATCGTCGGCGCGAACTACCGCCCCGCCACGTCGACCCCGGACACCGTGCCCGCCGAATCCACCGTGATCGCCGAGGTGGCGGGCCCGCCGACAGTGGACCAGGTCGCGTCGCCGGAATCCGTAGTGGCAGACGACCTCGTCGTTTTCGGGTTCGACTGGGAGCCCGACACCACCGCGCATACGCGTCGGGAACCCACCAGCCTGCTCGTCTTCGATACCGCCGAGCACCCTTACCCGCACGGCGCGGCCGCGACTGTCATCCGGGTCCGTCCCGGTGGCGAGTTCGTCTCCGGAACACACGCTTTCGTCGTCGACCCGGCGGACGCACGGCACATGGAGTCGCTGGTCGACCAGCTGACGGCCCGGCGGCTGCGCTTCGACGCCGCGGTGTACCTGTGGCCCGAAACGACGACAGACAGTGACCCGCAGGCGCTGATCGAACGGGTGTACCTGCCGCTGCGCGATCTGCTGCGCGCGGTCGCGGGAGTGTCCGAACCGCCGGTGCGCCTGGTGCTGGCTCTCACACCGGCGACACCCGCGGGTGAATCGAGTTGCGCCCTCCTGGGCGGTGCGGCCCGCACACTGCGGCTCGAGCAGCCGCAACCGTCGCTGCGGGCCATCCAACGCGACCCCGCCCGTCCGATCGACGACATCGTGGCCACCGAGCTGGGCGTCGACGAACGCGACCCCGCCACCGAGATCCGCTACCACGGCGCAGAACGCCGGATCCGCCGGACCCGCCCGCTCACCGATGCCACGCCGAGTTCCGGCGACGCGGTGCTGCGCACGGGGTCGGTGGTCGTCGTCACCGGTGGATTCGGCGGGATCGCCCGTCACCTGGCCCGCCGCCTCGCCGCCGAGTACAGCGCACGGCTGGTGCTGGTATCGCGCCGTCCGCTCGACGCGTCGGCCGCGGGACTGCTGGCCGAGCTCGGCGAACTCGGCGCGGAAGCCGTACACGTGCGCGCCGACGTGTCGATCGCGGCCGACGCCGAACGCGTCGCCGCGATCGCCCACGCCACCTTCGGGCCGGTCGACGTGCTCTACCACGGTGCGGGTCAGTTGCGCGACGGACTGCTGTCCGGCAGCAGCCGCGACGACGCGAGAACCGTTCTCGCACCGAAGGTCTACGGCGTCGAGCACTTGACGCGGACGCTGCCGGAGACCCGCCTGACCGTGTTGTTCTCCTCGGTCTCCGCGGTGCTGGGCAACCCGGGGCAAGCCGATTACGCGGCGGCCAACCGCTATCTCGACGTCTTCGCCGAACAGCGCGACCTAGCCGGAAGCAGGACGATCAGCATCGGCTGGCCGCTGTGGGCCGAAGGCGGTATGCGTCCGCCCGCCGAGCAGATCGCCGCGCTGCGGCGCGCCGGTGTGGGACTGCTGCCCACCGCGACCGGACTGGACCTGCTGTTGTCCTGCGCGACGCTCCACCGCGCACAACTGGCCGCGGTATGGGGCGACAGCGACATCCTGCGAGCACGACTACAACCGGCAACCGCACCGTCCGACGCGCCATCCGCGCAGGGCGACGCGCATCACGCGACCGTGCCGGTCGACGAGCATCGCAAGTCCGTCGAGGAGCCCATCGCGATCGTCGGAATCAGCGGCCGCTACCCCGACGCGGAGGACATCGAGGAGTTCTGGCGCAATCTGCGCGACGGACACGACGCGGTCGGCCCGGTCCCCGCCGAACGCTGGTGGCTCACCTCCGTGCGAGGCACGCCCGGCGCGCCACCGATGACCGGCGGATTCCTGCGTGACGTGGGTGGTTTCGACCCCCAGTTCTTCCGCATCCCGCCGGTTCAGGCGCCGCTGCTGGACCCGCAGGAGCGGTTGTTCCTGCAGCAGGCCTACGCGGCGCTCGAGCACGCCGGTTACCACCACACCGACCCGGCCGTGCGCGACCGCCGGGTGGGTGTGTTCGTAGGCGCCACCTGGAGCGACTACCGGCTGCTCGGAGTGGCGGCCAGCCGCGACGGCGATCCGGTCGCGGTGGCCTCGATCCCGTCGTCGATCGCCAACCGCACCTCCTACACCCTCGGTCTGCGTGGACCGAGCCTCACCGTGGACACCGCGTGTTCGGCGTCGCTGACCGCACTGCATCTGGCGCGGCGCAGCCTGCTCGACGGCGAATGCGACGCGGCGCTCGTCGGCGGGGTGAACCTGTTGCTGCACGAGGACAAATTCCTGCTGCTGCACAGCCTGGGCATGATGTCCGAGAGCGGCCGGTGCAGGCCCTTCGCCGCGAGCGCCGACGGCTATGTGCCCGGCGAAGGCGTCGGGGCGCTGTATCTGAAGCCGCTGTCGGCCGCCCGCGCCGACGGCGACACCATCCACGGCCTGATCCTCGGCAGCGCGGTGAATCACGGCGGGCAGACCTCCGGGTACAGCGTGCCGCATCCAGGGGCGCAAGCCGACGTGATCGGCGAGGCCCTGCGCGCTGCCGGGGTCGACCCCGCCGCGATCGACTACCTCGAGGCGCACGGAACCGGGACACCGCTCGGCGATCCGATCGAAATAGCCGGGCTGGCCGCCGCTTTCGGCAGGGCCGACGGCAGCCGCTCCCGCGCACTCGGGTCGACGAAGTCGAACATCGGCCACCTGGAAGCGGCTGCGGGCGTCGCTGGTCTCACCCGGGTGCTGTTGCAGCTGCGTCACGGCCGGATCGCGCCGACATTGCATGCCGCACAGGTCAATCCGGCCATCGCGTTCAACTCGGTGCCGTTCCGCTTACCGCGTGAACTGGAGGATTGGCCGCGCCGCACCGTAGACGGCGTCGCGGTGGCGCGGCACGCGGGTATCAGCGCCTTCGGGGCGGGCGGCGCCAACGCTCACGTGGTGCTCGCGGAGTTCATCGACGACCGAGTGCGTCCGGGCGCCACCGGTGAACCCGAGATCTTCGTGCTGTCCGCGCGCACTCCGGAGCGGCTGCGCCGCTATGCCGAAATCATGGCACGGCACTTCCGCACCCTCGATCCAGCGGATTTCCTCGACGCGGTGCGCACCTTGCAAGTGGGCAGGCCCGCACTGGCCCACCGGCTCGCGGTGGTCGCGTCCTCGCCGCTCGAGGTGGCCGACGCGCTCGATCAGTTCGGCGCCGACCAGCTCGGCCCCGTGGTCACCGGCAGCGTCGACGCACACACCCGGCCACCGCTGTACGCGCCCGCGGCGGACGACCGAGAGCTGGCCAGGCAGTGGGTCGCGGGCGCCGACGTCGACTGGCGTGGACGCGGCGGGCCGCGCCAGCGAATCCCGCTGCCCGGCTATCCATTCGAGCGCACCGACTACTGGATCATCGCACCGCCGCGCTTGGGATTCGATGCCGCGGCGGAGCGGTTCGACGCGTCCATCCAGCCCGCGGGCACAGTGGAGCCCGGTAAGGCCGAACTCGGCCGCTACGCGGCGATGCTGCTGTTCGCCACCTTCGCCGGAATGGGGCTCACGCCGGGGGAGTGGACCGTGCGGTCGCTGGACGCGCGCCTTGGTTTGCGGCCCGAATTCGACCGGCTACGCACGAGCTGCCTGGATATCCTGCGGCGACATGGGCTGGTGCGATGGCATGAGGGCCGGATCGAAGTCGCCGGCCCACCACCGGGCACCAGCGGGATGCGCGCGGACTTGCTCGCGCGCTTCCCGGAGACCGAACCGTACGTGGCCCTGCTCGATGCCTGCCTGGCCGCCTATCCGCGCGTACTGCGCGGCGAAATGTCCGCGACCGAGGTGCTGTTCCCTGGCGGGGACCTCGAACTGGTCGGCGCGATCTATCGCGGCAACGCCGCCTACGACTTCACCAACGGATTGCTCGCCGGATTGGTGTCGGCCGTGGCGCAGCGGCATGGCGAGACCCGGCCGGTGCGGATCGTGGAAGTCGGTGCAGGCACCGGCGGTTCCACGCACGCGGTGCTCGACGCGCTCGCCGAACGCGGGATCGCGTTCGACTATCACTACACCGACGTGTCGCACAGTTTCGTCGCGCACGGCCGACGCACCTTCGGTACGCGGTCGAACGTGCGGTTCGGGGTGCTGGACATCGAGGCGGATCCGATCGCGCAAGGCTTCCCCGCACACCAGGCCGATCTGGTGATCTGCGCCAACGTCCTGCACGCGACGCGGTCGATCGGCGCGACGTTGCGCAACGTCCGGCGGCTGCTCGCGCCCGGTGGCGTGCTCGCCTGTACCGAAGCGACCGCCGACCTCGAGGTTCTCGCGCTGACGTTCGGCCTGCTGGAGGGCTGGCACGCGTATCGCGATCCCGAGGCGCGTCTCCCGTATTCGCCGTTGCTGTCCGAATCGCAGTGGCGGGACGCCCTGAGTGCGGCGGGTTTCTCTGGAATCCGCGCCTGGGGTCCCGGCCTGTCGGAGGACCCGGAGCCGAGTTTCCGGGTGCTGGCCGCGGTCAGCGCCACCACGCTGCCCACTGTCGCCTTACCCCCGGCCGATGTGCAGCCCGCCACCGCGCGAGTCGGCCTCGCCGATACCGGGAACCCGCCCGCCGGTGCGCCGCCGGACGCGCAACCGGCCACCGTGAGTGGTGCGGCCGCCCTGGAAGCCGAGCTCGTCGCCCTCGTCGCCGAGGGCCTCGGTGTCGGGCGCGGCGAGGTGCGCGCGGAGCTGCCGCTGTCGGACTACGGCGTCGATTCCATTCTCGCGGTGAAGATCATCGATCGAGTCAACGCCCGCTACGACTTGGCGCTGCGACCCACGGTGGTGTTCGACCATCCGTCGGTGCGGCTGCTCAGCAGGCACATGGCCGAACAAGGCGCTTCGGCGGACGGCGGCGGGTCTGCCGTCGCCGGCGCGCCCGCTTCCGCTCCTCGAACCGCCACCGCGCCGCCCGCACGGCCCAGCGAAAGGTCAACATCGATGGACATCGCCATCATCGGCATGTCCGGGCAGTTCCCGGGCGCGGCGAACCTCGAGGAGTTCTGGCGCGATCTCGCCACAGGGCGGGACGCGGTGACCGAGATCCCCGCCGGACGCTGGCCGATCGCCGAGCATTTCCGTCCCGGCCTGGCGACGCCGGGCAAGACCTACTCCAAGTGGGGCGGCTTCCTCGACGGCGTCGAGGAGTTCGATCCGGCGTTCTTCGACATAGTGCCTGCCGAAGCCGATTACATGGACCCGCAGCAGCGGCTGTTCCTGGAACACAGCTGGCTGGCCCTGGAAGACGCCGCCATCGACCCGAAGTCGTTGCGGCGCACCCGCTGCGGCGTTTTCGCCGGGTCTCCCGGATCGGACTACGCCACCCTGCTGCGCAACCGCGGAACGGTCGGCTCCCATCACGTGTTCACCGGTAACAGCCCGGCCATCCTGCCTGCCCGCGTGGCCTATCACCTGGATCTCACCGGCCCGTGCCTCGGTCTGGACACCGCCTGTTCCTCGGCGCTGGTCGCGTTGCACCAGGCATGCCGCAGTCTCGCCGCGGGGGAGTCGGAGCTGGCGCTGGCCGGGGGTGTCGCGGTGTTCGTGACACCCGAATACCACCTGCTCGCCTCATCGATGGGCATGCTCTCACCACGCGGGCGATGCGCGAGTTTCGATGCCGACGCCGACGGTTTCGTGATCGCGGAGGGTGTCGGCGTGGTGGTGCTCAAGCCGTTGGCCGCCGCCGAACGCGACGGCGACCCGATCCACGGGGTGATCCGCGGGATCGGCGTCAACCACGACGGCCGCACCAACGGCATCACCGCACCCAGCGTTCGCTCGCAGACCGAACTGGAACTGGCGGTGTATCGCGACGGCGGGATCGATCCGTCCACCATCGGTTACGTCGAAACGCACGGCACCGGAACGCGGTTGGGCGACCCGATCGAACTCGAGGCACTCACCGCGGCGTTCCGTCGCTACACCGACGCGGTCGGCGTCATCCCGGTGGGATCGGTGAAATCGAACATCGGGCACGCCTCGCACGCCGCGGGCATGGCGAGCCTGTTCAAGGTGCTGCTGGCCATGCGCGCCGGACAGGTGCCGCCGTCGCTGCACGTCGCTTCGGTGAATCCGCTGCTCGGATTGGAGCAGTCGCCGTTCTTCGTCAACACCGAACTGCGCGCCTGGGACGGCGCGCCACGCCGAGCCGCGATCAGTTCCTTCGGTTTCAGCGGCACCAACGCGCACCTGGTGGTCGACGGCGCACCGGCCGTAGCGACCGCACGGCGTGCGGGGCCCGGGGAACCGCAGGTGGTGGTGCTCTCCGCGCGCAGCGCTACGAGCCTGTCGCGGATGGCGCGGACGCTGCGCAGGCAGCTCACGGCGCATCCGAATTTGTCGCTCGCCGACGTCGCGCGCACGCTCGCGGTCGGGCGCAGCGAATTCGAGCATCGGCTCGCGGTGGTCGGGGATTCGGTGGATGCGGTCGTGGCCCGGCTTGCCGCCTTCGCCGACGGCGACCGGCCTGCCGGGGTCTACACCGGAACGACCGACACCCCCGCCGCGGACCGCGACACTGCCACCGTGCTGGACGACCCGGAGGCGGTGGCACGGCAATGGGTCGAGGGCGGGCACGTCTCACATGCGGGCTGGGCCGACCCGGCCGCGCGCCGTATCCATCTGCCCGGCTACGAGTTCGACCGGGAACGGTGCTGGGCACCGGACATGAGCGCCCCTTCGTCCGAGCACACGGCGCGCCCGTCGCACAGTTCCGTTGTCGGCGAAGCCCAGGACCTCGCCGCGACGCAGCGCACCGCAGCCCCATCGACCGGCGCGGCGCCCCGCGAGCTCAGCACCGCCGCAGCGGTGGCATCCGGCACGTCCATGGTCGAGACGGCACTCGATGGACCCGCGACATCCTCGCAGGCTGTCGGAGGCTCGTCGGTGCCCACGACACAGACGGCCGCTGCGCTCCAGGACAACAGCGCGCTCCAGAACGCTGCCGACGATCGAGTTCGTGGACCTGCGGCGCCTGATCATGCCCTGCCCGCACCGCCGGACCCCACGCAGCGACGGCAGTCCGCCGAGACCTACCTCAAAGGCCTGCTCGCCGAGTACTGCCGACTCGACCCGCAGCGGATCCGCACCCGAATCCCATTGCAGGACTATGGCATCGACTCGGTGCTGATCAGCAAGATGAACGACCGGCTGGAAACCGATTTCGGACCGATGCCGAGCACGCTGATGTTCGAATACCAGACCGTCCGCGACCTCGCGGGCTACCTCGCCGACGAGCACGGGCCGCGTCTGGCCGCCATCACCGACGACACGACGACCGCAACCGCGGCATCCGGCGGCGCACCCGCGTCGGCAGGCTCGGTCGCCTCCGAGCCCACCGCTCCCGCCGAGCATTCCGCCGACGACGCGGACGACGCCGAGGACATCGCCGTCATCGGCATGGCGGGCAAGTTCCCGATGGCGGGGGACATCGAGGAGTTCTGGGCCAACCTGGTCGCCGGTCGCGACTGCATCGTCGAGGTGCCGCCGCAACGCTGGGATCACCGCGAATACCTGTCCGACGATCCCGACGAACCGGGCACCACCTACGCGCGCTGGGGCGGATTCATCGATGACGTCGACAAGTTCGACGCTCGCTTCTTCGGCATCACCCCCAAAGACGCCGAGGAGATGGACCCGCAGCAACGGCTGTTCCTCGAAACCTCCTGGGCGGCTCTGGAAGACGCGGGTTACTCGCCCGATCGGGTACGCCGCAGCGCCGCCGCACGCGGCCTGCCGGATGCCGGCGTCTTCGCCGGGGTCGGCTACGCCGAGTACCAGGCGTTCGTCGGCGTGCCGATCTCGGGGTATTTCGCGGTGGCGAATCGGGTGTCCTACCACTTCGGCTTCACCGGCCCGTCTCTCGCGGTCGACACGGCGTGCTCGGCATCGCTGACCGCGCTGCATCTGGCCTGCGAGAGTCTGCGCCGCGGCGAAGCGGCCTACGCGCTGGCCGGTGGGGTGAACGTGTCCATCCATCCCGGCAAGTACTTGCTGCTCGGCTACGGCCGCTGGGCATCCACCGACGGCCGCTGCCGGACGTTCGGCGCGGGCGGCGACGGCTACGTGCCGGGCGAGGGTGTGGTCACGTTGGTCCTCAAACCGCTGCGGCACGCACGCGCCGACGGTGACCGCGTTTACGGCGTGATCCGAGGCAGCACCGTCAACCACGGCGGACGCACCAACGGGTTCACCGTCCCCAACCCAGTCGCCCAGGCCGACCTCATCAGCCGAGCCCTGACCGCGGCACGCGTCGACGCGGCCGACATCGGCTACGTGGAAGCCCACGGCACCGGTACCGCGCTGGGCGACCCGATCGAGATCGCGGCCCTCACCAAGGCCTATCGGCGCTCGACAGCGGAGCAGGGCTACTGCGGCATCGGCTCGGCGAAATCCAGTGTCGGACATCTGGAGGCGGCGGCGGGCGCGGCGGGCGTGGTCAAGGCGCTGCTGCAACTGCGCCACGACACCATCGCGCCCAACCTGCACAGCGATCCACCGAACCCGGGAATCGACTTCGCGGCGACACCGTTCCACGTCATCGATCGGCCCACACCCTGGCCACGCCCCGGCGACGGCACACCACGCGTCACCGCCGTCAGCTCGTTCGGCGCGGGAGGCTCCAACGCCCACATGATCCTCACCGACGCCGAGCCCGTCGCGGCAACGCCGGAAGATGGGCGGCCGAGGATCGTGGTGTTGTCCGCCCGCGACGCCGACCGGCTCGCGGAGCTGGCCGCCCGCACCGCCGATCGGCTGCGCGATCACCCGCTCGCCCTGCCCGATGTGGCGTGGACGCTGGCCGTCGGCCGGACACCGTTCGAACATCGCCTCGCGGTGGTCGCCACCTCGACGGCCGAACTCGTCGAACTACTCGACAGCACAGCCGATGCCGGCGCACCCGCACCGGCGGAGGGACTACTGGTCTTCCGCGGCGTGGCCCGCACCCACCGCGACCTCGACGAGCTGCCCGGCGAATCGGATGCCGACCGCGCCGAAGTGCGCGCCCTGCTGCGGTCGGGCAACCTGCCGCGAGTCGCCGAACTGTGGGCAGGCGGATGGACCGTGGACTGGGAACAGGGCTACGAGCAGCCGTTCGGCCGGATCGTGGGTCTGCCCGGTTATCCGTTCGCCCGGCGCAGGTACTGGATCGTGCCCGAGGACTACCGCAGACGAACACCGCACGTGGTCGCGAAGACGGTGGTCACGCAGGAGATCGAGCCACCGCAGTCGGAGCAGCGCAACGGGCACTCACCGAACGGCACAGCGCTTCAGGACGTTGCGGCACCGCCGGAACCGGTCGAAACGCCCACCGCCGAAGTCGCCGCACCGGCCGTCACCGAGTCCTCCGGTGACGAATTCGACAGCGAGTTGTGCGACCGGCTCGCCGAGCACATCCGGGAGATCTTCGCCGATCTGACCAAGTCCGACCCGGCCGAGCTCGACCTCGACGCGGAATTCGCCGACTTCGGATTCGACTCGGTGGCCACCGTCCGAATGCTCAACCGGCTGATGAAGCACTACGACGTCAAGATCCCGGCGGAATCGACCGAGCTGCATCCGACGATCGCGTCGCTGTCGCACTATTTGGTGGCCGAAGGCATCATCTCCGGCACGGCACACGACGACGCTCCGCGCCCGACCGTGGCCGCCGCGGCCACAGCGGCCCAGCAGGACATCCCCGTAGTGACGACGGAGGTCCCGATCCCGGTGCGGTCGGTCTTCATCACCGGCGTGACCGGCGTGCTGGGCGGCAAGCTGCTGCACGATCTGCTCACCCGCACCGACGTCCGGGTGACCTGCCTGGTGCGCGGCAAGACCGTGGACGCGGCCGAGCGGCGGATCAAGCACTTCCTGAGCACCTACGACCCGGAGTCGACCCTCGACGAGGCGTTCGCGCAGCGCGTCACCGCGGTGCTCGGCGACGTCTCCAGCGAACGGCTCGGCCTGGACGAGGTCACCTGGCGGCGGCTGGCCGACGACGTGGACTTGACCATCCACGCCGCGGGCCGCACCACCTTGGTCACCTTCTACGACGCCCTGGCCCCGATCAACGTCGAAGGAACCCGTCGCGCGGTGGAATTCGCGTTGCGCTCGCGCGGCAAGTACCTCGTGTACGTGTCGAGTTTCAGCGCGCTGGGCGATCGGCTCAACTTCAACAACCCGCCGTTCACCGAGCGGGATCTCGAACTGGGCCAGGGCTACGACCATCTGCCCTACCAGCAGACCAAATACGAGTCGGAGAAGCTGATCCGGGAGGCGAGCGAACGCGGACTGCTGTGGGACATCGTTCGCCCCGGCAACATCATGGGCGACAGCCGGACCGGCCGGTACCCGTTCTCCGAGGTCAGCGTCAAAGGCGCGTACTACGACATCCTCAAGACGATGATCGAGACCGGCGAGACGATGCTGACGCCGGTGCACTGGGACATCAGTCCGGTCGACTACGTCAGCGCCGCGATCGTGCACATCGCCACGCGCCGCGCCACCTACCGGGAGACCTACCACCTGACCAATCCGGACATCCGGCGCTACTACGATGTGGTCCGCTACGTCCAGCGTGCCGGGTACGAGGTGGCGTTGGTGCCGCTGGAGGAATTCCACCGCAGGGCCACCGACCGGCAGATCTACCGGCTGGGCACCGACGAGGTGTACGACAGCCAGACCCTGGAGATGTTCAAGTACGGCATCGAACTGTTCGGCACCATCCACTACGAGGAGAGTTCCTACGCCGACTGCACCTACACCCGGCGGGTGCTCGGCGCGGCGGGCATCGACTGCCCGCCGACCGAGGACCTGGTGCGGGTGTACCTGGCGCACTGCGCCGAGGTGGGCTACATCCCCGCACCCCGCGGGGCCGAGCCGACCGCGGAGGTGCTGCGGTGAGCTGCACGATCGTCTTCCCGGGGCAGGGTGCGCAGCGCACCGGGATGGGAGCGGATTTCTGCGCCGAATTCCCGCTCGCGCGAGACACTTTCGCCGAGGCGAGCGCCGCGGTGGGCGAGGACCTGCTGCGGATCTGCGTCGAGCGGGATCCGCGACTGCATCGCACCGAGTACACCCAGCCGTGCGTGCTGACTATGGAGATCGCCGCCTACCGGGTGCTGGTGAGCGAATCCGGCTGGCAACCGGTCGCTTTCGGCGGGCACAGTCTCGGCGAGTACGCCGCGCTGGTCGCGGCCGGCGTCTTCGAACTCGCCGACGGGGTACGGCTGGTGCGCACGCGCGGCGCGCTGATGCAGCAGGCCGTGCCGGAGGGCGCGGGCGCGATGGCCGCGCTGATCCTGCCGGGCATCGCCGACTCGGGGGTGGCGGATCTGGTGGCCGAGGCGGGCGTCGAGGTGGCCAACGACAATTCCACCGATCAGCTGGTCATCAGCGGTGAACGCGACGCTGTCGCGGCCGCCCGTGTCGTGCTCGGCGAGCGCTTCCCGGAACTGAGGTTCGTCCCGTTGCGGGTCAGCGCGCCGTTCCACTCCCGCTGGATGCGCGGCATCGAGGACGAGTTCGCGGGGCATCTGGCCGAATGCGCACCGCGCATGCGGGCCGAGCGCGCGGTCGCGGTGACCTCGAACTACACCGGGGAGTTCCATCGGCCCGAAACCCTCGCCGAGCATCTGGTCCGCCAGATCTCCGCCCCGGTGCGCTGGACGGCGAACATGCGAGCGTTGCTGCGCTCGGGCACACCCCGCTACGAGGTGGGCCCGTCGGCACCGCTGTCGAAGTTCTTCGCGACGCTGGATGCCCCGGTGACCCGGATCGCGACGGTAGCTGATGTACGTGCGCTGCCCCTGTCGAAAGCCGCTCGGGCTGAGACGGTCTCGGCGATTTCCTCGGCAGCCGCACTGACAGCGGCTGCGCCGGTCACACCGAGAACGGCTATGCCGGTCGCACCGGAACCCGCTCCGGCTGCGATGACCTCTCCGACGGCGGCTGCGGCGCAACCAATTCGCGAGGCGCAAGGGCTGACCATCCATCGCAAGAGCGCCGCGACGCCGAGCCTGCGGTTGTTCTGCTGGCCCTTCGCAGGCGGCAAGGCGGCGGCCTACACGCCGTGGCGGCGCCAGCTGCCCGACTGGATCGAGCTGTGCGTTCTGGAACTGCCCGCCCGCCAACGGCATCTGGCGCAGACGCCGATCCGGCGATTCACCGATCTGGTCGAGACCGCGTTGACAGCGGTGCTGCCGCTGACCGATCTTCCGTTCGCGTTCTTCGGCCACAGCCTCGGCGCGCTGGCCGCCTACGAGGTCGCCCGCCGCCTGCCCGAGGGGATCGCGCCACGCGCGTTGTTCCTCGGTGGCGCGGTGGCCCCGCATCTCCCCAGGCCGGGTCGGTTGTCGGAGCTACCGGACCACGAGTTCGTCGCGGCCGTAGGCCATTACGGCGGCATCCCGCCGGAAGTGCGCGAGACCCCGGAGGTGATGGCGCTGTTCCTGCCCGCGTTGCGCAGCGACTTCGAGATCTTCGACGACTACCGATTCACACCCGCCGCCGCGCCGTCGTGCCCGGCCCACCTGTTCGGTGGTCGCGACGACCGCCAGGTCGCGGCCTCCCAGCTGGAGGCCTGGCGCGACGTCCTGCCTGGACTGCGCTCCACCGAACTGCTGCCCGGCGACCACTTCTTTCTCGTCGAGCAGCGGGCAGCGCTGCTCGACTCGCTCGCGGACAAGCTCGCCGCTGTCCGCCCCGACGCGGTATCCGCCTGATGAAGGGATGCAGTAATGAAGGTCGAAGTCCTCACCCCGTCGTGCAACCTCGACACCGTCCGCGACGGGCGCGGTGGCATTTTCACCTGGGTCCCGCCGGAACCCCTGCTCGAGTTCAACCTGATCTACATGCACCCCGGCAAGGTGCGCGGCCTGCACTACCACCCGCATTTCGTCGAGTACCT
Source organism: Nocardia sp. NPDC047038 (assembly GCF_040644075.1). NCBI lineage: Bacteria > Bacillati > Actinomycetota > Actinomycetes > Mycobacteriales > Nocardiaceae > Nocardia > Nocardia sp. NPDC047038. The sequence continues at coordinate 172,052 of NZ_JBEYVQ010000009.1, read as the reverse complement.
GCTGTTCGTCGAGGGCAACGGCGTGCTGGTGACCAAGGACGACTACGAGGATCCGGACTGCCCGGAGGAGTTCATCCATGTGGGCAAGGGCATCTGCACGCGCACGCCGATCGGGGTGATGCACACCGTGTACTCGATCACCCCGCTGACCTTCGTCGCGATGCTGACCAAGCCGTGGGACGAGTGCGATCCGCCGATCGTGCAGGTGGCGCCGCTGCCGCACACCTTGGAAGGCAAGTCGTGAGCGGCCGAATACCGGTGCGGCCGACCAGCGCGGCCGCCCGTGCCGGACAGGACCTCGCATGAGCGGGATGCGGGTGGCGGTGCTCGGCGCCGCGGGATACGTGGGCGCCGCACTGGTCGAGGCGCTCGGCAGGACGCGGCGATGGGAGGTCGTGCCCGTGGTGCGCGACGACCACGAATCCCACTGCACGGCAGGTCGTTACGACGTACTGATCAACGCCGCCTGCCCGTCGAAGCGGTTCTGGGCCGAGCAGCATCCCGGCGACGATCGCCGGGAGACGGTGGACAAGACGCGCCTGCTGCGCGAGCAGTGGCGCTGGGACCGGTTCGTGCAGATCAGCAGCATCTCCGCACGGACCCAGCTGGACACGGTCTACGGCCGCCATCGCGCGGAGGCCGAGCGAATGTGTTCCGGCCGCGACACTTTCGTCGTCCGGCTCGGACCGATGTACGGCGGCGACTACCGCAAGGGTGTGCTGGCCGACATGGCCGCCGACCGTCCGGTGTTCGCCAGCGGCCGCTCCCGGCAGAGTTTCGCCCCGGTGGACTGGTGCGCCGACTGGATCGCCGCCCACCTGGAGGACACCGGCCTGCGCGAGGTCGGCGCACGCACCACCGTGACGCTGGCGGAGGTACGCGACGCGGTGGGCTCGTCCTCGCAGTTCGCCAAAGATGTTGTCGACGACCAGTTCCCGACCACCGCCACCGGCCCGGACTGGCCGGAGGCGGCGGCGGTGATCGACTGGCTGGCCGGGCGGAGGGTCAGCGATGCGCGGGCGAGGTGACGCGATGCCTGCCGGGGCGCAGGTACTTCTCCGCGCACAGCACCAGCAGGAAACGCACGCTGGTCGCGACATCGCGGGTGCGCATCTTGGAGGCGCCCGCGGTGCGGTTGAGGACGTGGATCGGCACCTGTTCGATCCGGAAACCATTGGCGGCGAGGATGTAGAGACTTTCGAAGAAGAAGGAGTAGCCGTTCGAGCGAACGCGATCGAAAGCCGCCACCGGAACCGTGTCCAACCGGTAGTATCGGAACGCGCCGGTGGCATCGTAGGGCATCCGCAGCAGTGTCACGGTGAGAAAATGCCCGACCCGGGTGAGGACCTTGCGGAAGGGAGTCCAGTCGGCGAGGCTGTCCTCTTTCAGATAGCGCGATCCGACCACGATGTCGAAACCGTCGGAAGCGGCGCGCAATGCCGGAAGATACGACGGCGGATGCGCGAAATCGGAATCCATCGTGATGATGTGCGCATATCCCTGCGCGTATGCCCAGCGGATACCGGCCTGGTGTGCGGAGCCCACGCCCTGCCGTCCCGCCCTGTGCAGCACGTGGATGCGGGGCGCGTGCTGTCGGGCCAGCTCATCGAGCAGATCTCCGGTGCCGTCCGGGGAATTGTCGTCGACGAACAGGACGTCGAAATCGGAGCCCTGTTCCAAGATCTGAGCGAGCAACGGGCCCACGTTGCGACGCTCGTTGTACGTCGGAATCATTACCAGAGTTTTTTCGGAGGCCGCGCTCATGCAATCGAATTCTAATACCGGCGGCGGCCGAAAGATAGGTATTGCCCGCCATTTGACGACCGGTTAGTCTCGGGGCTGGAGGTTTGATGAGAAAGGCACTGATAACCGGCATCACCGGCCAGGACGGGTCTTATCTGACAGAATTCCTGTTGCAGCAAGGATATGAGGTGCACGGGATTGTCAGGCGTGCGTCGAATTTCAATACCGACCGCATAGACCACCTGTATTCCGATACCCATTCCCAACGCCGGCTGTTCCTGCACTACGGGGATCTGATGGATTCCAGCAGTCTCAACCGGATCCTGGAGGACGTACGACCGGCGGAGATCTACAACCTGGGCGCGCAGTCGCACGTGCACATCTCGTTCCAGATCCCGGAGTTCACCGCGGAGACCAACGCGATCGGCACACTGCGCATCCTGGACGCCATCCGCAAGACCGGCATCGCGACCCGGTTCTACCAGGCTTCGTCCTCGGAGCTCTACGGCGGCCTGCACGACGTGGCGCTCAGTGAGCGCACGCCGTTCCATCCGCGCTCGCCGTACGCGGTGGCGAAGCTGTACGCGTACTGGATCACGGTCAATCACCGCGAGGCCTACGGGATGTACACGGTCAACGGCACCTTGTTCAACCACGAATCACCTAGGCGCGGCGAGGTTTTCGTCACCCGCAAGGTGACAAGGGGCGCGGTGCGCATCGCGCAGGGCAAACAGGAGAAGTTGTTCATCGGCAACCTGGACGCCCGCCGGGACTGGGGATACGCCAAGGAGTACGTCGAGGCGATGTGGCTCATGCTGCAACAGTCCGAACCCGACGACTACGTGATCGCCACCGGCGAGACGCACAGCGTGCGCGAGCTGTGCGAGACCGCGTTCGCCGCCACCGGTGTCGAATTGATCTGGGAAGGAACCGGATTGACCGAGAAGGGGATCGACCGGCGAACCTCGCGAGTGCTCGTCGAGGTCGATCCGACCTATTTCCGCCCCGCAGAGGTGCATCATCTCACCGGTGACCCGAGCAAGGCGCGCGAGAAGCTCGGGTGGCAGCCCCGGACGAGTTTCACCGAACTCGTCGAGTTGATGGTCGCCCACGATATGGAGAACGCGTGACGCAAGCAGTGGCGGTGCAGGGCTGCCGGGTGTGCGGGAACACCCGGCTCGAAACGGTCGTCGACCTCGGCACGATGGCGTTGACGGGAGTGTTCCCGGCCACCGATCCCACCGAGGTGCCGCGCTACCCCTTGGAGTTGGTGCGCTGCGTGCCCGAAGGCAGCGAGGAGTGCGGGCTGGTGCAGTTGCGCCACACCGCGGACTTCGGCGAAATGTATTCGCCCGGCTACGGATACCGCTCCGGGCTGAATCGATCGATGATCGAGCACCTCGCCCACCGGGTGGACAGGATCCGGCAGCGGGTGCCGCTGTCACCGGACGACGTGGTGATCGACATCGGCAGCAACGACGCGACGTTGCTGCGCGCCTATCCGGAAGGGTCGGCGACGATTCTGGGCATCGACCCGCTGGGGGAGAAGTTCCGCCGGTTCTATCCGCCGCACGTGCGGTTGGTGACCGGCTACTTCGACCACGAGCTGGCCGAATCGGTGCTCGAGGGGCGGCGGGCCAAGGTGATCACCTCGATCGCCATGTTCTACGACGTCCCGCGCCCGCTGGAGTTCATGCGCGCGGTGTACGACAACCTCGCCGACGACGGCATCTGGGTGCTCGAACAGAGCTATCTGCCCGCGATGCTGGCCACCACCTCCTACGACACCATCTGTCACGAGCACCTCGAGTACTACACCCTCGACCAGATCGAGTGGATGGCGCGGCGGTGCGGGTTCGTGGTGCTCGAGGTGGAACGCAATACCGTCAACGGCGGCAGCTTCGCACTCACACTCGGCAAGCAAGGGGTCGCCTCGCCTGCCGACGCCGCCGCGCTGGATCGGATGCGCCACGAGGAGTCCGCGCTCGGGTTGCACACCTCGCAGCCGTACGCGGAATTCGCCAAACGGGTCGACCAGCATCGCGAACAGGTCCGGGAGTTCTTCGACCGCTCCCGCAAGGCCGGTCTGCGCACGCTCGGGTACGGAGCCTCCACGAAAGGCAATGTGGTGCTGCAGCACTGCGGGATCGGGCCGGAGGATCTGGCGTGCATCGCGGAGGTCAACGACGACAAGTTCGGCAAGTTCACCCCCGGCAGCGCGATCCCGATCGTGTCCGAGGAGCAGGCGCGTGCCATGGCGCCCGACCAGTTCTTCGTGCTGCCCTGGCATTTCCGCACCATGATGCTGGAGCGGGAGAGCGCTTTCCGCGCGGCGGGCGGGCGGTTGGTGTTCCCGCTGCCGGAACTGGACGTGGTGTGAGATGACCATCGTCGTCACGGGCGCGGCCGGGCAGGACGGCACGCTGCTGTCGGACCTGCTCGCCGGGCGCGGCGAGCGCGTGCTGCGCATCGGCCGCGACGGCCCGGTCGACATCACCGACGCCGCCGCGGTCGAGGAACTCGTCGCCGCCGAACGCCCCCGGCAGGTCTACCTGCTGGCGGCGGTGCAACATTCCTCGCAGGACGACCACGGCGACCCGCACGAGCTGGCCCGCGCCTCGCATCGGGTGAATACGCTGCCGGTGCAGCATTTCGCGGAGGCGATCGATCGCCACCGCACCGGCACCCGCCTGTTCTACGCGGCCTCGTCGCACGTCTTCGGCTCCGACGGCGACGCGGTGTGCGACGAGAACAGCGGGCTGCGGCCGGACTCCATCTACGGGGTGACCAAGGCGGCCGGCCTGCTGGCCTGCCGCGCCTACCGTGCCCGCGGCGTCTTCGCGGCGGCCGGGATCCTGTTCAACCACGAATCTCCGCTGCGTGCAGAGAAATTCGTCACCCGCAAGATCGTGCGCGCCGTCGCCCGGATCCAGCGCGGTGAGACCGGCACGGTGGAGGTGGGCAGGCTGGACGCGGGCGCCGACTGGGGATACGCGCCGGACTACGTCGAGGCGATGACGCGGATCCTGGCGCTCGACGAGCCGGAGGAGTTCGTCGTCGCCACCGGCGAACACCACACGGTCGCGCAGTTCTGCGCGGCGGCGTTCGGCATGGCCGGACTGGACTGGCACGACCATGTCCGCGAACGGTCCTCGGTGCTCACCCGCGGCGGGCGACCGCGCGTGGGTGAGTCGAGGAAGTTGCGCGCGCGGACCGGGTGGCGCCCTTCGGTGGATTTCCACGGCATGGTGCGGGCCATGCTCGTCGCCGAGGGCGTGCGCCTTGCTGAGCAATCGAGGCCGGTACGCACCGGCGGAACGGATGGATGACGTGACCCTGAACGACGAGAACGTTCTCGCCGCCCACTTGATCTCCGTCGCCGACGGCGTCCCCGAGGAGACCGCCGCCCGGATCGGCGAGATCGGCACCGAGACCGTCGCCGACGCGGTGCTGAAGGAGATCGCCTGGCGCGCGGGCTACGGCGCGCGCCCTGGACAACCGGTGACCGCGGTGTTCGAGCTGACCCACGAGGGCAAACAGCTGGACTACCTGGTCACCTTCGGCGCCGACGACCCCGCGATCGCGCCGGGCACCCTGGAGGACCCGTGGCTGGTGGTGCGCCAGGATCTGGTGGAGTTGCTGCGCGCGGTCTACGGACCGCCCGACGCTGCCCTCGGCACCCGCGCCATCACGATCAAGGACGAGCCGGGCCCGGGCAGTTTCGCGCCGGACGACCCGTGGCGATTGGCCCGCGACGCCGCCGCCGTCGCCGCCGACCGCATCGTCACCGCCTGCCGTCCCCACCACTACGACCTCGACGCGCTGTCGCTGCACTTCGGTTCGGACAAGTGGGGCGGGCACTGGTACACCCAGCACTACGAGCGGCATTTCGCGCCGCTGCGCGACAGCCGGATCCGCATCCTCGAACTGGGCATCGGCGGATACACCGCCCCCGACGTCGGCGGCGCGTCGCTGCGGATGTGGAAGCAGTACTTCCGCCGCGGCCTGGTGTTCGGGCTGGACTACTTCGACAAATCCGGCATCGCCGAGCCGCGCCTGCAACCCCTGCGCGGCGATCAGGGCGATCCGGCGTTCCTCGACGGGCTCGGCAACTCGCTCGGCCCGTTCGACATCATCATCGACGACGGCAGCCACATCAGCGGCGACGTGATCGCCTCGTTCGGTGCGCTGTTCGCCCACCTGCGGCCGGGCGGACTGTACGTGGTGGAGGACACGCAGACCTCCTACTGGTCGGGCTGGGGCGGAAGCAGCACCGCGACCGACGATCCGGCCACCACCATCGGTTACCTGAAAACCCTGGTGGACGCCCTGCACCACCAGGAATTCGAGAAGGAATCCGGCCGAGCGGCAGGCGCTTTCGACGACTGGATCGGGGCGCTGCACTTCTACCACAACATCGTGGTGATCGAAAAACGCCGCAATGCCGAGCAATCGGCTCCATCATGGGTGCCTCGGCACACCAATCCGATGGAGTGGATGAAGCCGAAGGAGTGATCGGATGAAGTTTCTAGTCGTGCCGGTGCCCTCGTCGGGCCATCTGCTGGCGATGGTGCCGTTCTGCTGGGCGCTGCGCCAGGCAGGCCACGAAGTGCTGGTCGCCTCGCGCGACGACGTGACGGCGACCGCGCTGCGCTCGGGGCTCAACGCCGTCGAGGTGACCGCGCTGAACGTGCCGATGGACCAGTTGCGTACCCAGGTGAACCCGGGCATGTTCCCGCTGCCGCTGTTCGCCGACCGCGACCAGTCCAGCGGACAGGGCCTGTGGCAGATCGCCGCGCAGAATTGGCACAACCACGCCCGCCAGTACCTCGAGACGTTCGCCGCGGTGGCCACCGACTGGGGCGCGGAGGTGATCCTCACCGACCCGCTGGCCACCATCGGCCGCGCGCTCGGCGCGCAACTGGATCTGCCGGTGCTGGTGCACCGCTGGGGCATCGACCCCACCGGCGGTCCCTTCACCGACCGCACCGCCGCACTCGCCGAGGAGGCGGGCACTCGGCTGGCCGACCCGGTCGCCGTGCTCGACATCTGCCCGCCGCGGCTGCAAGCGCCCGACGCCGCGCCGAGCATCCGGCTGGGCTACGTCCCGTTCAACGGCACCGGCGTGCTGCCGCCGTGGCACCGCAACGAGCACGGCCGCAAACGGATCGCGGTCTGCATGGGCGGCAGCACGCTCGGCCTGACCGGTCCCCGGCCGCTGGAGTCCGTGCTCGCCGCGCTGGCCGCCGTCGACGACGCCGAGGTCGTCGTCGCGCTCTCGGCACCGGACCGGGCCACGGTCGGCGAACTGCCCGGCCATGTCCGTGTCGTGGAAGAGGTTCCGCTGAACCTCTTCCTGCCGGGCTGCGATCTGCTCGTGCACCACGGCGGCTCGACCACCGGCCTCACCGCAGGCTGGTTCGGCCTGCCGCAGTTGGTGCTGCCACAGATGTTCGACCAGTTCGATTACGCCAGAGGCCTGGTCCGCAGTGGGGCCGGGCTGACCGCAGAGACCGCTGCCGGGCAAGGCGACGTCGAGGCGCTCACCACCGCGATCCGCACGCTGCTGCGCGAGCCGCGCTTCCGCGCCGCCGCCGAACAGATCGGCGCCGACCTGCGCGCCGCGCCCGCACCGGGCGACGTGGTGTCCCAGGTTGTTCCGCTGCTGGCCGAGCACGCCGGAGCAGCGACCAGATAGACCGTCCGCGCGGCCCGAACCGGGCGGCGCGGGAACCGAAAGCCGTAGGTTGCAGATGATATCCAGGACATGGACCAGGTTCCGTGGTTCGCTCGACTACTACGCCGCGATGTACGCGGTGTTCGTGGTCGGCATTCTCGTCCCCGTCGTGATGATCGTGCTCGCGCTCACCGGCCTACCGGGCCCCGTGACCGCCGTGCTCGGCATCGTGTGCGCGGCGGTGCTGTTCGTGCTGTTCGTGCCGAGGGTGCCCGACGAGTGGCGGGAGGTGGTGCGCAGCAAACCGATCGTGGTGCGGGTGCTGTGGAGCCTGGTGATCGTGCTCGTCGTCGCGGTCCTGGCCCGGTTGACGCAGTTCATCCTCGACGCCGACAACGTGGACGCCTCGCTGTCGGCCGACGACGACTTCCTGGTCAAGAAGACCCACCTGTCCGGCTACATCAGCGGCGCGCTCATGGCCGAACACGACCCGGCCGGTCTCTACGACCGTCACCGCTACGAGTCGCCCCAGGCGGATTCGATCCTGCCCGCGGTGACACCGCAGGATCGCGACGCCTACCTCTACCCGCCGCCGTTCCTGCTGCTGCCGCGATTGCTGCTGCTGTTCAGCCACGACTTCGCCACGCTGCGGGCGCTGTACTACTCGCTGTACGTGGCGATCGTGCTGGTGGCCATGTTCGCCATCGCCCGCTGGATCGGCGGCAGGCAGGGCGGGGTGCTGGCGGCGCTGACCCCGGTGGTGTGGATCAGCCTGCCGACGCTGGCGACCATGCAGATCGGCAACGTCCACGTGCTGGTGCTGTATGTCGGCGGTGCGGGCGCGATGGCGCTTTTCCATCTGCGGCGCAACATCTTCGGCGGCGCGGCGCTGGCGTTCGCGATCGTCGCCAAGGTGTCCCCGGCGATTCTGCTGGTCTATCTGCTGGTCCAGCGGCGCTGGCGGCCCGCGGCCTGGACGGCCGTGTTCGGCGGCCTGTATTCGCTGGCGACGTTGGCGATCTTCGGTTGGGAGCCGTGGCGGCAGTTCTTGTCCGACGGCACCTGGAAGCGGCTGGCCAGCGGGGAGTTCCACCAGTTCGTGCTGGTCGAACGCGCCAATCAGCTGGTCAACTATTCGCCGTTCGGGCTGCCCTACAAGGCGAACATCATGGGCTGGGACATCGGCGATCCTGTCGGTCCCGCTCGCCTGATCACCAACGTCTACACCTTGCTGCTGCTGATCCTGGTGGCGGTCACCGCGGTGCGCATCCACCGGCGGCTGTCGGCGGGGGCCGAAGGGCCGCGGGTGCGCGCCGAGCAGCTGGCCATCTGGCTGGCGGTGCTGACGCTGGCGTCGTTCCGCGCGCCGTTCGGGCCGTGGGTGTACATCGCGGTGGGCGCGGTGTGGATGCTGGCGGTGTACGCGGGGCTGATGCGCGGCGGCAAACGCACCGTCGCCCTGCTGACAGTGGCCTGGCTGATCATCGCGGTCTACAACGAGAACGTCTACTTCACGCTGGTGGCGCAGACGATCATCTACGTGGCCTGCTTCTTCGTGGCCTGGCGGGCGAGCGCGGGCACCGAGCCGGAACCCGCGCCGCCGCAGGAGGACTCCCCGCGAACGGAACGGGTCTCCGCGGCATGAGCACCTATTGCGTGATCGGCGCCGGCGCGGCCGGTCTGGCGACCGCACGCGAATTCGCCGCGCACGGCTTGGATTTCGAGGTACTCGAAGCGGCCGACGGTATCGGCGGGATCTGGGACGCCCGGCGCCCCGACTCGCCGGTCAGCCGCAACACGCACGTGATCGCTTCCAAAGGGGTGCAGGCGTTTTCGGGGTTTCCGATGCCCGAGGACTATCCCGACTATCCCGGGCACGAACTCGTGCTGCGCTACCTCAACGCCTACGCCGACGCTTTCGAGCTGTGGCCGCGCATCCGGTTCAACACCGCGGTGCAGCACGTCGAGCCCGGCGATGACGGCTGGTCGGTGACGCTGGCCGACGGATCCGAGCGACGCTACGCGGGAGTCGTCATCGCCACCGGCCACGACCGCACCCCGCGCCGCATCGACATCCCCGGCTCGGGCACGGTGCCCGTGCTGCATTCGAGCGAGTACCGCGATCCCGAACAGGTGCTCGGCAAGCGGGTGCTGGTGATCGGGGCCGGACAGTCGGCGGCCGACATCCTGTCCGATTGCGCGGTCAACGCCGCGCTGACCCTGCACAGCAGTAGGCGCGGGTTCTACTGCATGCCGAAGTACATGCTGGGCCGCCCGACCGACAGCATGCTGCAGGGCCGGATGTGGCGGCCGCTGCGCAAGCGGGCCTTCGAGCGGCTGTTCTCCTATCTGCGCGGCCGCTCCCGCTCGTTCGGGCTTCCGGTGCCCGATTTCGCCGAGGGCATCGTCATCCCGATGCTCGGCGACCAGTTGCACCACTACTACACACACGGCGACATCACACCCAAACCCGACGTCACATCGATCGACGACGACCGGGTGACGTTCGCCGACGGCACCGAGGAGAAGGTCGACCTGGTGGTGCTGGCCACCGGGTTCGTGCCGAACTACCCCGTCGTCGACCGAACTCTGTTGAACTGGGCCGACGGCAGCCTGCGACCGGGTTTGTATCTCAACATCTTTCCGCCGCACACCCGCGACTTGTTCGTGATCGGGATGGTGCGCCCGATCGGCTCGCACTGGGACGTCTACGAGAAGCAGGCCGAGTTGGTCGCCGAATATCTGCGCGCCAAGGCGAACGACCCGGTGCGGGTGGAGCGTTTCGACCGCGCCACCCAGGGCCGCCAGCCCGACCTGTACGCCGGGCTGCGGCTCTATCACGCCGACCAGTACCCACTGGTGGTGGAGAAACAGGACTACGTGAACCAGCTGCGCAAGCACGCCAAGCTCTTGAAGTGAAAGGTCGGACCATGAAAGCACCCGGGCCCGGTCTGGTGGAAACCGGACGCATGCTACCGAAACTGGCGAAGAACCCGCTGACGACGGTGGGCGCGTTGCTGGACGGCTACGGCGACGTCGTGCGGGTCAAGGCGGGCCCGATGCTGGTCTACCTCGTCGCGGATCCGGCGATGACCGAGTACGTCCTCAAGGACAATTACACCAACTATCGCAAGAGCCCGATCTACGACGAGTTCAGCATCCTGCTCGGCGACGGGCAGCTGACCACCAACAACCTGGAGTACTGGCGTAGACAGCGCAAACTCATCTCCCCGGCGTTCTCCCACTCGCACGTCAAGGGTTTCGCCGACGACATCACCGACAGCGCCGCGGCGATGCTCGACAGCTGGGACGCCGCGGCCGGAGAATTCCGCGACATCTACGACGACTACGTCAAGCTGCTGCTCGCGGTGACCGGCCGGATCCTGTTCGGCATCGACCTGTCCACCGACACCACACAGGTGACCGACGCGATGCGCGCGGCGTTCGCGCTCATCATGAAGCGGGTGAACGCGCCGGTGAAGCTACCGCAGTCGTTCCCGACGCCGGAGGCACGCCGGGTCGCGCGCAAGGTCGGCGAACTCGACGACGTGGTGCGCCATCTCATCGACGAACGCCGCCGCGGCGGCGACACCAGCGACGTGCTCACCGCGCTGGTGCGCGCTCGCGACGAGGGCGGGCAGGGCATGCGGGAGGAGGACTTGCTCAACGAGATCAAGACCTTGCTGGTGGCCGGTCACGAGTCACCGGCCAACGCGCTGTCGTGGGCGTGCTACCTGCTGGCCACCCATCCCGAGATCCAAGAGCGACTGGCCGAGGAGGTGCGCTCCGTGATCGGCGACCGCACGCCCACCTTCGCCGATCTCGGACAGCTCAGCTACTGCCGCATGGTGATCGAGGAGACGATGCGGCTGTATCCGCCCGCCTGGATCGTCGAACGCACGCCGATCGCCGATGACGAGATCGGTGGCTACCACGTGCCCGCGGGCGCGCGGGTCACATTGTGCATGTACTACGTCCACCGCGACAAACGTCTGTGGGACGACCCGGAGCAGTTCCGTCCGGAGCGTTTCGCCGACGCCGCCGTGGCCGAACGGCACAAGTTCGCGTTCTTCCCGTTCTCCGGCGGCCCGCGCATCTGCCTGGGCAAGGACATGTCGATGACGGAGATGGTGCTGATCCTGGCCATGACGGTGCAGCGTTTCCGCCTCGAACTCGACGACACCCACCCGGTGGTGCCGCTGGCTTCGGTGAACCTGCGCCCGGAGTTCGGCATCCGCATCCGCCCGGTCCGCCGCGTCACCGAACCCGTGACGACCTGACCTCGCCTGCCGGAGCAGACGTGCCGATAAACGCGGAGTTGCCGAAGGGCGTGCCGAACTCGGCGGCGTGCAAGGAGTGAGCAGGCCAGTCCAAGCAGCCGCGGGCACCTGGTCAGGACGGGTGGCGTGCTGAGTTCAGCTCGCCACCGGTCGGGGTTCCGGTAGTAATCGCCGAAAAATTAACGGATATGGCGTAGTGGCGGGTCAGCCCCCACCGGCGTGCCTATGAAACTGGAAAGCCTTCTGGCACAGGCGCAGTTCCATTGTTTTCGTGTCGACGGATATGTCGTACCGGTGCCATAGCATTCGCCGAGAACCAAGCGGACACAGTTCGACAAACGAGACGGAACAATGCCACAATATGAGCAAGGCCAGCCCCGACCCGATGTGGACGGGAGCATGAGCGAGGACCAGCCCGCCATTCTGGCGAATCTCACCAGAATGCTGTCTTGTATCGGGCCCACGTGCGGGGACTCCATCGACTGGGGTGCAGCGGAGCACGTCTACGGAACCTCCTTCCCGGCCGATTACCGAGCCTTCATCGCGGCCTTCGGCAGCGGCGGGATCGAAGATGTGGTCGGTGTTCTCACCCCCGCTGTCTCTTCGGCCGAGTCACAGATATCCAATGTCTCGAGGCTCTCGGAGAGCGCGCTCACCGACGAAGGAGTGAACCGGTGGGCCCTCGCCGACCAAGGCCGGTATCGGTTGGAGGACCTGCTCATCTGGGGCGGAACAGCCGCGGCCGACACTTTGTGCTGGATCACCACAGACCCGGACCCGGACCAATGGCCGGTCGCGGTCTACACACGCTTGAATCCAGAGTGGACCGTATACCCGTGCGGTATGGCCGAATTCCTGCTCAAGCTCCTCCGCAACCAGTGGCACCCATACCCGATCAGCGACACCTCGCTCCGGCATGACACGCACCCGCGCTTCCTGCACGACAAGGACGAGGCAGCTGCATACGAAGCGGGCCGCTACCCTTGGGAGTAGTGATCCGAGCGACCTGCTCAATCACGTTCGGAGAATCTCCGACTGATAGCGACTCAGAACCCGATCGCGCATCGGCAGGAGGCCGATGAGAGTCGCACGGAGTTCTGCGATGGGATCAGAAGAGGGTGTCTCGTACGTGTAGCGGCCGGTAGCCGGTCGGTCCGAGCTGGGCGAGTTCACCTTCGATATCGACCTCGATCGCGCCGAATAAGTTGATGTCGGCGCTGTGCGCGGGGCGGGCTTGGGCCGACCTGACTCACCCTACGGTTGAGCAGTGCCTCTGGGTCGGGGCGCATTGTGTTGGTGCAGGTCAGGGCTCGAGCACGATTTTGCCATGGGTGTGGCGGCGTTCGAGTTCGGTGTAGGCCTGGCGGACCTGCGCCAACGGGTAGACGTTCGCGATCGGGACTTCGAGGTGTCCGTCGGCGATCAGGGCGGCCAATTCGGCGAGCACCTCGGCGCCCGGCCTGGCGTCGGTTCCGGGTTCGGTTTTGACTCCGTACTTCGCGGCTGCCGCGAAATCGGCGATGGTGTCGATCCGTTCGACCGAGACGCCGAGAGCCAGGGCCAGCTCGACGTAGCCGCCGCCGTAGGTGTCGATGAAGGCGTCGACGCCGGCCGGTGCGGCGGTCTCGATCCGTTCGGCGGCGCCGGCTCCGTAGGCGACCGGTATCACGCCGTGGCTTTGCAGCCATTCGTGGTTGCGCTCGCTCGCCAGGCCGATGACGGTGGCTCCGGCACGGCGAGCGAGCTGTACGGCGAGCGAGCCGACTCCGCCGGCCGCCGCGGATACCACAACGGCCTCACCCTGCTCGAGCTGTACGGAATGCACTGCCCGCCAGGCGGTCACGCCGGCGACGTAGAGGCCGCCCGCCACCTCCCATGAGACGTTGCGCGGTTTGGGTGTGAGGTTGTCGACGTCGACCAGGACCAGCTCGGCCTGGGCGGCCCGCTTCTCGGAGAACCCGATCACCTCGTCGCCGACCGAGAATCGGTCGACTCCGGCGCCGACCTCGGCGACAACCCCAGCGAGGTCGCTGCCCTGCCCGGAGGGAAATGTCGAGGGAAAGATCTCGGCCATCGCGCCGGTGCGGATGGCCGCCTCACCGGGATTGATGCCAGCCGCCCTTACCTGCACGAGGACCTGCCCGTCCTCGGGTACGGGCCGGTCGACGTCGTCGACCCGCAAGACCTCGATTCCGCCGAACTCGTCGTATCTGACTGCCTTTGTCATGGTCTTGCTTCTCCCTCGGCGCGCGGCGCGCAGCTGACGTCGAGAACGGGAACGGTGGGCGCCGGTGTTCTTGTCACCAGGGCACTGTTCCGGCGTCGTCGAAGAATCCGCCGGTCGGTCCGTCGTCGGGCAGGGTCGCGAGGTGAATCGCGATCGCCGCGCCCTGTTGCGGTGTGCGGACGCCGCGAAAGCCGTTGAGGTCGGTGGCGGTGAAGCCGGGGCAGCCGGAGTTGATCAGGATTTTGGTGTCGCTGAGTTCCTTGACGTATTGGATCGTGAGGGCGTTGAGGAAGGTCTTCGACGCCAAGTAGGCGGCGGGAACCGGGCCCATGTCGATGCCGGGTGTGGTTTGCAGGGCGAGCGAGCCGACGCTGCTGGACATGTTGACGATTCGCGGTGAGGCCGAGGCGCGCAGCATCGGCAGCATCGCGTTGGTGACCCGAATGACCCCGATCACGTTGGTTTCCACGACGATTCGCACGGTGGCGGGATCGACGGTGGTCGGTGTCTGCGGCAGGTCGCCGGTGATCGCGGCGTTGTTGACCAGGACGTCGAGCCCGCCGGCCTGGTCGGCGATCAATTCGGCCGCCGCGGCCACACTCGCGTCGTCGGTCACGTCGAGCGGCACACCGAACGCATCGGTCCCGGCCGCGCGTAGCTTCTCCACCGCGGTGTCGCGGCGTTGCCGATCTCGCGCGCCCACACCGATTCGCCAGCCGAACGCGCCCAGGCCGGCGGCGATCTCGTATCCGATTCCCTTGTTCGCGCCGGTCACCAGCGCGATCGTCTGTTCACTCACACCGTCGATCCTGCTGCGGTTGCGGGTGCGGCGTCCAAGACCGGTCGGGTTTGCGTCGATACCGCACGGGTATCGGTCGAGGTCATCGCCGGTTACCATGGCCTGGTGGAGACGCGGGAGATGCGATATTTCGTCGCCGTCGCCGAGGAGTTGCACTTCGGGCGGGCGGCGCAACGGCTCTCCATGGCGCAACCACCACTGTCGCGAGCCATCCAGCAGCTCGAGCGGCGGCTCGGAGTCGTTCTGCTGCACCGCACCGCTCGCGCCATCGCCTTGACCGAGGCCGGGACGGTGCTGCTGCGCGAGGCCCGGACCGCGCTCGACGCGGTCGAAGCCGCCGAGCGCCGCACCCGCCGCGCCGCGGCCGACCAGCCGGGTGTGGTGCTGGTCACCAAGGCCGGCGCGTCCAGGGAACTGTTGTCGAAGCTGCTGGACGCCTACGCCGCCGAACCGGGCGCCGTGGCCGTCGAGGTGATGCTGTGCGGGCCCGGCGAACCGGAAAGTCTGCTGCGCAACGGGCGTGCCGACGTTGCGCTGCTACACCGGCCCTACGACACGACAGCCGGATTCGACACCGAGGATCTGCATACTGAACAGCAGGTGGTGGTCCTGCCCGCGGGTCATCCCCTCGCCGACCGGGCGCATCTATCGTTCGCCGAGCTCGACGCCCAGACGGATCTGCCTCTGCCGCGCTGGCCGCGACGGGATGGAAGTTATCCGGACGGCCCCGGCCCGCGGGTGCGCGACCATACCCAACTGCTCCAACTGATCGCGCTCGGACTGGCCTGCGCGGTCGTGCCCGAGTCGCTGCGAACTCAGCTACGCGACGATCATGCCGTGGTGGCGGTGCCGGACGCACCGGTGGTCACGACCGTCATCGCCTGGCCGCCACACAGCAGATCCAAAGCTGTTGCCGACCTCGTCCGCACCGCGACACGCCTCTGATCGGCACCACTGTTCGCCGGCCGCACCGAGTTCACCGCGGCCACAGGCCCGGTCGACAGCCACCGCGACCGTGACACTTCGGCGACACATCGGTGACCGGCAACCCGTCCAGCTGTGCGCACCGCGAGAAGGCACTCGACTTCGGCGCGGAAAGTCGCGCTGATGAAACTGCCGTGTACGGGGAGCTGGATCCGGTGCTACCCGCCCGATGACTGGCGCAGTGCACTCATTCCAGATGTGCGCTACTCCCTGCAGGCGTGGAGCCGGCGTCGACCCGCAGCGGCGGAAGGGGGTGCCAGGTCGCCGGCACCTGCCGCATGAGTAAGGCGCAGTCGAGCACCGCGCTGCCTGGCGGGAACCGGTCCCGGTCGTCGAAGACCGTAGACCGAACCGATTGGATATCGACCGGCTCGACTTGCCATGCGTCCGTCTGGAGTTCGAGCCCATCAAGGCATCGACCGCCACGCGTGGCCGAGAATCCGGCCGAGCCACGCCGAAAGAAGTCCGATGCCTGCGCCAGATCGGCGAACAGTTCACTTCCTTGGAACCGCTCGGCGGTCCGGACGTCCACGCTCACGGAGACCGTCTTGTCCTGACTGGTGAAGGCCACATGCAGGTCCTGCGCTGTTTCCCGCACGTCGAATCGCGCCAAACTGTGCTCACCCGGAAACAATCGGCCACCGGCAAGGACATTGATCGCCGAACCGCTGTCGCGGCGCGGGATGTACACACCGGTCGAGCGTCCCTGCGGACCATCCCACTCGACCGCGATGCGATGTGCCGCGTTTTCGCTGCGCAGCCCGACCCAGCCGGGTAGCCGACTGGGCCGGAGCTGTCCGAGGCGGATCAGGCAGATGCCGGCAACCGCCCGACCGCCAACCAATTGAGGTCGCATCGGCGGCGGCACCAAGCTCGCGGCGGCGTCAGGGTCGACTCGGTAATTGACTAGAAGGCGTCGCTCGACGACGCTGGACAGCCGCGGAGGTCTCATCAGGTTCCCCTGTTCTTGGTGGTTCGCAGTCTGCGCTGCCTGACGATGACCTGCTCCGGGCAGATCGCGCTGAGGAACCTGCCGACACACAGCGCCAGTCGTTCCTCGACAAGCGAGTAGAAGATTCGATTGGCGGCTCGTCGCTCTCGGACGAGCCCGGCTGCCTTGAGTACGCCCAGATGCCGGGAGATCGAGGGGCCGCTGATCGGAAACCTCGCGGCGATATCACCCGCGGTCAACTCGCCGGAGCGGAGGTCCTCCAAGATCTGTCGACGCGTGGAGTCGGCCAGCGCGCGGAACACCCCGGCTTCCTCTTCAGGCCCGAACTCGGTCATGTTTGCAATTTAGCACCATAGCTAAATAGCGAATAAACGCCGTAGGAACCGATCGCGCTCGCATCGACGTTCAGCTCGGTAGCCAGCCGGGCCACCGCTACCGGCGGCGCCGTCGACACCTTGTCCGGCACGAACCCGAGCCGAGGCAGTGTGCACAGCGCAACAGCTGCGATTACTCCATCGGGTTCGGGCTATCGCAGATGTTCGAAGAATGTTCGCAGATCAGCTGCCAGTTGAGCCGGCGCCTCCATGGCCGGGAAGTGCAGGCCGTGCTCGAATTCGGTCCAGTGCGCGTCCGGCGGCGCAGGGACCACCTTGCGCACGGTCTCGTCCGCACTGAACACCGCGAAACCCTGCGGTACCGCGGGCGCGCCCCAATCCGAGGAGTGCGCTTGGTCATAGAGGGTGTGCGCCGCGGTGATGCCCGCTCCGGTGAACCAGTAAAGGCTGATGGTAGTGAGCAATTGGTCGCGATCGATCGGCAAGTCGGTCCATTCCTCGAACTTCTCGGCGATCCACGCCAGCTGCAGTAGCGGCGAATCGACGAGGCCGTAACCGATGGTCTGCGGTCGGCTCTGCTGGATCGACAAGTATCCGGAACCCTCCTTGCGGAACGCCTCCATGCGCTCGAGGATCAGCTTGTCGACCGGGTCGTCGGCATCGAGGCGCTCGGCCATTCCGGGAATGAACGTCGCCACATTGGCGGCGGTCAGCGGATCGGTCACGACGTGGACGCCGATGACATGCTCGCTGTCGCGGGCACCGACCAGGCCGGATATGCCTGCGCCGACGTCGCCGCCGTGAACCCCGTAGCGCTGGTAGCCCAGCCTGCGCATCAGCTCGATCCACGCGTCCGCGGTGCGGCCCATCGCCCAGCCGGTCGCGCTGAGCGGAGTGGAGAAGGCATAACCGGGCAACGACGGCGCGACCACATGGAACGCAGGCCCCTCGGCCGGGTCGACCAAAGGCTCGATGAGGTGGAGGAATTCGGCGACCGAGCTGGGATAGCCGTGGGTGATCAGCAGTGGCGTCGCGTCCGCTCGGCCGGAGCGGACGTGCAGGAAATGAATGCGCTGGCCGTAGATCTCGGTCGTGAACTGCGGGTAGGAATTGAGCGCGGCTTCCTGCGCACGCCAGTCGTAGCCGGTGCGCCAATATTCGGCCAGCTCCTTCAGGTAGAGCTGCGGTATGCCGCGGTTCCAGCCGGCATCGGGCAACTCGGCCGGCCAGCGGGCATCGGCGAGCCGATGGTGCAGGTAATCGAGATCGGACTGCGCGATGTGGATGCGAAAGGGCTGGATTGCGCCACTCATTGGGATTCTCTCTGTCGGCTCGGGCGAGCGTTTCGCGCCGGTGAAACATACGGTAGGTGCCATTGCGGAAAGTTTGGTTCCTCAATTCGGGAGAAGATCGATCAATGTTCGAAACCTCGGCACGACTGCTTCGTCTGCTTTCCCTGCTGCAAGCGCGCCGCGACTGGACCGGACCCGAGTTGGCCGCTCGACTGGAGGTCACCGTGCGCACCGTCCGCAACGACGTCGACCGCCTGCGACGGCTCGGCTATCCAGTCGAGGCTCGGCCGGGTGTCGACGGTGGATACCGACTGGGTGTCGGAGGTGCGCTGCCGCCGCTGCTGCTCGACGACGACGAAGCGGTCGCGATCGCAATCGGGATGCGCAGCGCCGCAGCCGGTTCCATCGCGGGCATCGAGGAGACCTCGTTGCGTGCACTGACGAAACTGCAACAGATATTGCCGTCGCGGCTGCGCCGTCGCGTCGACGCCTTCGGGTCGCATACTCTCGCGCTTCCCCCGCGCGGCCCGCTCGTCGACCCGGATGCGCTGACCGTGATCGCCGACGCCTGCCGCGACCATGAACGACTGCGGTTCGACTACCAGACGCATTCGGGGGCCGCCGGTCGGCGTTCGGTGGAGCCCTATCGCCTGATCAACGATCGACAACGCTGGTACCTGATGGCCTGGGACCTCGACCGCGTCGACTGGCGGACCTTTCGCGTCGACAGGATGCGGCCCCGCACACCGACCGGCCCCCGCTTCACGCCGCGGCCGCTGCCGCCCGACCATGAGATCACCGCACGAGTCGCCCGCGGAATCGGCGAGTCGACGTGGCGCTTCCGCGCCAGGGTGATCGTGCACGCGCCCGCGGATCACGTGCGCAGCCGACTCCCGATTCCCGTCGACGTCGAGCCGTTGAGCGAGGACCGGTGCGCGTTCGAACCCGGCTCCGACCATCCGGAAATGCTGGCGCTCTACCTCGGGCTGCTGGGAGCCGACTTCGAGATCGTGGACTCACCCGAACTGGTGCGGACCCTGCGGACGATCAGCGAGCGCTACCAGCGCGCGCTCGCCCCGTCGTCGGGTCGACGTCGTTGGTCGCCACCAACGGGCGGGGCCTTGTGATGTGGCGCCGAGGTCATGGAGTGGTGCGGTAGCGGCCCGGGGTGGTGCCGACGAGGTTGGTGAAAGCGGCGATGAAGCTGCTGGGGTTCGCCCAGCCGCAGGCGTGGGCGACGCGGGTGGTGTCGTGGCCGTCGGCGAGCAGGACGAGTGCGTGGTAGACGCGGAGCTGGGTGCGCCACTCGTAGAAGGTCATGCCGAGTTCGTTGTGGAACAGGCGGCTGAGGCTGCGGGCACTGGCTCCGATCGTGCGCCCGAGTTCGGCCAGTGACGTGTTGTCCGCGGGGTTCTCGGAGAGGATCCGCGCAATCGCTTGCAACCGGTCGTCATGGGGTTTCGGCAGCACGAGTGGCTGTTCGTGTGCTTCCTGGAGTTCATCGACGAGGACGCGGCGAAGGCGAGCGCGCGCGGCGCGGTCGTGGTCGCGTGGGCTCGTGAGGGTGAGCAGGATTTCGCGGGCGAGGCCGGAAGCCAGGAACACGGCGGGACGGTCCGGCACGAGCCGCGCCTGGGATGGGGGTAGGAAGACGATCCGCATGTCGGTGTCGCCGTGCGCCCGATGGTAGTGCGTGAACTCGGCAGGGGTCCACGCGATTCGATTGGCTGGAACGATCGATGTGCCCCGTTCGGTGTGCACGGACAGAACGCCGCGAGCCGCGTAGACCAGGTGTCCACGCGGATGGGAGTGCACCGAGCTCGTTCCCCCCGACGGCCACAGGTGCACCCCTCCGGACGGCCACAGCTGGGATGTCGGGCCGAGCCGGGGAAGTTGGCGGCCAACGGGCATGAGTTGGCATTCTATCGGTAGACGGCCACACGATCGGCTGGCGACAGTGGACGCATGCGCAATGACCTCCATTCAGCCAGCACCGCCGCCCCGATGCGGTGTGAGACGACGAGTACGACGATGCGAGCGGCCGTCTGTGTACGGGCGGGTGACCCGGAGGTACTGGAGATCCGTGAGCTACCGGTACCAGCGGTTCGGGAGGGCTGGAGCCTGGTGCGGGTGAAGGGCGCGGGCTTGAACCGATCGGAGCTGCGAACTCGTCAGGGACATTCCCCGAACGTCCGGTTCCCCCGTGTGCTCGGAATCGAATGTGTGGGCATCGTGGCAGCCTCGACCGATCCCATGTTGCCGGTGGGCGCGACCGTCGCGGCGGTGATGGGTGAGATGGGCCGGGAGTTCGACGGCGGCTACGCGCAGTACGCGTTGTTGCCGAATTCGCTGCTGATGCCGGTCACCACCAGGCTGCCGTGGGAGGTCTTGGCCGCACTGCCCGAGACATACTTGACCGCGCAGGGCTCACTCGACGCATTGGGCATCGTGGCGGATAGCCAGGGGCGGTTGCTGATTCGCGGTGGGACATCGTCGGTGGGTATGGCGGCAGCGTCGATCGCGTCCGGCCGCGGCGTCGAGATCGCTGCCACGACCCGACGGCACGACAAGATCGACGCGCTGACCGCGATCGGCGTCGACCACGTACTCGTCGACGACGGCGGGTCGCTGGCGGCCGGCGTGCAGGCGGTCTGGCCCGAAGGGCCCGACTACGTGCTGGATCTCGTCGGAGCGCGCACGGCGGTGGACTCGCTGCGCCTGGTCCGCCGGGGCGGCACGGTATGTGTGGCGGGTTCGCTGAGTGGGTGGCTGATCTCGGACTTCGAACCGATAGCGATGATCCCGTCCGGAACCAAACTGACGGCTTTCCACAGCGACAACCTGAAGGGCAGCGCGGGCGCGGCCGTGCTGCAGCGCGTCGTCGACGAAGTCGAGGCCGGTGTCTATCGACCCAACCTCGACCGTGTCTTCGGTCTGGGCGACATCGTCGCAGCCCATCGGTACATGGAGGACAACGGGGCCACCGGAAAGCTTGTCGTGGTGCCCTAGAAACCTCCGGGGCTCATGGCCGGTTCCTGGGTCGCTTGTCGGCGAGCCAGCGCCTGGTCGCGGGGGACACCGTGCACAGCAGCCCCGTACAGGAGAACAGCAGGACCGTACCGACGAAGATCAGATCCCTGGCGCGGCTGTCACCGGTAAGGCCGGCTCCGACTCCGACCAAGCCGACCAGCGTGATGATCCCGGTACCCAGCGCGACGGCGACGCGGCCCGCGCGCTTGCGCCGGAACAGTGCGATCGAGCCGCCGAGCAGCAACAGCGCCATCGTGGTGGAAATCGCCATGGGGAGGAGAAGTTCGCGTGCGACCTCACGCAGCGTCTGGCGGTGACCGTATTCGATGTGCGGGGTCGTCAGTTCCATCACCCCGTTGGCGACGATCAGGCAGAAGACCAGCCCGAAGCCGAACGCGACGACAGCGCCGATCCTGGGAACGACGCCGGATGGCCGGGCCGGATCGTGGATGGGCGTGAGCGGTTGCAGCGGCGGTAGGTGTTCGGCGCGCCGCCGGGGCTCCGAAGGCTGGTTGAGCAGGGTCGGGGCCGAACGCGGCCACGGGTCGACCGCCGTGGCGGGGTGGGCCGAGCGTTGGTTGACGAAAGTCGGCGCGGGCGCCACGGCGGGAGCGTCGCCGCGCAGAGCCGCCGCCGCGGCCGCGGCGAAGTCGCCGCAGCTGGCGAATCGTTCGTCGCGGTGCTTGGCCAGGGCGCGGGCGATCACCTCGTCGAGTCGTCGTGGCAACTCGGGGCGGGTTTCGCTGAGGCGCGGCACCGGCTTGGCGATGTGTCCGGCGACGATTTGACCGGGATTGGTCGAGGGGAACGGTGGTTGCCCCGCCAGCATCGTGTAGAGGGTGCACCCGAGGGAGTATTGATCGGCGCGGTGATCGACCGGCTCACCGGACAGTTGCTCCGGCGAGGCGTAGGCGAGTGTGGCGGTGAACGTTCCGGTGGCGGTCAGTTTGGTATCGGCGTCGAGTATCCGCGCGATCCCGAAATCGGTGAGCAGAGCATGTGTTTCGCGACCGGCTTCCGGTTCGGCGATCAGGATGTTGGCCGGTTTGATGTCGCGATGCAGCACACCTCGGCTGTGGGCGTAGTCCAGCGCCTTCGCCGTATCGCCGACGATCCGCAGGACCTGTTCGGGGCGGGTGCTCCGGGGGTCGAGCCGCGCAGCGTCGGTGCCACGGACGTACTGCATGGAAATCCACAGGTGCCCGTCCTCGGTGCCGCGGTCGTAGACGCCGACGATGCCCGGATGCTCCAGGCGCGCAACCACATTGGCTTCCTGTTCGAACCGCCTGCGCAGCTCCTCGTCCTCGGACACCGCGCGATTGAGCAGTTTGAGCGCCACCAGCCGCGGCAGGCGCGGGTGCCGCGCCAGATAGACGGTGCCCATACCGCCTTGCCCGAGCACGCCCTCGATCACGTAGCCGGCGAACGACTCGTGCTGCCTCAACACCTATGGCCCCCTTCTAGACCCGGCCACCCGGACCGCAGGCAGCATAACTCCTGGTTTCCGGGCCCGGCTTCGCGACGGGGACCTGCCGCACGGTCCGTGGCCGTCACCGAAGGTCGACCGGTTCGAACCGATCGCGGCCAAGTATGCCTAGGAGTGACCGCGCGGCGTATACCAGTAGCGAGCCGCGGAAGACCGGTCGATAAGTGGCGCCGTGATCGCGCTAGGCCCGTGGCGCGGCAGGTGTGATGGCGATGGCGACGGTGTTGTCCGGGCCCCGGAGCTTGCCTGTCCAGGAAACGAGGGCGCCGACGATTCCGTATTTCTTGCGGATCAACGCGCGCACCCGCTGCGTTTCGGCTGTGTCGATGATCTCGGCGTGGCCGTCGACCACGTCGCCTCGTGTTGTGGTGCCCCGGGCATTGCAGAGCTGCAGCGTCACGTTCGGGTTGCGCCGGATGCGTTTGATCTTCCAGCTATCGCCGTTGGCGGCCACCACGATTCGATCGTCCTGCGCAGCCGGCCAGACCGGTGACCCGACCGGGCTACCGTCCTTCCTGTATGTAGTCAGCATCGCGTATTTGCCTGCGCCGATCTCACTCCATGTCATATCTCGCTCCTGGGTAAGGCTGCCCGCGCGGGCGTGGATGGTCTGCTCCGACGGTCAATCTGTGTCGTCGTCGGCTCGCGGCGCGAACCGGATTCCGTCTTGGCTGGGTGGCGTGCCGAACATGCGGCGGTATTCCCGGCTGAACTGGGAGGGGCTGTCGTACCCGACGAGGTACCCGATGCGGGCGACATCCCCGGGATTTGCCGCCAGCAGCAGGCGCGCCTGCTGAAGTCTGAGCTTTTTCTGGTATTGGATGGGCGTGGTTCGGGTGACGGCCTGGAAATTCCGATGGAAGGCCGAGGGACTCATTCCGATGCGCTCCGCCAGGTCCTCGACCCGAAACGGCGCACGATAGTTGTGCCGAATCCACTGCACCGCTTCGGCGATCGGAGAGAAGCGCGGGTCGGTGAGGCCGATCCGGCGGACGATCGGGCCGTGCTCGCCGGTGATCAGGCGCCACAGGATCTCTCGTTTGACCAGGGGTGCCAGCACGTCCCGGTCGCGTGGCTGGTCGAGCAGTCGCACCAACCGCACGGTGGCGTCGAGGAGTTCGACCGACGCCTCGGCGAAAACGACTGCGGGCGAGGTGATGTCATCGCCGTCGGGAAAGGTGCCGCGCGGGGCTTGCACCATCATTTCGGCGACCTGCGCGGGCTGCAGCCGCAGGCACAAACCCAGGACCGGACGTTCGGGGGTGGCGTCGATGAACTGACATTTCAGGGGCACCGCGACCGACGCCACAAGGCACTGCCCGGCACGGTAGTCGTACACCTGCTCGCCGTAGGCGAGACGCTTTGCGCCCTGGGCGATCAGCGTCATGCGCGTCCCGCCCATGGACGGCGGAGGCGGCATGTCCGACTCCTCCCGGCCGACCAGCAGATCCGCGATCGCGGTGGTCGCGTCGTCTCGGGCATGGCGGGCCAGCAGCACACAGAGCTCTTCGAGCAGTGAGGCCTTGGTTCGGTTCGCTGACATCGTCCTGATCCAGGTGTGATGGTCAGACCTGTTCGGTCGGACGAACTAGCAACTCGGCTACGGCCACGTGCCGCGGGCGGGTCACGATGTAGCTCACCGAATCGGCGATGTCGTGTGCCTGCAATCGTTCGATGTCGCCGAAGGCATCGTCGAGCCGCTCCTTGACTGCGGCCGAATTGTGGTCGCGCAGTTCGGTATCGACACTGCCGGGCTCGATGACCGAAACCCGGACATGTTGGCGTGCCAATTCCTGGCGCAGCGCCTCGCTGAAGGCGCCGACTCCAAATTTCGTCGCGCAATACACCGCGGCTAGGGCGAAGGCGCCGCGTCCGGCCAGCGAGCCGATGTTGACGATGTCGGCAACCTGGCGTGGTCCCTGGGCGGCCGCCTGGACCAAATGCGGGGTAGCGGCGTGCGCGCAGTACATCAGGCCCATGAGATTGATGTCGATCATGCGGCGCCAGTCGTTGAGGTCCGCGCCAGGAGCCGGGCCGAGCAGCATCAGGCCAGCATTGTTGACCAGGGTGTCCAGACGGCCCAATTCCGCGACGGCGCGCTCCACGGCTTCTGCGGCGGCTTGGGCGTCGGTGATGTCGGCGGGCACGACCAAGGCCCTCCCGCCAGCGTCGGTGATCTCCGCGGCGAGATCGGTGAGCCGATCCTTACGCCGGCCGACCAAGGCCACGGACGCGCCCTCGCGGGCGAGCTCCGACGCAGCGGCGGCGCCGATGCCGCTGGAGGCCCCGGTGATCAGGGCAACAGTTCCTTCCATACGAGCAGTCATCGTTCGAGCCTCTCGATGAACATCCACGGAACTCCCGGGGCGTGACGAAAACAGACGAACCATTCAAACAAGCTGACCTGCGAAAACATTAGAACGATGCTCGCTCACCCTTGCACAATCCTCGCACTCTTCAGATACCCGGATCCACAGATCGGCCCTCGGCACCACCGACCGGCCATGACGGATCTCCCCAGCCATGTAACCGCGCAGATCCTGCCAAGAGGTTGACGCAAGACATGGGAGTGGCGATTCCGACAGTCCCGTGGCCCCAGCCCGGCGTGCGGGTGGGCTGGGCCCGGATTCATCGTCACGGCGGTGTCGTCGCGGCGATGTGGATTGCGTGCAAGGCGTCGCGGTGCAGGTGTCGGGTGATCGCGGTGCCAGGTGCGACGGTGTCGAAGCCGTGGAAGGCGCCTGGGATGACAGTGAACTGGCTGTCGACCCCGGCGCCGGTCAGTGCCCGGTGGTAGCGAACATTCTGGTCGTGGAGCAGGTCGAGATCGCCGACGGCGATCCACGCCGGGGGTAGTCCGGTGAGATCGCGGCGATGAGCGGGCACCGCGTCGGCGGGATCGGCGCCTGTGAGATAGCTGTGCCAGGCGCAGGCGTTGCTGCGCGGTCCCCACAGTCGATGCCAGGTGCTGGTGTCCGGCAGTGGGGTGTGGTCGAGCATGGGATAGAGCAGCAGTTGTCGTACCGGGATCACGGGTCCGTGGTCGCGGGTGTGCGCGGCGAGTGCGGCGGCGAGGCCGCCGCCGGCGCTGGCTCCGGCGAGGATGATGCGGCCGGGATCGACGCCGGGCCGGGATGCCAGCCATTTCAGGGCGAGGTGGCAGTCGTGTAGTGCTGCCGGGTAGGGGTGTTCGGGGGCGAGCCGGTAGTCGACGGAGGCGACGAGAACTCCTGTGCGGGTGGCGATCTGGTGACACCAGCGGTCGTCCTGGGCGGCGGTGCCGAAGACGTAGCCGCCGCCGTGGATCCATAGCAATGCCGGCCCCGGTGCCTGGTGGTCGGTCGTGCCGAACACGCGGACCCGCACACCTTGGTCGAGATCGATGACCGTAGCGGCGGGATGGGGCCGGATGTGTGCGGCGATGCGGCGCATGAGCGGCAGCGTGCGGGGGCTTATGGTCTCGCGGGGTAGGACCAGCGCGTAGGGGCGCAGGTCGGGGTGGTAGTGGCGGTGGTCGCGAAGTCGAGTGATCGGTCCCGATACCGAGCCGAGGGTCTGTGGGTTCGGTGCGGCGGTCATGCGGGGGTGACCGACAGGTGCAGATGCGCCAGGCGGCGCACGATCAGACTGGGGACGTAGGCCGGTTCGCGGTCGCGCGGTGTGACGGTGGCGGTGGCGTCCAGCAGTGCCAGCACGGCCTGGTGGGCTTCTTTGCGGGCGAGGTGGGCGCCGAGGCAGAAGTGGATGCCGCGGCCGAAGCTGTGATGCAGTTTCGGCTGGGCACGGTCGAGGTCGACCCGCTCGGGGTGTTCGAAGATGCGCGGGTCGCGGTTGGACGCGCCCCACATCAGCATCAGTCGCGCGCCCTGTTCCAGTTCCACCCCGGCCAGGCGAGTCGGTGCGGTGGTGACACGGAAGTGGCCCCGGAACGGGCTTTCGATCCGCACCGCTTCCTCCACCAGCGCGGCGATCCGGTCGGGCTCGGCGCGCAGCGTGGCTTGCAGGTGCTCATCGCGGGCCACCAGCCGCACCGCGGTGCCCAGAAGGCTCGCGGTCGACTCCGCACCCGCGGTGACCAGCTGCACCAGCAGCATCGCGCCCTGATCGCGGGTCAGGGTTCCCGAGGCGACCGCAGCGGCGACGCTGCTGAGTATCCCGGTGTCGTTATCGGGGCGGGCCTGATCGATTCGCTCGCCCAGATACCGGGCGAACTCCAGTACCGCGAGCGCGGCCTGCCCGAAACGGTCGGGACTGGCCACACCGGACACCAGATCGATCGCCGCGTCCGACCACTCGGTGAGTTGCTGATGGTCACCGCGTGGGAGCCCGATCAGCTCACCGATCACCTGCACCGGCACACGGTGCGCGACCGCGGCCATCCAGTCGCCGCCGCCAGCAGCGACCAGCCCGGCCACCGCCGGGGCGATCGCGGCATCGATCAGCTCGCTCGTCTCGGCCACCGCACGCGGGCTGAACCGCGACATCACCAGCGCCCGCTGCGCGGTGTGCGCGGGCGGATCCGCGGTCGCCAGCACATCCACCCCGGCCCCGGCCTCGGCCACCGACACCGTCGCCGACCCCGCCGCCGCCGACAACACCGCGACCAGATTGCTCGAATAGGTCTGCGGATCAGCCAGCACGGTACGGATGGCCTCGAACCCGAGCACCACATACACCTGCTGATCAGCCAGAAAATGCACATCCCCAGCGACACGCAACCGCTCGAGCAGCGGATACGGGTCCTGCAATGCCTCGGGGGAGAACACATCGGGAACAGTCTTCATGACCGGCACCATACTTACACACGTTCTATAACACGTTATACAACGTGTGAAAGGGTTGCGGTACCCTGCAAGGGTGGTCGATGACACTGCTGCCCTGCTGCGCGAGTCCCGCGACTCCCTGCGCGTGGTCCGCGAATTCGGTCCCGCCGAACGCGCACGCCGCGCCGAGATCGCCGCCGTCGCACGCGCGATGGCCTCCCGGCACGGCTACAAGGGCGTCACGATCCGCGAGGTCGCCGCCGAGGCCGGCACAACCCCGGTCACCGTGTACCGCTACTTCAGTTCCAAGGACGGCCTGATCCAGCACCTCATGGCCGACTGGGCCCTGGACACCCTCGACCGTCTCGAGCGGCTGCCCGCGGACCCCGCCGCCGAGCCCGCCGACCGGATCGCCTCCGCGTTCTCCCAGTTCATCGATTGGGCCGCCGAGGACCGCAACCTCTTGCAAGCCGGAATGAACTCCGTGCACTCCGGCGACGGACCCGGCATCAGGGTCTGGCGGCCACTGTTCACCGAACTCGTCCGCGCCGCGCTGGCCGACCCCGACTGGACCGACGACCACGACCAGGCCCTGATCCTCGGCCACGTCCTGACCACATGCCTGCTCGACCTGACCACCAACCCCGCCAACACCGCCGACATCCGCCACACCATCACCCGTGCGGCACACCTGCTCTTCACCACATCCGGCGGGCTTGTCCGCGGTAGGGACCGCGGCTGATGAGTGCGGTCGAGACCCGGTTCAGTCTTCGAGGTAGGCGACTATGCCGCCGATGAGCGCTTCGATAGCGTCGTCGAGGTCGCCGTATGTGCCGAGAGTTCGCTCGGAGGTGATGCCGCGCATGGCGGCCGGGATCAGCGCCGCGACCCGGCGCACCTTGACCGGATCGAGTTCCAGATCAGCGAAGGCCCGCTGGCATGCGTCGTCCCAGTGCGGTTTCCAGGACGCCAGCTCGGCGGCGGTGAGCGGGTAGTCGCGTTCGAGTTCGGCGTGGTCGCGGGGCAGCGCCGCCCGCAGCGTCTCGATGGCCAAAGACTCGGGGCGGCGCAATCCGATGGCCATCGCGTGGATGAGCGCGGCGACGCGTTCGCGCAGGGGGCCGTCCGGTTTGGCTGCTGCGGGCAGGTCCCCGCGCTTGTCGGCGGTGTAGCGCAGGACCGCGGCCCACAGGCCGTCGATGTCGCCGAACTGATATTTGACGACTCCCCAGGTCGCGCCGATGTCGCGGGCGATCCGGTTGCCGGAAACCGCGGCGGGGTCCCCGGTCGACAGCGAGGCGATCGCCGCGTCGAGCATGGCTTCCCGCGATTGGATCCCGCGCTTGTTCGCGCGCCTCATGCCTGCCGCTGCCTCCGTCACGAGGGCCGATGCTACCTCGACCGACCTGGAGAATCCAGTTTCAACTAACCTTCTTGTATTCTTTCAAAGAGGGTTCTATTGTCGTGTTCGCCGGGCGTGGAACCGACGGTCCGCGCCGACACGGACAGCCCGCGAAGACGTGGAGGATCGATATGGCCAAACCACCGCTGTCGATGGAGCCGACGGGATGGTTCCAGGTCGCGTGGTGCACCGAGATCGAGGTCGGTGCGGTGCACAGGATGAAGTACTTCGGGCGTGAGATGGTGGCGTGGCGGTCGGCTGCCGGCGACCTCGCGGTCTTCGACGCCTACTGCGAGCACCTCGGCGCGCACCTGGGCTATGGCGGGCAGGTTCAGGGCGAGAACCTGGTGTGCCCGTTCCACGGCTGGGAATGGAACCGCGAGGGCCGCAATGTGTGCATCCCCTACGAGTCCCACCCGAACAAGGGCCGCCGCATCCGCAGCTACCCCGTCGTCGAACGTAACGAGGCGGTGTGGATCTGGTACGACACCGCGGGCCGCGCACCATATTTCGAGGTGCCGGACATGTTCGAAGCGTTCGGTGACGGCAAGACCGCCGCGGACTACTACCCGCCGGTGCCTGCCGCGACATTGTTCCGGCCGGGCCTGGAACTGCATCCGCAATATGTGATGGAGAACGGCGTCGACTTCGCGCACTTCAAGGTGGTGCACAAGACGCCGTTCGTGCCGGAGTTCACCCGTCACGATTTCTCCGGCCCGGTGTCCTACGTCGATTTCACCATCGCCTTCGACGAGGACATCGCCGAGGACCAGGTCAACAGTGGTGTGGAATCGATCAACGCCGGCTTGGGCTGTTCGATCACCAAGAGCTGGGGCATGGTCGACAACCGCACCATGCCCGCGGTGACACCGGTCGACGAATACACCTCCGATGTGCGCTTCACCGTGTGGATCGGCCGCAAGCCCGGCGACGAACGCCCCGAGATCGGCCGCTACGGCACGACCATGGCCGGATTCGTCATCGAGCAGTTCGAAGCCGACATCCACATCTGGGCGCATCAGCGCTACTCCGACCCGCCCGCCCTGTCGCAGAAGGAGTTCAAGGGCTTCAAGGCGCTGCGCGAATGGGCCGTGCAGTTCTACCCCGACGGCGGACCCGCGGGCACCGACCCACGTCACCCCGACAGCGGCGCCGTGCGCCCGGCGCCCACCACCGCCTGAACCCGACCCAGTACCGACGCGAAAACGTAACAGCCAGAAAGGCACTGCTCATGAGCACCTCCGACAAGATCCGGGTATTCCAGGTCGCCACCGGCAACCTCGGCACCGAGATGATCGGCCGCATCCGCAACCACCGCGATCTCGAGCTGGTCGGGCTGCACTGCTATTCGCCGGACAAGATCGGACGCGACGCGGGCGAGATCGTCGGTCTGGACCCGATCGGTGTGGTCGCCACCGGCACGGTCGAGGAGATCATCGCCGCCCGCCCCGACGTGCTCACCTTCCACGGCGTGTTCCCCGACGAGGACCTCTACGAAAAAGTGCTCGAGGCCGGCATCGACGTGGTGACCACCGCGGACTGGATCACCGGCTTCCACCGCGACCGCAACCACTCACATCCCTCGGGCCGCAAGGTCAGCGAGGTCATCCAAGCGGCCTGCGAGCGCGGCAATTCCACGTTCTACGGCACCGGCATGAATCCGGGCCTGTGCCAGATCCTGGGCATCGTGCACACCGCCGACGTCGCCGACATCGAGAACGTCACCGTCACCGAATCCGTGGATGTGTCCTGCCATCACTCCGTGGACACCTGGAAGGCCGTCGGCTACGGCCGCCCGATCGACGATCCGACCATCCCCGATTCGCTCTACAAATACACCGCCGTGTTCGCCGATTCGGTCTACCTCATGGCCGACGCCTTCGGCCTGGAACTCGACGAGGTGAAATTCAGCTACGAACTCGGCGCCTGCACCAAGGACGTCGACCTCGGCTGGTACTTCATGCCCAAGGGCTCACTGGGTGCGAACTACATCAAATACCAAGGCATGGTCGACGGCGTCGCGCGAGTGGAGACCCACCTCGAATGGCAGATGACCCCGCAAACCGACCCCGCATGGAACATCAAGGGCTGCTACATCACCCAGGTCACCGGCGACCCCAACATCTACAGCAAGCACATGATCCTCCCGCGCAAGGGCTTCGACCTGTCGAAACCGGAGAACTTCGCCTCCATCGGCATGACCGTCACCGGCCTGCCCGCCCTCAACGCCATCAAATCCGTCGTCGCCGCCCGACCCGGCATCATCACCAGCGCCGACCTTCCCCTCCGAGGCTTCGCCGGCCGCTTCAACATCTGACCTCCACGGTCCCCGGCCACCGACTCCGGCACCGCCCCGGATAATGGGCTGTTACCCGGGGTGACATCCGAACCAGCCTGCGGCGATGCTGCCGCGACGGCGACGTGAAGCCACCCGTTAACGCTTGTCGACAGCGCGCATACCGAAGGCGGAAGTCGGCATCCGAAGCGAGTTGACCTGAGCCGCCGGGTGCAGGGGTGTCAGCCTGACATCAGACATGCCGCCGGACACGCTTCAGGAACCGCTGTGAGGGGTCATCCGATGCGTTTCAGCTCTCCGGCATGCGGGTGGTTCTGGTCGCGAATCTCGGCACCACCTTGGTCGCGAATCTCAACACGCTCGATATGGCGCGCGTGAATCTCGACAGCACCCCAGCCGGGCGACCAGTGCCGAACCGCAGCGTCGAGGTCTGTTGTTCTACATCCGTCATCGGACCGCCCCGCGGCGAGGCTGGGGCCGCCGGAAGCCGTCATCCTCTGAGTGAACATGTTCCAGATCGGCGACGCGATAACCTGCGTTGGGAGGACCCGCAGGCCGCCCTGTATTGCCGATTCGTGCACTCCGCCTGGACGCGAGCCGACGATCTCGGCGGGCTGGCGACGGGCTGTGAATGTGACGGCTGTCACTTCGTGTCAGATCTGGACGGTGTGGCGTGTCTGAAGGGCATGACTGATTTCAATGCCATCACCAAAGTGGTTGTGATCGGCGGCGGGTACGCCGGTACCGTGGCGGCCAATCGGCTGCGGCTGCGGCGCGATGTCGAGATCACACTGGTCAATCCGCGTCCGCGGTTCGTCGAGCGCATGCGGTTGCACCAGTTCGTGGCCGGTACCCATGAGGCTGCCATCGACTACGACACACTGCTCGGCGCCGGGGTGCGGATGATCGTCGACCGTGCCATCCGCATCGATACCGCCGCCCGCCGGGTGGAACTGGGTTCGGGGCGCGCGCTCGACTACGACTACGTGGTCTACGCGGTCGGCAGCACCGCCGCCGTGCCGGCGTCGGTGCCCGGTGCCACCGAATTCGCCTACCCGATCGCCGAATTCGAACACGCCCAGCGGCTGCGCGCGGCGCTGGCGGACGTTCCGGTCCAGGCGCCGATTGTCGTCGTCGGCGGCGGGCTCACCGGCATCGAGACCGCCGCCGAACTCGTGGAGCAGGGCCGTACCGTGACACTGGTGGGTGGCGGTAAGTTGGCGGCGAACTTCTCGAATCCGGCCCGGCGATCGGTGGCGAAGTGGTTATCAGAGAATGGAGTCGAGGTGCGTGAGCAAGCGCGGGTGGGCGAGGTGCGGCGCGACGGGGTCGTCCTGACCGACGGTGAAGTGCTGCCCGGTGCGATCACGATCTGGACCGCCGGATTCGGGGTGCCCGAACTGGCGGCACGCAGTGGGCTGCGCACCGATGACCTGGGCCGGCTGCTGACCGACGAGACGTTGACCAGTCTCGATGACGAACGCATCGTCGCCGCCGGGGACGCGGTCGCGCCATCGGGCCGCCCACTGCGGATGAGCTGCTATGCCGCCCAACCCTTGGGCGCGCAGGCCGCCGACAATGTACTGGCCCGCATCGCCGGGGACGAACCTGCTGTGCTGGACGTGGCCTTCACCGCCTGCACCGTGGGTTTGGGTAGCCGCGCGGGTGCGATGCAATTCAGCCGGCGTGACGACACACCCGTGCCGATGTATCTCGGCGGGCGAACTGCCGGGTGGATCAAGGAACGGGTGGGTCTCGCGGGCCCGATCGGGACCATCCGCAAGGAAGCCCGCAAACCCGGCGCGATCCCGACCTTCCTGGGCTTGGGCAGGCGTAAGGATCTGAGCGCAGCCGAGCCGCAGGGAGTTGCGAAGCCGTGACCTCCACCGACGAGCACACCGAGCGTTTCGTTCACCTGCGACCGCTGCTGTTCACCATCGTCTACGAAATCCTGGGCTCGGCAACCGAAGCCGACGACGTGCTGCAGGACAGCTATCTACGGTGGCGGGGGGTGGACCTGGCCACGGTCCGGGATACGAAATCTTATCTGGCCCAGCTCGTCACGCGGCAGGCGCTGAATGCGTTGCGGGCCGGCGCCAGTCGTCGCGAGGAGTACGTCGGACCGTGGCTGCCCGAGCCGCTGCTGCTCACCGACGGTGACGCCTCGAGCGATGTGGTACTCACCGAATCGGTCTCGATGGGGATGCTGATCGTGCTGGAAACGCTCACCCCCACCGAGCGGGCGGTCTTCGTGCTGCGTGAGGTCTTCGGCTTCGACTACGACGAAATTGCCTCCGCGACAGGAAAATCCGTCGACGCCGTGCATCAGACCGCCCGCCGCGCCCGCAACCATGTCCATTCCCGGCGCAAGCGCTACGGCCCCGTCGACACCGTCCGAACCGCCGCGGTCACCGAACGCTTCATCACGGCCGCGACCACAGGGGACATGGAAGGCTTGCTGTCGCTGCTCGCGCCGGACATCACCTGGACCACTGACAGCGGCGGCAAGGTGACCGCACTGCCGGAGCTGGTCATGGTCGGCGCCGAACGAGTGGGCGCGATTCTCATGGCGGTCTTCAAATACGCGCAGCGGCGACCGGAAGTACGCATCGAGACAGTGAACTGCAACAGCCAACCGGCACTCGCGTGCTATATCGGCGACAAACTGGAAGCCGTCCTCGTGTTCGACATCGCCGACGACCAGATCGTCAGCGGCTACGGCATCCGCAACCCCGACAAACTGGCCGCCCTCGAAATCCCGCGCGCGATCAGCCGCACTGAAACGCCCACGGCGTAGTCCCGCCCCACCTGGTGCATCCCATAATGCCGGGGACGGTGTCGGTAGTGGTGTAGCTGAGGAGTGCGTCGATGTGTGGACGCAGGGCGCGCCAGGTGGACCAGGTCGTGGGATCTTCCCGCGAGGGCACCTATCGGCACCCACGCGCACCACCCGAACCCACTGATCGGACCACTGCGAGGACGTCGCGCTGTCCCACCTCTCCGGCTGATCTCCCGCAGGCCGGACGAGCGTGCGATCGACCGCAGCGAAAGCGCGAATCGACTGCACCGCAGATGCTCTCGCTCGCGATTTCGGTTCAGCCGAGCAATTCCCGGCTCAATGCGAGCAGTTCAGCGGTCGACAGAGCTTCCTCCTGCACCGGCGGTCGCGGGTCCGCCGCCGACGCAGTCGGTTCCGGGGGCACCGTCGCCGGGTTCGCGGGTTCGAGGCGGGCGTGCAGTTCGGCAGCCAACAGCTCCACGGTGGGGCAGCCCCAGATGACGGCGGCGGGGACCTCGATGCCGAGGCGGGCTCCGAGGCGGGCCGACAGCTCCACGGCGTGCACCGAGCCGATTCCGAGCTGTTCGAAATTCTGCCGGGCGGCCACCCGGTCGGGCTCGATGCCGACGACTTCGGCCAGTTCGGTGGTGACCAGGGCGGCGAGCGCCGCGACGCCGGGCGCGGAGGAACGTGTGGGGTCACTGGACGCGATCGCCACGGGGCGCGCCGCCGAGTCGTCGATCATCGCGATGGAATCGACCGATTCGGCAGTTGGGCCCGACGCTGCGACCGCCGCGGACTGAGATCTTGGACTCGAAATGCGGGTAGTGGCAGCGATTTCGATGGGCACCGCGTCCCACGAGGGCGACCCGGGTGCCTCGCCGCGGGCCTGCGGGCCCGCCCAATACCGTTCGCGCTGGAACGGATAGGTGGGCAGCGAGACCGGGCGGCCCGCCGGGGTCACGGCAGTCCAGTCGGGTTCGATGCCACGCTCGAACAGCCTTCCCACCGCGTGCAGTAGGTCGCGGTGGTCCACTGTGCCGGGACGCAGAGCCGCCGCCAGCAGCAGATTCAGCGCCTCGTTGTCGTCTCCCTCGGTGTCCCCAGCGCGGGCGAGGTAGTCGTCGAGGAATTCGACAACTTGGCCCATGTTGTCGGCGACCGTCGAAATTCGATGCTGGAAGGCGGTTCTCGTGGCAAGCGTGTGCGCGAGGTCGTTCAGGCGGATGTCAGGGTCGCGCACGAGGCGCTCACGCAGCCGATGAGCGTGTTCCCGCAGCGCGGCTTCGGTGCGGGCGGACAGCACCACCAGCCGCTGCGAGACGTCGCTGTCATCGACCGGATCGTGCGCGGGTGCCGCTTCGGCGATGACGTGGGCGTTCGAGCCGCCGAAACCGAACGCGCTCACCGCGGCGCGCGCGGGGGCGTCGTGCCGCGGCCACGCCATCGCGGTGTCGGCCACGCGCACTCCCGTCGCGGCGGGATCGAATTCCGCGGGTGCGTGGTCGAAGTGCAGGCTGCGCGGGATCCGGCGATGCGACAGGGCGAGTGCGACTTTCACCAGTCCGGCCATGCCCGCGGCTGCTTCGGTGTGTCCGATATTGGTTTTGACCGAGCCGACGATCAGCGGTGCGCCGGGCGGCCTGCCGGTGCCGTAAACCTCTGCCAGTGCGGTCAATTCGGCGCGGTCGCCGACGGCGGTGCCGGTGCCGTGCGCCTCGACGTAGTCGATCGTCGAGGCGTCCACACCCGCTCGCGCGCAGGCCCGCCGCAATAGCTGCCGTTGACCGTCGGCGCTGCTGGCGGGCATGGAGCGGTGCCTGCCGTTGTTGTTGGTGGCACTACCCAGCAGGGTGCAGTAGACGCGGTCGCCGTCGCGCAACGCTTGTCGCAGCGGCTTGAGCACGACGACCGCACCGCCTTCGCCGCGCACGTAGCCGTCGGCGGAGGCGTCGAAGGTGTGTGACCGGCCGCGTGCGGACAGCACACCCAGCGCGGACAACCCGATCGCGGTCTCCGGTATCAGATTCAGTTGCACGCCACCGGCGACGGCCAGCGCGCTCTCACCCGTCCGCAACGCCTGGCAGGCCAGGTGCACCGCCACCAGCGATCCGGCGCAGGAGGCGTTCACGGTCATGCTGGGACCGTCGAAACCCAGGAAGTACGACACCCGGTTGGCGATCACACCCTCGACATCTCCGGTGCTGGTGAACGGGGTGATGGCGGTGGCGCCCCTGGCGAGTTTGACGGCGCGATAATCGTTGAATTTGTTGGCGAAATACACCCCGGTGTCCGGCACCCGGTCGGGCCGGATCGCCGCGTCTTCGAAGGCTTCCCAGGCCAATTCGAGCGCCAAGCGCTGCTGGGGATCCATATCGGCTGCCTCACGCGGGGTGATCCCGAAGAATTCGGCGTCGAAACCGGCGACATCCGCCACATACCCGCCCGCGACCGACACCGTCTTGCCCGCGGCGGCACGATCGCGCCCGCGGTGGTCGCCGGACCAGCGGCCGGGCGGCGGTTCGTCGGCGATCGCGTCGGTCTCCTCGATCAGCAACCGCCACAACGCTTCCGGAGAATCGGCGCCGCCGGCGAAGCGACAGCTCATGCCGATCACGGCGATCGGCTCCGCGCCGACGCGGTCCGGCCGAGAACCCGTGTGCCGCTTGGTCTTTTTCACGCTACTCACCTGCCCGCGATCCACCGACCGTGCACTCGCGCAACAGGCGGTGCGGTGAATCTGCCGATCTTGTTGTGGGGTCGGGACATGTGTCGGAGACTTTACCTGTGCTGTTTTCCGAACGCCCCGTTTTCGCCCGGGTGACGTCCGCGCTGGGGGGCGAGGCACGGCGTCGAGAACTATTCCGATTCGCTTCCGTCGGTGTCGCAGCGTTCACGCTGGACACCGCGGTTTTCCTGACCTTGAAGAGCACTGTGCTCGAGCCGCATCCGGTGACGGCGAAAGTGGTCGCTGTGCTGGCGGCGATCACGCTGTCATATGTGCTCAACAAGCAGTGGTCCTTCGACGAACGCGGTGGGCGGCGCGGTCATCACGAGGCCGCGCTGTTCTACCTGGTCAGCTTCCTTGCTGTCGCGATCAACACCGCGCCGCTGTGGGTGTCGCGGTACGTGCTGCATCTCGAGGTGCCCGAGGTCTCCCGCTTCACCCAGAACGTGGCCGACTTCGTGGCCGCCCAGTTGATCGGCACCGCGCTGGGGATGGTGTTCCGGTTCTGGGCCTTCGTGCGGGTGGTGTTCCCCGACAAGGTCCAGCCGCCCGATCCGGTGTGAGTTCCGATCACTCTGATGACAACCCTGTCGAAGGTGATCGCGCACCGTGCGGGCCGCGTCGCCTCGCCGTGACACCCGTCCGCGCGTTCGCCCTGCCGCGCGGGTGGTAGGAAAGGGAGCGTGTCCGCAACTGGCGAAGGATTCGACCCGAACAGAAACTCCCGCGCGGTGTCGGAAGTGGTGGAGCTGGTCAGCACGCTGATCCGCTTCGACACCTCCAACACCGGCGACCTGGCCACCACCAAGGGGGAGCGCGAGTGTGCGCAGTGGGTGGCCGACCAACTGCATCAAGCGGGGTATGTCACCGAGTACGTCGAGTCCGGCGCGGAGGGGCGCGGCAACGTCTTCGCGCGGCTGGAGGGAGCCGACCCGAGTCGCGGCGCGCTGATGATCCACGGGCATCTGGACGTGGTGCCCGCCGAGGCCTCGGACTGGAGCGTGCACCCGTTCTCCGGTGCGGTGCGCGACGGCTACGTGTGGGGTCGCGGCGCGATCGACATGAAGGACATGGTCGGGATGGCGCTGGCGGTGGCCCGCCAGTTCAAGCTCGAGGGCACGGTGCCGCCGCGCGATCTGGTCTTCGCCTTCCTCGCCGACGAGGAGAACGGCGGCAAGTGGGGTTCGCAGTGGCTGGTGGACAACCGCCCCGATCTGTTCGACGGCATCACCGAGGCGGTGGGGGAGGTCGGCGGGTTCTCGTTGACCGTGCCGCGGCCCGACGGCACCGAACGCAGGCTGTATCTGGTGGAGACCGCCGAGAAGGGCCTTGGCTGGATGCGGTTGCGCGCCAAGGCCCGCGCGGGCCACGGCTCATTCCTGCACGAGGACAACGCCGTCACCATCCTCGCCGACGCGGTGGCCCGTCTGGGCAAACACACCTTCCCGTTGGTGCTGTCGGATTCGGTGGCCGCGTTCCTCGCCGCCGTCGCCGAGGAGACGGGTCTGGAGTTCGATCCGGCGAGTCCCGACATCGAGGGCCAGCTGGCGAAGCTGGGCACCATCTCCCGCATCATCGGCGCGACCCTGCGCGACACGGCGAACCCCACCATGCTGCAGGCCGGTTACAAGGCCAACGTGATCCCGCAGACCGCCGAGGCGGTGGTGGACTGCCGTGTGGTTCCCGGACGGCAGGCTGAGTTCGAGCGGGAGGTGGACGAGCTGATCGGCCCCGACGTCGAACGCGAGTGGATCACCAAGCTCGACTCCTACGAGACGACCTTCGACGGCGATCTGGTCGAGGCGATGAACAACGCCGTGCTGGCCCACGACCCGCGCGGCCGCACCGTGCCCTACATGCTCTCCGGCGGGACGGATGCGAAGGCGTTCGCCCGCTTGGGTATTCGCTGCTTCGGTTTCGCGCCGTTGCAGCTGCCGCCGGAGCTGGACTTCACCGCCCTGTTCCACGGCGTCGACGAGCGGGTGCCGGTGGAGGCCCTCGAATTCGGCACCCGCGTGCTGGAACACTTCCTACTGCACAGCTGATCCGATCCGGAAGAGAGGTTTCATGACCTTCAACCCCTACGACGCGCTTCCGCAGGTGCCGTCGTTCACGCTCACCTCCGACGACGTCACCGACGGGCAGCCGTTCAAAAATGAGCAGGTCAGCGGCATCTTCGGGGCGGGTGGCCAGGACATCTCCCCGCAGCTGTCCTGGTCGGGTTTCCCTGCGGAGACCAAGAGTTTCGCGGTGACGGTGTACGACCCCGACGCACCCACCGCCTCCGGCTTCTGGCATTGGGTCGTCGCCGACATCCCCGTGAGCGCGACCTCCCTGCCCGCGGGCGCGGGCAGCGGCGAAGAGGGCGGCGCGATGCCGACCGGTTCGATCACCCTGCGCAATGACGGCGGCTTCCACGGCTTCGTCGGCGCGGCCCCTCCGCCCGGGCACGGCCCGCACCGCTACTTCATCGTCGTGCACGCCGTCGACGTCGACAGCCTGGGCATCGATGAGACCGCCAGCCCCGCCTACCTGGGCTTCAACCTGTTCTCCCACACGCTGGCTCGTGCGACCCTGATCGCCACCTACGAGCAGAAGTAGGAACCGCGGCACGATCGTGGCCCTGAGCGAAACGCTCGGGGCCACGGTGCTTCCTGCTGGCAGCGCTCATGCAACAGGAATTCACGGGCGCGAATCGGCATGTGCCGTCGAGAATCACTTTATGGACATCTCTGAAGCGGTCCGAGGCGCGCGCCTGCTCGCTGCCGATATCGAACGGTCCCTCGGCTTCTCGGCAAAGGTCGGCACCGAGTACCCCGAACAGTGGCGCCGCTTCCACGAGCTGGCGGGGCGTCCGATCCCGACGGCGTGGGTGAGCACTTCGGTGCCGGAGGTCGGCACGACCATAGCCCTGGATCCCAGCGAC
The DNA here is from genome assembly GCF_040644075.1 of Nocardia sp. NPDC047038. Lineage (NCBI taxonomy): Bacteria > Bacillati > Actinomycetota > Actinomycetes > Mycobacteriales > Nocardiaceae > Nocardia > Nocardia sp. NPDC047038. The sequence goes on along the minus strand of NZ_JBEYVQ010000009.1, from coordinate 132,353 downwards.
CCGGGCAGTACGACTGCCGAAGGGTTCGCGATGGAGCTCGTGCAGGTTCTGCAGGACGATATCCAGATCCACCTGCGCGAGCCGTGGCCGAGGGATCCCGCCGCGAGCGGCCACGCCCTGGCGGCGACCGAGCGGGGCTGGCAGAGCACGGTGGATCGCGACCATCTGGTGCCGTATGGCGAACTCGGGCGTGCGACTTGATCCGGCCCGTCGGCAGTTCCAGTGTCGACTCGTTTCTCGTCGGCACATGGGTTCAGTGGGGCACGGAGCGCTTACTGCCGCCGTAATCGGGCGGATATGGCTCAACAAGCTCGGGAATTGCTGGTTCTCGGGCAACCGGGGTCTTCACCGATGACTGGTGGCCTCAGTTACTGATCGCGCGGCGTGTTGCCGCGACCAGGGTGTCCGCGGTGGTCCGGTCCATGGGTTCGCTGGTGATCAACCAGTGATAGACCAGTGGGCCGAACACGAGGTCGCGGACAGTCTCGGTCGGCAGGTCGGGGCGCAGCCCGCCTTGTTGGCGGGCACGCTCGATCACGGCGGTGATCACGTCGTTTCGCGGTCGCAGGTAATGCTCGCGCAGTTGACCGGCGAGCGTGGCGTTGCGGCCGACGTCGGCGTGCACCGCGAGCACCACTCGCCCGAGTGGTGACGCGGCCAGTCGGGTCACGAAGGTGACGGCGAGTTCGGTGAGGTCGCGCAACGCGTCGCCGGTGTCGGGCACCTCCAACGGCGGAACCGCCTCGATGAGTGCGCGCACTACGAGTTCGTCCTTGGTCGACCAGCGCCGATACACCGTGGGCCTGCCGATCCGCGCGCGGGAGGCGACCGCCTCGATCGTGAGATCGGCGTAGCCCGACGCGATCAGCAGGTCGATCGTCGCGGCGATGATTGCCTGGTCTATCTCACTGTTGCGGGGTCGCCCTGTCGTCATATAGTTACGTTACATCACGTAATGAAAGTGGGTTGATCACGATGCGGAAATCCGTGACGTGGGGGCTGTTCCTGGCCTGGTTGGCCAACGACGCCGAAGAGTGGTTCACGATGTCGCGGTGGTCGCGAACCAACGCAGCCAAGGGCGGCAAGCCGCTGCCGGGGCCGGTATGGCTTCGAACGGAGGTCTCGCCCGCGCACTCGCGGGTGGCCATCTCACTGATGGGGCTGATCGTGTTGGCGGCCTCGGCCGCAGGCGCGCGGACCGGCGGCGGCTCCCGGTTCTTTCAAGCCACGCTGCTCGGCTTCGGCGTCCACGGCGTCGGTCATCTCGCGCTCACCGTGGCGCACCGAGGCTATACGCCCGGGGTGGCGACCGCGCCGACGGTGGTCATTCCGTTCTCGCTGTGGGCCTGGCGAACGTTGGGCCGGGCCGGAGTTCGGCGCGACGACGCCCACACCTGGCTGGGCAGCGCGGTGTTGCTGCCCACCACGCTCGCGGCCGTGCACGCCGTCGCACGGGCCGTCACCGACCGGCCGAATCGGCCCTGAAGGCCGAGCCGGATTCGCCTGCGCCCTCGGGAATCGTTGTCAAGTGCGGTCTTTCGCGCACTCTGATGGCAGGAGCTGGCATTCCAGTGGTCTGTCTCCGCCCTGGGGGCCGGACGCGGGCAGCCCTGCCGCCGTTCTCACCTGGTCCGTGACGAGAAGCTCGGGAACGAGCGCGGGTCAGTTGCGGCGGAACTCATGATGCCCATGCTGTCAGGCCTTAAATCGGCGTAGCCAGAGCGCGCCGCCCAGGACAGGACTGCGCCGCCGCGGTATTCCCAGGCGCTTATCCAGGCGCTACGCTGCCGCTGGACAGCCGCCCAGGTGGGCGCGACGGATTGATGAGGGTAAGAACGTGATCATTCGCACGGAAACCGCCTGGGTGCTCTTCTTCGCCGGGCTCATCTTCCTGTGGGCGCTGGTGCTCGGTGTGTGGAAGTGGCAGGCGATGACCACTTCACCGGACGGTCTGGCCCACCCGTACGTCGACATCGCCCACCGGGCCGCGTTGCTGTATTCGTTCGCGACCGGATTGATCGCGTGGTTCGTCGAACTGTCCGGCTGGCCGACGGCGGTGAACGCCATCGCGGCGGGTGCGATCATCCTGTTGTTCGTGGTGACGATCGCGAACTACATCCGGCTCGGACTGCAGCGCGAGACCGACAACCAGATGCGCAACCCGCCGCCGTCGATGCGTTTCGTCCTCGCCGCGTTGATCGTCGGTGAGATCGGCGGATTTGCCGTGCTACTGGTCGGCTTCGCAGTCGAGCAATTGGGCTAGCCGGGCTGATCCGAGGGCGAGCCGAGCAGCGGCGTCTCCCTACGATTCGTTCGTGGCGGTGATCTTGGTGACAGGCATGTCCGGCACAGGGAAGTCGACGGCGCTGGTTGCGTATGCTGCCTTCCATCCAGGTGCTGCGCGATCAGGCCGCGAGAAGAGATCGTGTGCGTTCGGCGAAGTCCGCGACCAAAGGATGTGGACCGAAAGCGACCATGCGCCGTTGGATGTCGCGCACGGCTTCCACTGAGCGAGAGGACTTCACCTTTCGGGCGAGATCCAGTGTCCGCACGCCGGTGGCGTGAGCGGCCTCGAGGTCGCGTCGTTGCAGGTGGGTGACCGCGAGCGCGGCGTGCGAGAGCGCTCCTCGCCGTGCTCGGTTCTGCGCACGGGCGTAGGCGATCGATCGGCGGGCGTGCGATGCGGCTTGTTCCGGCTGTCCCAGATCGCGAAACGCGTTCGCCCACTCACCGCAGATGTATGCCTGATCGATGAACAGTGCCCATTCGGGTTCGCGATCGGGCTCGATGCGAGCGAACGCGTTTTCCGCGGCGTTGATCGCACGCGCGGCACCTGTCTTGTCACCGATGACGGCGAGCGAGCGGGCCTCCAAGGTCCACAAGTCCGCGAGGCAAGCGGGCGCGTCGACCTTCGCCAGGCCTTGGCGACCCGCCTGGGCGAGGCGTCGGCCTTCGTATGGATGCCCGAGCAAGGTCGCCTGGTCGGCGAGTCCGGCGAGGACGTGCGCGCCGAGCGCGGGATCACGTGACTCTTCGGCCAAGCGCAGCGCCTGGATCAGATACCGCTGCGCCGTGCCGTGCTCGCCGTTGTCGAACGCCATCCATCCGAGCAGGTAGGTCTGTTCGGCCGCCGCACCGCACAGCGCCACGCGGACGTCTTCTGTGTGTGTGCGCCGCAGCAGCGGGTACACGTGCTCGTTCATGTAGGCCGCCAGCACCAGCCGCCCCGAGCCACCGCCCTGGAAGATATCCATTTCTTGGAATGTGCCGAACATGTTCTTCACGGCGGTGACGTCCTCGAGCCGTACTCGCCGACGTTCATCCGGTAGCTGATCCAGAGTGTTCAGCAGCCAGTCGCGGGACGGCCCGATCGCCGCGACGGCGGCGAACGGAGCTGTGGCAAGGAGCTTCCTGCGATCCACGTCTGCCCTCCCGAGGTCTGCGACCGCTTCCAGTGTCCGTGTCCACGATGGGTGGTAAACGAGGGCGCGGTCAACGGCCGGCATCTCACCCAGACCGAGGTCATAGGTCGTCACGCGATATCCGAAGTGCGCCGAGAACAGATCCGCGAGGATTGCCGGAACCGGCGGGCGCGGGCGTTCTCCCTCGTCCACCCAGCGCCGCACGCTGGACGCGTCGGGCCTGATCTGGGGCTCGCCCCATTCGACCGCCAGCGTGCGCACGCGGCGCGCCAATTCGCTGCGACTCCAGCCGGAACGGGCCAGCCACTGGGAAAGGTGCATGTTCGCACTGTTCATCACGCCCGCCATTTCGTCACCGGAAGAAGCCGATCCACCACCTTTCAACACCCGCTGCGACCTTACTCGCCACGCCTCCGAAGTGTGTGCTGAATACGCGCCCGGTCAGGGGGAGCTCAGCGCGAATCTCACCGCGTGCCCCCTCCCGCTTCCTGGTGGTTTCCGCATATCGCGGTACCGGGCGCATCTCCACGTCGATTGATCTGAGCAGGGGGTTTGATGATGGGCCTGGTACTTTTCGGGAACACGCCGCTGTCCCGGTGCGCCTACTACCGGCAGGTGTGCGATCTGCCTGCGGAGGTCGATCCGCCTCAGGTCGGGCGCATAGTGCTACGCATGGGGGTGGCGTGGGCGGTGATCATGCCCGCCGCATTGGGGCAGGACGTGAAGGTATGGATGCAGCGGCACCACCACGCTATCGGGCCGATCATGTCGCATCCTCGGTCGAAGCGGTGGACGTATCTGACGCAGCCCGACCTTCCCGATGACATCACGCTGTTCGCGGAGATGTTCCGGCTCAATGTCTCGCTGGTGTGCGCCGGCGGAACCGTGGCGTTGCCGAGTCCAGCCGATCAAGGGACCACGTTCCGTTCCTGGGTAGTTCGACCCGCCAGCGCTTTTCGCCCCGCCGGAAGCGTCGTTGTGGCCGCTATCCGTGGATGCGTGGCCGAAAGCATTGCTCGCCGGAAGCGGGGCATCGCGTATGCATGAGGCGCCTGCGGTGTGGAACACCTTGAGGCACTGCGGGATCGGCGGATGCGAACGCTGCGATCTCCATGTTCGACATGCGGCTACGGAGCCGCAACGGTGAACGGCGATCAGCGCGGGGTGTCTCCGCTGCCGTCCGAGCCGGATGTCCATTTGTCGGTGTTCTGGCACGGCGTCCGGATGGATTTCGTCGCCTGCGTGACCGCCGCGTGCTTGTTCGTGCAGGAGTGGCGTGCCCGGCACTGGCACGACGCGGTCGAGGTGTCGATGGACGACACCGACGGGTATCCGCGCCTGCCGTGCGAGCGGTTGTATCTGGAGCCGTGAGAGTCGGCCCGAACGCGCTGCGGCCCGGCAGGGTTCGGGTCGTAGTCGCGCCACCATCGAAGTTCGGGTAGCTGCTGGTCGATGTGGGTGTCCGGCGCGAGCGCGCGTTGACAAGCCTGGTCTTTCCACCGATCCGGAGCGAAGCTGGGTGGCCGATCAACGCGCGCCCGCGTCAGGTACGAATGCCCGACGGAGTGGCTCGAGGTCAGGGGGTGTGCTCGCGTGCGGTGAACGCGGCGACCAGGCCCTGGGCCGTTCCGTCGTTCCGGTCCCCGAAGAGCTCGGCGGTTTGAATGGCGACCTCGGTGCTGCGGGCGAACATGTTCTGCTCGTATTCGCTCAGGGCGGTCTCGATGCCGTCGGGGTGCGCGGCGAGGGCGTTGCCGAGTTCGGCGCCGTCGAGCAGGGCGAGGTTGGCGCCTTCGCCGTTCGTGGGCATGAGGTGGGCGGCGTCGCCGAGCAGGGTCACCCCTGGTATCCGATCCCACCGGTGCCCGATCGGCAGGGTGTAATGCGGGCGCCAGACCGGCGGGAGGTCGGCGTCGGTGATCAGTGCGGTGAGTTCCGGTGCCCAGCCGTCGAACTCCTGCGCGATCCGTGCGGTGGCCGCGGCGGCATCGGTGAAATCGATGGCGGCGAACCAGTCGTACGGCCTGGCGAGCACCACGTAGGCGTGCAAGGTGTCGCCCCTTTCCCGGTGCGCGTGGATCTCTCGGCCCGGCGAGGGCGCCATCAGCGACCCGCCGCCGACCGCTTCCGCGGCGGCGGGATGACGGGTGTCGGCGTCGAACAGGTAGGTCTCGACGAACGACTCGCCGGTGTAGTCGGGTACGGCGGTGGACAGCAGCGGCCGGACCCGTGACCACGCGCCGTCGGCGCCGACCAGCAGGCTCGTGACGACCGTGCTGCCATCGGCGAAGGTCACCTCGTGGCGGCCCGCGCCGAGAGCGCGAGCGCCGCTGAATTTGTGACCCCATCGGACGGTGCCTGCCGGCAGCGAGTCGAGCAGCAGTTGTCGCAGTTCGCCACGCTGCACCTCGGGGCGTCCACCGGTGCCGTCGTCGGGTTTGTCGAGCAGGACGGTCCCGTTCGGGTCGAGGACCCGCATCGCCTGGCGGCCCTCCAGGATGAGGCCGCGGAATTCGTCCATCAGTCCGGCCGCCGCGATGGCGAGTTGGCCGTTGTAGTCGTGGATGTCGAGCATGCCGCCCTGCGTGCGTGCCGTCGGGGTCGGTTCGGCCTCGTACACCGTGGCCGAGATGCCGTGGACGTGCAGGACGCGGGCCAGAGCGAGTCCGCCGAGTCCGGCGCCGATGATCGTTACTGACTTTGTCATGGTGCCGAGAGTGCTGGGCAGGGATTGCACCGTCCTTGCGGCCGGCTTGCACCCGCATGCGTCCATCCCCCGTATGCCGCATACGGCCACGCGCAGCGTGAACCTCGTCAGGCACCCCAGCCATGAAACGCTTTGCCTGCGTTCAGATCTGCGCTGGGAATGGATCGACCGGACTGACAGCCCCGGTTGCTCGACAGATTTCACGAAGGGCCGGGCGCCGGGGCCTACCGGTCCGTACACGTTTGCGGTGCAGAGCACCTCATTGATCTGTGTCCCCGACTTGTCCGCGGAACCGACGTTGGCCAGAATCGTCGGCGGGTAGGGGGTTGAGGTCCAAGACCGCGGAATCCGGCGCTGAGGAACCACCGATAGCTATTCGCATTGTGCGGCAACGCGTTTCAGCGGTGTCCTCTTGCGGCATCGATTTCCTGCGCGGGTCGACATCTCGAGACCGGCGTTGACCCCTGCTGGTTCGTTACACGGCGGGCAGCAACCGCGTGCGGGGTGCATGATGCCGGCGAGGGGCGGGCATGTTCCTTCCCGTGCCTGGCGGGCGGTTCGATGAAGGAGCCGAGGACAATGAGGTCGCGTGAGGATCGGAACGAACCCGTTCGGGCGGAGCGGGGTAGCGGTGTGTTCGAGCGGCCATGGATGAGCACCGGCGTGACAGGCTTTCGATCGAATCTGCCCGCCTGCTCCAGCGACAGCTGCCGGCCGAAATCACGCCGGGGCTGACCGACAGCGAATTCGACACCATCGAATCCCGCTACAACTTTCGATTCGCCGACGACCACCGAGCCTTCCTGGCAGCCGGACTTCCCGCGGACGAGCCTGGTGAGTCCGGATGGCGAGGCTGGCCGGACTGGCGACGCGACGACACGGAAGTCTTGCGTGCGTGGCTCGCTCAACCCGCCGAGGGTGTGCTTTTCGACGTTGAACACAACGGTTTCTGGCACCCGGCATGGGGTGACCGGCCCGCTGATCCGATCCGATGTCTGGGGATCGCGCGCCGCGGGCTCGAGGCCGCACCGCGGCTGGTTCCTGTTTTCGGTCATCGGTTCCTGCCCGGCATCGCGGGGCAATGGGGTCACCCGGTGCTGTCGATTGTCCGGACCGACGCGATCTACTACGGCCTGGACCTTTCCGACTATCTTCGGCATGAATTTCTGAGACAGGCCAGCGACCTCGAGTTGGCTCACGCAACAGTTCCCTTCTGGAACTACCTGCTCGGCGACAGCGGCGGACCACCGACCTTGCGGGTCGTCGCACCGTCTGATCCCTACGCTGTGAGTCCCGACCAGGCCGTAGAACAACTGCGCATGCTGGCGCTGGAACGTCTCATCGGACGCCCGGTGGAACCGGAAAAGCTCATCCAAGCTGCCCTCGTCGCACTGGTTCTCGATATCGACAGCGAGTCCCTGCCTCTGCTCGGCGGACTCACCCGAGCAGAGAGCGATCTAGCCGAGGACCTGTTCGACCGAGTGCTGAACGAACTCGACATCGTGGCAACGATTCCCACCGATGAGTGCGATGTCCGGCACCTGCTCGTTCGATGGTGGCTTCGTCGGATCACACAGGGCCATCTGCCACCCGTGATCGGTGCCGAACTGATCGCGACCCAGGCTTGGATGCAGCTCGACCGGCCGCAATCGCTGCGCCCGCTGCTGGAGCTCACCGACCGCTACAGCGACTGGGAAGCCAACCAAACCGCCACGCCTTCCCAGCTTGCTACAGACATCGTTACTGCGGCGCAGGGGCTACTGAACAGCTCGTGGGCGTACTGATCAACTCTCGGGCAGGCGAAAACAGTTCGACTTGGGGTCTGGGCTGGGACATCCAGCGACTTCGCGGCCGATGGTGATGCTCCGGATAAGCGCGCCGCTAGGGCTGTGATCAGTCACTTTTGTCGTACATCTGCCGATCCGGACCCACCTGCCGGGGGCCGAGTCCGGGGTTCTGGCCGCCAGTGGGTCCTCGGGCTCTGGCTGCGGCCAGCCCGTCGCGGGTGCGTTCGGACATCAGGGCGAGCGGAACCCGACCCCGTGCTTCCAACTCTGGGAGGTGGATAGCCTCCAGCGAGAACGGACGGTGATGGGAGTGGACGTGAACATCGAGGAAATGCTGGACCGGCTCGGCTCGGTGATCGGGCCGCCGCCTGTGGGCGGAGTGGTCCCGGTTCCGTGGGAGCTCGGGCCCGAGACGATCGGTTTCCAACTGCCCGCGGACTACCGGGCGTTCGCCGACCGGTACGGGATGGTGAGCATCAGGGACGAGCTGCACATCTACACACCATCAGCAGCGCCCAGCCCCCAGATCGGGGCGCCGCTGGGTTTCGAGGGATTCTTGTACTTCACGACGGAGCCCTACGGATACTGCGCCATGCTGGCCCAGGCCTACCAGGGCGGGGACTACGACGAGTGCCCGTATCCGCTGTTCCCGGCCGAGGGCGGGCTTTTGAAGTGGGGCAACAACTGGAGCTCCGACCAGTTCTTCTGGCTGATGCGGGGCCCGGACTCGGACCGGTGGCCGGTCGCCGCGAAGTTCGACTCGATGCGGGAGTGGGACCTGTTCGAGGGCGGCTTCCTGGAGTTCGTGCTGGCGGCGGTGACGGAGCAGTACCCCTACCACGGGGATGTCGTTCCCGGCGGGATGACGCAGATCGGCGATGGCCGTGCCTATCGCGCTCGGGGTGACTGGTCGAAGCAGTTGTGGCTGTGAGCCCGCGAACATCGACCACCGCGGGTCGGGGCGGCTTCGTGCCGAGCGCGCAGGCGTGAGTGGCAGGCCGGATGCCTGCCACCCGTCAAGGATGCTCCGACGATCCGGCTCGGCACTCCAGCTCAGAGCGCGGGGCGCTCGCGGGCCGAGCTGTGGGCTGTGGGCTCCAGAGCCGGGGCTCGGCGTTCGTCCGCGCTTGCGCGCCTTCGGCACTCGAGTCGGCGGGGCGCGCGATGCCGCCGAGCTGGCCCAGCCCCCACAGGATCAGTGCCGACAGGGCGTAGATCGCGCCGACCCAGCAGGAGCCCAGCCATCCCCACGAGCTGTATGCCCAGGTGGTCGTGATGGCGCCGAGGGCGGATCCGAGGGAGTAGAAGGCCATGTAGACGCCGATGACGCTGCTGGCGCGGTTCGGATGGGCGGTGGTCAGCAGGTGCTGGCTGCTCACGTGCACGGCTTGGACAGCGAAGTCGAGCAGGACGATACCGGCGATGAGCGGCCAGAGGCTCGATCGGGCGTGGGCGATGAGCAACCAGGAGCCGGTGAGCAGAGCAAGTGACCAGCCGGTGATCGTTTGTGCGCGACCGGAATCGGCCCATCGTCCCGCACGGGCGGCCCCGAGCGCTCCGACCAGACCGGCCAATCCGAACAGCCCGATCTCGGTGGTGCCCAGCTTCCACGGCTCGGCGCCGAGTGGCAGCGCGAGCCCGCTCCACAGGGTCCCGAAGGACGCGAACAAGAACAGGGCGATCAGGCCCCGGCTCAGCAACAGTCGATCTGTGCGCACGAGCCGCCCCATCGATGCCAGCACCTGCGTGTATCGCACCTCGCTCGTCCTGTGGTCCGGGTGGAGCCTCGCTCGGGCGGCGATGGCGAGCGCCGCACAGGACGCGGCGAGCAGCGCGTAGACCGCTCGCCAGCCGACCGTGTCGCCCAGCGCGCCCGCGAGGACACGGACACCGAGAATGCCGATCACCACGCCCGAGGTGACGGCCCCGATATTGCGGCCCCGCTCGCCCGGCTCGGAGACAGCAGCGACATACGCGACCGTCACCTGCACCACGACTGCGAAAAACCCCGCGATCGCCAGCCCCGCCATCACGGAAACACCGTTCGGTGCGGCGGCCGCGATAGCGGTGCCCACCGCGGTGAGTGCCAGATGCGCGGTGATGAGGCGGCGGCGGTTCACCACGTCTCCGAGCGGCACCAAGACCACCAGACCGGCGAAGTAGCCGATCTGTCCGGCGGCGACCAGCCCGCCCAGCGACTGCGGCGACAGCCCCAGATCCCGTCCCGCTGCTTCGGTTACGGGCTGGATCGCGTAGATGGTCGACACCGCCACGGCGCAGATCAGCGCCAGGATCCATCGCTGCGATCGTGTGACTCCGGTCGACACCACACCTCCACAATTGGTAGCAAAATGAAACCATTGAAGCGTAGGCATAATGGTTTCGTATTGCAACCGACAGGGAGGAGTGCGATGACGCCGCCGCTCGGTTCCGCACGCGAGTGGACGGACCCCACCTGCCCCGTAGCCCGAACGATCGACCTGGTGGGTGATCGGTGGAGCTTGCTGATCGTGCGCGAGGCCATGGACGGCGCTGCCGCGTTCACCGAGTTCCAGCAGCGCCTGGGGATCGCGCGGAACATCCTCGCCGACCGCCTCCGTCGGCTGGTGGATTACGGCATCCTCACCAGCAGCCCGAACCCCGGCGGCAAGCGGCACATCTACGAACTCACCGAAGCCGGACAGGACCTCTTCACCACGATTGTCGCGTTGCGGCAGTGGGGAGAACGCCACGCCTTCACCGGCAACGAGCCGCGCTCCACACTCCTGGACCTCGACGGCAGCCCGGTCGCCGAACTGCGCCCGCAAACCCCGGCAGGCAAGACCCTCACAGCGGCAACGACCCGAGTCGACAAGGTCGGCTGAGCAGGAGGTGGCAGTACCAGCGGCGCGCGGCGGGTAAGTTCGATCGACCGCCTATCCGAAACAGGAGTCAGCAGTGCCCATCGAGCACGAAGCCAAGATTCTCGACATCGACCCCGGCGCCATCGAACAGCACATCATCGACAAGGGCGGCCGGAAACTCGGCGAGCGATTCATGCGCCGCTACGTCTACGACATCGCGCCGGGCGATGACTCGAAGTGGATCAGGCTGCGCGACAACGGCAATGGGACCACACTCGCCGTCAAGCACATCACCAGCGACGCCATCGACGGCACCCACGAAGTCGAGGTGAGCGTCGACGACTTCGCCGCCGCCAACGCCCTGCTCGAGATGCTGGGTTTCACCGCGAAGTCCTATCAGGAGACCAAGCGGATCAGCTTCCTCCTCGACGGCGCGCAGCTCGAGATCGATACCTGGCCGCGGATCCCGCCGTACCTCGAGATCGAAGCCGCGACCAAGGACGACGTCATTCGGATCGCCGGACTGCTCGGCTACACCGAAGCCGATCTGACCGGCGAGAACACGATCAAGATCTACGCGCGGCACGGCATCGATCTCAACACTGTCGGCGAACTACGGTTCTGAGTGTCGATCTCGTCGCGCGTGGCGACAGTCTATGACGGGTGGCCACAATCGTCGCCTCTGGGGACCGCGAAAACGCTATGGACCCAGGCGTGATGCTCTGGGCCACAGCGCTTTTCGCCGGACTTACTTGACGCTGACCACCTGGCCGGAGGGTTCCTTGGCGTACAGCGCCTCGATCTCCGCGCTGTACTTGGCCGCGATGGGCGCGCGTTTGAGCGACATCTTCGGCGTCAGTTCGTCGCCGCCGGGTTCCCAGACCGCGCCCAGGACGGTGAAGCGTTTGATCTGTTCCACGCGGGACAGTTTGGCGTTGCCCGCCTGGACCGCGGCGAGTACTTCCTCGACGATCTGCGGCCGGGCGGCCAGGGCGGCGATGTCCTCGCCGGTGGCGTCGAGTTCCTTGGCGCGCAGGGCGGCGACGTCGGGGTCGAGCACGATCAGGGCGGCGATGTAGGGCTTGGCGTCACCGATGGCCACGACTTGACCGATCAGCGAGGAGGCGGCCTTCACCGAGTTCTCGATGTTGCTGGGGGCGATGTTCTTGCCCCCTTCGTTGATGATCAGTTCCTTCTTGCGGTCCACGATCCGCAGGTAACCGTCGGCGTCGAAGGTGCCGATGTCGCCGGTGTGCAGCCAGCCGTCGGAGTCGATGGCCTCGGAGGTCTTGTCCGGCATGTTGCGGTAGCCGCGAGTGACGATCGCGCCGCGCACCAGCACCTCACCGTCGGCGTCCAGTCGCACCTCCACGCCGTCGGCCGCGCGCCCGACCGAACCGGGGCGAGGCTTGTCCAGTTCGGTGTAGGTGCCCACGCCGGTGGTTTCCGACATGCCCCACACCTCGCTGACGGTGAAGCCGAGGCCGAGGAAGTACTCCAGGGTCTCCGGCGGGATGGGCGCGGCGCCGGAGGAGGCGACTTTCAGGTGATCCAGGCCCAAGGCGTGGCGCAGCTTGGACAGCACCAGCGTCTCGGCGATCCGATGCTGCGCGCTCAGCAGGGGACTGCGTCCTTTGCCCGCCAGATCGGCGCGTGCGGCGGCGATTCCGGTGCTGATCGCCCAGTTGGCCAGCGCTTTCTTGACCGGGCTCGGTTCTTCGGCGAGTTTGCCCTCGACACCGGCCTTGATCTTCTGCCAGACGCGCGGGACGCCGAAGAAGGTGGTCGGGCGCGCGTCGGGCAGCGCGGCGGCGACTTCGCGCGGGTCGGGGACAGTGGTGATCTGGATGCCGGTGAGCAGGTTGAGCGCGTGGGCGGAGATCCGGTCGGCGACGTGCGCGGCGGGCAGGTAGGACACCACCCGGTCGTCCAGGCCGACCTGCAGCGGGCCACTGACCAGGACGATGATCTGGGCGAGCACGTTGCGGTGGGTGATCTCCACCCCCTTGGACGGGCCGGTGGTGCCGGAGGTGTAGATCAGGGTGGCCAAATCGTCGGCGCCGACGGCCTGCCAGGCGGCGTCGAAATCGAAGTCGGCGGCGGGCGCGGCCTCCACCTCTTCCAGGGTGACGGTGCCCTCGGCGGGGCCGTCGACCAGGATGATGTGGTCGACCGGAACGCCGGAGGCGATGATCCGGTCGAGGAAGACCTGTTCTGTCACAACGATTTTGTTGCCCGCGTTGGTGAACAGGTGGGTGATCTGCTCGGGGGAGCTGGTGTTGTAGACGGAGAACGGGGTGGCGCCCAGATGCAGGGCGGCGGTGTCGACGAGATTGAACTCGGGGCGGTTGGTGAGCATGATGCCGACGGTGTCGCCGTGGCCGACGCCGAGCCCGGCCAGGCCCGCGGCGATCGAACGCACCCGTTGGGCGTACTCGCGCCAGGTGTACTGCTGGGTGCCGCCCACCTTGCGCAAGGCGATCTGGTCGGGGCGCAGCCGCGCGGTCTCCTGGAATGCGGCGGGAACGGTGTACACCGTTTTGCCCGACTGATGCGCGTATCCGATTTCTGTTGTCGTCATATCCCTGTTCCCGATAGCGCTGGCGTGAACCGGGCGCCGGTCTGCGCCGACGCCCGATCCAGGACTCGAAGCCGTGACACAGCGCGACGAAGGCGCTGTCAGTCCTACGAGTCGGCGCGCCACATGTGGCGCGGCTCACTCATGGTAGCCACAGGCGGGAAGCCGGGTGGGGCAAACTTCAACAATCCTTCAGGCACCGATCAGATCCGGCGCGGCGCCGGGCCCTGGACGCGGACGGACGTTCTCGCCGGGCGCGAGCACGACCGCGTCCACAGCCCCCCGCAATTCGCCGGTGGGAGCGCTGTCGTGCTCCTCGAACGCCCACGGCGCGGAGTCGGTCGGGATCCAGTGCTTGCGCCGAGTGCGCTTGGCCTCGAGGTACTCGCGGGCGCGTTCGCTCAGCGCCCGGGTACGCAACGGCACGGGGGTGACCCGCAACCCTTCCTGCCGCAGGGCCTCGACCTTGGCGGGATTGTTGGTCAACAGTTGCACCGAACGCAGTCCGAGTTCGGCCAGTGCGCGAGCGGTGGCCACGTAGGTGCGCCCGTCGGCGGGGTAGCCGAGGGCTTCGTAGCTCGAGAAGGTATCCGCGCCCGAGCGCTCGCTTTCCCGGTAGCCCAGCGCTTTGGCGATCAGGCCCGCGCCGCGGCCCTCCTGTTCCAGGTAGACCAGCACGCCCGAGCCCGCGGCCTGGATGAGATCCAGCGCCTTGTCCAGTTCCGGCCCGCAGTCGCAGTCCTGCGACCGCAGCGCCTCTCCGTAGAGGCAGCGCGAGTGCACCCGCACCAGGCAGCCGTCGGCGACCGCGCCGAACAGCAGCAGGTGCCCCTTCTCGCCCTCCCCGGTCAACTCCACCACCCGAACTCGCAGATCATGCCCGTTGCGACGGAACCGATGCTCGGTGTCGGCAGGATCCACAACTTTGGTCAATGCTCCTCCGTAGCGAGTTTGTAAATTCGCTCGACCTCACTCACCAGTGGCATTGCCCCGGGGACATCCCCGATCGATTGCGTCGCCACCATTGCGGCGGTCGCCCAGACGTAGTCGTTGCGTTCGGCGGGGCGGCGCGTCGAAACGAGACGATATACCAGGGCGGCGGAGAAGGCAGCGTGAGCGCCCACCGAGTCCTCCAGCGCCGTCGGGAACGGCTGGAATCGGTCGCTGACCTGGTCCGACCACACCTCGCACCGGAAATCCTGGATCGCGCAGACCGCGCCGACGCCGAGCGCGCGCAGCCGTGTGGCGGTCGGCTCGCCACACCGGGTCGCGTCATCGCCTGCCATCGCCAGCGCTTGCAGGTCCTTGTCGCCGCCGACGAGGTAGTCCACCGCCCCGAGATGCTGATACAGGTACTGCGGGCGTTCCAATCGCGGCGCCGGATGCACCACCACCAGCGGCCGCCGCGGCAGTTCGCGCAGCTGCCCCATGATCTGCTCGATGACGCCGGTGGGTTGCTCGAACGTCAGCAGCACCGCGTCCGCGGTGGCGATCGCCGAACGGATCGCGTCGGTGCGCAATTCCTGCGCGCTCAACCGGATTCGCTCGTCCTTGCAGCCGATCGTGCTTGCCGCGCCGGTGCGGGCCACGATCACCGCGGTCACGGGCGTCGGCGCGAAAGGCACCACTTTGACGAGTTCGGTCTCGACGCGTTCGCTGCGCAGGTATTCCAGGATGCGATCGCCCGCGTCGTCGTCGCCGACCGCCGAGATCAACCGCACCCGCAGCCCCAGCCGGGCCGCGGCCACGGCGCGGGTGAGGCCCTTGCCGCCGGGATGCTCCCGGTAGCTGCCGCGCGCGGTCGCCCCGGAGCCGGGGATACGGTCGACCACGTACATGTGGTCGATGACCGCGTCGCCGATCACCGTGACCACACTGCGGTCGTCCACCGGAACCTTTTCGGCCGCAGCGGTTTCCGGCCCGGCACCGAAGTCGACGACGTGCGCGCCGTCGAACACCGATGCCGTGGCCAGTTGCGCGGCCAGTTCGGTGAACGCCCGGCGCTCGGGGGCGCCACGCAGTGAGCGCACCGTCAGTGTGCCGGGAATCGGTTGCGCCCCAAGAGCTTCGTGCAACACCGCCCATCGCTCGGCGAGATATTCGCGCCGCTCACCCAGGTCCGGCGCGTAGAGCCGGCCGGGATCCACTCCGGTAGGCGGGTTTTCGCGCAACAGCCCCAGTGACAGTTCCGCGTCGACGACGAGCCGGTGGGTGGGATCCAAGCGAAACGCCAGTTCGCGCACCAGCGGCAGCACCGCCTCTTCCCGGTCGACGCCCGCACGCCGGGCGTACTGCCGCACGGCCAGCAGATCCAGCAGGGGCAGTACGTCGATCTCGGTGCTGCGCAACCGATCCGAGCTCAGGCCGGAGCGTTTGCACAGGCGGGTGAGGATATTGCGAACGGCAACCATTCCCGAATCCTGCGGGACCATGGCGATGCCACCCTCCTCTATCGGCGCGACACCGGGCCGTCGCGCGCATGTTGGCCACGCAAATCGGGTTTAGCCAGCGGGCAAATTGTCAATTACCAAATTACAACGGCAATTGCGCGCGGGGAACGGCAAATGCCACACTGTATGTGGCGATCCCCATCGCACCACCAGGCACATCGGGAGGGCTGGTGATGAGAATGATTCTTCAGATACGGCAGCCGCGACGGCGACGGCGACACCGCTCCGGCGGATCCGATACCGAGCTGGTGCCCAAGCAGGTGAGGGACTGAACCAGCCGCCGGACGCTCCCCGCGGCAACGCACCGGTCATCACCCGCCTCGCGGCGGCACACCGGTACGCCGACCACACGCCGTAGCGCCCCCGGCCTCTCGGCCCGACGGCCGCTACCCACTCCGTTTCCCGAATCCCACAGTCGTGGCGCCTGCCACCGCGACGATCCGGCCTCGCACGCCACCCTCGGCGCGCGACGCCCACCGACTCGCCCGATACCGCGGTGCCCCCGGCCGCCGCACAGCAGCGAGCCACCCCCTGGACCACCCGGCCCGGCAGCGGACTTCTCCGGCCCGGGCACACCCACCGCGCCCGCCGGACCGGCGGAACACACGATGCGGCGCCTGCACCGCGCCGCACCAGCGGATGCACGACAGGAGGCATTCGTGATCATCGAACTCAGCACCCTGGAGCCGGCCTCACTCCACCTGTTGCACCGGAGACCGCGATGACCATACACACCACCGAATGGACGATGACCAGTGACATAACCCCGGAATCGGCCTACCGCGACACCGACGCGACCGACAGCTGGCGGCTGAGCTGGCTACCGGACCGGCGGCTGACCCGGGGCCAGGCACTGGCCGGGATGTCTTTGGACGAACTGCTCAGCGACCCGCACGTCGTGCACGACCGCATGACCCAGGCCCGCGTCGAGGCCTATGCCGACCAACTGGGCATCTTGCGCGACCACGCGGTGATCCTGCTCGCCAAGCGAATGGCCGCTCGGCTGGGCCAGCAATTGCGGCCGAAGGGAGATCCGACACCGCCGGGGCATCGACCACGATCCCGGCGAGTGCGCACCCGCACTGCCGAACCACCGTTCGTGCTCGGCTAGCTCACCTGATTCAGGCGTGGGCTTTGTGCTCCGCGCCGACGGCCTCACCGATGCTGCGATAGCCCCCGGCACGCAACCGCTGCGCCAGCCCACGATGGATCCTGCGCATCCAGAACGGGCCGCCGTAGATGAAACCGGTGTAGCCCTGCAACAGCGTCGCCCCGGCCAGGATGCGTTCCCACGCCTGGTCGACGGTTTCGATACCTCCGACCGAGATCAGCACCAGCCGGTCACCCACCCGCCGGTACAGCCGCCGCAGCACCTCGAGCGAACGGTCGGCGACCGGCGGACCGGACAAGCCACCCGCCCCCATAGCGGCCACCTGCGCCGCGTCGGTGCGCAGACCGTCCCGGCGGATGGTGGTGTTGGTGGCCACGATCCCCGCCAAGCCGAGTTCCACGGCCAGATCGGCGACCGCGTCGATGTCCTCGTCGGACAGATCCGGCGCGATCTTCACCAGCACCGGCACCCGCACACTGTCCAGCACCGCCCGCAGCAGCGGCCGCAGCGATTCCACCGCCTGCAGATCCCGCAAGCCCGGCGTGTTGGGGGAGCTGACGTTGACCACGACGAAATCGGCCAGCGGCCCCAGCAGCGCGGCGCTGGTGGCGTAGTCCGCGGCCGCGGCCTCGGGCGCCACGATCTTCGTCTTGCCGATGTTCGCGCCGATCGGCACCCCACCACGCCGGGCACGCAGCCGTTCGGCGGCCGCGGCGGCGCCGTGATTGTTGAACCCCATCCGATTGATCAGAGCGCGGTCGGCGGGCAGCCGGAACAGCCGCGGCGCCGGATTGCCCGGCTGCGGCTGCGCGGTCACGGTGCCGATCTCGGCGAAACCGAACCCCAGCGGCGCCCAGGCATCCACACCGTCGGCGTTCTTGTCGAAACCGGCGGCCAGTCCCAGCGGCGCGGGGAACTCGACCCCGAACGCCTCGGCGCGCAGGATCGGATCGCGGCTGACGAGGACCTTGCTCATCGCCCAGCGCAGCGGCGCGAGCCAGGCGGCCAGCCGCATGACCGCGAAGACCAGGTGGTGGATGCGTTCCGGCGCGACCAGGAACATCAGTCGGAGTAGCAGGGCGTACATCGGCTCACATTCCGGGTTCGGGCTGGGGTAGTAGTGCGGATTTTCGCCGCCGCAGCAGCACCCGCCTGCTGCCGTCGGTGTAGGCGCGCACCCGCGAGAGTTCCCAGCCGCCGAACTCCGCCTGGATCGCCAGCCGCATGGACGCGGTCACCCGCGTGACATCCGGCGGCAGCCGCAACGGCACGTACTCGTAGTCGTCGCTGGTCGTTTCCCAGCCCGCGGGCAGTGCGCGCCCGCGCCCCCGATGTGCTGCCGGTTCGGTAGATGCCGCGGAATCCTCGTCCGCGTGTGGTGTCCGAGCCATCAGTGCCCTCTCTTCCGATCGTCCGCACCGATCCGTTGCAGACCGTCGCCGGTCGCGGACCCCACGAACAGATCACCGGTGCGTTGCTCGACAGCCACCGAGTTCGGTTGCCTGACGGTGGCGTAGCGGCCCACTTCCTTCGGTATACCAGTCGACAGGTCGAATCCGACGACCTCGTTGCGCTGCGTGCACGTCACCCACACGGTGTCCGACCGCTGATCGTAGGCAAGTGCGTAAGGCGAAGATCCTACCGGGAAACGCTGCCGCAACACGAGTGGTCCCGCGGTGTAGACCAGCAGTTCGCCGCCCGCGGTGTCGGTGACCACGAACCGTCCGCGCGTGTCACGAATCAGCTGCGTGGCCCCGTCACCGGCGCGCAGCGCCAATCCGGGGCGCTGTTCGCCCGGGTCGAGTTCGAAAATGGCGGTCTGATGCCGGTCGAGCACGGTCAGGTTCCCGCCGGCTTCGGCCAGCACGTCGGCGGAGACGAGCCCGGACACCGTGCGGGTCACCGCACCGTCGGATGCCAGGTCCAGCACCCGGCCGTCGGCGGTGCCGACCAGCAACCCGCCGTCGGGGCGTGCGCGTACCGACCGCACATCGCCGTCGACGGCCACCGCGGACACCGCCCCGGAGGCGAGGTCCACTCGCAGCACCCGCCCCGGTGCGCCCGCCAGCATCTCACCCGGCTTGCCCGGCGTGAGACCGCCCGCGCGATCGGGCAACGTCACCGTGCGCACCACCGGCGCGGCGGCGGCGGGATCGAGCACGGTGAGGACCGAACCGTCCAGACCGGCCAGCAGCCCGCCGCCGGAATCGGCTTGCAGCTCGGCCAGCGGACCGGCGGGCAGCACCCGCCCGACCGGCGGCGTCGTCACCGCAGGCGCGACCGCGGGGGTGGCCGGTTCCCTGGTCGGCAGATCAGGGCCGCCCGAGCCGGAGGAGCAGCCGGCCAGCAACACCAGCACCGCCGCACCCGCGAACACCGAGACGAGCGAGCCGCGAGGACGCATCCACCGAACTCCTTCTACCGACGAATTTTCCGCAACCTCACCATCTGACCATGATGCGGCAACCAACCGACCGACCGGGGTGGCGGCTCGAGCGGAATGTCGGCGGCGGCGGCTACGGTGGAGACCACACTGTCCGATACAGGGAGATCCGGGTTGAAAGCCGACCATACGTCGGGATTTGTCATCGACGACATCACCGTAGGCCCCCACGCGCACGGCTTCGGGACCACCGCCGAGGGCCACCCCTTCGCGTTCCGCACGGTCCGCGCCACCCTGACACTGGAGATCTACCGCCGCGATCTGGGCGATGCCGTCCCCGGCCCGGAGGACGTGCTCGCCACCGCCGACGCCACGGTCACCGACATCGACCTCGACGACGAGCGCAGTGTCGCCGCCCTGGTGCGGGATATGATCCCCGACACCGCGACGATCGAGGCCGCCGCGGGACGGGACGTCACGACCGTGCGTGCCCTGCTGGGACGGATCAGCTCCGTCATCGAAGGTATGTAGGAAGTGATGACCCACACACCACTCGCCCGCGCCGCGCTCACCGCCGCCGGTCTGCTGCTGACGGCGGTCGTCGCCGCGTGCGACACCGGAACCGACGAGGCCGCCGTCGATGCCGCCCGGTCCTCGGCGAACGCGTCGCTGTCGTCCTCGATCGCCGTGTCCTCCCGTGCCGCCCACCCGCCGCTGCCCACCGCCGCCGACCTGGACGCCCAGATCAAGCGGGCACTGGACCCTGCGCTGCCCGACAGCGAACGCACCGCCCTCATCGAGGACGGGGAATCCTTCCGCCAGGCCATCCCCGACATGTACAAGGCGCTGCAGGACAACCCGCGCGCCGTCTACGGCGTCACCGATCCGGTGTTCGACAACCACGACGGCACCCTGACCGCCACCATGCGGCTGGACAAGGACGGAACCGGCGCCGCGGTCCGCACCACCGTCGTGCACTTCGTGCTCGTCGACGGCAAGTGGAAGATCTCGCGCACCGACCTGTGCGGCATCCTGCGCTCGGCCGACTACCGCACCCCGGCCTGCGGCTGACCCGCGACGCGATGCGCCGTTCCGGATCACTGCGGTGGGGGCGGTGGGTCCACCGCAACCGCTACCTCGTTCTCGCCCTGTTCGTACTGTTCGTGCTGGTCTCCGGCTGGTACGGCCGCGACCTGGCCGGGCGGCTGACCCAGGAGGGCTGGTTCGACGAGAGCAGCGAATCGGTGGCCGCGGCCGAACTGGCCGACCGCACCTTCGGCCGCGACACCGACAGCGACCTGATCCTGCTCTACACCGCACCCGACGGCGCCACCGTCGACGACCCGGCCGTCCGCGGCCCGGTCACCCAGCACCTGGCCGGATTGCTGGCCGCCTACCCCGACCGCATCCAGAAGATCGACAGCTACTGGGACAGCCCGTTCTCCGCCCAGGCCACCGACGCCACGCACACCCACGCCTTCGCCAGCGTCGGCCTGCGCGGTTCGGGCACCGCGACGGTGCAGAACTACGCCGCGATCGAAGACCATCTCGGCGCCGGACGCGCAGGCGGCGGCCCGGGCGGCACGACCGTGCAACTGGCCGGATTGCAGCCGATCGTCGAAGGCATCAACACCGGCATGCAACGCGACATCAAACGCGCGGAAATGATCGCCCTGCCGTTGGTGGCGATCCTGCTGTATTTCGTGTTCGGCGGCGTGATCGGCGCGCTGCTGCCGGTGCTCATCGGCGGCATGACCATCCTGGGCACCCAGGGCGCGCTGCGGGCGCTGACCGACCACCTCGACGTCAACGTCTTCGCCAGCGCCGTGATGACCCTGGTCAGCCTGGGCTTGGCGATCGACTACGGCCTGTTCACCGTCACCCGCTTCCGCGAGGAACTCGCCGCGGGCCACACCGTCGAAGAGGCCACCGCCCGCACCGTCGCCACCGCCGGGCGCACCGTGCTGTTCTCCGCGGCGATCATCGCCCTCAGCCTCGGGGCGCTGTTCATCTTCCCCAACGGGGTGCTGCGCTCGGTGCCGCTGGGCGGTATCAGCTCGGTGCTGCTGGCGGCGCTGCTGTCGGTGACCGCGCTGCCCGCGGCGTTGAGCATCGTCGGACGCCGCATCGACTTCCTGGGGTGGAAACGCTTCTCCCGCAGCAAGACCGAGGCCCAGATCGACGCCGGTTTCTTCTCCCGCCTGGCGCTGTGGGCGATGCGCCGCCCCCTGGCGGTGGCCGTGCCGATCGTGCTGGCCCTGCTGGCGCTGAGCATCCCTATACGTCACATCGAATTCGGCGGCCTGAGCGAACGCTATCTGTCCGACGACAACCCGGCGCGAGTGGCGCAGGAACGTTTCGACGCCCTGTTTCCCAGCTTCCGCACCGAGCCACTGAAACTGGTGGTGCTCGGCGCCGACCCACAGCAGTTGAGCGACATCCGCTACGCCGCCAACCAGATCCCCGGCCTGACCGGACGCTTCGAACCCGCCGCACCCACCAAGGACGGCATCAACGTGCTCGCCGCCGGGCTGACCGACAAACGCGACGCCGACCGGGTGATCGCCGCACTGCGCGCCATTCCCGAACCGCCCGGCACGCAGGTGATGGTCGCGGGCGTGCCGGCCCTGGAACGCGACAGCATCAACGGCCTGCTCGACGGCCTGCCGGTACTGCTGGCCATCCTGGTCGCCGCGGCACTGGCGCTGATGTACGCGGCGTTCCGCTCGCTGGTGCTCGCGCTGAAAGCGGTGGCCATGAGCGCGCTCAGCCTCGTGTCCACCCTCGGCATGCTGACCTGGATGTTCGTCGAGGGGCACGGCGCGGGGATCTTCCAGTTCACGCCCGGACCGCTGATGTTCGCGGTGCTGGCGCTGATCGTGACGGTGGTGTTCGGGCTGTCCACCGACTACGAGGTATTCCTACTGTCGCGGGTGTCGGAAGCGCGTGCCGCCGGCGCGGACGCACCCGAGGCCATCCGCTACGGCATCGCCCACACCGGCGGCGTGATCACCTCCGCCGCCGCGATCCTCATCGTGGTCACCGGTGCGTTCGGGTTCTCGGATCTGGTGCTGATGAAATACATCGCCTACGGCATGATCGCCGCCCTGATCCTGGACGCCACCGTCATCCGCATGCTGCTGACACCCGCGGTGCTGAAACTGATCTGGCGGTAGGACACCGGCAATCGTTACCTACGACCACATCATCGACAACCCCGAGGTAACCCTGGTCGCCGACGGATTCCCCGGCTTCGACGGCCTTCGGCGAGAGTCGCTACGCGACCCCGCAGTAGTCGCCGATCGGCTCGCCGGCATCGCCGAGGCCGTGCGCAGAAACTACCCGACGATCGAGGTCACCGTCGGAGCCAACCATCTCTCCAGCGACGAAGCCATCAGAACCTTCCTGGCGACATGAGCACTGCCACAGCTGTGGTCACGGTTCGTCATGTACCTGAGGACACGATCCCTGACGGCACCCCGGCAGGCGGTGCCGCTGCTGCGGTCACCGGCGCACCGGCAGCACCAGTTGTGCCCCGGTGACCGGGTGGTCGAGCACTTCGACCGGGTGCTGGTAGACCCGCGTGAGCAGTTCGGTGGTGAGCACCTCACGGGGTGGACCGTCGGCGGCGATGCGACCTGAGTCCAGGACCGCGACGCGGTCGGCGTAGGCGGCCGCGACACCCAGATCGTGCAAGACGACCACCACCGCGGCGCCGTCGTCGGCGCGCTCGGCGGCCAGACGCAGCACGGCCTCTTGATGGCCGAGGTCCAGCGCGGCGGTCGGCTCGTCCAGCAGCAGGGTGGCGGTGTCCTGCGCCAGCACACGCGCCAACGCCACCCGGGCGCGTTCACCACCGGACAGGGTCGGGAACGATCGCGTGGCCAGATGAGCGACATCGGTGGCGGCCATCGCGGCGGCGATCTGTTTCTCGTCGTGTTCGCGGCGTTCGGTGCGCACCCACGGCGCGCGGCCCATCGCCACCACTTCCCGCGCGGTGAAGGGGAACCCGACGGTGTGGGTCTGCGGCAACACCGCCCGCCGCCGGGCCATGTCCAACGTCGTCCAGTGCGCCAACGGCTGCCCGTCGAGCTCCACCGTCCCCGCGCTCGGCGCCAACTCCCCGGCCAACGCGGCCAGCAACGTCGACTTACCGGCCCCGTTGGGCCCGACGAGAGCGACGACCTGCCCCGCCACCGCCTCGAAATCCACACCGTCGAGCACCCGCCGCGCCTGCCCGCCCCCGCGCCGCTCCACACTCACCCCCGACGCCCGCACCGTCACATCTCCCCGCCGCGGCCACCCCGGCACCTCGTGCACAACCCGCACCTTCACCCCACATCTCCCGTCCAGTGGCACACCATCGAGAGGTCTTCTCGGCGTTCACCGCAGCCATGCGCCACTCGGCGCGGCCCGCTCATGCCCAGCCTCCGGCCCGGGCGCGGGTGCGGCGCAGCAGGTAGAAGAAGACCGGGCCGCCGATGAGGGAGGTGAGCATGCCCAGCGGCAGGTCGGCGTTGTCGACGAGGGAGCGGGCGGCGACGTCGGCGGCCAGCAACACCACCGCGCCGACGACGGCGCTGAGCGGGATCAGGATCCGGTGGGCAGGGCCGACCAGCATCCGCACCAGATGCGGCACGATCAGACCGACGAACAAGATGATCCCGGTGAACGCGACACCGGCGGTGGCCAGGATCGCCACCACCACGATCACATTGCGCCGCAACCGCTCCACGTCGACACCCAGATGGCGGGCCGCCGACTCTCCGAGCGCCAGCAGATCCAGCCGCGGCGCCAGCAGCACCGCCGCCGCCACCCCGACCGCGGCCAGCGGCGCGACCACACCCACCGACTCCCAGGTGGCCCCGTTGAGCGACCCCAGTTGCCAGAACACGATCTGATCGCGCGCGGCGGGGGAGGCCACGAACAGCAGCAGCGCGATCAATCCGCCCGCGAACGCGTTGATCGCGACACCGGTCAACACCAGCGTGACGACCTCGGTGCGCCCGCCCGAGCGCGCCAGCAGATACACCAGCAACGTGGTCGCCAGCCCCGCCACGAACGCCGCCGCGGCCACCGACCACGCCGCCACGAACGCCCCACCCACCACGATGACCGTGCCCGCACCGACCGCGGCCCCCGCCGACACCCCGATCACGCCCGGCTCGGCCAGCGGATTGGCGAACACACCCTGCAACAACGCACCCGCTGTCGCCAGCGCCGCACCGACCAGCATCGCCAGCACCACCCGCGGGAACCGCACCTGCCACAACGTCACCTCACCGGCAGGATGCGCGGGCATCGGCCCCACATCCAGCCCGATCCGGTGCAATACGCTGCCCGCGACCTCGGCGGGCGTCGTCGGCACCTGACCGATCGCCGCCGACGCCACCGCCAGCGCGACCAGCCCGGCCACCGCCACCGCGAACACCAGCAGCACCCGCGATCGGCCCCGCGACTTCGACACCGGCGGCACCGGCGGCCGCGCGGTGTCCGTCTCCGAGACGCTCATGCGTGCCCGGTGCCGTACACCGCCGCGCTCAACGCCGCGATCACCCGGCCGGTGTTCGGCCCGAAACTCAGCAGCACCGCATCCGACATGTCCACCACACGCCGGTCGCGGCCCGCCGGGGTCTGCGCGATCCCCGGCACCTTTTCCAGCCCCTCCACACCGCCGACGGACTTCAACCCGTCCGACATCACCAGCAGCACATCCGGCGCCGCGCCGATCATGGCCTCACTGGTGATCGCCGTGAACGGCTCTTTCACCCCCGCCACCGCGCCCGCGTCCCGCGCACGCAACGCCGCGATCAACGCGTCCGCACCCGACCCGGGCCCGGCGAGCATCGTGATCGCGGTGGAACGCAGATACAGGAACGCGATGGTCAGCTGCGGGTCCGGCGCGGGCACCGCGGCGCTCGCGGCGGCGATCTCGTCGCGGGTTCGCTGCGCCAGCGCCTGCCCCCGCTGCGGCACCCCCAACGCGCCCGCGACCGCCTCGATCTGCGGCACCACCCCGTCCATCGTGCGCTCCGGATCGAAGTACACGACCGTGACCCCCGCCGCACGCAACTGCTCACGCACCGCGGGCGCCGCGCTGGTGGTGTCGGTCAAGAACACCGACGGCCGCATCGCCAGCACCGACTCCACATTCAGCGACCCGTTGCCCCCGGCCACGTTCGGCACATCCCGCACCGCGGGAAACGCCGCCGAGGTGCTGCGGCCCACCAGCTTGGGCCCCAGCCCGAGCGCGTACACGATCTGGGCGAGGGTGCCGTAGCGATCCACGGCGATGATCCGGGAGGCGTCGGTGACGGTCACCTCGGCGCCGTCGAACGAACGCACCGTCACCGGCAGCGTGGGCGTTGGCTCCGGCCCGATGGGCACCGGATCCAGATCGGTCAGCGTCGCCGTCGTCGGCCCGTGCCCGCCGTGCGAGGACCCGGCGTCGGTGCCACACGCGACCACCACCGCCAGCAAGCTCACCGCGAACAACATCGGCAGGGCGCGCCGCCATCCGGTTCGGATCCGACTCCCACCCCTGGCCGCTGCAGTGCTCATGCAGGCAAGGCTAATCTGTGTCACTCCGCGCGTGCACTGACGTCGTCCAGGGCCGCGGCGATCGCCCGCGGCAACTCCAGGGTCTCGGCGGCCAGCACGCCGGTGAGCTGCCCGATATCGCGGGCGCCGACGATCATGCTCGCCACACCCGGCCGGTCCCGGATCCAGGCCAGCGCCACCGCCAGCGGCGAGGTGCCCAACCCGTCCGCGGCGGTCACCAGCGCATCCACCACCCGGGTGGCGCGGTCGTCGAGACCACTGCGGATCTCCGCCGCGGTCGCCTCGTCGGCGCCGCGCGAATCAGCGGGAACACCGTCGCGATACTTGCCGGTGAGGATGCCGCCCGCCAACGGCGCCGAGGCGATCACCCCGACACCGTGGAACCGCGCGGCGGGCACGACATCGGTCTCCGCCCCCCGCGCCAGCAGCGAATACGGCGTCTGCGCCGCGGTCACCGGCGCCACCGCGGCCAGACTGGCCAGCTGCCAGGCCCCGAACCCGCGCACCCCCGCGTAACGCACCCGGCCCGAGCGCACCACCTGCTCCAACGTGGAGGCGACCTCCTCCAACGGCGTCCGCGGATCCCACACCGCGACATTCCAGATGTCGAGATGGTCGGTGCCGAACTCCAGCAGCGTGCGGTCCAGCTGCCGCAGCAGCGCCCGCCGCGAGGTGTCCACGGTGACCTGCGCCGCCTCCGGCATCCCCGCCGCGGCGAATCCCCACGGCGCGATCCCGGCGCAACCGCTGAGCACCAGCTCGTCGCGGGAGACCAGGTCACCGAGCAATTCGGCCAGGATCCGCTGCGCGGCCCCGCCCGCGTAGGCGGGGGAGGTGTCCACCAGTGTGCCGCCCGCCTCCACGAACGCCACCAGTTGCCCCGCCGCGTCCTCGGCGTCGGTGTGCGCACCCCAGGTATGGGTCGCCAGGCCCATCCGCGACACCCGCAGGCCGCTGCGGCCCACCGTCCGCTGTTCCATCACCGTGTCCGCGCATTCGTCACGGCGCCAAGCCTAGAGTGTGGATACGCGACTCGGCGGCCACCAGCACAGTGGGTCGCGCTCGGGTGCGGCGAGCACACCCGCGACCCGCGCGGCGGCGGCAGCGCCACGGCCGGGCACGCCGCCGCGGCCTCGACACTGTACTGTCGCTGCGTGATTGGCGCGGTGGTCAGGAAGAATCGACCGATCGCCGCACCAATGCCCAGGTAGCGACGCGTATTCCGCGCGGAAGTGGAGGATGGTTCGTGGTAGGCGAGTCGATGACCTGGGTGCAGGCCTTGGTGCTGGGTCTGGTGCAGGGACTGACGGAGTTCCTGCCGATCTCCTCCTCGGCGCATCTGCGCATCGTCTCGTCGGTCTTCTTCGGCGACGACGCGGGCGCCTCGTTCACCGCGGTCACCCAGCTGGGCACCGAGGCCGCGGTGCTGGTGTACTTCGCCAAGGACATCTGGCGGATCCTGTTGGCCTGGTTCGCGGGTCTGCGCGAGCAACTGACCACGCGCGGCCGCCAGCAGATCCCGCTGCACGATCAGCCCACGACGAGACTTCCGGTCATCACCGCCGACCACAAGCGCGTCTTCGACGAACAGGCCCAGCGCGAACTCGACTACCGCATCGGCTGGTATGTGATCATCGCCACCATCCCGATCGGTGTGCTGGGATTCTTGCTCAAAGACGAGATCCGCACCGGCGCCCGCAATCTGTGGCTGGTGTCGTTCATGCTGATCTTCTTCGCCCTGGTCATCGCCGCCGGTGAACACTTCGGCCGCAAGGATCGCCCGATCGAGCAACTGACCACCCGTGACGGGCTGGCCATGGGTTTCGCGCAGTGCCTGGCGCTGATCCCCGGTGTCTCGCGCTCGGGCGCCACCTCCACCGCGGGCCTGTTTTTGGGCTTGGAGCGCGAAGCGGCCGTACGGTTTTCGTTCCTGCTGGCCATCCCGGCCGTGACCGCCTCGGGCCTGTTCAGCCTGCCGGACGCGTTCGAACCCGCTGGTGAGGGCCTCAACGCCAGCGGACCGCAACTGCTGGTGGCCACCGTGCTGGCGTTCGCGGTCGGCTACGCGTCGGTGGCGTGGCTGCTGCGTTTCGTGGCACGCCACTCGCTGTACTGGTTCGTCGGCTACCGCATCGTGCTGGGCGCGATCCTCATGGGTCTGCTGGCGGGCGGGGTGGTCTCGGCGACATGATCGCTAGGCTGACCGCATGACGGTGATCCTGTTGCGGCACGGTGTGTCGACCTCGAACACCGCCCGCACCCTGGCCGGTCGCAGCACCGGCGTCGAGCTCACCGAGCGCGGCGAGGAGCAGGCGAGGGCCGTGGCCGAACGACTGGCCGGGCTGCCGATCGAACGAATCGTGCACTCCCCGCTGCTGCGCTGCCAGCGCACGGTCGCGCCGCTGGCGGAAAAGTTCGGGCTGGAACCGGTATTCGACGACCGGCTGCTCGAGGTGGACTACGGCGAGTGGACCGGGCGGCCCATCGCCGAACTCCTGGAGGAACCGCTGTGGAAGGTCGTGCAACGGCACGCCTCCGGCGCGGTGTTCCCCGGCGGAGAAGGGCTGGCGCAAGTACAAGCCCGCGCGGTCGCCGCGATCCGCGAACACGACCGCGCCCTGGCCACCCAGCACGGCCGCGACGCACTGTGGGTGGCGTGCACCCACGGCGACGTGATCAAGTCGGTACTCGCCGACGCCCTGGGCATCCACCTCGACGGCTTCCAGCGGATCCTCGTCGAACCGGCCTCGCTCAGCGTCGTGCGCTACACCCCGACCGCCCCGTACGTGTGGCGGCTCAACGACACCGGCGCCGACCTGTCGGCCCTCGCCGCCTCCGGCGCTCAACAGCAAGCGGCGTCGTCGTCGACGCCGGGACCCGACGTCTCCGGACCAGTCCCCGGTGGCGAGCTCGGCAATAGCGCAAGTGCGGATAATGGGAATGCGGAGCGTCGAGATTCCTTGTAAACAACCGAGCGGTCGTTGTATGGAATCCCCGCGCCGCGGGTAGTCGATCAGGGTCATATCAGGAGGTGCATGTGTCACGCGCAATCCATGTATTCCGCACCCCCGATCGTTTCGTCGCCGGGACCGTCGGTGAGCCGGGCGATCGCGCGTTCTATCTGCAGGCCGTGCAGGAACCGCGCGTGGTCAGCGTGCTGCTGGAAAAGCAGCAGGTCAAGGTGCTCGCCGACCGGATGGGTCTGCTGCTGGACGAGGTCGCGCGCCGCTTCGGCGCCGAAGTGCCCCCGCAGGCCGAGGACGTCGCCGACAACGCACCGCTGGTCACCCCCATCGACGCCGAGTTCCGTGTCGGCACCATGGGCCTGGGCTGGGACGCCGACGCGGGCGCGGTGGTGGTGGAACTGCTGGCGATCACCGAGACCGAGGTCGACGAGTCGGTGGTCCTCGACGACACCGAAGAGGGGCCCGACGCGGTGCGGGTGTTCCTCACCCCGATCCAAGCCCGCGAATTCGCGCTGCGCTCCACCCGGGTGATCGCGGCGGGCCGCCCGCCGTGCCCGCTGTGCGGTGAGCCGCTGTCGGCGCGCGGGCACATGTGCGTGCGCACCAACGGCTACAAACGCGGTGAGATCTTCGGCGCGGCCGAAATGGAGGAGTGATTCGGTGGCCGAGGCCGGGGACGGATTCCACAACGGTGAACTGACCGTGATCGGGCGGGTCAGCACCGCCAGCAACGTCACCCTGGTCTGCGACGTGAACGACACCGCCACCGGCGAGACACCCCTGCGGGTGGTCTACAAACCGATCCGCGGCGAACGACCGCTGTGGGATTTCCCCGACGGCACCCTGGCCGGGCGCGAGGTGGCCTCGTATCTGATCTCCGAGGCGATCGGCTGGGGCGTGATCCCCGAAACCATCTTGCGCGACGGCCCTTTCGGCTTCGGCATGGTGCAACGCTGGGTCGTGGGCGTCGACAACCACACCGACCGCGGCGACCGCCTCGACCTGATCGACCTGTGCCCCGCGGGCGCGGTGCCCGACGGCTTCCGCGAGGTGCTGCGCGCGGTGGACGACGTCGGCAACGAAGTGTCGCTGATCCACGCCGACGATCCGCGGTTACAGCGCATGGCGGTGCTGGACGTCCTGCTCAACAACGCCGACCGCAAGGGCGGGCACGCGCTGGAAGGGGTGGACGGGCAGGTCTACGGCGTCGACCACGGCATCTGCTTGCACACCGACCACAAACTGCGCACGGTGCTGTGGGGCTGGGCCGGGCAGCCCATCGACGACGGGCTGATCGCCGACATCACCGCCTTCGCCAAGCAGTTGCCGGGCGCGTTCGCCGACACGCTCGGCGAGCACATCACCGACGCCGAGATCGACGCGTTGATCGAACGCACCCAGCAGGTGCTCGACGACCCGGTGATGCCGCTGCCGCGCACCTCCCGGCCCATTCCGTGGCCGGCGTTCTGATCGCCACCGCTGCCGTGCGCGGGGTTTCCTGGCACAGTTGAAGCTTCGAGCGCTCGGCGCGACGACGAGGAGGACGCGATGCCCCACTCCACTCCCGATCGCGCGGCGCCGGTGGTGCGGGTCGCCGTCGGCGCGCCGACCTACCGCATCGCATTGCACTACGTGCACCTCTACGACAAGAAGCCCTACCCCGACACCGACCTGCACCTCTACGACAACGGCGTCTACTGGCTGAGCTCGGCGGGGGAGAACCACTTCGGCGTCTACGTCATGACCGAGGGTTCGGTGGACTCCGGGCGGTTCACCATGCGGTTCATCTCGTTGCCTTCCGCGGACTGGGGCGATACGGTCGCTTATCACGAACTCGAGTTCGACGTCGCGCGCGGCGAATTCACTCAGCTCGCACTCGCCGACACCGATCCCGACATCCCCGAACTGGACGGGACGTTCGCGATCGGCCCCAACACCGTCACCGATCCCACCCGCGGCACCGACAGCTGATTCAGCGAAACCGTAATTATTGACATCCCACGATTTGCTGGAAGACGCAGGTCGCGGCAGGCGACCCTACCGGCCGCATGGGCGCGGCGACCGGGCCGGGGGCCGATGATCTCCACCACACCTTTACCCTCGTAAGCATGCAGTCCTGGTCCGATACCGCCCTCCCCACCGTCCCTGGAGCAGGACCGCCGTTGCGGTTGTACGACACCGCCGACCGTCTGGTGCGCCCGGTCACCCCCGGCCCCACCGCCACCATGTACGTCTGCGGCATCACCCCCTACGACGCCACCCACCTCGGGCACGCCGCCACCTACCTGACCTTCGACCTGGTCAACCGGCTGTGGCGCGACGCGGGCCACGACGTGCACTACGTGCAGAACGTCACCGACGTCGACGACCCGCTGTTCGAACGCGCCGCCCGCGACGGCGTGGACTGGCGCGACCTCGGCGCGGCGGAGACCGACCTGTTCCGTGAGGACATGGCCGCGCTGCGGATCGTGCCGCCCCGCGACTACGTCGGCGCCGTCGAATCCGTCGACGAGGTCGTCGAATTCGTGCAGAAACTGCTGGCTTCCGGCGCCGCCTACGTCGTCGACGACGCCGAGTACCCCGACATCTACTTCCGCGCCGACGCCACCGACCAGTTCGGTTACGAATCCGGCTACGACCGCGCCACCATGCAGCGGCTGTTCGCCGAACGCGGCGGCGACCCGGACCGTCCCGGTAAACGCGACACCATCGACGCGCTGCTGTGGCGCTCGGCGCGGCCCGGCGAGCCGTCCTGGCCCGCCCCGTTCGGCCCGGGCCGACCCGGCTGGCACATCGAGTGTTCGGCGATCGCGTTGAACCGCATCGGCCCGGAATTCGACATCCAGGGCGGCGGCAGTGACCTGATCTACCCCCACCACGAATACTCCGCCGCGCACGCCGAGTCGCTCATCGCCGGCCGCCGCTTCGCCCGCCACTACGTGCACGCCGGCCTGATCGGGCTGGACGGGGAGAAGATGTCGAAGTCCCGCGGCAACCTCGTGCTGGTGTCCACGCTGCGCCGCGGCGGCGTCGACCCGGCCGCCATCCGCCTCGGCCTGCTGGCCGGCCACTACCGGCAAGACCGGATGTGGACCGACGCCCTGCTCGAGCGGGCGCAGCAGCGCTTGGAGCTGTGGCGCGAAGCCACCGCGTTGCCCGCGGGCCCGTCGGCCACCGACACCGTCGCCCGCCTGCGCCAGCACCTGGCCGACGATCTGGACACCCCCAAGGCGCTCGACGCCCTCGACAACTGGGCCCGCCAGGCACTGGACTACGGCGGCCAGGACACCGACGCCCCCACGCTGATCACCACCGCCGTCGACGCCCTGCTGGGCGTACGCCTGTAGCCGGTCTCTTGCCCGCATCCCCCGCACGTGATGGGGTACGGGGGTGTGCAAGCTTCCCGGCCTCGGCCTGTTCGGCCCTGGCGGCAAACTGACCTCCCTCAGCGCAGGCGTCTTGCGGCCGGCGGCCGATCCCGCCGACCCGCGCACGATCGCCGCGCGCGCCCGCTTCTTCGGCGCCGACACCGTCGACCCGCAGACCGGCGCCCTGCGCACCGACCGGGTCGTGCTGTCGTGGGTCGGCTGCACCACCTTCGCCCTGGCCATCGGCGGTTCGGTGTTCCTGCTCGACGCGTGGGTGCCCCGGCTGACCAGCACCGGTTACGTCCCCGCCACCCCGCAGGACCTGGTGGACCTGGCACCTGCGGCGATCTTCATCGGCCACGGCCACTTCGACCACGCCGCCGACGCCGGACGCATCGCCCAGGCCAGCGGCGCGGTCGTACACGGCACCGCCGAGCACTGCGCGAGCATCGCCGCACAGGTCACCGATCCAGCGTTCCCCACCGCCGTGCACGGTGACGCGGGCACCGCGATCGGCACCCGGGAGGATTTCGCTGTGGGCGCGGTCGAGGTGACCGTCGTGCGGCACCTGCACTCCGCACGCACCCCGCCCGATCCCGTCGGCGGATCACCGCGCTTCTTTCCCCGCCCGCAACCGGGCATCGTGCTGACCCACCCGCCGACGCTGAGCGGTCTGCTGCAAGGTGTGCCGCGGCTGCGCGACCCCGAAGGAGGGGTGCTGCTGTACCAGTTCCGGGTGCCGGGCTTGTGCCTGGTGTGGCACGACTCGACCGGACCGCTCACCGAACGCGCCCCGCAGGTCTTCGACACCCTCGCCGCGCTCCCGGCCACCGACGTGCAGATCGGCGCGGTGCAGGGCTACAACCAGATCAGCAACGGGCTGCGCGATCCCCGCACCTACATCGAAGCCCTCACCCCCGCGCTGTTCGTGCCGAGCCATCACGACAACTGGCTGCCCGGACTCACCGCGAGCGCGGCGACCTACGACGCACCGTTGCGCGCGGAACTGGAACGGATCACCGCGCCACGGCGACCGGAACTGCGCACCCTGCACGATCCGGCCGACTACGTGCGCCCGCAGCGGCTCACCTTCCAGCTGTGAGCGTGTCCGCGCCGCCGGCGCGGGATCGCTGCCCGTCGGGTTCGTGCACGGTCGCGGCGAGGTCTTCGGCGTAGAGCTGTGCGATCTGCTCGGCGTACTTGTCGGCGATCGGCTTGCGCCGCAACTTCATCGTCAAGGTGACCTCGTCGCCGCCGGGCTCCCAGAACACCGGCAGCACGGTGAACCGTTTGATCTGCTCGACCCGCGACAACGTGGCGTTGCCCGCCGCCACGCCGCGCGCGATCGCGGCGATCACCCCGTCCTCGGCCGCCAACGCCGCCGCCGAGGCATCCGGCAGCGCGTGCTCGGCGGCATACAGTGCCGCGGTCTCGGCGTCGATGACGATCAGCGCCGTGTTGTACGGGCGCGCGTCCCCGATGGTGGCGATGGCGCCCACCAGCGGCGTCGAGGCCTTGATCGCGTTCTCGATGTTGGCCGGGGACATGTTCTTGCCCGCCGAGTTGATGATCAGCTCTTTCTTGCGGTCGACCACCCGCAGATACCCCTCGGCGTCGACGGACATGATGTCGCCGGTGTGCAGCCACCCGTCCGGGTCGAGCGCTTCGGCGGTCTGCCGCGGCTGTTTGCGGTAGCCCTTCATCACCAGTGGCCCGCGCACCAGGAATTCCCCGTCCTCGGCGATCCGCCACTGCATTCCCGGCAGCATCCGGCCCACCGAACCCAGCCGCGCCTGCTCCGGCGAGCAGGCGCTGGCCACGCAGGTCAGTTCGGACATGCCCCAGATCTCCGAGATCGGGATGCCGATGCCGAAGAAGAACCCGAGGGTCTGCGGTGGAATCGGCGCGGCGCCCGACATCGCCCACTTCAGTCGGTCCAGGCCGATTCCGGCGCGCAACGCCGACAGCACCTGCTCGTCGGCCCGCGCCCATTCGGCCGCCAGCTGGTCATCGATCGGTTCGCCGCGCAGCTGGGCGTCGGCCTTGCGCGCCGCCACGTCCAGCGCCCACCGCAGCGCCCCGCGCCGGGCGTCGTCGGGTTCGGCGGTGACGGAGAACTCGATAGCGGCCTTCAGTTTCTCCCACACCCGCGGCACCGCGCCCCAGATGGTGGGGTGCACGTCGGCCAACGCGGCCGGCAGCAGCGACCGGTCGGGCACCACGGTGATCTGCGTGCCGTACACCTGCTGCAGATACAGCGAGCAGAACCGGTCGGCCATGTGCGCCGAAGGCAGGTAGGAGGTCTGCCGGTCGCCGAACTCCACCGGCAGCACCGCGTGGAACGCTCGCGCTTCGGCCAGCAGATTGGCGTGGGTGATCTCCACACCCTTGGGGTTGCCGGTGGTGCCGGAGGTGTAGACGAGGGTGAGCACGTCGTCGGGCCGCACGGCCCGCCAGGTCGCCTCGAAGTCGAAATCGGGGCGGCCCATGGCTTTCAGTTCATCGAGCCCCACGGCGCCCTCGGGCGTGGCGTCGATGCAGACGATGGTCTCGATCGGCGTGCCGCAGGCACGGATCCGCTCGAGGTACTGCTGCTCGCAGATCACCACCCGATTGCCCGCGTTGGCGAACACGTAGGTCAGTTGTTCGGGCGAGAGGGTGTTGTACACCGAGAACGAGGTCGCGCCGGTGTGCTGCGCGCCGACTTCCAGGGGATAGAACTCCACCCGGTTGCCCATCATCAACGCCACCGTGTCGCCGCGGCCGACACCCAGCGCGGCCAGGCCCGCCGCGACCGCGCGCACTTCTTCGGCGTACACGCGCCAGGTGAGCGTTCGTCCGCCGCCGATGGACCGGACGGCCACCGCGTCCGGATCGATCGCGGCGCTGTGCTGGAACGCGGCGCAGGACGTGTTCGGTTCGGTCATCGCACAACCCCGTTCGGTACACCCGGCTTTCCCAGACCGTAGGTGTCCGACCGTGCTCGGCGGGGCGTTTTCGCCCGTTTCCGGATCCACGACCGGTTCGTCCGCGCACGACCGAACCACTTCTCCGGCAACGGGATCGGTGATTCCGGCCGTGCGGATTCCGCCGCGCCGGGCGATGGGGTCGCGGACCGACCGCCGCGGCGGGGCGGGTCAGGCCGCGCTGCCGCTACCGGCTTGGAACACGGCGGTCATGAGGTCGGCGAGAACTGTCAGCAATTCCACGATCGCTCCCTTTCGGTAGAAAACACGAAGTCAGCAGCGTGTATGACGCGATCGTCTTTCTCGTGAACAAGGAATGAATAAACAGAAACCGGCCTGCACCGGACGGGGTAACCGCCGGTGTTCCACCTCTGATACGCGCTGAGCTGGGGTTCATCGCCATCTCTCCGGCTTCGGCCATCACCCGGTCCGATGAAAAGATTCCCGCTCCCACCGTGCCGCATTCCGCCGACGACTTCACCGTGAAGCCGAGGAAAAGGCGCAACACAGCAATCCATCAGGAATTACCAACCCACGGAAAGAGGGGGAATTCTTGCGACGCAGCAATTTCGAGTGCGCCCCGCACGGTGGCCGCAGCGCTGCGCTGCCACAACTGCCGCGACAGCCGCACCAGCGACTCGACAAGCACCGCGTCGGTGGCGGCCAGCTCGGCGGCGACACCTTCGGGCACCTCGCTGAGCAGCTCCGCGCGCGATCCACCCACGCGCGCTAAATATTTCAGCAGGTAACAGGTACCGAAGCGTCTTCTCGGCGTACGCATCGGTACTTCCCGAGGTCGGTCCAGCCGACGCTACGATGGGGTACTGTTCGGTCCCTCCCCCTGACCGAACGAAGAGAACGGCGCGCGTATGTCACGAGTGGTCACCAAGGAGCAGTACTTCGACACCGGCTTGGAAGTGCTCGCCGAACTCGGCTTCAAAGGTCTCAACATCGGCGTCCTGTGCCGGCAGCTCGGCGTCACCAGCGGATCGTTCTACCACCACTTCGGCAGTTGGCAAGGATTCGTCGACGCCCTGCTCGAACACTGGGAGAACCGCCAGGTGCGCATCCTGGGCACCATGCCGTTCAACCAGGGCAACCCCGATGACGACATCCGCGCCATGTCCGACCTCGCCGCCGGACTGCACCATTCCGCCGAAGCCGCCATCCGCGCCTGGGCGGCCAACGACGAATCGGTCAACCTCGCACTCAAGCGCGTCGACGAATCCCGCAGGCGCACCGTGCACAAAGCGATCAAGGGGGTCGTCGGCGACGACGACACCGCCGCCGTGGTCACCTCACTGGGCATGGCGATGCTCGTCGGCTACCAGCAGATCGCCGCGGGCGGGGAGAACCTGTCACTGGACCAGCTGCTGGCCGAATACGCGCGCCTGATCTACTCCCACGCGCAGCGCTGACCCACTCCGGCTAACCGAGCAGCTCGTCGACATAGCACCAGCGCCACGCCTCTCCCGGCTCCACACTGCGCATCACCGGATGCCCGCTGGCGCCGTAGTGCTTGGTCGCGTGATTGCCCGGAGAAGAGTCGCAGCAGGCAATGTGCCCGCACGACAAGCACATCCGCAGATGCACCCACGCCAGTCCCTCCGCGAGACATTCGCCGCATTCGTCCGGCCCGCCGTGCGCACGCACCAGCGGCGCGTCCCGCAGATGCGCGCAAGCGTCGTCGGCCCCCGCCGCCGCCAGCGGTTCGACCCGTTCTTCCTCGGTCTCGTCGTAGCGATCGATGATCGACTCCTCGAGATCCAACTGCGCCAGCACATGCTGCAGGATCTCGTAGTCGACGGCGCCCGAATCCCGTACGCGCAAGACGGTTTCGCGTTCGGCCTGCAACATCGCCAACCGCAGCCGCCGGTACTCCGCGGTGGGTGTCACCAGCTCCGACTCCGCCCGCCCCAACCGCTCCCAGGCGGCGTTGGCCTTCCACAGGACGCGATCACGCAACGTCTGCACCACCCCCGGCGGCGTGTCCGGCGTGACTTCCCGCTCGAGAGCGGCCAAACCGGCCGCGGTCGCCTGCTGCAACACGTTGGCCTTCTGCAACGCGTCCTCGGCGCGACTGGGCGCGCGCAACCGCAGCCACCGCACCAGCCACGGCAACGACGTGCCTTGCACCAGCAGCGTTCCCGCCACCACCACCAGCGCCAGCAGCCGCAGCACGGCCAGCAACGGAGTGTCCTGCGGCAGCAGCAGCACCGCCGCCAACGTCACCACCCCCCGCATCCCCGCCCACGACACCACCACCAGATGACTCACCGGCACCGCCTCGCCACCACCGAGACTGCGCGACAACAACGACGACCCGAACACCCAGACCGGACGCGCCAACATCGTCGCGGCCAGCACCGCCACCGCCGACCACAGCAGGGTGGCGTGGTCGAGCTCGCTGTGCCAAGCACCCTCCACGATGCCGCGCACCTGCAACCCGATCAGCACGAACACCGCGCTCTCCAGGATGAACTGGATCGTGCGCCAATTGATGCGCTCGGCGATCCGCGACGCGGCGCTCTGCCACACCGGCGCATTGTGCCCGAGGATCATCCCGCACACGACCACCGCGATCACCCCCGAGGCGTGAATGCCCTCGGCGGGCAGATACGCCGCGAACGGCGCCAGGAACGACAACGTCGTGTCCATCACCGGGTCGGTGATCCGCCGCCGCAACATCGCCAGCAGATAGGCCACCACCACTCCCACCGCCGCGCCGCCACCGGCCGCCAGCGCGAAATCGGCGCCCGCCGCCCACACCGACACCGTGCCCACCATCGCCGCCAGCGCCGTCCGCAACGCCACCAGCGCGGTCGCGTCGTTGAACAGCGACTCGTCCTCCAGGATCGTCACGATCCGCCGCGGCATCCCGATCCGCCGCGCCACCGCCGTGGCGGCCACCGCATCCGGCGGAGCCACCACCGCACCCAGCGCGACAGCGACCGCGAACGGCACCGGCAGCAACCACCACACCACCACCGCCACGGCGAAGGTCGTGAACAACACCAACCCCACCGACAACAACCCGATCGTGCGCGCATTCGCCCGGAAATCCACCAGCGACGTGCGGATCGCGGCGGTATACAGCAAAGGAGGCAGGAAACCGAGCAGAATGATCTCCGGCTCCAAATGGATCTCCGGCACGAACGGCAGATACGACGCCGCCACCCCGCCCACCGTCAGTACCAGCGGTTCGGAGATCCCGAACCGTCGCGCCAGCGCCGCCAACGCGGCCGCCGACGCGACGAGAACAACCAGGCCGATCGCGACATGCACGGTGAAATTCTCGCAGAGCGCACGATCGGCTATCGGCCGGCGCGGTAGATGACACGTGCACGGCCGACCGAACTACTGTGCCCGGGCGCACACACG
Source organism: Nocardia sp. NPDC047038 (assembly GCF_040644075.1). Lineage (NCBI taxonomy): Bacteria > Bacillati > Actinomycetota > Actinomycetes > Mycobacteriales > Nocardiaceae > Nocardia > Nocardia sp. NPDC047038. Next base: position 93,830 of record NZ_JBEYVQ010000009.1, on the reverse strand, counting down.
CGCCATGCTTGTCGACGACAAGGAGGTAGACATGGAGGAGTTCGCGTCCTGGCGGGCGAACGGACGACGCCACACTCATCGCGGCCACCAGATCTTCTGGCGCGACGGAGGCGCAGGCACCCACGGGACGCTGGTGTGCATCCACGGATTTCCCACCGCGTCCTGGGACTGGCATCGGATCTGGCCGGGCCTGTGCGAACGATTCGCCAGGGTCATCGCCCCCGACATGATCGGCTTCGGCTGGTCGGCCAAACCCCGCCACTACGACTACCGCATCACCGACCAAGCCGACATCCACGAGAACCTGCTGCGGGAACAGGGCATCAGCCGATACCACATCCTCGCCCACGACTACGGCGACACCGTCGCCCAGGAGCTTGTGGCCCGCGACGCCGAACGCCGCGCCGCCGGCGACGAATCCCTGGTGATCGAGTCGGTGTGCCTGCTCAACGGCGGCTTGTTCCCCGAAACACACCGCCCCCGCCCGGTGCAGCGGCTGCTGGCGAGCCCGCTCGGCCCGCTGGTCGGCGTCCTGGGCAGCGAACGCACCTTCCACCACAGCTTGGCCGCGGTATTCGGGCCCGACACCAAACCCACCGACATCGAACTGCACCAGTTCTGGCTGCTGTGGTGCAGCAGGCACGGCAAGAGCAACGGCCACAAACTCATCCGCTACATGGCCGAACGCCGCAAGCAGCGCAAGCGCTGGGTGGGCGCACTGCAGCAGGCCCAGGTCCCCGTCCGGCTCGTCGACGGCCTGTCCGATCCCGTCTCCGGCGGCCACATGGTGCACCGCTACCGCGAACTGATCACCGACCCCGATGTCGTGGAACTGTCGCGAATCGGCCACTACCCGCAACTGGAGGCACCCGAGCAGACCCTCACGGCATTCCTGGAATTCCACGACACCCGCGTCCACAAGCCCACGGCCTGACCGATGTTGCGGACCGGCCCGGCCGGTCCGCAACATCAGGGTGTAGTCCACGACCGCGCTGGACCGCTTCCGAAACGCGTTCGCGTGGAACCGTTCTCGCGTACCGACCGCTGACATGCGCACCGAAGGAGCCGCCGATGTCCGCCGCCGACCTGCCCCTGGAAACCATCGAACTCGACCAGTCCGGGCGGGTACTCACCGCGCGTGTGGTCGCGCCCCCGTGGAACTTCGTCACCACCGCGGTCGTCCGCGACCTGGACCTTCTCACCGCCGCGGTCGATATCGACGACACCGTGGGCGCGGTCGTGCTCACCGGAGGACTGCCCGGCCGCTTCCTCACCCATGCCGACCCCGCCGCCCTCGGCGGCATGATCGAGAAACCACGCCCCTTCGTCCCCGCTCGCGCCGCCGCACCGTTCCTGCGCGCCGCCGCTGCCGTCCTGCACGTTCCCGGCGCCACCGACCTGGTCGAACGCCACGGCGGCGGTCTCGGTGCGGGCCTGGTCTGGGGTTACCGCTGGAAACGCACCACCTTGCGGATGAACCGCTCCGGCGTCGCCTACCTCGCCGCCATCAACGGACCCGCACTCGGCGGCGGGCACGAGATCGCGCTGGCCTGCGATCTGCGCTACGCCGCCGACGCCGACCACGTGCGCTTGGGCCAGATCGAGACGCTGGCCAACCTCATTCCCGGCGGCGGCGCGACCCAACGCCTCACCCGCCTGCTCGGCGCCGCCAAAGCCATCGAGGTCACCCTCGAAGGCACGCCGTTCACCGCCCAGGAAGCGCTGCGTCTCGGCCTGGTGAACCGCGTACTGCCGGCCGAGGACCTGCTCACCGAAACCCAGGCCACCGCGGCCCGGCTGGCCGCCCGCAACCCGGTCGTCGTCGCCGAACTCAAACGCGCCGTCTACTTCGGCTCCGACAAATCCCTCTCCCGCGGCCTCGACGCCGAACAAGCCGGATTCGTCTCCGTCGGCACCACCACCGCGGCCGCCCGCACCACCAAAGCCTTCTTCGAAGACCTCGACCGCCTCGCCGACACCCCGTTCCTGGCCGACCCCCAACCCTGGCTGGACGGCACCCGCGTCGACCAGGTGAGCAAATGACCCACCTCGCGCAGGTCGCCTCCCGTGCGCAGAGGGAACACCACACCGGTCGACCGGAAAAGCGGCGACTGCTCGGGCTCTACCGCATAGAAAGTGCCGCACGACCAGCCCCATAGCGGGCAGATACTGCTCGAGCGGGGGCGGAGGGTTTGCCTAGCTCACCGCCGCCCCGCCCGCATATGGCACATTCCATCACCTGGACGGTGACCGGCATCGGTTCTGCCTCGGCAGCGCCGGGAAGTAACAGTGCCAGACCATCCCATTGCGATCACGCTGCCGAGCAGACGGTCCACACTCGTCAAACGGTCGGCGCGGGTTCGCGCTCGCTGAGGTCCACACGCTCCCCCGAGTCGACCGACGCCCGCGTCACCGTCACCCACGTGTTGTTCACCGCCGCCGTCCCCGAGAACGTGTCGGTCACCGCCGGATCGTGCAGCAGGTTCACATTCGCGCCCGGCAGCGACGCCGCCACCGTCCACCCGACACCCGGCTCCTGATGTCCCCACCCGTGCGGGATCGCCACCGTCCCAGCCCGGATGTCGTCACTGACCTCCAACGGCACCACGATCGCCCCGGTGCGCGAACGCACCGTCACCGGCTCACCGTCGCGCAACCCGCGCGCCGCCGCATCCTGCGGATGCATCAGCGCCGTGCAACGATCGCGCCCCTTCACCATCGACGGCACATTGTGCAGCCACGAATTGTTGCTGCGCAGATGACGGCGACCGATCAACTTCAAGTCGTAGCCGTCGGCAGGCGCGGTCACCGCCTCACCCCGCTGCGCGGCCGCGAGAACTTCACGCGCGGCCGCCACGAAATCCTCCGGCGCCACATGCACCTTCCGATCCTTCGTCCCGAGCAGCGACCGCAGCCTCGGCCGCAACGGACCCAGATCGATACCGCCCGCCGCCGCACGCGCCTTACCCACCGTCAAACCCTTGCGACCCCGCCGCAACACCCCGTACGGCCCCGCCGCCACCCCCAGCGTGGCGATCCGCACGGGGCTGACCCGATCGAACACCGCGTTGAGCACCCGCGCGGTGAGCCGCCGCGCGGGCAACGGCACCATCTCGGTGACCAACCGCGCCATGATCTGCCAATCCTCCAGCCCATCGGCGGGCGGCTCGAACACGCGCGCGTCGAAACGCAGATTGTTGCGCACACTGAACACCGGGAACAGGATGTTGACATCCTCGCGCTCCAACGGCGAGATCGGCGGCAGGATGATGTCCGCGTGCCGCGTCGTCTCCGTGACGTACATGTCCACGGCCACATAGAAATCCAGCCCGTCCAGCGCCGCCCCCAACCGGCCGCGCTGCGGCGTGGACAACACCGGATTGCCCGCATACGTGATCATCGCGCGGATCCGGCCCGGCCCCTCGGCCGACATCTCCTGCGCCAGCGCCGCCACCGGCAACTCCGAGCGGAACGACTTGTAGGTCCCGGAGCTGTCGGTCCACGCCCCATACCCCATCGGCAGGTACTTCGCATACCGCGGCGCATCGATCGGCGGCGTCGCGAACATCTGCCCACCCGCCCGATCCAAGTTGCCCGTCACCGCGTTGATCGTGTTCACCAGCCAATGCGTCAACGTGCCGGTCACCTGCTGGCACACCCCGATCCGCGCGTACAGCACCGCCGAGGGCGCCGCCGCGTGCTCCCGAGCCAGCCCGCGAATCGTCTCCGCGTCCACGCCCGCGTACTGCGCCATCTGCTCCGGCGACGCCTCGGCCACCAGCGCACGCAACCGCTCCCAACCGGTACTCGACGCGCGAATCGCCTTCTCGTCACACAGACCCTCGGCGACCAGCACATGCAACATCGCCAGCAGCAGATACACATCACCGCCCGCAGCCACCGCGACATGCTGATCGGCCAGCCGCGCCGTCTCGGTCCGCCGAGGGTCGATCACCACGACCTTCCCACCACGCCGCCGCACGTCCCGGATCCGCTGCTTCGCATTCGGCATGGTCGTCACCGACCCGTTCGACACCGCCGGATTCGCCCCCAGGATCACCAGGCGGTCGGTCCGATCGATATCGGTCACCGGCATCAGCACATTCGAGCCGAACATCCGCCACGCGACGAACTCCTGCGGGAACTGATCGATCGACGACGCCGAGAAGAAGTTCCGCGTCAGCAGCACCGACCGCAGCAACACCGCGTACAGCACCGACGAGCTGTGCGCGGCCGGATTCCCCAGATACATGCCGATCGCGCTGTTGCCGTGCTCGCGACGCACCTCGCGCAACCGTCGACCGATCTCGTCGAATGCCTCGTCCCAGCCGATCGGCTCGAACGACGAACCCACCCGCCGCACCGGCGTCCGCAACCGATCCGGGTCATGGTGCAACCCGCCCATCGCCGTCGCCTTCGGGCAGATGTACCCCTTCGACAGCACGTCCTGCGGATTGCCCTCGATCCGCGTCACCTGGTCACCGGAGACCGTGACGAGAATTCCGCAGTGCGCCTCACACAACGTGCACTGCCGGGCAATGGTGGTAGCACTCATGAATCTTCACCTTCTGCCGGATCGCTTCCCACAGGCTATCTGGGACAGCTGCTTCCGTACAGGGATCTATGCCGGGCGGAGGCGGGCATGCAAATGCATGTCGTGCCAACCGTCCGCGTGCAACCCAGCACTGCGCCGAACACCCTCCGGCGCGAATCCCGCCTTCACCGCCGCCCGGCAGGACGCGGCATTACGCACCGAGTGCGACACCTCCAGCCGATGGAAACCCACCTCGAACGCCCACCGAGTCACCGTCTCGACCGCGGCGGGCGTCACGCCGCGGCCCCGCCATCCCGGAGCCGTCCAGTACGCGATCCCCGCCACGCCATCCGCCGGTGCCATATGCCGCAACCCGACCCTGCCCGCCACCACGTCACCGACGACAACAGCCCACTGCGGGCCGTCACCATTGCTCCACCCCGCCTGCCAGCGGGCGATCAACTCCCGCGCCTCGGCCTCGGAGACGACATCGCGAACATGCCAGCGTTGGATATCCGGATCCTGGTAGACGGCCCGGATCACCGCCGCGTCGGCATTCGTCCAAGGCCGCAACAACACTGTCTCACCCCGCAAAGCGGGCTGCGTCCCGGCTGCGAACACTTCGGCGGCGACCACATCGGGCATCAGAGCGGACACATCCGGATTGTCACTCACACGCGCGCTCCACCGCCACGCATTTCGTCGACCGAATCGCCGAAGACTATTCGCACCAACCTGTTTCGCACGTGACCACGCCGCGCGGCCGCCCACAGTACCCACCGGCAGGATATGCGCCGTCACCAGGCGAGGTACGGCCAGCCGCACCCCTGCGCCCGAAACGTGCTCATATCGACCCGAGCACCCCGACGGACAGCGTCTCGTTTCCCATCGTGCCCGGCCGTGGCCACTCGGTGCGCCCCACGCAGTGAGACGACGCGGGACGTCGTGCCGGATCCGCAGCACCGCGCGGTTGCTACGTCGTGCTCTGCGCGGCGCGGTCGCTCGCTACCGGTACACCGGAGTCGAGCAGAATCGAGGCGAGCAGGTGGCGGGAGCGCGCCAGATCCGCGGCAAGCGCGTCCATTCGGTCGATCTCCGACTTCAAGATCGCTACCACCTCGGCACACGGCTCGAACCGCGGAACGGTGTCGCGGGCGCATGGCAGTACCCGACGGATGACATCGGTGGGCAACCCCGCTGCCAGAAGGGCACGGATACGAAGAACGGTCTCGACGGTGGAGTCGTCGAATCTGCGGTAGCCGTTGCCGCCACGCGCTGCCGTCAGCAAACCCTGCCGCTCGTAATAGCGCAATGCCCTCGTGCTGCAACCAGTGCGCTGCGCTAGTTCACCGATCCGCATTCCACTCACCCCGACCTTGACCTTAACGCTGGCGTCAATGTTTACCGTAGCCCAATGCAGATCGGAATCTTCACCGGCGTGACCGACGAAAGCATCGGCCCGGCCGACCTCGCCCGGGCAGTGGAAGACCGCGGCTTCGAGTCGCTGTTCGTCGCCGAGCACACGCACATACCGGTCACGGTCACCACGCCATACCCCGGTGGCGACGAGATCCCACACGACTACCACCGCAATCTCGACCCGTTCGTCACATTGTCGTTCGCAGCCGCCGCGACACAACGGTTACGGATCGGCACGGCCGTAACGCTGGTCGTCCAACGCGATCCGATCATTCTCGCCAAGGAGGTGGCGAGCCTGGACCTGGCCTCGGGAGGACGGTTCGAACTCGGCGTCGGCGTCGGCTGGCTGCGTGAAGAGATGCGCAACCACGGCACCGATCCCAGAACACGAGTTGCGCTACAGCGCGAACGACTCCTTGCGATGACAAACATCTGGACCCACCGACAAGCCGAATTCCACGGCGACTTCGTCGATTTCGACCCGCTGTACTCGTGGCCGAAGCCAGTCCAGCAGCCGCGCCCCCCGGTGTGGCTCGGCGGCTGGGGACCATCCACACACCAACGCATCCTCGACCACGCCGACGGATGGTTGGCCCCCGTCGGCCTGCCACTCGACGAGCTGGCGAGGGGGATCCGCGAACTACAGGCCCTCGCCGACCGTCACGGTCGAGCGCCGGTGCCGGTGATCGCGACACTGTTCCAACCACAGCGCCACCAACTGGAATACCTGGCGGAGTTGGGAATTCACCGCACATTGCTGGGCATCGTTCCAGTTCTGCCACACGATGCGGCGCTTCACGAGTTGGACCGGCTCGCCGAGGTGAGCTTCGGACCACACCGCTGACCCGACATCGAAGTCACACCCTTTCGTCACCGTGACGATTCGAAGACGCTTCGAAGGGGAGTAGGGGAGTCGAGCTACCCGGCCGGAACTTCCACCACTTCACCGCCGACGGCAAGCACCGGCTTCGACGGCGAAAACCCCGGCAGGAATCGGTTCACCGCAGGGATCATCAGGTGGATCAGCGGCCCGATCCCGAAGGCGTAGACCAAGGTCCCCACACCGACGCTGCCGCCGAGAACCAATCCCGTCGTCAACACCGTCACCTCGATCGCCGTGCGCACCACCCACACCGATCGCCCGGTGCACCGGACCAGTCCAGTCATCAGTCCATCCCGCGGGCCCGGACCCATACCCGCGCCGATGTACAACACACTCGCCACCGCGTTCAACACGACAGCGGCCCCCATGGCACCGGCCCGCACCGCCAGCGCATCCCACGACGGCAGCCAGGCGAGCCCGGCATCGACCGACACGGCGATCACCACGACATTGCTCACCGTGCCCAGACCCGGCAACTGTCGCAGCGGAATCCAAGCCAACAGCACCGCGACACCGGTCAGTGCCGTGACGGCACCGAAACTGATCGGCACATGCCGCGCCACACCCTGATGAAACACATCCCACGGATCCAGCCCGAGCCCCGCCCGCACCATCACCGCCATCGAGAACCCGTACAACCACAAACCGACATACAACGCGACCAACCGACGAACCAGCACCGACCCAGCGTGCCCGCAACTGGCCCCCACAGCCAGAGCCAATCACCGAACACTGGACTGTGCGACGACAGCCATCCAGCAACACCATGCGGTTACACCCGCCGCACTTCCTCGCCATCCCGATCCACCGAGCCCGCCGCTAGCCCCAACGAGCCCGATCTAGGAAAATTCCAAGACTCGTCAACCAACCCACTCCAACAGCGGTCGTCGCACCTCCGCACCCGAGCGCTCGACATCACGGTACGAAAGGCCTTGCAAGGCGATCAGAAGCCTTCAAGGTTGCCATCGACGTCGAGTAGACGCCTTTCTTCTTCCCGCCACGACTCGAACGTGGCCGGCATCGCGAGTTCGGCCTCCAGCGGCGGATAAATCTCGCCCCGCACCAGGCGCAGCAGGAACTCGGCCATTCCCATGTCGTATCTGTGGTCCTGGCCACGGCTCCTGGGCCGGAAGATCACCTCCCACCGCTCTGGCTCGCCGACGCATCGCCACAGGAAGTCGTCACCTGCCTCGTTCGACGCCCAGGTCAGCTCCCCGTCCGCGACCCGCTGCTCGGCGCGGAACAACATCTGGTCCTCATACGGAGAGCCCTCGAAGTGGGGCGCGCTGATGCCGATCGAGTCACTGATCGCCCCCATCCCATACACCGCGACGAAGCCGCGATAGTCAGCTGGCAGTTCCCATCCGGTCTCGACACGCAGCGCGTCCCAGTCGACCAGGTCGCCGCCATCCGGGGGCGGCGGCATGATTCGGCTCAGCCGTTCTACAGCCCAGTGCATGGGTGCCCTCTTGTTTGTCGAGACCGGATTCGTTCGTCTCTACCACCTTGCCCGAGGGCAGAGCTGCCATCCTGGGGTAGGGGGCAGGTCCGCAACGATGCGGGCGACGTCGCCCAACCGTTCGTTCCACGACGTCGCCGACCAATCATCCACTGCCGCACAGCGTCATACGTCGACGGCATATTTGCCAAGTTCTTCGTATCGGCGCGCACCTGGCCACGCAATACGTCACAGTGACAAAATGGCGATGCACAATCTGCATGCAGCAGGTTACGCAATCAGGTCACTCCCGGAATCGCAGCAGAAGCCCGACAGCCCTCGAACTCACCGAATCACTCTCGCCTTACCGGATCGGACAGACAGACAACGAATACGCTGCACAATCACTGCTGCGAACCGCCCCAAAATTGCGCCGATAATCAACATTATGTCAACTAGAGGACTGGTAACCGCTCCTCCGGTTCGAAGAAGCCTCATCTCCCGGCGCGTCCAAGTGAGACGTATCGGCGAGGCTGAGCATCGCGCGATTGCGAACGACACGAAACCGCCAGCCTCCACCGGCAGCATCATCCACGTGGTGATGACGAATGTCAGCGCGTAGCCGTGCGTTACGACGATGTGGTCGTGGTCGGTGTCCGCGCCGGTTCGCGGCTCGGCGCCGGGCCCAACCCTGAAATATGGCCCGGCGTCGAGGAGGCGGATTCAAGCCAGCAAGTCCGCGAGTTCCGCGTGCAGATCCAGCAACGTGGAAATCTGACCGGCCGGACGGCGGCCCATACCGCACTCGGTGGCGATGCCGAACTCGCCGACCACCGAGCGGGCAGCTTCGATCCGCGCCAGCGCGCCGGCACGGCCGTCGGTGGCGTGCACCAGCCCGAGGTGCAAGTCCGTTCCAGATGGCAAAACAAGATCGGCGAGAGGCTTGAAATAGTCGGCATCGGTACGCGAGCGCGGAACCGGCAGGTGAATCCAGTCGACCCGCCGCTCCAGCCCGCCCAGGATACGGCCGGCGACCGCAGCCAGCTTGCCGGTATCGGCGGGTTCGGCGAAGTGCCGGTGACCGAAATCGCCGTAGCAGAGGTGATAACCAAGATCCACCGACTCGGGCACAGCACCGCCCAACCGAACGAGCCGCCGCCCCACTTCCTCGAGCTGCGTCGGATAGTCGGAGCCGAACCACGACGGGAAGACGCCCTCGAAGATCGCGAACTCCACCGCGGCATCCCACTGCACCGCAAGGTCTTCCGCCGGGATCGTGCCGAGGATGACGGCGAGTTCGTCGAGCAGCCGCGCCTCGTACCTGCGCTCCAACTCGCCCTGCGGACCCGCGACGAACGCACCGATCACCGCGATAGGCGTTGGCAAGCTCACCTGGAACCGAATGCCCGCGGGGATCGTCCCGTCCTCACGCAGCCGGTGGAAGACTCGCCAGGATTCCAGCGCCGCCTCCGCGTAACCCAAGGGACCGAAGTCGATCGACGCCGGGTCCATGCCGGGCTTGGGCCGCACCCGCTCGCTCGGCCCGTACTCGGGGCTCGGCGGCGGAATGGTTTCCAGGTCCGGATGCGCCTGCATCTTGGGCAACTGCCACACTACCCAGTTGTCCCGAACTCCGGTCTCCCCATCCGGAATGCGCTTCAAGTGCTTGCCGATTCGCCGCGCCGCCTCGGTGAAGACTGTTTCCGCATCCGCCAACGGCACACTGCCGCACAGATGAACTCCGCGCCCCTCACCCACCACAACCTCCTCCGCAGGGCCTACCACTGGTTGAGCCGATCTGATCGAAACCAGACATTTGCCACGCTCCGTCCAGACGTCCGGATCGAGATACAGCTATCGATCATCTAGCGCTATGCGATGCAGCGTATGCGCGGAGTGCGAAGTGAGATCCCCAGGTCTGGGAACCATCGGCGAAAGGTTCACTGGCCGAACACTCCTCCCTTCCGGCTTGCCGGTCATGGCGATGCGCAACGAGAATCAGGCCCGCCGACTTGTTCTTCTCGATCGCCCCGGAGGTTCGTCGCCATCTGCGAACTACTCGTTCTCGTCAACGGACTACCAGGCTCCGGGAAGTCCACCTTGGCTCCGGCGCTGGCGCTCGAACTCGGTGCGCACTTGATCACGCGGGACGCCATCAAAGAGGCGCTGGGCTCAGGGCTCGATCACACCGCGGTACTACCGAATATCGGGGCGATCGCGACAGAGGCCGCCTGGGCGCTGGCCGCCGCGCTTCCCGGTGTCGCGCTGATCGACTCGTGGTGGTTCAAACCCCGAGATGCGCGCTACGCCGCCAACGGCATCGTGAAGTCGGGCGCGACGCGAGCAGTGGAGGTCTGGTGCTCGGTTCCGCCGGAGCTCGCCCGCGACCGATACCGCGGCCGTACACGTGCCGCCCTGTACCACGACGACGCGCACCTCGCGCACGACTGGGACCACTGGGCGCGCCTGGCCGAACCGCTCGCGCTCACGCCGGTCGTCGCCGTCGACACCACCGGCCCGGTCGACGGATCCGACCTCGCGCGCCGGATCATGGCCGCAGCGACTGTTGCCATCGGCGACGTCCTCTAGCACTGGATTCACATCACGCCTGGTCCCCCGGCCTCGATGCTGCTTTGGTTTGAGTCCGGCTGGGTCGGAACTTCGACGGTAGGTGGGAATCATGCATATATACGCAAAGGAACGTATCGCAATTTTTCCTTCGCGCGCTAATGCACGTGCACCACGGATCGCTTCAAGCGACGCTCATGATGTCGCGAGGTATGCATGAACAGTTCTCACGCCAGCATCCCGCGCTGAACCGGATTGTCCACCTACAGAACGTTTTACGCATCGCCACGACTCTTACCAGCACTCCCCCACCTCATTTCCGCGCAAGCCCGAACGCAGGACACGCTTCACGCACGACTTCCGACCTCGCACAGCGGCATTCGCGAACCGATAGCAAGCTGAACTAACGTTCGAATCGTGCTTGGACATTCACATGCGACCAGTGGCGCGTTGGCCTGGTCGGCGGCAGCGGCGACGCTACCGGTCACGATCTTGACGTTTCCGGCTCTCCAGGATGCGACGGGACACCTCGGTACCGTCGACCTGTTGCTCGGCGTCTTTCTCACGGCCGGGGCCGCACTGCTGCCAGACGCGGACCACCCCGACGGGACCATCTCGCACACTTTGGGTCCGATCACGCACACCGCATGCAAGCTCATCTCCTGGGCCTCCGGCGGCCATCGCGGCGCCACGCACTCCCTGGCCTTCGTCGCGGCCGCCGCCTACGGCACGTGGGCCGGCGAGCACTGGCTCGGGCACTGGTTCACCCTGAGCCTGGTCTTCTTCCTCCTCGCCCTGGCTGTGCGCGCACTGCATCTGTGCCCGTCCGGCAACAACTTCAAGGCATGGGGACCGATCGTCGTACTCGCCTCCGCGGGCACGTTCGCCATGGAACATTGGATCGCCGACAAGCCGGTCTGGCTGCCGTTCGCGGTCGGACTCGGCGCACTGGCCCACCTGCTCGGCGACTGCCTCACCGAGCGCGGCTGCCGCCTGTTCTGGCCTTTCGGCCTACGAGTCAGCCTTCCCGTCATCGAGCGCACCGGGAACAAGGTCGAAACCTTCATCATCGCACCGCTTTTCACGGTCGGTACCCTGGCAATTCTCTGGTACACCATCACCCACCAGCCCTGACGTCTCGATGCCGCTGCCCAGGCCGCCGCGCTCCCGGCGGCGCGATTGCCGCGACAGGCGGCCTGCGCAGCAGCGTGAGAGGCCGTTCGTTCCGCTCCGCGTAGTCGTCGCCGATCTCGCGCGCTCCCCTCCCTCTTCAATGCTGCTTTGGCCTGTTCGGGTTGAGTGAGTTTGGCTGGAATGATCGGGTAACATTAGTAGATGCGCATATCTACGTAGCGACATGTTTTTACTCGCAGTCCGCACGCATCCGTCCTTGGCACCTCCGCCTCCGCCCATAAGCGGTCCCCGACCGCGCACCATTTCTCCCGAGACCTCCGCACTCCCCCGGCTACCCTGATGCCATGCTCGCCTCGACCATGCAGCCGCAACGCTGGACACCACCGCGCTCCCCCGCACGAGCGCATCGAACTCGTAGTGCTCCACCTCTTCCCGACATCCGGCGCCTCGAGCTGCCTGGTGCCGGCCCGGAAGATGTCGTCCTCTCCCCCGACGGCAGGATCATCGCGGGCGTCGAAGGCGGTGCGGTCCTCAGCATCGATCCGGCGACCGGCGACGTCCGCGAACTCGCGAACACCGGAGGCCGCCCGCTCGGTCTGCACGCCGACGCCGACGGGCGCGTGCTGATCTGCGATTTCGAACGTGGACTGCTGGAGCTGGACGCCGAGGGCGGGCTGAACGTCCTGGTCGACGAAATCGACGGCGAGCGACTACGGTTCGCCAGCAATGTGGTGCGCGATGCCGACGGCACGATCTACTTCTCGGCGTCGTCGCGCCGGTACTCGCTCGACGAGTACATGGGTGACATCCTGGAGCACTCCGGCACGGGTCGCCTGTTCCGCCGGGACCCCGCGGGCAACGTGGAGACGCTCATCGACGATCTGCAATTCGCCAACGGTGTCGTCCTGGCGCCCGATCGCTCCAGCGTGGTCGTCGCGGAGACCGGCGGCTACCGTCTCACGCGCTATTGGCTGACCGGCCCGAAGGCGGGAACGCAGGAACGGTTGATCGAGAATCTGCCCGGATTCCCGGACAACCTGGGCCTCGGCAGCGACGGCCTGATCTGGATCACGCTTCCTTCGCCGCGTAATCCGTTGCTGGATCGCCTGCTTCCGCTGCCTGGCATTCTGCGGCGCATCGTGTGGACGCTGCCGAAGTGGGTGCAGCCGAAGCCTGCGCGGACGGTGTGGGTGCTGGCGGTCGATTTCGACGGCAACGTCGTGCACGACCTTCAGGTCGAGGGCACCGACTATTCGATGGTGACCGGCGTGGTCGAGCAGGACGGCGTGCTGTATCTGGGCAGTCTCACCGAGGCGGCGGTGGCTGTGTCGCGGGTGCCGTAGGGTTCACTTTCAGTGCACACTTGTACACTGAGGTTGTGACGAAGGATGTGCCGCAGCGGCAAGCGGAGGTCAGGGCGCTGGCCCGGCTGGCCGGTGACGAACTCGGCGGTGCGGTCGACGGGATCGCGGCCGTGCACCGGGCGATCGCGCACCGCGTGTTCGCGGCGGTGCGGTGGGGCGTGGGGCCTGCGGCGGCTCCGGTCGAGTTGATGCACGATGCGATCGCGGAGAGCGTCTACCGCGCGGTCGGTGGATCCGGGGTGGCGGCGGGCATGGTCGCGGAACGGGCAGCGGATCTGCCCGGCGTCGCACCGTCACGCACGGTGTACGGCTCGGGATTGCTGGCCGCGCTGCAGGGTTTGATCGGTGATGATCTCGAACGGACGCGGCCGATTCTGGCCGGGCCGATGACGTTCCGGATCGACGGCGCTCCCGTGCCCGCGGAGCTCGTCGGTGCGCGCGTTCAACGGCCCGCCGCGCACGTCGTGGTGTTCTTGCACGGCTTGGTGGAAACCGAGCACGCGTGGGGTTTGGGCGGCGGGCCGACCTATGCCGAGCGTCTGGAGTCCGATACGGGATGTACGTCGTTGCAGGTCCGGTACAACACCGGTCTGCACATCTCGGAGAACGCGGCGCAGTTCAGCGAGCTGATGCAGGGCTTGGTCGACGGGTGGCCGGTGCCGATCGAGCGAGTGTCGCTGGTAGGTCATTCGATGGGTGGGTTGGTCGCCCGGGGTGCGTGCTTTGTGGCGAGTGAAGCCGGGGTGCCGTGGGTGCGGCGGGTGCGCCACGTGGTGTGCCTGGGTTCACCGCATATGGGCGCGCCGCTGGAGCAGTTGGTGCATTACGCGTCGGCGGCGCTGGTGCGGTTTCCGGAAACTCGTCCGTTCGGGCGGCTGTTGCGTCGCCGCAGCGCGGGTATCCGGGACCTTCGGGACGGCTCCCTGGTGGACGAGGATTGGCGTGATCTGGACGCCGATGCGCTGCGTCGCCGGGTGGTTCGGGAGGTTCCGCTGCTGCGGGACGCGGAGCATTATTTCGTTACCGCCGCGGTCACGCGGAATTCGCGGCATCCGCTGGGGCGTGTGATCGGTGACGGGCTGGTTCTCACACCGAGTGGCTCGGGCCGGGCTCGGACCCGGCGCATCGGGTTCGATGTCGACAAAGGTATGCATGTCGCGTCGGCGCATCACTTCACGTTGCTCAATCACGCGGCGGTCTACCGCGCGTTGCGTACCTGGTTGGCCTCGGAATCGGCTGGGTCCGAAGAAGTTTCTCGCTGAACTCCCGGCGGGGCAGGGCGTGGCCGTGCCCCGCCTCGGCGTTCAGAGAAGGTCTTCGGGGTCGGCGTCGGCTTCGAGGCGCACGTCTTCGGCGAAGCGGGTTTCGGTTTCGGCGTCGTCGTGCTCGGTGTGGGCGGCGTAGAGCAGCAGGCAGCCGCGGATGCCGTCGAGGAGGTCTTCCAAGAGGTCGAGAGCGGGGCGGGCGGGGTCGAGTCGGCTGATGCGGAAGCTGGTGAGCATTGCTTCGCGGGTGTCGGCGTCGACGCCGAATCGGTGGGCTTGGGCTTCGATGTCGGCGACGCGGGCGACGAGGCTCCAGGGGGCCGGGACGCGGCCTTCGTGGACGGCCATCGCTTCGGCGATCAGGTCGAGGACGACTTCGGTCGGGGTGTCGCCTGCGGCGAGTCGTTCGAGGACGAGGGTGGGTGTCTCGACTTGGAGTGCTTCGATGTCGTCGGCTTCGGCGACGACGTCGGTGGTGGCTACGTTCGCGGCCTCGCCTGCGACTTCGGCGGCGGCGTAGAGCCAGTGTGCCGCGGCGACGGAGGCGGAGGCGGGGTCGAGTTCGGTGAACAGTTCGATGCTGCCGAGTGGGTCGTTGCGCAGGAGTGCGTCGGCGGCGTGGACCTGGGCCGGGGATACGTCGGGGCGGGACAGTTCGACGGCTTGGCGGGCGCGGCCGGAGAGGTCGCCGCGTTCGGCGGATTCGATGGCTTCCTGTTCGGTGCGTACCTCGGCGGCGACGGTTTCGAGCAGGGCGGCGTGGTCGATGTCGTGCAGGGTGCGGCCGATGCGGTGGGCGGATTCGACGACGCCGCTGTAGGAGACGAGCAGTCCTTCGTCGGTGGGCAGGTGGGGATTGCGCAGTCCGGCTTCGACTTCTTTGAAGTTGCGGCGTTCTTCGGCGCGGCGCCATGCTTCGCTGTTGGGGACGTCGGGGTCGCCTGCGGCGCTGGCGGGGTGGGTGTAGGTGCGCCATTGGAACCGCGAGAGGGTGGTGAGGTTCGACGCCAGATCGGTTGCCTGGTCCGTGGTCACCTGCGGGGGCAGGGTGGCCACCGTCTGGGCGAGGTCGCCTCGTCCGGTCGCCCAGGTGGCGACGAGGGCGGCGCGGTCGGCATCGAATGCGTATCTGGTCACCTGGGCAAGTCTGGTCGATCGGCGGCGGATGCGCTCGGTCAATTGATTCGCTTGTGTGATGTTGTGCGGCGTTTCCTGGGGACGCGCTGGGAGGATGGGGCTATGACTGTCGGTCATGGTGATCCTGGGGGCGGGCCTTCGGCAGCGGAGGAGGCGAGAACTATTGCGGCCGGGTCGAATACCGCGAGGTCGGCGAGTGCGGCGGAGGATGGTTCGCCGTGGGCGTGGAGTTGGCGCGGCGGTCGGGGTTGGGGTGGGCCCGGATTGTGACGGTTGTGGGATCTACGACACGCGAGTTCTTCCCCCGGTCACCAGCAATCTCACAGTTACGCTACGGCGATGCGTACACGCACTCACCGGCGCGGGTTCGCCGCGTTGTCGGCCGCTGCGGCGATGCTGATGGCTTCGGGGGTTTCCGCTGCTCAGCCGGGCCGGGAGTTGCCCGCGTTCGGTAGGGATTTCTTGTGGGGCGTGGCGTCGTCGGGGTTTCAGTCCGAGGGTCATGCGCCGGACAGCAACTGGTCGCGTTTCATCGCGTCGGGTGGGACGGCGGATCCGTATCTGGATTCGGTGGACTTCGCTCGCCGCTATCTCACCGATATCGATCTGGCGGCGCGGCTGGGTGTGCGGGTGTATCGGGTGGGTATCGAGTGGGCGCGGTTGCAGCCGGCGCCGCATGCCTGGGATGAGGCGGCGTTCGGGTTCTACGACGATGTGATCGCCCGGATCGTCGGGGCGGGGATGCGGCCGATGCTGACGTTGGATCACTGGGTGTATCCGGGGTGGGCGGTGGATCGGGGCGGGTGGCGCGATCCGGGCATGGTGGAGGATTGGCTGGCGAATATGCGCAAGGTGGTGCAGCGGTATGCCTCGCGTGATCCGCTGTGGGTGACGTTCAACGAGCCTGTGGCGTATGTCGGCACCGAGTTGCGCACGGGCGGGATCGGTGTCGATGAGGCGCCGGTGATGCTGGATCGGATCGCGCAGGCGCACAACGAGATCTACGACGTCATCCACGGTTATCGGCCGGGTGCTCAGGTGACCAGCAATCTGGGGTATGTGGCGGGTGCGGAGACGGAGGTGAATCAGCCGATCGTGGACCGGATTTCGGCGAAGTTGGACTTCATCGGTCTGGACTATTACTTCGCTCCGTTGCCGCAGACCGGGGAGGCGGCGCAGGGCGGTGTGGAGGGGGGTCCGCCGATGTGGGAGCTGCCGGTGCATCCGGAGGGTATCTACTACGCGTTGCGGCATTACGCGCGCCAGTTTCCGGGGCGGCCGCTGTATGTGGTGGAGAACGGGCTTCCGACGGAGAACGGGCAGGTGCGCCCGGATGGGTATACCCGCGCCGATCATCTGCGGGACACGGTGTATTGGCTGCAGCGGGCGAAGGCCGATGGGATGAATGTGGTCGGCTACAACTATTGGAGTCTGACGGACAACTATGAGTGGGGTTCCTATGCGCCGCGGTTCGGGCTCTATACGGTCGATGTGCTGACCGATCCGACGTTGGCGCGCCGCCCGACCGATGGGGTCGACGCGTATGCCCGGCTGATCCGCGCGGGTGGTGTGGCGCCGGATTATCGGCCGACGCGGGCTCCGGTTCCCTGTGTCCACATCGATGCGGCGGAGACCTGTGTCGGGGAGGATCCGGCCTAGCGCGGTTGTCGCCGGGTGGTGGTGGGGTTCCGGTAACGTCGGGCGGAAGTGCACGCGTTCGCGGGTGGGGCACGCTCCGCCCGGAGAGGTGATTCATGACGACCGATAGTCACCTGCCGCTCGGCTTGCGGTACCCGGCGGCGTCCTTTTCGGAGTATCTGCGCCGGTATGCGCCGCGGTTGTTGCCGGATCCGGATTTCGGCGGTGGCGCGAGTGGTGTCGCGCCGCACGGGACGACGATCGTCGCGATCGGTTATCGCGGTGGTGTGCTGGTGGCGGGTGATCGGCGGGGCACGATGGCGCATCTGGTGTCGACGCGCGATATGCAGAAGGTGTTCGTCACCGACACGTATTCGGCGGCGGGTTTCGCGGGCACGGTCGGGATGGCGGTGGAGATGATCCGGTTGTTCGCGGTGGAGCTCGAGCATTACGAGAAGATCGAGGGAGCGTCGCTGACGTTCGACGGCAAGGCCACGAAGTTGTCGGCGATGGTGCGGGCGAATCTGCCTGCGGCGCTGCAGGATATGGCGGTGATCCCGGTGCTGGTCGGCTACGACCCGGACGCTGTAGAGCCGGAGCGGGCGGGGCGGATCGTGTCGTATGACGCGGTGGGTGGTCGGCAGGAGGAGCGTTTCGGTTACACGGCGGTCGGTTCGGGGTCGGTGTTCGCGAAGTCGTCGTTGAAGAAGACCTATCACCGTGCGATCGATGCGGAGGCGGCGTTGCGTCTGGCGGTGCAGGCGCTGTTCGACGCGGCCGATGACGATACCGCGACGGGTGGCCCGGATCTGTTGCGCGACATCTATCCGACCGCGGTGCTGGTCGATGCCGACGGCGCGGTGGAGGTGCCGGAGGAGCGTCTGGCGCGGATCGCCCGGGCGGTGGCGGATGCGCGTGCGGCCGCGGAGGGGCGCTAGCGGCGGGATGTCCGCTTCGGGCGGTGTTGCTGGGAATGCGTTCGGGCGGCGGGGATTCGCGAATTTCCGGCCGTGTCGAGTTCGTGCCGCGTGAATTTTGTGACCGACGTCCTAGTGCTGTCTTGTTAAGCGTGTCACAGCAATCGGGGCGCGCAGCGTTGGGCATCGTTGCGGTGAAATCTGCGAATGTCGAGTTCAACGCCGTGCGCGAAAAGTTACTCGCCGGTTGGGTCGCTCTTCGTCGGTAGGCCGTGGGAGCTGCGGCGATGCGTGGGAGATCGATCACGCTTGCCTGCTGTCGCGCAGCTGCTTACGGTGATTTTCGTCGATGGCCGATGATGCCCGATCGAATTACATCTTTATCGATGTGCCGCGATATTCGGCTTCTGGGGCAATTCCACTGTTATTGCTCTGGGCGGCAAGGTTATTCATGCGGCACCGGCGAAACTGGAGCAATGGTACAACCAACCCCTTGGCAGGCAAGCAAAACGCGCGACCGTCGGAGCCGTGGCTCCGGAGGCACCGGACGCGGGGCGACGCCACCACGGGGTGTGGATTGGGGCTTCTTGTTCGCCGCGACCGCGAGCGCGGTCGGCTTCGCCTTGCTGTTCCAGCCGTGGCTTTCGGCGTCGGGTTCGGGTGGCGAGGCGCGCTCCGACGCGTTCGGCCGGGTGACCGGGGCGACCAATGGTTTCGACGAGTGGTCGGTGTCGAAGTTCCGTGACGTGAACATCAGCGGCGCCTGGGGTCTGCTGGCCGCGGCAGCGATGGTCGTCACCGTGTTCGCGGTGGTGGCGCAGCTGCGGTTGCGGACCCGCGGGTTCGCGCACCTGGTGGTCGGCTCCAGTGTGCTGGCGGCGATCGTGGTGCTGAGCGCCTTGCTGTACCTGGATGCCAGGGGGCCGGAATTGCGGATCCTGGTCGATCCGGGTGAAGGTCTCGGCGCGGGGTTGCTGCACCGTATCTTCGGCGAGGGCGGGTCGGGCAGCGGCGAACGGCGTATGGCCAGCGCCGGACTCACGCCCGTGGCGTTGGTCGCCGGCGTGCTGAGCTGCGCCGCCGCGGTGGCCGCGATCGCGCAGGGCGCTCGCCGCTACGGCCTCAGCCCGATGCGGGCCCTGTCGTGGTTGGTGACGCCGCCGCCCGCCGAGCCCGAGCAGCCCGCGGCCGTCGCGGTGGCGCCGCGTCCGGCGGTACAGCCGACGCCGGACGCCGCCGAGCGGCTGCTGTGGGACGAACTGGTCTTCGATGACGACTTGGTCGCCAACGTCACGTGGGTGCGGAACACGAACCCGCCGCGGCCGGAAACCTCAGGGCATCGGTCGACGCCGGTCCTCACCCGCTAGCGTCCGATGGTGTGGTCCGGTCCCAGTACGCGCGTTCGTGTCTCGGGCGACCACTGCACATATTCCAGCTCGGCTCCGTCGGCATGCCGGACGTAGACGAATGTCCCGGTGGCGCTGGTGAGTGGTCCTGCGATGAGTTCAGCGCCGTAGTCGGTCACCGTCCGCAGCAGAGCGTCGAGATCATCGACGATGATCGGGCCGACGGTGGTCCGGTAGCGCTCGACATCGTCCGGGTGGCCCGCGATGAGCAGGAAGTCGCCGACGGCGGCGAGTTCGGCGCGCTCGAAGCCGAAACGGAGATCGGCCTTCGCTCCGGCCAGCCGTTCGTAGGTCGGCAGGGCGGTGTCGAGGTCGGTGACGAAGACTCTGGCATAGGTTTTCAGGATGCGCACCGGTCCGACGCTAGGCGCGGATCGGCACGACCGGCAGTACGCACTCGAAGGTGAGTGGTGAGGATGTCCGAGACCGAGGAGCAGCAGGCCAGGGCGGTCGCCCGGCGTGTTTTCGCGGCGCTGTCGACGAAGTGGGCGTTGCGGGTGCTCGAGGAGATCGGGGACGGCGAACGCCGTTTCGGCGAGTTGCATCGGTCGATCGAGGGCGTGAGCTACAAGATGCTGACCGAGACACTGCGTTCGCTGGAACGGGAGGGTTTGGTCGCGCGGCGCGATCACCACACGGCCAATCCTCGGGTGGAGTATTCCCTCACCCCTGCGGGAGACGAGTTGCTGCGGCTGGTGCACGGTATGTGCGCGTGGTCGCGCGCCCATCTCGCCGAGTTGATGTGACAGCGGCTGCGTGCCGCACGTGTCAGTCCGGTAGCGGGGGTAGTTCGAGGTTTTCGCGGAAGGTCGCGCCGACGTAGTCGGAGCCGGTGATGCCGCGGCGGCGTAGTTCGGGCAGCAGTCCGTTGACGACGAAGTCGCGGGTGCGTTCGTCGGCGAGTCCGCCGAGGGAGATCACATCGAGAACGCCTGCGTCGTAGCGTTCTTCGATCGCGTCGGCGAGTTGTTCGGGGGTGCCCGCGACGGCCCAGTGGCCGGTGTCTTTGGCGGCGATGATCAGCTCTCGCAGTGTCTTTCCCGACCGTGCGAAGTTGCTGAAGATCTCCACGCGGCCGCGTCGGCGGTGCACGGAGGCCACATCGGGGAGCACGTTGTCCGGGAGGGGCTTGTCCAGCGGCAGGCCGGACAGGTCGACGCCGCCGCCGAGCATGTCGGCGAGGGCGGCGCGTCCCGCTTCGAAGTCGGTCGCCTCGGCCTGTTCCCGCGCGAGGCGCTTCGCTTCGGCTTCGGTGGCGCCGTAGGTGGCGTGGAACGAGCTCATGATCAGCGGCAGGCCTTCGGCGCGGCCGAGTTCGCTCGCGCGTGCGCGAATGCGTTTGGTGTAGGTGACCGCGTCTTCGAGGGTCGGCAGTGAGGTGAACACGACCTCGGCGAATCGCGCGCCCAGTTCGATGCCGCCCGCCGATTGCCCGGCCTGGAATTGCACGGGTCTGCGCTGCGGTAGGGGCGGGATGTTCAGCGGTCCACGGACGGTGAAGTACCGCCCGGCGTGATCGATGGGCCGCACGCGGGTGGCGTCCAGGATCGCGCCGCCGTGCCCGTCGGGAGTCAGCGCGCCGGACTGCCAGCTGTCGAACAGGGCGTTGACCACCTCGAGGGATTCGGTGGCGCGGGCATACCGGTCTTCGGGACTCGGCAGATCCTGGTCGCCGTAGTTCTCCTCCCCCACCGAGGAAGTCACCGCGTTCCATGCCGCGCGGCCGTTGCTGATGTGGTCGAGGGTGCCGAAGAGCCGGGCGAGGTTGTAGGGGTGGTGGAAGGTGGTGGTCACCGTGGCGATGAGGCCGACGTGCGAGGTGACGGCGCTCAGCGCGGACAGGAAGATCAACGGTTCCTGGGCGCCGATGGCGCCTTGTGCGCCGAAACTGAGCAGGTCGGCGGCGAAGAGGGCGTCGAATTTGTGTTGTTCGGCGATTTTCGCGATATCGATCGATGACGCGATCGTCGTGGCGGACGGATCGATGGCCGCCGCGTACACGCTGACCGCACCGCTGACTCCCGTGACGGTCTTCAGGGGCCGTCGTCGCCCACCAACTTTGCCCATTGCGGCGACGCTACCGGTGCGCACCGCTGTCGTAACGGGTTGCGATCAGCGAGATGTTTTCTGTCCGAGCGGAATTTGCGGGGCGGTGCCACAGAGGTGATGTGGCATGGCTTCGTACACCGGGGCCGATCCTAGGCCTGTTCTCGCCCGTCGCCGTGGTCCTCGGCAGGGGTCCGGTCCGCGCGCGGCACCCGTACCACTCCGGTGTCGAGATCGATGTCGAACCGCGGTGTATGGGTCTGCCCGTCGCTGTCCTCGCTTCCCTGATGGTTCAGCTTCTTGCCAGGAAACAGCTCCCCGATGACGCCCATACGATCACCATACGCGCGAGCGGTATCCGACCGAGTCCGGCACGGCGCATCCCCGCCGACGGCGTTCGGTCGACGAGTGCGGACGTGATCGCCAGGCGATAGCGGTCGAACGGTTCCGTTTCGGCGACCGAGGGGCTGGGGCTCGGTTAGCATCATGTTCTGCTCCGATCGGCCGAGGACCGCGGCACGGGGAGCGCTGGGCGACCGATACAGGAATCGAACGACAGATCGGCCTACCGAATGGAATACGACGCCGACCTCGCCCAGGCTCGGGTCTTCTTGGAGTTGCTGACCCGGCAGGCCCGGACGTTGGCGCGGGAAATCGAATCCACTTACCGCCACGATCCCGCCGCGCGGCACGAGCTGTACAGCGAATTGTGCGTGGTGCGCCGCTATATCGACCGACTGCACCGACGGTTCCCCGATACCGCGGGGCCGCAAGTGCGTCGGCAGCTGGCCGTCGCCCCGGGTACACGGCCGGTGCTGGGTTGAGGGGTGCCGTTGTCAGTGCCCCGGCGCGGTGGCCGTGCGCTCGGGGACGGGCACGGTGAGCATGGCGACGATCATGTCCACGATCTCCGCGGCGTCCCCGGGGTGGGCGGTGCGCACCCCCGCTTCCAGGGTGCGTTCGTAGTCGGCGA
Organism: Nocardia sp. NPDC047038; assembly: GCF_040644075.1. Lineage (NCBI taxonomy): Bacteria > Bacillati > Actinomycetota > Actinomycetes > Mycobacteriales > Nocardiaceae > Nocardia > Nocardia sp. NPDC047038. The sequence goes on along the minus strand of NZ_JBEYVQ010000009.1, from coordinate 71,108 downwards.
TCAACGCGAACATGACGGTGGCCATGGTTTCCAGGCGTTGCCTGCGCAGCCGCCGCGGCAGAGCGGTCAGCGCGGCGTCGAGGCGGGTGGCGATGATGCGGACGGCAGCGCGGTCGGCGTCGGCGAGACGGTGCGCGTCCGCCACGACGGGATGGGTGCGTACCACTTCCAGGAACCGGCCCAGATGGGTCACCCGGTCGTGGCCGAGCAGTTCGAGGATCGGGGTCGCGAGCATGGCGACGAGGGTGTGCACGTCGTTGGTGCGGCCGTCGGCCTCGTGGGCGGCCAGCAGCTGCATGCGCCGCTGTTCGAGCCAGTTCATCCGGCGCTCGACGATGGCCTCGATCAGTCCGGTGCGCGAATCGAAGTAGTAGTGCACGGCGGAGTTGTTGCGCTGGCCCGCGGCGGCGGCGATGTCGCGCAGCGGCACGTCGAGGCCGCGTTCGGCGATGAGGCGTTCTCCGGCGTCGAGCAAGGCGGTGCGCGATTCGTCGCTCGGCATGCACGCACTCTACTAAACACGAGTATTGACGATGTTAAACACAGATGATTAATTAAACGGCGTGGATAATGTGGCGGTGGTCACCGGTGCCGCGTCCGGCCTCGGCGCCGCGCTGTGCCGCCTGTTGGCCGCGCGGGGCGTCGCGGTGGTGGCCGCTGACATCGACGCCGCCGGGCTGGTCGGGCTGGCCGCCGATACCGCGATCCACACCCAGGTCGTCGACGTCTCCGACGACGACCAGATGCGCCGCTTGGTGCACGGCGCCGTGGCCGAGCTGGGGCGCATCGACTTCCTGTTCAACAACGCGGGCATCCGTGTGGGCGGCGCCGCCGAGCACATGCCGTTGCCGCAGTGGCAGCGGCTCGTGGACGTGAACCTGTGGGGCGTGGTGCACGCGACGCGCCACGCCTATCCACTGATGCGCGCGCAGGGCTCCGGCCACATCGTCAACGTGGCGTCGCTGGCCGGATTGACACCGGTGGCGCCGTCGGCCGCGTACGCGATGACCGAGCACGCGGTGGTCGGGCTCAGCACCGCGCTGCGCGTCGAAGCGGCCGCCGCCGGTGTCCGCGTGAGCCTGGCCGTGCCCGGCGGGGTCGCGACCGACATCGTCGATTCCGGGATCGACCTGCCCGGGTACTCCTATCGCGAACCGTTGCGCCGGACGCCGATCGGGATGACCGGCTCCGAACGGGCCGCGCGGCACATCCTGCGTGGCATGCGGAAGAACCGGCCCTACATCGTGTTTCCGCATTACAACAGGGCGGTGGTCGCCGCACACCGGTGGTGTCCGGGTCTGCTGAGCCGTCTCGGAGGCCGCCGATGATCACAGGCGGCCCGATCTTCCAATTGTGCTGGGTGGTGGGTGATCTGGCTTCGGCTCGTGAGACGTTCACCACCCGGTACGGAGTCGGTGAATGGTTCACCATTCCGGAGGTCCACTTCGGGCCCGATGCGGCCGAATTGCGCGGGGCCCCGGCCGATTACACGATCGGTGTGGCGCTCGGCTATGCGGGTGGCCAGCAGTTGGAGCTGATCGAGCCGCGTGGCGGGGTGAGCCTGTACGCCGAGCATCTCGATCGGGTCGGCCCCGGACTGCATCACGCCGCCTGGGTGCCCGAGGACTACGACGCCGCGCTCGCCGAGGCCGCCGCGACCGGTATCGAGATCACCGCGCGCGGCCGGTTCGACGGCGTCGGGATGGAGTTCGCCTATCTCGAGGGCGGGCCGATCGGCTCGCACATCGAACTGCTGCGGTTGTCACCGCAGATGCGAGCGCTGTTCGACCATTTGATTCCGGAAGGATTCACCAACCCATGGCAGTAGGCGGCGGCCCACGGCAGTCCGCGATGCCGTCGCGGCGGCACGGTCGCGCCTGCGGCAGTTCCCCTCACGTCTCGGCAACCGCCCGGGACCCGCGCGGCGCGCTCGACGCGCCAGGAAGGCAGGCACCATGCGTTTCACCTACGCCGAGACGATGACCGACCCGTCGTATTACCTCGCTCTGGCCAAGGCCGCCGAGGAGGCGGGCTACACCTCCATGGCGGTCGCCGACAGTGTGGCGTACCCGAAGGAGTCCGACGCGAAATATCCCTACACCCCCGACGGGAACCGGGAGTTCCTGGAGGACAAGCCGTTCGTCGAGGCATTCGTGCTCAGCGCGGCGATGGCGGCGGTGACCACCACGCTGCGGTTCACGCCGTTCGTGCTGAAGCTGCCGATTCGCCCGCCCGTGCTGGTGGCCAAGCAGGCCGCGTCGGTGGCCGCGCTGAGCGGCAACCGGTTCGGGCTCGGTGTCGGCATCAGCCCGTGGCCGGACGATTTCGAGATCATGGGGGTGCCGTTCGACAAGCGCGGCGCGCGGATGGACGAATGCATCGACATCGTGCGCGGACTTTCGGCAGGCGGGTACTTCGAATACCACGGGCAGTTCTACGACATTCCGCCGATCAAGATCAGCCCGGTGCCGACCGAACCGGTGCCGATCCTGATCGGCGGCCACAGCAGGCCCGCGTTGCGCCGGGCCGCGCAGCGCGGCGACGGGTGGATGCACGCCGGTGGCGAGGGCGCCGAATTGGACCGGCTGCTGGGCGAATTGGACACGTTGCGCGCGGAGTACGGCACCCGCAAGGACTTCGAGGTGCACGTCATCTCGCTGGACGGTTTCACTGTCGACGGGATCAAACGTCTCGAGGACAAAGGGGTCACCGATGTGATCGTCGGCTTCCGGCTCCCCTACACCACCGAGCAGGACACCGAGCCGCTGGAGACCAAGATCGCCAGCCTGTCCCGCTTCGCGGAGAAGGTCATCGCCCGGGTCAACGGGTGACGCCGGGCGCGGGTCAGGACCCGAGCGCGGCGGCGGCCGCGGCGAGGGTCCGCGCTCGGTAGCCCGCGCCGAACAGCGCGACGTGCACCAGCAGCGGATGCAGCTGGTGCAGCGGCGTGCGGGTGCGCCATCCGTCGGCCGGCGGGTGGGTTTCGTGGTAGGCGGCGCGGATACGGTCCAGGTGTGGAGCGCCGAAGAGGGCGAGCATGGCCAGGTCGGTCTCGCGGTGGCCCGCGTGCGCGGCGGGGTCGACGAGCATCGCCCGTTCCCGCGTCCACACGATGTTGCCCGACCAGAGATCGCCGTGGATGCGGATCGGTGGTTCGGCGGGGCCGGCCAGCTCATCGATGCGATCGATGACGCGTTCGATCAGGCGGGTGCCGTCGGAGCCGAGCGCCGCCGCCGCCCGGGCGAGGTAGGGCGCGAGGCGCTGCTCGGCGTACCACCGCGACCACGGGCCGTCGGTCGGGGTGTTGGGCAGCGGCAGGCTGGCGATCCAGCCTTCCCACGGGGCCCCGAACTGCTCGGCGCGGGCGGCGTGCAGCGCGGCCAGTTCACGGCCGAATCGCTCGGCGGCCGCTGGGGTGGGTCCGGTCTCCTCCAGCCAGGGCAGCACCAGTGTCCGGTCGTCGGCGGCCAGGACCTGCGGCAGCAAGGCCCCGGCCGGGTCGGGCGCGGTGGCGCGCAGCCAGGACAGGCCCGCAGCTTCGGCCGAGAAGACGGATGTCGGCGCGGCCGAAGCCTTCACGAAAACCGTTCTGCCGTCGGCTGTTTCGGCGCGGTGCAGCGTCCACGCATGGCGGGCGCCGAGATCGGTGACGGCGCGGACGGGCGCGTCCAGCAGGGCCGACAGCTGGGCCGCGCGGCTCACCGGGCGCCCGCGGTGAGCCGTTTCATGGTGTCCTCGTCGGCGGGGAAGAACGACTCGATGGCCAGTTCGGCGACGGTGACGTTCATCGGGGTGCCGAACACCGTCGTGACGCTGAGGAAGGACAACTCGTTGCCGTCGTGCTCGATCCGCAGCGGCACCACCGCCTGGTCGGGTTCGGGCACGGTGAGCTCCACTTCGCCACCGGGGTAGGACCGCAGCTCCTCGAGCAGGTCGGCCAGGTCCCTGGCGCCGGTGACCTCTACTTGGCGCGCCAGACGGGCGAGGATGTGGCCACGCCATTCGGCGAGGTTGCGGATGCGGCCGGCCATGCCGTCGGGGTGCAGGCTCAGCCGCAGCGCGTTCACCGGCGGTTTCGTCAGTGCCGGATCGATGTCCGCGATGAGCACGGCCACGCCGCTGTTGGCGTCGATCATCGTCCAGTTCTGATCGATGGCCAGCGCGGGGTAGGGCTCGTGGCCCGCGAGGATCTGGCGCATGGCGCCGCGGACGGCGTTCATGGCCGGAGTGTCCAGACCGGGCTGCGCGTAGGCGGGCGCGTAGCCCGCGGCCAGCAGGACGCGGTTGCGTTCGCGCAACGGGATCTCCAGATGCTCCGACAGGTGCACGATCATGGTGCGGCTCGGGGTGGCGCGCCCGGTTTCGATGAAGCTCAGGTGCCGCGCCGAGGTGTCGGCCCGTCCGGCCAGCTCCAGCTGGCTCAGCCTGCGTTCCAGGCGCCAATGTCGCAGCAGGTCACCTGCCGTTGGGGTAGTCACGCCCCGATCCTACGAACGGCCGGCCGTCGCGGCCATTACCTCTCGGGTAAGGGCCGCCGATACCTGCGGCGTCCTGGCCGTTCCGGTCGCCGTGCCCGCGCGGGAACACGAATGTCCGGCCGGAAGCGTGTGCTCCGGCCGGAACTCGGGCGCTGTCAGGCCATTTCGGGGACGCGCAGATGCGCGAACGCCAGCTCGAACTCCCCCACCTCGAGCACGTTGGCGCCGACTCGCTGAGTCGCCGCGCTCCTGATCCGAGTGCTGTGCTCGCGGGTGGCGTCCATCGCCTCGCGAGTCGCCCACACCATCGCGCCCACCCCTCGGCCGCTGTCCCGGTCGACGAACAGGCTGGCGCTGCAGAATCCGTCGAGCGTCTCGATCTGCGGCAGCACTTCCATCCGGAACGTGTCGATCAGGCGCTCGACCTGCCCCGGGTCGACCTGCACCCAACTGCACCTGGCGCAGGCGGCGTCGCCGGCGGGATGGTCGCGGTGCATCGCCGCGATGTCCCATTCCTCGACGCGCTCCACCCCGCCGCCGAGTCGGCGGGCCAGGCCGTCGCGCAGTTGCTGGGCCCGTCCTCTGCTGGCATGCAATGCCTCCCGCGATTCCCACGAGGTCGTAGCGATGCAACGTCCCGTCGACCGGTTCACCAGCAACGACATGCCGACCCACCCCTGCAGCTCCGGCAGATTCGACATCACTTCATCGCGGAGGTATGCGATCCCGTCGTCCATCGATGACGGCTGGGCCGCGATTGTGCTGGAACGTGCGTACACGGGCCACCTCCCGACTGCTCATGGCGGCGCCCCGGTGGCGCCACCGGACATACTCACCTTCCTCCAGCCCACGCCCACACGCAATGCCTCGGCTACCGTTCGGCTACCCCGTTGCCGCGGTGTCCGGTGGCCAGGCGTACCAAGGCCGCACGCAGGTCCGGGCGGGTCCGCGAGGCGGTCAGCTCCGCGAGCGCGATATCGGCGATCGCGGCCACGATCAGCGTCGCGACCGGTTCCGGGTCCGCCCACCCGGCGGCGGCGAGATCGTCCGTGATGACCAGCGCGGCTTGCCGATTGCGCGCCGCGACCTGCTCACCGAGGCCCGCTTCGGAGCGCGCCTGGATCAGCAGCGCCTTCGTCGCCGGCTGGGCCAGGCAGCCGTCGAGGTAGGCGTGCATACCCGCGGTCAGCCGCTCGATACCCGGCGGCGTGCCGGAGACGGTGTCCAGCACCTGGGCGAACAAGTCCTCGTGGAAAGCGTGGTGCAGCGCTCGGATGTAGTCGCCGCGGCTGGACCAGTGCTGATAGAAGCTGCCTTTGGCCATGTTCGCCTGCGCGACGATCGCGTTCACCGACAGTTTGGCCAGATCCGCCTCCCCCAGCAGGGTGCGGCCCGCGTGCAGCAGTGCCTTGCGGCCGGGCTCGGCCGACCTCACGACCCGGCCACCGAGGTGAGCGGTCCCACGATCGGCGCGACCACCGGGCATTCCACCGACCGGGCGTGCTCGGGATCCAGCGCGTCGAGCACTTCGCGCACCGCGACCGGATCGGAGGTGAGCCCGTAGTGTTCGGAGTAGTCGGTGGCGCACACGTCCTGCAGCACGATGTTGCGGGCGTTCGGCCCGTCGAGCATGCCGGTGGTGTAGGGCGTGGCGATCTCGTCGTAGCGGCTGACGATGCTGACGAACTGCACATCGGGCACCAGCCGGGCGTCAGCTTTCAACTCCCGCAGAAACGGCGAGTCCGGCGACATCTGGCAGGGGCCGCAGTCGGCGATGGCGTCCGCGGTGCCCGGCAGATCCCGCAGGGGCTTCGCCGCGGTGTCGGCGCCGCTGAGCGTCGACCCGTGATAAGGAGCGCCCAGCCCGATGTGGCGTGCGACCTTTCCGGCGCCGCCGAGGTGGTGGAAGTAGTAGAACGGCACCGCACCGCCCATCGAATGCCCCACGACATCGACCTTCGCCGCGCCGGTGGCGGCCAGGACGCGGTCGATGAACGCTCCGATCTGGCGGGCGCTCTCGGGGACCGGCGCCACCGCGCCCAGCGCCGGACCGAACGCACCGGTGCCGTAGGTGGTGGTGTACACGCAGTATCCGGCGGCCGCCAGCAACGGCGACAGGGTCTGCCAGCTCACCGTCTCGTTGCCCAGGCCGTGCAGCAACACCACGGGATTCGGATGTGCGGCACCCGGGTGGCAGGTCCAATCGTTGGCTCCCGGCGGGGGCGCCCCCGGCGCCGCCAGCTGCGCGGCCAACCCCGCCAGATAGCTGTAGGGAACGCTCGCGGGCTCCTGCGCCCCGGCGACGGGCGCGGCTCCCAGGAGGCACACCGCGGCGGTGGCCGTCGATGCGGCAAATCGAAGCAAGGTTCGCACCTGCTACTCCTTCACTGAACACGCTATGACCGACCGGTCGGTCATAGCGTACAGGTGTGGCGGCCGGGCGGGAAGGGCGAAGCGGAGCGCCCGATCGACCGGCCTGCCGCCGCCCGTGGCTCGCGCGCCACGGCATGATCGATCTGCCGTAGCCTGGGGCGGGTGACCGATCCGGTGAAACTCGAGGACTCCGAATCGCTGCGGTTGGCGCGTCTATTCCTCGGCCGCACAGTGGATCTGGTCATCGACCGCCCGTACGGCAGCCACCATCCGCGATGCGGATTCCGCTATCTCGTCAACTACGGATACGTTCCGCTCACCCGCGCCCCCGACGGACAAGAACTCGACGGCTACTTCCTCGGACCGTCCGAACCTCTGGTCTTCGCCCGCGGACGCTGTGTGGGGATCATCCACCGGTTCTACGACGATGACGACAAGCTGCTCGTCGTCGCGGACGGTAGCCCCGCGCTCGACGACGCGGCGATCGCCGACGCCGTCGAGTTCCAGGAGACCGCCGGTCACTACGTGATCATCGGCAGGTGACCGGCAGCCCCTCTCGATTGGGCACGCGGATACCGGGTAGGCCCCTGCCATGGAACTGTTGGTGATTCTCGGACTCGCGGTGCTGGTCGGCGCGGTGATCCTGTATCGCAAGAGGTCCGGCAAACGGCCCGACGCACCCGAGGCACCCGGAAACGACGGCGAGTAGGGAGCGGCTATGAACGCGATGGACCCCGACCCCGCGAAAACTCCCGACCTGGAACCCGGCGGCGGGGTGTCGCCCGGCGCCACACCACCGGACACCCCGCAGACGTCCGGTCTGTCCGCGCCGGAGCCGAGCACCCGACACCACTTCCCGGTCACCGGCGTGCTGGCGATGCTCATCGGGGCGCTGGTGATCCTGCTGTTCGTCGCCGTCGCGGTCGGGCTCGTGGTGACGATGCTGTGACCCGCCGCCACCGGCGGTCGGCCGATCCGGGAGATCGGCCGACCGTGGGGCTATCGCGCGCCGAGGGTCACAGGATCGGCCTGCCGCCGGTGACGGCGATCCGAGCGCCCGAGACATAGCTGCCGTCGTCGGAGGCCAGCATGACGTAGGTGGGCGCCAGTTCGGCCGGTTGACCGGCGCGGCCCAGCGGGGTGTCGTCCCCGAAGTGGGTGACCTTCTCCACCGGCATGGTGGACGGGATCAACGGAGTCCAGATCGGTCCCGGCGCAACGCTGTTGACCCGGATCCCGCGCTCACCCAGTAGCTGCGCGAGGCTGGCGGAGAAGTTCGCGATGGCGGCTTTGGTCGCCGCGTACGGAGCCAGGGTGGGCGAGGGCATGTCGGAATTCACCGAAGAACTGCCGATGATCGACGACCCCGGCGGCATGTGCGGCAGCGCCGCCTTCACCAGGTAGAAGTAGGCGTTGATGTTCAGCTTGACGGTGTGCTCGAACTCCTCGTCGCTGATCTCTTCCAGGGTCTCGTGCGTCATCTGGAACGCCGCGTTGCTCACCAGGACGTCGATCTTGCCGAATTCCCGTACTGCCCGGTCGATGACGGCGCGGCAGTGGGCGGCTTCGGACAGGTCGCCGGGCACGAGCACGGCTTTGCGTCCGGCCTGCGTCACCAGATCGGCGACTTCCTTCGCGTCCTCGTCCTCGTCGAGGTAGGAGATCAATACGTCCGCGCCTTCACGCGCGTAGGCGATCGCCACCGCCCGCCCGATGCCGCTGTCGGCGCCGGTGACGACGGCGGCCTTGCCGGTCAGTTTGCCGGAACCGCGGTAGCTGTCCTCACCGCAATCCGGCACCGGAGTCATCTTGGCCTGGATACCGGGGACTTTCTGCTGCTGCTCGGGAAACCCCATGTCGGTCCTCCTTCTGGCGTTTCGGGGCTGTGGGTGGTTCAGCTGTCGTGCTGGCGGCGCCAGTCGCGCACCGCGTCGCGGGCGCGGTCGAACAGCGCCAGCGGCGGGCCCGCCGCCAGGTTCGCGAGCGCGGACTCCCCCGCGTGCGGGTGCGGCCGGGTGGGCGCCACGGCCTCGGCGGCCCGCAGCGATCCGGCCATCCGCTGGAGCTGGCTGCTGGAGAACTGGGCGCGCAGCAGAGCGAATTCCTCGGCCTCCTCGTGCGCGGCGTGCTCGTCCACCGCGTCGGCGAATTCGGCGAGCCGGGCATCGAACTCGGGATGGTCCACCCCGAGGTCGTAGAGGTCGGCCAGCGCGCGTTTGGCCGCGTTCTCCTCCTCCAGCCGCGGTTGCACGATGTCGGCGTCGGCGCCGAACCGGGCCCGTCCGGCGACCGGATGCACGACCTCCTCCTCGGCGCTCTCGTGCACGGCCAGCAACCGCACCAACTCGGTGAACAAGTCCTGTTTCCCGTCGTTACCCGACTTCAGTCGCGCCAGCAGCGTGCGGATCTCCTCGTGCTGGGCGGTGAGCAGGTCGACGACATCCTGGTCGGTCATCGCAACACTCGTTTCTGTCGCTGTGGAATGCGTTCGTGGGCTCAGGTTTTCGTGCCCTGGGCGACCGGCCGCCGGGTCGCCGCGCGGACCGGGGATCATGTGCCCGTGGCGAGGTCCGTCGCCCGGCGGGTACCCGGGCGGACGGACGCCAATCAGCGCGCCGCTGCTACTCCGATTCCGGTGGGGGCAGCAGCCGCGGAACCAGCACCGCGGCGACGGTGGCGGTGGTCGCGCAGGTGGTCGCGATCCCCCAGCCGACCGGATCCAGCGGGCGGCAACCGAAGTAGCCGCACAGTCCCGGTGTCATCACCACCGCGCCGAGCACCGCACCGCTGGCGGCCGTGGTGAGCCACACCAACGGGCTGCGGTAACCGGAGACCAGCGTCTGACCCAGCTGTGTGCCGATGAGCGCGACCAGGCCGATGGTGGCGGCGCGGCGCTGCGTGCCGGTCATCCGGCCGAGGGTCCAGGCGACCGAGGCGCTGGTGGCCGTGGCGACGCCGCGGACGCCGAGCGTGTGCAGCAGGTCGGGGCCCAGGCGCGCGGGCGGCAGCTCGGCCAGCCGCTCCGCCGCGCGCTGCGCTTGGGCCTGCGGGTCGTCGGTGTCGTCGGGATCGACCGCGTCCCGTTCCCGCGACAGCGCCAGCGCCATGGCGGGGAACATGTCGGTGAGCATGTTCACCAGCAGGAACTGCCGGGTGCCCAGCGGCGCCTGGCCGCTGACGGCGGTGCCGTACAGCGTGAAGGCGACCTCGCCTGCGTTGCCGCCGACCAGCACGCCGACGGCGTCGGTGACCCGCTGCCACATGCCGCGGCCTTCGACGAGGGCGTGCAACAGCACCAGGGGGTCGGGATGGGTGAGCACCATGTCGGCGGCGTTGCGGGCGGCGACCGAACCCTGTGCGGCCAAACCGATTCCGACGTCGGCGGTGCGGATCGCGGCGGCGTCGTTGCTGCCGTCGCCGGTCATCCCGACCACATGTCCCGCGCGGCGCAGCGCCGCCACGATGCGCACCTTGTGTTCCGGGCTGACGCGAGCGAACACCGTGCTCTGCTCGATCAGTTCCGCACGCGCGGTCTCGTCCAGACGGTCGAGATCCGCGCCGGTCACCACCTCCCCCGCCTCGATGCCGAGCTGGCGGGCCACCGCCGCCGCGGTCACCGGGTGGTCGCCGGTGATCATGCGGACGCTGATTCCGTTGCGCTGCAACGCGGTGACCAGCGGCACCGTCTGCGGGCGCGGGGCGTCGGCGAGGCCGATGAAGCCGAGCAGACTCAGTTCGGCGACCGCCGCCTCGACGTCGTCGGGTTCGGTCGGCAGGTCGCGCCGGGCCACCACCAGCACCCGCAAGCCCTGCTCGGCCAGATCGCGAACCACCTGTTCGGCGCGTTGACGCAGGCGGTCGTCGAAGGGATGGTCGGTCTCGTCGATCCGCACGCCGGTGCAGCGCGAGAGCACCACTTCGGGGGCGCCCTTCACGATCAGCCGCAGTTTGCGGGAGGTGTGGCCGAGGGTGGCGGCGTAGCCGCGGTTGGATTCGAACGGGATCTCCTCGATCGCGTCCCAGCGGCGGGGGTCGTCGCCGAGCGCCTCGGCCGCGGCCTCGACCACCGCGCGGTCGGTGGCGTGCACGATCGGGCCCTCGGCGGGATCGGGGCAGGCGCGGGTCGCGGCCCGCAGCAGGCGGTGCGCGTGCTCGCAGTCGGCGTCGGCGGGCCACTGCTCGTCGAGATCGGCGAGTGTGGTCAGGCGCAGCCGCCCCTCGGTGAGGGTGCCGGTCTTGTCGAAGCACAGGGTGTCCACCCGCCCCAGTGCCTCGACGGTGCGGCTGGCGCGCACCAGCACGCCGTGTCGCGACAGCCTGCGGGCGGCGGCGAGCTGAGCGACCGTGGCCACCAGCGGCAGTCCTTCGGGGACCGCGGCGACCGCGACCGCCACGCCGTCGGCGATCGCGGTGCGCAGCGGCCTGCCGCGCAGCATGCCCAGTCCGGTGACGATGCCGCCGCCGCTGAGCGTCAACGGCAGGGCCCGGTCGGTCAGGCGGCGCAATTGCGCCTGCACACCGGCCTTTTCCGGCGGGATGGCACCGGCGGCGGCGCGGCCGGCCTGGGTGTCGTGACCGACGGCCACGACGATCGCTCGCCCGGTGCCGTTGACCACGGTGCTGCCTTCGAAGACCATGCAGGCGCGCTCGGCCAGCGCCCGGCCCGGGGTCGCCGCGACCTGTTTCTCGACGGTGATCGATTCGCCGGTGAGGCCGGATTCGTCCATTTCCAGATCGTCCGCGCGCAGCAGCCGGGCATCGGCGGGGACCACTTCCCCGGCTCGCAGCACGATCACGTCGCCGAGTTCGAGGACGTCGGCGGGCACCAGGTGCTCGCGCGGTTCGGCGGTGTCGAGGTCGGCGCGGTCGATCACGCGGGCGCTGAGCTGCTCGCCTTCGAACAGGCGGAACAGCGCGTTCTCCGCGCGCTGGCGCTGCCAGGCGGAGACCAGCGCGTTGACGCCGAGCACCGACGACAGCAGCACCGCGTCCGACGGCGCGCCGAGCACCGCGGTGGCGACCGCGCCGACGCCGAGGATCGGGGTGAGCGGATCGGCGAGTTCCCGGCGCAACTGACCGGCGAACGACGCCGCCGCCGCGATGACGCTCACGCCGGGGATGCGGGCGACCGCGCCGGGCCGGGCGCGCTCGGGCACCGCGAGCGGCCGCGGCAACCGGCTCAGCACCTCTTGGGGTTCGAGGGCGTGCCAGGGCAGCAACGGTGCGAGCGTGGCCGGTGGGGCGGTGCGCGCCGAACGCCATCCGGTGTAGGCGCCGGTGAGCAGACCGGTGTAGTGGGCGGCGGTCATGGGCGACGAGCGGCCCGCGCTGTCCGGGGCGACCGCGAGCAGTAGACCGCCCAGCGCCGCGCCGGACAGGGCCAGTGAGCGGCCGCGTTCGCTCACCTGACGGGCCGGAGCGACGGCGGCGAGGACGCGGTCGGCCTGTGCGAGGTCGCGGCAGACTGCGTCGGCGGTCCACGGCATCTGCAGCGCGTTGTCTTCCCGCACGGCCAGACCGATCGCGACGTCGGCGTGGGCCAGCGCCTTGTGCGCGCGGGGACTCAACACGGCGACGACGTGACCGTCCTGCTGCAGAGAGCGCACCAGCCCGCTCATCGACGTGGACGGGGAGACGAATTCGTCGGCCATGGACCGCAACTCGGCGGCGTCGGCGCTCGCGGCGAGCGTCACGCGCAGGCCCGCGCTGCGCGCCCGGCCCAGCAGCGCGTATGCCCGCCGGTCGAGTTCCCGGCCGACCAGGACCCGCCCGACCGATGTGCCGTTGTCGTGGAATTCGCGCCACACTGGGCGGCGCGTCACACCGTCGTCGGGTTTTCCGGTCGCGGGGTGCACCAGTCTGCGGTGGCCGCCGGCCGACAGGTAGCGGCCGGTGTGGTCGGGCTGCGCGTCGTCGCGGCTTTCGCCGGTCTCGTGCTCCCACAGCAGTCGCTGGCTCGCGCTCCATACCTCGGCGACCGACCATCTCGGGTCGGTCGCTTCGGCCTCGAGGACCAGACGCCGTGTGGTCAGCAGCGATTCTCCATCGATGACCAGCGCCGACAGGCGGTCCAGCCGCCGCCACACCCGCGGGTGCAGCGTCAGCACACCCGCGCGGCCCAGCATCGTGGAGACCAGCGCGCCGTAGGCCTCGCGGCTGGCCCGCGCCGCCTTGGGCGCTCCGAGTTCCAGTGCGTCGGCCGCGCCGAACAGGCCACGTCCGCCGAGGACGGAGGTGACCGCGCCCGCCAGCGCACCCGCGGCCGTTTCGTCGGCAACCCGTTCGATCGGGCCCTGCGGCATCTGGACCACACGGTCGGGCGGGGTCAGCGGGTCGCACACTTCCGCTGGGCGGCGGTCGATCTCGGCCTCCCAGTCCTGCCATTGCACGTAGCGGGTGAGCGATTCGGTCAGCGTGAAACCGCGGTGCACCGCGTCGATCACCAGATTCGCCGTGCCCGCCGCCGCACTGTTGCCCAGGGCGTTGCCGATCGCGTTCGCCGTGGTCAGCACCAGATCGGTTCGTGGACGGCCGAGCTGATCCTCGAGCCGTTTGCGGAGACGGGGCTGGGTGTCGACGAAGGCGGCGGCGGCGCGCAACACACGGGCGGGTCCGCGCAACGGCAGCACGGCGCTCATGGCGGACAACCCGATCGCGCACACGTCGCCCGCGACCTGGATCCCGGCCGCCAGCAGCGGTTCCCGGTCCCCCGGGTGCTCGCAGCCGCGACTCCAGTCCAGATCGCCGACCGCGTTATCGGTCTCGACGGATTCGATGGCCGACACCAGGGCGGGCAGGTCGGCCGCACCGTGCTCGAGAGCGGCCACGACGCGGCCGGTCACCGCGTTCACCCGCCACCAACGCACATCGCGGCGGCGGTCCAGCGTCCGGTGCAGCGCCTCGGTGATGTCTCCGCTCCTGCCGGAGTCCAGGCCGCGCACCTCCACGGTGGCCCGGTCCTCGTTGAGCGCAACCCGGCGCCGGGAGCGCAGCGCGTGCGGGTCGATCAGCGCGGCCAACTCGTCGCGCAACTCCTCGTTACTGCCCAGATTCAGCAGCGACACGCCTGCCCGTGCACCCGCTGCCACCGCCTGCACCGGCGCCTGCGCCGCCTTCATTCCCACATCGACGGCCTTCTCCACGCTCGCGCGGGCCATCTCCGCCGCAACGGAGGTCGGCGCCTCGAGCCACCACGGTGAGACGACTCCGCGTAGTAAGAAGCTCATACACGGCAGCTACCCAGGCATGCTCAGAGCAAACCGTCCGCGGCCGCGGTGCGGGCACCGCGGCCGGGTCCGGTGCGGACCCGCTCCGCCGGTCAGTTCGCGGTCGGGTCGAGCACGATCTTCACCGCGCCGTCGGTCTTCTGTTGGAAGGTGGCGTAGGCCTGTGCCGCATCGGTCAGTGGGAGGCGGTGGGTGGCGAAGGTGTCCACGCCCAGCGGGTCGCCGTCGCGCAGCAGCGGCATGATGTCGTCGACCCACCGTTTGACGTTCGCCTGGCCCATCCGCAGCTGGATCTGCTTGTCGAACAACACCCGCATCGGCAGTGGGTCGAGCATGCCGCCGTAGACGCCGATCACCGAGATCGTGCCGCCGCGACGGACGATGTCGATGGCGGAGTGCAGTGCCGCGAGCCGGTCGACGCCCGCGGTGTCCATCACCTTCTGGGCCACGAAATCGGGCAGGAACGCCGCCGAGCGCTGGGCCATCGACGCGATCGGCGACCCGTGGGCTTCCATCCCCACCGCGTCGATCACCGAGTCGGTGCCCCGGCCGTCGGTCCAGCCGCGGATGATGTCGCCGATCGGCTCGTCGACGGCGTCGAGGTCGATCACTTCCATGCCGCGCTCGGCCACCCGCGCCAGCCGCTCGGGTACCCGGTCGACACCGATGACGCGATAGCCGCGATGCGCGGCCACCCGGCAGGCCATGTCCCCGATCGGGCCCAGACCCAGCACGGTCACCGATCCGCCGTCGGGCACCCCGGCGTATTCCACGGCCTGCCACGCGGTGGGCAGTACGTCCGACAGGTACAGGAAGCGGTCGTCGGCCGGTCCGTCGGGCACGGTGATGTGGGTGGCGTCCGCGTGCGGCACCCGCAGATACTCGGCTTGGCCGCCGGGCACCTGCCCGTAGAGCTTCGAATAGCCGAACAGGGCGGCGCCGCAGCCGTATCGGCGGACCTGCGTCGTCTCGCACTGGGTGGGCAGCCCGGTCCGGCACATGTAACAGGCGCCGCAGCTGATCTGGAACGGGATGACCACGCGGTCACCGCGTTCCAGCCCGGTGACGGCCGAACCGGTCTCCACCACACGTCCCATGGGTTCGTGGCCGAGGACGTCGCCGTTGCTCATGTAGGCGCCGAGCACCTCGTACAGGTGTAGGTCGGATCCACAGATGCCGGTGGAGCTGACCTCGATGATCGCGTCCGTCGGGGCCTCGATCCGAGGATCGGGCACCGTCTCCACGGCGATTTTGTGTCGCCCTTGCCAGGTCACTGCCTTCATCCGCGCGGCTCCTCGGTCGGGGTCGGTACTTGTCCCCGTCCTACCCGGACACCTGTGCCCGAAACGACCGCGCCGGGGTTTGCCGTGGGGCAACACCGCAGGCCACGGGCTCGGTGCGCGGTGGGTACGCCGGATGTGTGCTGCCGCGGATTCGGGGTAGGCGGTAGCCGTGGACCATTCACGAGCTCCCCTGCTGGAAGCCCTCGCCGACTATCACCGGCTGGGCCGGTACGGCTTCACGCCTCCTGGGCATCGGCAAGGACGCGGAACCGACGAACGCGTCCTGGACGTGATCGGCCGCGACGCCTTCGGCTCCGATGTCCTGGCCGTCGCCGGGCTCGACGACCGGCTCTCGCGCGGTGGCTATCTGTCGCGCGCCGAAGCGCTCATGGCCGACGCGGTGCGCGCGGAATCGGCGTTCTTCTCCACCTGCGGCAGTTCGCTATCGGTGAAGGCGGCCATGATGACGGTGGCGGGCGGCCACGACGGCGGCCTGCTGGTGGCGCGCGACAGCCACAAATCCGTGGTCGCCGGGCTGATCTTCTCCGGTGTCCAGCCGCACTGGATCACCCCGCGGTGGGACGCCGAGCAGCATTTCGCCCACCCGCCCTCGCCGCGGCAGGTTGCCGAGGCATGGGAGGAACACCCCGACGCCGCGGGCGCGTTGATCGTGAGCCCGAGTCCCTACGGCACCTGCGCGGACATCGCCGGCATCGCCGAGGTCTGTCACCAGCGCGGCAAGCCGCTCATCGTCGACGAGGCGTGGGGGGCGCATCTGCCGTTCCACGACGACCTGCCGACCTGGGCGATGGACGCCGGGGCGGACCTGTGTGTGGTCAGCGTGCACAAGATGGGCGCCGGTTTCGAGCAGGGCTCGGTCTTCCACGTCCAAGGCGATCTGGTCGACACGATCAGGCTCAGCGAATGCGCGGACCTGCTGATGACCACCAGCCCGAACGTGCTGGTCTACGCCGCGCTCGACGGCTGGCGCAGGCAGATGGTCGAGCGGGGGCAGGAACTGCTCGGTTCCGCGCTGCGCGTAGCCGAACAGGCCAGGCGCCGGCTCGCCGAGATCCCCGGCATCAAGGTGCTGGAAGACGAACTGCTCGGTGTCGAAGCCTCCCACGACCTCGACCGGTTGCAGGTCCTCATGGACGTGTCCGGTACCGGGGCCAGCGGTTATCAGGCCGCTGACTGGCTGCGCGAGCACCGCCGCATCGACATGGGATTGACCGATCACCGCCGGTTGCTCGCCACGGTGTCGCTCGCCGACGACAAGGACACCATCGATGTCCTGGTCGACGGCATCGCCGCGTGGCGCGACCAACTGAGCGATCCGCGGCCGCCACGCATCCAGTTGCCCTCGCCCGAGGACCTGCAACTGGACTCGGTGATGCTGCCGCGCGACGCGTTCTTCGGCCCGGTGGAGACCGTGGACGCGCGCGACGCCGTCGGCCGGATCGCCGGCGAACAGATCACGCCCTATCCGCCGGGCATTCCGGTGGTCGTACCCGGCGAGCGCATCGACGCCGCCGTCGTCGACTACCTGCGCACTGGGCTCGACGCGGGCATGAACGTCCCCGACGCGGCCGACTCCCGGCTGCGCACGATCCGCGTCGTCGCCCGCGATCGAACCGAAACGTAGGAGGTTTCTTTCATGGCCGGACCGACCGCGCTCGCCCTGGTGTGCACGCTGAAGAAGTCCCCCGCCGAATCCAGCAGTGATGTCATCGCCCGGCAGGTCCTCGACGAGCTGGCCGAACACGACGTGCAGGGCACGGTGCTGCGGCTGGTGGACTACGACGTGCTACCCGGAGTGACCGCCGACGAAGGCCCCGGCGACCAGTGGCCGTCCATCCGCGAACGGATCGCGGCGGCCGACATCCTGCTGGTGGCCACCCCCACCTGGGTCGGGCACATGTCGTCGGTGGCGCAGCGGATGCTGGAGCGATTGGACGCCGAACTGTCCGAAACCGACGACGCGGGACGTCCCGCCATGGTCGGCAAAGTGGCGACGGTCGCGGTCGTCGGCAACGAGGACGGCGCGCACAAGATCGTCGCCGACCTGTATCAAGGGCTCAACGACATCGGATTCACCATCCCGGCACAGGGGTGCACGTACTGGAACGATCAGGCCATGGGCGGCACCGACTATCAGGACCTCGACTCGGTGCCGAAGGCGGTGGCTTCGGCGACCGCGGCGCTGGCCAGGAACGCCGCGCACCTGGCCCGGGTGCTCGGCGCCCAGCAGTACCCTCCCGCTGAATGATTCTCACGCCCGTCGCGCCGACACCTCCACGGGTGTCGGCGCGACCGACCGGATCAGGCCAGCACGGCGTCGACGGCCTTCTTCAAAGCCGACGGCTGCGCGGGCGAGGTCGGCGCCTTCTTCCTGAGCTCTTGCAGCCGCGCCCCGATCTCCTGGAGCTGCTTACGTCCCAGGCGTTCCCGCACCTTCGGGAACCACTCGTTCTCCTCCTCATCGATATGGTGGTCGACGTTCTCGATCAGCACGGTGGTCTTGGCGGTGAAGTGCTCGTCGTCGGGCTTCATCGTCGCCAGCTCGCTGACCAGCACGTCGGCGACGTGGTGCTCCTCGTAGGACTCCAGGATGTCGTCCTCGAGCTCGGGGACGAGCTTGCGCACCTCGGGGTACATGCACTCGTTCTCGAGATAGGTGTGCACGGTGAGCGCCTGAATGATCTTGTTCACCACGTTCGCCTTGGTCCGGATGGCGTCGTCGCCTGCTTTCTCGAACTCCCGGAAGAGTTTTCGGATCGCCTTGTGGTCGTCACGAAGCAGCACGATCGCGTCGGTGGTCATCGCTTTCTCCTTGCGTCGGGGCCGGTTCTCTGCCGACATTCCCGGCGCCGCGTCCCCGAAACCGCGACGTCCGCCGCGCGGCCGGACCCTCGGCGGGTCGTATGGTGAGCCGCGGACAGCACAGGAAGGACGAAGATGCCCCACGCCGATGACTACGCACACGAGCTGGCCGAATTGGCGCAGCGCTCGGAAACCACCGTCGCGGTCGCCGAATCGCTCACCGCGGGCAGGCTGTGCGCCACGTTCGGCGCCGCGCCCGACTCTTCCACGTGGTTTCGCGGCGGCCTCGTCGCCTACAGCTCGGAGGTCAAGCGAACGGTTCTCGGGGTGCCCGACGTGCCGGTCGTGTCACGTCCCGCGGCCGAAGCGATGGCCACCGGTGTCCGAAGCCTGCTGAATGCCGTTGTCGCCGTTGCCGTCACGGGCGCGGGCGGTCCCGACCCGCAGGACGGACAGCCGCCGGGCTCGGTGTGGTTCGCGATCGCCACCGAGCACGACGTGCGCGCATGGCACCATCAGTTCGACGGGGAACCGGAGGACGTGCTCGAGCAGACCACCGCCTGCGCGGCCGAGGCGCTGCTCGACACCGTGCGCGACCTGCGCTCGGACCGTTCGCCGAAGTGACCCGCGGTCACGACGAACGGCGATGCTTACGGTGGCTGGTGTCGCAGAACGGGTAGTTCTTCGAGCGCTTACACAGGCACAAGGCCACCAGGAACCGGTCGGAGCGCACCGTCCGGCCGTCCGCGGTGACGAACTCGACCGGGCCCTCGATCAACGCGGGGCCGTCGGCGGTGAGCGTCACTCGCCGCCATTGCTCATTGCCGGATTCGGTCGGCACGGATCACCACCAGATCTTCCATACGCTGGCCGGGTCCGATCAGCCCGGCCGATTCCAGCCAGTCCGCGCGGCGGCGCAGCACCGGCCCGAACGGCACGGTCGCCCTGGCCACGACAGCGGCCTTCAATTCTCGCTCGCGCAGCTGGGCCAGCGTCGTATCCGGATCCGACAGCGCCGAATGCACGATCAACGCGACACCACGCGGTTTCAGCAGGGCGGGCAGCGCCACGCACAACTGGTCGAGGACCGCCCTGCCTCCGGAACCCGCGTTCCACGCGCGAGCGATGCCGCGCGTGTGGGCCCCCACGGGGGCCGGGACATACGGCGGGTTGGCCAGCACCAGGTCGAAACTGCGCCCCCCGAGGACCGCGGTGAAATCACCGCACAGCACCTCGGCCTCGATACCGCGCATCCGGCAGTTCAGCCACGCGGACACCACCGCGGCCCTGGACACGTCCACCGCCGTCACCTTCGAGGCTCCCGCGTACGCGGCGGCGACGGCCAAGGCGCCGGTGCCGGTACACACGTCCACCGCGTGCCCGCCGCTCGGAACACCCGCCTCGGACAGAGCGCGGACGAGCAGCCAGGTGTCCAGCTGCGGCGGATAGACACCGGGGGGTCGAATCAACATCACATTCGCCGGATAGCCCGCCCAGCGGTACTCAATCACCCCCGCTGACCGTCCCGCTGCCGGTTTCCCGCAACGAGCTGCGGCCCGCGCGCCAGGCGTCGAGCACATGATCGGCGAACCGGTCCTCGAGCAGGTTCGTCACCTGGATACCGAATACCACCGACTCGGTCAGCTCGGGCTCCCGCCGGAGCAGATCGCCGATCACGCCGGTGCGCATGACCTGCTCGTGCACCGCGTCGGCTTCGACGTGCTCGCGGTAGAACAGCAGACACGCGGGGTCGGCGGCCAAACGTTCCAGCGCCTCCACCAGGCGCCGCGCGCCCGGCGGCGAGGTGATCTCCACCGTGGCGAAATGCCCCACCAGCGCGCCCCGCCACGACCGGTGCAGCCCGAACAGCGACATCATGTTCATCAACGCGAGCATCGGCGCGGGCACCACATCCAGATAGTGCAGATAGTCCGGGTTGAGCCCGGCGCCTGCCAGCAGATCGGCATACAGCTGCGCGTGCACGCGCTCGCCGCGCCCTCCTCCGAACTCGTCGAACTCCACCGCCACCAGCGACGCCTTCGCTTGGCCGCGCAGCCGGGGAATGACCCAGGCGTAGGGGTCGGCCTCTTTGTGGTGATAGATCGAACGGTGCACGAAGTATTCGCGCATCTGCCACCATTCGCTCTCGTCGCGCAGGAAACGACTCAGCCCCTCCGGGTCGGCGGGCGTCACCAGCAACCGTTCCAGCTCCGCGTCGAGATCGTCGCCACCGGGCACGTCCTCGCGCAGCGCGCGCAGGAATCGCTGTTCCAGCGCGGCGCGCAGCCCCAACAGACCCGGGTCCCATTCCCATCCCGCGTCGACGGCCGCGAAACCGTGATAGTGCAGTTCGTAGCAGGTGTGCAGCGCCAGATGCAGGTCTTCGCCGTACGGGTCCACCGAGCCCGGCACCGGCACCGAACCACCTGGTCGGCTGCCCAGCAGTTTCACCACCGCCTCCGACAGCTCGCCGCGCGGGCGGGGCAGGTCCTGCTTCGGAGCGCCTATCGTGACCGTCATACCGATCGTTTACCCCCGTCGAGCGCTGTTATCGCGGCGCGGCGCGGTAAGAATGCCGTGGCCGTCCCCGCAGACGCGAGGACGGCCACGAACCGAGACGAACTGTCCCGCAGCTACCCGTTCGCCTTCTTGTACGCCTCGACCACCTCGGCGGAGATACGTCCACGCGCCGAGACGTCGATGCCGTTCTTGCGCGCCCACTCCCGGATCACCGTGGCTTGTTCCCGGTCGTTCGCCGACCGCAGGACACCGCCGCGGCCGCGCCGCGCACGGCCGACCTTGCGGGCATACGGAACCCATTGTTCGAAGAATCCGCGTAACTGACCGGCATTCTCCGTCGACAAGTCCATCTCGTAGGCCACGCCGTCCACGGCGAAAGACACGGTTTCCTCGGCCTGAGACTTGCCGTCGTAGTCATCGACCAGTGTCACGACGACCTTGCGTGCCATAGAGATAATCCCTTCGCGGTTACCGAGCGCGTGCAGTCGAAAAAGCAATCGTAGCCAGTAGATAACAGATCGGATCCGCCCGCGGAACACCGGGGTCCCCTGCCGGCGCGCGGAACGCGACGCAGCGAACGATTCGCCGCGGGCGGCCGCTGCGCCATCACATAGTGCACGCGCACGCGGCCGATCGGCAAACGCCGCCTCGACCGCGCCCCGACGGCGGCGCGGACCTACCGCCTGCCGTCTCATCTGGCGAAGGAGGCGGGCGCGCGGGCACTTCCCCACTCCGCGGCGACTCGACACGATCACCGCGCGGGCGGCAACGACGTCGGCGGAGTCCCCCTGCCGGTCGCAGCTTTCACTAAATCTGAACGATTCCGCAAGTCCAGCTTTGTTGTTCCCGCCTCGGCCGTTGTGCACACTTCACAGGGGATCGCGGGTGCGGTCCGTATGCGCGGAGCAGAAAGGAGCGGTGCATGAGCAATCGATGTTCGATGTGCGGCCGCTCGACGCATCGGAAGCGGACCCGAATCGCGATCGGCTGTTGTCGCTGAGGTGATCCGCCGCGCCCTCGGCGCGGCACCCGCAATTCCCCGTCCCGGCGTCCGGGTTCGCACACACCACGCCGGATCACTCGATTCGGCGTAGCCCTCGCCTGCCCGGAATCGGCGCCATTCCCCGCGCCCCGTGCCTTTCTTTTCCGCCGCGCGGCATCGCTGTCGGTGCCGGCGGTCGGTCCTCTCGTTCGACGAAATATCGGAGTACCCCTTCCATGAGTGTTTCCTCTTCCGGCAGGCGTCGTCTGATCGCGCTACTGGCGATCGGTGCGACCCTGTTCGCCGGAGCGTGCAGTTCGGCCCTCGGCGGCGACGGGCAGTCCGGTGGCGCACCCGGCGCCGACCACACCCTGCGCTTGGCGTTGTCGCGGCAGTTCACCGGGCTCAACCCGCACAACGGCGGGTCACCCGACAGCGACGGGTCGGTGAAGGGCACGGTGTACGAGGCGCTCACCTCCTTGGATTCCGGCGGCCGCGTGCAGCCCCGCCTCGCCGCGAGCTGGAGCAATCCCACCCCGCTGGAGTGGCGGTTCACGCTGCGCGACGGCGTGCGTTTCTCCGACGGCACACCGCTCACCGCGCAGGAAGTCGCCTGGAATTTCGCCGAGCTGCTCGACCCGGCGACCAAGAGCCAGCTCGGCGCGCAGCTGAAGATCTACACCGCCGCGGTCACCGCCGAAGGGGCGAATGTGGTGGTGTTCCACTTGAAATCACCCGCGATCGATCTGCCATCGCGGCTGTGGAACTTCTATCTCACGACGCAGAAGTTCTGGCAGAGCGGCAATCTCAACACCGAGGCGATCGGCACAGGGCCGTACCTGCTGAAGTCGATCGACCTGGAGAACGGCGCGAAGCTCACCGCCAACCCCGGCTATTGGGGTGACAAACCCGTGTTCGAGAACGTCGAGTACAAGGTGCTGCCCTCCGAAGCGGCACGGGTTTCGGCAGTGCAAGCGGGCGAAGTGGACATCGCGCTGAATCTCGACCCACTGAGCCTGGATCAGTTCGCGAGCAACACGAAATACCGCGCGACGCTGTCGGACAGTTCCTGGGTGCAGGTCATCTCGATCAACGAGAACAAAGGCGGTCCGCTGGCCGACGTCCGGGTGCGGCAAGCGCTCAATTACGCGATCGACAAGAAGGCGATCATCAACGGGCTGCTGAAGGGCGCCGTGCAACCGTCGCGGGGACAGGTGATCGCACCGCCGTTCTACCAGCCGAATCCGGCGGTGACCGAGTTCGAGTACAACCCGGGGCGAGCCAGGCAGTTGCTGGCCGAGGCCGGGCACAGCGACGACGTGGTGCTGCAACTGGACATCCCCTCGGGCACCTACGCGGCGGGCGCCGCGATCGGGCAGGCGGTGGCTCAACAGGCGGCGGCGGTCGGTATCAGGATCACCATCACCGAGACCCCGTTCCCCGCGTGGCTGTCGCGGCAGAACCAGGCCAGCGAGCAGGCCGCCGATCTGGTCTACATCGGCTGGGGCGGCCAGTACCGCGATTCCTGGACGGTGTTCGACCCGTTCACCAGCAAGTCACGCTACAAGCAGAGCAACATCACCGACCCGGTCTTCGACGACCTGATCAACCGCCTGCAATCGGCCACCGACCCCGAGACCGCCCGCGGCCTGGTCGCGCAGGCCACCCAGCGCTACCACGACGAGGCGCACACCGTGTTCCTGTGGCCCGGCACCTTCACCTCGCTGATCGCCGACGGCCTGACCTGGGCGCCACGCACCACCCGCTACCTCTACGCACAGGAAGTCGGCCGGAAATGAGCGACCGTCAGATCTTTCTCGCCGGATACATCCTGTTCCCGGGCAACCATTACATCGGCGCGTGGCGGCATCCCTACTCCGAGCGCGACTTCAACGACCGCGGCTTGTTCGAGGACATCGGCCGGACGCTGGAACGCGCCAAGTTCGACATGGCGTTCATCCCCGAAACCCTCGCCTACAACCCGAATTTCGCCCGCTACGGCCTGAGCAACGGCCTCAAGCACGAGCCGACGCAGCTGGCCGCGGTGATCGCAGGCGCAACCCGGCATCTCGGCATCGGGGTGACGCTGTCGGCCAGCTACAACGCGCCTTACCATCTCGCGCGCACGCTCGGCAGCCTCGATCAGTTCAGCGGCGGGCGCGTCGCGTGGAACATCATCATGAGCAAGGGCGAAGCCACCCAGGCCAACTTCCCGTTCGTCGAGGAACTCGAGCGCGAAGAGCTCTACGATCGCGGCGACGAGGTGGTCGAGGCGACGGTGTCGCTGTGGGAGTCCTGGGCAGCCGACGCGCTGGTCGCCGACCAGCACTCGGGGGTGTTCGCCGATCCCGCCAAGATCCGCACGCCGGACTACCGAGGCAAGTACGTCCAGGTGCGCGGACCGCTCACGCTGCCGCCGTCCCCACAGGGCAAGCCGGTGCTCATCCAGGCCGGGGATTCCGCGCGCGGCAGACGGTTCGGCGCGAAGTGGGCCGAGCTGATCTTCGCGATCGAGAACAACGAGGCCGACCTGCGCGCCAAACGGCAGGATCTGCGCAGGCTCGCCGCGGAAGCGGGCCGCGACCCCGACAGCGTCAAGCTGATCGCGGCCGTGCAGCCGATCGTGGGTGAGACGACCGAGATCGCGCGGGCCCGGCAGCGTTTCCTCGCCACGCTGGTGGACACCGACGCCGCGGTGGCGTTCCTGAGCCAATTCGTGCGCATCGATCTCACCGGCCTGCCTCCCGACCTGCGCTTCAGCGACGCGGTCGCGCAGCGGGCCACCGACGCCGCGGCGGGAGTGCGGTTACTCGACAACCTCGCCGCGCTCGCCGCAGGCAACGGCGCGACCCTGGGCGCGGAGCTGAGTCTGGGCGAGGTGGCCCGCATCTTCGGCGCGAGCGAGTTCACCCCGCAGATCGTCGGCACCGGCGCGGAGGTGGCCGACCAGCTCGTCCACCTGTTCGAGGCCGAGGCCGTGGACGGATACGTGTTGTCCCCCACGCACTTTCCCGGCGCCTTCGACGATGTCGCCCGCGCGGTGGTGCCGGAACTGCAACGCCGCGGCGTCTTTCGCACCGAGTACGCCGACACCACGCTGCGCGGCAACCTGCTCGGCCGCCGCTACACCCACGGAGCGTCGTGATGGCCACCGCCGTCTCCGGCCGGATCGTGCGGTTGCCGGTGGACCCGCGCTATCTGGCCCGGCGCCTGGTGACCGGTCTGGTGGCGGTGTGGGGCGCGATCACGGTCGTGTTCTTCGCGCTCTACGCCACCGGCAATCCGGCGGTGATGCTGATCGCTCCCGACGCGCCCGCCGGTGAACTGGAGCGGGTGAGCCGCTTGTACGGGTTCGACCGGCCGCTGTACGAGCAGTACGTCCGGTTCGTCGGCGCGGTGCTGCGCGGCGACTTCCCGGACTCCCTGCGCTACAACGCCGACCCGCTCGGCCTGGCGCTGGCCCGCCTGCTGCCCAGCGCGACTCTGGGAGCCGCCGCGCTGCTGGTCGGCGTGGTGGCCGGAGGGCTGATCGGCTATGTCGCGGCCACCAGCCGGGTCCCGCTGCTGCGCAAGCTGCCGATCTCGCTGGCCACCGTGCTCGACGCGATACCCGGATTCTTCCTCGCGGTGCTGCTGGTGTTGCTGTTCTCGGTGACCCTGCACGTGCTGCCCTCCCGCGGCGCGGGCTCGCTCGCGCATCTGGTGCTGCCCGCGCTCACGCTGGGCATCTTCTTCGTGCCGACCATTTCCCGGGTGTTCCGCACCGCCCTGGTGGAGGTGCTGGACTCCGACCACGTGCGCACCGCGCGCGCCAAGGGGCTCGGCGCGCTGCGGCTGACGACCAGGCACGTGATCGGGAACTCGCTCGGCTCCACGCTGAACGTGCTCGGCATCCAGGCCGGGGTGCTGCTGGGCGGTGCGGTGGTGACCGAGTCGATCTTCTCCTGGCCCGGTGTGGGCCAGCTGTCGGTGAACGCGGTCCAGAACCGGGACTATCCGCTGGTGATCGCCTGCGTGCTGGTGATCGCGGTCGGCTTCGTGGTGATCAATCTGATCGTCGACGTCGTGTCGGCGCTGTTCGATCCCAGGATCGCGCTGTGAGCGCCGGGGCAGCCCGGCGTGGGACGCCGGTGGCGGGTCTCGCCGGTGCGGCGCTGCTGACGCTGCTGCTCGTGGTGTCGTTGCTGGCCCCGCTGCTGGCCCCGCACGGTCCGCTCGATCAGGATCTCGGCGCGGTGCTGCGGCCACCCAGCGGCGAACACTGGTTCGGCACCGACGAATTGGGGCGCGACGTGTTCAGCCGGGTGCTCTACGGCGGGCGCATCGGGTTGGCCGTCACCGTGCTCGCCGCCGTGATCGCGGCGGTGTTCGGCCTCGTGCTCGGGCTGCTCGGGGCGTTGTTCGGCGGGTGGGTCGACACCATCGCCGGACGCCTGGCCGACGTGCAGCTGGCCATCCCGACCATCGTGCTGGCGCTGGTGATCCTGTCGTTCGTCGGCAATTCCCTGCCCCCGCTGGTCGCCGTGCTGGTGTCGGGCTCGTGGGTGCTCACCTTCCGGGTGATCCGCGGGCACGCCCAGTCGGTGGTGCACCGGCCGTTCATCGAGGCGGCGCGGCTGTCGGGGGCGACGCGCCGCGACATCGCCGTGCGGCACCTGCTGCCGAGCGTGCTGCCGCTGTTCACCGTCGCGTTCACCCTCAACGCCTCGGCGATCCTGCTGCTGGAGTCGAGCCTGGGCTTCCTGGGGCTCGGTGTGCAGCCGCCCGCGCCGGACTGGGGCGCGATGGTGGCCGGTGGCCAAGCCCGGCTCGACAACGCCGCGTGGGTCGCGCTGTTCCCCGGCGCCGCACTCATCCTGGCCATCGTCGGCTTCCAGCTCAGCGGGGACGCGCTGGCCGAACGTTTCGCCGCGGGACCGCGCGGCGACCGCCGGCGCCTGTTCGCCGGGTGGCGGGCACTCGGCGCAGGCGCACCCGCGGTTTCCGGAAAGGACGCGCACTCATGACGACGACGCTGGTGGAATCCCCCGACCGAGACCAGGCGCGACCGGACCGGGATCCGGTCGCGGTGATCGAGGGCCTGCGCGTCTCGGCGGGACATGGCCGCGACCGCGCCGTGGTGGTGGACGGCGTCTCGCTCACCATCCGGCCCGGTGAGACCGTCGGGCTGGTCGGCGAGTCGGGGTCGGGAAAGACCATGACCGCGTTGGCGATCGCGGGTCTGCTGCCCCGCGCCGCCCGCGTCGATGGCGGCGCCGTGTCGCTGGCGGGCATCGACCCGGTCGCCGTGCACCCCCGGCGGCGCGGACGTGCCCTGGCCGAACGGATCGGGGTTGTCTTCCAGAACCCGACGGCCTCGCTCAACCCACGGCTCACCATCGCCACCCAGGTGCTCGAAGCGCTGCCGCGGAACGTGCGGTCGCGGCGCGAACGGTACGCGCGCGCCGCGGGACTCCTGGAGCGGGTCGGCATCGGCGACGTCGGCAAGACGCTCGGCGCGTTCCCGCACGAGCTGTCCGGCGGGCTGAATCAGCGGGTCATCATCGCGCTGGCGCTGGCCCGCGACCCGGCGTTGCTCATCGCGGACGAGCCGACCACCGCGCTCGACGTCAGCGTGCAGGCGCAGGTGCTCGACCTGATCGATCGGCTCAAGCACGAACTCGGACTCGGTGTGCTCCTGGTCAGCCACGACATCGGCGTGATCGGCGACCGCACCGACCAGGTGCACGTCATGTCCGCGGGGCGGATCGTCGAGTCCGGCCCGACCGCGCGGGTGCTGCGCGAACCGCGCCACGACTACACCCGGCGGCTGCTGGCCGCCACACCCGCGCTGCTGCGCCGCTCCGGCACGGACCGCCCGGTCGCGGCAACGGAACCGGTGGTGCGGGTGCGCGACGTCCACCGGGTGTTCCCCGTCGCCGTGCCCGGCCGCTTGCGCAAGGCGCACCACGTCGCGTTGCGGGGTGTGTCGCTGGACATTCCGCTCGGCTCCGCGATCGGCGTCGTCGGTGAGTCCGGGTCGGGTAAGACCACACTGGCCCGCCAGATCGTCGGACTCGACCGCCCCGACACCGGAGTCGTGGAGTACGAGGGCGTCGCGCTCGCACAGCTGGACCGGGCGGCGGCCCGGCGCTGGCGGCGTGCGGTGCAGTACGTCTTCCAGGATCCATACGGCGCGCTCGATCCGCGCCTGAGCGTCGAGCAGTCGATCGCCGAACCCCTCCAGCTCAACGGGGTCGACCTGCGCGGCGCCACCGTGCCCGCACGGGTGCGCGAGCTGCTGGCCGAGGTCGAGTTACCCGCGTCCTACGCCGGGCGGCTGCCGCGGGAGCTCTCCGGTGGGCAGTTGCAGCGCGTCGTCATCGCGCGGGCGCTGGCCAACGACCCGCGGCTCATCGTGGCCGACGAACCGGTCTCCGCGCTGGACCTGTCGGTGCAGGCCCGCATCCTGCGCCTGCTGGAGCGGCTGCGCCGCGAGCGCAGGCTGACGCTGGTGTTGATCTCGCACGACCTCGCGGTCGTCCGTTTCCTGTGCGACCACGTCGTGGTGCTGGAGCGGGGCCGCGTCGTGGAAACCGGCGCCACCGAACAGATCTACACCGCGCCGGCGCATCCCTACACCCGGGCGCTGCTGGCCGCCGTGCCCGGCAAATCCATCGAAGCCTCCGAAGGAGAACACCCGTGACCCCTGCCATCGCCTCCGGATTCGACGCCGCCGCCGTGCTGTCGCGGCTCGGTGCGCGCGAATCGTCCCTCGGCGGCTTCGGTCCCGCCGCCACCGGCGTGCGCGCCGACGCGATCCGCCTGCTCGGCGGTGTACCGGCGAACGAGGCGCTGCCCGTGCGGCAGCTGCGGCGCGCGTTCGAGGAGACGCTGTCGGACCCGTCCACCTCGACGACGGCGCTGCAGTACTCGGTGGCGCCGGGCATCGAGCCGTTGCGCGAATGGGTCGCCGCGCGCGAAGGGACCACCGCCGACCGGGTCCTGATCACCAACGGCGCGTTGCACGGCCTCAGCCTGCTGTTCGGCGCGCTGCTCGACCCCGCCGACACGGTGGCGGTGGAGAGCCCGACCTTCCCGCTCGCGCTGCGGGTGCTCGGCCATCACGGGGCGCAGGTGGTTTCAGCGCCGGTCTCGGCGAACGGCTTGGACCTCGACGGCCTCGAGCGGCGTCTGCGTGACGGGCAGCGGGTGAAGCTGCTGTACCTGATCCCCGACTTCCAGAACCCCACCGGGTCCACCCTGCCCGCCGCGGACCGCGCCCGCGCGGTGGAACTGGGTGAACGCTATGGGTTCGTCGTCGTGTCCGACAACCCGTACCGGGACCTGCGGTTCGCGGGCGAGGCGGTGGCGGATCTGAGTCTCGGCAGCGAGGCCGTGGTCCGGGTCAACACGTTCTCCAAGACCCTCGGTCCCGGCCTGCGACTGGGTTGGATCGTCGCGCCGCGGTGGCTGGTCGCGGTGCTCACCCGGTTGCGCGCCAACACCGATCAGCACTCGTCGCTGCTCACCCAGACCGCGGTGGCGCGGCTGGTGCGCACTCCCGGCGCGTTCGACGAGATTCTCGCGCGGGCGGGCGAGATCTATCGGGAGCGGTCGGCGGCGCTGACGGACGAACTGCGCCGCGCACTGCCCGAGTCGGTGGAGTTCACCGACCCGCACGGCGGAATCTTCCTCTGGGCCAAGGCCACCGACCCGGAACTCGATCTGGCGGCCGTGCAGGCCCGCGCTCGCGCGCTCGGCACGGACTTCTCCCTCGGCCGCTACTTCGACCCCGACGGGGCGGTGCGCTACACCGACCGCCTGCGCCTGGGATTCAGCAACAACTCCGCCGAGGACCTCCGTACCGCCGTGCAGCGGATCGCGGCGGCCTTCGCCGGGGAATGACCGGCCGAACACCGAATCGCCGGGACATCGCGCGGTCCCGGCACGCCGGTGCGCACAGCGGCGTGGCGGCCGAATTCGATCGCGCTGACTCGAAACCTGTTTCGGCACAGGCGGCCCTGGGAGTCTGAGAGCCTCCGGCGCTTCGGCTGATCGGTGGTGCCCGGCCTGCCGGAAATCTCGGGCGCGTCGAACCGGGGGCCAGCAGGGAAAGGCATGGAGCACATGGCAGACAACGACGATCGCCCCGCCCCGGGGCAGGGCGGCGAGCCGGACGACGCGCTCACCGCGCCGACGGACTCCACCGCACCGGTGGATCCGGAGGAAGAGGATCTGGCAGCACCGGCGGAACCGGACACTCCCGCGCTGTCGCGGCGGAAGCTGTTCGCGGGCGCGGGCATCGCCGCGGCGGTGGTCGCGGGCGGCGGCCTGGCCGCGTGGCTCACCACACGCCGCACTCCCGGCGCCGGAGGGGTGAACCGCGCCCTGAAGATCGGCTACGGCGGCGGCGTCTGCGAGGCGCCGCTGTACGTGGCGCATCACGAGAAGATCTTCGAGAAGCACGGATTGGACGTGCAGATCGTCAAAACCGGCGGCGACGAGATCAAGGACGCGGTGGGCGCGGGCAAACTCGACGCGGCGCCGGGCATCTTCTTCTCCTGGCTCAAACCGATCGAACAGGGCATCGACGCCAAACTCGCCGCCGGGCTGCACGAGGGCTGCCTGCGCATCGTGGTGCCACCCGACAGCCCGATCAAGTCCGTCGCCGAGCTGCGGGGCAAGCCGATCGGCGTCGGCGCGATCGGCGATTCGGCGATGTCGTTCTTCTCGTTGGACCTGCTCGACGCGGGCATCAACCCGAGCGAGGACATCGACTGGCGGGTCTTCGCCGCCGACCAGCTGACCGACGCGCTGGTGCGCGGTGACATCGCCGCGATCGCGGCCAGCGACCCCAACGGGCTGCTGCCCACACTGAAGGGCAAGGCTCGCGAACTGACCAACAACTCCCAGGGCACCAACCGGCAGCTCTACTGCTGCGCGACCGCCATCAACGGGCGGCTGCTGCGCGAGGACCCGGACGCGGCGCGGGCGCTGGTGACCGCGTGGGCCGAGGGCAGCCGATGGGCGGGCGCGAACATCCAGCAGACCGCGGCCATCGAAGTCGACAACAAGTACGTGGCGGCGGATCAGCCGACCATCGAAGCGATCCTGAAGACCTACGGGTACAACCCGTCGGCGGCGCGACTGGAGAGCGAGATCACTTCCGGCATCGCCAAATTCGCCAAGACCGGCTACCTGGACCGCAAGACCGATCCGAACGCGCTGGCCGGCAAGGTCTACGCGGATCTCGGGCTGAACTGGTGACACCGCGATGACGACAACGGCCGACACCGCCGCCGCCCGGGCCGCTTCGGCCTCTCCTGCGACGCGGCCGCCGGGAACCGCGGTGACACGTTATCCGCCGACGCTCGGCTTCGCGCTCGCCTGGGCGGTGTGGGCTCTGACCGCGGTGGTCACGCTCGCGGTCCCGGACGAACTGGACGTCGCGGCGCCGCTGGCGGCCGGAGTGCTGTTCACCGCCTGGACGGCGGCGCTCACGGTGTGGGCGGCCTACGCCTACCGCGACCGCGCGGCCACCCTGCGGCTGCGGTACTGGACACCGTGGATCGCGGTGCTCGGCGTCTGGGTGCTGTTCTGGGAATTCGCCACCGCCAAGACCGGGTGGCTGCAACCCCCGCATTTCGCGTCGCCGCAGCAGATGCTGCTGGTGTTCTACAGCGACGCGGGACTGCTCGCGTCAAGCACGTGGCATTCGATGCTGCTGCTGGCGGTCGGGTTCGTCATCGGCGCGGTCGCGGGCCTGAGCACCGGCATCGCTCTCGGCTGGTCGAAACTCGCTGCCTACTGGGGTAATCCGGTGCTGCAGACCGTCGGCCCGGTCCCGGCGGGCACGCTGCTGCCGGTGGTGCTGGTGCTGTTCCCCACCACTTACAGCGGCAGCATCTTCATGGTCGCGTTCGGTGTGTGGTTCCCGGTGGCGGTGCTCACCCGCGCGGGCATCGCGGGGGTCGCGCGCGGCTACTTCGATGTCGCGCAGACCCTCGGGGCGTCCAAGCATTTCCTCGTCTGGCGGGTCGCGGTGCCCGGCGCTCTGCCGAGCATCTTCACCGGACTGTTCATGGGTCTGGGCGCTTCGCTGGCCGCGCTGGCCGTCGCGGAGTTGCTCGGCGTGAAGAACGGTCTGGGCTGGTACATCCAGTGGACCAAGGGGTGGGCGGCCTATCCGCGGATGTACGCGGCGATCGTGATCATGGTGGTGGTGTGCCGCACGCTCATGCTGCTGCTGTTCCGTGTCCGCAACCGCGTGCTGGCCTGGGAGAAGGATCTGGTGCGATGGTGAGCGGCGCGGCACGCGGCAGCGCGGTCGAGATCGATGCGGTCTCACATCAATTCGCGGTGGCGGGCGCACGCCCGCGCAACGTCGTCGAGCGCCTGCTCGGGCGGCCCGCACCCGAACCGACCCGCGCCCAGCAATTGGGCCGGCTGCGGGTGCTCACCGACGTGTCCCTGCGGATCGAAGCGGGGCAGTTCGTCGCGTTGCTCGGGCCGTCGGGGTGCGGCAAGTCGACTTTGTTGCGATTGCTCGCGGGACTCGAGCGGCCGTCGCGGGGCGTGCTGCGCGCCGACGGTGCGCCGATCGAGGGCCCGGATCCGCACCGGGCGTTGATGTTCCAGGATCCGACATTGTTCCCGTGGCGGACCGTGGAGCAGAATGTCGCGCTCGGACCGCAGGCTCGCGGCACCCTGGCCGAGGACCGGACCCGGGTGGCCGAAGCCCTCGCACTGGTCGGTCTCGACGGTTTCCGGGACACCTATCCGGCGCAGCTGTCCGGCGGGATGGCGCAGCGGGTGGCGTTGGCGCGGGCGCTGGTGAACCGGCCGCGGCTGTTTCTGCTCGACGAGCCGCTCGGCAAGCTCGACGCGCTCACCCGCGCCACGCTGCAGACCGAGATCGTCCGGCTGTGGCAGGAGGACGGGTTCACCGCCGTGCTGGTCACCCACGACGTCGACGAGGCGTTGCGGCTGGCGGACCGGGTCGTGGTCTTCTCCGCCCGGCCCGGGAAGGTGGTGCGGGACGTGCCGATCGCACTGGCCCGGCCCCGCACGCATGATGATCCGGAATATCTGCGGCTGCGGGGCGAGATCCTGCGGCTGCTCGGCGAGACAGGCAGGGCCGTCGCATGACCGCAACCCACCCGCGCACGAGCGGGGTCTTCGACTCCGTCACCGACGCGATCGGCAATACCCCGCTGGTCCGGCTGAACCGGGTCACCGAGGGGATCACCGCGACGGTATACGTCAAACTCGAGTACCTCAATCCGCTGGGCAGCGTGAAGGATCGGGCCGCGCGGTCGATGATCGACGCCGCCGAGGCCTCCGGTGAGCTGCGGCCCGGCGGCACGGTCGTGGAGGCGACCTCCGGCAACACCGGCATCGCGTTGACCGCCATCGCCGCGACACGCGGCTACCGCACGATCGTGGTGGTGCCGGACAAGACCAGCCAGGAGAAGCTCGCGCTGCTGCGCGCCTACGGCGCACAGGTGCGGGTGACCCCGGGCGGGCGGCCGGCCGATCATCCGGAGCACGTGCGCACGGTCGCGACCCGGCTGGCCGCCGAGATCCCGGGCGCGTGGTTCGCCGGGCAGTACGACAATCCCGCGAATCCGGCGGCGCATCACCGGACGACGGGTCCGGAGATCTGGGCCCAGACCGGCGGGCGAATCACCCACTACGTCGCGGGCGTTGGTACCGGCGGCACCGTCACCGGCGCGGGCGAGTACCTCAAAGAGGTGTCCGGGGGCGCCGTCCGCGTGATCGGCGCCGACCCGGAGACCTCCGTCTACGGCGGCGGCGACGGTCGTGCCTGGTACGTCGAATCCGTCGGACACTACCGGCATCCCGACACCGAGGACGACCAGTGGCCCACCTCGTATCACCCCGCCGTCGTGGATCACATCGAGCGGATCGGTGACCCGGAGGCGCTGGAGGTGCTGCATCGCCTCGCCCGCGAGGAGGGGCTGTTGCTGGGCGGATCGTCGGGAACCGCGATCGCCGCCGCCCTGCGGGTGGCGCGGACGCTGCGGTCGGACGACGTGGTGGTCGTCATCGCCCCGGACTCCGGTCGCTCCTATCTCACCAAATATTTCGACGACCAGTGGCTCGGCCGTTTCGGCTTCGCGCTGCGCGACCGAGTGACCGGACCGACGGTGGCCGATGTGGTGGGCGAGGTCGCCGGAAGTCCGCGCACCATCCCGTCGGATGCGACCGTCGCCCACGCTCGAACGCTGCTCGGCGCGGCACCCGCACTTCCGGTGCTGTTGCTGCGCGACGAGGCCGGACCGGTCGTGGTACCGGAAATCCTCGGCGCGGCGGTCGCGACGACGCTGGCCGGTGCGCCGGACGACGACCCCGTCATCGCTCATCTGGCACCGCCGCTGCCGGTGGCGGGCACCACGGAACCGCTGACCCGCGCCGCCGCCCGGATCTCCGGCCATTCCGGGCCGGTCGTGGTGGCGCACGAAGGGCGGGCCATCACGCTCGTCGACGCCGCGCGCATCACGGCCGCGGCGCGGGAAATCGGAGAACGACAGGGAGGTTCGCAGTGAGACGTCTCGCCGCCACGGCCGCGATGGCGCTGGCCGGGCTGTGCGCCGGACCGGGAATCGCGGCCGCGCACATCACGGCCGGCGCACCGGACGCGGCCCCCGGCGGGTACAGCGTGGTCACGCTGCGGGTTCCCACGGAATCCGAGACGGCGGGCACCGTGCAGCTGGAAGTCGGCCTGCCTCTGGACCATCCGCTCGCCGTCGTCCGCACCGCTACGACACCCGGATGGGATGTGTCGACGCGCCGCACCACGCTACCCGCGCCGATCGACAACGGGCACGGCGCGACGGTGACCTCGGCTGTGTCGTCGGTGACGTTCACCGCGCAACCCGGGTCCGCCGTGCGGCCGGGGGAATTCGGGGAATTCCGGCTGCTGCTCGGTCCGCTGCCGGATGTCCGGGAACTCGCGCTGCCCGCGATCCAGACCTACAGCGACGGCACCGTGGTCTCCTGGATCGAACGCAGCACCGACGGGACACCGCCCGACAAACCGGCTCCGGTGGTGCGTCTGAGCGCCGAATCCGGCCACAGCGGGCACCAGGCGCCCGGCGCCACCGCGGCGGCGTCCGCGCAATCGCCTGTAGCGGGGCAGAATTCGGATTCCGGTGGATGGGTCGATTGGATCGCGCTGGTGGTGGCGCTCGGCGCGCTGGCTCTGGCGGCGGCGCCGTTCGTGCGCGGCGCGCGCAGCCGGTGACCGTCCGGGCACGCGCACTGCTGGCCGGGCTGTCCGCGGTCGCGGCCGTATTACTGGCTCCGTCGGCGGTCGCGTCGGCGCATGCCGTGCTCGTCGCCACCGACCCCGCGTACGGTGCGACCGTCCCGGACGCTCCGACGCGGGTGACGGTGCGTTTCGACGAACCGGTGACGGCGGCGGGCGCCGGTGTCACCGTCTCCGACAAGGACGGCCGCCGGGTCGACACCGAGGCGGTGTCGGCCGCCGACGGCGGCCGTGCCGTCGTGGTCGGAGTGCGGCCCGAGCTGCCCACTGGGACGTATCTGCTGAGCTGGGTGGTGCTGTCCGCGGACGGTCACACGGTCAGCGGTTCCAGTGTGTTCGGTATCCGGGTGCCGCCCGACCTGACCCTCGGCGATCCACCTCGTGATCCGATCGCGGTCACCGCCGACGGCGTAGCCAGGATGCTCACCGCCGTCGGATATCTCGGTGTGGTGCTCGCGGTCGGCGTCCCCGGGGTGACGTTGCTGGTGTGGCGTGCGGGGACCAGGACGGCGCTGGTCGCGCAACTGACCGGGATCGGGGCGGTCACCGTCGTCGCCGTCTCGCTGCTCGCGCTCGCCATGACACCGGCTCGCCTCACCGGCCCCGACGGCTGGGCCGATCCACAGGTGTGGGCGCAGGCTCTCACATCCTCGCCGGGTGTGGCGGCCGTGGTGCGCGCTGTCGCGGGTGCCGCGCTCGCGGCCGGTCGGTCGCGACCGAAAGTGATCGCCGTCGCGGGAGCGGTGATCGTCGTGGCGACGGCGGCGTCGGGCCACGCCCTGGCGGGGGGAGACCGACCCGCCGCGTTGTTCTCCACCGCGGTCCATGTGCTCGCGATGGCGTTGTGGGTAGGTGCCGTCGTGCTGGCCGTCGCGGTCCGGCGGCGGCCGGACCGATCCGCCCTGCTCCCGCGCTTCGGCCGCGTCGCGATCGCCGCCGTCACCGCGCTCGCGCTGACCGGCGTCTATCAGAGCCTCCGCTCGGTCGACCCGCTCGCGGCACTGTGGACGACGTCGTGGGGTCGGCTCCTGCTGCTCAAATCGGCGCTGGTGCTCGCCGCGGCCGGTGTGGTGCTCGCCGCGCGACGAATCGTTCGCGGCCGCGTTCCGCACTCGGCGCTGCGCCTCGAATTCGTCCTTCTGGCGGCCGTTCTGGTGGTGACCGGCGTCCTCGCGGGCACGACACCGGCCAGGGACGCCTACGACCCGCGGATCACGGTG
Source organism: Nocardia sp. NPDC047038 (assembly GCF_040644075.1). Lineage (NCBI taxonomy): Bacteria > Bacillati > Actinomycetota > Actinomycetes > Mycobacteriales > Nocardiaceae > Nocardia > Nocardia sp. NPDC047038. The sequence goes on along the minus strand of NZ_JBEYVQ010000009.1, from coordinate 34,930 downwards.
ACCGCCGACCTCGGCCGGGCACGAGCCGAGGTCACCGTCGACGGCGCCGGTGCGGGCGAACAAGAGCTGACCGTCCACCTGCGCGACGCGAGCGGAACCCCGATCGATGCCTCCGCCGTCACAGGCCGACTGACCCGTACCGGCGATGCCTCGGGCCCCATCGACGTTCCCTTCCGACGGATCGAGCCCGTCGAACTGGGCCCGCACTATTTCGTTTCCCAACCGGTGCGCGTTGCCCTCCCCGGCTATTGGCAGTTGCGGTTGACCGTCCTCCTGGACCGCACCACCGGCTATACCGCCACCGTGCCTTATCGCGTGTGGTGACGGGATCGGTACGCCCCAGCGCGTTCCGCGCGTTCGACTCACGAACGGCGAGGACACGTCGCCTCGGACGACGACGCAACCCGCAGCGCCGGGCTCAGCCGCCGGGCTTCTGCCAGACGGAGACGTGTCCGCGGCTCTCGCTGGTGAACGGTTCGCGTGTCCACCCGTCCCACCGCGCATCCAGCCGCAGGCCGGCGATCTCGGCCATCAGGTCCAATTCCGCGGGCCACACGTAGCGGAACGGAATCGATCGGTAACCGCCGCGTCCCTCGACGACCTCGATGTAGTTCGAACTCATCGTCTGCGTGGCGATGTCGTACTCGTCGTAGGCCCATTTCGACGATCCGGTCCGAGACAGCACCGTGTTGCGGCCGGGCGCCAGCCCGCGCAGTTCGGGCATCATGACTTCGACGACAAAGCGGCCGCCGGGTCGGAGGTGGGCCGCCGCGTTGCGGAAGCAGGCGACCTGACCCGCCTGGGTGGTCACGTTCATGATCGTGTTGAACACCAGGTAGACCAGCGAGAATCGTGACGTCAGCTTCGTGGACGCGAAATCTCCGACGGTCACGGCGATCTCGTCGCCGCCGGCCTTGGCACGCAACCGGGCGAGCATCGCGGGTGACGTATCTATGCCGTGTACGGGAACTCCGCGCGCGGCGAGCGGCAAGGCGATCCGCCCCGTTCCGATGCCGAATTCCAAGGCCGGGCCATCTTCGGCCGACTCTGCCAAAAAGGTCACCGCCGGGTCGACGACGCCCGGCTCGAACATCGCGGCCGAGGACTCGTCATAGCTGGCCGCGACCTGCTCGCCGAAGTAATCGTCGGTATGGCGCATCCGGGCACCGTAGCGCGCCGGATCCGCTTGACGCCCATTGTTTTCCGGTCGACTCGGCCGCGGGTTCCCGGGCCGCTAACTCCCAGCACTGAGAAGAACGCACCCCGGTCCGCGCCTAGTCTGGACGACGCCCGGTCGAGCCGGGATACTGGCCTGCGCCGGTTTCGCGGAACCGACCACGCCGGGTTCGGCGCGGTCCGTCGGCTCATCGTTCGAACGAAAGGACCAACTCTCGATTCTGCAGACAGGCAATCGGCCCGTTGAGAACGGCGGGGGGCCGAGTACCGTTCCGAACTCTGTCGAGCGAGCGGGACGTCCGCGGGAGGCGGACCCCGACAACGAACCAGATGTCGGCCGATTCGTGGGATTCGGCCGGACGAGCCAGTGCACGAGCGGAAGTCGATAGTATGCGTGTGGCCTTGTTGCCCGCAGGTACCCGGGGCGATCATCAACCATATCTCGCGTTGGCGCAGGAATTTCGCGCCCGCGGTCACGAGGTGGACATCACCGCCACCCGCAATCAAGCGCAGATCGTGCGCAACGCGGGCTTCGAACCCCATGTGATCCCCTTCGACGCCGCGGAACTGCTCGAGACGACCGCGGCCAAGCGGGCGCTGGCCTCCGGCAAGACGCTGCCGTTCGTGCGCATCATGCTCGACACGGTGCGGATCATCGAAGGTGAGCGCGGTGTCGCGATGCACGAGGTACTCCTGCGCGCCTGCACGTCCGCGGACGTCGTCGTCGCCTGCGCGTCGACGCTGCCGTGGGCGATGGAGTTCCGCGAGAAGACCGGGACGCCGGTACTGGGCTGCCTGCCCTATCCGCTCGAACGCACCGATGAGTTCCCGTCGTCGTTCATGGCGAAGAACATGACCTCGTCGCGCCCGCTGTCACGGGCGAGCTACAGCCTGTTCGAATGGTCCTATACGTTCCTGTATCGCAAGGTCGACCGGCAATTGCGCCGTCACATGGGCCTGCCCGGCAGACCGCGCAATCCTTTCCGGCGCCTGCGTGCGGAGCGGATACCGCTGGTCCACATGGTGAGCCCGGTGCTGTTGCCCAAGCCGCACGATTGGCCGGACCGCGCGACGATCGTGGGCGCTTCCGTTCTGCCGCAGCCGCTGCGTGACGCCTGGGGCGAAGCGGTCATCGGTCCGGAGCTCGACGCGTGGCTGGACGAAGGGTCACCGCCCATCTATTTCTGCATGACCGGAATGCCCGTGCTGGATCCGGTGGAATGCCGCGAGATGATCGCGACGGTCTGCGCGCGCTTGGGCGCGCGGGCACTCGTCACGGTGAAAGGCGAGGGTTTCCCGAAAGGGTTCAGCGCCGACCGCAGCCTGCTGATCATCGATTCGTTCGACTACGACCGCGTCCTGCCGCGGTGCGCCGCGGTGGTGCACCACGGCGGCAGCGGCAACACCCATGACGTGGTGCGAGCGGGGATCCCGGCCGTGGTGATCCCGGTGCACAGCGATCAATTCTTCTACGGCTGGCGCATCGCCGCGCTCGGCATCGGAGCGACCTTCCCGTATCGCACGATCACCACCGATCGTCTGCATCGCGCGTTGGCGCAGGTCTTGACGCCCCAGGTGCGGCAGCGAGCGGCAGAGGTCGGCCACACGGCCGCGAAGGAGAACGGCGTGCCCGCGGCGGTCGACGCCGTCGAGAAACTCGCCGCCGCGACACCCCGACCATGAGCTGCCGGTCGGCCGCCGCGGACCGATCGCGGCGGCGACCGGCGAGCGCACGACAACCGTGACCGTCGAGTTCCGAAGGTTGTACCGCATGACCGATTACCGTTCGTTCCTCGATATCCTGCTCACCCGCGGCGAGACCGTGCCCGCCGCGACCGCGTACCGCTTCTTGCGCACCGGCGACGCCGACGGCCCCATCGACGACATCACCTATGCCGGGGTGTCTGCCCGGGCGCGGGCGATCGCCGCCGCGTTGCAGGATCGCGGCATCCGCCGGGCTCTGCTGCTGTACCCGTCCGGATTGGATTTCATCACAAGCTTTTTCGGCTGTCTGGCCGCGAACGTCGTCGCAGTGCCCGCCCCGCTGCCGCAGTTGGACTCCCGCTCCCTGCGGCGGTTGCGGCACCTGGTCGCCGATGCCGGCGTGGACGCGGTGCTCACCACCGCCCAGGTCCGCGCCGACGCCACCGCGCCGATCGAGCACCTGCCCGAACTGGGCGAGCCGGCCTGGCTGGCGACCGACGAGATCCCCGACGACGCGGCGGCCTCGTGGCGCAGGCCCGCCGTCGGGCCGGACTCGGTCGCCTTCCTGCAGTACACCTCGGGTTCGACGAGCGCGCCGCGCGGCGTGGTGGTCACCCACGCGAACCTGCTGCACAACGAACGCGCCATCGCCACGGCACTGGGCCATACGCCGGATCTGCTGGCTTCGCTCACCGACGCGCTGTTCGTCAGCTGGCTGCCGATGTATCACGATATGGGGCTCATCGCCCCGGTGTTGCAGACGATGTTCGTCGGCGCGAACGCGGTGCTGTTGTCGCCCAAGGATTTTCTGCAGCGCCCCGAGCGCTGGCCGCAAGCGGTCTCCGCGTTCGGCGCGCACACCAGCGGCGGCCCCAATTTCGGCTACGAGCTGTGCCTGCGCCGCATGACTTCCGAACAGATCGACCGCCTCGACTTGAGCTGCTGGAGAGTGGCGTTCAACGGTGCGGAGACGGTGCGTCCGGCCACGGTGCGCCGGTTCGCCGACACCTTCGCGAGTACGGGATTCCGGGCGGAGTCGTTCCAGCCGGTCTACGGCTTGGCCGAGGCCACGCTCATCGTCAGCGCCGCGCGGCTCGGCGCGCCGCCGACGGTGATCCTGCCGCCGGGCCGATCCGAGCTGGTCGGTGTGGGGCGCCCGGCCGAAGGGCTGTCGATCGTCATCGTGGATCCCGACCGGCACACCGCGTGCGCCGACGGCGTCGAGGGCGAGATCTGGGTGACCGGAACCAGTGTCGCCGCGGGGTATCTGGGCAACGAGACGGCTACCGCCGAGACCTTCCATGCCGGGTTGGACGATGACGATCGCGCTTTCCTGCGCACCGGCGATCTCGGATTCTTCTCCGGCGGTGAGCTGTTCGTCACGGGCCGGCGCAAAGATGTGCTGATCATCGACGGCAAGAACCACTATCCGCAGGACTTGGAGTCGACGGTCGAGTCCGCGCACGAGGCCGTCCGCCCGGGGTGCGTCGCGGCGTTCTCGGTGGACGGGGGCATCGACGGAGAGCTGCCCGTGGTGGTCGCCGAAGTGCGCACCGAGGATCCCGCCGAGCTCGCCGACGCCGAAGCAGCGATCCGCGCGGCGATCGGCGCGGAACACGCGCTGACGCTGCGATCGGTGGTCCTGATCCGGCCCGGCGCCCTGCTCAAGACCAGCAGCGGCAAAGTTCAGCGACAAGCCTGCCGCGCGGCGTATCTCGACGACGAGTTCGCGCCGGTGTCGCCTGTCCGCGGCGAACTCGACGAGGTCGGTGCACCGCCGGGCGCACCGCGAGGCGAGGCGCTCGGCGCCGAGGAGATGCGGAGCTGGCTGGTGGAGATCATCGCCCGGCTGGCCTACCTCGATCCGGCGCGCATCGACGTGCATCGGCCGCTGGTCGAATTCGGTCTCGGCTCAGCGGATCTGGTGGAGCTCGTCGTGGAGCTCTCCGACCGGGTCGGGCGGAGTCTGGACACGAACCTGTTCTTCGAGCACCCGACCATCGCGCAAGTCGTGGCGGCGCTGCACCATACCGCAACCGAGGACGCGCCCGTTCCGCAGCAGGAGCGCAGCGACGACGCCATCGCGATCATCGCGATGGCGTGCCGGTTTCCCGGCGGCGCCGACGATCCGGAAGCGCTGTGGCGCCTGCTGGACGACGGACGCGACGGTCTGTCGGAGGTGCCGCCCGGACGCTGGAGCGTCGACGGGCTCTACGACCCGGATCCGGCGGCGGAAGGCAAGGCCTACACCTTCCGCGGCGGCTACCTCACCCAGGTCGACCAGTTCGACGCCGCGTTCTTCGGCATCGGCCCGCGCGAGGCGGCGGTGATGGACCCGCAGCAGCGGCTCATGCTGGAGCTGAGCTGGGAGGCGATCGAACGGTCCGGCCGTGACCCCAGACAGCTGCAGGGCAGCACGACCGGGGTGTACTTCGGGGTGTACAGCACCGGTTATCTCGCCGACCCCGCTCCGAGCCAGTTGAACGGGCAGGTCGGCACCGGGCTCTCCCCGAGTGTGGCCTCCGGGCGGGTCGCGTACACGCTGGGTTTCCACGGACCCGCCGTCACCCTCGACACGGCCTGTTCCTCATCGATCGTCGCCATGCATCTGGCCGCGCAGGCGCTGCGCGCGGGCGAATGCGATCTGGCCCTGGCCGGCGGCGCGACGCTGCTGATGGGACCGACCGCGCACGTGGAGCTGTGCAAACTCGGTGTGCTGTCGCCGTCGGGACAGTGCGCGCCGTTCTCGGCGGGCGCGGACGGCACGGTGTGGGCCGAGGGCGCCGGTCTGGTGCTGCTGAAGCGGCTCGACGACGCCCGGCGCGACGGCGACCGGGTGCTGGCCGTGGTCCGCGGCTCCGCGGTCAACCAGGACGGGCGCAGCCAAGGTATCAGCGCGCCCAACGGATTCGCGCAGGAGCAGGTCATCAAGGCGGCGTTGCGCGCCGCCGGGCTGAGGCCCGCGGATCTGGACTACGTGGAGGCGCACGGCACCGGCACCGCCCTCGGCGATCCGATCGAAGCACGCGCCTTGGCGCGCGTCTTCGGTCCCGACCGGGAGCCCGAACGCCCGCTCGGCGTGGGTTCGCTGAAATCCAGTGTGGGTCATACCCAAGCGGCGGCCGGCATCGGCGGCGTCGTCAAACTGGTACTCGGGCTGCAACACGAGCGGATACCGGGGATGGCCCATGACGGACCGCCGACGCCGCAGATCGATTGGGACGGTAGCGGTTTGGCCGTGCGGACCGATTCGGCGCCGTGGCCGAGAGGCGACCGGCCCCGCCGCGCCGGAGTGAGCGCGTTCGGGCTCAGCGGCACCAACGCCCACCTGATTCTCGAAGAAGCGCCCGCCGTCGACGACGAGTCCGGCCCGTTCGACGACGAGCCGGGCGATCGCGGGATCGCGCTGCTGCCGATCTCGGCACGCAACCGGGTCTCGCTGCACGGTCAAGCCCGACGCCTGCTCGATCACCTCACCGAAGATCCCACACTCGATCCCGCACCCGTGTCCCGCTCGCTGGCTCTGCAACGCACGCCGTTCGAATGGCGGGCCGTCGTCGTGGCGGGCGAGCGGGGCGAAATGCTCTCCGCCCTCGCCGATCTGGTCGAGCACCGAGCGGTACCGGATGTGGTCGTGGGCGCGGACGCGGCGCTCACCGCGGGCAAGACGGCATTCGTCTTCCCCGGGCAGGGCGTGCAGTGGGCCGGGATGGCACGTGACATGCTGGCTCGCTCCGAAGTGTTCCGCGCCGAGTTCGCGCGCTGCGACGAAGCGTTCCGGCACCGCACCGGATGGTCGCTGGCGACCGCGCTGTTCGGTCTCACCGCGGCGCAACTGGGCGACTTCACCCTCGTGCAACCGCTGCTGTTCGCCACGATGGCGGCGCTGGCGGCCACCTGGCGGGACGCGGGCGTCATACCGGATGCCGTGATCGGCCACAGCCAGGGCGAGATCGCCGCGGCCTACGTCTCCGGTGCGCTGAGCCTCGACGAAGCCGCCCACGTCGTCGTGACACGCAGCCGCCTGATGGCCGGCATCACCGAGCAGGGCGCGATGGCGATGATCGGCCTGCCCGCACAGCGACTCGAAGAACGGCTGGCGTCGGACACAGCGGTATCGATCGCGGCGATCAACATCCCCCGCTCCACGGTCGTGGCGGGAGCGCGCGAGGCGGTCGAGGCGCTCGTGCGCGAGCTGGAGGACGAACAGGTCGACGTGCGGATGCTGGCCGCGGGACCCGCGCTGGCCGGGCATTCCGCTCTGCTGGAGCCCATCCGGCGGCAACTGCTCGACGAACTCGCCGGGGCGGCCGCCGCCGCGCCGGTCGTTCCCTGGTACTCCACGGTGCTGGGCGGGCGGATGACCGACCCCGCCGACAGCGACTACTGGTACCGCAATGCGCGGGAACCGGTCCGGTTCGCGAGCACGATCGAGCGGATGATCGGCGACGGATACCGGTATTTCGTCGAACTCGGCGTGCATCCACTGCTGACCACGGCGGTGCGAGCCGTCGCGGAGGACACCGGTCAGGAGGTCGTCGCGGTCGGCTCGCTGGTGCGTGACCAGGACGGTCCGCGCAGCCTGGCCCGCGCCCAGGCCGCGCTGTGGGTGGCCGGCCACGACCTCGACTGGACCCGCCTCACGCCCGCGCACGGCCGCGTCGACCTGCCGACCTATGCTTTCGACCGGCGGCGGTTCTGGACCGAATCGGTGTCCGAGGACGCCGCGGCGCTGGGATTGCGGTCCGCGAGCCATCCTTTCGTGGGCGCTGTTGTGCCGCAACCGGATTCCGGTGGCGTGACGCTGACCGGCCGGATCTCCCTGCGGACCCATCCGTGGCTGGCCGAACATGCCGCGCCCGCCGCGGTCGTCCTGCCCGGCACCGCTCTGGTCGAACTGGCGATCCGCGCCGGTGACGAGGTGGACACCGGAAACGTGCGCGAACTCGTGCTGCACGCCCCGGTGGTGCTCACCGAGGAGGCCGCGGTGCAGATCCAGGTGGTGGTCGCCGACGCCGACGCCGACGGTTGCCGACCCGTCTCGATCCACTCGCGACTCGAACGCGATCTCGACACCTCGTGGACATTGCACGCCCGCGGGATTCTGGCGGCGACGGACGAGACCGATTCCGGCGGCCTCGATGCCGACCGGTGGCCTCCGGCCGGGGCGACGGCCGTCGACGTCGAGGACATGTACGCGCGACTGTCCGATCGCGGGCACCGCTACGGGCCGCTGTTCCGGTCGGTGCGCGCGGCGTGGCGGCGCGGCGGGGACGTCTTCGCCGACGTGGCGCTCCCGGAGCACGCCCACGGCGATGCCGCACGCTTCGAGATCCATCCCGCGTTGCTCGACTCCGCGCTGCACGCGGCGCTGCTGCTGGGCGCGGACGAGAGTGGTTCGGCGCTGCTGCCGTTCGCCTGGACCGGCGTGCGCTTGCATGCCTCCGGCGCGACGGCGTTGCGGGTCCGGATCTCGCGCGACGACTCCGGCGGGGTGCGGGTCATGGCCGAGGATCACACCGGACAACCGCTCGTGTCGATACGGTCGCTGCTCCTTCGGCCCGCACCCGAGGCGCAGCTGCTCGACAGCGCGTTGTCCGCCGCGCACCGCACCTTGTTCCGGCCGGAGTGGGCGGCGCTTCCGACGCCGATGACGCCGCGGCCGGTCACCGCCGTCGCCTGGTCGCGGCTCGGTCCGCACGAGCCCGCGCCGGACGCGGTGATCATCGAAGCCGCTCGAGGCGATTCGATCGATACGGTGCACACGGCGGTGCGGCACGCGCTCGCAGGCCTGCAGGCGGCACTGGACGATCCGCGACTCGCGGCGGCGACCATCGTGGTACGCACCCGCGGGGCGATGGCGCTGCCCGGCGAGGACATCGAAAACACCGCGGGAGCGGCGGTCTGGGGCCTGGCCCGCACAGCGCAGTCGGAGAACCCCGACCGCATCGTGCTGGTCGACAGTGATGACGCCGAGGTCGACGTCGCGACGGTGCTCGCCTCCGGCGCGGCACAGGCGCTGGTGCGTGACGGCGTCCTGTTCGCGCCGCGTCTGGTGCGTCCTCCGGTGTCCGGTGGTGCCGCCCCCGATTTCGGCGACGGTTTCGTACTCGTCACCGGAGCGCCGGGGCGGCTCGGCTCGCTGCTGGCGCGGCATCTGGTGCGGGCGCACGGGGTCACGAAGCTGTTGCTCGCCAGCCGCCGTGGCGCCGACGGCCCCGGCGCGGAGGACCTGCGCGCCGAGCTCACCGGCCTCGGCGCTGACGTGGTCTTCGCCCGCTGCGATGTGGCCGACCGTGCCGCGCTGGCCGAAATGCTGCGCGGACGCGCACTCAGCGGCGTCGTGCACGCCGCGATGGTGCTCGACGACGGCACGCTGGGCTCGCTGACGCCCGAACGTCTCGAAGCGGTGCTGCGGCCGAAGGTCGACGCGGCGTATCACCTGCACGAGCTGACCTCGGGCATGGACCTGTCGTGCTTCGTGCTGTTCTCCTCGGTCGCGGGCCTTCTCGGCAATCCCGGGCAGGCGAACTACGCCGCCGCCAACGCCTACCTCGATGCCCTCGCCACCCATCGCGTCGCCCGAGGCCTGCCCGCGCAGTCGCTGGCGTGGGGTCCGTGGAGCCTGGACATGCACGAGGTGATGGCGGCGGCCGACATCCGGCGCATGGAACGCTCCGGCGTGCGCCCGCTCGTCGCGCGTGACGGCTTGGCCGCCTTCGACGCGGCGTTGCGACGGAACGAGCCGGTGCTGGCGCCGCTGCGGATCGATGCCGACGCGATGCGGCGCGCACCGTATGTTCCGCTGCTGCTGCGCGGGGCGATCCGTCCGCCCTCGCGCCGAACGGTCGTGCACCGCGACGCCGCCGACCCGTCGGTGCGGTCCCGGTTCGCCGAGCGGCTGCGTGGATTGCCGCCCGCCGAGGCGACCGCGATCGCGATCGACGTGGTGGCGCGCCGGGCCGCCGACGTGCTCGGGCACTCCGGTGCGGAGGCCATTACGGCGGACCGGTCGTTCCAGGGGCTGGGCATGGACTCGCTGATGGCGGTGGAACTGCGCAACCGGTTGCGCGACGACACCGGCATCCTGGTGCCGCTGAGCGAGATCTTCGCCGGTCGCAGTCCCGCCGCGCTGGCGGAATATCTCGTCGGCGAGGCGGCGCGCACGCAGGCGGGCGAGCCCGCCGCGCGCCCGGACGACCAGGACGTGCCCGAGGTCGTCACGCTGCCCGTCACCCGCGATCTGATGCGGCTGCTGCGCACGGCCCAGCAAGGCATTCCGAGCGTCGCGCAGACCGGCGGGCTGGCCATGCGCTTGCCCAGGACGGTGGAACACGCCGAACTGGACGCGATTCTCGACCGCCTGGCCGCGCGGCACGCGGCGTTGCGCACGGTGATCGTGCCCAGCGACGAGCACGGCACCCGGTTGCAGGTGCGGTCCCGACCGGGCGGGCCGCTGTTGCGCTCGTCGGCCGTCGATCGGCTCGATCACGCTGTCACGCGGGTCCGGTTCCGCGAGCTGATGCGCGAGCCGTTCGACTTGGCGGAGGGGCCGCTGTGGCGGTTCGAACTGCTGAGTTCCGGTTCCGGCGAGCAGGAGCTCGTCTTCGGAGCCCACCACGGTATGTGCGATGTCCAGTCGATGGTGCTGGTCGCCGGAGAGATCGGCGCCGAGTTGTCCGGCGCCCAATTCCCGGACACGCTGTCCAACAAGGACATGCACGATCTGCTCGCCGCCCAGGCGCCGCAGGCCGAGCCCGACGCCGAGTGGCGCGCGGAATTCGCCGGATGCCGCCGCCTCGAACTCACCCTCGCCCGGCCCAGGCCTGCCCAGCGCACCCATCGTGCGGGCGAGGTGCTGCTGGAGCTGCCCGCGGGGCTGCGCGAGCGGGCGGCGCGACGCGCTCGGGAGCTGGGTATCACGCCCGCGGCGTTGTTCCTCGGCACGCTGACAGTGCTGCTCGCCCGGCGGCAGGACACCGATCGTTTCGCGCTCGCCGTGCCGGTGGACACCCGCATCCACGCCGACGCGCCGACCGCGGTCGGCTACTTCGGTGTGCCCGTGCCGTATCCGGCGACCGTCGAGCCCGGCGAGTCGATCGACGACCTACTGCGCAGGACCGGCGACCGGCTGCGGCGCCTGCTGGTGCCGGGTGCGGGTTTCTCCGACGTGCTCGCCACGCTCGCCGCGGAGGGCCTGTATCGGGACAACGCGCCGCTGGTCGAGGTGTACTTCAACTATCTGCGGGCCGATGCGCCGGTGCACCGCGCCGACCTGATTCCGGTGGGCACCGGATACTCCGATCTCGACCTCATGGTGGCGGTGCTCGCCGGAGCGGACCGCATCTGGTTCACCTACAACGCCGACATCATCGATGACGCGAGCTGCACCCGGCTCGGGCGCGACTACCTCGCGCTGCTCGAGGAGGTGGTGGAGCGTCCCGGGCTGCCGGTGCGCCCCGCGCGTCCGGAGGCGCCGCGCGGCGTCGCGTTCGCGGCCACGTTCGCGCTGGGCAAGTTGCCGGATCTGTATCGCGCGGCGGCACACGCTCACGGCATCGACGGTCCGACCGTGTTCGAGGCGCCGTACCACCACGTGCCGGCCGGGCTGCGCGACCCGTCCGGGGTCTTCGCCCAACCGTCGACCGCCCTGGGCATCGTGCTGTTGCGCGCGGCGGACCTGGAGCGATTCGGACCGCTCACCGACGACGATCTCGATGAACTTGCCGCACGGTATCCCGCCGCCGTCCGGGAGGCGGCCGAACGCGCGCGCGTTCCGATCATCGTCGGCGTCCTCCCGTCGCCCGAACCCGATGGGCGACTGACGCGGTGGGACCGGCTGACCGCCGAGCGGCTACGGGAGATTCCCGGCGTCGCGGTTCTCACCGAAACCGACTGGACTCGCGACCACCGGGTGGCGCATCGCTTCGACGCGCAGACCGACGCGCTGGCACACCTGCCGTTCACCGAGGAGTTCCAGGCGGCGGTGGCGCTGACGCTCGCCGCCGTCTCCCGCACGGCCCTGTTGCCCGCGCCGAAGGTCATCGCCGTGGACGGCGACGACACACTGTGGAGTGGCGTGGTGGGTGAGATCGGCCCCGCGGCGGTCACTTTCGATCCGCCGCGGCGCACGCTGGCGCGGCGGTTGCGGCAATGGCGCGCCGCGGGCACGCTGCTGGTGCTGATCAGCAACAACGACGAGGACTCCGTCCAGGCGGTGCTGGACCGCCCGGACAGTCCGCTGCGCGCCACCGATTTCACCCTCGTCCGCACCGGGTGGGACAGCAAGACCGACCGGCTCGAGGCGGCGGCGCGAACGTTGGGCCTCGCGCTGGAGGACGTGGTCTATCTGGACGACAACCCGGTGGAGATCGCGAAGATGCGTTCCCGCCTGCCGGAAGTGCTCGCGCTGACCTGTCCCCCGATCGAGGAGCTGACCGCGTTCCTGACCCGGTTGTGGCCGGTGACACCGGTGGCGGTGACCGCGGAGGACGCCGACCGTGCGGAGTTCTACCGGCACGAGCGCGAACGCGATTCGGCCAGGGAGCACGTCGATTTCGCGCAGTTCCTGGACCAACTGGATCTGGAGGTGACCGTCGAGCCGCTGTCGGACCACGGCTTGACGCGTGCGGTCCAACTGGTCCGGCGCACCAGCCAATTCGCGCTGGGCTCGAGCACCGACCAGGATGTCGACCGCTGGCGGGAGGACGGCGAGGTGTGGACCGCCGCGGCGCGCGACCGGTTCGGCGACTACGGGACGATCGCCGTGCTGGCGGTGCACACCGACGCGACCGCGCTGTGTGTGCGCGGATGGCATCTCAGCTGCCGAGCCCTCGGCCGCGGCGTCGAGGAACGCCTGCTCGGCTGGCTGGCCGACCGCGCGGCAGCGCTGGATCGCGCGACGGTGCGTATGACCGTGCACCGCACCGCGCGCAACGTGCCCGCCCGCCGGTTGGCCGCCGCGCTCGGCGGCGGCGACATCGACAGCGAACGAATCGAGGTCGACGTGCCGCTGGATCGCCTGCGCACGTTCCGATCCTGGGTGCGATGACCATGGCCGACAAGGAGTTTCCTGTGCGCAGTCCGAACGGCGGGTACCCGCCGCCCGCCGAGCGAACCGATCGGCGCGACCTCGCCGAGGCGATCGAACGCAGCGGCGGTCTCGACGTGTCCGCGTTGCTGGCCCGCGCGGGCGGCGACGTGGCCACCGCGACGGCGGCGATCGCGCGTCCCGGCGCGTGGGACACCGAGTCGCTCACGGCGGCGGTCATCCAGGTGGCCGACCGCTTCACCGTCGAACCTCTCGGGCCGGACACCGACTTCTTCGACGGCGGCGGAACATCCGTCGCCGCGGTGCAGTTCGTGGCGGCGCTCGCCAGGGAACTCGACGTCCACCTCGAGTTGGACGACGTGTTCGCCGACGCGCGGCCGCGCAGGCTGGCGCAGCGCTGGCTGGGCGCGCGAGCGGAAGCCACCGAACGCGAAACGCCGTCGCCGGTGGCGGATACCGTGGACGACGAACTCGCGCAGCTCATGGCCGACGTCGCCGGAGCCGACCGGCTGCCCTTCACCGACCCGCCGGAGCGGGCCGCGCCGCGCCGCGTTCTGCTCACCGGCGCCACCGGCTTCCTCGGCAGCCACCTGCTGCTGGACCTGTTGCGCGGCAGTGACGCCCACGTCGTCTGCCTCGTTCGCGCGCGCGACGACGCCGACGCCATGGACCGGCTGGCCGCCGCGTTGACGCGTTTCCTGCTGCCGTGGTCGCCGGAGGTGCGCAGGCGGGTGACAGTGCTGCCGGGCGACCTGCGCGAACCGAATCTCGGCCTCTCCGAGAAAGCGTGGGCCGAGCTGGCGGACGAGATCGACGCGATCGTCAACGTCGGCGCGGCGGTCGACTTCCTGCGTGGCTACCGGTCGCTGCGCCGCGGCAACGTGCTCGGCCCGCTGACCCTGGCCCGGCTGGCGGCAACCGGACGACCGAAACCGTTGCACCACGTCTCCTCCATCGCGGTGTTCAACGAGCTCGGCATCGCCTCGATGGGCGAGGACGATCCGGTGGCGAACATCGGCAAACTCGTGATCGGCTACGACCGGACGAAATGGGCGGCCGAGGCCGTCCTGCGGCGCGCCCGCGAACACGGACTGGTCGTCACGGTGCTGCGCCCCGGTGGAATCGGCGGGCACCGCGAGACCGGCGCGCACAATCCGCGCGACCTCAACAGCGGCATCATCGCGGCGCTGTCGCGGTTCGGCACCGTCCCCGCGCTGCGCAATCTCCATGTGGCCCCGGTCGATTGGGTGAGCAAGGTCGCGGCGGCGATCGTGTGCGCGCCGACGGCGTGGGGCCACAACTACCATCTCACCGGCACGCCGACCACGCTGGAGCAGATGCTGGGTGAATCGGCGGCGATCGGCATGGACATGCGGGTGCGGCACTGGGCCGCCTGGTGTGACGAGGTGGTCGAGCGGATCCGCACCGAGCCGGTCCCGGAGCTGGAATCGCTGGCGCAGGTGCTGGGCAGCCCTACCGCGCGTCATCCGCTGGAGACGATGGCGTCCGTTCCAGCCGCGACCGACGAACGCACCCGCGCCTTCCTGCGCGCGCACAACCTGCCCCAACCGGTCCGTTACGGCGCCCGGTCGCAACACAAAACGCTGGAGATGCTCGCGGGCACCGGCCTGGCACGGCTGCCACGGCCGGAGGACCCACCGTATCTGTGGTTCGCGGAGACCCTGGTGGGCACGATCGGGCCCGTCGACGCGGCGGCGGACACTTCCTGCACGCTCGACCTGCGGCTGTCCATCGCGAGCACCCACCAGCTGGTGGCCGGGCGCACGGTCGATGTCGGGGGCGAGCTGCGGTGCGCGCGTCTGCACGACGGCCCGCTCACGGTATCCGGTGTGGCGTCGGTGCGTCCGCACGACGGCATCCCGATGCGGCACGGACTGAAACACCCGCTGATGCACTACCGGCTGTCGCTGCGCGACGCCGATGGCGGGACGTGGTGGCTGTCGGGCTACAAATACGCCGAAGCGCGCCGCACGATCATCCGGCAGGCACGCACGTTGACCGTCGAACTCGGCCGGGAGGACCAACCGGCGAGCCTCGCGGGCGAGGTCGCGGTCCCCCTGCACACCTACCTGCACGATCAAATCGACGGCATCCAGGTGGATCCACGCCTGTCCGAACGCCAGCGGCGGACCGCGAAACTGTTGTGGCTGAGCTGGTTCGGATCCCAGCTCGGCAAGGGCCTACTGGAACCGGCGCTGCGCGTGGGCACCGAACTGCTGGATCTGCGCCGCAACGCGAAGGAGTCGCGCTGATGCTCACCCCCACCCGGCCCGGAGCCGCACCGGTCGTGGAGGAGATCCCGTTCCGCACCGCCGACGGGACCCTGCTCGGCCTGCGGCGCGTGGTCGTCGACGATCCCGAGCGGCCCTCGGTTCTGTTGGTCCACGGCCACGGCGTGTCCTCGGAGATGTTCCTGCTGCCGGAGATCCGCACGATCGTCGACGCTCTCGTCGACGCCGGATACCAGCCGTGGCTGCTGGACTGGCGCGGCAGCTGTCGGCTGCCCTACAACGCCGCAGGCCCGCGTTTCAGCTTCGACGACGTGGCGCTCTACGACCTGCCGGGAGCCGTCGAGGAGATCCGCGGACGGATCGGCGACCGGCGGTTGTTCGTGGTCGCGCATTGCGTCGGCGCCCTGGCGCTGTCGATGAGCATGGCCGCGGGACTGATGCCCGGCCTCGCCGGAGTCGTCGCCCAAGGGGTTTTCCTCACTCCGAAAGTGAGCGCCGCGGTGCGGATGCGCGTGCTCGTCGGCGGCGAACTGCTCGGCTCCCGCGTCCATCACCTCGAGTCCGATTTCCGCAAAGTCGGGCTGTGGTCGCGGAAAACGCTTTTGTACGCGCTGCTCACCCGGAAAGGGGAATGCACAGACCCCACCTGCCGGATGGTCCACGGCGGCTGGGGCATGGGTGCCGAGCTGTTCGTCCACGACCATCTCGATCCGCGCACCCACGACCGCTTGGCGCAACTGTTCGGGCCGGTCCCGGTGCATGTGCTGCCGCAGTTGCGGCGGATGGAGCTGGCGCATGCGGTGCAGCGCTGGAACGACAACGACGACCGCTACCGCGTGCTACCGGAGAACGCGCTGGACCACGCCGACCGGATCGATTGCCCGGTCCTGCTGTTGTCGGGCAGCCGCAACGAAGTCTGGCTCGACTCCAACAAGCTGTGCCACGACGTGCTCACCGCCCGGCACCCCGGGCTGGACGTCCGCTACCTCGAGATCCCTTCCTACGGCCATCTCGACACCTTCCTCGGACGCGGCTCCGCACTCGACGTGTACGGGCACATCCTCGAATTCCTCGACGGCTGCTCCACACCCCGGACGCGGGATACGGCGTGAGCGAGCCACCGGGCGACGGACGTTCGCTGCGCATCGCGATGTTCGCGGATTTCCACCCCGCCACCCTCGGCGGCATCCAGACGTCGATGCGCGCACAACGCGCGGCGCTGGAACGGCTCGGGCATCGCGTCACCGTGTTCACCATTCCCCCGCCGGAGCCCACACCGCCGGACTCCGGGATCGTCGTTCTCACGACCACGGGCGGAATGAGCGTGAACGGGTATCCGGTAGCGCTGCCGACCCGCAGGAACGCGCGCCTCATCGACACGGTCTTCGCCGAGCGCGGTTTCGACGTGGTACACGCGCAGACCACCTACGGCGCGGGCATCGCCGGATTGCGCGCCGCGCGCAGGCACGGACTTCCCGTCGTCCAGTCCATGCACAGCCGCGACGATTCCTTCATCGAACGCAATTCGCCGTTTCCCTACCTCGCCGCCCTCACCATGCGCGTGCTGCACGGCGGGTTCGTCGGCTTGCGCAAGGAGCTGCCGCGCCTGCCGGAAAGCCGAACGGCGCGGCACGCCTGGCGGCCGCTCGTCGCGCAGGCACAGGCCGCTGACCACGTCGTGGTGCCGACACGGCATTTCGCGCAGCGGTTGGCCGCTCACGGGGTGGATCGGCCGCTGCACGTGGTGTCCAACGGAGTCGACGACGATCTAGTGCGCGCCCTCCCGGAGCGTCCCCGCGACCGGGGTCAGCGGCTGCGCGTGCTGTGGTGCGGTCGCTTCTCCGCGGAGAAGCGACCGCTGGACGCCGTCGAGGCGGTGCGCCTGGCCGAGGGCTGCACCCTCGACATCTACGGTGCGGGAGCGCTGGAAACGCGCCTGCGCTCGGCCGTCGACCGGCCCGGCCTGCGTGAGCGAGTCCGGCTGCACGGCGAAGTGAGCCAGGCGGAGTGCCTTACGGCTATGCGCGCCAACGACGTGCTGCTGTTCCCGTCCGCGGGGTGCGACACGCAGGGCATGGTGCTGCTCGAAGCGGTCGCGGCCGGGATTCCGGTGCTGCACTGCGACCCCGACGTCACCGAAACCGTCCCCGAAGGCGGCGAATTCCGTGCGCGCGACGCCTCGACGGACGCGCTCGCCGAGGCGTTGCGCCTGCTGGCGCAGCAGCGGGACCGGCTCGACGCCATGCGCGAGGTGCTGGCGCGGCACGCGGATCGGACGCTGCAGTCCCGGTTCACCGAACGCCTGGTCGCGGTCTACACCGAGGCGATCGCCGCGTCAGGCCGGTTGCCGTAGCGGCAAACCCGCGGCCGCGTAGATCGCGTCGATGACCGTCATCGTCGCCACCGCGTCGTCCGGCGCGGTGAGTACCGGCTCGCCGTGCCGCACCGCCGCGACGAAGGCGTCGAGCTGATAGGCGTAGGTGCTGCGGCGCGAGACCTGCTCCGCGCGACTGCCGCGCTCCGAACGCACCGACAGCCTGCGCGGCAGCTGCGGCGCCACCGGATTGAGCAACCGCAGTTCACCGCGTTCGCCCACCACTCGCGCACCGATGCGCAGCACGTCCGACGACCACATCGAGCAACGCAGCCGTCCGGTGTGACCGGAAGGAAAGCGCAGCTCGGCGCTCATCGCGCGGTCGATGTCCTGGCCACGCAATTTCGCCGTCGCCGCGACGACATCCGGATTCTCGCCGCCGAAGACCCGCGCCATGTGGACCGCGTAGCAGCCCGCGTCCATCAGCGCCCCGCCTGCGAGGGTGTAGTCGTAGCGGATATCCGAGAACCGCGGCAGCGGAAAGCACATCGCGGTGTCCACCCGCACCAGCTCGCCGAGTTCGCCGGAGGCGATGATCTCCTCGGCCCGCCTGGTCATCGGGTGGTAGCGGTAGTGGAACGCCTCCATGACCACCCGGTCCGACGTCGCGGCCAGCGCCGCGATCTCCCGCGCCTCGGCGGCGTTGGCGGTGAACGGCTTCTCGCACAGCACATGCTTGCCCGCCGCGAGCGCCTCCTTGGTCCACCGGCCGTGCAGACCGTTGGGCAGCGGGTTGTAGACCGCGTCGATGTCGGGTGCGGCGATCAGTGCGGCGTAGCTGTCGAAGACCCGCGCGATGCCGTGCTTCCTGGCGAACGCACGTCCGCGTCCGGGCTCGCGGGCGGCCACGGCGGCGACCACCACGTCCGGGCTCGCCGCAGCGGGCCGCACGAGAGCCGCGGGCGCGATGCGTGCGGCGCCAAGGATGCCGATCCGCAGGGGCGGTCCGGGTTGCGTCATGGGCGCGACTGTAGCAATGGGACCGCTTGTGCCGCCGAGTGATCCGTCAGGAGGACGGTGCGTCGCCGTATACGGTCAACCAGATGGCGCGGCCCAGCGCCTCCGCCAGTGCGTCGTCGGTGACTCCCGATCCGGACGAGAAGCTCGCCGCGATCGCCCGCTCGACCATCGAGGTGAGCACGATGGCGGTGGCCTGCGGGTCGATCGCCGGGCTGATCCGGCCCTCGGCCAGGTCGGTCTCCAATCGCGATCGCACCACTCGCACGAACTCGGCGACCCGCCCGCGCCAATACGCGCCGACGTCACGGTCATAGGCGGCCACCTCGCTCAGCGCCAGCAGCAGGGAGCGGTGCTCGCGGAAGCCCGCGATCATGGTTCGCACGGCAGCCACCACACCGGCCTGCCGCCCGCTGTGCTCGGCGAGCCACCAGCGCTCGGCGGCCTCGAACAGATCGGCCGTGGCCAATTCTGCCATCCTGATCAGCAGCTGACTCTTGTCCGGGAAGTACCGGTAGAACGTCGAGCGGGCCGACTGCGACGCGGCGGCGATCCGGTGGACGGCGATCTCGGTGTAGGGCGTGCCATCGGCGAGCAACTCCTCCACCGCGGCGAGGACACGTCGTTCGAATTCCGCGCGCCGGTCGTCGACCGGTTTCCGCGCGCTTCTGGGGACTCGGGTCAGCGAGGGCATCCGGCTCCTCTCTGCGGCGCGGCGGCCGCCTTACTCGGCTGTGCCGGTCGGGTGCGTCCCACCATGGCGTCCATTCTGCCGACACGGCACCGATATTGACATTCGGGCACCCACGGCTCACGATCGATCGGACACAGTG
Organism: Nocardia sp. NPDC047038; assembly: GCF_040644075.1. NCBI lineage: Bacteria > Bacillati > Actinomycetota > Actinomycetes > Mycobacteriales > Nocardiaceae > Nocardia > Nocardia sp. NPDC047038. The sequence goes on along the minus strand of NZ_JBEYVQ010000009.1, from coordinate 15,583 downwards.
TCCGAGACTATGCGACCGAGGTGTTCGGGGATGCGCGGATCCTCCTCTCCGGCAATCGAGTACACCGACGTGGTGGTGGTCGGCGCGCGCTGCTCGGGCTCCGCGGCCGCCATCGCGTTCGCCACGGCAGGGCGGGACGTCGTCGCGCTGGACTCGGCGCGCTTTCCGTCCGACACCCTTTCGACACACCTGCTGTGGCCCGCGGGCCTGGCCGAACTGCGCCGCGTGGGCGCTCTCGAGCGCGTCCTTCGGCTCGGCGCGCCCCCGCTGACCACGGCCTTCGCCGATGGTGACGGCCTTCAGGTCCGGTCGTCGTTCACACCGGTGGACGGCATCGGCCACGCGATGTGCGTGCGGCGGACCGGATTGGACGCCGCGCTGGTGGCGACCGCCGTCGCGGCCGGAGCGCGGATCCGAGAGGGCGTCCGGGTCACCGACCTGGTGTGGTCCGGCGGTCGCTGCGTCGGCGTCCGCTACACCGAAGCCGGTGGCGTGCACGAGGTGCGCGCCCGCTTGATCGTCGGGGCGGACGGCCGCCGCAGTACGGTGGCCCGGCTCGTCGGCGCCGCCCCGCCCCGGTTGTCCGCACCGAGCGGGCGGGACTGCTACTTCGCGTACTGGCACGACGGCGCGACCGACCAGCGGCACGTCGCCGCGCAATGGCGTTGCGGTCCCGACCTCGGCACCGCGTTCCCCTGCGACGACGGTCTGCTGCTCAGCCTGGTCCAACCGCCCGCGCAGCCTCCCGAGCCGGGCGCCGGTCGGGCCGAGCTCCGGTATCAGGAGGCCATCGACCGACTACCGGGTCTTGGGCTGCGGCTGCGCGACTGCCGCAGAGTCGGGCGGGTGCGTGCGGCCACCGGCCTGGCGTCCTACTTCCGGCGCTCGACGGGGCCGGGCTGGGCGCTGCCGGGTGACGCGGGCCATTTCAAGGACCCGGTGACCGCGCAGGGCATACGCGACGCCTTGCGCTACGGCCGGTTGCTCGGCGAACTCGCCGCACCCGCCCTCGACGACACCGCGCGTCTCGACACCGTCCTGACCGCGTGGGAACAGCTACGCGATCGCGAGTGCCTAGGCGTCTACCAATGGACCAACCGCCTGGCCAGGGGCACGGCGATGCGCCCGCTGGAGTTCGAGCTCTACCGCAAGGCCGCCGGCGACCCCGTGCTGGCCGACCGGGTCACCGAAGTCTTCTCCCGCACCGTCGAACCGAAGGACGTCTTCACTCCCGCACGCGCCGCAGCGTTCGCGGCGGGAGCGCTGCGCGACTCGTGGCGGGCACCGTGGCCCGTCCTCGCCGACCTGGTCGGCGAATGCCGCGACACGGTCTCCGAACGAAGGGAAGCCCGGGCCTTCACCAGCACCGGGCCCGCCGACGCCATCCCGTCCCGGCCGCCGCAAGACAGTCTCGCGGCATCTTCAGGAGATCGACATGCATGACCCGCGCCCTCGGCCGACCCTGGACCTCACCCGCCGCGACCTGCTGCGCGGCGCGCTCGCGGCCGGAGTATCCATCGCCGCCGCCCCCGCCCACGCCGCACCACCGGGAGTACACCGAACGCCAGGACTACGCACCGGCGGAAAGTCGGTCGCGGTCCTGGGCGGCGGGGTCGCCGGGCTCTCGGCGGCACACGAACTGATCGAACGCGGCTACGAGGTCACCGTGTACGAACCGGCATTCCTCGGCGGCAAGGCACGCAGTATGGGCGTGCCGGGCACCGGCGCCGACGGCCGCGCGGACCTGCCCGGCGAGCACGGCTTCCGGTTCTTCCCCGGCTGCTATCAGAATCTTCCGGACACCATGCGCCGAATTCCGTTCCCCGGCAATGCCGATGGCGTGGCGGGCAACCTGGTTCGCGTCGAGGGTACGGTCGCGGGATTCCGCGGCAGGCCGCCACTGTTCGCGCCGGTCGATTTCGGGGGCATCGACCAGCTCACACCACAGCGCATACAGAACACGCTGATCGGCGCCTTCGGCTTCATTCCCGAACTGCCCCCGGCCGAACTGGCGTTCTTCGCCAAACAGATGGCCGTCTGGTTCACCTCGTGCACCGAACGGCGGTTCGGGCAATGGGAATACGTGACGTGGGAACAGATCCTGCGCGCCGAGGGCAAGTCGGCGGCCTACCGCGAATATCTCGTCAGCGCCCTCACCCGCATCACCGTCGCGGCCAAACCCCAGTCGAGTTCGGCCCGCACGATCGGCACCATCGGGGAGGCCCTGGTCCTGGCGGGAACCGGGGCGATCCCGCAATACTCCGCCGGTATCGACCGTATTCTCAACCGCCCCACCAACGAAGCCTGGATCGATCCGTGGGTGACGCACCTGCGGTCGCGGGGCGTGCGATTCGTGCTGGGGCAGCGGGCGAGGCGGTTGGAGCTGCGAGACGGCCGGATCGCCTCGGCAATCGTCACCGATCCCAGCGGCCGCTCCAGCGCGGTCACCGCGGACTGGTATCTGTGCGCGATGCCGGTGGACAAGGCGGTCGCGCTACTGAGCGACGAGATCATCGACGCCGACCCGCATCTGGCGGGCATGCGCGAACTCCGGACCGATTGGATGGTCGGCATCCAGTACTACCTCTCCCGCCCGACCGAATTGCCGGAAGGCCACATCGCCGCGCTCGGCTCGCCGTGGGCGCTCACCGCCTTGCGTCAAGCGCCGATGTGGGTAGGCGACTTCGCCGCCCGGTACGGCGACGGCACCGTGCGGGAATGCCTTTCGGTGGACATCTCCGACTGGGACTCCCCCGGCATCCGCTTCCACCGAACGGCCAAACAGTGCACCGCCGCCGAGATCGCCGAAGAGGTGTGGGCACAGCTGAGCGAATGGCTCAACACCGGCACGGGCTGGCTGCGTCCCGAGGACATCCGCTCCTGGCATCTGGACCCCGGAGTCAGCTGGACCGCGAGCGGCATCCACAACGAAACCCCACTGCTGGTCAACACCGTCGGCTCCTACGACCACCGCCCGGAGGCCCGCTGCGCTGTGCCGAACCTCTTCTTCGGCGGCGACCACGTGCGCAACAACATCGACCTCGCCACCATGGAGGGCGCCAACGAATCCGGCCGCGCCGCCACGAACGCGATCCTCGATGCCGCCGACGATCCCGCGCCCCGCGTCCCGGTCTTTCCCTTGGTGTCCCTGCCGGTCTTCGACCCGTGGAAACGCATCGACGCCGACCGCTACCGCGCCGGACTGCCGCACCTGCTCGACGTGTGAGCGGCCCGCTCCCATGGAGCCTGAGCCGCGGCCGCGCGAATCAGGGCAGCCCTAGGATGCCTCGGCGGCGGTCATGCTCGTGGTGGTCAGGATCGTCTGTGCGACCAGCTCGGGGTCGTCGATCATCGGAACGTGACCGGTGTCCGGCAGAACGGAGAACGCGGCCTCGGGCAGCCGCGCCCGCGCGATCGGTAAGTGGACCTGCGCGGGCAGCACACGATCGTGCTCCGACCAGGCCACCGTGATCGGGCACGGCAACGGGTCCAGCGCGGCGATCTGTTCGTCGGTGCCGAGCAGATCGGCGGTGACGGTGCAGCCGAGCAGGTCTCGGAGGAACGTCATGGCCTGCGCCGCGCAGGCGCGATCACCGTGGACGGCGATGTTGCGCAACGCCGTTCGCCGCACCACCGCGCTGCGCAGGCCCACCGGGGCGAGGAAACCGAGCAGCCGCCCGGTGCTCACCTCGCGGGCGATGCGGCGGGTCGCGGCCGAACGGCTTCGGTCCCCGGCTTCCCAGAAGCCCGCGGGCGAGAGCGCGCAGACGGTCTCGGCTCGCCCGCGCCGGGCCAATTCGATGGCCATCCAGCCGCCCAGCGAATTACCCGCGACGTGTACCCGGCGCAGTCCGAGCCCGTCCAGCCGCCGTTCGATGTCGTCCACCAAGTGCTCGACCCGCGCCGGACGCCGCAGGGCCTGCGGTCCGCCCCGATGCCCGACCGCGGTCGGCGTGATCACCTCGTGCCGCGCGGCGAGCAAGGGTGTGACGTCGTCCCACACCCGTTCGGACATCGTGACACCGTGCAGGAGAACGAGCGGGGGCTTGCTGGGCATTGGCGTCCCTTCGAATTCGTAGTGCGGTCTCGAAGGTGGATACCACAACCTCACCTATGGGGGCAGCGGAAACCCCGACTTCACCGGGCGATCGCCGGAGTTTGCTCTCCGCAACGCTGCTCGCCGAGCGGGTATCGCCGCCACCCCCGTCCCACCCACACCGGCGGACCACGATTCCCGCACGCCGGAGTAGTGACATGCCACAATGTTCGCCCGGTCAGACGGCTTCCGGACGCCAGGTGGCGACCGCCCAGATCACGACGATGTTCAGCGCGATCACCAGGATCGACCACGCCGGGTAGTACGGCAGCCACAGGAAGTTCGCGATGATCGACAGCGCGGCCAGGCAGATCGCCACCACCCGCGCCCAAGTCGCACCGGTCATCAAGCCCAGCGCCGCGATGACCAGGAGGATGCCGAGCACGATGTGGATCCAGCCCCACGTCGTAGTGTCGAACTTGTAGACGTAGTCGGCGCCGACGACGATGAGTTCGTCCTCGGCGACGGCGGAGATCCCCTCGAAGATCGACAGCACACCGACGGTGAGCAGCAGGATCGCGGCCGCGATGGACGTGCCCGCCGCGATGCCACGGCGAACGGGGTGTGCCTCCGGTTCGGTCATGTGCGTCATCGGTCGCCCCCTTTCTCGGGAAGTAATGGACGCCTTCCGAATCTCCACCAGTCGCCCCGTCCAGCACTTCACCCGTTTCGGATGACTCCGATATTTCGCGTTCGCGCGAAATGAAAGTTCCATAACGACGACACACGATCTGATCGAGCGGACTTCGCACCGGGTATGTTCCGCTACCGAGGCGCGGTAGTGATCTGCCAGCACACGGCCCGGGAGGCACGGTGACCACATCGCACGTCCCCGCTCTACGCCGCATCCCCGCCGCGGCGCGGTCCGCTGCCGAAATACCGGCGTTGCCGTTCACCCCGATTCCCCGGCCCGATCTGTACGCCGCCGCCGACAGCATGTCCGGCACCGGGCACGTACTACTGCTGCGCGCACCCGCCGGGACCGGGAAGTCGGTGCTGGCGGCCGACTGGGCGGCCCGGCACGCCGCGGGCGGATCCGATGTCGCCTGGCTGACCGTCACCGAGCAGCTCGACGACGCGACGTCGCTGTGGACGGTGCTGCACGAGCGGTTCGAGATCGCGACCACGACCGACGCCTGCCCCCCTGCCGCGTACGCCGCGGCGCTCGTCGAGACACTGGCCGCGCGCACGACGCCCACGATCCTCGTGCTCGACGACGCTCATCTGCTCACCGATCCGCTCCTGCTCGCGGGTATCGAATATTTCCTGCACCATGCGCCGCCCACCGTCACGACGATGCTGTGCGCCCGCTCGGCTCCGCCGATCCGCTGGCACGTCCTGGAACTGCACGCGCGGCTGACCCGCTGGGGCGCGGGCGAACTCGCCTTCACCGCGGACGAGATCGACGCGCTGTGCCGCCACCACGGGTGCGAACTCACCGGCGCCGAACTCGATGCGCTCGGCGCCCTGACCCGGGGCTGGGCCGCGCTCGTGCGCATCGCCGCCATCCATCTGGCCGCCGGATCCGACGACCGCGCCGCGGCGCTCGCCGTTCTCGCCCGCCCGGCGCGCGCGGTCACCGATTTCCTGCTCGGGGAACTCGTCGAGGTACTGCCGCCCACGCTGCGCCGGTTCCTCACCTGCACCAGCATTCCCGTCGCGTTCACCGAGCAGCTCGCCGACGAACTCGTGGGCGGCGGTGCGGGGCACTCGCTGCACGAACTCGACCTGATCGGCTTCCCGATCGACTCGGTCGTGCGCGACGGCGACGTCTGGTTCTCCTGTCATCCGCTGGTGCGCGCCTATTTCCTCGCCGAAGCTCGCCGCCTCGGGCCGCACGTGTGCGCGGAACTGCATCGCCGGTCGGCCCGCTGGTTGCGGACCGCGGGGCTGCCCGAGACCGCGCTGCCGCATCAGCTCGCGGGCGCCGACCACGAGCAACTGTGCGAATTCTTGTCGGCGTGCGCGCTGCGCATGGTTCTCGACGGCACGGGCCGGACGCTGTTCGATCATCTGGCCCGTTCGGCGCCGGCGTTGCTCGACGACCCCTTTCTCTGGCTGGTGCGCGTCGTCGACGCTCTCGTCGCGGGCAGCGCGGCCGCCGCGGTGGCGTGCCTGGACACCGCGGCGGCGCGGCGCGCGGCCAAGGCCTCCTTCGCCGACGCGAAGCGGCTGGACGCGCTCACCCTCGCCGCGACCATCGACGTCGCGGCGACCACCGGGGCGGTGCTGCCCGAGTCTCCGGAGGACGTCGCGCCGACCGGCGATCCCGATCTCGACGCGTACACCGAGATCCAGATCGCCACCGCCTTCGTCGCGGGCGGCGCGGTCACGCGCGGAGAACAGTTGCTGCACTCCGGGCTCGCGCTGGCCGAGCACGCGGGGCGCCCTCGCCTGGTGCTGCGTGCGCTGACCCGGCTGGCGTTCGCCGCCGACGCCGTCGACGCCGCCACCGCGATGCGGGACCGCGCGGCGCGCGCGCTGGCGATCGCGGAGGAACACGGGCTGCTGGAGACCACCGACGCCGTCCAGGCGACCGCCGTGGCCGCCTACGGCGCCTACCTGCAAGGCGAGACGGCGGGCGCGGCGCAGATCGCGTCGGTGCTCACCGAGCGGGTCGACCACGACGGATCCCACGGTCCGGTCGCGGGATGGCGCGCGCACGTCGTGGGCCGCCTGCTCGACCTCGAGCGAGCCGAGGAGCAGTCGGCCGCGGTCGACGCGCTGCGCCGCAGCCTGCTCGTCCTGCTCGAGCACAAGGCGGTGCCCGCGGCGACCGGCAGCCTGATCCTGCCGGTGGTGTGGGCGCTGCTGCGCGTGCACGATGCCAGGACGGCGCAACTGCTGGTCGAACGCGCCCGCGGTATCGTCGGCGAACTGCCCGAGGTGCGGTTGGCCGATGCGGCACTGCACGCCGCGGCCGATCGTCGCAAGGCGACCTGCGCGGTGCTCGAACCACTGCTGGACCGCGCGGGCGAGCTGCGTCCGGTCAGCGCGGTCACCGGGTGGCTGCTCTACTCCGCGGCACAGCACGAGTCCCGCGCTCCGGCCAAAGCCCTCGCCGCACTGGAGAACGCGCTGGGTTCCGCGACGCCGCACCGGCTGCTGCGGCCGTTCCTCGACGTGCCCGCCGCGATGCCCTTGCTGGACAGCTACGCGGGCCGTCTCGGCCGGGCGGAGAGCTTCGCGGAGTCGATCCGCCGTCATCCCGCGGCGCGGCGCCGGCCTGCCTACCCCGCCTTGACCCACACCGAGATGACCGTGCTCAAGCAGTTGCCCTCCGGTCGCACCGCCCAGCAGATCGCCGAGGACCTCGGCGTCTCGGTCAACACCGTGAAGACCCACCTGCGCGGCATCTACGGCAAGCTGGGCACCAATTCCCGCGTCGACGCGCTGCATCACGCTCGCCGCGGCGGCCTGCTCTGACGCCGCATCCGCTCGCGCGACGCCTTCCCGTCGCCGTACGCGGCTTTACGCTGATGTATGGCCCTCTCACGTCGGGAACTGTTCCGATTCGGCGCCGCGGGGTCTGCCGCGGTCCTGGCGGGCACCGCAGCGGCGGGTAGTGCCCGATTTCCGGCCCCGCGCCGGCTCGGCGATCCGTTCTCGCTCGGCGTCGCGTCCGGCGATCCCGCCCCCGACGGTGTGGTGCTGTGGACGCGGCTGGCCCCTGACCCGCTGGCGCCCGACGGCATCGGCGGCATGCCGCTGCAGCCGGTCACGGTCGACTACGAGGTCGCCGACGACGAGTACTTCCGCCGCGTGGTGGCACGTGGATCGGCGGTGGCCACTCGCGCACTCGGCCACAGCGTGCATCCGGAGGTGCACGGGCTGACCCCGGATCGCTGGTATTTCTACCGGTTCCGGGCGGGGTCGGCCGTGTCGCCGGTAGGACGGACCCGCACCGCCCCTGCGCCCGGCCAGGCCCTGGCGCGGCTGCGCTTCGCTTTCGCCTCCTGCCAGTCCTGGAGTTCCGGCTACTACACCGCCTACGAGCACATGAGCCGGGAAGACCTGGATCTGGTCGTGCATCTGGGCGACTACATCTACGAGCGGGCCTGGCTGCGTGGGCGGGCGGGCGTCACGATGGGTCCCCACTTTCGCGACGAAGCCGTCGACCTGCCCGGCTATCGGCTGCGCTACGCGCTCTACAAATCCGAGCAACCGCTGCGCGCCGCGCACGCCGCGTTCCCGTGGCTGGTCACCATGGACGACCACGAGGTCGACAACAACTGGGCCGGTGACGCGCCCGGCATCGGCCTCGACATCTGGCGGCTGCCCGCCCTGTTCCGCGGGCGCCGCGCCGCCGCCTTCCAGGCCATGTACGAGCACCAGCCGCTGCGCCTGGCGCAGTTACCGTCCGCGGCGGGCATCCGGCTGCATCGCCGTTTCCGGTTCGGCGATCTCGCGGAGATCACCATGCTCGATACCCGCCAGTACCGCACCCCGCAGGCCTGCGGCGGCGCCGTGGTCAGCGGCTGCGCCGAGCGCTTCTCCCCCGACCGCACGATCCTCGGTGCGGCACAACGCGATTGGCTGATCGACGGTCTGACCCACTCCCCGGCTCGCTGGCAGGTCCTCGGTAACCAGGTGGGCATGAGCCAGAACGACTCCGACCCCGGTCCGCGGGTCGCCGTCTCCACCGACGCGTGGGACGGATACGTCGCCGACCGCAACGCGGTGCTGGGCGCCGCCGCGGCGCGCGGCGCCGGAAACCTGGTGGTGATCACCGGCGACCGGCACGAGAACCAGGCCGCCGACCTGCGGCGCGACTACTCCGATCCCGGATCACCGGTTGTGGCGGCGGAATTCACCGGTACCTCGATCACCAGCAACGGCGACGGAGTAGACCTGAGCGACAAGGGCCGCGGTCTGCTCGCGGCGAATCCGGACGTCAAGTTCTTCAACGCCCAGCGTGGGTACGTCCGGGTGGAACTCGATCACCGGTTGTGGCGCAACGACTTTCGTGTTGTGCCCTATGTCCGCTATCCCGGCGCGCCGATCCGTACCCGCGCCAGTTACATCGTCCAGGACGGCATTCCGGGTGTCACCGAGGCGTGGAGTTCCGGCGATTCCCCTGCGCCGCCGTCGGCACCCGATGCCGTCAGCCGCGCCGACGCCGAGCCCGGCCCGCGCTGACCCGGCGCCCCGGGGTTCACCCGGTCGCCGACTCCGCACGCAGGATCAGCACGGTGATCTCGCTCGGGGCGAACACCCGCAGCTGCGGACCCCAGAATCCCGTGCCCCGGCTGGTGTAGAGCTGAGTGCGCTCGCCGTGGCGGCTGAGCCCGGCCACGACGGGCTGCTCGAGGCGAACCAGATAGTGGAACGGCCAGATCTGGCCGCCGTGGGTGTGGCCGGAGATCTGCAACGCCACTCCCGCGGCCGCGGCCTCCGCGACCTGCCTGGGCTGGTGGGCGAGCAAGACGACCGGAACGTCCGGGTCCGCCCCTGCGAGCGCGGCGGGCAGGTCGGGGCCGTGACCGGTCAAGCCGATGCCGGTCGGGTCGTCGATGCCCGCGATCACCAGGCGGTCGTCGCCGCGGCGCACGACCTCGTGCTGATTGTGCAACGGCTGCCAGCCGAGTGCGGCCATGTGCTCGATCCAGCCCTGCGCGTCACCGAAATACTCGTGATTGCCGGTGATGTAGAACCGGCCGAGTTCGGCCTCGACCTTGCCGAGCGGATCGACCTGCGCGTGCCGCTTCGCCACCGATCCGTCCGCGAGGTCGCCCGCGTGGCAGGCGATGTCGGGCCGTTGCGCGTTGACCACCTCGACCACGCGTTCCGACCAGCGCAGCCGGTTCAGCGCGGCGTAATGGGTGTCGGTCACGACGACCACGCGCAGTCCGTCCAGCGCGGAGCCGAGACCTGGAATCGCGACATCCACCGTGCGTACCCGCGGCACCCGGCGCGCCTCGATCACACCCCACACCACCAGCACCGTCGCGGCCGCGAGCACGCCCGCCGCGACGATCCGCGAGCGAGCTGGGTCGTCCACGCCCGCGACGGTCAATCCCGCGCGCGCCAGATTGCCCAGCACCGACCAGCTGAACAGCACCCACATGACGCCCAGCAAGGTGTCGCCGACGATCGAGGCCGCGTCCGACTGCACGGGCCCGTGGCCGAGATACATCGCCGCGGGCAGGCACGCGAACCCGAGCAGGAACAGTGCCGAACCCAGCCAGAACAGCGGGCCGGATTCGTCGGTGGTCGCCGCAACCAGCGTCCACCAGGGCAGCAGGAACAAGACAGCGGGAATCGCCAGGAACAAGATCAGGCGGGGCACAAACTTCAAGAGGGCTCGTCCTCGTGCGCGGGTGTAGCGCGCGGTCCCTCTCCGGCGCCATGGGCGCTTTCGACCATAGCAGCGGTCATGCGACACCGAGCCGCTCGGCGGCCACGGTGAGATCCTTGTCCCCGCGGCCGGACAGGCACAGCACGATCAGCGAGCCCGCGGGAATCTCACCGCGGTCGGCCATCTCCATCAGGTAGCCCACGGCGTGGGCGGATTCCAATGCCGCGAGGATTCCTTCAGTATGGCTGAGTGCCTGCATGCCGCGCAGCGCCACCGCGTCGGTGGCGGCCCGATAGGTCACCCGGCCGCTGTCCTTCAAATGGCTCAGCTCGGGACCGACACCCGGATAGTCCAGTCCCGCCGCGATGCTGTGCGTCCGCGCGATCTGGCCGTCCTCGTCCTGCAGCAGATAGCTGTAGGAGCCGTCGATCTCACCCGGACTGCCCATGCAGAGGGTCGCCGCGTGCTCGCCGGTGTCCACCCCCCGCCCGGCCGCTTCGACGCCGATCAGCCGCACCTGTGGGTCGTCGGCGAACGGATGGAAGACCCCGATCGCATTGCTGCCGCCGCCGACACAGGCCAGGACGTAATCGGGCAGCCTGCCCTCGACGCGCGCGATCTGGTTCCTGGTCTCCGTGCCGATCACCGTTTGGAAATCCCGCACGATCCGCGGGTACGGCGCGGGCCCAGCCGCGGTGCCGAACAGGTAGTGGGTGGTGTCCACGGTGGACACCCAGTCGCGGACCGACTCGCTGATCGCCTCCTTCAGTCTGCGCGAACCGATGTCGACCGGCCGCACCTCGGCGCCGAGCAGCCGCATCCGCATCACGTTCGACGCCTGGCGGCGCATGTCCTCGGTTCCCATGTAGACCACACAGGTCAATCCGAGCATCGCCGACACCGTCGCCACCGCGACGCCGTGCTGCCCCGCGCCGGTCTCGGCGACGATCCGCTTCTTGCCCATCCGCCGGGCCAGCAACGCCTGCCCGATGGCGTTGTTGATCTTGTGGGCGCCCGTGTGGGCCATGTCCTCGCGCTTGAGATACACGCGGGCGCCCGGCACACCCAGCAACTCTCCGAAGCGCCGTACCTGATGCAGCAGCGTGGGCCGACCGACCCGGTCCCGCAACAATTCTCGATACTCGGCCAGGAACCCGGGGTCTTCTCGCGCGAGGCGATAGGCGTCCTCCAGATCCAGCAGCGCGGCCATCAGGCCCTCGGGGACGAATCTGCCGCCGAACACGCCGAACCGCCCGCGTTCGTCGGGGAACTTCTCGTGCCGGGATGCGCTCACCGCCACGTCAAGGTCAATCCTCATCAACACCAACGCTTTCACCGCCAAAGAGCCGACGGGTCAGTCTGTTCCGCTAGCGCTAGCACAACCCGACGGGTTGGCAACAAGCGAGTTAACAGACTAAATCGTTCGGATGGCTAAGGCTTCTCACTGGTGGAGGCGATCGGCGCGGGTGGGCGCCCGGTGCTTGGCTACCGGTCGGCAGGCACGGTGGCGGAGATCTGAGCGACCAGCTGCCACGGCCGCTCGGTGTCGGTGGTGGCCTTGCCGCTGGTGAGGATCGCCCCGGACAGCCCACGAGCCGGATCAGCCCACCCGTACTGGGTGGTCAATCCGCTGCGCCCGAAGTGCGACCCGGTGTCGCGGCCGAATTTCGACCTGCGCCCGCCGAGTTCGAATCCCGCCCTGCTGACACGTCCGGCGACACCAGGTATCCAGCGAGCCGGGCGCACCGCCTCGGCCAAGGTCTCCGGCCTGATGATGCGCCGTCCGTCCGGTGCGCCGCGTGTGAGGATCTCGTAGAACCGCGACAACTCCGACGCGGTGGTGATCAGATTGCCCGACGGCAGCTCGGCGGTGAGGAAGGCGTCGGTCGCCGAGCGCGACGCCCGGTCCATTCGTCCGCCGATGGCCTTGCTCGCCAGAAAGGTCGCCGTGCGCGACGGAGCCGGACCGGTTTTCACGCTCGGCACGACTTTGCCGACGTCCTCGGGTCGCACACCGAAATTGGTCCAGCGGAAATCGAACGGCTCGAGCACCTGCTCGGCGAGATGGTCCCGCATCCGCTTGCCGGTGGCGCGCTGCACCAGCAGCCGCAGGATCAACCCGATGGTCAGCGCGTGGTACACGCGGAACCGTCCCGGCTTCCAACTCGGGACCAGGTCGGCCAGCCCACGCACGGCCAGTTCCTCGTCGAGTACCAGATCGACGCCTTGATACGGCGGTGTGACGAAGGGGATCCCGGCGGAGTGCGAAAGTACGTCACCGATCGTGATGGCGGCCTTGCCGTTCGACGCGAACTCGGGAATGTAGCCGGACACCGGCTCGTCGAGGGTGAACGCCCCCTGCTCGACGAGCATGAACATCAGCGCTCCGGCAACGCCCTTCGCGGTCGAGAAGCCGCAGAACGGCGTGTCCGGGGTAGCCGGGATCTTGACCGCGTCCGGCCCGTCGCCCGGCGCGTTGCCCCAGCCGTGCCCGATGGCGCGATTCAGGACGATCCTGCCCTCGCGGCGCAGGCAGACCTGGATCGCCGGAGTCGTGCCCAAGCGGTACCACGCCTGCACCGACGCCCACAGCGCCTCCACGTCGGCGCGGCCGATCCCGGTCGCCGCGGGATCGTCTTCAGGGCCTCGGGTCGTCACGGCCTCCAGGTCGTCGACGATCGCCACCGATCCCGCCGTTGGTGCGCTCACCCGGCCAGCTTATCGACCGGCCGCGGGTGCCGCCGCCCCGCCGATCACGGCGGCGGCACACCGATCGGGGTCAGCGGCCGTTCAGCCAGCTCTCCTTCAGCTTCGCGTGGTTGTCCCACCAGGCCTGAACCGCTGCCGGGTCGGCGTTCCAGGGTGGCGGTGGCGACTCGCCCGGGAACAGGAAGGTGTCGTTGGGGGCGGCGGCGGTCGTCGGTTCGGGGTATTCCGTCGTGGTGCGCGGGTGCGGCGGCGGCTGCTGCTCGGCCGGCGGCGGTTCGGGGCCAGGGGGCACCGGCAGAGGCAGTTGAGCCTGCGCGTTCGCGGGACGCGGCGCCGGCGGCTCAGGATACGGCTCCGGGGTGGCCGCCGCCTCCGGAACGATGGACACGGGCGCCCGCTCCGCCGCCGGCGTCGGGGTCGCGAGCGCTGGATTCGGGTCGACGGGCTGGGGGGCGGTAAGGGACGCCTCCGCGGGGCCGCCGATCTCGGCGTCGGCCGGACGGTCCTCCCGCGCCTGCGCGACCGCGATCGCGGCTCCGCCCAGCAGTGCGGCGACGGCGGCCCCGGCGAGGATGACTCGGCCGCCATGCCTGCGATCGGCCACTGCCGGTTCCGCCGCGCGCCGGAACGGAGCTGCGGCGACCAAGGCCGCACCGTAAGCGGCGGCGTTGGCGTGGTCGGGCACCACGATGACCGGGGCGTCGAGCCCGGTCCGCAGCGCGGAGACCACGTCCGGATCTCCCGCCGACGCGCCGCACAGCACCACGGCGTCGGGCCGCAGCGCGGCCGCCTCCAGGGCGGGCCTGATCCGGTCGACCGCCGAATCCGCGCTCTCGGCGTCGACGACACCGGACGACCATGTGCCGGAAACCAGGATCTCGCCCCGATTCGGCCCGGCCACGAGATACGACGTGTGGTATCCGACGACCTCCGATACCAGCAACGTGTCGTACTCGCCGAGGCCCGGCATCTCCTCGAGCAGCGCGAGCAGCGCTGTCTTGGTCGACACCAGCGACGACGATCGCCACGCGGCCGACGAAAGTTGCGAGACGATTGCCCGCCGTTCGGCAACGGTGCGGTACGCGACCGCGACGTCATCGATTTCGGTGCGCGATCCCGCGGCGGACGTCAACGCGTCCAGCGTGGCGGCCACCGAGGCGGCGGTGGAGTGCTCGACCGGCTGTTCGATCTCGCGCAGCACGGCCGGGCGAGTGCCTCGTCGCGCCGTCGACGAGACCATCACACCGCGCACCACCGCCTGCTCCGCTGATATTCCGACTGTGGCCCTCATGAGATCACCTCTGCTCGACCGGTCTCGGTAAAGGTTCGTCACCGCGGCCGCCGGCGATCGGCTCCGGTCGGTGCACCGGACCACCCGTTCGCCGAGCGCCCACCGCACGAAATGGCGTCCGCGAAGACCGCTGGTCTCTTGGGCGCCGCTGGTAGATGCCACGCGATAGCTACCGACCACAATACGTTGGTTGACGCAGTCCGGATACGCCTTTGCGGCAGCGTCGTGCACTCTCGCGCTTGCGGCCGCCTTCGAGTGCGTGCGATCTCTTACCGAAGTAGGCTCCCGCCGTCGGGCGAACCATGATCCGGCCCAGCCGGACGCAATGTTCGAAGAACTCCTTCAGGCGCTCGGCGACTGCGCCCACACTCGGATCGGATTTTGCGCATCCCGCCGGCGAGCAAGCCGGGCGCAATGGGCCTGCGGCCGATGCCGCCGTTCATCCTCAGGACTACCGCCGTGACACCACGCAGGCGGCATAGCGGCAGCGGATGCGAGCAGGTCGGTGTGTCGGGCAAGGGGTCAGCCAACCGGAGGCGGCGGGGGCGGCCCGGGCAGTGGGATGACGATGCCGAAGGGCAGGGTGATCCCGGGCTGCGGCGTGGGTGTCGACCCCGCGTCGGGCACCGGTTCGGGTTCGGGTTCTGGTTCCGGCGCGGGCGGTGTGGTGATGGCAGGTTCGGGGTTGCGTGGTGCGCCGTCCCGCCGCGGAGCGTCGGGCGCGGGGCCCGTGGCGGTGTCTGGTCCGGGTTGCGTGCAGTCGACAGCTTCGGCACCGGCAGCTTGCGGAATGCCTTCGGCCTCGGCACTGTTCACGTCCGGGTCGGGGAGCTGCCCGGGGGCCGCGCCGTACCGTTGCCCCGGCGCCAAAGGGATGCGCCCCGTGCCGGGCTGTCCCGGTTGCGGCATCGGAGCAGGAACCGGTTGCGCGACACAGGGATTCACCGGCGGCGGAGGCGGGCAGAAGATCCCGCACGGGATCGGCGGCAAACCGGGAAGCGTGATCATCACCTGCGTCGGCGCGTACTGCCGCTGCGGCGGCGCCGACGTCTGCGGCGTCACTTCCGGCGGCTGCACCATCGTGGTGACCGCGGTCATGTCCGTGCCCGGCCCCACCGGCGGCAACGACCCCGGCGCCACCAGATCCGGCGACACCCGCACCTGCGTCGGCGAACCACCCGACCGATAC
>NZ_JBEYVQ010000008.1:123183-325692 GCF_040644075.1 Nocardia sp. NPDC047038 | reverse complement strand
CACCACGACGACGGCACCCCCGCCGAACTCGACACCATCTTCACCTACGCCACCGACCTCTTCGACGAAACCACCATCCACACCCTCGGCCACCGACTCGAACGCATCCTCACCACCATCGCCACCAACCCCCACACCCCCATCGGCGACATCGACATCCTCGACCGAACCGAACGGGAAATGGGCACGGCCAGAAGCGTTCCCACCCCGCCGCCGAACTCGGCGGCGACCGCGGGCACCACACTCGCCCAAACACTCGTGGCCGCTGTCGAGGACGATCCGGACGCCCCCGCCATCCTGTCCGGCGACGACGAGCTGTCCTACCACGATCTGGAGACCCGCTCGTCGCGTTTGGCGCGGGTACTCATCGCTCGGGGCTGCGGCCCCGGCGCGGGCGTGGCACTGCGTCTGGATCGCGGCATGGAAGCGGTCATCGCGACCTGGGCCGTCCTCAAAACAGGCGCCGCCGTCGTCCCCGACACCGCACTGCCCGACGACCTCGAGGCCAAAATCGGCCTCACCCTGGGCGATCCACCCACCGGCACCCTCGACTGGCTCGCCCTCGACGACCCCGCCGTCATCGCCGAGATCGCCGCCGAATCACCCCGCCCGGTCACCTACGCGCACCGCACCCGGGCACTGACCGGCACCGACCCGGCCTTCGTCGGGGACCAGACCCTCAGCTACGACGATCTCGCCATCGCGGCCGCGCAACTGCGCGACCGGGACGAACTCACCTACGAGTCCGAGATCCCCTACCGCGGCGAACCGAGATCCTCCGCCGTTGTCATCGAACTGGTCGCCGCCGGGATGGTCGGCGCGGCGGTCGTCCTGGACACCGACGAGGAGGTGCAGGCCGACGAATGCGTGACCGGTTGATCGTTCCGGCCGCGCCGGAGCCGGATCGGCGACTTCGGCCGAGCAGAGCTCAACTGAAGTGGACGACCGAGAGGGTGCCTGCGACGATGCAGTACATGGCGAACGGCAGTAGGGTCCGGGTCTGGAAGTAGCGCTCCAGGAACCGTACTGCCAGCCACGACGACACCCCGGAGACGATGGCTCCGAACAACACCGGTCCACGGATGCCTTCGGTTTGCGGGCCGACCAGTTCCGGTAGTTCCAGGACTCCCGCGCCGAGGATCGCCGGAGTGGCCAGCAGGAAGGCGAATTTCGCCGCGTGCTCGTGCGCGAGACCCCGCGACAGGCCGCCGACCATGGTCAGGCCCGCACGGCTGAAGCCGGTCAGCAGCGCGCCGACCTGAGCGAAGCCGATGCCGAGAGCGTCCGCTGTCCCGAGGGCGGCCAGCGGCCGGTCGGATTGGCGCCGAGTCTCCGCCTCGGCCGTGAGGGTGCCTCTGCGGGCTTCCCGCCGAGCGAACCGCCGCCCGTATTCGGCCAGCGACGGCTCGTTCCGCCGGCGCAATCCCTCACCGACGATCAGCACGATGCCGTTGAGCGCGAGAAAGATACCGGCGTAGAAAGGCGTCCCGAACAGCGCGTGCAGCGGATGTTCCAGCAGGAAGCCGAGCACACCGACCGGAATGGTGGCGACGACGATCGACCAGGCCAGCCGCTGGGGGATGGTGTCGAGGCGCCCGGTGCGCAGCGTGGTGAAAAAGCCCGCCACGATGACGCACCAGTCGCGCCAGTAGTAGCCGAGCAGCGCCACCGCCGTCGCCACGTGCAGCGCCACCACGAACGCCAGATACGGTGTGCCCGCGCTGGACTCGCCCTCGCCGGTCAACTTCTCCCAGTCGCCTCCGAGCCATGCCGCGACCAACACGGAGTGCCCCAGGCTGGAAATCGGGAACAGTTCGGTGACACCTTGCACCGCCCCGATGACTGTCGCTTGAAAGTAAGTGAGCATCGCCCCGAGTCTCGCACGCACACAACGCAACCGTGTGAGGGCCTCTCGCGGCCGGCGACGACGGCGGTCCCGCCGCGGCGGTGGCGCTGCCGCGGCGGGACCGGAATGTCGTTGTGCGGCAGCCGAAGCCGCGGAAGGACCGTCGGAGCTCGCAGAGGATCGACGAGACGAAGAGGGCACGCGGCTTCGGAATCCATGGGCGGTATGGCCGGGATCCAGGTGGGGGAAGCCGCACCGGCGCGGCAAAGCAGCTGGTCCCGAACACATCACAGAGGATCTGTGACGTCGATCATTTGATCACCGTCGGCGAGCTCGATGCCGTTCAGGCGGTGGCGCCGGAGGATTCGGCGACCAAGTCGAGCGCGATGTCGACGATGAGGTCCTCCTGCCCGCCGACCAACCCGCGACGGCCCACCTCGAGCAGGATCGTGCGCACGTCGATGCCGTAACGCCGCGAGGCGGTTTCGGCGTGCCGCAGGAAGGACGAGTAGACCCCGGCGTAGCCGAGCGTGAGTGTTTCGCGGTCCACGCGGACCGGGCGATCCTGCAGGGGCCGCACCAAGTCGTCGGCGGCGTCCTGTAGCGCGAACAGATCGCAGTTGTGCTTCCAGCCGTGCAGGTCGGCGACGGCGACGAAAGGCTCGATCGGGCAGTTGCCCGCTCCGGCGCCGTGCCCGGCGAGCGAGGCGTCGACCCGGGTGACGCCTTCTTCCACCGCCACGACGGAATTGGCCACCGACAGCGAGAGATTCTCGTGCGCGTGGATCCCGATCTCGGTGCCGGGGTCCAGCACCTCGCGATAGGCGCGGACCCGGTCACGGACTCCGTTCATGGTCAGCCGGCCGCCGGAATCGGTGACATACACGCAGTGCGCCCCATACGATTCCATCAGTTTCGCCTGTTCGGCCAGGCGAGCCGGTTCGGCCATGTGCGACATCATCAGGAATCCGGAGACGTCCATCCCGAGTTCCCGTGCGGTGGCGATGTGCTGGGCGGACACGTCGGCTTCGGTGCAGTGGGTGGCTACGCGCACCGAGCGCACACCGAGCCGGTAAGCGTGCTTCAGTTCTTCGATGGTGCCGATGCCGGGCAGCAGCAGCGAGGTCAGCCGGGCGTGCGTGAGATTGTCCGCGGCGGCTTCGATCCATTCCCAGTCGGTGTTGCTTCCCGGGCCGTAGTTCAGGCTGCCTCCGGCGAGACCGTCGCCGTGGGCTACTTCGATGCCGTCGACACCGGCCGCGTCGAGCGCCGCCACGATCCGGCCGACGTCGTCCGGAGTGATGCGGTGGCGCACGGCGTGCATGCCGTCGCGGAGTGTGACGTCTTGGATGAACAGTTGGGTGGTCATCGGAGCGCTTCCTGTCCCGCCGGCGCCGCGGCGATCGTGTCGGCGATGGATTCGGCGTAGCGCACGGCCGCCGAGGTCATGATGTCCAGATTTCCCGCGTACGCCGGGAGGTAGTGGGCGGCGCCTTCGACCTCGAGGAACACCGTCACCTGATGGGTGGGCGCGGTCGCCGTGTCCGGGCCGAGCAGGGTGTGCACCGGTTGGTCCTGCGGGACGGCGGTGATCTGGACTTGCTGCTTGAGGCGGTAGCCGGGGACGTAGGTGGCCACGTGCGCGATCATCTGCTCCACCGATTCGCGAATCGCCTCATGGGTGCCGGGATCCGGGGCGGTGACCAGGCACAGCACCGTGTCGCGCATGATCAGCGGCGGGTCCGCCGGATTGAGGATGATGATGGCTTTCCCGCGCCGCGCGCCGCCGACCGTTTCGATCGCGTGCGCGGTGGTTTCGGTGAACTCGTCGATATTGGCCCGCGTGCCCGGCCCCGCCGACTTCGAGGCGATGGACGCGACGATCTCGGCGTAGGCGACCGGCGCCACGCGCGAGATGGCGGCGACGATCGGGATGGTGGCCTGCCCGCCGCAGGTCACCATGTTGACGTTGGGCGCGTGGCGATGCGCGTCCAGGTTCACCGCCGGGACGACGAACGGGCCGAGCGCGGCGGGTGTCAGATCGATCATGCGTTTGCCGAGCGGTTCGAGCACCGCGGCGTGGGCGGCGTGGGCTTTGGCGGAAGTCGCGTCGAAGACCACGTCGATCTCGCCGAAGTTCGGCAGTTCCAGCAGGCCTTGCACGCCGTCGGACGTGGTGGGCACGCCGAGTCTGCGCGCGCGGGCCAGACCGTCGGATTCCGGGTCGATGCCGACCATCGCGCCCATCTCCAGGACGGTCGAGTGCCGGATAACTTTGATCATCAGATCGGTGCCGATATTGCCCGATCCGATCACCGCGACTTTGAGCTTGGCGGGGCTGTCGTTCATGGTTTCACTCCCGAATGAAGGTCGCGGTCACCGATCCGAGACCGGTGATGTCCGCGGTGACGATTCCAGGGGCCTCGATCGGCGCCATCGGTCCGAGCGCTCCGGAGAGCACTGTCTGCCCGGCGCGCAGTGGCCTGCCGAACTCGCGAGTGGTCCGCGCCAGCCAGGCCAGTGCGTGCAGCGGATCGCCGAGGCAAGCCGCGCCGTTTCCCGTCGACACCTCGACACCGTCGATCGACATCCGCATCTGTGCCGTGACGGGCTCGAAGGAATCGAGGGTGCGGCGTTCGGCGCCGAGCACGTACAAACCGCTCGAAGCGTTGTCGGCGACGGTGTCACCGAAGGTGATGTCCCAACCGGCGATGCGGCTGTCGACGATCTCGAGCGCGGCCACGGCGTAGTCGACCGCGCCGCGGACCTGCTCGTCATCGAGCGGCCCATCCGCCAGGTCCGCGCCGAGCACGAACGCGATCTCGGCTTCGACCTTCGGCTGCAACAACCGGCTCAGCGGCACGGGTGTGTCCTGCCCGTAGTACATGTCGTCGAACAACACTCCGAAGTCCGGTTGATCGACACCGAGCTGCCGCTGCACCGCCGGGGAGGTCAAGCCGATCTTGCGGCCGACCACCTCGGCGCCCGCAGCGATGCGCTCGGCGGTCAGCAGTTCCTGCACCGCGTACGCGGCGGTCACGTCGTCGGCACCGATCAGATCGCGGACCGGTCCGCACGGGGTGCCGGAGCGGGCGGCCGCGCTGAGCAGGTCGGCGGCGGCGATCGTGGCAGCGTCGGCAGCCACGGAGCGTCGGTCAAGGCCTGGGGGTGTTGGCATCGGAAGTCCCGGATCTCGTGAGGGGGTGAAACAGTGCTCTCACTGTCGCCGCAGGTGGGACGCATCCGCCAGCATTGCGTTCCACTGAGCCGAACGCCGCCGCGGTAGAGTGAGCGGGTCCGGAGGTTGGAGGTCGACCGTGTCATCCGCGTTCGCTGGTCGTGCGATAGACGGTTCGACCGTGCTCGGCAAGATCATGGCCGTGCTCGAGGCGTTCTCGATCGATGACACCGCGTTGAGCCTGGCCGAGCTGGGACGGCGGACCGGCATTCCGAAGGGCACTCTGCACCGGGTCCTCGCCGACATGGTGGCGGTCCGACTACTGGACCGGAACGACACCGGGTATCGGCTCGGAAGCTATGTGTTCGAGCTCGGGATGCGCGCATCGGTCGAACGGAGTCTGCTCGAAGTGTCCATTCCATTCCTGGAGGAACTCAACGCGCGTATCCACGAGACCGTGCATCTGGGCATTCTCGACGGCACGGATGTCGTGTATCTGACGAAGATCGGCGGACGCAGGCAGGCCAGCGCCCCGTCGCGGATCGGGGGCCGTATGCCGGTGCACTGCACGGCCATCGGCAAAGTACTACTGGCCAACGCCGACGCGGCGCTTCGTGACCAGGTGCTCGCCGCGCCGCTTCGCCGCTACACCCCCCGGACGATGGCCCTACCGGGCACGTTGCGCACCCAGCTGGATCGGATCGCCGCCGACGGAGTGGCCTTCGAATTCGAGGAATCCGCACCCGGCATCGTCTGCGTGGCCGCCCCCGTTCGCGAGGTGGACGAGGTGGTTGCCGCGATCAGCGTGGCGGGCCCGTCCCATCGGTTCAATCCCGAGACCCACGCGGCATCGGTTCGCGCGGCCGCCGACGGCATCGGAGCGACCCTGACCCGGCGGACCCGGTTGCTGTCCGCGCCTCCCGCCTGAGCACGAGGAAGACCCCGCCCGGCACGAGGCCGGACGGGGTCGGTAGTTCCCCAACGCGTAGTCGTCGCCGAACCGCAGCCCGCGCTCCGCCGCACGCGTACGAAAGCAGGCACAGGCAGGGTAAAAGGTCGGCGAATCCGAGTTAGCTGACGGGTTCCCAGGAGGTATATCCATCTGTTACATTACCGATGCGGAGCCTATATAAACACGTGCTGCTCCTTCGTCCGAACGACAACGACGTCACCGGACATCCGACCCGACAACGACGTCGGCAGGCCGACAACGGGGTCGGCCACAAGCGGATCCCATCCACCAGACAGCGCCTCGAGTTCTCGCCCATGCATCGCTCGCGACGGCCCGGCAGCGGTCGGCGCCTGCTCGCGCGGCCGTCCGACGTTCCGGCCGATTCGCGCCGCGCGGCACGGAGACGGACCACTCGCGGCGACGTGCCACCCGATCGGACATTGAGCCGGAGGAACCCATCGACATGCCGATCCCCTTCTCGAGCGGGTTCGATTTGATCACCGCACTCGACGTGCGCAATGTCGAAGCGCATCTCGCCGAGGCCGTCGCGGGCTGTACCGCGTGCGCCACGACCGCCAGACCGGGGCCCGGCTGCCCCGCGGGTCTCGCCGCACAGATCCACAACGCCGCGACGGCTCCGCTGACGGCGATCGAGATCATCGACGGACTCCTCGCGCTGCGCCGGACGCCACAACCGGACGGGGCGTAGCACACGCGCACGTGCGCCGTCATACCGGAATGAGGTAGCTCAGAGGACGTCCGCGGATCCGCTCCGCGTGGGCCGGGACATGGAAACCGGACCGCACGCTCCCCAGGCCGCATGTGCCGTGAGCACTGAGGAGTTCAGTCCACCGGGACATCTCCCCCGCTGCTCGTACTCGCACCCGGCGAACCGGCGGCCGGGGATCAACTCGATGTCGTGGTCTGAGTTCGGGGAAAGCGGTGGCCCATGACATCCGCCCACCATGCGCTCAAACGCGACTCGGGCCAGATGATCCGGTCTCGGTCTTCATCGTCGGTGCCGGGCACGTTCGCGTCCTCGATCACGATGCAATTCCTTTGCGCCATTCAACCTTAGGGGCCCCTCGTTCTCGTGCGGCGCAAACGATTTGATGACATTTGTCGAACCGGCCGGTGGTCGAGCAGCGGGGATCCCCCGATCGCGTACCGGCGCGACCGCGCTGTCGAGCCGATACGTGCACCGGGTACCACGCGCGACCACAAACAAACCGTTCTTTCGGTGCCAGTTGCCGGAACCGCCGTGCGTGCCGAGGCGCAGCCGCCGCCTGACTTCGGTCACCTCACCAGGTGAGGACCGGTTTGACGACCGTGCCCGCGCGCTGGTCGGCGAGCGCGACATTGATGTCGGCGTGCGGGTAGGTCGTGACGAGACGGTCGACGGGGAACCGTCCCGCGGCGTGCAGGTCCAGCAGCTGCGGGATGAAGGCCGCGGGCACCGCGTCGCCTTCGAGGCAACCGCATCACCTTGCCGCCCAACACGATATCGCGCAGATCGATCGCCTCTCGTCCTCGCGGGGGGCGTCGATCTCGACGGATTCGACGGTGAACGGCGCGGCGGGGTCTCGCGACAGCACCGCGGTGGTGGTCACCATCGGTCAGATCCGCTCGAGCAGGAAGTAGAAGTACTCGCCGTCGGCCAGCACCAGCTCCGGCCTGCCGTTCATGATGCCCATCAGCGTGTTCTCGTCGAGCCATTTGAAGTGGTCGAAGACCGGGCGCTTGTCTTAGACCATGGTGGCGGTGACCTCGCCGCGGAACTCGATGTTCCACAATGTCGCTTCCCCACCGCCGCCGAGTTCGACATCGGAGAACAGCGATCCGTCCTCGGCGCGGCAGATCAACGGCTTGGCGTCCAGCACACTGTGGAACGTCTTGCCGTACCAGCGGCTCACCGACAACGCTTTGCGCAGCGGATGCCCGGTCGGGAACGCCGCTCCCTTCCACTCGCCGAGGATGTCCTCGGCGCGCGCGGTGGGCAGGCCGGCCCACAGCGCGTCCAGCTCCGCCGCGGTCACTCCGGTCTCCCGCGCGACGAGTTCTCGCCAGCCAGTCCCCACAGAGCCCATAACCATCCTCGTTCCCGCCGCCGTTTCCAGAACTCAACCGCATCGCCGACGCGGCCAAAGCGAGCAAAGACCGGCTCTACGCGTACTTCGCGGGCAAAGACGAGCTCTACGCCGCGGTCACCGAGGAATGGGTCGCCCAGACCACCGACGAGACCGCCCTCGACGCCGCGGATCTGGCCGGTTACGTCGGCCGGCTCTTCGACCACTACGTCGCGCACCCGGACAACGCCCGGCTGCAGGCATGGGCGGAGATCGAGCAGACCCACATTCCCGCCGCCGAAGACGCCATCCGCCGGACCATCGCGGAAAAACTCGCCGAGATCCGCCGCGGCCAAGAGCAGGGATTGATCACCGGGGCGTTCGCGCCCATCACCTTGATCGTCATGCTGACCGACCTCGCCCGCACCGCGGCCATGCACGCCACCCGCACCACACAGCACAACATCACCGAACGCCGCGCCGCCACCGTTCTCGCCGCACGACGGCTGGTCAGCCCGGAGGCACCCGGAGCCGACGGCGGTCGCCAGATCTCGGGGCTTGCCGATCCGGCCCACGAGGTGATGGGCTGATGGGAGCGTCGCAGCACTCACGCCTCGATACCGCGCACAGTGTTCTCCCGAAGAAAGGCGGTGCACCAGGTACTCGCCGGTGGACGACCCCCGGACGGTAAGCCCCGAGACGACGACGGAGAAACGCATGGACGAGATCGAAGGCACACCGCGGCTCACAGCGTTCCCACGCATCGACGACTACGGGTTCATCTCCGATTGCGAGGTCACCGCCTTGATCGCGCCCAGCGGTGCCATCGAGTGGATGTGCCTGCCGCGCATGGACTCTCCCAGCGTCTTCGCCGCGATACTCGATCGCTCCGCCGGCTCGTTCCGCTTCGCTCCCGCCGACTTCGTGGTGCCCACCGATCGTCGCTACATCCCGGGCACGATGGTCATGGAGACGAGCTGGCGCAGCGGCGAGGGCTGGGCGACGGTGCGCGATGTGCTGCTGGTCGGGCCGTGGCGGCACCAGAAACCCGGCCGCAGCGCGCACCGGCGCACGCCGACGGACTACGACGCCGAGCACATCCTGCTGCGCACGGTGCACTGCGAGACCGGGCAGATCCAGTTCGGGCTCGACTGCCAACCGGCCTTCGACTACGGCAGGCATCGCGCGCGGTGGGAGTACCTCGGCAGTTATCACCTCGCACAGGCCGGCGCCGACGGGACCGATCTGCAACTGACCTTGAGCACCGACATGCGCTTGGGTCTGGAGGGAACGCACGCGGTCGCCCGCACCCTGTTGAAGAAGGGGGACACCCGGTTCTGCGCGCTCGCCTGGGGCAGTCGTGACGCTCCCGGCGACGTCGCGGAGGCCGAAGAGCGGCTGCTGCGCACGATCCACCACTGGCGGCACTGGCTGGCGGGCGGGCGATTTCCGGACCATCCCTGGACCGCCGAACTCACTCGCAGTGCGCTCACGCTCAAGGGATTGACCTTCGCTCCCACCGGGGCCGTCGCTGCCGCCGCCACCACGTCACTACCCGAAACACCTGGTGGTGAGCGTAATTGGGACTACCGCTATTCCTGGATCCGCGACTCCGCCTTCGCCTTGTGGGGCCTGTACACGCTGGGTTTCACCTGGGAGGCGAACGACTTCTTCTCCTACATTCTCGACCTGACCGAAGAAGCCCGCGACATGCAGATCGTCTACGGCATCGGCGGCGAGACCGATCTCGCCGAACAGACCCTCCCCCACCTGCGCGGCTACGACAACGCGGGCCCGGTGCGCATCGGCAACGAGGCCTACCGGCAACGTCAGCACGATGTGTGGGGCGCCGCGCTGGACGCGGTCTATCTCTACGGCCGTCATCAAGATCAGATCGATGCGCGGGCCTGGCCGCTGCTCGGCCGTGCGGTCAAGAGCGCCCTCACCTACTGGCGCGAGCCCGACCACGGCATCTGGGAAGTCCGCGGACAGCCCAGGCACTTCACCTCGAGCAAGGTTATGTGCTGGGTCGCCGCCGACCGCGGCGCCCGGCTGGCCCGCATCCACCAGGACTTCGCCCGCGCGCACCGGTGGCAACAGGCCGCCGACGAGATCCACGCCGACATCTGCGCACACGCGGTCGACTCCCGGCGGGTGTTCACCCAGTACTACGGCAGCACCTCGCTGGACGCTTCGACCCTGCTCATCCCACTGGTACGTTTCCTGCCACCCGAGGACGAGCGGGTGCGCAACACGGTGCTGGCCATCGCCGAAGACCTGACCGAAGACGGTCTCGTCCTGCGGTACCGCGTCGACGAGACCGACGACGGATGCGCCGGGGAGGAAGGCGCTTTCACGATCTGCTCGTTCTGGCTGGTATCGGCGCTGTCGGAGATCGGCGAGAAGAAGAAGGCCAAGCAGCTGTGCGAGAAACTGCTCGGCTACGCCAGCCCCCTCGGCCTCTACGCCGAGGAGATCGATCCCCGAACCGGCCGTCATTGGGGCAACTATCCGCAGGCGTTCACCCACCTCGCCCTGATCAATGCCGTCATGCACGTCATCCAGGACGAGCAAACGCTCCTGCGGCAGGCGCTCGGCGGCGAATCGATCGCACCGCGACTGGACGACGCATCGCTCACCCGGGGATACATCCACCGCTGACGAGAAACCCAATCGGCGAAACCCGCTGTACCCCAATGGCGGGCGGCCTTCGCGCCGCCACGTCAGCGGAGTCAGTACTATCGCGTTCGACTGTTAACAGGACTAAGGATTCCATTGAAGGGCTCGACGATGGCGATGCTCGGCATCGCCGCGACCGCGGCATTCGGCATGACCGCCGCCTCCGCGACCGCTGACCCAGTGGCAGACAAATCTCGTGTCGTCGGCACCGAGGACGGCTGGGAATTGCGGATCAGCAAGACCGCCGAAGACGTGCAGCGCGTACCCAATCTCGCCGCGACACCGTTCACCAGGGAAGGATTCGTCACCTTGTCGGCCGCGGCCGACATCGGCGGCGAGGGCCGGGAAGCGGTGAACTCCGGAACGCTGCAATTGGGATACCAGATCGGCTGCCAGATAGACGTCTCCAACGGCCTGACCGTGGGCATCTCCGCGGCTATCGGCCCGAACGCCACGGTGACCGTCGCCCCCTCGCCCGGCCTCGGGGTCGGCGGCAGCGCGCTGGCCCTGCCGAGCATGTCGACGACCATCAAGCCGGGCACCATCAACAGCATCACGCTGGGAACGAAACCGCTTGCCGGACCGCACGGCTCGATCTCCGTCGATCAGATCCAGATCAAGATCGACGCGTGCGCGGGCGCGGTGAGCCTGCGCTCGTTCGCGATCGTGTCGATATCCACGGCGACGGCGGACAATTCGGTCGCGGTCTACGGTGACCCGATATGGCTGTGACGCACGGGCGAGCGCCGCGACGCTGGATGGCGCCGATCGGCGTGTCGGTTTCGCTGATCATCGCCGCGGCAACCGCCTCCGCCGAGCCGATCGTGCCGGTCGGCCCGGGACCGAGCTGCGGCGAATCACCCTCCTCCGCCACCGCTTGCGGCAACGACAAGCCCGTACCCGGGACGCGCGGCGGGCCGGCCGCGCCGCCACCGGCACTGCCGTTGCAAGTGCTGGCGCCCCCGCCCGCCAAGTCGGCGCCCAATACCAATACGCCCGCCGGTGCGCTGGTTCCGCCCGCGCCGGGACCGGGCTCGGGCACCCCGATCGTTCCGGTCGGATAACCAATGGGCCGGTCGCCGTTGCTCCGCCGGGCACGGCGACCGGCCCCGTCGATCGACCGCGAGCAGGGATCGCCGCGGGACATGCGCGCACAGATCGGCTCCGACCACTCGCTCGCCCGCCCAGCGGTGTGATTCCGCCGCTTCCCCGGTCGACACCAGGATCGCTCCGGGACTGTGATCCGCCGAAAATCAGTATCGCGCAGGGCATATCGGCCGCGCTGGAATCTGGATGAATTTATTGCTCATCGCAGCGAATCGTCGCAGGTCAGGAGCGGTGGTCCAGGGTGAACGACGCGGGCTGTGAACGGCCTACGGCCTTGTTAGAGGTCGATAATTCCGATGTCCGAAGGCTGGTCGACCCGCCAGCCGGGTGATTCGCCGTTGATCACGCCCGCCGAACAGGAATAACCGCCGATGAGTTTCCTTTGGTATATCCCGAATCAGGTCACGCCGGGACACCGCGGCGACACCATCGTGGCCGACCACAACAGCCTCGACACCCTGACCGCTCAGGCGAAGGCGCTCGAGGAGCACGGGTGGCAGGGCGCGTTGCTCGGCACCGGGTGGGGTCGCCCGGACACCCTCACCGTCGCAACGGCTCTCGCCGCCAGGACCACGAGTTTCGAGCCGCTGATCGCGATCAGACCGGGCTACTGGCGTCCGGCGAACTTCGCATCGGCCGCGGCGACCCTCGACCACCTCTCCGGCGGCCGGGTGCGGGTGAACATCGTGTCGGGCAAGGACGATCTGGCGGCCTACGGCGAGACCGAGGGCGATCAGGCCGAGCGTTACGCCCGCACGAAAGAGTTCCTCCAACTCGTCCGTCGGCTGTGGACGGAGGAGAACGTCACCTACCGGGGTGAGTACTACCAGGTCAGCAATTCCACCGCGCTGCCGAGGATCGTCCCGCGCGGCGAGCGCCGCCACCCGAAGCTCTACTTCGGCGGTGCGTCGGAGGCCGCGGAGCGGGTAGCGGCGACCGAGGCCGACGTCCAGCTCTTCTGGGGCGAGCCCCTGTCGGGAGTCAGGGAACGGATCGAGCGCCTGCGGTCGCTGAGCGAGGAACTCGGTCGCGAGCATGCGCCACTGGAGTTCGGCCTGCGGGTCACCACTTTCGTCCGCGACACCACCGAGCAGGCCTGGGCCGAGGCGGAGGCGAAGGTCGCGGAGATGGCCGACAACCACCACGCCCCCGTGCCGAACCCACATCGCCGGACGGCCGTGGGACAGCAGCGACTGCTGGATCTGGCCGCGAAGGGCGAGGTGCTCGACGACAACCTCTACACCACGCCCGGGAAGTTCGGCGCGGGTGGCGCCGGGACCACCTGGCTGGTCGGCTCCCCCGAAGACGTCGCCAAGTCGCTGCGCAAGTACCAGGATCTCGGCATCACGCACTTCGTGCTCTCCGACACCCCGTATCTGCGCGAGATCGAGCGCCAAGGCAACCAGCTGCTTCCGTTGCTGCGAGATTGACGAGACCGAGACGGGGCAGCGCGCCCGCGCTGCCCCGTCCCAACCGCTTGCGCGGGGTCAGAGTTTCAGCCCGGTCCCGTGCACGCCGTGCTCGTCGATGAGGGCGAGTTCGTCGTCGGTGAACGCGGGGAAGTTCAACGCCGCGATGTTGTGGTCGAGTTGCGCGGTGGAACTCGCGCCGATCAGCGCCGAGGTCACTTCGGGGCGCCGCAGCACCCACTGCAGCGCCAGCTGCGCGAGCGACTGGCCGCGCGCCTGGGCGATCTTGTCGAGCGCGGCGGTGCGCTGCCGGTAGGTCTCGTCGATGACGTCCGGCGACAGGAAGCTGCTGTTGCGCGCCCGCGCCCCGTCGGGAATCGTCTCCAGGTACTTGTCGGTCAACAGGCCCTGGGCCAGCGGCGAGTAGACGATCGTGCCGAAGCCGTCCCGGCGGGCGGTGTCCAGCAGGCCGTTTCGTTCGGGGCGGCGGTCGTAGATCGAGTAGCGCGCCTGGTGGATCAGCAGCGGGACGCCCGCCTTCCGGAGCAACTCGGCGGCCTCGTGGGTGCGGTCGGGCGCGTAGTTGGACAGGCCGATGTACAGCGCCTTGCCTTGTTGCACCGCGCTGACCAGCGCGCCGACCGTCTCCTCCAGCGGCGTGCTCGGATCCGGGCTGTGATGGTAGAAGATGTCGACGTACTCGGTGCCCAGGTCGCGCAGGCTGTGTTCGAGCGAGGTGAGGATCGACTTGCGCGAACCGCCCCTGAGGTAAGGGCTGGGCCCGATCGGGTTGCCCGCCTTGGTCGAGAGGATCAGCTCGTCGCGATAGGGAGCGAGGTCCTTGGCGAGCACCGCCCCGAAGTTCTTCTGGGCGGCGCGATGCGGGGGACCGTAGCGGTCGGCGTTGTCGAAATGCGTGATGCCGAGATCGAAAGCGTGCAGGATGATCTCGCGTTGCGTCGCGAACGGGTAATCGGTGCCGAACTTCTGCCACAAGCCGAAGGAGAAGGCGGGAAGGTCGAGGCCGGAGTTGCCGGTCCGGCGGTACGGGACCTTCTCGTACCGGTCGTCGGCGGCGGCGTAGGTCAGATCGAAGGGGCCATAACTCATCGGTGTGTATCTCTTCCTTTCGATGCGTGATCACGGAGAGTGGACCACTTCCGTCCCCGCCGTTGCGACCGGTCGGCTCACGCTGATCGAAACCCGGGGCGGCGTGGCGGCTTCCTGGCCGATCCGTTCAGCTTCGGATCTCCGCGCTCGAAGCCGTCGCGCTCGCCGGTCGGCCATTTCTCCGCGCCGCGAGGATGACGAGCGCTCCGGCGACGATCCCGACGAAGAACGGGGACGGCTCCAGGAGGATCCCACCCAGCAGGCACCAGGCCGCCAAGCCCCAGCCGATCACGGCGGGCACGGCCACTCCTCGGCCCGCGAGGTGCCAGATCAGCAGACCCAGCAGGATCAACGGCACGGCGAAGCTGCCCGGACCGGCCCAGAACGTGAGTTTGTTCTGCAACGACTGCACGGTCTGCGCGTCGCCTCCATCTCCGAGCCCGAGCGGGACAGCCGCCCAGACTCCGCGATCGGCCCAGCCGGTGATGTCCTCCCAAGAGTCGAGCGTGAGCAGAACCAGATGCCCCGTGCCGAGCACGAGCATGATCGCAGCAGCCCAGCGCAGCAATCGTTTTCCGTCGTTCATCGTGACCTTTCCTGTTCCATATCGCCCCGGCACGGCAATGCCTCACTTTTATACGGTGCCGTACAGATGATGTGTACTGTAACGTATACAATCAGCCGGATCAATGGAGGTGGCCAGATTCCCGCAGCGCCCCGCACCACACGAGATCGCTGGATCGAAGCCGGTCTCCAAGCCCTCGCCCGCGGGGGACCCGACGCCGTCCGCGTCGAGACGCTGGCCGCCCGGCTCGGCGTGACGAAGGGCGGGTTCTACGGGTACTTCGACGGTCGTACCGCGCTGCTGACCGAGATGCTCGACGAGTGGGAACGACGCTGCTCGACCGCGGTGCTCGACCAGGCCGAGGCGCGAGGCGGCGACGCCGTCGACCGGATCCGCCGCGCCGGAGAGCTGAGCTTCGACGAGGATCTGCACCGGATCGATCTCGCGGTGCGGGCTTGGGCCCGCAACGACGAGTCCGTGGCTACGCGCCTGCGGCGCATCGACAACGTGCGGATGGACTTCTTGCGCAAGATGTTCGGAGCCTTCGTCACCGACCCCGACGAGATCGAGGCGCGCAGCACGCTGACCTTCGCCCTCGCGATCGGCCGCCACTTCATCGTCGCCGACCACCCCGGCTACACCACACGCGAAGCCGTCCAGCTCGCCGGCGAGTACCTACTGCGTCCGCCGCAGTGATTGGCACACCACCCTCCCCTCGCGGTATTTCTCACGGATCGAGCTGATCCGAATCGTTGACACTCCCGGACGCGACAGCGGTCGTGCCTGTGCAGTCACCACCGTGGCCACGTGTTATCGGCTTCCGATGCGGCGCGCCGGGCGAGACGATCGCTGGTCGATACGACCCCGCAATCCCGTTCGCGCCGCCGTCGAGCGAGTTCGCGCGTTGCAACCCACGACATTCGCGCATGGAGAGAAACGGGAGACGATGGCACCGAACCCACTGCACCTCGGCGTCGCGCTCGACGGGGCGGGCTGGCATCCGGCCGCATGGCGGGAGCCGAACTCCCGGCCCGCCGAGCTGTTCAGCCCCGGTTACTGGACCGGATTGGTCGCGACGGCCGAACGGGCACTGCTCGATTTCGTGAGCATCGAGGACAGCCTGCGAATCCCCGGTGAGCGGCACGCACCGTCCGACGACGCCGTCGATCAGGTGCGAGCCAGGCTCGACGCCCATCTGATCGCCGCGCGGGTCGCCCCGGTCACCCGGCACATCGGGCTCATCCCGACCGTGACGACCACGCACACCGAACCCTTCCACGTCTCCAAGTCGATCGCCACGCTCGATTACACGTCGCGTGGCCGGGCGGGCTGGCAGGCGCGCGTGTCCGGGACGGCCGAGGAGGCGGCCCACTTCGGACGTCGCTCGGTGCGCGACCTCAGCACCGCCGAAATCGCGGAAGCGATCGCTTCCGGGAGCTTTCCCGGCCACGTCCATGATCTGTTCGACGAAGCCGCCGACGCCGTCGAAGTGGTACGGCGATTGTGGGACAGCTGGGAAGACGACGCGGAGATCCGCGATGTGGCCACCCGCCGGTTCATCGATCGCGACAAGCTGCACTACATCGACTTCGAGGGCCGCTTCTTCAGCGTCCGTGGGCCATCGATCACGCCGCGTCCGCCCCAAGGGCAGCCGGTGGTGGCGGCTCTGGCGCACGGTCCGCTGATCTACGAATTCGCCGCCCGCGGTGCGGATCTGGTCTTCGTCACGCCCACGCGCGACGAAGGCCCCGGCCCGATCCTGGAGCAAGTCGCGTCCGCCGCGGCCCAAGTGGGACGCGCCGGTGAGCCGCTGCGGGTCTATGCCGACATCACCGTCTTCCTCGACACCGACGAGGAGCCGGGTCCGCAGCGGCTGTCCCGGTTGAGCGAGCTCGCGCGTGCCGAATTCGATTCCGACGCCCCTGTCTTCGCGGGAAGTGCGGACGAACTCGCCGATCTGCTCACCGACTGGAGCGAGCGGGGGATCGACGGGTTCCGTTTGCGTCCCGGCGTGGCGGTCGACGATCTGGCAGCGGTGGCCGACCGGCTCGTGCCCGCGCTGCAACGGCGCGGTGTGTTCCGCACCGGCTACTCGGACGGCTCGCTGCGCGCGCTGCTCGGCCTGCCCACCGACGTCCCCAATCGTTACGCGACTGCCTGAGCGAGGTCACCATGAGCACCCCCCGTAAGCAGATCATCCTGGGCGCCTACCTCGGCGGCGTCAATCATCACACCGCCTGGTGGCATCCGGAGGCGGGCAGCCAGATCGATTTCAGCAGTTTCGAACACACCGCGCGCACCGCCGAACGCGGCAAGTTCGATTTCTTCTTCCTCGCCGAAGGGCTCATCCTGCGCGAACGCGCGGGCAAGATCTTCGATCAGGACATCATCGGCCGTCCCGACACATTCACCGTGCTCGCCTCGATCGCCGCGGTC
Organism: Nocardia sp. NPDC047038; assembly: GCF_040644075.1. NCBI lineage: Bacteria > Bacillati > Actinomycetota > Actinomycetes > Mycobacteriales > Nocardiaceae > Nocardia > Nocardia sp. NPDC047038. The sequence goes on along the minus strand of NZ_JBEYVQ010000008.1, from coordinate 308,344 downwards.
ACCGAGCATCTCGGGCTCGCGGGCACCATCAACGCCACCTTCAACGAGCCCTACGAACTGGCCCGGCAGTTCGCCAGCCTGGACCATCTCTCCGGCGGCCGCGCCGCCTGGAACGTCGTGACCTCGTTCGACGCATTCACCGGCCAGAACTTCCGGCGCGGCGGATTCCTCGATCCCGCCGACCGCTACGCCCGCGCCGAGGAGACGCTGAATGCCGTTCGCGCCCTGTGGGATTCGTGGGACGCGAACGACATCGTCGCCGACAAGGACGCCGGACGGTTTCTGGCTCGGCCGGATGCCGGGGCATTCGCTTTCCGCGGCAGCCAGTTCGACATCTCCGGTCGTTTCACCGTGCCGCGCAGCCCGCAGGGCAGGCCGGTGATCCTGCAAGCCGGTGTGTCGCCGCAAGGACGATCCTTCGCCGCCGCCAATGCCGACGCCATCTTCTCCCCGTACGGCAAATTGCCTGAGGCGGCGGACTTCTACCGCGATATCAAGTCGCGCGCGGTAGCGGCGGGGCGGGCGGCCGACGACATCAAGATTCTGCCGTCGGCGAGTTTCGTTCTCGGGGACACCGAGGCCGAGGCGATCGAGAAATACCATGCCGTCCGCAACGAGCAGGTCACCGGGCAGACCGCGTTGATTCTGCTGGAGCAGATCTGGAACCGCGACCTGTCCGGCTACGATCCGGAAGGGCCGGTGCCCGACATCGATCCGGACCCCGACGCTCCGCCGATCATCCAGGGCCGCGCCTTCGTGCATCAAGACCGCTTCGCCACCGCCGAACGCCTGCGCCAGGTCGCCGAGACGAAGAAGCTCTCGCTGCGCGAGGTGGTGATCGACCAATTCGAGCGCGGTCCCTTGGTCGGAACCCCCGCACAGGTCGCGGAGAAGATCGACACTTTCGTTCAGAACGACGGGTCCGACGGTTTCATTCTCGGTTCGCACCTCGTGCCATGGGGCCTGGACGAATTCGTCGACCGAGTGGTGCCGCTGTTGCAGGACCGTGGTGCACTGCGCACCGAGTACACCGGGACCACCCTGCGTGACAATCTCGGCCTCCCGAACGTGCGCTCGGCGAAGACGGTTTCGGCCGACGCCTGAGTTCGCGGCGGCGGCCCGTGGTATCGACCGCGAGCGCCGCCGCCCACGCCTGCCACGTCCGGCATCGAACGCCACCGATGCCGGACGTGGCGGCGTGGGAGCGTGGACACCCGCCATCGGTGGCAGGGCCGGAAGTGACCCGGGATCACGCCCCGTCGGGTCCGGGTTCGCCGAGAACCTCCCAGGCCTCCTCGAGAGTCGCGACATAGGGAGCCTCGGGCGGTAGCCGGACCGTGGACCAGCCCGGCCCGGCGACCAGCAGCCGCGCCGCCGCCTCTCGCACTGCCCGAAGCGTTCCCGCGGTGGCGGTCGCGGGCAGCTGCGACCAGAGCACGAGTACGCAGGGCCGATCATGGCGCGCCAAGGCTTCGGCCAAAGCCGAGTCGGGCACCGCCGCGCCCAGCAACAACGCGACGACGCCCCGCTCGGCCAGCGCGGCACGCAATACTTCCAGGGGCAGCACGTGGTTCTCCCCCGCGGTGCAGGCCAAGAGCACCGGCGGTTGCGAACCCGGACGCCGGACCGGCGGGAACATGCGGTGCAATCCCGCGATCACCGCCCAGGACAACAGATGTTCCACTTCGATCAGCCCCCGACCGGCGTCCTGTGCCGCGACGATCGTCTCGAATGCCGGACGACACAACCTGTTCCACGTCGCGACCACACCGTCGCGCGCCAGCCGAGCCATGATCAGAGTCAGCGCGACATCGGGTTCCAGTTGTTCGGCGGCGACCAGGAGAGCGCTGCGACCCTCTGATACTCGCGGAGCTTCGGCGAGCGCCTGCTGTGCCGCACCGGCCGGTGTGGCGCCCGCTTCGATGAGCGCGATCATCCTCCGCAAGGTCGCGATGTCGGATTCGGAATAGCGGCGGTGCGCTCCCGGCCGATGCCTCGGCGGGCCGATCGCGTACCGCTGGTTCCAGCTGCGCAGGGTGGCGACCGGAACGCCCAGCCGCTTCGCCACCGCGCCCACCGCGTACCGGGCGGACCCCTGGTCAGCCATCGCGGGACCGCATCCGCCGCATGTCTCCCGCTCCTTCCGGAAGAATTCGAATGATGCATCGATTTTGCATCAAAAATGGCGTAGCGTGAAGCCTTGCAAGCCCGAGCACCAAAGGAGGACGTCATGGATCGACCCACTCTCACGCGATCGGTGGGGCTGACGACCTGCGTCGGCGCGGCGTGGCTGGGCATGCTGTTCGCCGCACCCGCCGCCCCCGCCGCCCCCGCGGAGTGCCCCGCACCCGGCCTCGCCGCGACGCAGACCGCCGACAGCACCGCCTCCTGCTCCGCGAGCAGTGGCGCGGGCGGCGCCGCGGCGGCCTACGGCTTCGACGCGGACGCCACCGCGGACGCCGCACCGAACAGCCTGTCCCTGGCCATCGCGCAGAACGGCGGGGTGGCGACCTCGAACTCGACATACCTGTCCGGCCCGGCCGCGATCGCCGTCGGACCCGGCGCGACGGTCACGACCACCGGCGCGCGCCCAGGGTTGTCGATCGGCATCGCCGGTCCCGGTGCGACGGTCACGGTTACCGGCACCTCGACGCCGACCTGCGCGGGCGGGTTCGGCTTCGCGGGCGACTTCCAGACATTGCAGGGCTGCTTTTCGCCTCGATAGTGCATCGTTATGCGTAGCATCTCAGTCATGCGCGCAATTGCCCGAGGCGTGGAAGGGAATCGGGAATGAGCATCACGTGGTCCGAATCGACAGTGAACGAACCGGTCGGTGGCATCCCGGCACTGGGAGCCGGTCCCTTCTCGCAGTGGCGGGAAGCGGTGCGGTGGGCAGTACTCGGCGAGCTGGAAGATTTCCTTCTGCGGGCATGCCCCAGGCCGCTTCATCGCCTCGGCGCGCACGACGTTCTGCGGCAATACGCCACCGGCGGGAAGTGCTTGCGTTCGACGTTCATGTACCTCGGCTGGCTGTGCGGCGGACCGGACGATCCGGCCGCGCTGCGTGCGGCCGCCGGTCTGGAACTGCTGCACGCGTTCGCGCTGCTCCAGGACGACGTCATGGACCGGTCCGCGACGCGACGCGGCGGCCCGTCCGCACATGTCCGGTTCGCCGGGGCGCACCGCGGCATGGGCGTGCCCGGCTCTTCCACCAGGTACGGCGAGTCCGCGGCGATCCTGCTCGGGGACATGTGCCTGGTGTGGGCGGAGCAGATGCTCCGCGAAAGCGGGCTCGCCGAGTCCGCCCTCGCGCACGCGTGGCCGCGCTACGACAAGATGCGGGTGGAACTCGCGACAGGCCAGTTCGCGGATCTGCTCAACGACGCGCGCACCGAGCCGGCGCTGGCCTCGGTCCTGGCAATCGCGCGGGTCAAGTCCGGCAACTACACGGTGCGATGCCCGTTGGAGATGGGCGCCGCGATGGCGGGCTGCGATGCGGCCGTCCTGGACGCGCTCGGCCGGTACGGCGCCGCGGTCGGCGAGGCATTCCAGTTGCGTGACGACATTCTGGGCATCTTCGGGTCGCAGGCCGTGACCGGCAAACCCGCGGACGGCGATCTCGGGGAACGCACCGCGACCAGCGTCGTCGTCCTCGCACGCGAAATGGCGGCCCCCTCGGCCCGAACCGAATTGTCCCGGCTCCTCCATCGCGTCCAGCTCGGTCCCGCGGAGGTCGACCGCGCCAGGATGTTGATCATCGAGTCCGGGGCGCCCGAGAGGATCGAGACGATGATCGCCGACTTGCTCGCCTGCGCCGAAAACGCTCTGCACACGGCGAATTTCAGCGCACCGATGCACGCCGCACTGAAGCACATGGCCACCGCATGCACCGAACGCGTCGCCTGACCGGGAGGTTTTCCTCGATGCGCACCGTCGAAGGCGCGACCAACCGGGTGGTGGTCGTCGGAGCCGGGCTCGCGGGACTGTCCGCGGCCCTGCATTTGGCCGGCCGCTCCCGCGAAGTGATCGTCGTGGAACGCGAAGCGGTACCGGGCGGCCGCGCCGGGCAGGCCGGTCCGGCAGGTTATCGCCTCGACACCGGCCCGACGGTTCTGACCATGCCCGATATCGTCGAAAGCGTCTTCGCGGCCGCGGGGGCGCGCAGCGCTGACTATTTGCAGTTGGTGCCGGTGGAACCGGCGTATCGGGCACATTTCGCCGGAGGCCGGAGGCTGGAGGTACACACCGACGCCGCGCGGATGGAAGCGGAGATCCGCCGGTTCGCCGGCGCCGACCAGGCCGACGGCTATCGCCGCCTGCGGCGTTGGCTGACCCGCTTGTACCGAGCGGAGATGGACCGGTTCATCGCAGCCAACTTCGACTCACCGCTGTCCATGGTGACCCCCGCTCTCGCGCGGCTGATCGCCTTGGGTGGTTTCGGCCGCTGGGATCGCGCCGTCGCGCGCTACATACCCGACCCGGAATTGCGGCGTGTCTTCACCTTTCAATCGCTGTACGCGGGCGTCGCGCCCAGCCGGGCGCAGGCCGCCTACGCGGTCATCGCCTACATGGACACCGTCGGCGGTGTGTTCTTTCCGCGCGGTGGGATGCGTGCGCTCCCCGAGGCGCTGGCCGCCGCGGCGACCGAGGCCGGTGTCCGATTCCGTTATGGCACCACCGTGACCGCCCTGGAGCGCACGGGCTCGCGGATCACCGGTGTACGCACCGACGACGGCGACCGAATCTCGTGCGACGCAGTGGTATTGACGACCGAACTGCACGAGGCCTATCGCCTGATGGCGCGCACACCACGTCGACCGGTGCCGCTGACCTCCGCGCCCTCGGCGGTGATCGTCCATCTGGGGTGCGCGCCCACGGCCGGGATAGCGCACCACAATCTGCTGTTCGGCGCCGCATGGGAGGAGTCGTTCCACGACATCATCGTCCGCGGGCAGGTGATGCGCGATCCTTCGCTGCTGGTCACCCGTCCCTCGGCTACCGATCCGTCTACGGCTCCGCCCGGACGGGACCTGCTGTATGTGCTCGCCCCGGTGCCGAACCTGGAACGCGGCCGAATCGATTGGGAGCGGGCGGGAACCAGCTATGCCGAGCAACTACTCGAGGTCGCTCAGGATCGTCTCGGCTCGGTCTTCGGCGATGCCGAGATACTGCGCGTGGACACACCCGCCGACTGGGCGCGCCGCGGCATGCTCGCCGGGAGCCCGTTCGCGCTGGCGCATACGTTCGCCCAAACCGGTCCGTTCCGACCGGCCAACATGATCCGCGGTATCGACAATGCCGTATTGGCCGGCGGCTCTACCGTGCCGGGGGTGGGGATCCCGCCGGTGCTGATCTCCGGCCGGCTGGCCGCGGATCGCATCACCGGCCTCCGGCCCGTGCGGCCGCGCCGCATCGGCGCCGCGTTCGCCACCAGCCGCATCGATCGACAACTGTGATCGGAATCGAGATGACCCGCACCGACCTCGACACCACCCGGCTCAGCGACCAGCGACTGCACCGGTCCTACCGGTACTGCCGCCGGCTGAACGCACGCCATGGAAAGACCTTCTTCCTCGCGACCCGTTTGCTCGCACCGGATCAGCGCCCCGCGGTCCACGCCCTATACGGATTCGCCCGCCGAGCCGACGACATCCTCGATGAGTTCGACCCGCGTCTCGATATCGCCGAACGTGCCCGGCGGCTCGAGGAACTCGCGGGCCGCTTCCGCGCCCGCGCCGCCGACACCGACGCCGTTCTCCCGGCGGTTCTGGACACTGCTGATCGATATCGCATTCCAGCGGAGCTGTTCGACGCCTTCCTCGCATCGATGCGAATGGATTTGACCGTGACCGACTATCCCGATCGCGCCGCGCTCGACACCTACGTCTACGGGTCGGCCGAAGTGATCGGATTGCAGTTGTTGCCGATTCTGGGCACCGGCTGTGCCGATGCGGCCGCGCCGCATGCCGCCGCGCTCGGCAAGGCATTCCAGCTGACCAACTTCCTGCGGGATGTCGGCGAAGACCTCCTGCGTGACCGGATGTATCTACCCGCCGACGAACTGGCCGCGTTCGACGTCGATCGCGATCTCTTGCGCTGGTGCGTCACCCGGCGGCGTACCGAGCCCCGGGTACGCAGCGCCCTGGCGGCGCAAATCGCCCGCACTCGCGACATCTACCGCTTCGCCGCTGCCGGAATCGCCCTGCTGCACCGCCGTTCGCGCCCCTGCGTCGCGACGGCGACGACGCTGTACTCGGAGATCCTCGACCGCATCGAGGACAGCGACTTCGCCGTGTTCGATCACCGCGCCGCCGTGCCGAACCGGCGGCGAGCGCGAATCGGCGCGACCGGCCTGGTCGAGGCGTGGTGGGCACGCCGAGCGGGCCGGTGATCGCTGCGGCGACAACGGTGCCGCGTCGCGCGATGGACTTCCACCACCCGGTGCGGACCTGCCTGTCCCGGAGACGGATTCGTTGTCCCGAGCGCGGCGGCTGGTCGTCAGTATCCTGATGTCGTGATTACGCTCAGAAAAGAAGACGGTGCCGCGGACCTCGCGGGTATCACGAAATTGAGTGTGGGAGTGAGCTGGGATCCGTCGTCCGGAACGAGCGGCGGCGCACTCGGCTGGGCACGCCGCAAACGCGGTGTCGACCTCGATCTGATCGCGGTCCTCATGCAGGGCAACGACCCGGTGCGCTTCGCGGGACTCGATTCGCTGGACCCGTTGGGCAACGGCTCGGTCGCGCACACCGGTGACGAGCAGACCGGCGCCGCTTCCGGTGACGACGAGACCATCCACGTCACCTTCGCCGACGTCCCCACCGCGATCGACGCCATCGTCTTCGTCGCGGCCGCCTTCAAGAAGGGCAGTTCTTTCGACAAGGCGAACAACATCTCCTTCAAGATCTACGACGCCACCGGCGGCAACAGCCAGCAAGTCGCCGACATCTGGCCCTCGCTGCTCGGCACCGACAACGCCAACGCGGTCGCTCGCGCCTTCCGCAACGGCGCTGTGTGGCAGCTGGAAGTCCTCAATCGCCAAGGCAAGATCAAGCAGGGCGACATGCAGGCGCTGTTGCGCTTCGCCATGCAATAGCACCTGCGGGTGCCACGCGTCGCGGTCCGCGTGGCCCACCCGCAAACCGATCGCAACAAGTGTCCACGTCTTCGAATCGCTGCGATAAGCGGATTCCGGCAATCAGTGGACAGCACCCAGTTACTCTGGGTCGATGCGATCTCGGTTCCGTCGGTACGTCCTGGCCGCGCTCGCCGCCGCGGCATCCACCCTGCTTCTCGCCACGCAATCCGCGGCCATCCCGCCGATACAGCCGATCGCCGGCCTACCGGTGCTGGGCGGAGACTTCCTCTGGGGCGTATCGACCTCCGGCTTCCAGTCCGAAGGTCATGCGCCGGACAGCAATTGGACCCGATACGTCGGCGCGACCCCTGGCTACGACGCCCTCGGCGATTCCGTCGACTTCTACGGCCGCTATGCCTCCGACATCCAGCTCGCGGCGGACCTGGGCGTGCGGGTGTTCCGGATCGGGATCGAATGGGCCCGAGTGCAACCCGCGCCGGGAGTGTGGGACGAAGGCGCCTTCCGCTTCTACGACGCGGTGATCTCGAGCGTCGAGCGGGCCGGTATGCGACCGATGATCACGCTCGACCACTGGGTGTACCCCGGCTGGGCCGCCGACCGAGGGGGCTGGCGCAATCCCCGCATGGTCGAGGATTGGCTGGCCAACATGCGCAACGTCGTGGACCGCTACGCGGCACGCAACCCGTTGTGGGTCACCGTGAACGAGCCCGTCGCCTACATCATGCACGAGGTCCGCCACGGCGCCGCGGATGCCGGCGAAATGCTCGAGCGGGTCGCGCAGGCACACAATGCCAGCTACGACTACATCCACCAGAAGCAGCCGGGCGCACAGGTGACCAGCAACATGGGTTACGTCGCCGGTTCGGAGGCGCAGGTGAACGGCCCGCTGATGGACCGCATCGCCGATCGGCTCGACTACGTGGGTGTCGACTACTACTTCGCCTTCGACCCGGCGCAGTCGCTGATCGAGTCCATCCTGCGGGCCAGCGGTTCGGCGATGCCCACGCTGCCCGGACCGCGCATCTGGGAGCTGCCGTTGCGCACCGAAGGCATCTATTATGCGCTGCAATACTATTCGCGCCGGCTGCCCGGTAAACCGCTCTACGTCGTCGAGAACGGGATGCCGACCGAAGACGGCCGTCCACGCGCCGATGGCTATGTTCGCGGCGATCACCTTCGCGACACCGTCTATTGGATCCAGCGCGCCAAGGCCGACGGCATGAACATCATGGGCTACAACTATTGGAGCCTCACCGACAACTACGAATGGGGAAGCTACACGCCCCGTTTCGGCCTCTACACCGTGGACGTGCGTACCGACCCCTCCCTCACCCGCCGCCCCACCGACGCCGTCGGCGCCTACACGCAGGTCATCGACGCGGGCGGAGTGCCCGACGGCTACCGTCCTACCCGCGGTCCGGCCCTCTGCTTGTTCGTCGATCCCCCGGCCAGCTGCATGACTCCGGTAGCGGAGCGATAGACGGACGCCCGCACCGACCTGGTCGACAGTCTGCTCGAACTCAGCGCATTGCCCCGCGACGACGCGAAGTAACCGGATCCGTGGTCACGGCGTGCGCCATTTCTCGTCGGTCAACAAGGTGCTGGCCTGCGGGCCCATCAGAAGCATGCCGCCGTCTACCACGTAGGACGCGCCGGTGACATAGCTCGCCTCCGGTGCGGCGAGAAACGCCACGACGGCAGCGACCTCCTTCGCGTGCCCCGTTCGGCCCAGTGGCACGCCGGGACGCAACTGCGCTCGGGGATCGACGTCTTCCTGGCCGGTCATCGGTGTCGAAATCTCCCCCGGCGCGACCGAATTGACGGTGATGTCGTATTCGGCGAGTTCCAGCGCCAATACTTTCGTCAGTGCGCCGAGTCCCGCTTTGGCCGCGCAATACGGTGCGGCGCCCACCCGGGGAACGTGTTCGTGCACGCTGGTGATGTTGATGATCCTGCCCCCGTTGCCCGCGGCGATCATATGTCCGGCCGCGCGCTGGGAACAGACGAACGCGCCGTCGAGGTCGACCGACAGCACGTGCCGCCAGGTGTCGAAGTCCATGTCCATCGCCTTCCGCGCTGACCCGGTACCCGCGCAGTTCACCAGCACATCGAGGCCACCGAGTTCGTCGGCGAGTTCGTCGATCACCGACCCGGCGGACGACGGGGCCGCCAAGTCGAGACGGCGCACGACGGCGGTCCTGCCCTGTTCGCGCACCTGCGTCGCGGTGCCCTCCGCGCCGCGCTGGTCGCTGTGGAACGTCAGCCCGACATCGGTCCCGCCCGCCGCGAGCGCGACGGCGATCGAAGCACCGATTCCCGAGTCTCCCCCGGTCACCACGGCTCGCCGCGGCGTGCCTGCTCGTTCTTCCGGTAGTGGAGCTGTGGTAGCCATGTCCAGCGACTACCCGGGCGGGCACAGACCACACCACCTCCCGCCGCCACCCCGCGCGTGACGATTCCTCCTCGACCGCGTAGCGCCGACGCGACGTTACGAGGATTCCGATCGTGGGTAACCGCCCTGGGACGAGCCGAGAGGAGGGTGCCGCGATGACTGCTCTCTGGTGGCGCGATGCCGTGATCTATCAGATCTACATCCGCAGTTTCGGCGACGGCAACGGCGACGGCCTCGGCGACATCGCCGGTATCCGGTCTCGGCTGCCCTATCTGCGCGACCTCGGAGTGGACGCGATATGGGTCACGCCCTGGTATCCGTCGCCGATGGCGGACGGAGGATACGACGTCTCCGACTACCGCGACATCGACTACCGATTCGGCACGCTCGCGGAGGCCGAAGAGCTGATCGCCGAGGTGCACGCGCAGGATATGCGCATCATCGTGGATCTGGTCCCCAACCACACCTCGGATCAGCATCCTTGGTTTCAGCAGGCAGTGGCGGCCGGGCCGGACTCGCCGGAGCGAGCCCGTTACCTCTTCCGGCACGGCGCGTCCTCCGGCGGTCCGCCGAACAATTGGCGGAGTGTGTTCGGTGGCCCCGCGTGGACCCGAGTGGCGGACGGGCAGTGGTATCTGCACCTGTTCGACGCCCACCAGCCGGACCTGGACTGGGAGCACCCGGACGTCCGTGCCGAGTTCGAGTCGATCCTGCGTTTCTGGCTGGATCGGGGCGTGGACGGCTTCCGCATCGACGTGGCGCACGGTTTGGTCAAACACCCCGATCTACCGGATATCGAAACCGATCACGAGGACATGATGGAGCCGCCGGATCGGACCGATCATCCGCACTGGGACCGGCAGGAGGTACACGAGATCTATCGCGGCTGGCGCAAGATCGCGGATTCCTATGGGCCGGATCGGGTCTTCGTCGCCGAAGCGTGGGTGGCCAAACCCGAGCGCCTCGCCTGCTACGTGCGTCCGGACGAACTGCACACGGCATTCAACTTCGATTTTCTGCGGTGTTCCTGGCATGCCGACGCGCTGCGTGCCGTGGTCGACTGCACGACCGAGGCGTTGGACGCGGTGGGCGCGCCACCCACGTGGGTGTTGTCCAACCACGACATCACCAGGCATGTGACCCGCTACGGGCGGGCCTCCACCCGCGGCGGCGGTTCACAGCACGAACCGCACGGTCCCGTCGATGTCGGGCTGGGTCGTCGCCGCGCCAGGGCGGCGCTGCTGCTGATGCTCGCGCTCCCCGGCAGCGCCTACCTCTATCAGGGCGAGGAACTCGGCTTGGAGGAGGTCGAAGATCTCCCGCCAGAGGTGCTACAGGATCCGACTTGGGAGCGCTCCGGCCACACCGCCCGCGGCCGCGACGGGTGCCGTGTGCCACTGCCGTGGAGCGGATTCCGGCCGCCATTCGGATTCGGCCCGGTAGACACCCTTCCCTGGCTGCCGCAGCCACAGCGCTGGGTGTCGCTGACCGCCGAATTGCAGAAGCGGGAACCGGATTCGATGCTCGACCTCTATCACCGGGCGCTGCGTCTGCGCCGGGACCATCCGGCCCTCGGAGAGGGCGCTTGGTCCTGGCTGCCCAGTGCGCCGGGTGTTCTGCTTCTCCGACGCTCTCCCGGCCTGGTGTGCATCGTCAACGTTTCGAACGCGCCGACCACGCTGCCCAGGCACGAGCGGCTGTTGTTGTCCAGCGAGCCTTTGCAGGACAGCGTCCTGCCCGCCGACAGCGCGGCCTGGCTGGAGGTCCCCGGCGTGGGGTAGGGCATGGTCGCGCCTCGTGTCGCTGCGCACGACCGGCAATTCGAACCCGTATCGTCGCCACCGAACAAGCAACGCGTCTCTTGCTCGTCGTGCGCTGGGTTAGGCAGTAGAAGCCATCTCGTTCAGCCGACCATATTGGTAAGGAGAGCGATGTTCACCCATAACAAGGATCTCCAGTTCGAAGTTCGCGTCGACCGTCCCGATCCGCGTTTCGCGACCCTGCTGCAAGAGCAGTTCGGCGGCGCCAACGGCGAATTGAAGGCCGCCATGCAATATTTCAACCAAGCGTTCATGCTGCGTGGCAAGCACCCGAAAACCTATGACCTGTTCATGGACATCGCCACGGAGGAACTCAGCCATCTCGAAATCGTCGGCGCGATGATCACCATGTTGCTCGACGGGCTCAACGACGATTTGAAGCAAGCCAACGAGCGGTGCGACTGGATGCCGATGGTGGCGACGCCCGGCGGACGTGACCAGGTGATCCATCAGGTCGCGGTGAACCCCCTGTACTTCGTGCTCAGCGGCGGCGGGCCCGTCGTCAAGGACTCCGCGGGCGTGCCCTGGTCGGGGTCGTACGTCGACGCCAACGGTGAGCCCTCGGTCGATCTGCGCAGCAACCTCGCGGCGGAGTCGCGCGCCAAGATCGTGTACGAATATCTCAAACAGTTCACCGACGATCCCGGTGTGCAGGACACGCTTTCGTTCCTGATGACCCGCGAGATCGCACACTTCCAGCAGTTCACCGCGGCGCTGAACGAATTGCCGGTCAACTTCCCGCCCGGAGCACTGCCCGGCGACGATCGGTTCCAGAACGTGGCCTTCAACATGTCCAACGGCTCCGCGAGCGCCCGCGGCCCATGGAACGAAGGGCAGGGGCCGTGGCCCTCGGGCACGGAATGGCGCTACATCGACAATCCGGTCAGCGAATGGCTCGATTCCGACGAACGCGTGAACCATGGCGCGCAGACCAACCCGCAAGGCGAGCCCGCGGTTCACGGCACCAAACCGTTCACCCACGAATCACACATACCGGACTGACTCCCCCACGCCTACGCCCGGAACGGAACACGGCTGTTCAGGCGTTGAGCGACGCGGCGCGCGGCACCAGGTGCCGCGCGCCGCGCGCGTCTTGCACTGCCGCACGGATCAATGCCGCGGCTTGCTGATCATGTCTTTGGCACGATCCATCATCGCGGCGAACGGGCCGACCAGAACGTTCGCGGCGGCGGATTCCACGCCGGGATGCGGCCGGGTCGGCGCCATCGCCTCCGCGAGCTCGACGGTCTTGCGCAGTCGTCGCAGCGTCTCGTCGTCGAGTTCCTCGCGCAGCCGGTTGAATTCCTCGCGTTCCTCATGGTCGGCATGGGCCAGCACCGCTTCGCGCAGCTTGGCCAGTCTCACCTGGAATTCCATCGAGCTGATGTCGAGCGACTCCATTTCGGCGAGCTGCTTTTTCGCCTTGTTCTCCTCCTCCAGCCGCGCGTCGACGACAGACGCGCCATCGCCCAGTTCACGCCGGGCGCGCGGGTGAATGATCTCTTCTTCGGCGGTCTCGTGCACGGCGAGCAGGCGTCGCAATTCGAAGAACTTGCTTTCGCGCTCAACAGGGTCGGAGGTGTCGGCGGTCTCGATGAACAGTTGCCGGATCCGGCCGTGCTGGTCGATGAGGAAATCGACGGCGTCGGTGGTCGAGTCGATCGTGGTTGCCATGGTTGACCTCCCTCGGGCAATCGGGACGGACTGACGAATTACGTCCGTCGCCGCGGTACCCGGCAGCGAGCACGCGAAACCGCCCGGCGGGCCGGTTACGTGCTCGCGCTGCCCGCGATGGGAGCGGGATATACCGAGGGCGGCACGCTGTGGCACCACGGGCGATGGATCTCCGAACCCGGCAGGGAAGCCAGTTCCGGTATCCAGCGCCGCACGTAGTTCCCCTCGGGGTCGTAGCGTTCGGCGGTGCCGACCGCTCTCGGGTCGAAACGGCCCGCCTGCTGCCAGGTGAAGCGGTCGCTCGCCGCGTCGTCGAGCAGCCACCGGCGGAAATGCTCGGCGCCGACCCGCCAGTCCACCTGCAGCGTCGTGGTGAGGAAACTGGCGGCGATCACCCGTGCCCGCTCCGGCATCCACCCTTGCGCGGCCAGCTGCCGCATGCCCGCGTCGACGATCGGGTATCCGGTGCGGCCGTCGCGCCAGGCGCCGACGACGACCGGATCGTGCGCCTGCCGCACATCCGTACCAGCGCCGGACCGCGCGAGATCGGCCCGGGCGACGAGGAACTGGAGATGGAAGTCGCGCCGAGCGAGCTGCCGGACGAAAGCGCGGCCGTCCGGCGTCGCCATATCGGTGTGGTACGCCATCTCGGCGGCCGACAGGCAACCGAAATGCAGGTACGGCGACAGCCGGGAGCATCCCTCGCCCGTGAGGTCACCCTTGGACCGGCCGCGTGGTTGTCGTCGGTCGGCGGTGCAGCCTCGCCACAGCGCACGACCCGTGATCTCGCCTCCGACCGCCAACTGCGGTGAAACGGCCGCGTCGCCGAGTTCGTCGAATCTCGGCACGGGATCACTTTCGATGCGGGGAACGATCAATTCCGTGGGCTTTTCCAGCGGTCGTCGCTTCGGCGCCGACAACCATCGGCGAAAATAGGTCGCGAAGTCCGGAACCTCGTCGTCCGGCCGATACGGTCCGCAATCGGCGGGATCCACGGCGGTGAGGGTGGCGGGATGGGTGTGCAGCAGGCAGCTGCGCCGCGCCAGCCGTTCGCCCAGTGCCCGAAGTCGGCATCGGTTGTACCAGGTGACGTCCTCGGCGATGTGGACGCTGTCGGCGTGCACCTGTGCCGCCACCCGATCCACCGCCTCGACGTAGTCACCGTGCCGAATCACCAGTTGCCCACCGGCGCAGCGAAGCTCGGCATCGAGTTCGGCCAGCGCTGCGGAGAGGAAACGCAGTTTGTTGGCGGCCGGGCGAGTGCTGCCGACGAGCCGGTCGTCGACGACGAACAGCGGAACCACTGCCGCGCCCTCGTGTACGGCGGCCAACAAGGCCGGGTTGTCGTGGACGCGCAGGTCACGGGTGAAGAGTGCGATTGTTACGGCCATTCGAGGTTTTCGACGACAGGCATCCGTCGCGGGGGATCGACGACGGCGGAATCGGACATTCGGCGTCGTGCCACGCCGATGCGGGCGGTATCGAAGTAACGAGCTTTACGCCAATGCTGCGCGACGGCGGCTGTCATGTCAAGTCGGGCTCGCGGCCGCGCGCCGGGTCAGTGTTCGCGGAACAGATCGGTGAGCCAGGGCTCCAAGTCGGCGCTCAGCGCGGTCAGATCCGGCTCGCCCGACTCGTCGAGCGCATCGGCGGTGAGCTGGCGTACGGCGTACACGACGCCCATGTACGCGGTGACGGACAACAGTGGCTGCCGGTTCGCGCTGGCGCTCTGCACCAGACCGCGGATGTACTCGGCGAACAGCCGGATCGACTTGCGCCTGCGTCGCCGGGCGGCCGGCCCGAGCCCGTCGATCTCCACCTGGTAGGCGCGTGCTACGACCAGGTCGTTCTGCAGGGAGCCGAGGTACTGGCCGAGGGCGTCGGCGACGATGGATCTGCGGTCCCGGCCCTTGACGTCCGCGGCGGTCAGCTGGGTCAGCAGCACTTGGATGAAGCGGTCGTAGCCCGCGAATACGCACTCGTCCTTGTTGGCGAAAGCGTCGTAGAACGCCGCCAAGGACACTCCGGCCCGCTTGGCGACATCGGTGGGACCGAATCCGGCGTAACCGCGGGCGGCGAGCAGTTCGGTCACGGCGACCAGCAACCGTTCCCGCTGCGCCGCCATCACCTGCTCCCGCCCCAGATTGTGGCGCCCCCGCGGCAACGCGGCGGGAAGTGTGAAGAACACTCCGTCTCGCACCGGAACGATCGGTGCGTCAGCGTCGGCGGGCGCGGCGGACACCCCTGCAGACTACCGAGCCGGTCGGACCCGGGTATGGGTGCGGCTTCAGTGGGTAGCCCCAGCACATGACCGACACACCACTCGCACTCGTCACGGGAGCCTCCAGCGGTATCGGTTTGGAACTGGCCCGGCGGTTCACCGAACACGACTACGACGTCGTGATCGCGGCGGAGGACGACGTCATCTCCGCGCCCACCCGGCCCCACGTCCGTTGAATCCGGAAGGGCAGACGGCGGAGCAGGTACAACGGACCGCGAGCGACGCCTTGGTCGCCGACGGCGTGCACCTCCTGCCCGCTGACGTCACCACCGCGAGCCTCGACCTGGAGCCGGCCGACTGGGAACGATTTCGCCGACACTGGGAAGACTTGCACCCGGACGTCTACGCCGACGCCCGTGGCACGCGCAGGCTGCGCCGGTACGGCCGGTTCTCACTCACCGGTTCGGCCGGTCGCATCGGCCTGCTGTCGTCGGATTCGTTCGTGCAGCCCGAGGAATCCAACCCGCTCTATATCGGCGTGGACCGCACTTTCGAGCCCTTGACCGACGCATTCGTGACCGACCCTGTTTTCGTGGCGGTGCTGCGACTGCTCGCGCGATTGGCGACGGCGCTGGACGCCGCCCCGGCGCGGTGGAGCGCGAAAGTACATCCCTTCCGGGTCATCGCCTCGGCGGACGCGGACGGCCTGCCTACACCCGAAGGCCGCCACCGCGATGGCGTCACCTTGGTCTCCTCGCTTCTGGTTGGACGGCAGAATGCCCTGGGCGGTGCGAGTTCGGTGTTCGATCCGAACGGACGACGACTGCTGCGGACCACCCTCGATCGGCCGGGAACGCTGCTGCTCGGCGACGACCGCCGCACCTTGCACAGTGTTTCGCCGGTGCGTCCGGTGGATCGGAGCCGCCCCGCCTATCGCGATGTCTTGGTGGTGACGTTCGCGCCGGGCTGAAGACCGCCGAATCGTGGTCATGGCCCGATCCGTCGTCGACCATGGCGTGGCCCGGATGGTTTGCCTGCCCGGGCCACGCGCAACGGTCAGCCGAGCGGCAACTCCAGGCAGGACGGGGCGCCGTCCGGTGCACTGACGGTGATCGTCGAACCGACCTTGTTCGCGCTGGAATACAGCGGATCCATGCCGTCGAGGACGAGCATCAACCGATGGCCGTCGGGGAGATCGTAGGCGGCTGCTTGCAGCTCCCACGAAACGGACGCGGGCAGACCGGACTCGATCGTCTTCGGTTCGTGGGTGATGATTCTCGCCGAGCCGTTCTCGTCGACATCGAGCAGATAGGCGACCACCGTCGCGGACTCGTCGGTGCTGTCGATGGTCACTTGCAACCGCGGGATCCCGCGGATCTGCCTGGCGACTCCGCCTCGTGCTGCGAGCAGCGGCCCCGTCGACCAGACGAGGGCATGACCGCGGTCGATCTCATCGATCCGGTAGACCTTGGGATTGCCCGACCACTCCTCCTGGCCCGTCGTCATGAGCTTGTCCATGGCGACGACCTCGGGCTCCTCGCCCACCGTGAAACTGCGTTGCCAACCGCCCGTGGAATCAGGGGTCAGCACACCGTCGCCGCCCTCACGCTCATCGGTCAAGACCAGCACTTCCGTGTCGGTGGTGACGTCCGCCCACGAGGCCTTCTCCTCGCGCCGCGCCGGTTCGACGATCACGTTCTGGCCGTTCCCGGCGCCCGGAGTGGTCACGTAGGTGAACATGACCTGATTGCTGATCTCCGGCCACGCGTCGACGCCGTTGTCCTCGTCCTTCAGGTAGTGATCGAGCCAGGCGTATGCCTCGCGCAGTGGCTCGTTCGGGCCCGCACCGGGCATGGGTGGAGCGATCAGGCCGGGGCCTTCCGGCGCCGCGTGGTCGCCGATCCACATGTTCAGCCGCTTCGGGCGCGGAAGCTTCTCGAAGGTCTCCAGCACCTGGTTCACCGGGAAAAGCCCCTCGTGCCAGGTATTCGAGAAGAAGGTCGGAATATCACGGGAGCCGACATAGCGTTCCGGTGCGCGTTCGGTGCCCCACTCGACAACCGGATCCATGTCCACACCCTCGGCGAACTTCGCCAGGATCTCCAGTGCTTCTTCGTCGAACTTCTCCGCCTGCTCGCCACCGGTCAGGCCGATCAGTGCCTCGACGGCCTTCAGATGGCGGGTGCCGTTGTCGTACAGACTGGTGGCGAGGTTGCCCCAGGTACTCAGCGCGACGACGACGTCGACCCGGTCATCGTGCGCGGCCACGAGCTGACTGATGCCCGAGCCATAGGACTCACCCATGAAGGCGATGCCGCTGGGGGCGAGTTCGTCTATCGCGTAGTCGAGCACCTTCTTGCCGTCGGCCCGATCCCATGGACCAGCGACATCGACGGTGCCTTCGGACGTGCCGAACCACGGCAGGTTCGTTCCCGGTGTGGCGGTCCAGCCGATTCCGCGCGGCGTGTAGGCCAGCACGTGATAGCCCTTCCACGCGAGGGTGAGATAGGCGTACTCGAACAAGGGCCAGCCGACGGGTGTCCACCCGGCGGGGAAGACCACCAGCGGGCACGGCCGGGTGGTGGTCTGACGCAGCATGTGCGCCGACAGACCGATCCCGCCCGCTCCTTCGATGCGCGGGAACGTCGGCACGGCGACGTTCAGCGCCCGGTTCACCAGATCGTCCACGTCATCGGGCACCAGCCCCTTGCCACTGCGCTTACGCACGGCGCTCACCAAGTTCGACGCGAACTGCACCGCTTCCGGGCGCACCTGCCCTTGGGCGTCCCAGGGCCCCTGGACTGCGATCCGGGCGAGCTGTTCGGACGTGGTCCCGACGATCGGATCTCCTTGTGACATCGGCGTCATCGATCCTTCCTGCCAGTTGCTACGGAACTGCGGACCGCAGCAGCGTGACACGACACATGATCCGATCTCGCCAGATCCGACAATGCGTTTCCCGTTCGCAATAGACCGTTGACCAGCGGAAACGTTGCAAGATTCGACTATCCGCCGCGACCATCGCGAACGGCCCGGGCACCATCCGCGCAGACTTGCCGACCATGTGAACATGCATCGAGTGCGCCGTGGCCAGCACCCAGCGAGTCGTTCACCACGCTGACCGATTATCGGCAATTGCGGGTCGACCGGCGCGGCAACCGGCACGAAAGTCGGGACCCGAGACCTCGTGGTTCGGCTGCCGCGCCGGGCAAGGGTTACTGCTTCTCGGCGCCCAGTTTCACCGGAATGGACAGGGGTCCGACGGTGAAGAACGACGGCGAGTACGGGATTTCGTCGGGGTCGATGGCGAGTTCCAGGTTCGGCAGCCGACGGTACAGCGAGGCGAGCGCGAGACGGCCCTCCAGGCGGGCCAGGCCCGCGCCGATGCAGTACCGCGGCCCGTGACCGAATCCGAGATGTCCGCCGCGCTGCTCCCTGGTGATGTCGAACTCGTTCGCGGTCTCGCCGTATTCGGCCGGGTCGATCCCGCAGGCCTGGTACGCGACACCGACCGCCTGGCCCTTGGGTATGGCGACTCCGGCCACGGTCACGTCCGTCAGCGTGAATCGCCAGCTCGTCATCATCACCGAATGGCGGTAGCGCACAGTCTCTTCGACCACATCACCCCAGCGGTCTTCCGCCTTCGCGAGGGCGAGCTGCTCGGGGTGTCGCGACAGCGCCAGAATGGCGTGCCCGAGCAGATGCACCGTGGTCTCGTGCCCGGCCACCAGCATGATCCACAGAACGGCGACCAGTTCGTCGGCCGTGAGCTTGTCGTCCCGATCGCGAGCTTGGACCAGACCGGTGGTGAGGTCGTCGCCGGGCGTTTCCTGTTTCCGGTCCGCCAGTTCGTACAGGTATGTCATCAGCGAGTTCTGCGTCGCGAATGCTTCCTCCGGCGGTGTGGTGTGGGCCAGCAGGGTTGCGGTCCAGCGTCGCAGCCGGTCCCGCTCCGGCTCAGGCACCCCGAACAGTTCGCAGATCACCGCCATCGGCAGCGCTTCGGTGAAGGTGGGCACCAGATCGACGCCGTCACCGGCGGCGATCACGTCGTCCAGCAATCGGTCGATGATCGCCTGGATGCGCGGCTCGAGCGCCTGCACCCGGCCCGGCGTGAACGCCTTGCTGATCAGACCCCGCAGCCGCCGGTGGTCGTCACCGTCCTTGGTGGACAGGTGATCGCCCTGCACGACGGCGCGCAGCGGCCAGTCCTCCGCGATCGAACCGTCGTGCAGGGCCGGCCAATGCTTCGGATCCCGCGCGAAGGTCTTGTTGTCCCCGGCGAGGATCTCACGCACCGCGTCGTGCGTCAGGGCCAGGTAGGCGGGCACGCCGCCGGGGAACTCCACCTCGACCACCGGCGCGATCTCCCGGAGCCGGATGCAGGTGTCCAGCAGATCCTCGTTCGCCGCGGGGAATGCGGGCAGGCTGGTTGTCATCGGTTTCCCTTCTGCGCATGAACCCTCCGGCCGCCGTGATGACGGTCGTTGCACGAGTATCGAAGCGGGTCCGTTCGAGGTGCCGGTCAATTGGCGAATCCTGCCCACAACCGGAAGTCGAGCGTCGCAAAACGACATTTCGATGACCGTCCGGCCCACCGCGGCGGGCTCGTCGCCGCGAAAACGGTTAGGGTTCGGGAGATGTCCGTGGGTGGCTGGAGGAATTCGTGGAACTGAAGACGGTGCTGGGACGCGTCGTGCGAGCGATGAACGCCGGGGTGGCAGGCATGCTCGACGCGCCGGTACTCGGGCGCCTGCTGGGCAGAGGATTCGTGGTGATCACCTACGTGGGGCGACGGTCCGGGCGGACGTTCAGCACACCGGTCAACTACTGGCGAAAAGCGGACGAGCTCGTCATCGGAGTCGCGTTGCCGGACCGGAAGACGTGGTGGCGGAACTTCCTGGGCGAGGGCGGCCCCATCACGCTCCATCTGAACGGCGCCGACCGGCCCGGGCACGCGGTAGCGCGACGCGACGAACGCGGCCGCGTCTTCGTGACGGTACGGCTCGACGACGCGAGCTGATCCGACTCGCCTCGCCCGAATCGGCGGCACACCACAAGTGCCGCAACGGATTACGGCGCAAACCCCTGGACGCTCGCGGAGGGCTTCGTCTGGGCGATGATCGCGGCGCCCATCCAGCGCCGTAGATACCGCCGCAGGTCATCTTCGCCGCGCGGTGGATTGCCCGGGGAAATGAAGAACGACTGCATCGTGCGCAGGACGTATTCGACCAGCTCGTGCAGCGACTCGTCGTCGTATCCGTAACGCGCCCAGTCGACGTCGAAGCGCTTGATCATCGTCATGCCGAAGGCTTGCGCCTCTTCGGAGGTCAGGCTCTCCGGATGGACGTTCGAGTACGTGCTCGACAGCAAGATGCCGAGATGGGGTGTTCGACGGACCTCGGCGAGGGTGTACACCACCCCCTCGGTCATCGCTTCCACGGCGTCCTCCAACCCGCTGACGTGCTGTGTCAGCCGATCGAGGAACCCGTCGACGGAGGCGATCGCCGCCGCGGTCATCAGCGCGTCCGCGCTGGGAAAGTACCGGTAGACCGTCTGCCGGATGACGCCGAGCGACTCGGCGACGTCGGCGATGCCGATCTCCGAACCCGTCCGTCCGATCAGTTCGACCGCGGCGGCGACGATGCGACGCGAGGCTTCCTCGTCGTCCTTCGGCGGACTCCCGCCCCACCCGCGCCTTCCTGCCACTGCCCGCTTCCTCGACTCGAAGCCCGTCGCTTGCGAACCCCCTGATGGAAAGCCTGCCGACCCTCCGGATCAAGGGTTCGACCGTATCACAAGGGTGCCGGAGTCCCGGTTCGAGCGCGATTCTGATCATACACTTAGACAGTCGTATGTATGATCACTGCAACGCGGCTCGGCGCATCGGGATGGTGCCGCCGGACCGGTTCGTTTTCGGAAAGTCGAGGTATAGCCCAGTGACCGATCTTCAAGTACGGAAGATGCGCTTCGCATTCGCGGACTACGACGTGCCCTTCTTGTGGAACGAGGAGAATCCGGCCTTCTCGTCCATGGCCAATGCGGTGTCCTTCCTGGCGATCGGCTTCGAGAAGATGATCGTCAACATGATCCGCGAGGCCATGCCCCTGATCACCGATCCCAAGGTCGCCGAGGAAGCCGACGCGTTCGTGCGCCAGGAGGGGCAGCACTCCACCGCCCACCGCCAGCACGCCAATGCCTTGATCCGGCGCTACCCGGGACTGCAGGAGACGCTCAACGAAGTGATCGCGGAATTCGACCGCCTCACCGTGAACACTTCGGTCGAATACCGCCTCGCCTACACCGCCGATCTCGAAGCGACGTTCACTCCGGTGTTCAAACTGATGCTCGACAACGACTCGACCTTGTTCCGGCCGGGCGACGACCGAGTGGCGTCGCTGTTCATCTGGCACTTCGTCGAAGAGGTCGAACATCGCAGTTCCGCGCTGATCATCTTCGATTCCGTCGTCGGGAGCGATGTGTATCGGATGCGCATGGCGCCGTCGATCTTCCGTCACGTGATGAAGGTGATCCGGTTGGCCTGCGCGGGCTTCAACAAGCATGTCCCGCTGGAGGAGCGAAAGGTCGACGCGCTGTCGATGTTCGCGAATTACCGGCGGAGGCAGAAGCTGCGCAAATGGTTGCCGTTTCTGCAGGCCGAGGACAACGGCCCGATGCCGCGCGCGTTCGACCACCTGCCGCTCGGTGAACAACTCGTCGCACTGGTGGGCGTCATCCGAAGTCAATTGCCGAAGCACAATCCGGACCACGAGAAACTACCCGAACTGGCCGCCGTATGGTTCGAACGCTATGACGCCGGCTACGACGTCTCGCACTGGTACACCGCCGACACGGTCGCACGCTAGGAGCCGGACCGATGGCTGATCATTGCGCACCCACCTTCGACCGTCTCGCGACCGCGCTCGGCTTCTCCTGCGAGGAGGCGGGCGGGCCGGTCGAGGTGCGGAACCCTTTCGCGTTGGAGAACTGGACCCTTCCCGTCCTCGAATTCACGATCGTCCTCGGCGCGGTCCTGGCCCTGATCTACGCGATCGTGCGGTTGCGCCGCCACGGCGATCCCACCAACTTGGTGCTCTGGTTCGGGGCGACCGCGTATCTGTTCATCATCGAGCCGCCGCTGTACTTCCCCGCGGCGTTCGGCATCGACGCGCACGTCGACACGATGTTCGCGCACAACCTGTTCACCGTGGAATTCCTCTGGGGCCGATTACCGCTCTACATCATCGCGATCTACCCGTTCATGGCCACCCTCGCGTTCGAATTGGTCAGGATTCTCGGGGTCTTCCGGCACTACGGGGTGCTCGCCGGGTCGGTGTGCGTGGGCTTCGTCCACCACGCCTTCTACGAGATCTTCGATCATCTCGGCCCGCAGCTGCGCTGGTGGGAGTGGTCGGTCGACAACCCGATCAATCAACCGATGTTCGATTCGGTACCGCTTCCGAGCGTGGTCGTCTTCGCCGCTCTGTGGCCGATGTCGCTCGCCTTCTGCGTCCAATTGTTCGTCGGCCGCCACATCGACCAGGGCCGAAACCTCTCCGGAGGGCAGCTGGTCGGGCGCACGATCGTCATCGGCATTCTCGCGTCGTTGGGCACAGCGGTGCTGCCCATCCCCGCGACCGTCTTCGGCATGGGTAGCACCGCGGTGCGTGGCGTGCTCTACGCCGCCGAATTGGCCGTCCTCTCCATTGCCGCCGTGGTGATCTTGACCCGCCAGTGGCTCCGGCTGCGGCGCGGCGACTCGGACGCGGCGCCCTATACGAACGACTTCGTCCGCATTTACGGCGTGGTGTACCTGGGCGTGATGGCATTGCTCTGGGCGACCGCGTTGCCCGATTTCTTCGCCGCCGTCGACGGTGTGACCAGCGAAGGAGACCCGATCGGGAATCTGTGGTACACCCTCGCGTGCTTCGTTGTCGCGGTTCTCTGCCTGGTCGCCGTATTCACGGTGCCCCGGAGAAAGGCGCCCCCGAGCGTCGCCCCTCCCGCCCCGGAAGCCACCGCGAGTTCCACGGTATAGCGGGACGACCGACGCCGTCGGTGACGGTGGGCGGCCGCCGTGGGCCCGGCTGCCCGGGCCGGAGTGTGACGCCCGGCTCGCACGGGATTTTCCATGCCGGTGCCCTGGTTGTACCAGGGGCCGATATGAGGAGGTCATGTGGCACGGGAGTACAACCGGAATCCCGCGGCGGTCGCCGCCTTGACGCCTGAGCAGTACCACGTCACTCAGGAGAACGGCACGGAGCGGGCGTTCACGGGCGAGTACTGGGACAACCACGAGCCGGGCATCTATGTGGATGTGGTGTCGGGTGAGCCGTTGTTCGCCTCGGTCGACAAGTTCGACAGCGGAAGTGGATGGCCGAGTTTCACCAAGCCGATCGAAGCCGGGAACGTGGTGCGGAAGCGGGACTTCAGCCATCTGATGGTCCGCACCGAGGTGCGCTCGGCACACGGCGACAGCCATCTCGGGCACGTGTTCACCGACGGTCCCCGCGCGGCGGGCGGCTTGCGGTACTGCATCAATTCGACTGCGCTGCGGTTCATCCACCTCGACGACCTCGAGGCGGAAGGCTATGGGCAGTACAGGACTCTCTTCGCGAAGGAGGAGGCGTGACCGACACGCGCAAGGCGATTCTGGCCGGTGGATGCTTCTGGGGCATGCAGGACTTGATCCGCAAGCAGCCGGGAGTGATATCGACACGCGTCGGCTACACCGGTGGACGCAACGACCATCCCACGTACCGGAACCACCCTGGCCATGCCGAGGCGATCGAGATCGTCTACGACCCGGCCCGGACGGACTTCCGGCAACTGCTGGAGTTCTTCTTCCAGATCCACGATCCGACGACGAAGGACCGCCAGGGCAACGACATCGGAAGCAGCTATCGGTCGGCGATCTTCTATCTCGACGACGACCAGAAGCGCGTCGCCCTGGACACCATCGCCGACGTGGACGCCTCCGGTCTGTGGCCCGGCAAGGTGGTCACCGAGGTGACCCCGGCGAGTGAGTTCTGGGAGGCCGAGCCGGAGCATCAGGACTACCTGCTGCGTTACCCGGACGGTTACACCTGCCACTTCCCCCGGCCGGGGTGGAAGCTGCCGAAGCGGCAGACCACCGCCCAGTAGAAGCCGGTGGGTTCGGCACTTCCGCCGAGCCTTCGGAGCGCACACTTGACGACTGCGCCACCACACCCGGGTGGCGCAGTCGCCGCGTTTCACGACGTCCCCCGCCCGCCGCCGCCGGTCGTACAGCCGGAAGCCTCGCGCACAGACTCCGGGCGATACAAAACGGAACCTCATGCGGTAGACAACATTTCGACTCGTCCCCGGCCGTGCCGGGCTCCCCGCCGTGGGGAGAATGCGTGATCGGGCACCGATATGATCGTCGACGCTTGGAGCTCCTGGCCGGTCGACCCGAGGTAGACAGATGACACGCAGCGGCACAAAGATTCTCGATGTGGTGGGCAGTCGCCGGATGGCCGTGGCGACGCTGGCCACCATCACCGGCTTCTACTATCTGTTCGTCGCGTTCACCAATTGCGTCGACACCGACACCAATCGCAACGGCGTGGCCGCTGTGCTGTCGATGAAAGCGACGATCCACAATCCGGGCACGGACTGGCGCGCGATCACCAATGGCAATGTCGCGCTCGTCGCCTACATCCTCGTGGTGATCTGGGAATTCCTGATCGCCTTCGTGCTCCTCACGGCGGGAGCCGTATGGGGCCGGGTGCTGACCGGACGGCCGCGCAGGCTGCGAGCCGGTCTGGACGCGGCCGTGAAACTGTCGAGTCTGGGCTGGACCATGGCGGTGCTGCTGTTCTTGGGCGGGTTCCTGACCATCGGCGGCGAATGGTTCCGCATGTGGGCCAATGACGACGTGAACGCCTCGTCGGCCGCGTTGCAGAACTTCCTCATCGCGGGCGTCGGCCTGATTCTGGTTCACCTGCCGGACTCGCAACGCAGCGCGGTCCTCGAAAGTGACTCGGCAGCAGCGGAATCCGACTAGTAGCGGGCGGCCGACGACGCGAGCGTCAGCGACCGTTGCGTTCGAGTTCGCCCAGCTGTTTCTGCAGGCGTTCCAGTGCGGCCCGGATCTGGTCGATCTGCGCGTTGAGTTCGGCGATCTTCGCCTGATCCACCGGCGGGGGCTGCGCCTGCGGTGACGCGACCGGTGGTGGCGCGGCGGGCTGTTGACCCGGCGGCAGTGGGGCGCCGGGTCCGCCGCCGGGCGGCGTGGCGAGTCTGCCGGTGGCCGGACCGAACACCTGCTCCAGCGCCTCCGCGAGGGTCGGCGCGTAGCCGACGAGGACACCGCCGGTGCCGGGATCGCGGTAACTGACCAGCACTCGCGCCAATTGCGGGAATGTCGACGCGTTCTGTGCCGTCGAGATCCGTTCGGTGAACAGCGGCTCGGCGTAGAGCACGCCGCCGTCGGCGATCGGCAGGGTGAGCAGATTGCCGTACTGGATCCGGTTCGAGCGCTCGAGCAGGGTGCGCTCGGAAGCGACTCTGGTGTCGGAGATCATCGAGTTCTGGATCTGTTGCGGACCCTGAGTGAGGGTGTCGGTGGGCAACTGCGAGACGGTGATCTTGCCGTAGCCCTCCGGGTCGGAGCGGGCGGAGACGTAGGCGGAGAGGAATTCCCGGTTGTAGCCGACCATCGCGCTGGCCAGCCGGAACGACGGTTCCGCGCTGGCCTGGTCGCCGACCAGGACGTAGAACGGAGGCTGATGCGGATTGGACTCCACGGTGGGGTCGCTGGGCACCGACCAGAACGCGTTGGTGGTGAAGAATTCGCGCGGTTCGTCGACGTGGTATTTGGCGAGCATCTCGCGCTGGATCGTGAACAGGTCTTCGGGATACCGGAAGTGCGCCCGTAGCTCCGTGCTGATCGACTCCTCCGGTCGGACCGTGCCGGGGAAGACCTTCATCCAGGCCGCCAGCACCGGATCGTGCCGGTCGACCTGGTAGAGGGTGACCGTGCCGTCGTATGCGTCGACGGTCGCCTTGATGGAGTTGCGCACGTAGGAGATCTCTCGCGGCGACTCCCGCTGGGTCTCGTCGCCCGGCTCGAGGGCTTCGAGCGAACTGCGCTTGGCGTAGGGGTAGCCGTCGATCGAGGTGTACGCGTCGACGATCCAGACTATCCGGCCGTTCACGACCGCCGGGTAGGGGTCGTTGTCGGTGGTCAACCACGGTGCGACGAGTTCGACACGATGGCGGGGATCGCGGTTGAAGATGATCTTCGAACCGGGACCGATCGCCTTCGAGAAGACGATATTGCGCTCGGTGTAGGTCACCGCGAAGGCGAGGCGGTTGACCCAGTTGGCGATCGGGACGCCGCCCGCGCCGGCGTAGGTGTAGGTGGTGGTGTCGGTGTCGTACTCGCGGGGCTCGGTGCCGCCGCCCACGATGGCGTAGTCCGGGCTCGCATGGGCGATCACTTCGCCGAAGTAGACGCGCGGCTGATCCACTCGGATCACCTGGTGCCCGGAGGCTTGGGACGCGATGTCACCGACCGCGTAGATCGGATATCCGCTGTTGCTGCTCGCGGCATCGCCCGCGGCCTCGCGGACCGCCGCGTTCACCCGGTTGGCCGGTGCGGCGACGAACCCGTTGCCGTGCGTGTAGACGGTGTGACGATTGACCCAATGGCGCTGGTTGCCGCTCAGCGCGGTCGGGGTCAGCTCGCGCGCCGCGACCACGTAGTCGCGCAGTTGCCCACCGACCCGGTAGCGATCCAGGTCCAGATGCGGTGGGAAGCTGTAGAAATTCTTCAGCTGTTGTTGCTGGGTGAACGTCCGGGAGAGCACGCTCGGGTCCAGCAGACGGACGTCACCGATCGTGGTGACGTCCGCGGGGACCTCGGGCGGCGACCTGGTGCCGACGCCGGGATAGGGCTGGTACTCGACCCGGTCGCTGCCGATCCCGTACGCCTGCCGGGTGGCCGCGATGTTGCGTTGGATGTAGACGCGCTCCATGTCGGCGGCGTTCGGGCGGACGGAGAACTGCTCGACGGCCAATGGCCAGACGGCTCCGACGAGGATCGACGACAGCAGCAGAAGCGCCGCGGCCATCGCCGGGATTCGCAGGTCCCGCACGACGATGGCGGCGAAGACCGCCACGGCGCAGATGACGGCGATCGCGAAGAGAATGAGGCGGGCGGGAAGCACCGCGTTGATGTCGGTGTAGCCAGGGCCCGCGAAAGTGGGTTCCTTGCTGCGGCTGGATAGCAGTGAGTACCGGTCGAGCCAATAGGCGGCAGCCTTCAAGAGGATGAACGAGCCGGCCAGTATCGCGAGCTGGACGCGGGCCGCGTGCGTCAGGCCGCCCGTCTTTCTGGACAGCCGCAGGCCACCGAACAGGTAGTGCGCGGCGAGGCTCGCGACAAAGGCGAGGACCACGGCGATGAACAGCCAGTTGAGTACGAATCGATAGAAGGGAAGGTCGAAGACGAAGAACCCGATATCGTGCCCGAATTGCGGGTCGGACACGCCGAAGGACCCGCCGTGGACGAACAGCTGGACGGTCATCCAGTTCGACTCCGCGGCAAGGCCGCAGACGAGCCCCAGCGTGGTCGCGATACCGAGACCGAACCGCACCGGATGCCGGAGCACCGCCGCCCGATACGACCGAAGACTGTTCTCCTCTTCGGACTCGGGAACGAAGAGCGGGCGGAATCTGAACGCGAGCCACAGCACCGCGAAAAGGACGCCACCGATGATCAGCGCGACCGCGATGAACAGCGAGAGCCGGGTGAACAGCACGGTCAGCCAGACACCACGGAAGCCGACTTCGCCGAACCACAGCCAGCTGACGTAGCCTCGGATCAGCCGAGGCACCACCAACAGCGACACGACGAACACCGTGGCGGCGACCACCAGCACCCGGGTGCTGCGATGCAACCGTCGCGGGCGGAGGCCCTCGCGTGCGCTCATCTTGCACTCCCCGTGGCTGCCGCCCGGCTGGACGATGGACGGCCGGGGCGGACTACCAAGCTCGATACTACGACGTCCCGGAGCGCTCGATCAGCTCCCACAGGTACGCCACGTGATCGGCCGTGTACCTCCGCCCCGGCCGGCCGCTACGGCCCAGACGGGCAGCTCGAATCGTGTCGAAATCGTCGGCGAGCCGTCTTACGTCGTGGACATCCGCCCCACCAGCCGCAAGGGCGATCACAATCACGCCGCCACCCCCGCTGCGGCAGGACACATCGTGAACGCCATTCCCGTGGTGGTGGCCGCCCAGCCGGTATCCGCACGACGCTCGAGCTTTCGCTCATCACG
This sequence comes from Nocardia sp. NPDC047038, assembly GCF_040644075.1. NCBI lineage: Bacteria > Bacillati > Actinomycetota > Actinomycetes > Mycobacteriales > Nocardiaceae > Nocardia > Nocardia sp. NPDC047038. The sequence goes on along the minus strand of NZ_JBEYVQ010000008.1, from coordinate 279,831 downwards.
CAACCGGGGAGGTTCACACCGCGCGGTAGCCCACACCGACCACCGCGCGGGGGGCTTTCATCGAGCTAGGGCGGGTACGGCGATGACCGGTGCGTTCTCGGTCGGAGCCGAAGCCCGGTGCAGGCCGCGGCGGTCATAGGCGTAGGTCGCGGTCACACCGAGCAGCAGGCCGATCCCGAGGCCGAGCACCGTCATCCACAAGCCCTGGCCGAAACCGGCTTCGGCGTGGGCGTCGAAGAACAGGATGGCGCGAACGGCGAGGTAGATCTGGTGCATCGGTTCGAAGGCGGCGAGGTTCGCGATGTAGGCGGGCGTCGCCTCCAGGGGGACCGTGGCGGCCGACGAGGGCAGGCCCAGGACGACGAACAGGATCAGATTGACCAGCAGCCCCGCGGTGCCGAAGGTGGCGAGCACGGCGAGCGCGGTCACTCCGACCGCGACGATGGCCAGTGTTCCGTAGAGCCACAACAGCAGCGGACTGCCCAGTGGGACATTGAATGCCGAGGCGACCCCGAGGAATATCCCCGACAGAACCGGAGCCGCGGTGACGATGACCGCCCATTTCATCAGCAGCGTGCGGAACCGGGAGATGCCGGTGGACGGCGGGTGCACGAACCACGGGCCGTATTCGGTGGGCGTGAAACCGAGCACCGAGTCGACGAGCGTGTGGATGATCATGGCGCCGGTGAAGCCCGCCAGCAGCAGGATCAAGGTGTAGAAGAACGCGACGAGGCCCTGCCCGGCGCCGTCGTCCATCGGCCGGTAGGGCGCGGTGACGATCTGCACGGGATCGGTGAGCATCAGCCGGGCGGCCCCGCTGGGCTCGACCGGCGCGCCAGGCCCGGCGGCGAGGGCGGCGTTCACCTGATCGGTCAGGCTCTTGCCGACGGTCTCGTCCACCTGACGCAACGCGCGGTCGGCGATGCGCTGCATGATGCCGGTGGTGTAGGGGCCGATTCGCGGGTTGGTGTGGATGGTGATCACCGGGCGCTCGACCGCACCGGGCACCACGGCGGCGGCGCCGAGGATGGCGAGCCGCTTGGTGAAGTCGGACGGGATCACGATCGCGCCGTAGACCTCACCGTTCTGCAATTGTTTGCGCGCTTCGGCGATGCCGACGACGCGCAGGTCGATTTTCTCCGCCGGGATGCCCGCGACCAGCGCGTCGCTGACCTGGGCGCCGAAGTTGGCGGGTTTGCCGTCGAGCGTGTCGCCGACGTCCTGATTCACCAGGGCCACCGGGAAGTCGTGCAGGTTCTTCTCGGTATTGCTGGCGTAGCCGAGATACATGGTGGCGAGCAGCGCCGCGAAGACCGTCAGCACTGCGATCGGGGCGGTGAAGGTCCGAACCGTCATGCGAGTCAATGTAGTCACCGCCTACAAAGTAGGCAATGACTACCTTTTGTTATCCTGCCTACACCATGCCGATCACTCGAAGCCGGTCCTATCACCACGGCGACCTGCGCGCCGAGTTGTTGCAGCGGGCCGAGGCCACGCTGCGCGAGTCCGGCGTCGACGGCTTGTCGCTACGCCGACTGGCGCGTGACGTCGGAGTCAGTCACGCCGCTCCGACCCGGCATTTCAAGGACAAGCAGGCGCTACTGGATGCCATCGCGGTGTCCGGCTTCCAACGCCTCGCCGCCGCCCTCGCACAGACCGCGGCCGCCGACTCGGCCGACGGGCACATCCGCGCCCTGGCCCGCACCTATCTCCATTTCGCGACCGAGAACTCGGCGCTCGTCGCGTTGATGTTCGCGCGCAGGCACAGCCCCGCCGCGGGCGATGCGATGTCCCGGGCCGTGGACGCGGCGTTCGCGACGCCGGTCGCGCTCATCACCGAAGCACAGAAGCGGGGGGAGGTGATCGACGGCGACCCGCGCCGGATCGCGCTGTCCGCGGTCGCCGCGCTACAAGGTCTGGCCACCTTCGTCGGCTCGGGCGTGATCGCCGCCGAGACCGCCGACGAATTGGTGGACGAGACGACCACACACATGATCGAAGGCTTGCGCCCCCGCCCGTGATGCGCCGCGATTGTCGCGGCACGAGTGCCGGCGGTGGATGCCGGTCGGCGTGGCAGCGGCACGTTCCTCGAACCTCACCCGGCCCGAGGATCAGGGTGCCGGAGCGCTCGGCGGCGTCCACGCGGGCTGTTCGTCAGTACGCGATGAACAGGATCTCGTCGCGCGAGTAGTCGTGGCCGGGATGGTTCTCGGCCAGATGGGCTTGCGTCTTGGCCACGAGATCATCCTCGTCGGTTCCGACGATCAGTTCTCCGCAGGGGCAGTTCAGCTTTCGCTTCATCAGCGTCCTTCCTCCTCGATCCGACAGTCTATGCACACCGAGGTGGTCGAGCGCGAGTCAGCCGGTCACCCCGTCCCTTTGTGCAGCAGCGCGCTCAAGACCCGTTCCGCCCGGTCCGGGTCGGGGGGCGCCCCGGCGATCGTCGGCAGGTAGTGGAACGACTCGGCGATCCGGACGCTGGCGTAGGCCAGTTCGTCGAGCGTGAGCGTCGTGGCGATGCGCTCGTCCTCGAGATCCCGCGCGAGATACCGGGCAACGGCTTTCACAAGGCGCGGCTGGAACCCGTTGCCCGCCAAAGTGAGCAGCTTCATGGCACGCTCGTTCTCCTCCAACACGAACTTACGCGCTCCCGGTTGCGCCAGCACCGCTCGGAGATACGCGGCGAGCAGCGCGGGCACCCGAGCGCCCGGCTGGTCTCGCACCCGCTCCCACTCGTCGCGCAGTGTCGCCTCGGTGAGCGACCAGATGACCTCTATCAACAACTGGTCGCGGCTGCCGACCCAGCGGTACAGCGTCACCCGGTTGACCGCGAGTTCGGTCGCGAGCTGGCCGACGTCGAGTCGCTCGCCGCGCAGGAACTTTCGCTTCGCCAGACGGAGAGCGTCCATCGGTTCGGGCCGCCGCTCCGCGCCGTCCCCCAGCGCCCGCTGCAAAGGCGTTCGAGATGTCATGCGGGCCAGCGTACCGCTGATGTAACAAATATTCACTATGTTGCACATGTGCAACTAATTGGTCATGACGATGCTCTTGACCAGCGAGATCCCGTAGGGCTTGATTGCAACATGCGCTGAATTCCAATCAAGGATGAAACAGATGTCAGATATGTTGCAAACCGTCCAAACCCAATACGGACCGGTGCGCGGACGCACCCGTGGGCCGGTGCACGAATTCCTCGGTATCCCTTTCGCCGCCGCCCCGGCGGGGAAGCATCGGTTCCTTCCACCGGTGCCGCCGCAAGCGTGGGCCACGGTCCGGGACGCGACCGATCCGGGCCCGACCGCGGCACGCGCGCCGTACGTGCCCGCTTACGACGGGCTCGTTCCCGAAGTGTCGATCCCGGGCGACGACGTGCTCAACCTCAACGTCTGGACCTCCGCGACCGAGGGTGCGCGCCCGGTCCTGGTGTGGATCCACGGCGGAGCGTTCACCAATGGCTCCAACGCCCTGCCGACCTACGACGGCACGGCGTTCGCGGCGAGCGGGGTGGTCATGGTGGCCGTCAACTATCGCCTCGGCGGCGAAGGGTGGCTGCATTTCGGCGCGGACACAGTCAATCTCGGCATCCTGGACGTCGTGGCGGCGCTGGAGTGGGTGCGCGACAACATCGCGGCCTTCGGCGGCGACCCGGCGCGGGTGACCATCGCGGGACAGTCCGCGGGCGCCATGCTCGCCACCACTCTGCTCGCCGTGCCGCGCGCTCGGGGCCTGTTCCGCGGTTTGATCGCGCACTCCGGAGCGGCGGCCAACACCGTCACCCCGGACGAGGCGCGCCTGCTGATCGACAACGTGGCCGCGCACATCGGCATCGAGCCCTCGCTCGACGCCTTCGCGGACGTGCCGATCGACGAATTGTCCACGCACGTCAGGGCGGTGCTGCACGAAGTGCAAACCGCCGCGGATCCGGCGAAATGGGGACGATTGGCGCTGACCACATTGCCGTTCGCGCCCGTGGTGGACGGCGCGATCGTCGTCGACGATCCGCTGGGGGCGGTCGCCTCCGGCGCGACCACCGACGTGGCGATCCTGGCCGGGAGCAATGCCGAGGACGCCCGGCTCATCCTGGTCGCTTCCGGCGCCATCGATCAGATCGATGAGCCGACCCTGGCCGCCGGAGCCGCAGGATACGGATTGGACCCCGCCGTCGCGCTTCCCCGCTATCGCGCGTCCCGGCCGGATGCCTCGGCGGGCGATCTGCTGTCGGCGGTCGTTACGGACTGGTTCTTCCGCATCCCGGCGATTCGCCTGGCCGAGGCGCAGACCGACGCGGGCGGCGCGGCGTGGGCCTTCCGATTCGACTGGCGCTCACCGCGGCTCGGAGGGCGGCTCGGCGCCGCGCACGCGGTGGACCTGCCATTCGTCTTCAAAACGCACACCCGCCCGGAGAATCACACCCTGGTCGGCGCGCACGCCCCCGACGCGGTCGCCGACAACCTGCACGGCATGTATCGGGCTTTCGTGCTCGACGCCGATCCGGGCTGGGCGCGGTACGAGCGGCAGCGGCGGACCACCGGCCTGATCGCCGACACCGTCACCGTGGCGAACGATCCCGATGCCGCGGAGCGACTGCTGTGGGCGGGTGTGCGATGAGCGATCTGGTCCGCTACGACGACAGCACGCCGAGGATCGCCCGGATCGTCCTGAACCGTCCCGACGCACGCAACGCGCAGAACACCGAGCTGCTCTACGCCCTCAACGACGCGTTCGACCGGGCCGCCCGCGACGACGGCATCCACGTGATCGTGCTGGCGGCCGAAGGCCCGCACTTCTCCTCGGGACACGATCTGGGCGAACACGACTGGCGCGCCAACATGGGTCCGCGCACGCCGGTCGGCACCTGGGCCGGCTTCGGCAGCCAGGGCGCCGAGGGACTCATGGCCCGCGAGGAGGAGATCTACGCCGGGTTCAGCGAGCGATGGCGCAACATCCCCAAACCGACCATCGCGGAGGTGCACGGCAAGGTCATCGCGGGCGGGCTGATGCTGGTCTGGCCGTGTGATCTGATCGTGGCGTCCGAGGATGCCGAGTTCGTCGACAACGTCGTCGCGATGGGCGCCAACGCGGTGGAGTTCTTCAACCACCCGTGGGAATTCGGCATACGGAAAGCGAAAGAGTTGCTGTTCACCGCCGGGACTCTCACGGCGGCCGACGCCGAACGCATCGGCATGGTCAACCGGGTCGTCCCGCGAGCGGAGCTGACCGAGCACACTATGCGGCTGGCCGCGACGATCGCCGCCATGCCGCTGTTCGCGCTGAAACTGGCCAAGCGGTCGGTCAACGCCGCGCAGGACGCGCAGGGCCGCGCGACGGCACAGCAGACGGCCTTCGCGCTGCATCAGCTCGCGCACAGCCACAACGTCCAAGTCCACGGCGACATCGTTGACCCGGACTTCCTAGCGAGGTTCGCCCGCCGTGCCTGATCCACTCGCCCGGCCGCTCGGGCAGATTCTCACCGACCTGGCCGCCGCCGACCCGCACGCCGCGGCCATCACGTTCGAAGGCGACACTTGGTCGCGGCAGGACCTCGAGTCGGCCGCCAATCGCCGAGCCAGGCACTTCGCCGAACTCGGTGTCCGCCGAGGCGATTACGTGACCGTCGCCTTGGCCAACAAACCGTCCTACTTCGCGACGGTCTTCGCGGTCTGGAAGCTGGGCGCGGTGCCGCAACTCATCTCGCCGCGGCTTCCCGCACCGGAGCGATCGGCCGTACTCCGGCTCGCGCGACCGCGGCTGGTGGTCGGCGCCGCGGAACCCGGCCTGCCCGCGGCGCCGGACGAGGACGCGCTGTCGGCAGAGTTCTCCGACGCGCCGTTCGACCACTATCCGGTCGCGCCTGCGTGGAAGGCGCCGACTTCCGGCGGGACGACCGGACGCCCGAAGCTGATCGTGTCGGGCCAGGCGGGTCTGCTCGACGTCGCGCCGCTCAATGCCGTGCTCGGTCAGCGACCGGACGATGTCCAGCTCGTCAGCGGCCCGCTCTATCACAACGCGCCGTTCAATACCTCGTTCTTCGGTCTCATGGCGGGCCAGCACCTGGTGATGTTGCCGAAATTCGAGGCGCGCACGGCGTTGCGGGCGATCGCTCGCCACCGAGTCAGCTGGCTGACCGTGGTGCCGACCATGATGTCGCGCATGCTCACCGAGGTGCGTGATCGGCCGAAGGATTACGACCTCGGCTCCGTCCGGCGGCTCTGGCACATGGCTGCGCCCTGCCCGCCGTGGCTCAAGCGGGCCTGGATCGAGCTGCTCGGCGCCGAGAAGATCTACGAAATGTACGGCGGCACCGAGAATCAGATGATGACGCTGATCGACGGCCGGGACTGGCTGACCCACCCCGGCTCGGTCGGCCGCGCCGTCTTCGGCGAGTTCGTCGTCCTGGATGCCGACGGACGCCCGTGCCCGCCCGGCATGGTCGGCGAGATCTTCATGCGCCCGGCCGAGGGCGACGGACCCAGCTATCGCTACGTGGGCGCCGAACCGCGCACCCGCGCCGGCTGGCCGGGCTGGGATTCTCTCGGCGACCTGGGCCACGTGGACGACGAGGGATTCCTCTATCTCAGCGACCGCCGCACCGACCTGATCGTCACTGGTGGCGCCAACGTCTTCCCCGCCGAGGTGGAGGCCGTGATCACCGAGTATCCCGGCGTGCGCGGGTGTGCGGTCGTCGGGCTGCCGGACGACGACCTCGGCAGGCGCGTTCACGCCGTGGTCGAGACCGACGCCCCGCTCGACGAGGCGCGGCTTCGCGGTCACGTCGAGTCGCGACTGGTCCGCTACAAATGCCCGCGCACCTACCGGTTCACCGATACCCCGCTGCGCGACGACGCGGGAAAACTGCGCCGCGCCGAACTGCTCGATCTCGAGGCGCGGCTGACGAGCCGGGCCACCGGATCAGCCACGTGACCATTCGTGGCCCCAGTAGCTGTCGGCGGTGATCTCCTCCGCGCTGTAAGTGGACTCGTCGACCAGCAGACCTTCGGTGCCGTATTCGAGATCCCAGCCGCCGGGCGTGCGGACGTAGAAGGAGATCATCTTGTCGTTGGTGTGCCTGCCGAGGGTCGACGACAACGGGAGACCCGCCCGCATCACGCGGTCGAGCGCCCGGCCGACGGCGTCGAGTTCGTCGACCTCGACCATGATGTGCACCAGGCCAGGGCCGTCGGGACGGGTGCCGGGGATCAAGGCGAGGCTGTGGTGACGCTGGTTGACGCCGAGGAACCGCACGCGTACCGGTCCCACCCCGGGTGGGGTGGGCACTCGGAAGGAGCCGCGTGGCAGGAATCCGAGTATCTCGCAGTAGAAACGGTTCGCCTCCTCGAGATCGGGCACCGGTAGCACGACGTGGCCGAGTCCCGATCCCGCTGTGACGAAACGGTTTCCGTGGGGAGTGACGACCGGGCTGTGGTCGAGCACCGGGCCGTGGAAGACCTCGACGGTGAACCCGGCGGGGTCGGTGAAGGTGCAGGCTTCCTCGACGCGTAGTGCGTCGACCTGCTCCTGAGCGAGCGGCGTGACCGCCACGCCCGCCTGCTCCAGCGCCTGCCGCACCCGGGCGAGCGCGCGGTAGTCGCGCACCTCCCAGCCGACGGCGAGCACCCGGTCCTGTTCCGCCGGGACGAGTTCCAAACGGTAGGCGTGCTCGTCCATGCGCAGGTACAGACTGTCCGGATTCGGCCCGGTGGCCTGCGCGAAACCCATCACGTCGAAGGCGAAGGCGCGCCAGGCCGCCACATCGGCGATGGCGACTCGGACGTAGCCGAGCGAGGCGATGTCAGCCATTGATTCGTCGTACTCCTCAGGAATAGGTGACTTGCACCGTGTCGGTGACCGGGACCGCCTGGCAGGCCAGCACGTATCCCTCGGCCAGATCGGCCTCGTCGAGAATTTCGTTGTGCCGCATCGCCACCTGACCGGAGACGACCCGGCAGGTGCAGGCGCTGCACGCGCCCTCGCGGCAGGAATAGGGCGCCTCCAGCCCGTTGGCCAACAGGACGTCGAGCAGGACCTGGTGGCGGGGCCACGGAAGTGCGCGCGTCTCGCCGTCGAGTTCCACCTCGACCGCCGCGTGGTCGCCGGAGTCGCCGGAGTCGACGACATCGGGCGTGGCGGTATCGAACGGATCGCCGTTCAGCGACACGAACTTCTCGACGTGCACGCGCTTGCGGTCGGCGCCCGACCCGATCAGTGCGGCGGAGACGGCGTCCATGAACGGGCCGGGTCCGCACACGAACGCCTCGCGCTCGCGCCACGGTCCGGCCAGCGCCGCGAGCTGCGGCCGCGACGGCAGCCCTTGCACGCTCTCCAGCCAGTGCACCACGACCAGGCGGCCGGGATGCCGGGCGGACAGGTCGGCGAGTTCGTCGGCGAAGATCACCGAGCGCTCGTCGCGGTTGGCGTAGATCAGCACGCAGTGCCCGGCTCCGTCTGCCAGCACCGATTTCAGGATCGACAGCACCGGGGTGATCCCGCTGCCCGCCGCGAACAACAGCACGTCCTCGTCCAGCGACGCCGGGGTGAAGACACCCGCGGGCGGCAGCGCGTGGAAATCCATGCCGGCAACCGCGTTGTCGCACAACCAATTCGACGCGTAGCCGTCGGGCGTTCGCTTGACCGTGACCTTCAGCGGCCCCGCTTCGTGCGGCGCGCTCGACAACGAGTAGCAGCGGCTCACCGAGCCGGTCAGCTCGCTCGGAATCCGCAGGGTCAGGAACTGGCCCGGCCGATAGTCGATCGCATTCGACTGCTCCGCGGTCGGACTCAGCTCCAGCGATACCGCGTCGTGGGTCTCCCGGATCACCCGCGCCACACGCAGGGTGAGGAATGCGCCGGGGCGACTCTCGGTGTCGTCGGGAACCTCGGCCCGGCTCCCCGGCGCCACGGCCGCTCGGGCTCGATCCACTGCTGCGTCTCCTCTTCGGTCCTCCACGGCTGTCACGGCTCGTCCCCGTCCCGGGTGCTGACGTCGATGAGACCGCCCGCGACGGCGGCATCGATGCTGTCGCGCAGCGCGACGCAGGTCCGTACCCGCGCACTGTCCGCGCCGGCGAACTCGGCGCACGCCGCCACCGCGCCCGCGCTCCACTGCACGCTGGTGTGCTGCGGACTGAACTTCTCGACGAGCACACACGTCGCGCAGATACGGCAGGTAACCCGTTCCATCGCACCCCGCTCAGGCTCCGGCGGCGGCGCGCTGCTCGGCGAGATTCTCGGCGACCTCCGCCTCCCACGCCGTGACCGCCCTGGTGGTGTCCACTTCGAACTCGAAGCGGTCGGTCATCTTCGGATCGATGTCGGCCACGTCGGTGTAGAACTGCTCGTACCAGCGGCGCAGCTGGTAGACGGGTCCGTCCTCCTCGCACAGCAGCGGGTTGTCGATGCGGGTCTTGCGCTGCCAGATCGCGGCATCCTGTTCGAAGCCGCGGCCCAGGCCACCGGCGAACTTCGCCGCGATCTCCTCGGCCTGCTCCGCGGGCACGCCGTGTGGCTTCTTCACGATCGCGCCGTACTGCAGCACGAATTTCGTGGGTGACACCGGGTAGTGGCAGTTGATGAGGATGCCCTCGACCGTCAGGCCCGCACTCTCGCTGCGCAGGTGATCGATCATGTAGGACGGGCCGTAGTAAGAGGCATCAGAGTGCAGGACGTTCTTGCCGCCCAACGCCTTCGCGGTCTCCCCCATCATGTCCTCGCGCGACACCGAGGTCATGTACTGGCTGGCGATGTGACCCTCGAAGACGTTCTTGAAGTAGGTCGGGAACCCGAAGTGCACATAGAAGAAGTGCGCCATGTCCACCACGTTGTCGATGACCTCGCGGCAATTCGCGCCGTCGATCGTCATGGTGTTCCAGGTCCAGTCGGTCCACTCGTCGCTGAACGCCCCGTCGATGCGCGGGATGGTGACCTCCGCCGGGGGCGGATCGCCCTCCGGGTCGTTCCACACGAACAGCTGCTTGTTCTGCTCCAACGTCGGCCACGAGCGGGTCCGAGCCCGGGGTGGAACTCGGCGGCCGTAGGGGATGCCGGTGCAGCGTCCATTGCCGCCCCACCGCCAGTCGTGGAAAGGACAGGCGATGGAGCCACCTTTGATCCGGCCGTCCCCGAGGTTCCCGCCCATGTGCCTGCAATAGGCGTCCAGCACGTACAACTCTCCGCCCGCACCGGCGAAGACCACCAGTTCGGTGCCGAAAATCTCGACGGTATGCGGTTTCCCGTCCCGGAAGTCCTGCGCGAGCCCCAGGCAGTGCCAACCGCGCGCGTAGCGGGCGGGCGGAGCGCCCGCGTCGATCACTCGGACCTCGGTGTCGGTAGTCATCGGTTCCTCCACGATTCGCGCACGGTTGTCACTTCGATATTTCGGTTCGCCGTCCCGCCCCGGAAATGTGCAGTCCCACTGGCCGGGAGGTGCTCAGGCCTCATCGAGCCGCCCGAAGGCGGAGCGGTAGAACAGCAGCGGAGGCGCCTCGCGATGCTCCGACAGCGCGGTGACGCGTGCGATGACGATGGTGTGGTCGCCGCCGTCGACCTCCTGCTCGATCTCGCAGTCGAGCCAGGCCATGGCTCCGGCCAGCCGCGGCGAGCCGTTGGGCGAGGGCTCCCAGTCGACCCCGGCGAACTTGTCGGTGCCGCTGCGCGCGAGACGGCGGCAGACCTCCTGCTGGTCGTGGGCCAGGATGTTGACGCAGAGCCGGCCCACGGCCCGGATGCGCGGCCACGATGTGGACGTGCGCGCGGGGCAGAAGCAGACCGCGGGCGGCTCCAGCGACAGCGCCGAGAACGACTGGCAGGTGAATCCGATCGGCCCGTCCTCCGCGTGCGCGGTGATCACCGTGACGCCTGTGCAGAAGCGACCCAGCACCGCTTTGAAGTCGCGCACGTCCAGTGGCGATCCGTCCATCTCGAGCACCGGTTCCATCGGGCCTCCTATTTCGATCAGGCATATACCTGTCAGCTATGACAGCAGCGCTCGCCCGAGGGTCGTCAAGATCGGAGTCCGGTCACCGAGATGCGGATCCGTAGAAGCTACGTAGTTCTCCCGATTCATCTCGGCTGCGAAGTCGTCAGTGTGATGGGAGACACAAACGATCGAGCACGTAATGCCTGGTCGACGTTGACCGACTGTGACCGACGGAGGTTCGAATGACCGTCACCCTGCTGCCCGACAGCGAGCCGCGCACCGACCGGGTCCCACGGCGGACCCGCGCCAAGGGGGTGGAAGCCGAGGTGCCGGTGTCGATGATCGAGCGGATGACCCTCATCCTGGACGCGTTCGACGCGGCCACCCCGACGCTGACGCTGCTCGGCTTGGTGGAACGCACCGGCCTGCCGCGGTCGACCGTCCATCGGATCCTCGACCAGATGATCCGGCTTCGGTGGCTGGCCCACACGTCCGGCGGATACCGGCTCGGCATGCGAACCCTGGAACTGGGTGGGCTCACCGCCGACCACAACGAGATCCGCGACGCGGTCAGCCCGCTGCTGCACGAGTTGTGCCAGCGCACCGGCATGGTCGGACACCTGGCGGTGCTCGACGGGCGCGAGGTGGTGTACCTGGACAAGGCGGGCGGGCGCTTGGCCGCGATGCTGCCGACCCGCCTCGGCGGCCGCATGCCCGCGCACTGCACCGCGCTCGGCAAGGCCATGCTGGCCACACTCGAGCCGACCATCGCCGAAGCCGCGTTCCATTCCCGGCTGCCGCGACGGACCGCGCACACCATCACCGAGCCCGACGCGCTGCATCGCGCCTTGGCCCAGGTCCGGCTGCGCCAGGGCGTGGCGCTGGACCGCGAGGAAGCGATGGACGGAATCGCCTGTGTCGCAGCGCCACTCCGGGGCCGCGGCACCGCACCCGCAGCCCTGTCGCTGTCCGGTCGAGCCGAGGCGATGAGCTTCGACAAGCTGGCGCGGGTGCTGCTCGAGATCTCCCACGAGGCCGGACGTACGCTGTTCGGGCGGCGGGCGCGCTGGCGATAGTTCGAATCCGAATATGCCTGAGCGGTACAGTCCGACCATGACCGATGGCGTCACACCCGCGGTGCCCGACCTGCCGACCACCGCGTGGGCCGTACTCGGCATGCTCTCGCACGCTGACGAACTCTCCGGCTACGACCTCAAGAAATGGGCCGACTGGAGTCTGCAGTTCTTCTATTGGAGCCCGTCGTTCAGCCAGATCTACGCCGAACTCAAACGCCTCGAGAAGCACGGCTACGCCAGCTCCCGCACGGTGGCGCACGAGGACGGCGTGCGCGGCAAGCGGATGTACGCCATCACGTCGGAAGGCCGTGCGGCCGCGGCGAACTGGGTCAATCACGCACCGGTGGAGGCGCCGGTGCTCAAGCACAGTGTGATGCTGCGCGCATGGCTCGGCAACCTCGCCGAACCCGACCGGATGCGCGACATACTCACCGAGCACATCGAGTACGCCGAGAAGATGCGCAGGCGTGCCGAGGCCGACGCGCAGGGCGCCGAGGCGAATCCGGACTGGGCCTATCCCGAACTGGTGCTGCGCTGGTGCGTGCGGCACTACGAGGCGGAGCGCGATTTCGCCCGCGAGCTGCTGGCGGATATCGACCGCCTCACTCAGTGAGACGCCACCTGGCTGTTCCGGCCCCGCCATATTTCTATTAGGCATATGGAGGTGGCGGACGATGACCGGTGAACTGGACTCGGTGCCTGCCGCGGTGGCGGCCATCGCGAACGGCGGCATGGTCCTCGTCGTGGACGACGAGGACCGCGAGAACGAAGGCGATCTGGTGCTCGCCGCGGAGCAGGCGACCGCAGCGAACATCGGGTTCCTGGTGCGGCACACCAGCGGCGTGCTGTGCGTGCCCATGACGGGCAGCGACCTGGACCGGCTGGAGCTGCCGCCGATGACGGCGATCAACCAGGACCCGAAGGGCACCGCGTACACGGTCTCGGTCGACGCGGCGGCGGGCATCACCACCGGCATATCGGCCGCCGACCGCGCGCACACCATGCGCTTGCTCGCCGATCCCGGCGCCACACCCCGGGATTTCACTCGCCCCGGGCACGTGTTCCCCCTGCGAGCGCACCCGCGTGGCGTGCTCGGTCGGCAAGGACACACCGAGGCGGCGGTCGACCTGGTGCGGATGGCGGGCTTGCGCCCCGCCGCGGTCATCGCCGAGGTGGTGCGCGACGACGGCTCGATGGCCCGGCTCCCCGACCTGCTGACCATGGCCAGGGTGCACGGAATCCCGATCATTTCCATCGCCGACCTGATCGACCATCGCCGCAGGCTGGAGCCGGGCGTCGTGCGCGTCGTCGAGACCAGGCTGCCCACCCGCTTCGGCGAATTCCGGCTCATCGGCTACCGGGACACGACCGACCACGCCGAACACCTCGCGTTGGTGTTCGGCGCGCCGGGCGAGCGCGACGTACTGACCCGGGTGCATTCGGAATGCCTCACCGGCGACGCGTTCGGCTCGCTGCGCTGCGACTGCGGCGAGCAGCTCGACGCCGCCTTGCGGACAGTGGCCGCCGCGGGCCGCGGCGTCGTGGTGTACCTGCGCGGACAAGAGGGGCGCGGCGTCGGACTGCTGAACAAGCTGCGCGCCTACGCGCTCCAGGACGAGGGCGCCGACACGGTCGACGCGAATCTGCGACTCGGGCTGCCCGTCGATGCCCGTCACTACGGCGCCGCGGCGCGGATCCTGGCCGACCTGGGAGTGCGGTCGGTCCACTTGCTCAGCAACAATCCGGCCAAGCAGGCGGGATTGACCGAATACGGCATCGCCGTCGAACGACGGATTCCGCTGCAGACCAGTCCGACCGAGCACAACGTGCGGTACCTGCGCGCCAAGCGCGACCGTATGCGCCATCAGCTCAGCGACGTCGACGCCGCTGCCGCCGCTCGGTGAGCGGCGCCGGTTCGATCCGTCCGCGGTCACCGGAACGCCGCCGATCCCGCGCCGGCCGGGCCCGCGGGCACGTTCATCGGAGTTGAATTTGTCCAGAACGCTCTTCCGCGCCCCGCGCGGTACCTAGGGTTGACACCCATGGCGCGGCGTCCCATCGGCAACCTCCCTGCCGAGGTCACCAGCTTCGTCGGGCGCCGGGAGGAACTCGCCGCCGCGAAGCGGCTGCTGCCCACGACACGCGTGCTGACCCTGCTCGGTCCGGGCGGCGTCGGCAAGACCCGGCTGTCCCGCCAAGTCGGCGTCGCGGTCGCACGCGCGTTCCCGGACGGGGTGTGGCTGGTCGAGCTGGCCGACGTCCAGGACCCGGATCTGGTCACGGTGACCGTCGCGGAGGCCCTCGCGTTGCGCGACGACACGGCGGCGCCCCTGCGGCGGCTCACCGAGTTCCTCGCGGACAAGCGGCTGCTGCTGATCTTGGACAACTGCGAGCACCTGATCGACGCCTGCGCGCGGCTGGTGGGCAGGATCGTGGCCACCACCTCGGAGGTCCGCGTACTGGCGACCAGCCGGGAGGTGCTGGGCGTGCAGGGCGAACAGGTCATGCCCGTCGCGCCCTTGCCGCTACCGGACGCGGGGACCACCGACAGCGATGCGATGCGACTGCTCGCCGAGCGGGCCGGCGCCGCCAACCCCGGCTTCGCGGCCACCCCCGCGAATCGCGATGCGCTGGCCGCGATCTGCCGCCGGCTGGACGGCATTCCGCTCGCGTTGGAGCTGGCCGCGTTGCGGTTCCGCGTGTTCACTCCGGAACAGATCCTCACCCGGCTCGACGACACCATGGGCCTGCTCAGCGCGGGACCGCGACTCGCGCCGGAACGACAGCAGACCATCGAGGGCGCGATCCGCTGGAGCTACGACCTGTGCATCCCGGCCGAACAGCGCTTGTGGGAGCAGCTGTCGGTGTTCTCCGGCGGCTTCGACATCGACGCCGCCGAAGCCGTGTGCCTGCCCGCACCGAACGGGCGCACGGTGATCGACGCGCTGACCGGCCTGGTCGACAAGTCGGTGCTGAGTCTGCGCTACGACGGCGATGTCGGGCGGTACTCGATGCTGGAGCCGATCCGGCAGTTCGCCCGCGACCGGCTGGCCGAGCGGGGCGAGGAGCCCGAGGTGCGCGGCCGCCACCGCGATCATTACCGGCGGCTGGCACTGCGCGGCCGCACCGCGTATTGGAGTTCCGATGACGTCGCCTGGTTCCGCGAACTTAACCGCGAGCACGCGAATCTGCGCGCGGCGCTCCAGTTCAGCCTGACCGACGCGCCCGAGTCGGCGCTCGAGATGGCGGCGGTGCTGCGGCCGTTCTGGGAGCACAATCGCTTCCTCACCGAGGGCTACCGCTGGCTGACCGACGCGCTGGCGAGGTCGAGCGAACCGACCGAGCTGCGCGCACGCGGGCTGTCCGCGGCGGCCTCGCTCGCGGCGTTGCTGTCCGATCGCGGGTCGGCGCGCCAGTTGGTGGACGAATGCGTTGCCCTGGCGCGCCGGGTCAATGCCCCCGACATCCTCGCGGAGGCGATGCTCGATTCGGCGCTGCTTGCCTTCAACGACGGCGACACCGCCCGCGCGCTCGAATTGGCCGAGACCGCCACGCATCTGGCGGCCGAGTGCGGCCATCACGCGATGGAGATGGACAGCCTCGCGTTCGCGTTCGTGTGCGCGCTGGTGCTCGCCGACGAACGCTCGACCGCCTTCGCCGAGCGGCTGCTGAAGGTCACCACCGAGCGCGGACCGTATCTGCTCGGCGGGCTGGCGCAGTGGTCGATGGGGCTGGATCATTGGCGGCGCGGCGATCAGCGTGCCGCGACCGGATATCTCGCCCGCTCCGTCGAGATGTTCAGCCTGTTCGACCGATGCGTCTGGCTCGCCTCCGGATTCGAAGGGCTGGCGTGGTCGGCGGTCGCGCGCGCCGACTTCGAGCGAGCCGCCCGTCTGCTCGGCGCCGCGGAGATCCTGGCGCGCAGCACGGTACGCCTCGCCCACGCCATCACCGGCGTACTCGGTGACAGGATGCGTGGTCGCGTGCGAGAAGAACTGGGCGAGCGGAAGTTCGAGGAGATCTTCGACAGCGGCGCGACGCTGTCGCTGAGCGAGGCGATCGATTACGCGCTGGGACGCGCGCCCGCCACGGCGCGACCGCCGCAGGCCGCTCCGGTCGAGGCACAGGCGGCGGACGTCCTCACACGCCGGGAGAAGGACGTCGCCCGGCTGGTGGCGGCGGGGCACAGCAACAAACGCATCGCCGCCGAGCTGGTGATCTCGGTGCGCACCGCCGAGACCCACGTCGAGCACATTCTCACCAAGCTCGGTTTCACCTCCCGAACCCAGATCGCGGGGTGGGTCCGCGATCACGAGGTGTGATCGACGCGGGCGGCGGGCGGTCAGAGACCGGCGGTGAGGAAATCGACGACCGCGCGCTCGAACGCCGACTTGCGTTCGATCTGCACCCAATGACCACACCGGGCGAAGACGCGCAGATCCGCGTTCGGGATCTGCCGTGCCGGGAACAACGCCGCCTCCACCGGTGTCACCCGGTCGTCACGCCCCCACAGGATCTGCGTCTCGGCGCGCAGGCCGCGCAGCCGGGCCCACAGCGGAACCGGTTCGGCGAGAGCGGGATCGGCGAAGGTCGCGTACGCGTCGCGCAGCGCGGCGATGGCGGCGGGATCGGAGGCGGCGGCCGACCGGGTCTCGATCAACTCCTCGGTGAGGGTCGCCGGATCCGACACCATGGCGCGCAGCCAGTGCAGCAGCCGTTCCCGGGTGGGAGCGGCGCTGAACTCCAGCAAGCGCGTGATGCCTTCGGACGGATCGGGCCCCAGCACGTTCACCCCGACGCCGCCGGGCGCCATCAGCACCAGCCGATCGACCCGGTCGGGATGTTCCAGCGCCAGTAGCGTCGCGACCGCGCCACCCATCGAATTGCCGAGCAGGTGTACCCGTTCCAGGTGGAGGTCATCGAGCAGGCCCAGCACCGCGTCGGCGGAGATGCGCAGGTAGTTGCGTTCGTACACCGGCGGGCGGCCACTGGCGCCGAAGCCAGGCTGATCCACGATCAGACAACGGAAACGCTCGGCCAGCACCGGCAGGTTGGCGCCGAAGTTGGCCCATCCCGAGACGCCCGGTCCTGAGCCGTGCAACAGCACCAGCGGCGCGCCCGACCCCGCTTCGTGGTAGCGCAGTTCCAGTCCGCCCGTCGTGCTCCGGCGCGTGGTGTTCTCCGCGGTGAGCGTCATCAGATCATCCGATCCGTGACCGGCAGGCCGAACGCGTCCCGGCCGTACAGGACCAGTGCGCGCTCCACGTCGTTGATCACGTGCACGCTCCCGGCGTGCGCGTCGCGCCAGTGCCGTTCGATCGGATTGGGTTTGCGGATCGCATGACCGCCGGAGTTGTCGAACAGCAGGTCGATGGCCTCGATGGCGCGTTCGGTGCCGCGCACCTGGTCGCGGCGGCTGCGGACCCGCAGTTCGAGGGGGATCTCCTCCCCCGCCTCGGCGTAGCGCAGCTGTTCGCCGATGTTGCGCTCCATCTGCAGGACGGCGGCGTCGATCTCGGAGGCGGCGCGAGCGACGCGGACGTGCGCGAACGGATCCTCGGCGGCCTTCTGCCCGCCGTAGGAGATCCGCACCCGCTCGCGCATGCGCTCGATGTGCGCTTCGTACGCGCCTTGGGCGGCGCCGATGATGGGTGCGGTGATGGTGTTGGAGAATACCGCGCCGAACGAAATCCGGTACAGCGCAGCGGTATTGACCTCCTGTCCGGGTCCGCGCAGCTCGGCCTGCTCACTCGCGCTGTAGGTCCGGTGGGCGGGTACGAACGCCTTCTCGATGACGATGTCGTTGCTGCCGGTGCCGGACAACCCCGACACGTGCCAGACGTCCTCGATGCGGTAATCGGCACGCGGCACCAGAACGGTCAGATACTCCGCTCCGCCTTCGTCGTTCGGCACGACCGCGCCCAGGAAGGCCCAGCGGGCATGATCGCACCCGGAGGAGAAGCTCCACCGACCACTGATCTCGAAGCCGCCCTCGACCGGTATCAGCTTGCCGGTCGGCGCGTACGACGACGAGACCAGTGTGTCCGGATCGGCACTCCAGACGTCCTCCTGTGCCCGCAGCGGAAACAACGCCAGTTGCCACGGGTGCGCGCCCAGCACCGAGGACACCCAGGCCGTGGACGGGCAGGCGGTCGCGATGGCGCGGATCACCTCGTAGAACGCGACCGGTGAGGATTCGTCGCCGCCGAAACGGGACGGCTGCAGCATGCGGAACACCCCGGCCTCGGTCAGCTCCCGGATGCTCTGGTCGGGCACTCTGCGCTGCAGTTCGGCGTCGGCGGCTCGCTCCCGGATCGCGGGCAGCAGATCCCGTACCCGATCGAGCACCTTGTTGGTCATATGCGGTAGTCCTCCTGGTAGTGCCGTCTTTCGACGCTAGGCCGGTGCGGCGCCGTCCGGTCCGATCCATCCCGATGACCGGAACCCGCCGTCCGGATCAGCTGGTGCGGGCCGCGGCGGTACCTGCGCGGCGGCCGAAGAAGGTGCCGTCGCCGAGCGAAGTGCCGCTGATGTAGCCCTCGCCGTGCAGGTTGCTCGCGGCACGGCCCGCGGCGAACAGACCGGGGATCGGGGCGCCGTCGATATCGAGTACGGCGCCGTCGAGCGAGGTGTGCAGACCGCCGAGGGTGAACAC
This sequence comes from Nocardia sp. NPDC047038, assembly GCF_040644075.1. NCBI lineage: Bacteria > Bacillati > Actinomycetota > Actinomycetes > Mycobacteriales > Nocardiaceae > Nocardia > Nocardia sp. NPDC047038. The sequence continues at coordinate 261,188 of NZ_JBEYVQ010000008.1, read as the reverse complement.
GGACGCACCGGTCCCACGGCGATCACCGGATTCCGACGGTGGCCGCACCCCCGCCCGCACGTCGATCGCGGCGAGCGGCGGCGTGAGGGGCCGCACCCAGCGCGGCGCTTTCCCGAACTCGGGATCCACCCCGCGCGAGGCGAAGTCGTTGTACCGGCGGACGGTATCGGCCAGCGCGGCCGCCGGTACGCCCATCAGGTCGGCGAGTTCCTCGGCGGTCTCCGCCACATGGGTCGGCTGCACACCCCACCGCTGTGGTTCCGGCACTTCCTCGAAGGCTCGTTCGTCCAGCACGACCCAGGTCCGCATGCCGTGCCGGAACAGCGCCGCCTGGCCGATCCGGCCGGGATAGGTGTCCTCGTTGACGAACCGCTGCCCGTGCCCGTTGACCACCATGCCGCGCGCGGCGAGGCCGGGAACGAGCGAGATGCCGACCTGGCCCGTGGACATGTGCCGCACGGCCGCGCCGAGCGCCTGCGCCATCCGGATCCCGCTTCCGTCGTCGGTGCCCGCGCTGACCTTGGTGTGCCCCAGCAGTTTCGGTGCGTGGGCGGCGAGCATGGCGTCGTTGTCCACGAATCCGCCGGTGGTCAGCACGACGCCGCGACGCGCCAGGATGGTCAGCTCGGTGCCGTACCGCCGGGCCACCACACCGACAACGGTGCCGTCGGCCGCCAGGATCAGGCAGGTCGCCCTGGTATCGAGAAGCGCTGTCGCGCCGGCGGATCGCGCGGCCTCGGCCAGACAGTCCATGAGCAGCTTGCCGCCGAAGTCGGCGGCGGCCGGGCGATGCCCGCGGGGCGCGGGACCGGCGAGGCCGGAGAACGGCTTGCTGTTCTCTCCCAGCCACATCAGCCCGTCATCCGTCGGCGGTACCCACGTCGGCGCGTCCCACAGTGTGGGCTTGAACGGCACGCCGCGGTCGGCGAGCCAGTGGAAGTGCGCGACGCTGTCCTCGCTGTAGCGAGAGATCTTGGCCGAATCCGCCCCCGGACCGAGCGCGGCGGACAGGAACGCGGCCATCGCTCCCGGGTCGTCGTCGAATCCGCAGGCCCGCTGGATCGGTGTGCCGCCGCCGAGATAGATCTCACCGCCCGAGAGGGCGGATGCGCCGCCGGGACCGCTCATCCGATCCAGCACCAGCACCTGCGCGCCGCTCGCCGCCGCCTCGAATGCCGCCGCCGCTCCGGCGCATCCGTAACCGACCACCAGCACATCGGTCTCGAGGTCGTAGGCGCGCACGTCGGCGGCCTCCCGAGGCGCGACCGAATACCGATCACTCATGGGGTCGACCTTCCCGCGCCGGTCGCGATGGCAGGCCGCCCGTCTTGGTGAGCGACCCGCCGGTCCCGTTCATCGGGACTGTGGTCGGCCGCAGGCTCGCCGTATGGCGATGGTGTGTGAACGGCGTCACGTCTGCATGGGCGCCAGCGAGGAGGAAGATTTCATGCGGGTCCTGGTCACCGGAGTTTCCGATCCGACCGGTCGCGCGGTGGCGCGCATGCTGCTGGCCGCGGGCCACGACGTGATCGGGCTGGACCGCGCGCGGCACCGGTACGTCGACCCTCGGATCGAGGTGATCACCGGTGACCCCGCCGAGCCCGCGTTGTGCGCACGGGCTGTCGCCGACTGCGCGTCGGTAGTGCATCTGGGCGGTTCGCTCGCCGCCATCGCGACGGCGGCCCGAGCGGCCGGGGCGCGAATCGTCGTTCCGGTGGTCGCGGGGCCGGAATCGATCGCCGAGGACGTCGTGCGGTCCAGCGGGGCGGCGGCGTTGATCGTGCGCACCGCGCCGGTCGCGGGCAGGCGCGTCGATGGCGCGAGTTGGCGAATCCTGCGCGGGCTGCTCGGTTCCCGCCGATCGGGCGGATTCCAGGTGCTGCACACCGACGACTTCGAACGTTTCCTGGTGCTGGCCGCGCAATCCGAGCGCACCGGCCTGGTCGAACTGGCCGCGCCCGGGGTGGTCTCGAGTGCGGACGCGCATCGCATCCGCCAGGCGGCCCGAACACGGAAGTCGCGGCGGACGTCCGGCACGCCACCGCAGGTGGATCCGAGGGTGGCACGCGACGAATGGGGATTCCGGTGCGGCTGGACCGCGTCCGAAGTGGTGGCCGACATCGTCCGCGGACTGACCGGTCGCAGACTCGACGGCGACGAGTTCGTCGCCGGGCCCGGCGCCATCCCGCTGCCCGGCTACCTGATACCCACCCGCGCGGCCACCTCGGACGGACACGCGCTGGTGTCGGTCGCGCCGGAAGGTCTCGAGGGCGAGTTCGACGATCGTGTCGACCCGGCCTATCCGGTGCACACCGCGACCAATACATCCGAGGCGCTGCCCGGACCGCTCACCCCGCTGACGGTGGATCTCCAAGCGGGCGCTATCCGGCTGGCCAATGCCGCGATGGGCGCCATGATCGCGCTGGACGGCATCGCGCTGGAGCACTGGACCAGCCGGGTCACCACGGTGCTCGGGCACCACATCTACATCAACGCCTCCATCGGCGTGCTGGCCGCGGAGAACATGCCGGGCTGGGACGAGCAGAGCATCCGCCGCGACGTCTACGGCAACATCCCGCCCGAGATCTCGCTGACCCCGCACGGCAAGCCACCCACACCGACGGGATTCGCCAGTACCCGCGCCACCTGGCGCGCGGCGGCCCGGGTCCTGCGCACCGCGCTGCGCTACCGCGAGACCACCGACGGCATCAATGCCGCCGCGCATCAGGAATCCCTTGGCGCCGCGGCGATTCGCGAGCTCACCGATGAACAACTGCACGCCCGCGCCCTGCTGTGGCGGGATCGGCTGAATCAGTCCTGGGCGGCGGCGTCCATCGGGGTGATGATGACCGGCGCGGCCACCGCCATCCACTCCCGCGGCAAGGAAGCGGCGACCGTGCCCATCGATCTGGAGCGGTTGGAGTCGGCCAGGACCATGCTCGCGGTGGAACGGCTCGCCGCCTTGTGCCGGGACGACACCGCGTTGCACGACGCGGCGCACGCGGGCGACGTCACCGCGGCGCGGACGATCTCCCCGGCGTTCGCCGCCGCGCTGGAGGAGGAGCTGCGGCGGATCGGACATCGCGGACCGGGCGAGTGCGAGCTGCTCAACCCGACCTTCGGCGACCGGCCGGAGCTGCTGGTGACCGCCGCCGCACGCGCCGCTCGGATGCCCGCGCCCAAGCGGGAACCGGTCGACCCGGCGCCGAGCCGCACCGCACGGATGGCGGCAGGAGCGACGATGGCGCGCGAACGCGTCCGCGACGCCGTGGTCCGGTACACCCACTGCCTGCGCCTCGCCGTGCGGGAGCGGGCGGAGCGGCTGATCCGGCAGGGGCTGCTACAGCAGGCCGAGGACGCCTGCTTTCTCACGCTCGACGAAATCCTCTGGGCGCCAGCCGATCTGACCGAACGGGTAGCACGCCGCCGAGCCGAGCTGAGCCGGTTGCGCGGCGTCCGCATGCCGGATGTGATCGCAGGTGACTGGGAGCCGCTGCCGAACGCGGACGCGTTGACGCCCGGAGACGGCCTGACCGGCATCGGGGTATGCCCCGGCGTCGTGGAAGGCACGGTGAAACGCGTCCTGTCCCTGGACGACGACATCGAGCCGGGCGACATCCTGGTGGCATCGGTCACCGACACCGGGCACACCGCGATGTTCGCCTACGCCGCCGCGGTGGTCACCGACATCGGCGGCTCCGCCTCGCACGCGGCCATCGTGGCCCGGGAATTCGGCATCCCCTGCGTCGTGGACACCAAGACCGCCAGCACCCGGCTGGCCGATGGGCAACGGGTGCGGGTCGACGGGGCGGCCGGCACGGTCACCCTGCTCGCCGACGCCTGAGCCGTGGCCGGGGTCGCACACTCCGGCCCACTTGCCGGCTCGGCGTCGCCGGGCCGCGACTCTATGGAAGGAATGAGCCAGTGACGATTTCGCGTGCTGCTCGCGGAGCGGTGACCGGTGTCGCCGCCGCATTGATCGCCGTGTTCCCGTCCACCACCACCGCAGTGGCGGGGCCCGGACTGGTGCACACTGTGCACGACCGCTCCATGCAGTTGTCGTCGGCGCCGAATGCGCGGGACATCGGGGACTATCCCACCCAGGGCAACGGCAAACTCCGTACCGGCGTGGTGTTCCGCACCGACGCCCTGGACAAACTCACCGCCGCCGACCAGCAGAAGCTGGTCACGTCGGGCATCACCGCGGTGATCGATTTCCGCAGCCCGAACGAGTCCGGGGCCAACCCCGACAAGCTTCCGGCATCGATTCCCGCGCTCGCGCGTCCGGTGTACGACCCTGGCAACGACTTCTACCTGATGGTGGGCAAGGCGGTGCAGGGCGGTCCCGCCGTGCAGCAGCAGATGTTCGGCGACGGCAAGGCCGCGGGCATCATGCGCGACTACTACCGCTGGCTGGTCACCGACGCCGCGGCTCGCGCGCAGTTCGGGGCCGCCATCCGGGACATCGTGAACGCGAACGGACCGGTGTTGTTCCATTGCACCGCGGGCAAGGACCGCACCGGTTGGATGACCGCGATCTTGATGACGGCGCTCGGTGTGCCGAAAGGCCAGGTGTACAAGGACTATCTGGAATCGAACGACAACCTGGCCGCGAGCAACAAGACGACGATGGACGGGCTGGTGGCCAAGGGGCTGGTCACCGATCCCGCGCTGTTCGATCCGATCCTCGGCGTGCGCGCCGAATACCTCGACGCTGCTTTCGACCAGGCCGCCGCGTCCTTCGGATCCTTCGACCGGTTCGTCACCGACGGACTCGGAGTCGACGGTGCCACACTGGAAGCGCTGAAAGCCGAACTGTTGCCGCGGTAGTCGACGACCGGAGCGGGTCGGGTGGATCGTGATCCACCCGACCCGCTCAGTCGTTTCGGGACCCACCGGACGACCGCGCCGCTGAGCGGATGCGGGTGACGAATTCGCGCTCGAGGATCGGTCTGCCATCAGCACGCGGAGGGTGTCGGCCGGACCCATACCCACCCTCCGGTGGCATGCGGCATCAACCGACCGTTCGATGGGGTGTGCGACTTCCGGCACAGCGGACTTACTCCTGAATGGTGATGTTTCCAGCGCGATGGGTGGCGACACTGGAACCACGCCGGTCGGGGAATCGCTACGGCGTCGGCGTCCAGTCGAGTGAGGAGTCGATCAGTGACACAGCAGGAGTGGCGCGGGACGGTCGTGAAGAAGTCGCGTGGGTTGCTGGACGGGGCGAATCTGTATCGACGCTTGCACGTTCGGTTGCAGGATGGCAGCACGATGAAGATCCGTGTGAACCGGACGTTGTGGAAGGTGCTGGAGGTCGGCGACTCGGTGATCAAGCGGGCCGGAGCCGACCCGGTCAAGGACTGACCTGCCGGAGCGGCTCGGTGAGCGCGCCGGACCGGGCCGCGATGTCCTATTCCGGCGCGATCAGCACGGCACGCAGTCGTGCCAGCTCCCCTGTGGTGAGCCCGCCGTCCAGCAACCACTCGGCCGCACCGCCGTGGTCCGCGGACAGTTTCGCGAGAAAACGCCGCATCACTTCGGCCTCGACGCCGAGAATGCCGGTGCTGACCGGGGGCAGCCCCGTGTAGGACGGAAGCGCGTCGAGCCGGTCACGGACCCGGTGCATGCGTTCGCCGGTCAGGGCGTAGTCGGCCGCGATCGCGTCCGGCGGCACGCCCACCGCGTCCAGGAGCACCGCTGCGAGCACTCCGGTGCGATCCTTGCCCGCGGCGCAGTGGAACAGCACCGAGTGGTGGCCTGCGTCGATGACGAGCCGGACCGCCGCGACGATGGACTCGGCGCTGCCCGCCAGCAGCTTGTCGTACAAGTCGACCAGATCCACCCGGCTCGAGTCGGGGACCAGATCTCGTGCGGCGAGCGAGGATTGCGGCGATTTCCGCACCGGGAGGCAGACCCGCCGCACGTCGGCGGTGGCCAGCAGGCCGTAGCCCTCGCGCTCCACCTCGTCGGGCAGCCGCAGATCGATCAGTGTGCGCAGACCGATCGGTCCGAGCAGCTTCGCCATGTCGGACTCGGTGAGATTCTGCGGCGTGCTGGAACGGTAGACGACGCCGAAACGGGTTGTGCCGCCGTTCTGCACGGGCAGCCCGCCCAGGTCGCGGACGTTGTCGATTTGGGCGAACTCGACCCACCGGTCGGGCACGGTGGCTTCGCCCGTGCTGTCAGTGGGCACGGCCGGCCGCCGCCTCGTCGGCGCGGCTCAGGCCGCACAGTCCGATCAGGTCTTCGTGCAACTCGAACCACACGGTGTGGTAGCTGTCGAGCACCGGACGTGCGACCCAAGCGTGGTCACCATCGGCGATCCGCTCGACGGCGTGTGCGAAGCGGGCGCGGTACCGTGCCAGCCGGGGCGCGACGTCGCCGATCCGCCGCAGCAGCGGCTGCACGGCGCCGTGCAGGTCGGTCAGGCGGGTCAGCACCGCACCGTCGTAGTCGGCGTCGGCATGATCGTTGACGGTGGCCGGATCCTTCATCTGCCAGGCGGTGACGACTTCTTTCAAAACGCCGTTGAAGTCGCAGAATTCGGCGTAGACAGAGGCGATCGCGGCACGGTCGACGGTCCGTCGCTCCGCCGCCAGCAGGCCGTCCAGGTGCTGTCTGCCCTCGGGTGTGAGCCGCACTCCGATCGGTGTCGCGGCGCACCAGCCCGCGGTTACCAGCTGTTCGCATCGAGCGGCGACCGTCTCGGCAGACGCACCTACGCCCGCGGCCAGCGCGTCATGGGCGGCCCGGCCTTTGATCCCGATCAGCCGCAGCAAATCGAGGTCGGGAATATCCGTCACGGTCGCCGGGGATGCCACATCTACTTTCACCGAGACATCGGTCGCGCGGGCGTCGAGCCACGCCGCCAACCGGTCGGCGTCGGTGCCCGCCCACCCGGCCAATCGGCCGACGTCCGCGAGGGTGCTCGCATCGACGGGTTTGCCTTCGACCCGGCCCGGCCAGACGCTGCCCGCACCGCCGTCCACGGTCACCACCTGACCGGCGAGGGCCGCGACGACGCCGGGGCCGCAGCCGACCACGCAGGGCCTGCCGATCTCGCGGCCGACCAGTGCGGCATGCGAAGTGGCGCCGCCCGATTCGGTGACGATCGCCCGGGCGGCGATCATGCCGTGCAGGTCGTCGGGGCTGGTGGTCGGGCGGACGAGGATCACGTCCTCGCCCGTCTCCGCCCTACGCTCGGCCTCGTGCGGATCAGTGACGACGACACCCGAGGCCAGGCCCGGACACGCCGCTTCGCCGCGTGCGAGCGGTGTCCCGGTGTACTCCCCGGTCGCCGGGCGCAGCACGGTGCGCACCTGGTCGGCGGTGACCCGGTTCAGCGCCTCGTCGGTGCCGATGAGCCCTTCCTCGGCCATCGCGACCGCGGCACGCACCGCCGCCCGCGCCGAGCGCTTGGCCGACCGCGACTGCAACAGCCACAGTGCGCCGGACTCGACGGTGAATTCGATGTCCTGGATATCGCGACCGTCGCGTTCCAGCAGGTCGGCCGCCGCGATGAGTTCGGCGTGCACCTGCGGTGACAGCGTTGCCAGTTCGTCGAGCGGCCGGGGAGTGGTCCGGCCGGACACCACGTCCTCACCCTGTCCGCCGACCAGCCACTCGCCGAACGTCGCGCGCTCTCCGGTGTTCGGGTTGCGGCTGAACAGCACACCGGTACCGGACTTCTCGTCGAGATTGCCGAACACCATGGCTTGCACCGTCACCGCCGTGCCGAGGCTTGCGGACACGCCGCGATTGCGCCGATACGTCTGCGCCCGGGGCGAATCCCAGGACCGGAACACCGCACTGATGGCCGCCCGCAACTGCTCCCAGGGGTCCTCCGGCACCGCACCGGCGGGGTCACCCAGCACCGTTTCGCGATACTGGGTACGGAACCGCTCCCGAGTATCGGCCGCGTAGCCCGGATTCCCGGTCTCCGCCGCCAGCGCTCGCTCGACCGCCTCGTTCATGCCGAGGTTGAGCACCGTGTCCATCATCCCCGGCATGCTCACCGCGGCGCCCGAGCGGACCGACACCAGCAGCGGGCGGGTGCCGGATCCGAAGATGCGGCCGGTGCCGCGCTCCACAGCGGCGATGCCCGCCCGGACACCGTGCCAGATGTCCTCGCCGATCTCCCCGCGCGCGGAGAAGTCGGCCCAGCCCTCGACGGTGATCACGAACGCGGGCGGCACCGAGAGGCCCAGCGCGCGCATGCGGTTGACGCTCCACGCCTTGCCGCCGATGCGTTCCCGGGACAGCGAACAGGCGCCGTCGAGTTCGACGACCGGCCCCGCGCCCGCTGCCTCGTCGTTGCGCTCCACTAGCTCTGCTCCGGCCGTCATGTCACTCCTTGGCAATCACTGAACGTTCCGCGCCTAAGCGCGATTCGGATCTCGTACACCGGGCCGTGCGCGGCGCGAACCGCGGCGCACACACCTGTCGCTCGTTTCGAGCCTGCCGTGCCACCGGTCACCTGCCGTACCCGTGGTCCCGCTGAGCAGGACCAGTGATCCCGCGTGAGCCGACCGGATGGCGGCATGCGGTCGTCGCGCCCTCGACCGCTCGACGTGCCATATCGCGACCGCGCCGGTACCGATGGGCGATACGCGGTACCTGCGAACTCCTGACCGGGAGAGAATTCCCGGTCAGCGGGATGTTCGGCGACGATCGGTCCGCAGCGAACGGCTGGTGCGGCACGATCGCGGCATGGATCGACGGCGCGCGGCGACCGGTGGGCTCGCGACCATTCCGGCGGTACTGGCCGACCGGGCACGGCGGCACGGCGCGCGGATCGCGGTGGTGGCGCCGGAGGGTCAGCTCACCTACGCCGAACTCGCCGTCGCGGCGCGGCGGGTCACACGGGCGTTGCTGGCACGATCGGTGCGGCCCGGCGATCGGGTGGCGATCTGGGCGCCCAACACCGCGCGATGGGTGACCGCCACGCTCGGCGTGCTCGGTGCGGGCGCGACGCTCGTCCCGATCAGTACTCGGCTGCGCGGTCGCGAGGCGGCCGACATCCTCGCTCGCGGCCGGTGCCGCATGGTGCTCACCGTGGCCGGATTCCTCGGCACCGACTACCCGGAGATGCTGCGGGAGTCGGGGTGCGCGCTGCCGGAGTTGCACACCACCGTCGTGCTCGACGACACCGCCGCGGAACTCTCGTGGTCCCGATTTCTCACACTCGGCGCCGAAGTTCCCGTCGCGGACGCCGACGCGCGGATCGCGTCCGTGGACCCGGAGTCGGTCTCCGACATCCTGTTCACCTCCGGCACCACGGGAGTGCCGAAAGGCGTGCCGTCCACCCACCGGCAGACGATCGAGGCGTTCAGCCGTTGGGCCGATGCGGTCACTCTCTCCGGCGACGACAGGTATCTGCTGGTGAACCCGTTCTCCCACACCTTCGGCTACAAGGCCGGGATCATCGCGTGCCTGTTACGCGGCGCCACCATGGTGCCGGTGGACCGATTCGATCCGCAGCGTGTGTTCAGCGCCATCGAGCGCGAGCGGATCACCGTGCTGACCGGCCCACCGACCCTCTTCCACGACCTGCTCACGCACCGACGCTCCGCCCACGATCTGAGTTCCCTGCGGCTGGCGGGCACGGGTGGTTCGAGCGTGCCGACCGAATTGGTGGAGCGGATCCGCTGTGAACTGGGTGCCGAGAACATCTTCACCGGTTACGGACTGACCGAGTCGACCGGCGTCGCCACGATCTGCGCACCCGATGCACCGGCGCACCTCCTGGCGCACACCGTAGGAAAAGCGCTGCCCGGCACGCTGATTCGGGTTGTGGACGATTCCGGGCGACGGGTGCGGGCGGGTGAGCCCGGCGAGATCGTGATTTCCGGTCCCAACGTGATGCACGGCTACCTCGACGACCCCGCAGCGACAACAGCGGCCATCGATTCCGGCGGCTGGTTGCACACCGGCGATATCGGCACCCTCGACACCAACGGCTACCTGCGCATCGCCGACCGCCGCGCGGACATGTTCATCGTGGGCGGGTTCAACGTCCACCCCGCCGAGATCGAGCGAATCCTCCTCGACCATCCCGAGATCGCCGAAGCCGCAGTAGTCGGTGTCCCCGACGCTCGTCTCGGTGAAGTCGGCCACGCTTTCGTCGTCCCCGACGGCCCCGTCGAAATCGACCCGACAGAGATCCTCGCCTGGGCCCGGACCCGTATCGCCGGTTACAAGGCCCCGCGTCGCATCGAGGTCGTAGCGGCACTACCTCGAAACGCTGCAGGCAAGGTCCTCAAACGGGTCCTGCGTTCGCAGGGTGCCCAGCCCTGAGCATTCCCGGCCTCTACCCCGGTAATCGCCTCCCAGGCCGCCGGCGAACCTATAGGTGACCCCAATCCACCGTTGCACCATCCCCCACGCGGCAGGATAGCTATATGGGTCAGGAGACCGCTGCATCGCCTCTTGGAGCGCCACCGTCTCGAACCCGCTCCATTGCCATCCCCTCAGCATGGGCCGTCCTTCTTGTCGAAGCGCCGGAAACGAGCAAGGCGGTCCTACCCGGCCAGGTCGTGAAGGACCCGGTTCGGTAGGACCACCTTGTGCAGTGGGTGATCAGCGAGAACGCGTCCGGCTGCTGACACGCACCTGCCGCCCACAGGATCTGCGCGCCGCGTGTCAGGCGACCTCGTTCTTCATCTGCGCGGTGAGGATCTTTTGGTATCCGGATCCGAAAAGCCTTGGCAGCCAATCGATGACGTGGGCATCCGCGCCGATCAAGATCTTCGCCTTGTTCTTGCGGATACCGTTCACGATGACCCGCGCGGCGTGCTCCGGGGTGGTCTTGGCCAGGCGGTCGAAGTTGGCGGCCAGCGCGTCGCGATCGCGATCGCCGCCCGCCCGCGCCTTCCAGGCGATCTCGGTCTTGATCATGCCCGGATGCACGCTGCTGACGCCCACCGCGTGCCCGGCGATGTTCATCTCCTGCCGCAGCGCGTCGGTGAAGGCGCGAATGGCGAATTTCGTCGCACTGTAGGCGCCCTGGCTGGGGCAGGCGGCCAGGCCGAACATGCTCGACACGTTCGCGATATGGCCGTCACCGGAGGCGATGACATGAGGCAGGAACGCCTTCGTGCCGTAGGCGACGCCCCAGAAGTTGATGCCGACGATCCATTCGAAGTCGGCCCAGCCGAGTTCTTCCACGTTCGCGGTCAGCGAGACTCCGGCGTTGTTGACCACCAGATTGATCCCGCCGAAGTCCTCGGCCACCTCGTCGGCGTGGCGGTACACCGCCGCCCGGTCGGTCACGTCGAGCTTGTACGCGCGCGCTTGCGCGCCTTCCTTGGCACACAGCGCCGCGGTCTCGGCGACGTTCTCCACGTTGCGGCCCGACAGCGCCAGCCGTGCACCGCGGCGGGCGAGTTCGACCGCCAACGCCCGGCCGATGCCCGCGCCCGCGCCGGTGATCACCGCGGTCCTGCCCTCGAAATTCTTCACGGTCGATTTCCTTGTCTCGCTCGGCGGTCGGCCCGCCGGTTTGCTCTGCCGGTGGTCCTCACAGGCACGTGTAGCCGCCGTCCGCCACGAATTCCGAGCCGGTGCTGAAGCTCGACTCGTCGCTGATCAGGAACAGCACCAGGTTCGCCAGTTCCTCGGGACGGCCGGCCCTGCGGATCGGCTGATTGCCCGACATGCCCTGCGAGCGTGTCGAATCCGCGGTCATCTCGGTGACCACGACACCGGGGTGCACCGAGTTGACGCGAATGTCGTCGGCGGCGAACTCCTGGGCGGCGGTCTTGGTCATGCCGCGCACGGCCCATTTGGACGCGGTGTAGCCGAGGATGTTGGAGAAGGCGATGATGCCGCCGATCGAGGAGATATTGACGATGGAGCCGCCTCCGGCCCGGCGCATCGACCCCAGCACCGCCTTCATGCCGAGGAACACCCCGACCTGGTTGACGTCGATCACCTTGCGGAAATCGGCTTCCGACAGCTTCTCGATCGGATCGACGTGGACGATGCCCGCGTTGTTGACCAGGCCCGAGACCGGCCCGAAGACCTTCTCGGCGTAGGCGACCGCGTCGTTCCACGCCGACTCGTCGGTGACGTCGAGCGGGAGGAAGGTCGCCGCGTCGCCCAGCTCGGCGGCCAGTGCCACCCCATCGTCCACCAGCACGTCGCCGATCACCACGCTGGCGCCGTCGGCGACCAGCCGCCGTGCGAAAGCCGCACCCATTCCCCGGGCGCCGCCGGTCACGATGACGTTCTTGCCGTCGACGCGTCCCATCAACGCGCTCCTTCCGATGTCTGTGCCCGCTGCGCGGTCGTTTCCGACCGGGTGCCCGCGATGTGGCCCGCCGCGATGTAGCCGAACACCATCGCGGGACCGATGGTCGCGCCCGCGCCGGCGTAGTCGTTGCCCATCACCGAGGCCGAGTTGTTCCCGGCCGCGTACAGGCCGGGTATCGGCTGGTCGTCGCTGTCGAGGACGCGCGCGTGCTCGTCGGTGACCAGACCTCCCTTGGTGCCCAGATCTCCCGGCACCATCTCGACGGCGTAGAAGGGCCCCTGCTCGAGCGGCGCCAGACACGGGTTCGGGCGCACGGTCGGATCGCCGTAGTAGCGGTCGTACGCGGAATCGCCACGGCGGAAGTCCTCGTCGCGACCGGCACGGGCGAAACCGTTGAAGCGCTCCACCGTCGCGGTGAGCGCCGCGGGCGGCACGCCGATCTTCGCCGCGAGCTCGGCCAAAGTGTCTGCCTGCTGGATGATCCCGGCATCCAGGTACTTCTGCGGAAGCGGACGCTTCGGGAAGTTGCCCAGGAACAGGTACCGGTCCCGGAACCGCTGGTCCATGATGAAGTACGCCGGGATGTGCCCGACGCCCGCCGCTTCCTGCTCGTACATCTTGTGCACGACGTCGACGTAGGGGGCCGATTCGTTGACGAACCGCTCGCCCGCGTGGTTCACCATGATGCCGCCGGGCTGGGAGCGCTCGGCGAGGCAGAAGAACGGCGGCCCGTCGGGATTGCGCACGGACGGTCCCCACCAGGCGTCGTCCATGAGATCGACCGCGCCGCCGGCCTTCTGGCCCGCGACGATGCCCTCACCGACGTTCTCGGTGGCGCCCACCGTCCATTCGGTGGACTGGGGGCCGCTCATGTACTGCCGACGCATCTCCAGGTTGTGCTCGAAGCCGCCCGCCGCCAGCACCACGCCGCGGCGCGCCTTGATCACCACCGGCGTCCCGTCGCGTTCGGCGCGTACGCCGACCACCGCGTTGCCCTCGGTGATCAGTTCGGTCAGCGGCGTGTTCAGCCACACCGGCACCCCTGCGTCGCGCAGCGACAGCCACAGCCGGGCCGCGAGGGCCTTGCCCAGGCTCAGCGGCAGCCGTCCGCGCAGCTTGTTCCCCACCGCTTGGATACCGACCTTGATCGCGGTGCGCTTCCCGGCCCAGGTGCGGGCGATCATGTTCAGATCGTGAAAGTCGCTGACGGTGAAGGCGATGCCCTTGGGACCGGACATGGTCGGCTGGTTGATCTTGTGCAGGTCGCCGCCGAGCAGCCGTCCGTCCAGCGGGGCCGGCTCGATGCTGCGTCCCTGGGCGAGACCACCGGGGAACTCGGGGTGGTAGTCGGAATAGCCACGGTCGTAGACGAATTCCCAATATTTGCTGCGAGCGCCGAGGTAGCGCATCATCTCCGGTCCGCGCTCGAGAAACGCCCGCTGCCTGACCTCCGGTACCCGATCGCCCACCACGGCCGCGAGATAGGTGCGGGCAAGTTCCGGGCTGTCGGGCACGCCTTCGCTCTGGAGTACCGGGTTGTTCGGGATCCAGATGCCGCCGCCGGACCGTGCCGTGGAGCCGCCGAACGCTCGGCCTTTCTCGATCAGCGTCACCGAAAGTCCACGGTAGGCGGCCGTCAGGGCGGCGGTCATGCCCGCGGCGCCGGAACCGACGACCACCACGTCGAATTCGAATTCCTGAGTCATCGCGTCGCTTCCCGTCAGTAGCCGCAGCCGGTGAGCATGCCGCCGTCGACCACGAATTCGCCTCCGGTGCAATAACTCGCCGCGTCCGAGGCCAGGAACACCGCCACATGGGAGACCTCGACGGGCTGCCCCCAGCGCGGGATCGGCAGGCTCGCGAAGAAGCCGTCGCCGTCGACTCCGGACGCACCGGACACCGCCGCGGTCATGGGCGTGGCGATGCCGCCCGGGTGCAGCGAGTTGACCCGGATACCCAGGTGGCCGAGCTCGCGGGCGGCCGACTTGGTGATGCCGCGGATCGCGAACTTGCTCGCGCTGTAGGCGGACAGGCCCGCGGCGCCGACGAACCCCTCCACCGAGGAGACGTTCACGACCGCGCCGCCGCCGGTCTCGGCCAGCGCCGGTGCGGCGGTCTTGATGCCCAGCCAGGTGCCGGTCACGTTGACCGACATGATCGCGGTGAAATCCGCCAGAGCCATTTCGGCGATCGGGACGAACCGCAGGATGCCCGCGTTGTTCACCACCGCGTCCAGCCGCCCGTAGTGGCCGACCGCCTCCGACACCGCGGCGGACCAATCGGCCTCGCTGGTCACATCGTGGTGCACGTACCGCGCGGCGTCACCCAGTTCCGCGGCCAGCGCCGTTCCCTCGTGATCGAGCACGTCACCGAACACCACCCGCGCGCCCTCGGCCACGAACTGCCGTACGTGCTCGGCGCCCATCCCGCGCGCCCCGCCGGTGACCAGCGCCACCTTGCCGTCGAGTTGTCCCACCGATTTCCGTCCTCTCTGACCGTCCCTTGCGCACCGACGCTAGGTCGCCCACCGGGGGCACGGCACCGGACGGTCCCGGCCACCGGGACTAGCTCCTGACCTGAGAAATTCCAGCGGTCATATTTCGATTAGGCATACAGCTTCCGACTGTCCCGCAGCGGGACGAATCACCCCGACGAAACCGGAAACGCCCGATCGGGCGTCGAGAAGGAGACCGGATGAAGTTCTCGATGATCTTCGAGGCCCAGATGGCCAACCCCTCGCGTGAGCACGAGCACCAGGTGCTGCGCGACTGTGTCGAGCAGGCGGTACTCGCCGACGAGATGGGATTCGACACCGTCTGGGCGGTCGAGCACCACGGCTTGAAGTGGTACGCGCACATGAGCGCCCCTGAGGTCTTCCTGACCTGGGTGGCCGCCAAGACCGAACGGATCCGGATCGGGCACGGCGTGGTGTGCATGCCGTTCAACTTCAACCACCCCGTGCGGGCGGCCGAACGCGCCGCGATGCTCGACGTGCTGTCCGGCGGCCGGCTCAACCTCGGCGCGGGCCGCGGCGCGACGCCGGTGGAGACCTCCATGTGCGGTGTCGACCCCGAGCGCACCTACCAGGAGGTCGAGGAGTCGCTGCGCATGATCGGCAAGGCATGGCAGGATCCCGAGGCCGAATTCGAGTACAACGGCGAACTCTTGCAGGTCTCGCCGCATTCGCTGCTGCCGCGGCCGGAGCAGCTGCCGCATCCGCCGCTGTTCATGGCGTGCACCAAGAAGGACACGCTGAAAATGGCCGCCGACTACGGAATCGGCGCGCTCGTGCTGGGTTTCGCGGGCGTGGAGGAGATCGCCGAACTGCGGCGCACCTATGACGAGGCGATCGCCGCGCGCACCGGTGAGCGTTTCGTCTCGACCGTCGTGAACGATCATTTCGCGGCGCTGTGCCCCACCATCGTCCTCGACGACCGGGAGAAGGCCCAGCAGATCGGCGCCCGCGGACAGCGCTTCTTCGCCCAGTCCATCAAGCACTACTACGGCGCGGGTCCGGCTCCCGACGAGGCCGTGGACCCGAACGCGGACGAAGTCGCCGCCATCAAGCAGGCCGCCGACGACCACGTGGCCTACCTGCACGAGGCCAAGATTCCCGTGAAGACCGGCGCCACCTCGGTCTTCAACGTCGAGCACGCCTACGGCAGCCCCGAGGACGCCATCGCCTACGTCGAGCGTCTGCAGGCGGCGGGCGCCGACGAGATCCTCTGCCTCATCCAGATGGGCACCGTGCCGCAGGAGGCCTGCCTGGAGACCATCCGGCATTGGGGCGAGAAGGTCATCCCCCACTTCCGCAACAGCTGACCCCGCAAGACAACGAGGAGTTCGACATGGTTGACCTGAGTGGGAAGGTCGCCCTGATCACCGGCGCCGCCCGAGGACAGGGCGCCGCCGAGGCGCGGCTGTTCGTGGAGCGCGGCGCCCTGGTGGTGATCACCGACGTGCTGGAAGCCGAAGGCGCGCAACTGGCCGAATCGTTGGGCGCCGCCGCACGTTTCGTCCGGCACGACGTCGGCAGCGGTGACGACTGGGAGGCCGCCGTCGGCACGGCGGTTTCGGCGTTCGGCACGCTGGACGTCCTGGTGAACAACGCCGCCATCTACACCGCGAAGCCGCTGAGCGACACCGCGCCGGAGGAGTTGGAGCGGATCCTGCGGGTGAATCTGGTCGGTCCGTTCCGCGGCATCCAGGCGGCGATCGGGCCGATGACGCGGGCGGGCGGCGGCTCGATCGTCAACATCTCCTCGCAGGCGGGCCTCGAGGGGCTGATGGGTCACTCCGCCTACGGCTCCTCGAAATGGGGCCTGCGCGGGCTGACCAAGACCGCCGCGCTCGAACTGGGCCCGGCCGGAATCCGGGTCAACTCGGTGCATCCTGGCCCGATCGCGACCCCGATGGTCCCGTATCTGACCACCGGCCCCGGCAGCTTCCCGTCCCTGCCGCTGCAACGCACCGGCGCGCCGGAGGAGGTCGCCGAACTGGTCGCGTTCCTTGCTTCCGACGCCTCGGCCTACATCACCGGCGCCGAGGTGACGATCGACGGCGGCCTGGCGGCGGGCAAGTTCCTGCCACCGGACCTCGAGCAGTAGCGAAAGGGGCGAGCCGCGATGCCGCTGACACCACAGGCGCGGGCGATCGTCGAGGCCGCGGGCGCCGCGTTCCCGAAATTGGGCACCGAAGTGCTCGACGCCGCCGAGGCCCGGCGGCTGCTCGCCGCCCGTCCCGCGCCGGTCATCGATCCGATTCCCGTCGCCGAGGTGTGGGATCGACTGATTCCCGGCCCGCCGGGCGCACCCGAGATCCGCGTCCGCGTCTATCGTCCCGCCGCGGCGGTGCAGCCGCCTCCGATCGTGATGTTCTGCCACGGCGGCGGATTCGTGATCTGCAGCCTCGACAGCCATGACCGGTTCTGCCGGGCCATGGCCGTCGGGGCGGAGGCGATCGTGGTGTCGGTGGACTACCGGCAGGCGCCCGAGCACCGGTTCCCCGCGGCGGCCGAGGACGCGTACGCGGCGCTGCGCTGGGTCGCCGACCACGCCGAATCGCTGGGCGGCGATCCCGCCTGCCTCGTCGTGGCCGGGGACAGCGCGGGCGGCAACCTCGCCGCGGTGACCACGTTGATGGCACGCGATCGAGGCGGCCCCGAGATCGCCCGGCAACTGCTGCTGTATCCCATGCTCGATCCGGCCTGCGCCACGGCGTCCTACCGCGACAACGCCGACGGCTATTTCACCACCGCCGCCCACCTGCGCTGGTATTGGCGTCAGTACCTGGGCTCGCACGACGGCGCCGATCCGTACGCCAACCCACTCACCGCCGACCTGGCCGGGCTCCCGCCCGCACACATCGTCACCGCGGAGTTCGATCCGCTGCGCGACGAGGGCGAGGACTACGGGCAGCGGCTGCGGCGAGCCGGTGTCCCGGCGGCGATCCACCGCTGCGACGGCATGTTCCACGGCTTCCTGAGCATGGCCGACGACCTGCCCGAGGCGATCCGGGCCAACACCGCCACCTACGAGGTCGTTCGCGCCGCCCACGCCGAGCGGCGTTCCTGAACGAGCCCGCACCACGCACTGTTAGGACCCACCCATGACGATCCAACGGATCGGCCCCGCCTACCCCACCGACGACCTGCCCGCCACGGTGGCACTGCTCGCCGCCGTCCTCGCTACCGAACCCACCGTCGTCGACGGCGACCGCTGGGCCCAGTTCGACAGCGATGGCGTCCGCGTGATGCTCGCGGGCACCGACCGCGAGGACGACAGCCCGTTCCTCGCGATCAAGGTGGACGACCTGGATGCCGCGTTGAACCGGCTGCGCGCCGGAGGTTTCGAAGCCGCGCAGCCGGCCATCGGACCGCACGAACGCCGCGCCGTGATACGGCCGACGCCCGGCTCCGCCTGGCACATCGCCCTCTATGAACCGATCTCGGGTGCGAATCCGGCCCAGCGAGCGGAAACATCCGAGTAGCAACGAAATACGGCTCGGCCGGGCATTGTCACTCGGAGTGGATTCCGGCGGCCGGTTCCGATGCGGCCGGATCTGCCGGGTTCGCCGGATCGGGGGGAACCGCACGGAACGATTCGGACGGCGGTCGCCGTAAGGCGCGATCGAAGGCACGCGCCGAGGCGGGCCACGGGTTGGTGACGCGCCCGCTGTCGTGTTTGTACCAGCAGTTCGGTCCCATCGCGGGCCACACCGTCTTGGTGACCGCTTGCTCGAGCCACTGCTGATGTGCCCGCATCGCGGTTTCCCTGACCTCGATGGCGGACGCGCCGATCCGATCACGCCAGTGCAGGCAACGAACGATGTAGTCCACCTGACACTCCTTCATTCCCGGATTGCTGCCCGCGGGGTTGAAACTGTTCGGCCCGGCGATCAGGAAGGCATTCGGATAGCCGGGAACCGCCATGCCCAGTAGCGCGGTCGCTCCGGAACGCCACTGGTCGTGCAGCAGCACGCCCCCGCGTCCACGCACGGTGATCGGGACCAGGAACTCCGGAGCACGGAACCCGGTGGCGTAGATGATCACATCCGCGGGATGGTGTGCACCATCGGCCGTGCGCACTCCATCGCGGGTGATCCGGGCGATCGGGTCGGTGATCAGCTCGACGTTCTCGCGGGCCAAGGCCGAATAATAGTGGCTGTCGAAGATGATGCGCTTGCCCCCGATCGGATAGTCGGGGGTGAGTTTCGCCCGCAGCCGCGGGTCCGCGATCCGGCTGCGCAGGTACCGCCGGGCAGCCCATTCGGCGGGCCGCGCCGACCAACCTCGGCGCATGATCGGCGCGAGCACGGCATCGGAGCCGTAGTACAGGACTCGGCGATAGAGATGGTGAGCGCCGGGCAGCCGCAGCGCCGTTCGAGCGAGCGGCCCGAAGTCGGCGGGTGGTTTGGGCAGTACCCAGTGCGGCGTGCGCTGGAAGATGCGGACCCGCCGGGCTCTCGTCGCCAGGGTCGGCAACATCTGTGCCGCGCTGGAGCCGGTGCCGATCACCGCCACGTCCCTGCCGTGCAGGTCCTGGTCGTGGTCCCAGCGCGCGGAATGGAACGACGGTCCGGCGAAATCCGCCCGGCCCGCGAGATCGGGAATGCTCGGCCGGTGCAGCTGGCCCACGGCGAAGATCACCACCTCGGCGACCACACGCCGCCCGTCGGAGGTGGTCAGTTCCCACCCGCCCTCGGTTTCCAGATAGCTGGCTTCCCTGATCGCGGTGCCCAATCGCAGATGCGGAACCAAACCGTGGTCGGCGGCGACCCCGCGCAGATACTCCAGGATCTCCGCCTGGCGCGGATATCGGATGCGCCGACTTCGGTAGGGCGCGAACGAGAACGAATACAAGTGGGACGGCACATCACAGGAGCAGCCCGGATAGGTGTTGTCTCGCCAAACCCCGCCGACGTCGCCGTCCCGCTCGAAGATCACGAAATCCGTGATCCCGGCTCGCCGCAACCCGACTCCCATCCCGATGCCGCCGAAACCCGCTCCGACGACAGCCACCTTGTAGGTCATCGAGATCGCCACCCCTCCTCCTTCATCGTCACACAGTCAACATGCAGCTACCTCATCTCTTCGTTGGCTGAAGGCTTCTGGATGGAAACACTTCCGAGTGGCTGACCGCTGGACGGTGTAGGCCAGAAGTACGGAGCCACAGTGAAACACCGCGCATCACATGATCAACGGGACGATGTTCGACGATCCGCTGACGGTCGCGGTCCCCCGTTCACCACACGGTCGTTCGCGATCGATCGCCCGCCAAATAGCACACTCTCCGCTATTTGCCGGGCCTTGTCGCAGGTACGGCCGATCGTCCCGTCGCAACGAGAGCGCGGGGAGGTGCCGAGGACCGTTTCGCCGAACGCGACGGATTCGACGTGGCGCTGGTCAACGGCACATCCGGGATCGCCAAGTGGACGAAGGCGTCTTCTGAACGAATTCCGGCGCAGCGTTTTTCGCGGAACACCGGACGAAATCGACAGCGGTTGCCGCGGTACAACTGAGCGTTCGTCCGATGGACATCCGCACGCGGCATTCCACGGAGCGACCGGCCCGGCGCGTCCGGTGTCAGCGGGGCGCGACGTTCGGTCCGGCCACCACCGGCACCAGGTATGTGCGCGCGAAATCGTCGAGTTGCCCGTCGGTCCGGAGTTCGGTGAGCCCGTGCGGCGCGAGGATCAGCGAGTGGACGATCCGGCACACGATTTCCGCACGAGTGGTCAGATCCGTTGCGGGCGGCAGGATTCCCCGTTCGACAGCGCGCTCGAGCGCGGTGACCGTCGCGTGGACGGACATCGCGAACGGGCCCGCGCCATCGACGGTGAGTTTCAGGACAACGCGCGCCGGTTCCAGCGCCAGCATGCGGTCGACGAGCGGATTCGTGCGCCAGCGGGTGATCACGGTGACGAAGATGTCGGCGACGAGATCGCCGAGCTCGTCGTGCCGGTCGGCGATCTGGGTGATCTCGGCGAGCACCGCGGCCACCTCTCGACTGATCACGGCTTGCACCAAGTCGTCGCGGCCACCGACATGGCGATAGACCGTCACCCGGTCCACGCCCGCCTTCCGCGCCACTTCCTCGATCGTCGTCTTCTTGACGCCGACCTGCTCGAAGAGGACCAGAGCCGCGTCCAGGATCCGGGTGACGAGGGTACCGGCGACGTTCTCGCTGCTCGCAGTGGCCTTCGACGCGGTGGGCATGGGCCAACGCTAGCAAAACGGATCCATCCTGCAACATTCAGCCCGAGTTGTTGCTGCAACATTGCAATGCGATTTGTTGTTCTGTACGGTCGGGTCATGGCTGAGCAGGCAGGCGCGACGCAGCGCCGGTATCGCGACGAAGCGCATGCCATCCATGCGCGCGACGTCCATTTCGATTTCGACTCCGTGCCCATGCACTACGTGCCGGGCGAGGCCTTGGCCACCCACATCGTCAATGTGATGCACCTGGTGCTGCCCGAAGGGGAACGAGCCATGGCGCAGGCACTGGCCGAAGCCCTGCCACACATCGATGACGAACGATTGCGGGAGGAGGTGACGGGGTTCATCGGGCAGGAGACCATGCACGCGAACAGTCATGAAGCCGCGCGCGCCCACCTGCGATCGATCGGGTTGGACGTCGATTCCTACGTCGGCAAAGTCGCCTGGCTGGTCGATCGCATCCTCGGTGACCACGGCTTGACCGGCCGGGCGCGAGAGGAGTGGCTCAAGGAACGGCTGGGTCTGTTCGCGGGCATGGAGCACTACACAGCGGTGCTCGGGGAATGGCTGCTCAACGCGGACATCCTCGAGGAGAAGGGCATGCATCCGGCGATGCTGGACCTGGTCCGGTGGCACGGCGCCGAAGAGGTGGAGCACCGCAGCGTCGTCTACGACGCTTTCATGCATATCGACGGCAGCTACGCACGGAAAGCCCGCACGGCGATCCTGGCCAGCGCGACGTTGCTTCCGCTGTTCATCGTCTCCACCGCCTATCTCTACCGGAAGGATCCGTCGCCGCAGAAGGGCCGGTTCTGGGGCCTGCAGTTCTGGAGCGCGACCCGGCGTGGCGTCATCCCGAAGTGGACGGTCTTCGTCACCGAGATGCCGCGGTACCTGCGGCCGGGTTTCCATCCGTCCCAGCTGGGTCCGATGGACAAGGCCCTGCGCTATCTGGCGCACTCGCCTGCCGCGCGGGCGGCGCACCGATGAACGGATCACCCACCCTGGCCGAGCGCTCGGTGCCCGGGGGACTGCGCCTGATCGGCGATGTCATGGACATCTATCGGAAGGTGTTCGTCACCGGACGCACCGCCGCATTCCTGTCCCGCCCGAACACGGTGCGCCGCACGGGCTTCTATACGGACGTCACGATCGCCGGGATCGGACGCGAAGCCGCCGACGTGGTGAGTCTGACACTGCGCGCGGCCGATGGCAGTCCGCTGCCCACCTGGCGGCCGGGCGCGCACGTGGATGTCTTCTTGCCCTCGGGACGGCAGCGCCAGTACTCGCTGTGCGGCGACCCGAGCGACCGGTTCCGGTATCGCATCGCGGTGCGGCTCATTCCCGACGGGGGCGGCGGATCGCGGGAGATCCACCATTCGCTGCGAGTCGGCGACCGTCTGCGCATTCGCGGGCCGCGCAACGCGTTCACCTTCGTCGAGGCGACGTCGTATCTGTTCCTGGCCGGTGGCATCGGCATCACCACGATCATGCCGATGGTCGAGGCGGCGGGCGCGCGTGGACGCCTGGTATACGTCGGCCGCTCACGCGAGACCATGCCGTTCCTGGCCGACCTGCCCGGCGCCGACGTCAGGCCGGACGACGAATTCGGCCCTCCGCATGTCGCCGCACTGCTGGCGCGCGCAGAACCCGGTGCGGCGGTGTACGTGTGCGGGCCGCCGCCGATGCTCGATGCGGCGCGGCGGTGCCTGTTCGAACTCAACCCGACGGCCTCGCTGCACACCGAACGGTTCTCCGCGCTGCCGGTCGTCGACGGCGCGGAATTCGACCTCACTCTGGCGCGCACTGCGACCACCGTCCGGGTCGCGGCCGACGAAACGGCGCTCACCGCGATTCATCGCGCACTGCCGGACACCCCTTACTCCTGCCGGCAGGGATTCTGCGGCACCTGCAAAGTCGCGGTCGTCTCCGGCGCCGTCGACCACCGTGATCGCGTGCTCACCGCGGCCGAACGCGAGAACCAGATGCTGGTCTGCGTCTCCCGCGCCGCGGGCGAACACCTCGTGGTCGACCTCTGAGACCGTCATACGAAAGGGACAGCGTTGTCTATGCGTTGCCGATCGAGGGAGACGACCCGATGAGCGTCTCCACCGACAATCACGCACCGTCGGTCGCGTCGACCTTCGACGTGCACGATCCGGCCACCGGCGAGGTGGTCGGAACCTACCCGGTCCACGACCGCCATGCCGTGGACACCGCCGTCGCCGCCGCCCACGAGGCCGCGACCTGGTGGCACGATCTCGGCTTCGCCGGACGCGCTCGGCATCTGGACGCCTGGCGCGCCCAGATCGCCACCGGCCGTGACGAACTGGCCCAGATCATCCACCGGGAAATGGGCAAGCCGGTCTCCGACGCCAAACTGGAGATCGCGATGGCCCTCGAACACTTGCGGTGGGCGGCCCGCAACGCCGAGAAGGTGCTCGGCCGTCGCTCCGTGCCGTCGAGCATGCTGACGCTCAACCACGCGGCCACGGTCGAATACCTTCCCCTCGGCGTGGTCGGCGTGATCGGACCGTGGAACTACCCGGTCTTCACTCCGCTCGGCTCCATCTCCTTCGCGCTGGCCGCCGGGAACGCGGTGGTGTTCAAACCCAGCGAGTACACCCCAGGCGTCGGGCTGTGGCTCGCGGAGGCGTTCGCACGCACCATGCCCGCCGAGCCGGTGCTGCAAGTGATCACCGGGCTCGGCGACACCGGAAACGCTCTGTGCCGCAGCGGCGTCGGCAAAATCGGGTTCACCGGATCCACGGCCACCGGCAAACTCGTCCTCGCGGCGTGCGCGGAGAACCTCACGCCGGTGCTGATGGAGTGCGGCGGCAAGGACGCGTTGATCGTCGACGCCGATGCCGACCTCTCCGCCGCCGCCGACGCGGCGGTGTGGGGCGGGTTTTCCAACGCGGGGCAGACCTGTCTGGCCGTGGAGCGCGTCTACGTCCACGCCGACGTCTACGACGACTTCCTCGCCGAACTGGTGGCGGCGGCGGGACAGATCGACGCCGGTAGGGCGGATTCGAAGATCGGCCCCATCACGATGCCGAAGCAACTAGCGATCATTCGCCGCCACATCGAGGACGCCGTCGCACGCGGCGCCCGGGCGGTGCTCGGCGGCCCGGATGCCATCGATCGTCAGTTCGTCCAGCCGACCATCCTCGTCGACGTCCCCGAGGACGCGTCCGCGGTGACGGAGGAGACCTTCGGTCCCACGCTGACGGTCACCAAGGTCAGGGACATGGACCAGGCCGTCGAGTTGGTCAACCGCTGCGCCTACGGGCTGGGCGGCACCGTGTTCGCCCGCCGCAACGGGCGCGACATCGCCGACCGCATCCGGGCGGGCGGCATTTCCATCAACGCGTTCGTCGCGCACGCCACCATTCCCGCGCTGCCGCTCGGCGGCGTCGGCGCCTCCGGATTCGGCCGCGTGCACGGGCCGGACGGGCTCGAGGAATTCACCTACGCCAAAGCCACCACGCGCCAGCGTTTCCCGTCCCCGTTGCCGCTCACCTCGTTCCGGCGCGACCACCGCGTGGACACGATCGTCGACCTGCTCATCGCGGTCCTGCACGGAAGGAAGCGCCAGTGACCTCCGATCCGATCGAGCACACCCCCATCGCGATCGTCGGCGCGGGGCTGGGCGGCATCGGCCTGGCGATCAAACTCCGCGAGGCCGGATTCGACGACCTGGTGGTCCTCGAACGCGCCGACGACCTCGGCGGCACCTGGCGGGCCAACACCTATCCCGGTTGTGCCTGCGACGTGCCGTCCCACCTCTACAGCTACTCCTTCGCGCCCAATCCGGAGTGGTCGCGCACCTATGGACGGCAGCCGGAAATCCTGGACTACATCCGCTCGGTGGCCATCGAGCGCGATGTCGTCCGCCACATCCGGTTCGGCTGCGAACTGCTCGACGCCCGGTGGGACGAGCAAGGTTCGCTCTGGCGGATCGAGACCTCGCGCGGCACGCTGACCGCGGACTTCCTGCTCTCGGCCACCGGGCTCTTCGCGGAGGCGAAGTATCCCCGGCTGCCCGGCATCGACTCCTTCGCGGGTACGTCCTTCCATTCGCTGCACTGGAACCACGATCACGATCTCACCGGCGAGCGGGTCGCGGTCATCGGCACCGGCGCCTCGGCGGTGCAGTTCGTGCCGGAGATCCAGCCGAAGGTGGCCCAGCTGCTGCTGTTCCAGCGATCGGCCCCCTGGATCGTCCCGCGCATGGATCGCCGCACCCTCGAACTCGAGCGACGGCTGCTGCGCCGTATCCCGCTGGCGCAGCGCGCCATTCGCGGCGGGTTCTACGCGGCGATCGAGACCTTCGGGCTCATCTCGCTGGTCGATCAGCGCTTCCGGCACCCGTACGAAGCGCTGGGCCGACTGCAATTGCTGCGGCAGGTCCGCGACCGAGAGCTGCGCAAGAAGCTCACCCCCGACTACGTCATCGGCTGCAAACGAGCGATCTTCTCCGACACCTACCTACCGGCACTCGACCAGCCGAACGTCGACGTGGTCACCCAGCCGATCGCCGAGATCCGGCCGCACTCGATTCTGCTGCGCGACGGCAGTGAGCACGCGGTGGATACCCTCATCTTCGGAACCGGTTTCACCTCGATCCCGACCGCCTACGAGCGCTACGTCGGGCGCGACGGGCGAACGCTGGCGCAGCTCTATCGGGAACGACCGCAGAGCTATCTCGGTGTCGCGCTGTCCGGGTTCCCCAATTTCTTCTGCACGCTCGGTCCGTTCGGCGCCGCCGGTAACCAGTCCGCGATCTACATGATCGAATCCCAGATCGCCTACATCGTCGACGCCTTGCGCGACGCGCGCTCCCGCGGAACGCGCCGGATCGAGGTGCGACCGGCAGCGCAGGCCGATTTCGTCGCGGAGATGGCTCGCCGCAGTTCGTCGACGGTATGGCTCACGGGCGGATGCCAGAGCTACTACCAGACGCCGGACGGGCTCAATGCCGGTCTCTACCCGAACTGGAGCTTCGAATACCGGCAGCGCACCAGCCGATTCGACACCGCAGCCTACGAGGTGATCCGGTGATCGGCGACATGCTCCGGATCGCCAGGGGGCGGCGCGGGTATTCGGTCGCGGGCAGGGTCGTGCTGATCACCGGCGCGGGGCGCGGCATCGGCGGCGAACTGGCGGCGCTGCTGCACCACAAGCAGGCCTCGGTCGTGCTGGTCGATCTCGACCGGGACGCGGTCGACGCGGCAGCCGCCGCATTGGGCGATCGAACCCTCGCCATCGCCGCCGACGTCGCCGATCGCTCGGCGATGCGGGCGGTCGTCGACCGGGCCGCCGACCATTTCGGCCGCTTGGACGTGGTGGTGGCCAATGCGGGCGTGGTGCCCCGCCCGGCGACGGTGCGCACGCTCGACGGGCAGGACTTCGACCGGGTGATGGACATCAACCTCACCGGTGTGTTCAACACCGTGCGCCCGGCGCTCGACCACGTCGTCGCCGCCGAAGGTCATGTGGTCGTGGTGTCGTCGTGCGCGGCGTTCGCTCCCGGCATGGCGGGAGCCCCGTACATGATCAGTAAAGCCGCGGTCGAACAGCTGGGTCGGGCGTTGCGGGTGGAACTGGCGCCCTTCGGCGCTTCGGCGGGCATCGCCTATTTCGGCATCGTCGACACCCGGATGACCCACGACACCCTCGATCACGACGAACTCGGCCGCGAGCTGGACGACCTGCTGCCGTGGCCGTTGAACACGCGCATCTCGGCGGCGCAAGCGGCCAGGACCATCGCGGACGGCATCGAGCGTCGCGCCGCGCGCACCATCGCACCGGCAGGGTGGGAGCCCTACGCGCTGCTGCGCGGGGCGGTCAATGTCGTGCTCGACAGCGCACTCACTCACGACCGCCGCGTGCACGACCTGCTGCGCAGGGTCGAAGCGCGCACGACACCGTCGCCGTATGCCGGTCACGACGGCTCCAGGTCGCCCATCGCATCTCCACTCAGCACGGTCCGGCCGCAGCATGCGCCGTCCGACCCGAAGGAATCCCTCTCGTGAGCACTCCACGCTTCGACACGCTCCCCGCCGCCTTCCAGCACAACGCGGCCGTCGATCCCGACGCGATCGCGCTCCGCACTCCCGGCGACGCCGCCACCCTCACCTGGCGCGAGTACGCGACGCGGGTCCGTCTGATCGCCGCCGGGCTGTCGGGACTGGGCGTCCGGCGCGGCGACACGGTGGCCCTGATGATGTCCAACCGCATCGAGTTCTATCCGCTGGAGGTCGGGGCGCAGCATCTCGGCGCCACCAGTTTCTCCGTGTACAACACCGCGTCGCCGGAGCAGATCGCGTACGTTCTGGACAACGCCGGTGTGCGCGTGCTGATCTGCGAGCCCGGATATGTCGAACAGGTCCGCGCGAGCGGCGTCGAACTCGACCACATCGTCTGCGTCGACGACGCCCCGGAGGGCACTTTGTCGGTCGCTGACGTCATCGCCGGGGGCGAGCGAGACTTCGACTTCGGCGCCGCGTGGCGCGCGGTCCAGCCCGATGACGTCGCGACGCTGATCTACACGTCGGGCACCACCGGCGATCCCAAAGGGGTGGAGACCACGCACGCCAACCTGATGTTCGAGTGCTACGCCGTCGACCAGGTGCTGGGCATCCGGTTCGGGGACACCATCACGTCCTACATGCCCACCGCGCACATCGCCGACCGGCTGACCGCGCTGTACTTCCAGGAGGTCTTCGGTACCCAGGTGACCTGCGTCGCCGATCCGACGGGGATCGGCGCCGCCTTGGCCGACCTGCACCCCACGATCTGGGGCGCCGTGCCCCGGGTATGGGAAAAGCTCAAAGCGGCAATCGAATTCGCGGTCGCCAACGAGCCCGACGAGCAGCGCCAGGCCGCGTTGCGGTGGGCGTTGGCGGTCGCCGCCCAGCGCAGCGCTCATCAATCGGCCGGGGAGGCGGTGCCCGAATCCGTCGCCGCCGAGTGGGCACGCGCCGATCGACTCGTCCTGTCCGGGCTGCGCGCGAAACTCGGTCTCGACCGCGTCCGCTGGGCGATGTCCGGCGCCGCGCCGATCCCCGCCGAAACGCTCGGATTCTTCGCCGGGCTCGGGATCCCGATCGCCGAGATCTGGGGCATGTCCGAACTCACCTGCATCTGCAGCGTCAGCCACCCCGGCGACGCCAGACTCGGCACCGTGGGCAAACTGTTGCCCGGCATGCGGGCCAGGATCGCCGATGACGGTGAACTCCACGTCCGCGGCCCGCTCGTGATGAAGGGCTATCGCGGTGAGCCCGGCAAGACCGCCGAGACCGTCGACTCCGAGGGCTGGCTGAGCACCGGCGACGTCGTCACCATCGATGACGCCGGATATCTCAGGGTCGTGGACCGCAAGAAGGAGTTGATCATCAACTCCGCCGGGAAGAACATGTCCCCCACCAACATCGAGAACGCGATCAAGGCGGCGACGCCGCTGATCGGGGCGATCGCCGTGATCGGCGACGGCCGCCCCTACAACACCGCGCTCCTCGTCCTCGATGCCGAAACCGCCGGACCGTACGCCGCGCGGCACGACCTGCCCGATTGCTCGGCAGCGGCCTTGTCGGCCGACGCCGGCGTCATCGAGCAGATCGCCGCAGGCATCGCCGCGGGCAATGCGAAGCTCTCGCGGGTGGAGCAAGTCAAGCGGTTCCGCGTCTTGCCCACCTTCTGGGAAGCGGGCGGCGACGAAGTCACCCTCACGATGAAACTCAGGCGCCGGGTGATCGCCGAGAAATACGCCACCGAAATCGCCGGACTCTACGCACCCGACCTCGGCCCGGACGTCCACGAACCCGCCGGGCCTGTCGCCGCCTCGGTTGCCACCGGCTGAGCGAACCGGCGGCTGATCATCGCTCCTTGACCCAGTACATCCCACGACCGGACTCCGCGGGCGCACGCTTTTCGCGTGGCTCGATCCGGTCCAGCCGGTAGCCGAGGCGCCGGGCTACCGCGGCACTGCGGACATTCGCCTCGTCACAGTGGATCTCGACACGGTCGACGCCCGGCAGTGCGGCGCTGGGCCAGCTCTCGTCCGTCTCCCGGCCGAAAGCGCGTTGACTCTCCAGTGTCGCCGGTTCGGCGAGCCAGTCCATCCAGGGGTGTATCTCGTCGAACGAGGCGTTGATCGCCTCGAGTCGCGGCAGCAGGTCCTCCAGCTGCCATCGCCGTAACAGCAGCTCGTCCAGTTCGATCCGTTCCGGTGGCACGACGCCCGGTGCGAGCGCCGAGCACGGTTCGATGCTCATACCGATATCGTGGCCATCCGGCGCGTGACCGTGCAAAGCGATTTCCGGCAGATCCCATAGCCGGCCGCGCGGGCCGCCGACGTTTCAGGCACCCCGGAGACGAACTTCGGTGTCCAGCTCGGCGGCGGTCTCGGTCAGTGCGGCGGCGTCCGGGTCCTCTCCGATCCGGGCGGCCAGTTCGGCCCGCGACAAGATGAGCATTCCTTGCGGCTCGGACCCGAAGGCACCTTCGATTCTGATCTGCCCTTCCTCGAGGACCAGGTACGCGTCCGGTTGGCCGGTGGCCAGCAACCGGCGTAGATCATCCGCCGTGACTCGGCCGAAACGCTGTGCGCTGCTCGACGACGTGTCTGCTGCATTGGTGTTTTCCGCATCCATGGTGACCGATTGCCCGGGTGATCCCGCGGGAAACCGCTGGTCACCCCGGACCAGCCGGTGGTGTCGCCGCGGCAGCGTCCGGCGAGGGCGAGGATCGAGACGATGGCCGGGCTCTTCAGCGCCGGAGCGCCCGCTGCGCGGCATTCACGCCGCACATCCCGTGCGCCCCTGGGCCCGGCGGTGTGGCCGCGGAGCACAGGTAGTGACCCGGCACGCCTACGTCGTAGGGCTGCAGGGTCCTACGCGGACCGAACAGCAGCTGTGTGATGTCCTTCGCGCCGGTCATGATGTTGCCGCCCACATAGTTGGGGTTGTATTCGGCGAATTCCGCCGCGCTGCGCACGCTGGTTCCGACTATGCGGTCGCGAAAACCGGGGGCGAAGCGTTCGATCTGGGCGGTGATCTCCGCCGTGGCGTCGCCGGGATAGCCGTGCGGGACGTGGGCGTATGCCCAGATCGGATGGATGTCGCCCGCCGAACGTTGCGGATCGGCGAGATATTGCTGCCCGACCAGTACGAAAGGTCGTTCGGGCATGCGACCGCGATGGATCTCGCGTTCGGTGGCGGCGATCTCGGCGAACGTGCCGCCGAGGTGCACCGTCCCCGCCCGGCGCGCCGCCTCCGCCGTCCACGGCACGCCGCCGTGCACCGCGAAGTCGACTTTGCAGGCACCCGGGCCGTAACGAAACTTTTGGTACGACTTCCGGATTCGAGGCGGCAGGCGGTCGCCGAGGATCTCCGCGACCGCGGTCGGCGACAGGTCCCACATGGTCAGTTCCGCCGGCGGCAGATCGGACACCGACCGCACCCGCACGCCCGTTTCGATCTTTCCGCCGAGGTCGCCGAGGGCCGCCGCCATGGCGTCGGTGATCCGTTGCGATCCACCCGCGGCGACCGCCCAACCGTAGGCGTGGCCCGCGGTGAGGATGCCGAGGCCGATGCTCGCGCTGAGCGGCCGGTGCAGCGGGTGGAAGGCATGCGCGGCGACCCCGCCGAACAACCCCCTCGCCTGCTCGGTGCGGAACAGTCCGGCGAGCAGCGTGGCCGGAACCACGGCGGGGATCCCGAAGCGCGCCAACCGCACCGGGTGGCGCGGCACGCGCAGCAGTGGCCGCATGATGTCGGGGCTCATCCGGTCGTAGCCCGCCGCCGTCCGCTCGAACAGCAGTCGCCACGCACGGCCGTCACCGCCGAGCCCGGCCGCGGTCTCCGCGACCGAGCGCAGCAGCACGCCCGCGGTGCCGTCGTCGAGCGGATGGGCGCAGTCGATCTCCGGCCAGGCCCAGGTCAATCCGTAGCGCTCCAGGTCGAGACCGCGCAGGAAAGGAGAGCCGACCGCCATCGGGTGGATGGCCGAGCAGTGGTCGTGCAGCAGACCGGGCACGATCGCCTCGCCGGTGCGAGTGCCGCCCCCGATCTCGTCGGCGGCCTCCAGCACGGTGACGTCCCAACCGGCTCGGGCCAAGGTGATGGCCGCGGCCAAACCGTTGGGGCCGCCGCCGACCACGACTGCGCTGCTCATGTCGCTCTCCGTCCCTCGTGGCCGACCGTCAGCCGACCGTCTGCGGCGCGAGCACCCGAGTCGATTCCTCCAGCGGCGTCGGCACGGTGTAGCCCGCGCGCCGCCACGTCACCTCGTGCGGGATCGGGCCGTCGGGCAGCCACGGCTGCGCCTCGACCGCGTCGCGCACTCGCCAGGTGCCGCGTTCGACGACGCCGAGCGCCGCGTCGATGACCTGATACTCCTGGACGCCGCGGTGGATCGGCTGCGATTCCACCCACACCACGATCCATTCTCCCGGAGCGAATCCCACTCGGGACTGCACGGCCTCGATCAGGTCCAGATTGTGCAGGTGACCATCGCCGAAGTTGAACCCGATCAGCGAGTTGCAGCCGAACTCCGCTTCCCGCACGGTCCAGCGATCGATGTCGGGAATGTGGGTGTACAGCAGGGAGAACAGGCCGCGGCCTTGGCTGTGCATCGAGCGCCACGCGATCGTCTGTTGCATGGTGATCTCCGCGACCTCGGGCGGGTAACCCATCGCACGCAGCTGGTCGATCTGGTTCACGGTGGGCCGGTGCGCGATGGTGTTCAGCTTCTCCTCCGCACCGGGCGCGAAGGCCCACAGGGCCGAGGCCCAGTTGCCCGCGTACTGGCGCATCGACGGCAGGAACGACACCAGATCGGGGCGCAGATTACCGAGGATCGGGAAGAACACCAGCGCCGCGACGATCGCCACGGCCAGCCACGGCGAGGAGATGTCGGCCAGACCGTAGCCGCCCCCGTTGGGGAAGCCCAGGAACAGGAAGATGCTCAGGTAGGCGAACAGGACGTTCCACTCCAACGGCACCGCCAGCGGGAACGTCGAGGTGATGAACGCGTGGAAGACCACCATCAGCACCACTCCGGCCAGGGTCAGCCAGTGGTTGGTGGAGAACAGCAACACCAGCGGCGTGACGATCTCGACGGTCGTGCCTCCGACATGGGCCATGAACGAGGCGACCTTCGACGGCCGGATGTCCCTGGGGAAGTCACGGTAGTGCAGCCGCTTGATCCACTTGGCGGGCACGCCCGGGCTGTTGGAGATCATCGGCGGTACCACGTTGGTGAAGTGCTGCCCGAACTTGGACACGCCCGCTCCGATCCACACCGCGCAGATCAGCAACTTGGCGGCGATGATCATGTCGACGAACGGCAGCGCCGCGAAGAACACCAATGCGGGCAGGTACTGCTCGCCGCGCGCGGTCAAGAAGATCGTCTTGTCCCGCAAGCCGCACAGTACGTACAGCACGATCGGAGCGACGAGCAGCGCGGGATTCACCAGGCCGGAGGTGTTGTCCGGCAGCGCCGCGCTGAGCGAGGCGCTCGGCACGCCGGGCAGCACGATGGCCGCCAGGAGCGTCCCGAGGAACGCCAGGTACAGCAGCACATCCGCCACCGTGCGGGTGTCACCGCCGGTGAACGGCACCCGTCGCCACGGCCGCAGGCGAATCGAGCCGGGGCGGGCGTAGAACATGATTCCGCCGGTCATCGGCTTGAACTTGCCCGCGAGCGGCCCCCACGACCCGGCGATGCCGAGCGCCTCGATCAAGACGGTCCACAGCACCAGCTTCTGGTAGACGATCGGCTCGTTCCACCAGGCCGCGACATCCCAGAACGGGCCGACGCCGGAACTCCAGGTCGCCACGGCGACGCCGCCCAGCGCCGAGACCAGCAGAACCTTGAGCAGATAGATCGTGTGGATCATCCTCGGCGAGCCGAAACCGAATTCGACCCAATGCAGGGCCAAAGTTCTCATCCGCTCCCGCAACGGCTGATCGAGGAACGTCGTCACGTCGACGGGCGGGAAATCCGCTGTTTTGAATCCCATTGTTCGGACCTTTCTTATCCGATGAATAAAGCGCATGCGAGGACCCGGCCGAATGCGGTTCGGATCATGGGAGTTCCGCTCACCGCCGAGCGGATTGTTGCTATGTGGTGGTGACGATCGCGTCGGCGACCAGCGCGCGGAGCTTTCGTTTGTCGATTTTGCCGACCGGATTCCGTGGCAGCGCTTCGGTGAGTTCGATCGACACCGGAACCTTCGCGCGGGCGAGAGTTCTCCGGCAGTGCTCGACGAGATCCGCGGCATCGACCCGCGCGCCGGGCATCGTCACCACATGCGCGACCGGTACCTCGCCGAGGACCGGATCGGGCGCCCCCACCACCGCGGCTTCCAGAACGGCGGGATGGGCGTGCAGGACGTTCTCGATCTCCTTGGGATAGATGTTCTCGCCACCCCGGATGATCATGTCCTTGATCCGGTCGACCAGCACCAGGTATCCGTCCGGGTCGAAATAGCCGACGTCACCGGTATGCAGCCAGCCGTCGACCACCGTGTGCGCGGTCGCCTCGGGTCGGCCGAGATAGCCTCGCATCACGTTCGCACCCCGGATGACCACTTCCCCGCTCGTCCCGGCGGGCACGACCCGACCGTCGGCATCCATGATCGCCACGGTCTGCCCTGGCAGTGGCCGCCCGACCGTGCCCGGCTTCCGCGGTCCGCCGGGCGGATTCAGCGTCGACGCGCAGGTACCCTCGGACAGTCCGTAGCCTTCGACGATCGGAACACCGAAACGCGTTTCGAACCGCGCGATCAGTTCCGCGGGCATCGGCGCGGCTCCGCAGATCGCACGGCGCAACGACGACGTGTCCGGCGCCGAACTCTCCGGCTGCGCGACGAGCATCGCGTAGATCGCGGGAACGCCCGAAAAATAGGTCGGGCGAACACGTTCCACGATGCCGAAGAACGCCGAAGCCGAGAATCGGCCCGCGATCGTGGCCCGGCCACCGGCGAGCAGCGGCGACAGGACGCTGACCACGATCCCGTTGACGTGGAACAGCGGCAGGATCAGCAGGCTGTGGTCGGTGTCGTTCAATGCCAGTGCCCCGACCAGCATCTCGCACATGGCGGCGATATTGGCGTGGTCGAGCACGACGCCCTTCGGCTGCCCGGTGGTGCCACTGGTGTAGATGATCAGCGCCGCGGCGCTTGGATCCACCGGCGCCGATTCGGGCCCGGCGACCTCGGTGCCCGGTCCGGCCACCTCGGTCACATCCAGCGTCGCACCTTCGCGTCCGCCTTCGGTCACGACCACCTTCGCCCGGCAGTCCTCGACCTGATAACGCACCTCCTCGACGGTCGAATCCGGCTTCACGGGGCTGACCGCGGCACCCAGCCGCCATGCCGCGAAAAGAATGACGACGAATTCGAGTCGATTCGACAATACGACCGCGACGACGTCGCCTTCACGAACGCCATTCGCGTACAGGACGGCTGCGGCCGTACGTACCCGTTTCACGAAAGTCTGATTGTCGAGTTGCTCGCGGTCGTCCGCAATACAGGGGCCGGACGGATTCCATGTCGCCCTGACCTCCGGAATTTCCACAACGTGCTGCACTTATGTCCTCACCTACTTCGGGGTGACCGGGATTACAATCCAAGTTAGATCGGGTGCGAGAACCCGGCTACGGGCCCGCATCCCAGAGTTTTCGGCGGGCTTTGTGCCGATGGCACAAAAGAAAGCGGAATGCGTCGGAGCCGCCGCGCCGGTTCCGGTACGGTCCCGGCATGAGCGTTGACGTGGACACGACCATCCGCGATGTCGCCGGACGCGTCAAAGCCGATCTGGACCGGCTGACCGCCGAGATGACCGCGATGTTCGCCGAGGTGATCCCGGAATTCCGCCACGACGACGAAGTGCGACGGCTGATGATCGCCAGCACCGCGTCCAACCTCACCGCGATCCTCGACATGCTCATGCTGAGCATCTCGCGCGACGACATCACTGTGCCGCCCGCCGCCGCCGAGTACGCTCGCCGGTTCGCCCAGCACGGGATGTCCCTGGAGGCCCTGCTGCGCGCGTACCGCCTCGGCGAACACATGTTCATGCAGCAGACCATCGCCGCGCTCCGGCGTGCCGAGACACCCGCCGATCTCGCCCTGGCGACCACCAGCCGGGTCGCCGTGCTGGTCAACAGCTACATCGACCAGGTCATCGAAGGTGTCATCGACATCTACGAGAGCGAACGACGCCGCTGGGACGCGCGCTCGGACACCACCCGCGCGGCCCAGATCCGCGCGGTGCTCGACACCGAGAACCTCGACGTGGCCTCCGCGGAGGAGATGTTGTCCGCCTCGCTGCGGGGGTGGCATATGGCCGCCGTCCTCTGGGTGCCCGAACCCGGCGCGGCATCGATCGAACTGCTGCGCGCCGGTACGTCGATGCTCGCCACCGCGACCGGCAAACACCCGCTGACGGTCCTGGTCGACGAGCAGAACTGCTGGGCGTGGATATCGTCGGTCGGCAAACCGTCACTGGATGCCGACCGGCTCGAGCGAGAACTGCGCCGCCGCCCGGGAATTCGCGTCGCGATCGGCGATCCCGGCCCCGGACTGGCCGGGTTCCGGCAGACCTTCCGCGATGCCCAGCGCGCTCGTGGCCTCGCGTTGCTCGCCGACCCCGGTCGTCCCCTGACCGTGCACTCCCGGGTGGCGCTGGCGAGCCTGCTCATCGACCATCTGCCCGACACGAGAGCGTGGGTCCATCGGGTGCTCGGCGATCTCATGCGCGACGACGAGACCACCGCTCGTCTGCGCGAGACGGTGCAGACGTATCTGGAGGCCCGCGGCAGCCTCACCGACGCCGCGGCGCGCATGCACGTCCACAAGAACACCGTCCACTACCGGATACGCAGGGCCGAAGAGGTGCTCGGTCATCCGTTGACGGTGAATCGGCTGGAGACCGAGATCGCCCTGATGCTTTCCGAGCAACTCGGCCTCGGCCGCGTGAAGTGAGCCGGGCCGTCGGGTCACGACCGCTGCCGATGCGCGCCACGGCGATTCGCTGTGGCGTGTGAGCCGCGGCGGCCCGATACTTGGAGCAGGTTGGACCGATTCCGAGGTGGGAGATGAAAGTGATCGGGGTGGGCTCGGACGGACTTGTCGCTGCCGGTGATACCTGGGGTATTTCCGGGCCGCAGTTCCTCGCCGTCTATATACCGCTCGTGCTGGTGGCCGTGTTCGTGGGGATCTGGCTGCGATCGCGGGTGACGGGCGCGGATCCGGAAACCGACGCGGTCGCCGCGCCGGGCGCGGAATTGACCTCGCCCGAGCTGGGAATGCTGTACGGCGACCAGAACGCCGTACTCGCGGCGATGGCGCGGTTGCGCGGCGTCGACGCGATCGATTCCGGCGCCGCGCCGGTTCGCGCACTCACCGCGCAGGAGCGTGGGCAGCTGGATCCGTTCACCGTGTCGGTGTACGACCGGCTGGCGGCGGGGCAGCGCAAGACCGTCGGCGCGATCGTCGGCGGGTCGCTCGACGCGCTGCGCGCCAGGATGGTCGACCTCGGGTACTTCCCCGGGCCCGACCTGCGCCACGGTCTGCGTGACGCGGGCATGCCGCTTCTCGTCACCGGCGCGCTCGGCGTGGTGCGGATCATCGCGGGCGCTTCGCACGGGAACCCGGTCGGGGTGCTGGTCGTGCTGGTGATCGCGCAGGCGCTCGGCTATTGGTTGGTGGTGCGCAAGCCCCGGCTCACCGCGCTGGGTGTGCGTGCCCGGGACGCCGCGTCGGAGCGCAATCGGCATCTGCGGCCGAGCAATTCGCCTTCCTACGCGACCTATGGCGCCGAGAGCGCGGCACTCGCGGCAGCTGTTTTCGGCATCGGTGCGCTCGTCGCGCTCGATCCCGGACTTGCCCAGGCAGTCGCGCCGCCGAGCGCGTCGGGCGGTGCGGACGGCGGGGGCGACAGTGGCGGGGACGGCGGCGGATGTGGCGGCGGCTGCGGCGGCTGCGGTGGATGAGCGCCCCGGCCCGCTGCCACCGGACGCGCTCGGTATCGGCTGGCGACCCGAGATCTGCGGGGTGATAGCCGCCTTGGCGGGGCTCGGATTCTGCGAGGTCATCGCGGAGTCGTTACCCCGGGACCCCCGCCACGCCGGGCAGCTCGCCGTCCCCGGGGAACTGGCCGCTCTGCGGGCGCGCGGCGTCGCCGTGGTGCCGCACGGCATCTCGCTGTCGCTCGGCGGCGCGGAGCCGGTCGCGGGCCATCGCGTCGAGCATTTGGCGGCCTGCGCGGCGGCGGTGGCGGCTCCGCTGGTGAGCGAGCACGTCGCTTTCGTACGCGCGGGCGGCCTGGAGGCAGGTCACCTGCTACCGGTACCGCGGACCCGGGAAGCGCTGGACGCACTCACCCGCAATATCGCCCGGACCCAGGCGGCGCTCGACGTCCCGCTCGCGGTGGAGAACATCGCGACGCTGTTCGACTGGCCCGACGACGAATACACCGAAGCGGAATTCCTGTCCGAACTCGTCGAACGCACCGGGGTATGGCTGCTGCTCGATCTCGCGAACGTCTACGCGAACGCCCGCAACCGCGGTCGCGACCCGCTCGCCGAGCTCCTTCGCCTGCCCGCCGAACACGTGGCGTATTGCCACGTCGCG
Source organism: Nocardia sp. NPDC047038 (assembly GCF_040644075.1). Lineage (NCBI taxonomy): Bacteria > Bacillati > Actinomycetota > Actinomycetes > Mycobacteriales > Nocardiaceae > Nocardia > Nocardia sp. NPDC047038. The sequence continues at coordinate 223,571 of NZ_JBEYVQ010000008.1, read as the reverse complement.
GGCGGTCACGAATCCGGCGGCCGCTATCACGACACCCACACCGACCCGGTTCCCGGCGAAGTTCTCGCGCTCGTGGCGGAATACACCGCGCATCGTCCGGCGCCGATCATGCTGGAGCGCGACGGCAACTATCCGCTCGCGGCCGAATTGCTCGATGAACTGGACGCCATCGCGGCCGCCGTCGACCGCCCGCCGATCACCGCGGGCGCCAGGGCGGTACTGGCGTGAGCGCCGCGTCCCGACCGGCGCGGCCGCCTGACGACGCGACGCTGGCCCAGCGGCAAGCAGCGCTGGTGCGTGCGCTCGTCGCGGGAGCCACGGTGCCGCCCGGATTCGATGCCGAGGCCGTCGGCGCCGCGGCGGAGGCGCTGTTGCGCAAGCGCGCCGGCGAGGTGGCACGCCGTTTCCCGCTGCTGGTGCACGCGTGCGAGGGTGACTTCACCGCCCGTTTCACGGCATGGGCACGGAATCACCCGAAGACGACCACCTCCGCCGACGCCGCCACCTTCGCGACCGCCACCGGTGTCGACTGGAGGGCCACACCTCGCCGCCGGGGGATAACGCGCTGGTTGCGCCGGTGACGCGCATAGGCCGGCCCTGAGTTCGGACCGGCCGCAGCCTACGAGCGGCGCGCTTCGACCCGGACCGCGGGGTCGGCGGCGTCGCGACGCTCCTCGAGCCACACACTGATCGCCACCGTCACATACGCAGCGACGGTCGCCATCCCCGGCAGCATCAGCATGAGCATGAGAAACGAAAGCATCGAAGACACAAGCCCTCCCGGACAACGCGATGGAAACTGTCGCACCGGTGCGCTGTACTGCGTCACCGTCACGCCCGGCATACCCACGACCGGAGGTCCAATCTCGACCGGGCAGCCCAAGGGGGTGTGATAGATATCACACAAGCAATCTGCCACGTCGTCTGCCCCATGACCGGGACAATCGGCGCTCCGCCGCAACCGTGGTAGACCGGTCACCATGCGGTTGCTCATCATCTCCGATACGCACGTGCCCAAGCGTGCGCGGGATCTGCCGGAGTTGCTCTGGCGCGAGGTCGACGCCGCCGACGTGGTCGTGCACGCGGGCGACTGGGTGGAGGCCGCCTTGCTGGACCGCCTGGAGGCACGTAGCGCGCGCCTCGTCGGTGTCTACGGCAACAATGACGGTCCGGAGCTGCGTGCGCGGCTGCCCGAGGTCGCCCGCGCCGAACTCGACGGACTCCGGCTGGCGGTGGTGCACGAAACCGGACCCGCGAAGGGCCGGGAGGAACGCTGCGCCCAAGACTTCCCGGATACCGACGTACTCGTCTTCGGCCACAGCCACATTCCGTGGGACAGCGTCGCGGACAGCGGGTTGCGCTTGCTCAATCCCGGCTCGCCCACCGACCGCCGCCGCCAACCGGAACACACCTATCTCACCGCGCGGATACAGTCCGGGCGGCTGAGCGGGGTAACGCTGCACACCGTTCCGAACCGCTGACCTCTCGGCGCACCGCACTCCGATCGCCGGCTTCCCACGGTGCGCACTCGCCTCAGCGCCTGGTCGCGGTCAGCACTTCCAGGGTCACCGGTTCGATGAAACATCCGCCCGGGTCGATCGCCAGCAATGTGTCGGTGACCAGCTGTTCGAAAGCGGTCCGCCGGTCACCGAGAAGCCGGTACAGCGGCAACGAGGTGGAGTAGAGGTATCCGATCGCCTGCTCGATCGTCCACGAACGCTGGAATTCGTGGACCACCCGGTGCACACGCGGGAAGGACGATCGAGCCAGGATGTCTTCGTGCGACTCCTGGCCCTCGGCGGGCGTCGTCCTACCCGACCACTGTTCCGGCGGCAGGAAACGGCACTGGACCTCTTCGATGGCTCGCTGCCACGTCGTAGCCGGACGCACGAGACAGCTGTCGTTGGCGAGCACGATCGCGCCGTTCTCCTCGATCATGCCGGACAGGGCCGCCAAGACTTCCGCACGGTCCATCCAATGGAACGACCGGCCCATGGTCACCAGCCGGAAGCGGCCGAGCCCAGCTGGTAGATCCGCCGAACCGCCTTGCGTCCACGCGACGTTCGCAACCCCGGCGGCTTCCGCACGGCGGGCGGCTTCGACGAGCATCGTGGGTTCGGGATCCATGCCCACCGCGTCGGCCATGTGCCGCGCGAGCGGGACGGTGAGTTGGCCTGTGCCGCAGCCCAGATCGAGGAGGCGTCCGGCACCGTCGAGACGCAGGCGCCGGACGAGCTCGTCGAAGAACCGCCGCGGATAGTCCGGCCGGTAGCGCGCGTAGTGCCAAGCGGTTCCGGCGAACAGGTCGTCTGTGATCCCGTCGGCTGCTTCGGTCATGATCGGCCCCCCTTCGTCCCGGAACTCGTCCGAGACCGACCGGAGACTCGATAGTAACCTCAGTCGCCGCGGTCGCCCGCCAGCGCCAGATGACGATCGGTGGCGGTCTCGGTGATCGCGGTGGAGATCTTGGGCAGGGCGTAGGGGTGGTTGCGGCCGAGCCAGTCGAGCATTTCCTCACGGACCGCGCAGCGCAGGTTCCACACGTCGTCGGCGTCGGCGGCCGACATCGTCGCGCGCACCACGATGTTCGTCGGTGTGCTGTCGGTGACCTGCAGACCCCAGTCGCGACCGTCCCAATCCGCGCGCGTTCGCAGATACTCCTGCAAGTGCTCACGCAAAAGCGGCACCGGTGTGCTGTGGTCCAGGTACAGGAAAACCGTACCGGTGATCTGCGGCCCGCCACGCGACCAGTTCTCGTACGGCTTGTTGTTGAAATAGGAGACCGGCATGGTCAGTCTGCGGTCGTCCCAGATCCGGACGGTGAGGAATGCGAGGGTGATCTCCTCCACGATGCCCCATTCTCCCTCCACCACAACGGTGTCCCCGATCTTGACCGAGTCCCCGAACGCGATCTGCAATCCGGCGATCAGGTTGCTCAGTGTCGACTGGGCGGCGACACCGGCGATGATGCCGATCACCCCCGCCGAGGCCAGCAGCGAGGTGCCCAGGGTCCGCAGGCTCGGCACCAGCAGCAGGATCACGACGGCGGCGGTCGTGACCACCAGGACCGAGGTGACGATCCGGCGCACCAGGCCGAGCTGGGTGCGCAGTTGCCGAACCCGCATGATGTCCTGGGTGCGCCGGGCATACGAGCGCAGCGTGTTCTCCGCGACCGCGTCGGCGGCACGGATGACGCCCCATGCCGCTGCCATGATCGCCGCCGTCGCCAGGACGGTCCTGATCATCGCGTCCTGGCGCAAATCCAGGTGGGCCAACGGGTAGGTGGCATGCAAGGCCATCGCGCCGAGCAACACCTGCACAGGCAATTGCACCCGGCGCAACAGAGTGGGAAGTTGGTTGCCCGGGCGTCTACGTGCGCTGTAACGCAGTAAGCGATCGAACAGCAGACCGGCCGTCACGGTGATGGCCACCGTACCGAGAAGCACGATGAGCGGCCGTAGTATTTCCTCCAACGGATCGAACTCCTTCTCCTCGTCCACTCACCCTGCCGCGGTGCAGAACTTTTCGCCGCATCGGTAGCGCACCGCCAGTATTCTCGAGCGCACGATGCCGCTCAGCTCCCGCGTAGGTGAGTGCAATGCTGAGCTTCCTGCTCCAGCGAAGCGGGCCTTCAGCTGGTCCCCGCTCTTCGCCGGGTGGCGTTCCTACAGGAGCGCCAGCGCGAGGCTCAGCACCGTCAACACCAAAACCCATGCCGCGATGGTCCATTCGACGGGCAGCTCCGTGCCGGGATAGCCGCCGCCGCGGCGGGCGGCGCGATACTGCGAGCGCGAGGCCGAGATGGACATGACATCCTCCTTCGGTCGATTGCGTCATTCGGGCGCATACCCGGTTTCTCCGTCGATCGTCGCCACGCCCGTTGTGGCGAATGCCACCCCCGGCGTGTGCTTCGAGCGCAAGCCGTTGTCCGGCATGGATTCTCGGCCCGCGGTGGAGCCGACCAACGCGTCATTGCCGACCGGAACGGCTGCGGTAGTGCAGGTCGTCCAGTGAGAGGGGCGGAACGTATCGGGTCACCAGCGTGCGGTCCCACCACGCTCGGGTGCGAGCCAATTCGCGAGGTGTGGTGAAGCGGTAGAGATACAGTTGCGCCCGGACGAAGCGCGGTGCGGCCTGCGGGAACGGATTGTTCCGTAGCAGTCGCAGCGTGGCCGCGTCGTTTTCCAGCAGTCGTGTCAAGAAGGGGCCCAGCCACGACTGCGCGTAACGCGGTGAGGCGGCGGCGAACCACATGAGCCAGTCCAGCCGCAGATGGTACGGGGCCCATTGGCGCGGGAGCCGGCGCGGATCACCGGGCTTGCCCTTGAACTCGTATTCCTTCCACCGCGTCCGGTCGGTGACGGCCGGCTCGTCGGTGCCTTCCACGACCACCTCGTAACGGGTGCGGCCGATACTGCCGAACGCTCCGTAGGTGTTGACCAAATGATAGGGGTCGAACGACCGGTTCATGGCCTGATGACTCGAGATCAGATTGCGGGCGGGACGGTAACTCAGGAAGACCACCGACGCGGCGAACGCGATGACCAGGCCGGTGAACCACGCCGGCGGTCCCGGCAGCGACGGCGCTGCGGGCACCGGGAGCACCGCCGAGGCCGCGGACCCACTCACGGCGCTGCACGCGAGAACGATCGTCAGCCAGTTCAGCCAGGCGAAATTGCCCGACAGCACCAGCCACAGCTGGGTGATGACGACGACGGCCGCGGCGATACTCGCCACCGGCTGCGGCGCGAACAACCCGAAGGGCACGACGAGCTGCGCGAAGTGGTTGCCCAGTACCTCCGCCCGGTGCAGCGGCTTGGGCAAATGGTGGAAGAACCAGCTCAGCGGCCCCGGCATCGGCTGCGTCTCGTGGTGGTAATACAGGCAGGTCAGATCGCGCCAGCACCGGTCACCGCGCAGTTTGATCAGTCCGGCGCCGAACTCCACCCGGAACAGCAACCACCGGGCGAGCCACAGCACCAGCACCGGCGGCGCGGTGCGGTCGTTGCCGAGGAAGATCACCAGGAACCCGCATTCCAGCAGTAGTGACTCCCACCCGAACGCGTACCAGTCCTGCCCCACGTTGACGATCGACAGGTAGAGCACCCACAGCAGCGCCCACATCAGCATCGCTGCCCATAGCGGCACCAGATCGGCGGCGCCGACCACCATCGCCGCGGCCAACGCCGCACCGAACCAGGACACGACGGCGAAGAACCGGTCGGAATAGTGGACATGGAAAATGCTCGGCGTGCGCCGGAAGGAGCGCCGGGCCAGCCAGCGCGGCACGGGCAGCATGCCGTGCTCCCCGATCAGCGCCCGGAATTGGCGGGCGGCGACCACGAAGCCGATCAGATAGACGGCTGCGACACCGCGAGTCAGCAGCTGCCTGCTCAACCAATATTCGGATGCGGTGAACCAGTCCATGCCCGCAACTCCTCCGACCGCGGACCTTCGTTCCCATCCGGGCGCATACCCGGCCCGGCGGCAGGGAAACCGCTACTACATCGGGTACAGGCTGTGCTTGCGCGGGTTGTGTTCGGCAGCCGCCTCTTTGTCCCGCAGGAGCTGCAGCGCGTGCCGTATTTCCAGCCGGGTCCGGGAAGGTTCGATGACGGCGTCGATGTATCCGCGTTCCGCCGCGATCCACGGCGTCGCCACGGTAGCGTTGTACTGGTCGATCATGAACTCTCGTACGGCTGCGCGCTGCTCCTCCGGCACTTGTGACAGCTGACGCCTGCCCGCGATGTCGACCGCGCTCTCCGCACCGATCACCGCGATGCGGGCGGTGGGCCAGGCGAGGCTGATGTCGGCGCCGAGTTGCTTGCACGCCATGAAGCCGTACGCGCCGCCGTAGGACTTGCGCACCACCACGTTGATGATGGGCACGGTCGCCTCGATGATCGCGCGGAACACGCGACCGCCGCGGACGATGACACCGTTGCGCTCCTCCTCCACGCCGGGGAGCACGCCGGGAGTGTCGACCACGAACACCAGGGGAATGCCGAAAGCATTGCACAGCCTGATGAAATGCGTTGCCTTGTCAGAGCATTTCGCGTCGACCGCGCCGCCGAGAACCAGCGGCTGGTTGGCGACGACACCCACGCTGCGGCCGTCCACGCGCGTGAAGCCGGTGATCAGATTCGCCGCGGTGGCCGAACGGATCTCGTGGAAATCGCCGTCGTCGAAGATGCGCAGCAGGATCTCGTGCATGTCGTATCCCTCGCGGTCGGAGTCCGGGATGATCGACTCGAGCTCGAGATCGGTGGCGGTGATCTCGGGTTCCAGACCCGGGTTCACGATCGGCGCCTGCTCCAGGCAGCTCGACGGCAGGTAACTCAGGTATTTGCGGGCCCAGTCGAACGCCTCCTGCTCGGTGGCGGTCACGTGATGGATCGTGCCGTTGCGCGCCTGCACGTGGGCGCCGCCCAACTCCTCCGCGGTCACGTCCTCGCCGGTCACCGTCTTGATCACCTCGGGTCCGGTGACGAACATGTAGGAGTTCTCGGTCGCGACGAGCACGTCGGTGTTCACCGGGCCGTACACCGAACCGGCGGCGCACTTGCCGAGCATGATGGAGACCTGCGGAACGAACCCGGACAGCCGTTCCTGGCGTCGGCTCATGTGCGCGAACCAGGCCAGCGAAGTCACCGCGTCCTGGATCCGGGCGCCACCGGAATCGTTGATCGCCACCACCGGGCACGCCTTCTCGAAGGCGAACTTCAGGATGTGGGCGACCTTCCGGCCGAACATCTCGCCGACCGAGCCGCCGTAGACCGTCTGGTCGTGCGCGATGACCACGACCGGCCGCCCGTCGATGCGACCGTGCCCGGTGACCACTCCGTCGCCGTACTTCGCGTCCGGCGCTCCCGGCGTGCGCGCGAGTGCGCCGATCTCGACGAACGTTCCCGGGTCGAGCAGCGATCGCACCCGCTCGCGGGCGCTGGGGATGCCTTTGTTCTGTCGTTTCGCGATGCCGGACGCACCGGCAGGTTCCTCGGCGATCGCGAGGGTGCCCCGCAACTGCTCCAACTTCTCGCGCGTGCCGACCATCCGAAACTGCCTCTCGACCTCACTGGCTGTTGCGCAGACGATAGGGGGCTGGACGGCGAACGCCGTGGCGCCGAGTCGATTACTGGGTAGCTCACAACGCGCGGACGGCCGCGTTGGCACGGTGCCCTATAGATCGGCCCGGCATCGCGTGGGCGATCTCCGCCGTGATCCGACCGGGTCCGAGACTTCCCTTGCGAGCTGGCAGGATTCGGTGCATGAGTTTCACCGGGGACGATGTCCGGGCCTTCGCGCTGTCGCTACCGGAGACATCCGAACAATTCACCTGGGGGATGCCGACCTTCCGGGTCGCGGGCAAGCTGTTCCTCACCCTTCCCGAGTCCGAGACCTCGATGGCGGTCCGCTGCCCCATCGCCGACCGCGACGAACTCGTCGTCGCCGAACCGGACAAGTTCTGGATCGCCGCGCACGAAGCAGGCAACGCCTGGGTCCGTGCGCGGCTGACCGCCCTCGACGACCGGGAGGAACTCGAAGCCATCGTGCACGACTCGTGGCGGCAGGCCGCACCACGGCATCTGCTCGACGACGCCGGGTGACCTGCTCGACGCCCCGGCGTCAGCGTGCGCGGCGGCGGCGTGGCCGTGGCGCGAGTTTCAGACCGAAGAGCAGATCGGTATTGCGGACCGGTGTCGATTGTTCCGACTTCCGGAGCAGTCCCGCTTCGCGGATCCAGCTGTGATGCCAGTGGTACAGATCCGGCAGCGTCACCTCGCACGCCGCGGCGAGCCTGCGGAGGCGGAAACCCGCTCCGCCGATGGCGCCGGCGAACAGCTTGGTGTTCGGTGTGGGGCGTGATTCCTGGTGGACGCGGGCTTCGTACAGCAGAGGGCGCGCCGACGGCGGAATCACCCACACGTACAGGTCCGGAGCGTGGGTGTAACCGATCGGGCCGTTGAAGATCAGCGCGTCCGCGGCGAGCGCGACGCAGGGGATCGCGTTGAGTTCCATCGCGGTGGCGCCGGTGAAGAGCGCGGTGACGATCGCCGCCGCGTCCACCGGATCGGCGGTCCTGGCCCGGACCCGGGCGACCAGATCGTCATCGATCGGGACCGTCGTCAGCCCCGGCCCGACCGAGTAGGCCAGGTCCGGCGGCAGATCCAGGCGCATCCCGTGCAGCAGGAACGCCGCTTGGGCGCCGCGCAAGCGCGTGATCGTGTGCCCGCGGCTGGGGCTGTCGGCGACGAGGCCGCCGAGGAATCGGTACAGGCTCAGAATGTCGTTCCACTCGTCCACCAAACCGGCGCCCTGTTGGAAGCGGTCCGGCACGCTGAGGCGAGGTTGCAGCACCGAGAGCATGTATTCGGCCAGGCCGGCCCCGCGCGGCCCCAGCCAGCTGCCGACGCCGTTCTGGTTCAGGTCGTGCCTGCACGGTCGCCCGGTGTGTTCGGCCAGCCACCGGCAGGCCAGCTGGATCCCGTCGGCGTAGACGGCGTCGATGCGGGCGAATTCTTCCGGTGGCAGGCTCCGGTAGGCATCGGCCCGGAAAGTGGTGACGTCCCCGTCGGAGATCTGCGGCAGCAGCCCGCCTCCGGCCGCTTCGGGAAGCGTGATGATGCGGGACTGCCGGTGATTGATCTCCCCATACCCCACGTGCCTGGTCGGTGGCTCAGGGCCATCGATCCGGGTGGTCGGCGGATCAGGGACAGCTATGCGCGTGGTCGGCGGGTCGGGAACATCGACGCGTGTGGTGGTCGGGTCGGATACATCGACGTGGGCGGTCGACGGGTCGGGAACCTCGACGTGGGCGGTCGGCCGCTCGGGGACATCGATGCGTCTGGTGGGCGCGGACGCACTGCGGCGGTCCTCCAGCCACCGCCACAGGTCCTCCTCCGGCACGCCCATCCGCTGCGAGCTCGATCGCACCTGGTCGGCGGAGAGTTCGTTGTGTTCGTCGAGCTGAGCCAACCTCTCCAGCTCGGACGGACGCAGCGTGGGCACGCTTGCGTCGGCCACAGCCACAACCTCCCGGATTACTGAACCGGTGCATCACACGGGTTCGCGACATCAGTTGCAGAGCATTCGATCACGTACCCGCCGGTAAGGCGGGGAATTCAACCGAGTTTCGGATGTTGTCTACGTCACCGACGACTTCTCCCTATAGCGAAAACGTCGGGTGCCGAATGCGTTCTGCCTAGTCATCATGTCTGTCGGCAGCCGCGACGGAAATACGTGAGCGATGCCGACATCCGGAAAACCTAGGTGGTTTTGTCTACAGCGCTGGACACCGCCATTTCGGCATACGCCCGATCGCCGACGGCGTCGGCACGGGAACCGCGCGCCACGCCTGCGCACGCCACGACCACCAGGCCGATACCCGACCACTGCGCCGCCCGCATCTGCTCGCCGAGCAACACCAGCCCGACGCCCGCGGCCACCACGGGCTCCAAACTCATCATGACGCCGAACACCGCGGGCGTCATCCGGCGCAAGGCCGCCATCTCGATGGCATGCGGCAGCAGCGACGAGAGCACGGCCAACGCCGCCGCTGCCGCCAGGAAGACCGGATCCGTCAGCGCCACAGCGTCATTCGCGACCACCACCGGCACGGCGAGCAGTCCGCCGAGGCCCATGGCCAACGCCAGTCCGTCGTGTCCGGCGGTGTGCCTGCCCACCACGGCGCTGCACGCGATGTAAGCGCCCCATCCCGCACCGGCCGCCGCCGCGAACAGCACCCCGGTCCACGAGACCGGCCCTTCGCTGTCGACCAGCAGCAGAACGCCTGCTCCGGCGAGCGTCACCCACAGCGCGTCGCGGGTGCGCCGCGACCCGATCATGGCGACGGCGAGCGGACCGATGAAGTCGATCGTCACCGCCATGCCCAGCGGGATGCGGTCCAGCGCCGCATAGAAGCACAGGTTCATGCCCGCGATGGCCACGCCGAGCCCGGCGACCGGCAGCAGCGCCCTGCGCTCGAGCCGCGGCGACGGCCGCCACAGCAGCACGGCGAACACGCCCGCGAGGACGATCCGGCCGCACGCGACCGTTACCGGCGACGCGAGTGTGAACAGGTGCTTGGCGATGACCGCGCCGAGCTGGATGCTGACCATCGCGGCGACCACGAGCACCGGGGTGGGCACACCTCCGCGCGGCGGGATCAGCCGCGGCGCGAATCGTAGGGAGGCGTCCTCGGCGGGACTGATAACCACGTAGTACTCCGTTCCTGAACACGCCTGCACCCGGGGCGGCGCGCGTTGTCGGACGCCGACGGATCCGCTGCACGGCCCGACTCGGCGCGTCGATTGATCTGTGGCAGAGCGGTTGTCGGCTGCGTCAGCGCCGAACAGACGTGGACACGCACCGGTCGGGCACCCGCGCTGGGACGTAACGAGCCGACGGCTCCGAATTTGCGGTCGCCACAGATATCGGTCGAATTGTGCGGCGAGAGCCGAACAAATCGGACAAACGTGACCGGCTTCGGTGATTTGTGCGCTGCGTGCACCCCTGCTTCACAGCAGAGAACGTAAATGCGCCGAGCAACGAACAGTGAGCCGATCGATTGCCGGAATCCAGAAACAATGTTGCGAAATGCGTCCCGCGCTGTGGACTGCGGCACAAGGTACAGCGGTGATCGATCAATGCGCCCTTCGTCCGCCCGCCCGCGGCAGCACGCGACAGCGTCTGCTCCGGCCGGAAGGCGGGCAGCGCCACCGGCCGGGACGCCCGTCGTGACCTGATCGAGAGCGAATTCTCAGCGTTCACACAACGGACTCTCGCCAAGTCCAAATACTGATGCGGTGTCCTTGAAGGGTGCTGGTCGGCAGCACTCAGAGCCCAGCTACGAGGAGACCAGTTCGTGTTTACCGGTACCACCGCGAGCATGCCGCGGATCCAGACACCGCGGCTGGGCGGAACGACCGGCGCTTCGGCCAGTCGGCGCGCGTCACGGTCGATCAACGCCGACGCGGTGGCGATCGAGACCGACGCCGTGACCGGAGCGACGGCGTACGTCGTCGCCGACGGCGTCGGAGATCATCTGCTCGGAGCCCGCGCGGCACGCACGGTCGCCGCCGCGGCGGCGCGCTCCGCCGCCGCCGACGGAGCGCGCGCGGGAATTCTCGCGGCCCAGGAGGAACTCCTGCGCGAGGTCCCGGAGCCTTCGGCCGACAGCGTGCTCGTGGTCGCGGTGCTTCCGGCCGCCGATCAACCCGATGGCCCCTGCGAGGTGGCGTGGGTCGGCGACTGTCGCGCGTATCGGTGGAACGGGCGAGTGTTGCACCAGATCACGACCGACCACACCGTCGCCGAGCTGTACCGCACCCGCGGGCTCGCCTCCACCCCGCGAATGGATCATCTGGTCACCACCTCGGCGCGCACCGTGCGGCCGGACGCGATCGGATACGCCGCCACCGGCTCGAGCACGGGCAGACTGCTGCTGAGCACCGACGGCGTACACAAGCCACTCGGCATAGCCGCGGTCAAAGCCATCCTCGCGCAGGGCGACGCGGCTCCCACGATCGCGAACACTTTGGTGGATGCCGCCCTCCTGGCCGGTGGAAGGGACAACGCCACCGCACTGGTCGTGGACCTGCCTTTCCGGCCGGGGGGCACCCACGACGGGTGATCCCGGGACCGTTCGCGACGCGCGGAACAAATGTCGAAATGCTATGAATCGACGTCGTCGGGGCGCAGTATGTCGCTGTGGAGCTGACAGCCGTGCGCATCGACAAACCGGATGATCTCAACGTCGTCATCGGACAGTCCCATTTCATCAAGACCGTGGAAGACCTGCACGAGGCGCTGGTCGGAGTCGGTCCGCACCTGCGCTTCGGGCTGGCGTTCTGCGAGGCCTCCGGACCGCGCCTGGTCCGCCGGTCCGGCAACGACGACGCACTCGTCGAGCTCGCCACCAAGAACGCGGTCGACATCGGTGCGGGACACTCGTTCATCGTCTTTCTCCGCGAGGGCTACCCCGTCAACGTGCTGAACGCCGTGCAGCAGGTCCCGGAGGTCTGCGGAATCTACTGCGCCACAGCCAATCCCGTCGAGGTTCTGATCGCGGAAACCGAACTCGGCAGAGGAATCATCGGAGTGATCGACGGTTCGCCGCCGCTCGGCGTGGAAGATGCCGACGACCAGGCGGCCCGGAAGCAGCTGTTGCGTCGGATCGGCTACAAACTGTAGGACCGCTGCCCCGCCGGTTCGTCCGGCGCGCACCGATGGTCGGCGCACCGGCTGGGCCCGGAATCCCGCAAGCGATCCGGGCCCGCGCCGGATACCTCAGCCGAGTTCCGCCAGTTGCGGGACGGCAGGCGCCATGCCGTCTATCCACGCCGCCGGTGAGCCGGTGGTCGGAGTGACGATGGCCGTCTCGATGCCGAGTTCGGCATAGTCGGCCATCTGCCGGACGAATTCGTCGCGGTTTTCCGGGCTCGGCCGCGGGTTGTTGGCGATGATCGTCTTGCGGATCTCGTCATAGTCGCGGCCGACGTCGTCACAATGCCTGCGCAGCACGTCGAGTTTGTGCTCGACGTCCCCGGGCGAGGAGCCGAACAGATTGCAGGCGTCGCCGTACTGCGCGACCAACCGCAGCGTCTTGCGCTCTCCCCCGCCGCCGACGAGCACCTTCGGCCGGTTGATGGGCTGCGGCGAGCACAGCGTCTCGGCCAGCTGGTAGTACTTCCCGTCGAACGGCCCGTTGTCCTGCGGGTCCCACATCTGGCGGCAGATGCGCAGCGTCTCCTCCAGCCGCTCGAACCGTTCGGCGGTCGGCGGGTACGGCACACCGAGCCCGCGGTGCTCGCGCTCGAACCACGCGGCGCCGATCCCGAGGACCGCCCGACCGCCCGACAGGACGTCGAGGGTGGTGACGATCTTGGCGAGCAGACCGGGGTGACGGTAGGTCACGCCGGTGACGAGCAGTCCGAGGTCGATGCGCGAAGTGTGCGCGGCCAGATAGCCGAGGGTCGTGTACCCCTCCAGCATGTTCGCCTCCGCGGGCAGGCCGGTCGGCTCTATCTGGAAGTAGTGGTCCATGAACGACAGCCACGTCGCGCCGGATTCTTCCGCCGCCGCGCCCACCCTTGCCAGCTCACCGGCGATGGCGGTGGTGCCACCGTCGATATCGAAGATTGGTATGTGAAAACCGAGCTCCATGAAGTGATCCCTTCTGCTGGACAACCCTGTATGAGCGCACCCTAAGCGCTGGAGTGCGCTCCAGGTCAAGCAGCGGATCGATCAGGTGGTCAGCCTGCGACCGGGCGCGGATACGGGCTGTGCATCGACAGCCAGCGGATGTCGAGATCCCGTTCGAGGTAGTCCATGCGCTTGTCCCAGAACGCCCGCATGTGCGGCAGGGCCAAATGCCGATCGAGATCTTCCTTGGACCGCCATACCTCGTAGAAGACGAACGTGCCCGGCCGGTCCTTGTCCTCGTGGAAGTGATACTCCAACGAACCTTCTTCGGCGCGCGTGGGCTCGACGAAGGACAACAGCAACTCACGCAGTTCCGCCGCGCGCTCCGGTTTGGGGTGGGCGAAACCGACGAGGGCGTAGGGCGCGTGATCAGGTACGAGATTTTTCATACCTCGGACGCTAGCGGCCACTGAGGTACGATGCAAGACGTACCTATGGAGGAGGTTCGCCGTGCCCGGCAGCGACCAGCCCGCACCGGAGGAGATGGAACTCGGTTCGGTGTTCGCCGCGCTCGCCGATCGGCATCGCCGCCAGGTGATCCTCACGCTCCTCGCCGAGCCCGACGGCACCGAGCGCCATTGCAGTTCGTTCGGCCTCCCGGTATCGAAAGCGACACTCACACACCACTTTCGGGTTCTTCGCCAGGCCGGGCTGATCCGTCAGGTCGATCGCGGCAACAGCAATATGGCCCAACTACGCAGAGCCGAACTCCAGCACCGATTCCCTGGCTTGATCGAGTTGCTCCGCGCGGAAATCCCGGACCAACGATCTTCGCCGGAGACATCGGCCTGATCGATGAGGCGCAAGCGCTGCCATCCCGCCCCATAGGCCGAGCCACGAGGGCCGTCGCCACATTCGATCAGCTCGCGCGCTCGAAATCGCCGGGCCGCCAAGTCTGGTCGAACGCCGCTTCCTCGGGTCCGTAGATGCGCAGATAGGCGAACCATCCGCGGCCGGGGACGGTTTGCAGCCAGCGGGTCTCGTCGCCGTCAGGAGGAATGGGGCCGAAGTGCAGCCGCACGGGGCCGTCGGGCGGGAGGTCGCACAACTCGAACAGCGACCGGAGGGCGGCCTTGCCCTGGTCGGCCTGGATCTGCGAGCGGGTCTGCGCGTCGTAGACCGTCACGGACCAGAACAGCCCGGCCGGCACCGGCCGCGGCATATCGAGGGTATAAGTGGCACTACCGTCCAAGTAATCCCCTCGCCCGTCCCGCATGGCGAGCCAATACAGCGATCCGCCGCCCACCTGCCGCCGGAACATGGCCGGTGAGGCGATGATCGCTTGGGCGAACCACCGGTCGCGCGCTTCGAGGTCGAGACCGGAGGCGGTCCGGAAGTCGCCGTTGTCGGCGACCAGTCCCACCCATTCCCAGCGACGGTCCGGCCAGGCCATGCGGTCCGGCCGGCCACTGGCGAACGCGGAGACGAGCAATTGACCGCGCCCGGTCCGCGCCGCGGCCGTCAACAGCGCCGCGGACCGGCGGTCGGGCGCGAACCGAACGCCTCGCTCGAGACCGATCGCCCCGAGCAGCCCGTACATCGGCAAGAACTCCGGCACCACCGGTTCCGTCTCGAGAATCCCGTGCAGCACCCGCCAGTAAGCGATGTCGGCTTCCCAGCACAAACAGGTGGAGTCCATGGCCAACTCGGTGGTGTCGATGATATCCAGCACCGCGCCCGCCTCCTCGAGCGGATGCACCCGGACCGCCCGCAGCGCATCCATCGCCTCGGCCAGGTCGCCACCGAGCGGCAGCGCGCGCACGGCGAGCAGCACTTTGAAGGACGCGGATCGCCCGACGTGCGCCCGATCCGGCAGCGCCCCCGCGTAGCCGGGAGGAACGATGACGTAAGTGCCGCCCTGCCCTCGGTCGGGCCCGGGAATGCCGAGATCGGTGATCCACCGTTGATGATGATCGTCGACCAGGCCGATGTACGGTCCCGGCGGAAGCTCGACCACCATCGGCCCCGCCGACAGATCCAGCACCGCGGCGCCATACGGGGTATCGGAATTCAGAGTGAACCCGACATGCCGCGGCCCGGTCGAGGCGATTCCGACCGCGCGGTTGTCGTTCAGTCCGATCTCCCTGTTTCCGTTGAAAATTCCTTCCATCGACACGGTCGGATACCAGAACCGGTACGCGACCACGGCGCGCTGGAACACGCTGTCGTCCCATGCCCGAGTCGCGGAAGACCCGATCGGATAGCCATTCGCGAACTCGTACCGGTTGTCCACCATCGCCGGGGCCGTCATTTCCTGGACGGTGCCACCGCCGTACCGGGCCGACATCACCCGAATCGGGTGAAAGCCTTGCCGAGCAGCCGGATCGCCAGTGCCGCAGGGTCGGTCAGACCGCGGCCTCAGGACGGTCGGACAAGCCGAGGCGCAGGTGTTCGCTGTGGTAGATCGCCTCGTCCAGCAGTTGGGCGACGTGGTTGTCGTAAAGGCTGTAGACGATGCTGCGGCCGGTGCGAGTGCCCGTGACCAGACCCAGATTGCGCAGCAGCCGAAGCTGGTGGGAGACGGCGGACTGTTCCATGCCGATGGCGTCGGCCAGCGCGCTCACCGGCAGCGGCCCTTGGCGCAGTTCGGTGAGGATCATCAAGCGGCTCGGTGTGGCCAGCGCCTGCAACGTGGTCGCCACATGGGTGGCCGATTCGGGATCCAAGCGCACGGCAGGGCGGTCCCTGCCTTCGACGCCGTGTCCCATGACTGAACAGCATACTCTAGGAACAAATGAAGACATGTTCATGTGTTCTGGTATGGTTCGGGCCGTCTGTTCGTTGCTGTTCTGGAGGTGACCCGTGGCCGCGCCGACGCTCGCGCCGACTCGTCCGACTCCGCCATCCGGTCGCGTGCCCGTGCGCCGGACCCGGCTGTTCACCCTGCCCGAAGCCCGTTGGGCCGCAGCGGCCGTGGTCTTCTTCTGCGCCGGGCTGGCGGTGCAGCTGACCGATGGCCCCCAGTGGCTGCGCTGGGGCATGTACCTGGCCTGCTACGCCGCAGGCGGCTGGGAACCCGGGTGGGCCGGCTTACAGGCTCTCCGCGACAAGACGCTCGACGTCGACCTGCTCATGGTCGCCGCCGCGATCGGAGCGGCGGCCATCGGCCAGATCACCGACGGCGCGTTGCTGATCGTCATCTTCGCGACCTCCGGCGCCCTGGAAGCGCTGGCCACCGCCCGGACCGAGGACTCGGTGCGCGGACTGCTCGACCTCACACCCGACACCGCGACCCGGGTCGCGCGCGACGGCGCGGAAGAGACGGTCCACGCCACCGAACTGCGCGTCGGAGACGTCCTCGTGGTGCGGCCCGGCGAGCGGATCGCCGCGGACGCGACCGTCCTCTCCGGCGGCAGTGAGGTCGATCAGGCCACCATCACCGGCGAACCGTTGCCGGTGAACAAAACCCAGGGCGACGAGGTGTACGCGGGCACCCTCAACGGCACGGGGGCCCTGCGCATCCGCGTCGTGCGCCGCGCGCGGGACTCCGTGGTAGCGCGCATCGCGGCCCTGGTCGAGCAGGCGGCCCGAACCAAAGCGCGCACTCAGCTTTTCATCGAGAAGGTGGAACAGCGCTACTCCGTCGGCATGGTCGCGGTCACCCTCGCGGTGTTCGCCATCCCGCTGCTGCTCGGTGACAACGTGCGGCGAGCGCTGCTGCGAGCGATGACGTTCATGATCGTCGCCTCCCCCTGCGCGGTGGTGCTGGCCACCATGCCGCCCCTGCTGGCGGCCGTCGCCAACGCGGGGCGTCACGGTGTCCTGGTCAAATCCGCGGTGGTCATGGAAAAGCTCGGCGCCACCACGCACGTCGCCTTCGACAAGACCGGCACCCTGACCCGCGGCATCCCGGAACACGCCGAGATCCGCTGCCTGGACCAGCGATTCACCGACGCCGAGGTGCTTCGGCTCGCCGCCGCGGCCGAGCACCCGAGCGAGCACCCCCTCGCGGCGGCGATCGTGCGCGCGGCCCGCACCCGAGAGCTGCGGCTGCCCGAGGTCACCGAATTCACGGCCCACCCAGGTCGCGGCGTCACCGCCCGTGTCGGTGACCGTCTCATCGGCGTCGGCTCCCCCTCCGCGTGGGAACCCACCCGCGACGCCCACACAACTGTCGACGCCTTCCACGCGAGCGGCTACACCGCCGTGGTCGTGACCTGCGAGCACGAACCGATCGGAGTGCTCGCACTGACCGACCAACTCCGGCCCGAAGCGGTGGCGGCCGTGCGCGCGACGACCGCGCTGACCCGCAGCGCGCCGATACTGCTGACCGGCGACAACACCGCCACCGCCGATCGGCTCGCCGAATGTGTCGGCATCACCGACGTCCGGGCGGAACTGCTGCCCGACGACAAGATGATCGCGGTGCGCGAGTTGCAAGCCGCCGGGCGGAAACTGACCGTGGTCGGCGACGGCATCAACGATGCCCCTGCGCTCGCCGCGGCCGAGGTCGGCATCGCCATGGGCGGCGCCGGATCCGACCTGACCCTGCGGACCGCGGACGCCGTCGTCGTGCGCGACGACCTGACCACGATCCCGGCGGTGATCGCGTTGTCCCGGCAGGCGCGACGGGTGGTGATCGCCAACTTGGCCATCGCCGCCACCTGCATCGGCGTGCTGGTCGTCTGGGACCTCGCCGGGACCCTGCCGCTCCCCCTCGGCGTCGCCGGGCACGAGGGATCCACCGTCCTCGTCGGGCTCAACGGGCTACGCCTGCTCCGCCGGGGTGCGTGGGAGCGAGCTGCCGGATCACGGGAGTGACAGCGACCTCCGTCGCAGTGCGGAAACGAATCCCGCACTGCGACAGCGCGTCCGGCTAGTCGGCGCGAACCTCGCCGCGGTCCCCGCTCCACAGCGTGTGGAACTTGCCTTCGGCGTCCACCCGCTCGTAGGTGTGCGCACCGAAGAAATCACGCTGCCCCTGGGTGAGCGCGGCCGGGAGACGCTCGGCGCGCAGGGCGTCGTAGTAGGACAGCGACGAAGCGAACGCGGGCACCGGAATGCCGAGCAGTGTCGCGGTGGCCACGACGCGGCGCCAGCTGTCGATGGCCGTCTCGATCGCCTCACGGAAGTACGGTGCGAGAATCAAGCTCGGCAGCGCCGGGTTCTCGTCGTAGGCGTCCTTGATCCGGTTGAGGAACCGGGCGCGGATGATGCAGCCGCCACGCCAGATCGTCGCGAGATCACCCGGGCGCAAGTTCCAGTCGTATTCGGCGCTGCCCGCGGCGATCTGGTCGAAGCCCTGCGCGTAGGCGACCACCTTCGAGGCGTAGAGCGCCTGCCGGATGTCCTCGGTGAACCGCTCCACGTCGGTGGGCTTGTCGGCCAGCCGTCCGGAAGCCAGACCCCGCGCGGCCTTTCGCTGCTCGCGCGAACCGGACAGCGCCCGCGCGAACACCGCTTCGGCGATTCCGGTCACCGGCACGCCGAGGTCGAGCGCGGACTTCACCGTCCAGCGCCCGGTGCCCTTCTGCTCCGCCGCGTCGACGATCACGTCGACCAGCGGCTTGCCCGTCTTCGCGTCGACCTGGTTCAGCACCTCGGCGGTGATCTCGACCAGGTAGCTCTCCAGGTCGCCGGAGTTCCACTGGGTGAATACGTCCGCGATCTGTTTGGCGTCGAAACCGAGCGCGTCGCGGAACAGGTGGTAGGCCTCACCGATCAACTGCATGTCGGCGTACTCGATGCCGTTGTGCACCATCTTGACGAAATGTCCGGAGCCGTCCGGGCCGATGTGGGTGCAGCAGGGCGTTCCGTCGACCTTCGCCGCGATGGATTCCAGCAGCGGCCCGAGCGAGTCGTAGGACTCCTTGGGGCCGCCGGGCATGATCGCGGGGCCGTTGAGGGCGCCCTCCTCGCCACCGGAGATCCCCGCTCCGACGAAGTTCAGCCCGCGCTCGCGCATCGCGGCTTCCCGCCGAATGGTGTCGGTGTAGAGGGCGTTTCCACCATCGATGATGATGTCGCCCGGCTCCATCGCGTCCGCGAGTTCCTCGATGACCGCGTCGGTCGCGGCGCCTGCCTTCACCATGATGAGCACCCGGCGCGGCTTCTCCAGCGCGGCGACGAACTCCTCGATCGTTTCGGTCCGCACGAAGTCGCCGTCGTCGCCGTGGGCCTCGAGCAGTGCGTCGGTCTTGGCGATGCTGCGGTTGTGCAGCGCAACGGTATAGCCGTTCCTGGCGAAGTTCCGTGCGATGTTGCTACCCATGACCGCCAGACCGGTGACCCCGATCTGTGCGCGCGCTGTAGAGGTCGGCATCAATCAGCTCTCTTCGTTCGACAGGGCGGCGCGTCCGCGCGAAGCTGTTCGGCGGCGGCATCGTGGCGTCCGTTCCACGACGCTTCAGACCTTACCCACCCCGCCGGTGCGGGCTCGGAGCGCATCACGAGCCGCTCACGTGACCATACGGGCGTCGGCGCGTACGCGACTTCACGTCCCGGCCGGCACGGGACCGGAGACCAACCGGTCACGAATCTCGGCGAACGCGTCGGCCAACTGGTGGATGCCCGGCGTCTCCACGGGAAAATGCCCCGCCGCGTCGAGCACGACCAGGCGTTTGGGAGCGGCGATCCGATCGAAGAACGACTGGCTCAGCGCCAAGGGCGTCCACCGATCGGCGCCGGGGTGAACCAGCCATACGGGGCAGGAGGTGAAATCCTCCGGTTCGAGACCGGGATCGGACCGCAGATAGGTTCGCAGGAATCCCAGTGGCATCCAGGCGCCACCGCCGTGGGGATCGGCCGAGACGACCCGGGTCAGCTCGGGATCGTTCGATATCGCGGACATATTCGCGAGCAACCGCATCGGGATTCGCAGATCGTCGATCGCGGGCACCAGCAACCGTGTTCCGTACCGACCCAGCCACGGGCGACGGGCGACCGCCGCGCGAACTCGCGCCAGCCGTGGGTCGAGCAGACAAGTGGCCGCGAGCGCGTCCACCATGCCGGTGCGGGCCGCCACCGTGTACGCCAGCATCCCGCCCACGCTCGCCCCCACCAGCACCAAGGGCCGCGAATCGGCCGCCTTGACCGCACGGACCAGATCGTCGACGCAGTCCACCCAGTCCGCATACCGGATCGCGCGGGACGACGGGACGCGGGTGTGGCCGTAGCCGGGCAGGTCGGGGACCCGCACGTCGAAACCGCGCGCCGCCGCCAGCGCCGCGAACGGCCACATCGCCGCGGCATGACCACCGGCGCCGTGGATCAAGATCATCCGAACGTCCGCGTCCGGCCGGTGGAGCCGCTCGATGTGGACTTGATGGCCGCGCCACGACCAAGTGCTCGACTGGGGCCGAAAATCCCAGCTCCGGCGTAGGTCATCGGGGAGAAAGGAGAGGTAAGAAGCGTGCATGTGACAATAATTCGAGCAATCCTCGGTTTTGCCAACTCGACTTCAGGACGCCATGTCGACACCCAGGAAAATCCCGCGGCAGCAGCGGTCGGAGTTCACCTTCGACGCGATCCTCGACGCCGCTGCTCGACTTTTCCAGCAGCACGGTTACGCCGCGACGACGACCAACAAGATCGCCGAACTCGCCGGCGTCTCCATCGGCACCCTCTATCACTACGTCCCCGACAAGGACGCACTGCTCTACTCACTCGCCGAACGGCACCTGCGGCACGCTTCCCAGGCGCTGCTGGAAACGGCCGGGCGCCTGCGTGCCGAACAGCCGCCTCTGGTCGACACCATCCGGCAGCTGGTCGTCGCCGTGACGCGGTTGCACACGGCTCAACCGGAGATGCACCGGCTGCTCTTCGATCAGGCTCCTCGCACCGCCGCGGGTGTCGAACGCCTCCGACAACTCGAACGGGTACTCGCCGACGAAGTGGAATTCCATCTGCGCCGCCTCGAGGTCGGCGGCGACGACCCGGGGTTGACGGCATTGCTGCTCGTGCAGGCGGTGGAGGCGCAGATCCACGGCGCGGTCCTCGATCCGCCGCCCGGCCGCACCGCCGACGAATGCGGCCGGGCGATCATCGATCTCTGGACCCGGGCGCTCACGCCGCCCGCCGACCCCGGCCGGGCGGCAGCCGAGTCATCGCGAATCGGCCACCAGTGACCCGGCGCCGAGACCGCCCGCGATCAGCGCATCCGCTCCCCGGTCACCGTAAGCGATGCGCTCGAGCAGATCCAGCGCCTCGCCGACCTTGTGCAACTCACCCGTCCGCAAACTCTCCGACAACGCTTGCGCCAGTGCGTCGTTCGCGGACGCTTGATGTCCGCACACCCACGCGCGGCCTTCGTCGGTGAGAGTCAGATTCACCCGCCGTCCGTCGTTCGGGTCGCGCACACCGATGATCAGACCCTGGTCGCGCAAGCCGTCGACCACGTTGCGCATCGTCTGCGGCCGCAGCATCTCCAGCCGCGCCAAGTCGACCGCGGCCATGGCGCCGTATCGGTGCAGCCGTCCCAGGACCGCCCACTGCGTCGCGGACAGCCGCCGTTCGTCGGGATCTCTCCGGGCGCGCCGCAGGATGACGGTCGTCGCAATGCGCAGCCGGGCCGCGATGGTGGACAGTGCTGTGGCGTCCGCGGTGTCAGCGCTCACGGGCGGGCTCCCTCTGCTTACCTGGTGGGACAACGATCCCCGGGCTGGTGATAGCTGCGGGAAGCCTACTCGACAGTAGGACATCGGCGTGGCCCGTGACGAAATCGTCATACGGACCGGTGGCCGCGACAGATCGCCACGGCCCACCAGCTATCGGGTCGACCCGGGGAGGCGGCCCGATAGCTGGTGCGGACCGCCCGATGCGCGACACTGACCGCGATGGGCACACAGGCGAACAGCGGACAACCACGGCGGAGACCACCGCATCGACGCGAGATGATCCTGGCCGCCGCGGTCGACGCCTTCACGCACGGCGGCTATTACGGCACGACGATGGCCGACATCGCGGCTGCGGTGGGCATCTCGGCGACGGCGTTGTATCGACACTTCCGCAACAAACAGCAACTTTTGGGCCAATGCCTGCTGGTTGGCCTCGACGACACCTTGAACCGGCTGGACGCCGCATATCGCGCCGATGACTCCGGCGGCGCGGTAACGGCCGAGTTGGTCCGGGTCGCGCTGGAGTTGCGCGGCCTGCCGCGGCTGTGGCAACTGGAGTTCCGCAATCTGACCGCCGCCGACAAGACCGCGGTGCTCGTCCGCGCCGCGCGGCTCACCCGCTACCTACGACACACGATCCACTTACGCCGACCCGAACTGAGCACGGCCGATGTCGAATTGCTGAGCTGGTGCGTGCTGTCGATCGCGGTCAGCCCCTCCTATCACCGCGCCGAGTTGCCCGCGCCGGCCGCCGCGCAAGTGCTCGACGCCGCCGTCGCGGCGGTGATCACGACCCGGATGCCCGAACACCCGAACGGCCACGCGCCGAGCCGGCCACCGCGCACCGAGATCGGCAACACCGCACTGGACCGAGCGCTGCGCTCGGAGCGAATGCTCGCCGAGGCGGCGCGGCTGTTCAGCACCCGCGGTTACGCCGCGGTGGGCATCGAGGACATCGGTGCGGCCGTCGGCGTGACCGGACCCGCCCTGTATCACCATTTCTCCAGCAAAGCGGAGTTGCTGGACCAGATCGTCCGGCGCCAGGACGAGTGGCTCCGACTGCTGCTCGCCCGGGCGATCGCCGAGGGCCGCAGCGCCGAGGAGTCCCTGCGCTCGCTCATGCGCAGCTTCGCGCAATTGGGCGTCGACGAACCCGACCTCTTGGCGATCACGGTCAGCGAGACCCGGCATCTTCCTGGCGACGGGGTGCAGCGCTACCGGAGGGTGCGCCTCGACGGCATCGCCCAGTGGGCCCGCATGCTGCAGGCGGTGCGGCCGGATCTATCCGCGCCCGTCGCGCGGGTGCTCAGCCGCGCGATCGTCACCGTCGTCATCGATGCCGTACGCAATCCCCGCTTCCGGCGGCGCGCCGATCTCGTCGACGTCCTCGTAGCCATCGGGGAGCGGATCGAAACGGCGGGAAATCCCGGCCGCACCCCCTCGCAGTGATTTATACCACTTAGCGAGCATTAACTTAGCTGCGCCAATTACGTGCTAGCAGCGGATTGAATGCCGTTGGACATCCGACCATCTACTTAGTGGTTATTAACATAAGATTGCTTTCGCGTCATCGGTGCCGCACAGTGTGCCGTGGGCGAGCACCTATCCGTGCGCCCGCCGAATCCCTCGCCGGTACACCGGCCGTTTCTCGAAAGGCCCTGGCTCGTGAGCCATTACAAGAGCAACGTGCGTGACCTCGAGTTCAATTTGTTCGAGGTGTACGGACTCGACGACATCCTGCGGACCGGAGCGTTCGGGGACCTGGACGGCGACACCGTGCGATCGATGCTGGCGGAGGCCGCGCGCCTGGCCGAAGGGCCGGTCGCCGAACCGTATGCCGAAACCGACCGCAACCCGCCGGTTTTCGATCCGGCTACCCACTCGGTCAGCCTGCCGGAGTCGTTCAAGAAGGCGGTGCGCGCCTGGTACGACGCCGAATGGTGGCGCGTCGGCAAGTCCGAGGCGGTCGGCGGAGTGCCCGCCCCCTCGATGGTCAGCTGGGCCATCAGCGAATTCGTGCTCGGGGCGCAGCCCGCGGCCTACATGTATCTGACCGGGCCCATGATGGCCCACATCATCGACGGCATCGGCACCGAGCAGCAGCGGCGCTGGGCGCGATTCATCACCGAACTCAACTGGGGCGCCACCATGGTGCTGACCGAGCCCGACGCCGGTTCCGACGTCGGCGCCGGTCGCACCAAGGCGATCGAGCAGGAAGACGGCACCTGGCACATCGAGGGCGTGAAGCGGTTCATCACCTCCGCCGACGCCGACGACCTGTTCGGCAACATCGCCCACCTGGTGCTGGCTCGCCCCGAGGGCGCGGGACCGGGCACCAAGGGACTGTCGCTGTTCTTCGTACCGAAGTTCCACTTCGACCACGAGACCGGTGAGCTGGGCGACCGCAACGGCGTCTTCGTCACCAACGTCGAGCACAAGATGGGCCTGAAAGCGTCCGCCACCTGTGAGCTCACCTTCGGCGGCCACGGCATCCCGGCCAAGGGCTGGCTGGTCGGCGAGGTGCACAACGGCATCGCGCAGATGTTCCACGTCATCGAGGAAGCTCGGATGATGGTGGGCACCAAGGCCATCGCCACCTTGTCGACCGGCTACCTCAATGCCCTCGAATACGCGAAGAGCCGGGTGCAGGGCAGCGATCTGACCCAGATGGCGGACAAGTCCGCACCGAAGGTGACCATCACCCGGCACCCCGACGTGCGCCGGTCGCTGATGATGCAGAAGGCCTACGCCGAAGGCCTGCGCGCGGTATACCTGTACACCGCCGGTCACCAGAACGACGTTGTCGCGCAGCACATCTCGGGGGCGGATGCCGAGCTGGCCGCGCGGGTCAACGACCTGCTGCTTCCGATCGTCAAGGGCGTCGGCTCGGAGCGGGCCTACCAGTACCTGACCGAGTCGCTGCAGACCCTGGGCGGTTCGGGCTTCCTGCAGGACTACCCGATCGAGCAGTACATCCGCGACGCGAAGATCGACTCGCTCTACGAGGGCACCACCGCGATCCAGGCGCAGGACTTCTTCTTCCGCAAGATCGCCCGCGATCGCGGCGTCGCGCTCGCGCACATCGCGGGCAAGATCCGGGACACGGCGCAATCCGGCGTGGGCAACGGCAGGCTCAAGACCGAGAAGGTGCTGCTGGCCACCGCACTGGAGGATGTCCAGGACATGGCGGGCCGATTCACCCAGCACCTGATCGCCGCCCAGCAGCAACCCACCGAGTTGTACAAGATCGGACTGAATTCCGTCCGGTTCCTGCTCGCCGTCGGCGATCTCCTCATCGCCTGGCGTCTGATCGTCGCCGCCGAGATCGCCGCCGCGGCATTGGATGCCGAGCCGGGCGGCGGAGACCGCGCTTTCTATGCGGGCAAGATCGCCGTCGCGTCGTTCTTCGCCAAAACTGTCCTGCCGCACCTCAGCGCGGAATGGTCGGTCATCTCCGACGTCGACATCAGCGTCATGGATCTCGACGAAGCCGCATTCTGACACCCTCGGCGATCACCGTCGCACCGGCCGCCGCATCCGACGATGCGGCGGCCGGTCGGCTTCCGCCACTGACAGTCGCGCCCGCGTCGTCTAGCATTTGACTCACGTCGCGATAGCGGATGGGCGAGGAACCGATATCGGACGCTCCGGTGGCATCGATTTCCGACGATGAGGACCCACCCGGCTCCGCGGCAGTACTTGATTGCGCAGTGCCACCGCGGCACCGCTCGTCGACGCAGTGGCATCGCACGCGTTCATTCGGACAACCAGGCTGGCGGTGTCCAGTCCATCCGCAGGACGGAGGGCGGGTAGATGTCACTGGAAGAATACAAACGGGGAACGGCATTTCCCGGATTCATCGGGCGAACGACGGATGTGTCGAATCCCGCATGGCCACAACCGGTACGGGCGGCGCCCGGCGCACCGAACTTGGTGTTCATCGTGCTCGACGACACCGGATTCGGACAACTCGGGTGTTACGGCAGTCCCATTTCCACGCCGCATTTCGACGCGTTGGCCGCAGGCGGACTGCTGTACAACAATATGCACACGACCGCGTTGTGCTCGCCGTCGCGTTCCTGTCTCATCACCGGGCGTAATCATCACGCCAACGCCATGGCGGGTATCACGGAGATCGCCACCGGGTATCCGGGCTACAACGGCAACATTCCATTCGAGAACGGATTCCTCTCGGAGATGCTGTTGCAGCACGGCTACAACACCTACATGGTCGGCAAATGGCATCTGGTGCCGTCGGCGCAGGAATCCGCCGCAGGCCCCTACGATCGTTGGCCGCTCGGGCGGGGCTTCGAGCGGTTCTACGGCTTCCTCAGCGGCGACACCAGCCAGTGGTATCCGGATCTGGTCCACGACAACCATCAGGTCGAGCCGCCCGCCACCCCGGAAGACGGCTACCACCTGACCGCCGATCTGGTGGACAAGGCGATCTCCTTCATCGCCGGTGCCAAACAGGTCGCTCCGGACAAGCCGTTCTTCTTGAACTTCTGCACCGGCGCCACACACGCGCCGCACCACGTGCCGAGGGAGTGGGCGGACCGTTACCGCGGCCGATTCGACGGCGGCTGGGACGCCTATCGCGAATACACGTTCGACCGGCAGCGCGAGCTCGGTGTCGTACCACCGGACGCGCGGCTTTCCCGCCGTGATCCGGATGTGCCCGAATGGGCCGCGCTGTCCGCCGACGCACGCCGCCTGGCGGCACGAATGATGGAGGTCTACGCCGGATTCCTCACCCACACAGACCACCACATCGGACGACTGCTCGACTTCCTCGACCAGATCGGGGAGCTCGACAACACCCTGCTCATGCTCGTGTCCGACAACGGCGCCAGTCCGGAGGGCGGGGTCACCGGAACCACGAACGAACTGCAATTCTTCAACAACGCCCCGGAACCGATCGAGGACAGCCTGCGCGCCATCGACGAGCTGGGCGGTCCGACCACGTTCAACCACTATCCGTGGGGTTGGACCTGGGCGGGCAATACTCCCTTCCGGCGATGGAAACGCGAAACCTACCGCGGCGGCGTCAGCGATCCCTTCCTGGTCCACTGGCCTCGGGGCATCACCGCACAGGGCGAGATCCGAACCCAGTACGCGCACCTGATCGACGTCGTTCCCACCGTTCTCGACGCTTTCGGCCTCGAACCGCCGGTCACCATCAGGGGCGTATCCCAGTCCCCCTTGCACGGTGTCGGTTTCGCCCACACTTTCGACGATTCCACCGCCGCGACCCGGCACCACACGCAGTACTTCGAAATGCTCGGCCACCGAGCCATCGACCACAACGGCTGGCGGGCCGTGTGCCCCTGGCCTGGCCCGTCCTTCGCCGAAGCGGACCGGCCGTTCGGCACGCCGATCACGGCCGATGACCTCGGCCGGCTCGACGCCGACGATTGGGAGCTCTACCACGTCGCCGAGGACTTCGCCGAGACCCGTGACCTCGCCGCTGAACGTCGAGACAAGCTCAACGAGATGATCGCCCTGTGGTATGTGGAAGCAGGCCGCTACGACGTGCTGCCGATCGACGGCAGCGGATTGCAACGCCTGCTCGTCGAGCGCCCGCAGATCACGCCCGCGCACACCCGATACACCCTGCGCCCGGACACCGAGACGCTGCCTGCGGCCGTCTCGCCGCGGGTGCTGAACCGCCCGCACAGCGTCACCGCCGAAGTGGAGATCCCGTCCGGCGGCGCCGAGGGCGTCTTGCTGTGCCAGGGCACCAATGCCGGAGGCTGGACCTTCTTCGTCGCAGACGGCCACTTGCACTACGCCCACAACTATGTGCGGCGCACCGTGCACCGCGTCGCCTCGACACGAACCATCCCGGAAGGCCGCCACGAATTGCGCTTCGAGTTCGAACCCACCGGCGCACCGGATTTCGGCAATGGCAAGGGCACCCCTGGCACCGCTCGGCTCTACATCGACCGCAGCCCGGCAGGGGAAGCCGATTTCCCGTTCATCACGCCGGTCGCGTTCAACCCCGGTGGGATGACCTGCGGCGCCAACCCGGGCTCCGCGGTGGTGCCCGACTACCGGCCGCCCTTCCGGTTCACCGGCACGTTGCGCACGGTCGTCGTGGATCTGTCCGGAGAACTGACAACGGACGCCAAGAGCGAGATGCGCATGCACATGGCTCGGCAGTAACCGATACGCCCGCCGCGCTTTCTAGCACCCGGGTCGTCGCCACACCCGCGACCGTGGGAGCCGGCTGTTCTCGACAGCGCGCGGGAAGGCGGCGATCCGGCACGGGAACAGCCTGGGAGGGTCTCCGCAGGCTGGACCCGTGCCGAGATGGAACAAGACGGCGCGGGACCGTCAGACGCTCTCCGGTCTGACGGCGTAGATCTCGTGCAGCTCGGTTCCGGCCAGGCTCGGGTCCTGGCGCGTTCGCGCGTACAGACCGTGTCCGCTCAACAATTCGCGGCACTGGGCCAAGTGGTCGTCCCGATCGTGCACCTCGGCGACGACGGCACGGATACGCGGCCAGTGCGCGGCGGCTATGCCGCGCAGGACATCGAGCTCCGCTCGCTCGACGTCGACCTTGAGCAAGCCGACCTCCGCGTTCCCGCCGTGCTCGTCGAGTATCGCCGAAACGGTGGTGACTTCGACCTCCATTCGCTCGCCTTCGTGCAGCCCGGCGGTGATGAGAGCGATCGCCTCGTCGTTCAGGCCGCTGTTGCGCAGATAGATCTCGGTGGCCCGGTCGTCGGCCGCGCGGTCGGCGTAGAGACCCGAATTGGCCGACGCCCGTGGGTACCAGGTGAACGGCGCGCTGCCGGGCGCCGCGCCGACCGCGACCTGCAACGGCACGCCGTCCGGCACATGAGCGGCCATATTGCGCTGCAGACAGTCGAAGGTCGCCGGGGCCGGCTCGGCGGCGATCACCCGGACGCCGGGGCAGGTCTCGGCGAACATCATCGCGCTCAGCCCGATGTTCGCGCCGATGTCCAGTGCGATGTCCCCGGGACGCAGCAGCGCGGCCGCTAGCCGATAGAAGCCGTCGGTCGACATCTCGCCCCACAACATCCGCGCCTCGGCCGGACTGGTACAAGCGACCGTCCTGCCGTCCTCGAGCCGGAGTTGCTGGAGTTGATCGAGAGTCTTCAGCATGCGTTCGCGAACCTTTCGAGGATCGGACCGATGACGGACAGTGCGTGCGGATGGGTCAACTCGAGATGTCGTGCGTCGACGACCGTGTTGTGCAGATCGCCGGTGATGAACGGCCGCCACGTCCGCACGACGGCGTCGTGGTCCGTGCGGTCTTTTCCTGCGGTGAAGAAGATCAGATCGCCGTCGAAGACACCCGGCCGGTGCTCCCGGGCGATATCGCTCGCGGTCCGGAAGCTCTCCATCACCCGATCGACCTGTTCGGCGGTGAACATCCCGGTGGCGGTCACCTGATCGCGGATCACCGCCCAGGCCTGCTCGTGGGTCTGCGCGGTCACCTCGGCGCCGAGGTCGAACAGCTCACGCCAGCCACCGAGCAGATCGGCCATCAGTTCGCTCGGCGCGGGCTCGTCCGCGGTGCCGCTCATCGCCGCGGCCAGCGCCTCGGAGTCGCCGACCGCGCTGTCCATCATGGCCAGCATGCCGACCTGCTGTCCTTCCCGCTGGAGCCGGACCGCGACGGCATGCGCGATCGCACCGCCCAGCGACCACCCCAGCAGGTGATACGGCCCGCTCGGCTGCACTCGGCGGATCTCGGCGACATAGCGTTCCGCGAGTTCGTCGACGGAACGCGCACCGGGTTCGCCCGCCACGACATGGGGATCCTGCAAGCCGTAGACCGGCCGGTCCTTATGCAGATGTTCGACCATTCCGCCGTAGAACCACGCCAGTCCGCCCGCGGGGTGCACCGCGAACACCGCGGGCTTCGGGCCGTGCGCGCGCAGCGGCAGCAATACTTGCAGCCCCGAACCGCCCGCCGTGCCGTCGGCCCGTGCCGCCAGGGCTTGCGGCGTCGCGTCGTCGAACATCCACGGCAACTGGATCGTCACGCCGCGGCCGCGCAACTCGGTCACCACCATGGTGGCCAGCAGCGAGTTGCCGCCGAGATCGAAGAAGCCGTCCGATGCCCCGACCCGCTGGACGCCGAGGACCTGCGCGTAGACGTCGCCGATCACTTTCTCCGTGTGGGTCCTGGGAGCCACGAACGCGGTCGTCGACTCGTCGAACTCGGGGTCGGGCAGTGCTTTTCGGTCGAGCTTGCCGTTGACCGTCAACGGCAGCGCGGGCAACACCATGATCGTCGCGGGCACCATGTAGCCGGTCAGCACCTGGGCGGCGGCCTCGCGGACCTCCGCCGGATCGATCCGCTCGCCGTCGACGCCGACGACGTAGCCGATCAGCTGATCGACACCGCGATCGTGCCGGTGCACCGTGACCGCGGCCTGGGTGACG
The DNA here is from genome assembly GCF_040644075.1 of Nocardia sp. NPDC047038. Lineage (NCBI taxonomy): Bacteria > Bacillati > Actinomycetota > Actinomycetes > Mycobacteriales > Nocardiaceae > Nocardia > Nocardia sp. NPDC047038. The sequence continues at coordinate 193,392 of NZ_JBEYVQ010000008.1, read as the reverse complement.
AGCGGATGGCGCAAGAGCGCCGACTCCACCTCGCCGAGTTCGATGCGGAAACCACGCAACTGCACCTGCGCGTCGGCCCGGCCCGCGTACGCCAACTCCAGCCCGCTCGCGGACTTCCGCCAGCGGCCGACATCCCCGGATCGATAGAGCCGGGCGCCGTCGGGATCGAAGGGATTCGCCACGAATCGGCCCGCGGTCAGTGCCGCGGCCCCCAGATATCCCCGGGAAAGCTGCCCACCGGCCACATAGATCTCTCCGGCGACACCGATCGGCACCGGACGCAGCCGGTCGTCGAGAACGTACGCCCGCAGCCCGGGCAGCGGCACACCGATCCCGGCCGAGCTCGCCTGCGTCACTTCGGAGAACGTGACGTGCACGGTCGTCTCGGTGATGCCGTACATGTTGATCAGCCGTGGCATGCCCGGCGCGTGCGCGGCGAACCAGTCGTCCAACCGCGACGCGTCCAGCGCCTCGCCACCGAAGACGACATAACGCAACGCGAGATCTCCTGCCGGACAGTCGGATTCCCGATAGCGGCGCTCCGCGTCGACGAATCCGTAGAACGCCGACGGCGTCTGGCTCAGCACGGTCACGCCCTCCCGCGCCACGACGTCCACGAACGCCTCCGGCGACCGGGAGGTGTCGTAGTCGACCACGACCACCTTGCCGCCGGACAGCAGCGCGCCCCAGATCTCCCACACCGCGAAATCGAAGGCGTAGGAATGGAACATCGTCCACACGTCGTCGGGTCCGAGGTCGAATCGCTCGGCCGCGTTGGTGAACAGGGTGACGGCTTCCCGGTGGCCGACCGTCACGCCCTTCGGGCGGCCCGTCGATCCCGACGTGTAGATCACGTAGGCGACGTTGCCCGGCCGCGCAGGCGACACCACCGAATCGGAGGCCGCCGCGTCGTCGTTCGCGCACTCCTCGATGAGCAATACCGGCGCGGCGCACTCCGGCACCGCGGCGGACAGGTCCGCCGAGGTCAGAACCGCGGCCGGACGAGCATCGTCGAGCATGAAGCGCAATCGTTCAGGCGGATACGCCACATCCAGCGGCAGATATCCCGCACCCGCGCGCACGACGCCGAGCAGGCCGACGACCAGGTCCGCCGACCGCGGCAACGCCACGGCCACCAGCGATTCCGGACCCACTCCCCGCTCCGCCAGCCGAGCGGCCACCGCGGCGGAGCGCCGATCCAGCTCCGCGTAGGTCAGTTGCGACTCGCCGTCGGTCACCGCGACCGCGTCCGGTCGCGCGACGGCCTGGACGGTGAACAGTTCCGCGAGGGTCGCGTCCGGCACCGCGACCCCGGCGGCACCGGCCGCGCCGAGCAGCTCGCGACGCTGCTGCAGGCCCACGAGGTCGATGTCACCGACAGCGACCTCCGGATCGGCGGTCACCTGCTCCAGGATCCGCACGAAGGCCGCCGCGAACCGGGTCATCGTCTCCTCGACGAAGAGATCGGTGGCGTAGGTCAGGCGACCTCGGATGCCCTCCGCCTGCCCACCGGCGCCGGAGCCTTCGACGAGATTCAGGTTCAGGTCGGCCTGCGCCGGTTCGAAGCCGTTCTCGACCGGCTCGACGGTCAGGCCCGGCAGTTCCAACGCGGCCTTGCTCAGGTTCTGCACATCGAGCGTCACCTGGTACAGCGGCAGATGGGCCGTGGACCTCGGTGGATTGATCGCCTCCACCACCTGCTCGAACGGCACGTCGGCATGGGCGAACGCCGCCAGATCCGTTTCCCGCGTCGCCGCGAGCAGCTCGGCGAACGACTGACGCGACGACACCCGTGACCGCAGCACGAGGGTGTTGACGAACATGCCGATCAGATCGTCGAGTTCGCGCTCCCCGCGTCCGGCCACCGGAGCACCCACCGCGACATCGCCGACACCGGCCGACCGCGACAGCAGGACGGCCAGCGCGGCGTGCACGACCATGAAGACAGTCGCGTTCGCCGCGCGCGCCAGCGCGCCGATTCGTTCCCGCAACGCGGCGGAGATCTCGAAATCCACGGTCCGGCCACGCATCGACGCCACCGGCGGACGCGGCAGGTCGGTGGGCAGTTCGAGCAGTTCGGGCAGCCCGGCGAGGGTGTCCTTCCAGAAGCGCAACTGCCGGGACATGACCGAGCCCGGGTCGCGCTCGTCGCCGAGTACATCGCGCTGCCAGAGCGTGTAGTCCGCGTACTGGACCGCGAGAGCGGGCCAGATCGGTTGTGTCCCTTGTTTGCTCGCCTGGTAGGCCACCGCCACGTCTCGCGCGAGCGGCATCATGGACTGCCCGTCGGCACAGATGTGGTGCACGGCGATGACCAAGACGTGCTCGGTGGCTCCGAGCCGGAACAACGCCATGCGCAGCGGAGGCGCCTGTGTGACATCGAAGCTCGCCGAGACGGTGGCGAGCACTCGCTCCATCAGCCGATCCGCCTCGACCGGTACGGCGGTCAGCCCGATCGTGACCGCTTCGACGGGGACCGCGACCTGATGTGGCGTCCCGTCGGTCATCGGGAATCTGGTTCGCAGTGACTCGTGCCGATCGAGGACCAGCTCGCACGCGCGCCGCAACGCGTCGATGTCGAGTTCGCCCGTCAACCGGATCACCAGCGGGATGTTGTACGCGCCGACGGAGGTGTCGAGCTGGTTGAGGAACCACATCCGCTGTTGTGCCGGCGACAACGGCACCAGCCCGGAGCGGGTGCGCGGCACCAGTGGCGCGCGGACCGTCCGCTCGGAGGCGTCCAGACGGGCGGCGAGTCCGGCGACCGTGGGCGCTTCGAACAGGTCGCGAACGCCCACGCTCACTCCGAGCGCGGTACCCAACTGAGCGGTCACCCGCGTCGCCGACAACGAGTTGCCGCCGAGGTCGAAGAAGCTGTCGCCCGCCCCGACCCGGTCGATGCCGAGGACGCTTCCGAAGACGTCCGCGACTTGCCGTTCGGTCTCCGTACCCGGTGCGGTCCAGGCCCGTGCCGCCGAGAACCGCGGCGCGGGCAGTGCCAGGCGGTCGAGCTTTCCGGTTCTGGTGAGGGGGAATTCGGTGAGCACCGCGCAGATGTCGGGCACCATGTGCGCGGGCAGCCGCAGCCGCGCGGCCGCCCTGATCTCCTCCGGATCCAGGTTCTCGGCGCCGACCAGGTAACCGACGAGTCTGCCGACGCCGCGCTCGTCTTCGCGCAGCACGACGACCGCGTGTTCCACGCCGGGTTGCGCGGCCAGCACGGCCTCGATCTCACCGAGCTCGATCCGTTGACCGCGGATCTTGACTTGGAAGTCGCGACGACCGAGGTACTCCACGGTGTGCTCCGGCGTCCAGCGAGCCAGGTCGCCGGTGCGGTACATGCGGGATCCCGGCGCACCGAACGGATTCGCGACGAACGCGTTCGACGTCGCCACCGGGCGGTTCACGTATCCGCGGGCCAGTTGCACACCGGCGAGATACAACTCGCCGACCACGCCCACCGGCACCGGCCGCAGCCAGGCGTCCAGCACGACGGCCTCCACGCCGCTGATCGGACCACCGATCGTGACGGCCGCACCGGGATGCAGCGGGCCACCGATTCCGGCCAGGATCGTCGTTTCGGTCGGGCCGTACCCGTTCAGCAGTCGCCGGCCCGGCGACCACTGCGTGACGATCTCCGGCGTCACGGCCTCGCCACCGGCCATCAGCACCCGCAGGCGATCCAACCCCTCCGGTGGCATCGTCGACAGCACGCTCGGCGTCAGGAAGGAGTGCGAGACGCGCTGCTGCCGAATGAACTCCGCCAGTTCGGGGCCGCCGAACACTTCCGGCGGGGCCACCACGAGTACCGCGCCGTTGGTGTGGGCCAGCAGCAACTCGAGCACCACGACGTCGAAACCGGGAGCGGACGCGTGCAGTACCCGCGACCGGCTGTCCGCGCCGAAGCGGTCACGTTCCACGGCCGCGAAATTGGCCAGCCCCTCGTGGGTGACCGCGACGCCCTTGGGCGTCCCGGTCGAGCCCGAGGTGTACAGCACGTACGCGGTGTCGCGAACATGCGGCGTCCGTGTTCGCCCCGTGTCGGTCACCGCGTCCGAGGACCGTGCCTCGATCGCTTTGCGGGTTTCCGGATCGTCGAGTACCAGCCGCCGGACGGGGCCGGAAACCAGCTCTCGCCATGCCTCGACCGTGACCGCGACCCGCACCTGCGAGTCTGCGACCATGTGCCCGACGCGTTCGGCGGGGTTGCGCGGATCCACGGGCAGGAACGCGGCGCCCGTCTTGGTGACCGCCCACATGCCGACCACGAGTTCCACCGATCGGGCCATCGCCAAAGCCACCTGGTCGCCGGGGCCGACACCCCAGTCGATCAGCTCGCGCGCGACACGGTTCGACCAGGCGTCCAACTCGGCATACGACATCGTGTGCCCGTCCGAGACGATCGCTGCCGCTTCGGGATCCACCGCGACACCGGCGGCCAACAGCTCAGCGAGAACTCGGGGCGCTGCGGCGGGTCCGCCGGTGGCGGGTACCAGGTCACGGCGCTCGGCCGCGGTCAGCAGGTCGACCGCGCCCAGCCGCGCGCCCGGATCGGTCGTGATGGCGCGCAGCACGGTCTCCAGCCGGGCGGCCAGACCGGCGGCCATCGAGTCGTCCACGCGGGCCCGCTGGTAGCGGATCATGACGTGCAGCTGATCGGTCTGGTGCGCCTGCACCGTGATCGGGTAGTGCGCTGCGTCGCTTCCGTCGGCCGCGACCACCCGCATGCCGTCGATGTCCGCGTCGCCGAGGCCGCTGCTGTCGACCGGATACGACTCGAAGACGACCAGCGTGTCGAACAGCTGGGCAGCGCCCGTGTCCGCCAGGATCCGGGACAGTTCGACGTCGTGGTGATCGAGCACGCGGGTGTTGTCGGCCTGCAACCGCCGCAGCGCGTCCTCGACGGTCCAGGTTCGCGGGAGGTGGACGGCCACCGGGATCGTGTTGATGAACAAGCCGATCATCGATTCCACGCCGGGCAGGTCGGCGGGACGTCCCGACACCGTGCTGCCGAACACCACACGCTCGGTGCCGAGCAGGTTCCCCAGGACCACCGCCCAGGCGAACTGCACGATCGTCGACATGGTCACCGCCCGTGCCCGAGCGAATTCCACCAGTTCCGCGGTGACGGCACGATCCAGCACCACCGCCAGGTCGACCGGGATGCCGACCGTCGTGTGCGTGCGCGCGTCGGCGATCACCGTCGGTTCGGTGAAATCGCGCAGGACCTCCCGCCACACCTCGATGCCGGTCGACGGCTCGCGCCGATCCAGCCATTCCAGGTAGCCGCGGTACGACGCCGCGGCGGGCAGCAGCTCGGCCCGCGCACTCACCGCGTAGAGGCCGATCAACTCGCGCCACAGCAACGGCAACGACCAGCCGTCCAACAGCAGGTGGTGCGCCGTCAGCACCAGCCGGAAGTCCTGTGGCGCCACGGCGATCAGCAGGAACCGCAGCAGCGGAGGCTCGGCGGGATCGAACGGGACCGCCCGCTCGGCCGCGATCAGCTCCTCGGGGGTCGTCGTGCCGTCGCGCAGATCGACCCGCCGCCAGCGCACGGCGGCGGCCGCCGGAATCACCTGCGCCGGAGTGCCATCGGCCGTGCGCACGAAGGCGGCTCGCAGATTCGGATGACGCTCCAGCAAGGCCGCGGCGGAGCGCTCCAGCCGATCCGCATCGACCACACCGGCGAGGGCGAGCGTCGATTGCGCGGTGTAGACGTCGAGATCACCCGCGGCGAGTTCGGCATGGAACAGCAGTCCCGCCTGCAGCGGCGCCAGCGACCAGACATCGCCGAGCGCTCCGTAGCGGTCGGCGAACCCGTCCAGGTCGGATTGTGTGACCTCGACGAGTGGAACGTCGGCGGGTGTGAAGCCCCAGTCCTCGTTCGTGAGGGCCGCGGTCGCGATCCCGGTCACCGCGCCGATCCATTCGTCGGCGAGTTCGGCCACGTCGTCGCGCTCGAACAGCCGGGACGCGTAGCCGATCCGCGCCGACAGGCGCGGTCCCGCTTCGGTGTCCACGATGTTCACGTCGATCGTGACGGCCGCCGCCACGGGCATGTCGGGATCGAAGGCCGACCACCGGTCGAACGGCTCGTCGGTCGGAATCCACGCGAGGTCCGACAGCGTCGTGAGGTCGACGCCGACCCGGCCGAGATTGTTGAAACCGATCTGCGGCTCCGGCAGTGCCGCGAGCCGGTCGCGAGTGTCGGCGTGGAGGTAACGCAACAGGCCGTAGCCGATCCCCTTGTCCGGGATCACGCGCAACTGGTCTTTCACGGATTTCACCGCGGCACGCGGATCATCCGCATTCACCCCGCTCAGGTCGAGCGCCACGGGGTAGGTGTTGGTGAACCAGCCCACCGTGCGGGAGACATCCGCTCCCTCGGCGATCTGTTCCGCGCGGCCGTGCCCCTCCAAGAGGACTTTCACACCCGCGTGCGCGATACCGCGCCGGTGGCGCCAGCGCGTCGCCGCCACGGCCAGGCCGGCCAGCAACGCGTCGTCGACGCCGCCGTGCGCGGCCTTCGGCACCGCGTCGAGCAATGCCGAAGTGACGTCCACCGGGAGGGACACCGTCAGATGCCGCACGGTCGACTGGGTGTCGACGGCGGGATCGAGCACCGCGCTGCCGAGCAGCGGATCCGGCGCCGCACCCATCCGGTGCCACAGGTCGAACTCCCCGGCACGGGCCGCGGCGGCATCGGCCAGCGCGTGCGCCCATCGGCGCATGGATGTCCCTTGCGCGGGCAATTCCACCGTTCGTCCCCGCGTGACCTGCTGCCAGGCTGTCGCGAAGTCGGGAATCAGGATTCGCCAGGACACACCGTCGACCACGAGGTGATGGACGACCACGAGCGCCCGCGCCTCGGCGTCGAGGCCCGGTTCGGGCAGCAGGCACACGACCTGCACCATCCGGCCCGCCGCCGGGTCGAGGCGGTCCGACGCCTCGGCCAGCGCCGCTTCCACCACCGCGGTGAAACCGTCAGTGCCCGGGGTCTCATCCGCGCGGAAGATGCGGGTCAGCACCACGTCCGCGGCATCCGCGGCCTCCGGCCGCGGAACCTCCAAGCACTGGTCGCGCAGCCGCGCGCGCAGCATGTCGTGCTGTCGCAGCACCGCCCGCACCGTCGCGGTCACATCCTCGACTCGCGCGTCACGCGGCAAGCGCACCAGCATCGACTGAGCGAACCGAGGAGCGGCGCCGAGACGCTCGGTGAACCAGGAAACCACCGGGGTGAACGGGATCTCGCCCACGCCGCCACCAGGCAACTCCGCGAGCGAAGACCGTTCGGCGGCCGCGGCGACCCGCGCCAGGCCACGGACGGTCTTCTGCTCGAAGATGTCCCGCGCCGTCACCACGACACCTGCCGACTTCAACCGGGAAGCCAGCTGGATCGACAGGATCGAATCGCCGCCGAGGGCGAAGAACGAAGTGGAGACACCGACCGACGCGACACCGAGAACATCCGCGAACGCGGCCGCGACGGTGCGTTCCAGATCGGTGGACGCCGCCTCCGCGTCATCTCCGTCGGCGCGGAAGACCGGCTCCGGCAACGCTTTCCGGTCCACCTTGCCGGTCGAGGTGATCGGCATGCGATCGAGCACGGTGAGCACCGACGGCACCATGTGCGCGGGCAATACCGACGCGACGTGTTCGAGCACGGTCTCCGGGTCGGCGACCGTCGCGGCTTCGGTCACGATGTACGCGGCCAGCACCGGGTGCCCGCCCGGCCCCGTGCGGCTGACGGTCACCGCGGCCGCCACCGCCGGATGCGTGAGCAGCGCCGCGTCGATCTCACCGAGTTCGATGCGCTGGCCACGGATCTTGATCTGGAAGTCGCTGCGGCCGACGTATTCGAGCGTGCGCCGCGTCGTCCAGCGGACGATGTCCCCGGTGCGGTACATCCGCCCGCCCGGCCTACCGTACGGATTCGCGACGAACGCACCGGCCGTGACCGCACGCCGGTTGAGATAGCCGCGCGCCAGCTGTGCACCCGACAGGTACAGCTCCCCCGCGACTCCGACCGGCACCGGGCGCAAGCGCGCGTCCAGCACCAAGGCCTCCGCGCCGCGAATCGGGCCGCCGATCGCGATCGGATCGCCCGGCCGCACCGGATCGCTCATCGTGATCACGATCGTCGTCTCGGTCGGGCCGTAGATGTTGTGCAACCGGCGACCTGGCGCCCAGGTGGCGATCAGCTCCGCGGGCACCATCTCGCCGCCGACCGCGAGCATCCGCACCGACTCGAGACCGGCGGGCGCCATGGTCGCCAGCACGCTCGGCGTCAGGAACGCGTGCGACACCCGATGCGTCCGGATCAGCGCGGCCAGATCCGGCCCGCCGAACACCTCCGGTGGCGACACGACCAACGCCGCGCACGCCGCATGCGCCATCAACGCTTCGAGCAGCACCGCGTCGAACGCGGGCGCCGCCACTTGCAGCACCCTGGACGTGCCGTCGACCCGGTAGCGTTCGGTTTGCTCGGCCGCGAAGTTCGCCAACCCGGCATGGGTGACCACGACACCCTTGGGCGTTCCGGTCGAACCGGACGTGTAGATCAGGTAGGCGGCGTCCTCGATCCGCAGCACACGCCCGCGATCGGCATCGGTCACCGCCTCGCCGGACCGCGCCGTGATCTCCTGCGCCGTGCGCGGATCGTCGAGCATCAGCCAGCGCACCGCGTCCGGCAGCTCCCCGCGTGCGGTCGCGAGCGTGAGCCCGACGCGGACGCCGGAATCGCTCACCATGTGCGCGATCCGCTCGGCGGGGTAGCGCAGATCGACCGGGACGAACGTGGCGCCGGTCTTCGCGATCGCCCACATGGCGACGTGATACTCGATCGAGCGTGGCACGGCCAGCGCCACGAACACTCCCGGCCCGACTCCCTGGGCGAGCAGGTGACGAGCGAGCCGGTTGGCCCTGACGTCCAGCTCCGCGTACGTGAGGGCTTCGCCGTCCCCGATCAGGGCCACCGCCGCCGGAGCCGATGCCACGGCCGTCGCCAGCAGATCCGGCAGCAAGCGAGGCCGCGCGTCGTCGCCGCCCCGCGCGGGCACCAAGCGTTCGGTGTCGGCGGCGCTCAACAGATCGATGTGGCCGATCGCCCGCGCCGGATGGGCGGTGACCGCCTCGAGGACGCGGACGAACCTCTCCGCCAGTGCGTGCGCGGTCGACTGGACGAAAAGATCGGTGGCGTAGATGATCTCGCCGTCGATTCCGGCGGGCCGATCGCCTTCGCGCCGCTCGGTCACCAGCACGGTGAGGTCCGCTTTGGCCTGCGCGATGCCGGGGTCCATGATCTCGACGTCGATTCCGGGCAGCTCGAATCGGGCCGCTCCGGTGTTCTGCAACCCGAACATCACTTGGAACAGTGGCGAATACGCCGTCGAACGCGGACGGCCGATGACGTCGACGAGCCGCTCGTAGGGCAGGTCGGCGTGGGCGAGCGCTTCGAGGTCGACATCGCGCACTACGGCGAGAAGCTCCCGGAACGAGCGATCCTCATCGATGCGGGTCCGCAGCACCACGGTGTTGACGAACATGCCGACGAGATCGTCGAGTTCCGGCCTGCCGCGACCGGCGACCGGCGTGCCGACCGAGATGTCGTCACTGTGCGCGGTGCGCGCCAGCAGGATCGACAGGGCCGCGTGCAGGACGACGAACACCGTGACGCCCTCGCGGTGGGCCAGCCGCACGATGTCGTCGTGCAGCCGCGCGGGCAGCTCGAACCGGACGTTGCCGCCGTCGGTCGAGAGGGTGGCGGGGCGTGGCCGGTCCGTCGGCAGGGCGAGCAGCTCCGGGGAACCGTCCAGAGCGTCGGTCCAGTAATCGATCTGCCGCGCGATCAGCGACGCCGGATCGTCCTCGGAGCCGAGCAGCTCCTGTTGCCACAACGCGTAGTCGGCGTACTGGACCACCGGCGATTCCCACCGGGGCGGGTGGCCGCCCGCCCGCGCCCGGTACGCGGCGAACACGTCGCGGGCGAGCGGAGCCATCGACGCTCCGTCGGCGGCGATGTGATGGACCACCACCACCAGCACGTGTTCCCGCGTCGCGGTGCGATACAACCGCGCCCGCACGGGTACCGATTCGGCGATGTCGAATCCCGCCTCGACCGTGTTCCGCATGCGGTCGGCGAGTTCCGTCTCGCCGACGACCGGCTCCGGTTCGAAGGCCATGTCCGCGGCGATCGTCGCGACCTCCCGCACCACCTGGCAGGGCTCGCCGTCGACGAGCGGATACACCGTCCGCAAGGGCTCGTGCCTGGTCACCACGTCGAGGAACGCGGCACGCAGTGCCTCGGTGTCCAGCGGCCCGGTCAGGCGGGCCGCGAAGCAGATGTTGTAGGCCGCCGAGGAGGTGTCGAACTGGTTGAGGAACCAGATCCGCCGTTGCGCCGCCGCCAACGGGACCGCGCCGGTGCGTGGCCGCGCGGTCAGCGCAACAGCGGTGGATCTGGTCCGTGCCGAGATCCGCTCCGCCAGCGCGGCGATGGTCGCCGCATCGAAAACGTCCTTGATGCCGACATCGACGCCGACGACCGCCTGGGCGCGCGCCGCGAGCTGAGCGGCCGACAGCGAGTTGACACCGATCTCGAAGAGATTCGCGGTCACGCTCACCCGTTCCGCGCCGGTGAGTTCGGCGACCAGACGCGCCAGCACCACCTCGCCGTCGGTGCGCGGCGAGACGAAGTCCGCGCCGTCGTCGAACACCGGCCGCGGCAGCGCCGACCGGTCGAGCTTGCCGTTGGCGGTGAGCGGCATCGCGTCGAGCACCTGCACGACGTCCGGAACCAAGTAGGACGGCAGCGTCCGGGCCAGCTCTTCGCGGATCGCGCGGCCGTCGGTGACCGCGCCCGGCGCCAACGTCACGTAACCGACGATGCGCTCCGTCGTCACGATGGCCACGGCACGCGCTACCTGCCCGCAGGCGCGCAGCGCGGCTTCGATGTCACCGGGCTCCACCCGCTGACCGCGCACCTTCACCTGGAAGTCGCCGCGCCCCAGGTATTCCAGCTCGCCGGTCTTGCGCCACCGGACCAGGTCCCCGGTCCGGTACAACCGCTGTCCCGCAACGCCGAACGGGTTGGCGACGAAGGCGCCGCAGGTGAGATCGGCGCGCGCGTGGTATCCGCGCGCCAATTGGACACCCGAGACGTACAGCTCCCCGACGACCCCGACCGGTACCGGCCGCAACCGCGAATCCAGCACGTAGACCTTCATGCCGCCGGCGGGCGCTCCGATCGGCACCGCCGCGACGGCCGACGCACCCGGCGCGCACCGCTGCGCGGTGACCACCTCCGCCTCCGCGGGCCCGTACCAGTTCACCAGCTCCGCGTGCGTGAAGACGTGCGCCGCGGCGTCGACCGTACGCTGCGCCAGCGCCTCACCCGCGACGAACACCCGCCGGATCGAGGGCAGTTCCGCCACCCCGGCCGATTCCAGCAGGACATCGAGCATCGACGGGACGAAGTGCACGGTGGTGATCTCGTGCCGGGCGATGACCTTCGCCAGGTGAACGGGATCGCGATGTCCGCCCGGTTCGGCTACGACGATGTGCGCGCCGGTCTGCAACGGCCAGAACAACTCCCACACGGCGATGTCGAACGTGATCGGCGTCTTGTGCAGCACCGCGTCGGACGTTCCGTGCGGCCACCGCTGCTGGGCCCACGCCAGCTGGCTCACGGTGGCGGCATGGGTCAGCGCCACGCCCTTGGGCACCCCGGTGGACCCGGAGGTGAAGAGCACATAAGCCAGATGGTTCGGCCGCAGCGGTGTGCGGCGCTCCGCGTCCGTGATCCGAGCGCCGGACAGACCGGTCACGCCCAGCCGATCGATCCGCGCGTACTCGAATCCGTCGGGCAGGCCCTGGCCGTCGTCCGCGGTCGTGAGCACCAGCAGAGGATCGGCCGCGCCGAGGACGTGCGCGATCCGCGCGCTCGGGTGATCCGGGTCGATGGGCAGGAACGCGGCGCCCGCCTTCACGACCGCGTACAGTGCCGTGACCAGCTCGGCCGATCGGCGGACGGCCACCGCCACGATCGTCTCCGGCCCGGCACCGCGCCCGATGAGCCAGCGAGCCAGCCGGTTGACGCGTGCGTCGAAATCCTGGTAGGTCGACGTACTTCCGTCCGGAAGCCGCAGCGCCGTGGCGTCCGGGGTGCGCGCGACCTGTTCGTCGAAGACGTCGACGAGCGTCCGGCCCGGTGCGGCGGAGCCACCGGTGTCGTTCCACCGCTCCAGCACTCGGGACCGCTCCGCCTCGTCGAGCAGGCCGATCTCCCCGACGGTGGCCTCGGCATCGCGGGCCGCGGCGTCGAGGACCTGGACGAACCGGTCGGCGAAGCCGCGCACCGTGTCCTCGTCGAACAGATCCGTGGCGTAGGTCAGGCGCAACGTCATGCCGGTCGGCTCGTTGTGCGTGCCGTGGCCTTCGCTGATCATCAGCAACAGGTCGTAGATCGCCGCGCTGTCGCAGGGGTCCACGTTCTCCACGGTGAGTCCCGGCAGTTCGACGCGAGCCCGGGTCATGTTCTGGTAGGCCAGCAGCACTTGGAACAACGGCGTATGCGCGGTCGATCGCACCGGGTTCAGCGCGTCCACCAGTTGCTCGAACGGCACGGTGGCGTGATCGAACGCCTCGATGTCGGTGCGCCGCACCTGGTCCAGCAGACTCGCGAACGTCTGGTCGAGCGTGACCCGCGACCGCAGCACCAAGGTGTTGACGAACATGCCGACCAGGTGGTCCAGCGACCGGTCGCCCCGGCCTGCGTGCGGCACACCGACAGTGACGTCGTCGCTGCCGGACAGTCGCGACAGCAGCACCGCCAGGGCCGCGTGCACGACCATGAACGTGGTGGCACCGGAGCGCCGTGCCAGCGATTCCACCCGGCCTTGCAGTTCACCGGGTATGGCGACCTGGAGCACCGCCCCGCGCTGGGATTGCTCGATCGGCCTCGGTCGGTCGGTCGGCAATTCGAGCAGCTCCGGTACGCCCGCGAGTTGCGTTCGCCAGTAGGCGATGTCGCGGGCTACCGGCGAGTCCTGGTCGTCCGCGGAACCGAGGACCGCTCGCTGCCACAAGGCGTAGTCGGCGAACTGCACCGGCAGCAGCGCCCAATCCGGCGCGGTACCGCCGGAGCGCGCTCGGTACGCCGTCACCAGGTCGGCCGCCAGCGGGGCCACCGAGAAGCCGTCACAACTGATGTGGTGCGCGGCCAGCGCGAGCGTCCACGCCTCGTCGGACAATTGGTACAGCGCCACCCGCAGCGGCACACCCTCGGCCACGTCGAATCCGGTGCCGCAGAATTCGGCCAGCCGGTGCGGCAGTTCCCGCTCACCGACGGCCTGCGGGGTGAGATCGCAAGTCGCGAGCACGTCTTCGGCGTTCAGCACGACCTGGGTGGGCGTGCCGTCGACCGCGGGATACATGGTGCGCAAGCTCTCGTGCCGCTCGAGCACATCGCCGACAGCGGCCGTCAACGCGGCCGGATCGAGAGCGCCTTCCAGCCGGATCGCCAGTGGCACGACATATCCGGGCGCGGCGGGGTCGTATTGGTTGAGGAACCACATCCGGGTCTGCGCGTGCGACAGCGGGATACGGTCCGGCCGCGTGACCCGCGTCGGCGCGGGCAGACTCGGGACCGCGCGCAACTGGGCGATGCGCTCGGCCAGCCCCGACACGGTGGGTGCCTCGAAGATCGCGCGCACCGGAATGGTCACGTCCACGACGTCGCCGATCCGGCTCAGCGCGCGCGTCGCGACCAGCGAGTTGCCGCCCAACTCGAAGAAATCGTCGTCCGCGCCGATTTCGGGGCGGTCGAACAGTTCCGCGAAAACCGCGGCGATCGCCTGTTCGATCAGACCTCGCGGCGTCCGGAACTCGGTGTCCTGGGCGCTCGGGTCCGGCTCGGGCAACGCTCGATACTCCACCTTGCCGTTGGCATTGAGGGGAATCGAGTCGATCCGGGTCACCGACGACGGCACCATATAGGCGGGCAGCCGGTCCAGCAGCGAATTCCGTACCTGCCGGGCGTCGAGCGCGCCATCCGCGACGACGTAGGCCACCAGCCGCTGCTCGCCGCCGTCGCCGCGTACCTGCGCGACGGCCGCGCGCACCTGCTCGTGCGCGAGCAGCGCCGCTTCGATGTCGCCGAGTTCGATCCGCAGGCCGCGCACCTTCACCTGGGTGTCGGCGCGGCCGATATAGCGCAGGTTGCCGTCGCCGTCCCAGCGCACGAGGTCACCGGTGCGGTAGAGACGCGCGCCGTCCTCGGCGCCGGAGGGGTCGGCGACGAACGTCGCGGCCGTCAGGTCCGGGCGTTCGTGGTATCCGCGGGCAAGCTGCACGCCGCCCAGGTACAGCTCGCCGGTGACGCCGACCGGCACGGGATGCAGCCGCGAGTCCAGCACGTGCACCGTGACATTCGCCTCGGGCACGCCGATCGGCACGGTCGCGCCTTCGACCGCGTCGATCCGGTGCGCGGTGACACTGACCGCCGCTTCCGTCGGGCCGTACAGGTTGTCGATGCGGGCGTCGCTGAAATCCCGGAAGCGGCGCGCGATCTCTGCCGACAACGCCTCACCGATGCACAGTACGCGCCGCAGGTCCGGGAACTGATCCGGAGTTGCCACCTCGAGGAACGCCGCGAGCAGCGACGGGACGAAATCCACCGTGGTCACGTGATACTCGGCCATCAGCCGGGCGATCTCGCGCGGATCGCCGTGCGCGTCGGGACCGGCGACCACCAAGGCAGCGCCGCAGGTCGGCGCGGAGAACAGCTCCCAGACGGAGAGGTCGAACGTCACCGGGGTGCGCAGCAGCATGACGTCGCCGCCACCGAGCCGGTAGTGATCGCGCATCCAGCGCAGCTGATTCACCACCGCCGCGTGCGGAACCGCCACGCCCTTGGGCACACCCGTCGAACCGGAGGTGTAGATGACGTAGGCCAGATCGTCCGGGCGCAGCGGCCGGATCCGATCGGCATCGGTCAGCGCCGACGCGTCCAGGCGCTCGGCCTCCAACTCGCCGAGCGTCCAGACCGGCACGTCGCCGGGCAGACTCGCCCGGTCGGGCGTACGGGTGAGAATCGCGGCGGGACGCGCGGCGGAGAGGACGGAGCTCACCCGGTCGGCCGGAAGGTCCGGGTCCAGTGGCAAGTAGGCCGCGCCCGCCGCGTGGATGGCGTACAGCGTGGCCAGCAGGTCCACCGAGCGGCGCATCGCCACCGCCACAATGGTCTCCGGTCCGATGCCGCGCCGAATCAGCGCGCGGGCCAGCGAATTCACCCGTGCCCCGAATTCCCGGTAGTCGAGCCGGGCACCACCGGCGGCGTCGAGCACCGCCGGGTGTTCCGGCGTCGCGGCCACCTGTGCGGCGAACAGGTCCGCGATCGTCGCTGACGGAGCCTGCGTCCGCACGCCGCTCGACCGGGCCGCGATCCGGTGCGCCTCTTCGGCGGTCAGCAGCTCCATGTCGCCGATGGCGCGGGTGGGGTCACCGACGATCGCGCGCAGCAACAGCAGATAGCGTTCGAACATCGACTCGACCGTCGCCTCGTCGAAAAGATCCGTCGCGTAGCCGAATTCGACCGCCATGTCCCCCGGCTCGCCATCCGCCGCCAAGGCGTCGACCAGATTCAGGTGCAGGTCGTACTTCGCCACGCTCGGATCGGCCATCCGCGCCGAGACCGTCAGGCCCTCGAACCGCACCGTGGGGATCTCGATGTTCTGGAACGAGAAGCCCACCTGCGTCAACGGCGCGTGTGCCGTCGAGCGCGGCGGATTCAGCACCTCGACCAGACGCTCGAACGGGATGTCGGCGTTCTCGAAGGCGGCCAGGTCGGTGGCCCGGACCTGGTCCAGGATCCGGACGAAGGACGCGCCGGGTTCGATGTACGTCCGCAACACCAGCGTGTTGACGAACATCCCGACCAGGCCGTCCAACCCCGGCTCGCCACGACCGGCGATCGGTGTGCCGACCGCGATGTCCCCGGTACCGGACAACCGCGCCAGCAGTGCCGCGTAGGCCGCGTGCATCACCATGAAGACCGTCGCGTCGTGGCTGCGGGCCAGCGCGATCACCTCGCGATGCAGATCCGCGGGAAGGGTGGCCGAGACCGTCGCGCCCCGGAACGACTGCTTCGCGGGCCGCGTACGGTCGGTGGGCAGATCCAGTACCTCGGGCAGATCGGCGAGAGCCGCGATCCAGTACCGGGTCTGGGCGACGGTCGGACTGTGCGGATCGTCCTCGCTGCCGAGCAGCTTCCGTTGCCACAGCGCGTAATCCGCGTACTGCACCGGCAACGGGGCCCACTGCGGCGCTTCGTTCCCGACCCGGGCACGGTAAGCGGCCATCAGGTCCGCGGCCAGCGGCGCGAGCGAGGACCCGTCGAAGCTGATGTGATGGACCACGAGCACCAAGGCATGCTCGTCGGCCGCGCTGCGCAACAACGCGACCCGGAACGGAACCTCGGTGGTGACGTCGAAGCCCACAGCGACCTCGGCGGCGACGCGCGCCTCGACCGCACCGTCCGCGACCGCCACCGGCGTCAGCGGCGGCAGCGCCGTCGGCACCGACACGATCATCTGATGCGGCCCGCTGTCGCTGTCCGGGTACACCGTGCGCAGCGCCTCGTGCCGTTCGAGCACATCCGCGATCGCCGCGTGCATCGCGGCCACGTCGAGGTCTCCCGACATCCGCACGACCAGCGGGATGTTGTACACCGGTGAGCTCGTGTCGAACTGGTTGAGAAACCACATCCTGGCCTGGGCGGGTGAGAGCGGGATCCGGTCCGGGCGCTCCTGCGGCACCAGCGGCGCCCTGGTCGCCGCGTCGGCACTGCGCAGGCGCTCCGCCAGCGCCCCGATGGTCGGCGTCTCGAAGATCGCGCGCAGCGGCACCTCGACGCCGAACGCACCGCTGAGCTGCGCGGCCGCGCGGGTGGCCGACAGCGAGTTGCCGCCGAGATCGAAGAAACCGTCGAGCACGCCGACGCGTTCGACGCCCAGCACGCCCGCGCAGATGTCGGCCACGATCTGCTCGGTGGCGTTGCGCGGCGCGACGAACTCCACGGCGGGGGCGAATTCCGGTTCCGGCAGGGCGGCGCGATCGACTTTGCCCACCGCCGACAGTGGGAGCGTGTCGAGCACCATGACCGTGTCCGGCACCATGTGCGACGGCAGGCGTTGCGCCGCATACCTGGTCAGTTCCGCGGTATCGACCACGCCGTCGGCGGGCACCACGTACGCCGCCAGGCGTGACCCGGTCTCGGCGTGCACGCCCACCACGACGGCTGCCGCGACGGTGGGGTGCCCGGCGAGGACGGCTTCGATCTCGCCCGGTTCGATGCGCTGTCCGCGGATCTTGACCTGGAAGTCGGTGCGCCCCAGGTACTCCAAGGTGTGGTCGGCGGTCCAGCGCGCCAGGTCACCCGTGCCGTACATGCGGGTGCCCGCGGGACCGTACGGGTTGGCGACGAACGTGGCGGCGGTCGAGGCGGGACGATTGAGGTACCCGCGCGACAGCTGCACGCCCGAGACGTACAGCTGTCCGGTCACCCCGACCGGGACGGGCCGCAACCGGTCGTCGAGAACCACCGCGTCGACGCCGCGGATCGGGCCGCCGATGGTCACCGGGTCGCCGACGCACAGCGGATCGCTGATCGCCACCATGATCGTGGTCTCGGTCGGCCCGTACCCGTTGTGCAGCCGACGCCCCGGCGCCCATACCGAAACCGTCTCGGCCGATACCGCTTCTCCGCCCGCCACCAGCACCCGCAGCGAATCGAGTCCGGCGGGCGACATCGTCGCCAGCACGCTGGGCGTCACGAACGCGTGCGAGACCTCTTGTGCGCGAATCAATTCCGCCAGCTGCGCCCCGGCGAACACCTCCGGCGGCGAGACGACCAGCACCGCGCCGTTGGCGTGCGCCATGAGCAACTCGAGCATCACCGCGTCGAAGCCGGGCGCCGCCACCTGCAACACGCGTGACCTGCGATCCACCCGATACCGCTCGCGCTGCTCGATCGCGAAATTCGCCAAGCCCTCGTGAGTGACCGCCACGCCTTTCGGCCTGCCGGTCGAGCCCGAGGTGTACACCACGTAGGCCGCGTCGGCGACACGGCAGGCCCGCACCCGTTCCGCGTCGGTCACCACAGCCGGGGACTGCGCCGCGAGGAACGCCTCGGTGCCAGGATGGTCGAGAACCAATTGCCGCACGTGACCGGGAAGCATGCCGCACGACGCCTCGACGGTGAGCCCGACCTCGATATTCGCGTCCGCGACCAGGTGCGCGACCCGCTCGCTCGGATAGCGTGGATCGACCGGCACGAATGCGGCGCCTGCCCGCGCCACCGCCCACACACCGACCACGAACTCGACCGACCGCCCCATGGCCAGCGCGACCTGATCCCCCGGCCCCACCCCCCAGTCGATCAGGACCCGTGCGAGACGATTCGACCAGTCGTCCAACTCCCCGTAGGAGAGCACGCGATCCCCCGCCACCACGGCAGGCGCGGTGCGTTCACCCACCAGCAACACATCCGCCAGCACCCGGGGCGGCTCGGCACGACCACCGGAGGCAGGGACCAATCCCAGACGCTCGACTCCCGACAACAAATCCACGTCGCCGACTCGGGCCCGTGGATTCGCCACGAACGCGTCGAGCACCCGATTCAGTCGTTCGGCGAGCTCTTCGACGGTCTCCCGATCGAACAGGTCTGTCGCGTAGTTGACGCGCAGCGCGACATCGCCGCCCGCGGCGGTGTTCTCGGCGACGGTGACGATGATGTCCACCTTCGCCGGTTCGGCGCCGGGGTCCAGCAGCTCGACGGTGAGCTCGGACAGCTCCAAGTTCGCCCGGTCCATGTTCTCGAACGCGAGATACACCTGGCACAGCGGCGCGTACGCCGGGGACCGCTTCGGATGCAGTTCGTCCACGACACGTTCGTAGGGCAGGTCGCTGTTGGCGAAGGCGTCGACGTCGATGCCCTTGACCCGTGCGAGGAACTCGGTGAACGACTCCTCGGCGGACACCTCGGTACGCAATGGCACGGTGTTGACGAACATGCCGATGAGCGGCTCGAGCGCGCGTTCGCCGCGACCGGCGACCGGCGTGCCGATGGTGATGTCCGCCGAGCCCGACATCCGCGCCAGCAGCACGGCCAGGGCGGCGTGGACGACCATGAACGTCGTGACGTTGGCCGCGCGCGCCAGCCGCTCGATTCCGGCGAAGGTCTCCGCGGGGATCACCGTGTCCGCGACGTCGCCGCGCATGGTCCGGCGGGCCGGACGCGGCCGGTCGGCCGGCAGCTCCAGGACCGGCGGCATCCCCGCCAAACGCTGCGACCAGTACCGCAATTGGCGGGCCGCCCGGGAATCCGGGTCGTCCGGGTCGCTGAGCAGGCTGCGATGCCAGACGCTGTAGTCGGCGTACTGGACGCTCAGCGGTTCCCAGTCCGGGATCTTCTTCTGCGCCCTCGCCTCGTAGGCGACGGCGACATCCGCCGCGAGGGGCCGCAGCGACGATCCATCGCAGCAGATGTGGTGCAGGACCACGGCCAGGACATGCCGCGTGCGGTCGGCGGTCGCGAGCAGCGCCACCCGGATCGGAGCGCGTTCGCGCAGATCGGTCCCGACCGAAGCCAGGTCGCGGATTCGGCCCTCGATCTCGTCCGGGTCGGTCGGCCGCGGCGTCAGGTCGAGCCCCGCGACGACCTCGTCGGCAGGCAGAATCACTTGTGTCCCTTCGCCGTTCACCGCGGGGTAGACGGTGCGCAGCGATTCGTGCCGATCGATCACGTCGGTCAGCGCGGCACGCAGCGCCGCCGCGTCGAGACGTCCGGTGAGCTGGACGATCAGCGGAATGTTGTAGGCGGCCGAGGTAGGGTCGGTCTGGTTGACCAGCCACATCCTGTTCTGCGCCGGCGCGAGCGGAATGGGATCGGGTCTGCCCGCCGCCCGCAGCACGGGCCTGCCGGAACGGTGTCCGTCCTCGATGTGCGCGGCGAGTTCCGCGATGGTCTGCTTGACGAACAGGTCGCGCACCGACACATCGCACCGGGTCGCTTCCGCGATACGCACCGCCGCGCTGGTCGCGGTGATCGAGTTGCCGCCGAGGTCGAAGAAGCTGTCGAACACGCCCACCCGGTCGGTGCCGAGCACCTCGGCGAAGACGTCCGCGATCGACTCCTCGACGACCGTGCGGGGAGCGACGTAGGCCGCGGCCGAATCGAATACCGGCTCGGGCAGTGCCCGATGATCAACTTTGCCGTTCACGGTCAGCGGCACCGCGTCGATCACGACGACGCTCGACGGCACCATGTACTCCGGCAGCATCCCGCCGACGTGGGTGCGCAAGTCGTCCGGCTCGCAGGTGGCGCCGACGGCGGGTACGACGTATCCCACCAGCCGTGCCGCCTCCGTGCCGGGCAGATGCACCACGACGACCGCCGCGGCGACGCTGTCGTGGGCCAGCAGGGCGTTGCGGATCTCGTCCAGCTCGATCCGGAACCCGCGCAACTGCACCTGCTGGTCGGCGCGGCCGCGATACTCCAGTTCGCCCCGGTGATTCCAGCGCGCCACGTCGCCGCTGCGGTAGAGACGCCTGCCCGAACCGCCGAAGGGGTCGGCGACGAAACGTCCCGCGCTCAACGCCGGTCGGTTGAGATAGCCGCGAGCCAGCTGTGTTCCCGCGACGTAGATCTCGCCCCATGCGCCGAGCGGGCACGGACGCAACCGCTCGTCCAGGACATAGGTTCGCAGGCCCGGCAATGCCGGGCCGACCGTGCTCGGCGCGCCCGGGACGGCGACGTCCGGCGTGAGGGCGGTGTAGGTGACGAAGACGGTGGTCTCGGTGATGCCGTAACTGTTGGCCAGCACCGGCAGGTCCGGGTTGTGCTCGTACCAGTCGGCCAGCCCGGCGGGATCGAGAGCTTCGCCGGACAAGACGACCAGCCGCAGCGACAGTTCGCCTTCCGGCTCTCCCGCGTGCGCGTAGCGCTGGCGCGCGGCCGCGAACTGATAGAACGCCGACGGCGTCTGGCTGAAGACGGTGACCTTCTCTCGCGCCGCCAGGCGCACCACGTCGTCCGGCGAACGGGTGGTGAGGCTGTCCACGACCACGATCCGGCCGCCGGTGACCAGCGCGCCGAAGATCTCCCAGACCGAGTAGTCGAAGGCGAAGGAGTGGAACAGCGTCCAGACGTCGTCGGATCGAATCCCGATCTCCGCGCACGAGTTCACCAGGTAGGTGGACACGGCACGGTGCGTGATCGATACGCCCTTCGGCCGGCCGGTCGACCCGGAGGTGTAGATGACATAGGCGAGGTGATCGGGACGCAACGGGCCGGTCCGATCGGCATCGGTGATCGGGTCGGCGGCCTGCTCCGCGGCGAGAACGTCGTCGAACAGCACGACGCGGCCGGGATCGCCCGGCACGTGCTCGCGCATGCCCCGCGTGGTCACCACGGCGATCGGGTTCGCGTCGTCCAGTACGTATTCGAGCCGCTCGGCCGGATGGGCGGTGTCCAGCGGAAGGTACCCCGCGCCCGATTTCAGCACGCCGAGCACGGCGACGATCAGGTCGGCGTCGCGTGGCATCGCGATGGCCACCAGTGCTTCCGGTCCCGCGCCGAGTGCGATGAGCCCGCGGGCGAACCGGGTGGATCGTTCGTCGAGCTCGCGGTAGGTGAGACTGGTCGCCTCGGACGTCACGGCCACCGCGGACGGAGTCGCCGCCGCTTGCCGGGTCAGCAGATCCACCAGTGTGGCCGAAGGGGATTCACCGTCGCGACCGGCGAGTTCCTCGACGATGCGCAACTCCTCGGCGGGGCCGACCAGCTGGATGTCACCGATGCGGGTGTCCAGGGACGAGTCCATCATCCGCTGCAGGAAATCCAGGAACCGGTCGGCGTGCGACTCGAGTTCGTCCTGCCCGTAGAGGTTCGGATTGCCGTGCAACTCGATGAGCAGCGGCGCGTCCGCGCCCGAGCGGTACAGGTTGAGCTGCAGATCGTCGAGCGCGCCCGAGGTCAGCGCGCGGTAGCGGCCGACGGCCGAGCCGAGGCGAATCTCCGAGTCGAAGAACAAGATGTTCACGATCGGGCCGAACGAGTTCGCCGACGAATCGATCGCGGCCGAGTCGCGGCGCAGATCCTCGAACCGGTACAGCTGGTGGCGCATGGCCGAGACGAGCTCCGACACCGAGGCGCGGACCAGCTCCTCCACGGTGGTCGAATGGCGCACGGCGAAACGAATCGGCACCATGTTGGCCAACATCGCGGCGGAGTTGCGCAGGCGCTTGGTCACCCGGGCGGTCACCGGAAGCGACAGCGCGACATCCTCGGTGCCGGTCATCCGGGCGAGAAACGCCGCGAACGCCGCGATCACCACCTGCGCGGCGGATGCGTTCACCTCATCGGCGAAGCGGTCGAGCCGGTCGGACAGGTGCGCCGGGAGCTGCAGGCCTGCGACGCGGTCCACCTTGCCGGAACGTGCCGTTCGGCCGGACAGGCTCACCGGTGTCGGCAGATCGGAAACCTTGTCCAGCCAATACTTTTTGTCCGCCTGGTACCGCGAGCCGGCGCGATAGACGCGCTCCGCTTCGACGATGTCGTGCAGACTCGCCGCGTCCAGCCGCGTCGGTGGCCTGCCTTCCAGCTGCGCGTTGTAGTGCTCGGCCATTCGGGTGAGACTGTTGAAGGCGCCGTACCCGTCGACCACCAGATGATGCGCGCGGCCGTACCAGAAGTAGTGGTCCTCGCCGACCCGGATCAGCCTGGTCCGGGTGAGCCGGTCGCGACTGAGATCGACCGCCTTCGTGTTGTAGTCCCGGCGCATCCACTCCATCGCCGCCGCGATCGGATCCTCCGCATCGCTGAAATCCAGCACCGGCTCGTCGTAGATGATGCTGCGGTCCACGAATTGATAAGGGCGTCCGTCGGATTCGATCACCCGCACCACGAGGGACTCGGTTTCGTGCCCACCGTCGTTCACCGCGCGGGTGAATGCGTCGTGGTCCACCGGGCCATCGATCTCGACGTAGTGTGCGATGTTGACAGCCGGTCCACCGGGCACATGATCCGCGAGCCACATGCCGTACTGCGCGCTCGAGAGCGGAATCAATCCCGGTTCGCCATCGGCGGTTCCGTCTGACTTCAGATGCATCGCATGACCCCTTATTCCTACCCGGACGCGCGAAGGCATGGCGGAACCACGCAGGCTCACCGCGTCCGAAATCTGGCTTACATATGCACTTGGTCTGCTGAGAAGCGGCGTACCCCTGCTGTTCGCCGCGCCGTTCAGGTTTCGCGTGTAGCTCGATCAGCCGGTTCCCGGCATCCGAATCGGACACCATTGTGGCCGCTACGGCGGCTCCCACACCTCCTGTTTGTCGGCATTTCCAGTCGTCTCAAAATCTGAAAACAGAACTTTTGAATCTGCGGTGGAGCATCGACACTCTGGTGGGACAAGCTATCTGACAGCAGCCTGGCTGAGTCTAGTCGTATCAAACCTCTCGGCCCCGCACGGAAGCCGGTGTTTCGGATCCCGATTCCAGCGACGCGGACCCGTGGCACATCTCGCACGGCGCCGCTACTCCGATCGCGCATCCCCGAAGAAGATCCTGGTTCCGAGGCAAGTAACCGAGGAGAGACACCCGCGATCGGGCATCGTACATGCCGGGTCAGGGGCGGAATCAAGCCGGTACGTCCGCGACCGGCCAGACGGCCGAGCGAGGGGCCGCAGGACCTCCTCGCCTACACCGTCGATCGACAATGAATTACCGGTCGGCAGTTATAGCAATAAACTGGCAACCTCAGTTCTTGTTACCAATAGACACCACTTCCATCAATCGTCGCAGCGCCCCGACAATTCCATACGAGTGCCCATTCATCGACCCCGAAACAATCTGCATCGGGTACCGTCTCGCAGCACATACTTCCGTTCGGCAGGGCGCTCATATCAGGCGATGAATTGTTTCCACGCTTCCGCGTGCGCCGAAGATCGCTGCCGGAAAGGGGTGGTTCCCGAGAGAAGTCCAGCGTCCACGACGCTTTCACGCACGGCCGGACGGCGGTCGATCAGCGCTCACGACGGACATCGTCCCGGTCAGGCCGCGGATTCGGACGGCCGATAGCAGGCCGGGCAGGCACCGGCGACCATGCCGGAGCAATCGGCACGACCGCCGTGCCGGACGCACACCGGCACAACGCTGAAGACTTTTTGCCCGCAAGGGAATCGGGGCGGCGCCGCAGCCGTGTGCTGGTCCACCGGATACGGCCGCAAAAATTCTTGGTAGGAGAGTTAGGCAAATTGGCGTGGTGTCCCCTGCCGCACGCCAGGACCCGGCGTATGGACAATCACCGGGACGACGCGATGTCCGGCAGCACCGCTCGTTCACTCGCCCGTCCCGGACCGACCGCCGCCATTGTGGGGATCGGCGCGGGCGCGCCGGATCGTCGCCGACGTCGCACCGCCTTCTCTGCTTCGATGACGATCGGGACCACGAGCGACCAGCCCAGGCAGGCCAGCCACTGACCACCCGTCAGCGACCTCGTCATCAGCAGATCCTGCAGGAAGCCGATCTCGACCGCGAACACGGTGACCACGACCGGAATCGACAGGATCTTCACCGCGCCGAGAACCGGGGCGGTGACGCCGGACTCCGGGTCGCGGCGCATGACCAGGCCGCTCAGGATGGAACCGAACGACAGCACCACGAACGCCATGGTCATCGGGACACTCGCCGTAGTCGTGCTCATCTCCCCCGGCGCGAGCAGCATCGCGGCGAGCGTCACGGCCAGTTGCACAGCACCGTAGGCCAGCCACTGCACGAACGAATTCCGGTTCGCGATCGGCTTCGCCGGGTCGCGGGGCGGCTTGTTCATCAGATCCGGCGGCGGCGGATCCAGCATGATCACGGCGACCGGGAACAGGGTGATGAAGAAGTGCTGGAACAGCACCATGAGCGGGGTCAGCGCGACCCCGTCGTTGATGTCGAAGACGCTGGCGACGAGGAACAGCGCCACCAGCGCGAACAGCTTGGACATCTGATAGCGGATATAGGACACGATCTTGTCGTAGATGCCGCGCCCCAGCCGGATCGCGGTGATCAGGGTCCCGAAGTTGTCGTCGGTGAGCACCATCTTGCCCGCCTGCTTGGTGACTTCGCTGCCCGATCCCATCGCCACGCCGATATCGGCCTTCTTCAGCGCGGCGGCGTCGTTGACCGCGTCGCCGGTCATGGCCACCACGTCACCGCCGCGCTGCATGAGGTCGGCCAGCCGCAGTTTGTCCTGTGGGGTGACCCGCCCGAACACGTGCAGATTCGGCAGGGCCGCCGACAACTGCTCGTCGGTCATCGCCTGGAGTTCGCCGCCGCCGATCGCACCGGGCCCGAGGCCGAGTTCGGCCCCGATCGCGGACGCGGTGATCGCGTGATCTCCGGTGATCATGCGGACCTCGATGCCTGCCGCACGCGCGGTGCGCACCGCCTCGATCGCCTCGCGCCGCAGCGGATCGATGATCCCGACCATGCCGACGAAGGTGAGTTCTCCGACGAACGACATCGGGTCGGCAACGGCGGCTTCCTCCTGCTCGTCGAGCAAGCGTGCGGCGAAGGCCAGCACGCGCAACCCCTTCTCCGACATGGCGCGATTCGCGGCCGCGATCTCGTGCCGCATGTCGTCGATCGGCACGGCTCGCCTGCCCGGACGGTACGCGGTCGCGCACCGGTCCAGGACGACGTCGGGCCCGCCTTTGACCAATTCGACGAAGCGGGTGCTCCCGTCGACTTCCAGGTGGTGGAACGTCGCCATGAATTTGTAGGCCGAATCGAACGGCACTTCGGCGACCCGGGGGTAGGTTCGGCGGGTCAGGGGTGCGTCGACGCCGAGCTTGGCCGCCAGCACCACCAGCGCCGCCTCGGTCGGATCGCCCACGACCTCCCCGCTGTCGGCGACGGTGGCGTCGCTGTCCAGGCAAAGCCCGTAGGCCAGCAGGGTGAAGTCCGGCGCCGCCTGCCCGGCGGCGTGGGTGATCGCCCCGGACTTGTCGTACCCCTGGCCCTCGACGGTGTACCACCGGCCGTGGAAGTACAGCGACCGCACCGTCATCTGGTTCATCGTCAGCGTGCCGGTCTTGTCGGAGTTGATGGCGCTCGTCGCGCCGAGTGTCTCGACATCGGTGAGGTTCTTGACGACGGCCTTGGCCTCGGCCAGCCGGCGCGCCCCGTAGGCCAGCATCGCCTGCACGAATGTGGGCAAGCCGGTCGGGATCGCCGACACGCCCATCGAGATCCCGAGCAACAGCACCGCCGTGATGCTCTGCCCGCGGATCGCCCCGATGATCACGATGATCGCCACCGCCATCCAGGCGATCGCGCCCAGCACCTTCGTCAGCGCATCCAGCTCCCGTTGCAACGGCGACTTGCTCGGGGCGACCGCCGAGAGCATCGACGCGATCCGGCCCATCTCGGTGTCCGAGCCGGTCTCGGTGACCACCATGGCGGCGGTGCCGCGCGTCACCGATGTGTTCTGGAAGACCATGTCGGCCCGGTCGCCCAGGGCGACGTCGGCGGCGCCGAGCGTGTGGGCGTCCTTGGCGACGGGCGCGCTCTCCCCCGTCAGCGCCGCTTCCTGGGTCTCGAGGGTGGTGGATTTCAACAGCCTGCCGTCCGCGGGGACGATGTCGCCTGCCTCCAGTTCGACGATGTCGCCCGGCACGAGCTCGGTCGCGGCACAGCGCGTCAGCGACCCGTCGCGCACAACCCGCGCCTGCGGCGTCTGCATCTTCGCCAGCGCGTCGACGCTGGCCCGCGCCTTGACCTCCTGCTGGGTACCCAGCACGACATTGAGCCCGACCAGCACCCCGACCACGATCGCCGTCGGAATCTCGCCGATGATCACGCTGACCACCGTGACCACCAGCAGCATCAGGTTCATCGGATCCTTCGACTGCAGCAACGCCATCGCCCAGACCGACGGCGCGGGTTCCGCGGCGAGCTCGTTGGGCCCGTATCGCTTTCGCCGTTCCTCGACGTCGAGTGCGGTCAGGCCGGACTGCCGGTCCGAGCCGAGAGCCGCCAGCACCGCGTCCGCGTCCTGCGCGTACCAGACCGGTCGCCTCTCCGAGCCGGCCTGACGTACGCGGTCCCGCGCTGATTCCGTCGTTGCCATGTCCCGCTGGTCCTTTCTCGGCTGGGACCGCATGGCAGGTTCTCCAGCGCCCGATCCGGACGTGAGCGGGCACGAGGCCCCGATCGCCATGATGTCGCAGTGAGGTATCCAGACAACCACGGGCAAGCGATGGGCACACCGGATTGACCCAACAGAGACAGCACTGCGACCGACGCGCGGTCAGTGCTGGTCATCGCGGCTCGCAAACGACCTTCACCGCGTTCGAACGACGATCATAGGCACCTCCACCGAGTGCAGCAGGGTGTTGCTCGTCGAGCCCAGCAGCATGCTGGCGAACCCTCCTCTGCCGTGACTGCCGACCACAACCAACTGTGCGTTCGCCGACTCGTCCAGCAACGATCGGCCCGGCCGGCCCGCCGTGACGACGCGACGTACCGCGACGTCCGGGTAGCGATCGGCCCAACCGGCCAGACTCTCGGCCAGCACCGCCTCCGCCGACTCGCGCGCGCCGTCCCAGCCGCGGACCGGTGCGTCCGGACCGCTGGTGTCGCTCCACGCGTGCAGCGCGACCACGTCGACCTTTCGGCGTGACGCCTCCTCGAATGCCAGTTCGACGGCGGCCACACTGTTGTCGGTCCCATCGACGCCCACCAGCACGGGCTGCCGGGCCGATACGGCGTCGATCGCCGCGATGCCATGGATCACCGCGACCGGGCACCGCGCGTGATGGGTGGCCGCGGTGCTCACCGAGCCGAGCAGCCCCCGCTGGAAAGCACCCATCCCGCGACTGCCCACCACCAGCATCCACGCTCGCGCGGACCTTTCGATGAGCATGGGAATGATCAGTTCGAAAGTCACCTCGGTGGTGATGGCGGGTTCGGCGCCCGGCACTGCCGTGCGCGCCACCCGCGCCGCCTCCGTGAGGATGCGCTCGCCGTCGTCGCGCAACCACTCCAGATCGGCTTCTCCGAGCGACATCTCGGGGCCGAAACCGGTCTGGATCGCCATCGAAGTGACGATGTGCAGCGAGCGGTGATGCAGCGCGGCTTCGACCGCCGCCCAAGCGACCGCCTGGTACGAGCTGGCCGAGCCGTCGACGGCCGCCAAGATGGGAAAGGCGAGATTCGTTTCGCGCGAGGTGCTTTCGGTGGTCATGAAGATTCCCTCCGTCGAGAGCGGTGCCGCAGGCATCCCATCGGCCGTCCGCGCCGCCGCTGCCATCGGCATCGAGCATCTCGCGTCCCCCACGAAGGCGGCAGAGACGAAGGTCATTCACCGGGCGGGCCGTCGGACCTCTGCCGGAGGCTGCTTCTACGATTCGTCGGTCTCGGCCGGGTCATCCCGGCTCCGCGCGGCCGGCCGCAGTGGCAACCTGCCGGTGGCGAACAGCGGCGCGATGGCGAGCAGGGCAGTCACGGCCAACGCCACCCGCAAGGCTTCCAGCCGCGCCTCGGTGTTGACGGCTATGACGGCGTCCGCGGTGGACTGCTGCACTCCGGCGGCATGGAGGGCATCCTCGAGTTGGGTGTTGGACAGGAACGGCACGCCGCCCGCGAGTTCGGTGGTCGCCCGCTGCTGCACCGACGCGGGAACCGCGGGATCGCTTTCGATGCCCGCGACGACCGACGAGGTCAGGGTCGCGATCAGCACCGAGCCGATCAAGGCGGTGCCGAGCGATGCGCCGAGATTGGTCACGGTGTTCTGCAGCCCGCCGACCGCGCCGCTCTGCGCATCGGGCACCGACGAGACGGTGACAGCCCCCAACTGCGAGGCCAGAGCGCCCAGTCCGAGTCCCATCAGCAGCATCGGAATCGAGACCACCCCGGCGTTCGCTCCGGGGTCCATCCCGGCGACCAGAATCAGGATGCCGGTGATCATCGAGCCCAGCCCCAGCCGCACCACCCGCCGCGGGTTCGCCCGCGGCCGGAACTTCGGAATCGCCGTCGCCGCCAGAACCAGCGCCACCGACAGCGGCAGGATCCGCACGCCCGTTTCCACGGCGCTGAGTTCGAGCACCACCGACAGGAACAGCGGAACCGCGAAGAACACCCCCGCCTGCACCGTGAACTGAGCGAAGAACATGCTCAGGCCGCCGGTGAGCTGCCGATTACGCAGCAATCCCGGATCGACGAGCGGCTCCCGGCCCGTGTCGACCAGATGGGTCTGCCACCGCAGGAACAGGTACGAGACCAGCAGTCCGGCGATCACCAGCCAGATGACCGGGGACAGCCCGAGCACGGCGGGACCGCCCGGCTTCACCCGCACCCAGCCCCACGTGCTCGATCGCAGGACGCCGAAGACGACCATGCCGAGCCCGGCCACCGATAGCAGCGAGCCCACCAGATCGAGCCGCACCTGCTCCGCGGGGGCGTCCTCGATCCTGCGGAGCACCAGCAGGATCAGTACGACGATGACGACCTCGCCGAAGAACACGTACCGCCAGGACGCGTATGTCGTCACCGCGCCGCCGAGCAGCGGCCCCACCGCGACCGCCATCGCGCCGGCCGCCGCCACCAATCCATAGGCCGCCGCACGGCGTTCCGGGGCGAAGTTCGCAGCGACCAGGGACACGATCGCGGGCATGATCAGAGCCGCTCCGATCCCCTCGAGCAGCGACCAACCCAACAGCAGAACCGGCAGATTCGGCG
Source organism: Nocardia sp. NPDC047038 (assembly GCF_040644075.1). NCBI lineage: Bacteria > Bacillati > Actinomycetota > Actinomycetes > Mycobacteriales > Nocardiaceae > Nocardia > Nocardia sp. NPDC047038. Next base: position 163,602 of record NZ_JBEYVQ010000008.1, on the reverse strand, counting down.
CCAGGCCGGTGGTGCAGGAACCGGCGCCGTAGATCACCAGCCCGAGGCCGAACGCCCGGCGACGGCCCAGGATGGAGCCCACCTTCCCGCCGGTCAGCATCAGCGTCGCCATCACCAACGTGTAGAGGGTGATCGCGGTTTGGATTCCGGTGATCGTCGTACCGACGTCCTGGGCCACGGTCGCCATCGACACGTTCATCACCGAGCTGTCGAGCGTCATCAGGAATTGGCCCGCGGCCAGTACACCTAGTACCAGAACGGAATTCGGCCTGGCCTGCGATACCGAAGAACTCTCGATGCTCATGTCTCGGTTCCGTCCCGGTCTCGGCCGAGAGCCGGGGCCCGAGCCACTCGGCTACGGCGGCGGTCGCCGTGCCGGAACCGAGCAGCGCCCTGGCGTCGGCGATCTGTCGGCGGGCGACTTGCCGGGCCACCTGCCTGGTGTTCTGGTCCGGTGGCCGAATCGGCCACGCGCCCCGCCCTGACCCGCCGTCGGACAACCGCCGACGGTCGGAAGGGAACGCCGCAACATCCACCTCATTTGATCACAGACATTCACCGCGAGCCCGCAATTGCTCGCGGTGACCGGCTTGGATCACCGACCCGTTGCGCTTCGCTACAGGGACCTATCCCTGCTCGCCGAGCAGTCTGACACCCGTCACGATCGTGGGTTCGATAGCGATGACGGTGTCCATGAGCCCATCGGCCCACGGGCGCAGCAGCCGCGTATAGCGCGCGATCCGTTCGGGGTCGGTGACCGTACGCGCGAGACCGGTCACGACGACCGACCAGCCCACATGGCTCACCGCGTCGATGTCGTCGGCCTCGTACGCCACGACGACGGACGGATCGGCACGAACGGTGTCGGTGAGCCGTGAGGTGACCCGGGTACGCACGATGACCACACCGCCGTCGACGAAATGGTTGACCGGGCGAATCGCGGGCAGTGCGTCGCGAGTGAACACCACGCGTCCGTAGGCGACGCCGGCCAGCAGCCGCAGCGCCTCCTCGCGGTCGATCTCGACCATCGTGCGGCCCGCTACGCCGTGGTCCGCGACACGGCCGTTCGAGGCGATCATGATCTCGGGCCGGGGCACATCGCGCGTGCATCCACCTGGCAACAACCTCGCTCTCCGGTCTTCACTCGACACCACGGCCTCCCATATCATCACCGAGTCCTACTGCCGGACAGGGCAGAAAGTCCCCGATCCGTCCTCTTCGCGCAGCCGGTCCCGGCGGCTCGGGCCGCACCGCCGTGAAGGCGCGTCACGGTCGGATCTCCTCGGGCCGGGACGGTCGCCGGATCCCGGCCCGCTCCCGCAGCCGCCGGATCTCCCGCTCGATGCCTTCGGCGAGCACGGCGATATCGGGAGCGGTGTCATAGTCTCCGGTGATGCCGAAGGTCAGGTGGCCCGCATAACTGAGGACCGCGACCGCCGTGCGCAACCGCATGGCGATCGGCATGGCAGGCAGAAGTTCCGACACCACACGCCCGCGCACGGTCAGCTGTTCACGCGGGCCGGGCACATTCGTCACCAGCGCCCCCACGGTTCGTTGCGGAAACCGTGCCAGCAGACGAAGACTCCACGCCAGGGGCGCGAACGGCAGCAGGCCCGCCAGCGCGAGCACCGATTTCTCCGCCTGCGCTTCGCCTCCGGCCTTGTGCCGGTTCATCCGTTCCCGGATCGCCCTCAGCCGCTCCACCGGGTCGGCGACCTCGATCGGCAGAAACGGCAGCACCGCCGAAACTCGGTTGTCCAGTGTGTATTTCGCTTGTTCGGAGCGCATGGAGATCGGGACGAGAATACGCAGTTTGTCCGGAGACGGCCGTTCGTCGCGGCCGACCAACAGTTCACGATAAGCGGCGGCGACCGCGGCCAGGACGACATCGTTGACCGTGACGCCGAACACCGCGCCGATCTCATGGACATCCGACAGGGCGGCCCGGGCCACGACATACCGGCGCTGGCGTCCGATGGGGCCGTTCAGCGAGCACTCGGTGGCCGGCGACACGACGGCGGACAGCAGCGGCGCCAGACCGCGCGTCATGGCGACCACCGACCGCGGCACGACGACGGGTAGCCGCGACAGTTCTCGAACCAGATCCGGCCGGCGCACCTCGGTACGGTTCGGTGGCTCGGTCACCGGATCGTTCGGCTCCTCGGCCACGGCATCGCAGAAACTTCGGAACACCGAGATGCCGGATACGCCGTCCACCAGACTGTGATGCGCTTTGACCAGCAGTGCCCAGCGGTCCGCCGCGAGGTGTTCGACGACGACGCACTGCCACAGCGGATGGTCGCGATCGAGTCGCTCCTCGAGTTCCGTCGCCACCAATTCGCACAACGCGGCCTCGTCACCCGGCGCGGGCAGTGCGGTCCACCGAATATGGTGTGCGAGATCGAAATTGGGGTCGTCCTCCCACACCGGCGTGGCCAGGTCGAGCGGCGCCCGCCGCACCTTCTGGCGCAAGCGCGCGTTCCGCTGCACGCCCTTGGCGACTACGCCGCTCAGCTCGGACCTGCTCGGTGGGGCACCGGAGATGATCGCCACCGCGCCGATGCCGAGACTGATATGCCGGTCGGAGTCCTCCAGTTCCATGAAGCCGGAATCGAGGGGTCGTAGTTCTGTCATGGGGATGCTCATTCGAGTCGCTTCGTCTCTCCAGCATCGCGCGAAGCGTCGGTTCAGATGATGGCCGAAGGTCACCGAACGCAGGGCACTCCGGCCACGGCGCGCCCGTCGCCGGACCGGGACTCGGCCGTCGGCAGGCTTGGAAGCAACCCTCGACTCGGCGGCGTCACCAGGGGAAGAATCGGCGTATGCGAACCGTACTCATTCTCGGTGCGGGGTTCGGAGGGCTGGAGCTGGCCACCCGTCTGTCGGGTTCGCCGGCCGACGAACTCCGTGTCGTCATCATCGACCGAAACGACTCCTTCACCTTCGGCTTCGCCAAACTGGACATTCTGTTCCGTGACCTGCCCCCGGAGACAGCGCGGGTGCCGTATTCCCGCTTCACCCATCCGCGCGTCGAATTCCGGCAGGAGGAGGTCACCGAGATCGACCCGAGAGCACGCCGCGTCCGCACCGACCAGGCGGTGTACGACCCCGACATCCTCGTCGTCGCGCTGGGCGCCGACTACGATCCCGCCGCCACCCCCGGCTTCGTCGAGGACGGCTACGAGTACTACTCGATCGACGGCGCCCGCCGATTGCGCGAACGCCTGGCGGGTTTCGACGGCGGAGCCGTCGTCCTCGCGGTGCTGAGCGTCCCGTTCAAGTGCCCGCCCGCGCCCTACGAAGGCGCGATGCTCCTGCACGAAGCGCTCACCAGGCGCGGCATCCGGAACCGCACCCACATGCAGTTCTTCACCCCCATGGACGCACCGATTCCGGTGTCCACGCAAACCTCCGCCGCCATCGTCGAAGCGCTGGCGCGGCGTGGCATCGCCTATTCGCCGGGGCGCCGGGTGCACGCGCTCGACCCGGACCGCCACATCGCGGTCACCAGGACCGGCGAGGTGCCCTACGACCTGTTCATCGGAATCCCGAAGCACCGGGTTCCCGCAGTCGTCGAGGCGTCGGGGCTCACCGAGGGCGGGACCGACGGCTGGATCGCCGTGGACCCGCACACCCTCGAGACGCCGTATCCGGGCGTCTACGCCCTCGGTGACTGCGCCGACGCGCCGGTTCCGCGGGCGGGCGTGTTCGCCGAGGACGCCGCCCGCACGGTCGCCGCGGGCATCGAGGCCGGGTTCGGCGGCTCGGCGCCGCAGGAACAGTATCGCGGGCGGGGCACCTGCCATATCGAGTTCGGAGGCGGGCTGGTCGGCAAGGTCGAGGCCGATTTCCTCTCCGGTCCCGCGCCGGTCGCACCGTTCAGCGTGCCCTCGGTGGAACTCGCCAGGGAGAAGGCCGCCGCCGCCGAGGCCCGGCTGCACCGCTGGTTCACCGGCTGACCGAGTCCGCACCGCCCGGCTCGCCCGCTCGCCACGCGCGGGTCAGCACCGCGGCGATCTCGGCCAGGCCGGACGCGACGGTCATTCGCCAGTGCGTCGTCGACACAGGATGGTTGTGCACGCGGCCGTCGACGACCTCGCTCCAGATCGACGCGCCGACACAGCCGGTCGGATCGTCGAGCGCGGCGGTGAAATAGAGGACATCGCCCCGGTACACCGGCGGGACGTAGGCGCCGCGCAGCGCCACCGAGTGCACCGCCGCGTCCAGGATCCGGGTGACGCGGTCGGAGCCGAACGACGCGAACGGCTCCGGAAGTTCGGTCATCTTCTGCGGCAGCGCGACCCAGTCCACCTCCGCGACGTTGCCGAGGTCGCCCGCCTGCTCGCCCAGCAGGCCGCCGATCAACTCGGCCACCGGGACCTGGCCCGCGTCACCCGGCGGCGTGCCGGGCGGATCCGCCATGTAGCTGTCCATCACCGCGAGCAGCGCGACTCGCTCGCCTTCGCGTTGCAGCTGGACCGCCATCTCGTGCGCGATGACGCCGCCGAAGGACCAGCCGAGCAGATGGTAAGGACCGGTCGGCTGTTTCGCGCGGATCAGCTCGAGGTAGCGGCGGGCCCATTCCTCGATCGAATCCGGCATCACCTCATCGCCGGCCAGCACGGGCGTTTGCAGGCCGTAGAGCGGCCGTTCCGGGTCGAGGTAGGCGGCGAGGCCCGCATACGACCAAGAGATGCCCGACACGGGATGCACACAGAACAGCGGCGCGGCCGAACCGCCGGGACGCAGCGGCAGCAGCATGTCGAAGGCCGCCTCGGTCTGGACTTCGCCGCTCGCCCGGCGGGCCAGGTCGGCGACCAGTTCCGCGGGTGTGGGCGCGGTGAACACCCGCATCACCGGAATGCGGGTGCCCAGCGCGGACGACAGCCGCAGAGTCAGCTTCGCGGCGAGCAGTGAGTTGCCGCCGTGCTCGAAGAAGTTGTCGTCCATGCCGAAGCGCTCGGCGCCGAGCACCGCGGCGAAGGCGGCCGCGACGGTCGCCTCCACGGGAGTGACAGCAGCGCGGAACTCGCGCGCGCGGAACGCCGGCGCGGGCAACGCCCGCTTGTCGAGCTTGCCGTTGGGGGTCAACGGGATGGCGTCGATCACCACGATCGCGGCGGGCACCATGTAGCCGGTCAGGTGTTCGGCCACCTGTTCGCGCAACTCGGCCGGGTCCGGCCGCGCCCCCGGTTCGGGCAGGACATAACCCACGAGCTGGTCACCGAGCGTCGGATCGGTCCGGACCAGCGCGACGGCCTGACGCACGCCGGAACACCGCACCAGCGCCGATTCGATCTCCCCGAGTTCGATCCGGAACCCGCGCAACTGCACCTGCTGGTCGCCGCGACCGGAGTAGGCGAGGCCGGCGTCGCCGCCGAACCGGTTCCAGCGCGCGAGGTCACCCGAGCGGTACATCCGCGATCCCGGCGGCCCGAAGGGATTCGCGACGAACCGCGTCGCGGTGAGCCCGGGCCGCCCCACGTAGCCGCGGGAGAGCTGACCGCCCGCGACATAGATCTCACCGGGCGTACCGACCGGCGCCGGTCGCAGACGGATGTCCAGCACGTGCGTGTCCAGCCCGGGCAGCGCTCGTCCGATCAGGCTGGCCGGGCTTTCCATCAGCTCCGCGCCGACGTCCAGGAAGGAGACGTGCACGGTGGTCTCCGTGATGCCGTACATGTTGACCAGTCGCGGCGATTCCCCTGGACGACGCTCACGCCAGCGTCGCAGGTGCCGCAGGTCCAGCGCCTCACCGCCGAAGATCACATACCGCAGCGCGAATTCGCCGGACGCGGCCGAGGCGTCCCGATCGGCTTCGACCAGTTGACAGAATGCCGACGGCGTCTGGTTCAGCACCGTCACCTGCTCGCGAATCAGCAGCTCGCGGAACAGTTCCGGTGAGCGCGAGGTCGCGTAGTCGACCACGACGACGGTGCCGCCGGTCACCAGCGCGCACCACAGCTCCCACACCGAGAAGTCGAACGCGAAGGAGTGGAACAACGTCCAGACGTCGTGCTCGCCGAATTCGAACAGCGGCCGCGCCTCGGTGAACAGTCGCACCGCATTGCGATGCGTCACGCCGACGCCCTTCGGCACGCCCGTCGAACCCGACGTGTAGATGACGTAGGCGAGATTGTCCGGCAGCAGCGGCGACGCCCGGTCGGCGTCGGTGATCGGATCGTCGGCGAACTCCGCCGTCTGCTCCAGCAACACGGTGGGCAGGTCGGTGTCCGGGATGGCGGAGCGCTCGGCGGCGGTGGTCAGCACGCACACCGGTGCCGCGTCGGCGAGCACGAACGCCAGCCGCTGCGCCGGATAGCCGAGGTCGATCGGCAGGTACGCGGCGCCGGCGGCCAGCACTCCGAGCAACGCGACCGGTAGGTCCTCGGTGCGCGGAACCGCCACGGCGACCAGGGTCTCCGGGCCCGCTCCGGCGGCGATCAGCGCGCGGGCGATTCGATTCGCGCGCTTGTACAACGCGCCGAAACTCAGTGTGGCGGCACCGAACCGGACGGCCTCCGCCTCCGGCCTGCGCCGTGCCTGCTCGCCGATCAGCTCGGGCAGGGTCGCCACCGGTTCGGTCCCGGCCCGCGCCTCGTGCGCGACCGCCGGGCAGTGTTCGCTCTCGTCGAGGATGTCGATGTCCCACACCCGCGCCGAGGGATCTTCGGCGACCGCGGACACGATGCGCTCGAACCGGCGCGCGAAGGCGCGGACGGTCGATTCGTCGAACAGGTCCGTGGCGTAGGTGAAGGTCACCGCCGATTCCGTCCGGCCGTCGCCGCACGCCCGCGGCTCGACGACCACTTGCACATCGAATTTGGCCGTGATCTCGCCGTTGTCGACGGCGGTGACCGTCAGATCCGGCAACTCCAGGGTGGGCTGCTCGAGGTTCTGGAACGACAGCATCACCGGAAACAGCGAGGTGCGCGCTCCGCTGCGCGCGGGATCGGCCTCCTCGACCACTCGCTCGAAAGGAACATCCGCGTTGGTGAAGGCCGAGACGGCGACTTCACGGGAGCGCTCGACGAGATCGTGGAACCGCACGTCGGGGTCGACGTCGACGCGCAACGCCAGCGTGTTGACGAACATCCCGACCAAGTCGTCCAGCGCATGTTCGCCCCGGCCGGCCACTGGGGTCCCGATGACGACGTCCGTGGCGCCGCAGAGGCGTCCGATCAGCGTGGCGAGGGCCGCGTGCACCACCATGAACAGCGTCGCGTTGTGCTCGCGCGCGATGCCGGTCAGCCGCTCGTGTACCCGCGCCGGGATCGTGCAGCCGGTCGACGCGCCGCGCGTCGAGGCTGTCGAGGAGCGCGGGCGATCGGCTGGCAGTTCCAGCGGTCCGGTGAGCCCGGACAGCTGCCCGCGCCAATACGACAGCTGTTGCGCCGCAACGGAATCCTCGTCGTCCTCGGATCCGATCGTGCCGTGCTGCCAGATCGCGTAATCGGCGTACTGCACCGGCAGGGGCGACCAGTCCGGTTCGCCGCCGCCGAGCCTGGCCACGTAGGCGGTCACCAGGTCGCGGGCCAGCGGCGCGAGCGACGACCCGTCCGCCGAGATGTGGTGGGTCACGATGACGAGCAGATGATCTGGGCCCGAGGTGAACAGCCGCAGGCGCACGGGCGCGTCCGTGGTCACGTCGAAGCCCGCGGACATCAGCGCGTCCACCATGGCCGCGGCATCCGTGACACCGTGCTCGATCACGATGCCGTCGGGAAGGACCGCATCGGTCGGAAGGATCTCCTGATACGGCTGCCCGTCGGCGTCGACCGGGTAGCGGGTGCGCAGCACCTCGTGCCGTTCGATCACGTCGGCGAGCGCCTGGCGCAGCGCGGGCAGATCGAGAGTGCCGGTCAGCCGGACGGCGAAGGGCATGTTGTAGGCGGGCGAGTCCGGCTCGAGGCGGTTGAGCAACCACATCCGCTGCTGTGCAGGCGACAGCGGGATGCGATCCGGTCGTCGCACTCGCGCCAAGGGCGCGCGAGCCACGCCCGCCCCACCGGCGACCGCCCGCGCGGCGAGTGCCCACACCGCGGGCGCCTCGAACAGATCCCGCACGGTGACCCGCGATCCGAGCGCCTCGTTAACCCGTGCGACGGCCCGGGTGGCGAGCAGCGAATTGCCGCCGAGCGCGAAGAAGTCGTCGTCGATGCCCGCTCGCTCGACGCCGAGCAGTTCGGCGAACACCTGCGCGACGGCCTGTTCGGCGGGGCTGCGCGGCGCTCGGAACGCCGTGGTCTCGATGGCGGGCTCGGGCAGCGCTGTGCGATCGAGCTTCCCGCTCGCGTTCAGCGGCAGCGCTGCCAGCTCCACCAGCGCGGACGGGATCATGTACGCGGGCAGGACCGCCGACATCCCGGCAACGAGTTCGCCACGATCGATGACCTGCCCCGGACGCGCGACGACATAGGCCGCCAGCCGATCTCCCGACGACGATGCCACCACCGCCGCGACCGCTTGGCTCACCGACGGCTGCGCCAGCAGCGCCGTCTCGATCTCACCGAGTTCGATGCGTTGGCCGCGGAATTTCACCTGGAAGTCGGTGCGCCCGAGGTATTCCAGGCGTTGCGGCTCGTCCGCGCGAGGCGCACGCCAGACCGCCAGGTCGCCGGTGCGGTACATCCTGGTTCCGCGGTCGAACGGGTTGGCGACGAAACGGTCTGCGGTCAGCGCCGCTTGCCGCACGTATCCGCGGGCCAGCCGTTCCCCGGCCAGGTACAGCTCGCCCGGTACCCCGGCCGGAACCGGCCGCAGGCGCGAATCCAGCACGTATACCTGGGTATTCCACTGCGGCTGCCCGATCGGCACCGTCACACCGTCGCCCGTTCCGGCGGGCCGGTACGTCACCGAGACCGCCGCCTCGGTGGGTCCGTACAGGTTGTGCACCTGTGCGCCGGAGACCGCGCGGACCGCGCGCACGGTCTCCGGCGGCAGAGCTTCCCCGATGACGAACAGATCCCGCAGTGTCGCGAGACTTTCCGCCGTCGCATGGGCGGCGAACTCGGTCAACATGGAGGGCACGAAATCGGTGACCGTCACACGGTGCGCGGCGACGGCCGCGGCGAGGTAGGCGGCGTCACGATGCCCGTCGTGGTCGGCGAGCACGAGTTTCGCGCCCGCGCGCAACGGCATCAGGTAGCCCCACAGAGAGACGTCGAAGGTCGCCGCGGTCTTCTGCAGGTATACGTCCTGCGGGCCCATGGGGTACTGGGCGAGCATCCACTCGATCTGGTTGTCGATCGCGGCGTGCGAGACCGCCACACCCTTCGGACGCCCGGTCGAACCGGACGTGAAGATCACATAGGCGGGGTGCTGCGGCAGCACCGCCCGCCTCAGTTCGCCGGAACGAATCGCAGCTCCCGAGCGCTGGTCCGCGCCGAGGGCGTCCAGGGACAGGACGGCGACATGATCGGGTATCGGGATCGCGTCGGCGGAAGTGGTGAGCACGCAGACCGGTTTCGCGACCTCGAGCACGTGCGCGATCCGCTCGGCGGGGTGATCGGGGTCGAGCGGTACGTACGCGCCACCGGCGGTGAGGATCGCGTACATGCCGACCACGAGATCCACCGACCGCCGGACCGCGAGCGCCACAAGGGTTTCCGCGCCGACGCCGTGGTCGGCGAGTACCCGGGCGAGCCGGTTGACCCGCTCGTCGAACTCGCGGTAGGTCAACTGCGTATCCGCGTGGACCACCGCTATCTCGTCCGGGTGCCGTGCTACCGCACGCCGGTACCCGTCGAGCACCAGCCCCGCCGCGATCGGGTGCCGGGTGTCGTTCCACCCGGCCAGGATCGCGGCGCGCTCCGCGGAATCGAGCAAGTCGATCTCCCCGACCGCCCGATCCGCCGAATCCGCGACAGCCGCGAGGATCACGCACAGCCGCCGGGCGAATCCCGCCACCGTGGCCTCGTCGAACAGGTCGGTGGAATAGGTGAACGCGGCCGAGATGCCCAGCGGCGTCCGCTCGTCCTCGTGCGGCACCATGGTCAGCTCGAGGTCGAATTTCGCCAGCGGCAGCGCGAAGTCCACCGCGGAAACCCGCAGCCCGGGCAGTTCCAGTGTCGTCGGCGCGAAGTTCTGGAAGGTCAGCATGGTCTGGAACAGCGGGTGATGCGCGCTCGACCGCACCGGGTCGAGCTCCTCCACCAGGCGTTCGAATGGCACGTCGGCGTGGCCGAAGGCCTCGATGTCCCGCCTGCGCACCTGCTCGAGCAGCTCGGTGAAGCTGTGGCCGGGGTCGATCTCGATACGCAGCGCGAGGGTGTTGACGAACATGCCGATCAGGCCGTCCACCGTGGCCTCGCCACGACCGGCCACCGGCGCGCCGACGGTGATGTCGCGGGTGTTCGACAGCCGGGCCAGCAAGACCGTGTACGCGGCGTGCGCGACCATGAACAACGTCGCGTCGTGGCGGTGTGCCAGCCGGTCCAGTGCGGCGTGCACCGCCGCGTCGATCTTGAATTCGTGGGTGGCGCCGCGACCGGAGAACACCGCGGGGCGCGGCCGGTCGGCGGGTAGGTCCAGCCGTTCCGGCAGGTCCGCCAGCCGCTGCCGCCAGAAACCGAGCTGGCGGGCGAGCGTCGAGTCCGGATCGCTCTCAGCGCCGAGCATCTCGCGCTGCCACAACGTGTAGTCCGCGTACTGCAAGGGCAACGGCTGCCAAGCGGGAGCGTGGCCCTCGGTCCTGGCCGAGTACGCGCTCATCAGATCGGCGGTCAGCGGGCCCATCGAGGAGCCGTCGGCGGCGATGTGGTGGACCACGCCGACCAGCACGTGCTCGGACTCGCTCGAACGCAGCAGACGCAACCGGAGCGGCGGCGCGGCCGTGACATCGAAGCCCTCGACCACCGCGGCCACCGTGTGCTCGAGGACTTCGGCTTCGGCGACGTCGAGCACCGGCAGCTCGGGCACCGCGCCCGGCTCCGACAGCGCGTGCACCCGCTGGCTGCCCGTCCCGTCGCGCTCCGGATAGCTGGTCCGCAGCACCTCGTGCCGCTCGACCAGATCCCGGATCGCCGCCCGCAGCGCGTCCACGTCCAGCTGTCCGCTCAACCGCACCGCCAGTGGGATGTTGTTGCTCGCCGCGGCCGGGTCGAACCGATTGAGGAACCACATCCGGCGCTGTGCGTACGACAGCGGCACCCGGTCCGGTCGCGCCATCGGTCGCGGCGCCGGGTGGGTGACTCGAGCCAGTTCGTTCAGGCGTTCGGCCAGTTTCGCCACCACCGAGGCCTCGAACAACAGCGCGACCGGAACGCGGACGCCCAGCGTGGTACCGAGCCGCGCCGCGGCCTGCGTCGCGATCAGCGAATTGCCGCCCAGTTCGAAGAAGTCGTCGCCGGCACCGACCCGGGCGGTTTCGGAGTCGCCCGGCGGGAGGAGCAGCGCGGCGAAGACGTCGGCGACCACCTGCTCGGTCGGAGTGGCGGGCGCACGGAACTGCCTGGTGTTGAGCACCGGCTCCGGCAGCGCGGCGCGATCCAGCTTGCCGACCGGTGTCAGCGGGAGTTCGTCGAGCACCGTGATCGCGGCCGGAATCATGTATGCCGGAAGGGTTTTCGCCAGGAGATCGGCCAATTCGGCGGTGTCGAGCGCCACCCGGACGCTGCCGTCCGGGCCGGTCACCGCTCGTGGCAGCACGTAGGAGACCAGCGCGGTGGCGCCGGACGGCAGTGTCGTGCCGAGTGTCGCGGCGTAGTCGACGTCGGGGTGGGCGGTCAGCGCGTTGTCGATCTCGCCGAGTTCGATCCGCAGCCCTCGGATCTTGACCTGGAAGTCCACCCGCCCGTGGTGTTCGAGGTGTCCCGCCGAGTCGCGCCGTACCAGATCGCCGGTGCGATACATGCGGGAGCCGGGTGCCGCCGCGAACGGATTGGCGACGAATCGGTCCGCGGTCAGCCCGGGGCGTCCGAGGTACCCCTGCGCCAGCGCCGGTCCGGACAGATACAGCTCGCCGATCACGCCGGTGGGCACCATCCGCAGCCGCGCGTCCAGCACATGGACGCCCAGCCCCGGGACCGGAGTGCCGATATGGGTCGCGCCGCCCGCACACAGCGCCTCGGTGCCGGTGGCGAAGATGGTGGTCTCGGTGGGGCCGTAGACGATATAGAAGGACCGGGCGCCGGTCGCCCACCGTGCGGCCAGCTCGGGGCCCACACGCTCCCCGCCGCACAGGATGGCCCTGAGGTCGTCGAGCCCGGCCGGCTCGATGGATTCCAGGGCTCCCGGGGTGATGCACAGATGCGTGACCCGCTCGCGCCGCAGCAGATCGGCCAGTTCGGCGCCGCCGAACACCGTGGGCGGCGCCACGACCAGCGTCGCGCCCGCCGAGAAGGCGAGCAGCATCTCGATCACCGAGAAGTCGAAGCTCGGCGTGCACAGATGCGAGACGCGTGATGCCCGGCTCACCGCCCGGGCGGCGATCTCGTGCTCGACCAGGCCCGCGAGACCGGCATGGGTGACCGCTACGCCTTTCGGCTTGCCCGTCGAGCCGGAGGTGTAGATCAGGTAGGCGAGGTGCTGTTCGGTGAGGGGACGAAGCCGGTCCAGGTAGCAGATCGAATGGCCGGGCGCGGCGGCGACCTTCTCCCGGTGCGCTTCGGAATCGAGTTCGATCCACGTCATGCCGGGCGCGACGAGTGCCGCGCGATGCGCCGATGTGGTGAGGCCGACGACGGCGCCGCAGTCGGCGATCATGTGTGCGATTCGATCCGCCGGATAGGAGGGATCGACGGGCACGTAGGTGGCACCGGTCTTCGCGACCGCCCACACCGCGAGCACCGACTCGATCGAGCGGGTGACGGCCACCGCGACGAAGTCTCCCGGCCCTACGCCGAACCCGATCAGGTAGCGGGCCCATCGCGACGACATCTCGTCCAATTCCCGGTAGCTGAGCTCACGCTGGTCCACGGGATCGCCGGTGGGATTGTACCGGAGGGCCGCCGAGTCGAACGCCGTGTCGACCGCGGCCGTGAGCAGTTGCGGGAACAGAAGATTGCGTGCTCGTGAATGCTGGGTGCGACGTGCGGAACGGCGTGTCGGGGTCATGCGGCGGCGAGTTCACTCTCTGGTCGATCATCGTCCGCTCCGGCTATGGAGCCAGAAGCGGTGCCTCAAATGCGTGAACCATGACCCGAGCGTGCAGAACGGACCTTAGCGAACACCGATCGGATCGGCGCGCCGAGGTTGGTAAAGGTCCTAGGATTACCCGCACCCGCATTGGGCTATGACATGGTGTGATGTGAAAAACATTCGTTTGGGCACCACCCGTCAACGCTATTCATTGTGCCGCAAATCACTATGCAAGGCTTTCAGCTATGACGCATGGGGCGCGGTCTCCCCGAGCTGCCATGTGCCGATATCGGCGCGAGCGCGCAACACCGATCCTTCGACCGCGAGCGAGGAGCAACCGTGCAGACACCCTCGATCCATGTGGCCTCCCTACGGAAGGGTGAGCAGATCCACCGCAGCGAACTCGGCTCGCTCACCCGGCTCACCGCCGACAGCTTCCCGATCCTCAGCGGGCTCTCGATCAAACGCCTGACGCTCGCGCCCGGCGCGATCCGCGAACCGCACTGGCACGCCAACGCCACCGAACTCACCTATTGCACCGCGGGGCGGGCCCTGGTCTCGGTCTTGGACGACGGCAGCCGATTCTCCTCGTTCCTGGTGAGCGCGGGCGAGATGTTCCACATCGACTCCGGCGCGCTGCATCACGTGGAGAACGTCGGCGATACCGAGGCCGAGTTCATCCTCGCCTTCCGCCACGAACGACCGGAGGACTTCGGATTCAGCGCGAGCCTCGGCGCGATGACCGATTCGGTGCTCGGCAACACCTACGACCTGCCCGCCGAGGACTTCGCGAAGATCCGGCGCGACACCACAGCAAAACTCGTCGTGCGACGCGAGGGCGAGCCCGACATCCCGTGCACCGCCCGCTACGGCGATCCGCACCACTTCGCGATCGAGGCGATGCCCGCCCCGGTGGACTCGCCGGTCGGTTCCGCGCGTACCGCCCGCGCCCAGTTCTGGCCCGCATTGCGTGACATCTCGATGTACTCGCTGCGGGTGCGCGAAGACGGCATGCGTGAACCGCACTGGCATCCGGTGACCGCCGAAATGGGCTACGTCCATCGCGGCTCGGCGCGAATGACGATCATGGATCCGGACGGCACCTTGGACACCTACATCGTGCGCGAAGGCGAGGTGTACTTCGTCCCGCGCGCCTACCCGCACCACATCGAAGTCGTCGACTCCCCCGAGATCCACTTGCTGATCTTCTTCGACCAACCCACGCCCGCGGACATCGGCTACCGCGCCTCGATGAGCGCCTATTCCAGGAAAGTGCTCGCCGCGACGTTCGGCGTCGCCCTGGACGCTCTTCCCGACCTGCCCTTCACGCCGAGCGATCCGTTGATCGTCACGCGGAACAACGCACTCGTCCGGTAGTCGCGGCGCGGCGTCGACCGCCCGCGACATCGAGCATTCGCTGCCAATTGATCGTCAGGTAATTTACCATCGAGTCAATTCAGCGGACGGAGCGCAGCGATGGCGACGAAATCGTGGTGGGGTTGGGGCAACCGGGAGGACGCGGTCACCGGGACCGAGCGGAAGGTCCTGACCGAACGCGTGGCGGCACTGCTGCCGAAAGCCGAGTTGACCGTGCACGAGGCGCCGGACCTGACGTCGTTGAGCGTGCCTCCGCCACGCGTCCGGGTGCCGGACGCGTTGACCCCCTTGGCCTCCGAAGACCTCGGCGACCGGGTCGCACACGGCCATGGGCAGGCATTCCGCGATGTGGTGCGCAATCTGCTCGGCCGCGTCGACCACGTACCCGACCAGGTGTTGCGGCCGCGGACCGAGCAGGACGTCCTCGACATCCTGGACTGGTGCGCGAGCGCGGGCGTCGCCGTGGTGCCGTTCGGCGGCGGAACGTCGGTGGTGGGTGGTGTCGAACTCCGCGGCGCCGACGCCTACGCCGGGTCGGTGTCGCTGGACACCGGCCGCCTGAGTCGGATCGTCGAACTCGACCGCACCAGCCGAGCCGCACGAATCCAAGCGGGCATACTCGGCCCGGCGCTGGAAGCGGCATTGCGGCCGGATGGCTTGACGCTGCGGCACTTTCCGCAGTCGTTCGAGTTCTCCACGCTCGGCGGCTGGCTGGCCACCCGGGCGGGCGGGCACTACGCGACCGTCTACACCCACATCGACGACATGGTCGAATCGCTACGGGTGGTCACACCGGCCGGGATCAGCGAATCCCGCAGGCTGCCCGCGTCCGGCGCGGGTCCGTCACCCGATCGGATGTTCCTCGGCTCGGAGGGCATCCTCGGCGTCATCACCGAAGCGTGGATGCGCTTGCAGGATCGTCCGCGCTGGCGGTCCGGGGCGTCGGTGGTGTTCGGCGACTACGGCGCGGCCGTGGCCGCGACGCGCGCCATCGCCCAGTCCGCGTTGTATCCGGCGAACTGCCGGCTGCTGGATCCGGTGGAAGCGTTCATCAACGCGGGCACCAGCGCGGCGGGCGGGGTGCTCGTCCTCGGCTTCGAGTCCGCCGACCATCCCGTCGACGAGCCGATGCGTCGTGCGGTCCAGATCTGCCGCGAGCACGGCGGCACGATTCCGGACGGGGTCCGCACCACCGATTCCGCCGAAGACTCGGCGCGCACGGGCGCGGCCGACGCGTGGCGCTCGGCGTTCCTCCGCATGCCCTACCAGCGCGACGCGCTCGCCGCCCAATCCATGATCGTCGAGACCTTCGAAACAGCGTGCACCTGGGACCGTTTCGAGGCCCTGCGAGCGGCGGTGCGGGAAGCGACCACGGACGCGTTCCGATCCGCCGGTGTGACCGGTGTTTCGACCTGCCGGTTCACCCATGTCTATCCGGACGGACCCGCGCCGTACTTCGGCATCTACGCCGCGGGCCGGTGGGGACGGACCGTCGAGCAATGGGACGAGATCAAGACGGCCGTGTCGGAGGCGCTGCACCGCAACGGCGCGACCATCACGCACCATCACGCCGTCGGCCGCGACCACCGCCCCTGGTACGACCGCCAGCGACCCGAACCTTTCGCCGCGGCGCTGCGCGCGGCCAAATCGGCACTCGATCCCGCGGGCATCCTCAATCCCGGTGTGCTGATCGACCCGGTCGTACACCGGGCCACCGGGGAGGACCGGTGAGCAGGCCGGGCACCAAGGGCGTGCCGCGCGAGCGGCGGGAAGAGCAGATCCTCGACATCGCCACCACCGAATTCGGCGAACGCGGCTACGCCAAGGCTTCGGTCGCCGAAATCTCCTCGGCCGCAGGCGTGTCCAAGCCGCTCGTGTACGCCTACTTCGGCTCCCGCGACGCACTGCACGCGGCTTGCGTGCACCGCGCCGGGAAGAGCCTGGTCGACGCGGTCGCGGCGGCCCAGTCCACGCATGGTGCGCACGACCGGGCGCTGGCGACACTGACCGGGATCTTCCACGCACTGGACGGACGCACCCAGAACTGGAAGATCGTCTACGACCCCACACTGCCACGTCCGGGTGCGGCCTTCGCGGTGGCCCGGCATTATCAGGATGCCTTGAACGGCATGGGCTCGGCAGGGGTATCGGAGATTCTGGCCGATGCCGGCATCTCCGATCCCGGCGATCACTCGCTGCTGCTGGCGCTGTGGTTCAGCATCGTGTCCACCACCATCTCGTGGTGGAGCGACCATCCCGACCACACGCCCGAGGACATGACCCAGCGCTGCCTGCGCCTGTTCACCACGGTCCGTGGAACGACCACTCGACGGACCTGATCGCGGTCGCCTTGCGTCGCAATGCAACACCTCGTCGCGGGCGACGCATTGCGCGCGGAACAAGCGGACATGCGCCGCACGCCGACGGGCGTGAGCGGCTGCCCACCCGCGACGTGCACAGCGCGACGGAAGATACCGACGACGACCGCGCGCCCGTCGGTGACGGGCGCTCAGACGCTCGGGGTCAGTGCACGGAGAGGTTTGTCGAGTTCACGGCGGTAGAAGTCCAGGAAGCCGTCGGGGTCGGGACCGGCGTTCTGCATCACGAGATGGTCGAAGCCCGCATCGGTGTACTGCTGGGCGGCATCGAGATAGCGGGCCGGGTCCGGACCGCAGGCGAAGTTGTCGAGGACGTCTTCGAGCCGGACGGTGGTGGTCGCCGCGGCGAAATTGACCGGGTTCGGCAACTCGCTCATCACCTTCCAGCCCGTCAGGGCCCAGCGGGTGGTATCGAGCACCGCCTTCGCCGCCGTTTCCTCGTCGGGCGCCCACGCCATGCCGACTTCCGCGTATCGGGGGCCCGCGCCGCCCGACGCGCGGTAGCGCTCGACGATTTCGGATTCGGGCTCGGTCGCGAACAGGCCGTCGCCGAGTTCCGCGGCGATGCAGGCCGCCTCCAGCCCACCGCTGGCGACGGCGATGGGCGGGAGGGTCTCGGGCAGATCGAAGACCCGTGCGTCGGAAAGGCTCAGGAATTCCCCGTCGTAGGAGTGATAGCCGCCGCTCCAGAGCAAGCGGATGATCTCGATGGCCTCGCGCAGCATGCGATGCCGGATGCGTACGGGCGGGAATTCCCGGCCGACAACATGCTCGTTGAGACGTTCACCAGAACCGACACCGAGGGTGAAGCGGTTGCCGGACAAGATGGCCAGAGTGGCTGCCGCCTGCGCGACGATCGCGGGGTGGTATCGCAGAATGGGGCAGGTCACTCCGGTCGCGAGCTCGATCCGCTCGGTCTTCGCCGCGATGGTTCCGAGCACTGTCCAGGCGAACGGCGAGTGCCCTTGGTTGTCCAGCCAAGGATGGAAGTGGTCACTGATCTCGACGAAGTCGAAACCCGCCTCTTCCGCCCGAACGGCTTGCCGGACAAGCTCGTTCGGACCGAATGCCTCGGCCGCCAGTTTGTACCCGATGCGCATCGCCACCTCCTGGTTCGACTGGGAGCGTCCGGCCACCGCGCGAACCGGCTCTTGGCGCGCGTACCCGGCATGCGGCGGTGAAAACGTCGCCGCGCCCCGGGCGGTGCCGGGGCAACGGGCTACCGCGTCATTCGGCCGACCGGCGACAAAGCGCTACCCGGTCGGTTCACTCACGAGTCGGCCAGTAACTGGCAGCGTGCCGGCCCTGCGGCACATAGGTGTTCTCGTCGTCGACTTCCGTGACACCCAGGTGCAGCAGTAGCAGCACCGTCACCAGGCTGATGCTCACGATCAGCGGGGTGAGCAACTGCGTCGCGCCGGCCCCGGAAGGTGCGTGCATGTGCTCGGCTTCGTGCACGCGCATCGCGAGCATGCCCGTGTAGTGCATGCCGGACACCGCGACACCCATGACCGCCGCCGCGCCGACGGTGACGAGCGTGCTGCGGGTGTGCAGCGTGAACCACAACGCGGCGGTCGCCGCGACGACGGCGATCACCATGGACAACGCGACGATCCGTCCGTCGTAGCCGATCATCGCGTCGGATTTCATGGCGTACATGCCCGCGTAGTGCATCGCGCCGACGCCCAGACCGGTCACCCCGCCGCCGGCCAGCAGTCCCACCGGTCCCAGCGCTCGCTGGTGTGCGATGCGCAGTCCGATCCACACCACCACCATGGCGATCACGGCGCTGAGCAGGGTGATCGGAACGTTGTACCGGATCGTCGCCCCCTCGATGGCGAAGCCGAGCATCGCGATGAAGTGCATGACCCAGATGCCGGTGCCGCCGATCGCGACCGCCGCGGCGATCAGCCAGCCGTCGCGTGCGGACCCGGTACGAGATCTGGCCACGCATCGAAGTCCCAGCAATGATCCGGTGAACGACATGACGTAGGCGACGATGGGCGTAAGCCATCCGTGACTGAAGTGGTCGATTTCCAGCACGCGACACTCCTCGCTGGATAGATTCGAGCCATCGGCGACGCGAAGCCCGGATCTCACATAGTGAAACTGCAGGTAGATAGTTTAGAGTACTACTATCCTCTTTATAAACATAGGATGAGTTCCAAATAGCGGGAAGTGCGCTGGTAGGCCATCGAAGCGACGGCGCTTCGGCCCACAGCGCCACCTCCGCGCGTAAGGGCGCTCGACAGCTAGTATCTGGCTTCCACGTGACGGCAGCACGACCCGTATCCCACTCACCGGACCCGTGGCCGCCGGCCGCCGGCATCCGGCATCCGGCATCCGGCATCCGGCATCCGGCATCCGGCATCCGGCATCCGGCATCCGGCATCCGGCATCCGGCATCCGGCATCCGGCATCCGAGCGGTAGCCGAACTTCGAAGGGCCGTATCGGTCAACCGGACTCCTGGTCGGATGCACGTGCGAATGCGATTTCGGCGCGGCGGCCGAACCTTTCGGAAGCCGAGCGCGGGCACAATCACAGTTAACGCCCAAGTCCGGACGCGACGGCCGGCCTCCGTCCCCGATGATCCACTCCGGCAGAGACCTTCACGCCCTCGTATCCCCTGGGATCATCGTGGCGAGGCCAGCATGAACGCGACGATCGGGAACCCCGATTCCGGCGCTGCCGCGGCGGCGCAACGGAGCGAGACGAGCCGGCGAGCACGCCGAATCGCGACTTCTGGCGAACTTTCAGCGTTTCTCCGTATATCTCACCTGGGTAACAGCGTATGGTCGCGCTATGCCGACAGCGACGTCGATCGACACCGGAGCCGAACACCTCGCCTGCTGGGTCACCGTCGTGGGGGAACGTCTACACCAGTTGCCGACAGCAAACCCGCATATCCTGCTCGCCCACGCGATGAGCGGGTTCCTCGCGATCGGACGGGCGAGCATGGCCCTGCTGACCACCTCCGCCAATCCGACCGACATCCGAGACCACGATCTCGTCTTCGAGATCACGGCCGACGCCGAACGCTGGCTCACCGACGCGGCGACCGAACCGATCGTCAACCAGGTCACCGACCGCGGCGAGCACATTCAGCGCTATCTCAGTCCCGCCGCGCTCGACACCGTCGCGAAAGCACGCCTGCGACGCTGCGCGCAGGCTACCGCGATCCATACCCGCGATCTGCTGACCGGGATCGACGCCGACCCGGCCGCGTCGGAGGAGATCCGCGATCTCGCCCGTGATCTCGCCGCGCGAGCGAACGTCATCGCCACCGTCTACGCCGACGACCCGCAACAGCTGCTTTCGATGGCCCGGCAGGCGACTCGGTAGCCGACCACTCCGGGAGGTCGGCGAGTACGCTTCACGCCCGATACTCGGGTGCGGCACGCGACCAGCGGCGCGTTCACATCGAGGCCGCGATGATCGACAATGGTGACATGGCGACGGTGCTGCTCGGCGGCGACGTCATGCTGGGCCGGGGTGTCGACCAGATCCTGCCGCATCCCGGCGACCCGAGGCTGCGCGAACGGTACGTCAACGACGCACGAACCTACGTGGAGCTGGCCGAGCGCGCGCACGGCGAGTTCACTCATCCGGTCGGATACCGGCACTTGTGGGGTGATGTGCTGCCGCTGCTCGCCCAGCTCGACCCCGAGGTGCGGTTGCTCAACCTGGAGACGTCGATCACCGCCGACGGCGCGTTCGCTCCCGCGAAGGGCATTCATTACCGGATGCATCCGGACAACGTGCCCGCGTTGACCGCGATCGCACCGGTGGTCTGCGCGCTGGCCAACAATCACGTGCTCGATTTCGGAATTCCCGGGCTCGCCGACACCCTCGAAGCGCTCGACGCCGCGCATATCGACCGCGCCGGCGCGGGGGCCGACCTCGCGGGCGCCCGTGCCCCCGCCACGGTGGAACTCGCCGACGGCCGTCGCGTGGTGATCGTGTCGGTCGCCGCCGGATCCAGCGGTGTTCCGGAATCCTGGTCGGCACGGCGCGACCGGCCGGGCCTGTGGCGAGTGGGCTACTCCCCCGGCGCCGCGGCGGCCGATGATGTCGCCGCCGAGTTGGCGGCGCACAAGCGGGACAACGACATCGGCATCGTTTCCGTGCATTGGGGGCCGAACTGGGGCTACGACGTGACGCGAACCGAAACACAGTTCGCACACCGATTGATCGACGCCGGAGTCGACGTGGTGCACGGGCACTCCGCGCATCATCCGCGTCCGATCGAGATCTACCGTGGCAAACCGATCCTCTACGGGTGCGGCGACGTCATCGACGACTACGAAGGCATCCGCGGCCACGAGCGGTACCACACCGATCTGCATCCGCTGTATCTCGTGGCGGTGGACCACGGTTCGGCGGAGGTCCGGCTGATTCCACTGCAGGTGCGGCACATGCGCCTGGAATGGGCCCCGCGCACCGAATCCCGTTGGCTCTGCGCCAAACTCGAAGACATCAGCCGCGGTTTCGGCACCCGCGTCGCGCCCGGAACCGACGACCTCCCCGTGGTGTTCAGTGGCGCACGACGGTGAGATGGCGGAGGAACCACGCTACCGCCGAGTCGGCGACTTGTTCGAGCGCACCGGGTTCCTCGAACAGGTGTGTCGCGCCGGGAACGATGTCCAGCTCACTCGGGCACGGCATCCGTAACTGCGCCTCCCGATTCATCTCCAGCACCCATCGATCGTTGCCACCCACGATGAGCAGTGTCGGTGCGCGGACCGAGCCCAACCGCGAACCGGCCAGATCCGGACGACCGCCACGGGAGACGACCGCCGCGATCTCGGTGCCCGGTTCGGTCGCCGCCCACAGTGCCGCGCCCGCGCCGGTGCTCGCCCCGAAATATCCGGTCGGCAGGCCACCGAGCTCCGGCCGCGTCCGCAGCCAGTGCGTCACCTCGACCAGCCGGTGAGCGAGCAACTGGATGTCGAACACGCGGGCGCGGTCGCCTTCCTCCTCGACGGTCAGCAGATCCACCAGCATCGTCGCGAATCCCGCCTGGTTGAGGACCTCGGCGACGAACCGGTTGCGCGGACTGCGCCTGCCGCTGCCGCTGCCATGGGCGAAGGCGATCAGCGCGGTGCGCTCCGGCGGCACAGCCAGCACCCCGGCCAGTCGGGTGGACTCCGACGGCACGATGACCTCTTCTGTCCGCGTCGGGGACGGGTGTGCGGACGGCATCGAACACCTCCTGTTATCCGGCGTACCCGATCGAGTCGGTCGCACGCAAGGGGGGAAGGTCCTTCGTCCGCACAATGGGCGTGGCGCCGTCAGCGGAACGTCGCGCCGAGGTACTCGGTCAGATCGTCGATCGCGGACGCCCACCCCGCGTAACCGAGGTATCCGTCGGGACGCACGACATACGCGGCTGCGCCGGTGGCACCGTAGGCCTTCGCGAAATCGGCGTCACGGTCGCGGACGACCGGCAGCAGCGTATCGTCGACCCGCGCTCCGGGTGCGGCGAGCAGGTACACGTCCAGGTGCCGGTGCGCTCGGCGGCGCGCCGCTGCGGCAAGATCGGCCAGCGCCCCGATTTCGGTCCCGGCGCTGTCGTCGGCGTAGAGCAGGAGGGTGTGATCGGTCCGTCCGAACAGCGCGAACAGGCGGATCGGAAAGGTGACCGCGCCGCGGACCAACCCGGCGGCGTCGGGAGCGCGCAGTCCCGCCCGCAGACCCGGCCAGCGGTCGGCCGCGCGCGCGACGATCGGGCTGTCGCGGTAGTCGATCAGCAGTTGCGCCTCACGCCGGATGACGAAATCCAGGTCCGGCTCCCCGGCCCCGATCCCCTCCCGCGCACTGCGCACGGTGCGTCCGACCACTTCTTCGCCGACCGGCCTGCGCTCGGCGTCGTAGCTGGCAGGCAGTTTCGGTGCACTGTCGCCGCCAACCGCCAGCGCGAGCTTCCACGCGAGATTGTGCGCGTCCTGAATGCCCGTGTTCATCCCCTGCGCGCCGGTGGGCGGATGAATATGCGCTGCGTCGCCTGCCACGAAAACCCGTCCGCGCGCGTAGGCATCGACGATGCGGTGACTGATCCGGAAGACCGACGACCACCGCAGTTTCGACGCGGTGACCGGCTCGGGAGCGAGGCGGTCGAGGACGGCTTGGATATGGTGCAACCGCGGCGTGGGGCCGCCTTCGAATCCGTGCACGAGTTGGTCGGGGTTGGGCGTTTCCGCCGTGGTGAGTTCGTCGGGGACCAGCATCGACACTCGGTACCGGCCGCGTCCCGGCAACGGTATGCACACCAGCAGGTCATCGGTGACGTCTTCGGTGCGGTGCGTCGAGCGGATGACGTAGCCGCGGGGCAGCGACCAGTCGAGTTCGACATCGCCGAGCATGTATTGCTCGGCGAACGCCGCTCCCCCGAAGGACAGACCCAGCCGCTTGCGGACGATGCTGTGCGCTCCGTCGCAGCCGATCAGGAACTGCGCGTCGACGGTGTGTTCGCCGTCGGCGTCGACGAGCACCGCGCGCACGCCGCTGTCGTCCTGCTCGAAGGTCGTCAGCCAGGTGGCGCGTTCGATCCGGGTGCCCGTCTCGGCCAATCGCTCCCGCAGGATTCGCTCGGTCATGTATTGCGGCAGCCCGATGAACCCGTAGGGGACGTCCGCGGGCAACGTGAGTTCCGTCCTGGCCACCTCGGCGCCGTTCACGTACACCAGCTGGCCACGCAACTGGAGGGATGCGTCGAGCATCCGGCGCAGGACACCCAACCCTTCGAACACCTCGAGCGTTCGCGGTTGGATGCCCACGGCCTTCGCGTATCGGGGCGGCTCGGGCAGCGCGTCCACGATTCGGCAGGCGACACCGCGCCGGGCCAACTCGATTGCCGCGGTCAACCCGACCGGCCCAGCACCGGCAATGAGTACCTCTGTGCCGACCATGCGTTACCGCCTCGGACTGCGTACTCACACAGTGATTCGGGCGAGTCTACTCGGCCCCGCGGGGGTTGACGATCAGTCCGCGTCTTCGGATTCGGCGGACGGCTTCGACGTGACGACGTTGATCCGCAACGGGAGGCGGAACAGGTTGCCCGATCGGTTGCGGACCCACTGGGTGACGGCGGCCACCGCCGAGCCCAGCGAAGTCACGCCCGCGAGCAGCGCCCACGGCGTGAGCGTCGCGGACGTGTAGGCGACCTGCCCGATACCGGGCACGACGAGTTTGCCGTTGCCGAACGCCCAGTTCATCAATGATCCGATCTGCCCGCCCAGATCCGTCTTGCGTCCGACCATCGCCTTCAGCTCGGGGCCCTTGCTGTTGATGTAGAGCACGGTGAACACCACGAACAGTGCGGCGACCAACGTGGCCAGCGTCGCCAGCCGATTGAGCGCCTCGATACGAAGGCGCAGGTTCACCACGATCGCGAAAAGCGCGATGACGATAGCGGCACAGGCGAGCAACGCCCAGAAGCCGGTGATCCGGGCGCCGGGAGGCGCCGATCGCGACCAGACGTTGAGGAACCGCGTGGTGATCTCCATCCGGCCGAACGCGTTGGTGCTGACCTTGCCATCGGCGCCCGCGGCGGTGAGCCATGGCTGGAACAGCAGCACGAGCGTCACCAGGCTTCCGACCGCGGCCCACACATAGCCCCAATATCCGCGCAGCGCGGCCAGAATTGCCTTCGCCGGCACGACGGCGCCGCTTCCCGCCCGGTCCTGCCGGGCGGACCGGTCGTCTCGCGTTTCGTCCGACTGCCAGGGCGTTGGCTGCACCATTACCTCAGTTTAGGGTCGCGGCGCCGACCGAATTCGGGCCTAACTCACCAACAGTGGGAAGTCTCCATGCGGATGCGGCGGCGCGGCCCAACGGGCGGCCCCACCCCGCTTCGAGGGCGTAACGATCACCGTTACCGAACGGCTCTCCCCCGCGCCGAACCAATCCGCGCAGCGCCTGCCGTGGCAACGCATCAGGCCGACGGCTATCACTCCACGACACGATCGGAGATAGACAGGTCTCCATTGGGCAAAGGAGAATCGAACACATATCGAAGCACGTAATTCCGGTGATTGTGGGCAAAAAGAATCCGCTGGTAGGTTTTTCGCCGGGGTTGGCTGCCACTACCCCGAAAAAAGCGCCATCGGTGATCGTCCTGTTACGTAATGCCGGGGAACTTGACGTTTCCTTGCCTGGTGCTCACCGGACTATGGGTGAAGCATGAATCTCGTGAGTCAGAGTTAAGTTTCACTCGAGTCAAAGGATGCACAATGTCGACCAAAATCACGAAAATCGTCGCAGCGACCGCAATGGCCGTCTCCTTCGGCGTCATCGCGGCTCCCGCCGCTACCGCCGAAACGACGCCGTCCGGCGCCGCGACGCCGGTTTTCGGCTCGGTAGTCTTCTGCATACCGCTCGGCAGCGCCGTCTGGTGCATCTGAGAGCGCCTGTTGTGCGGCCCCGCCGCGTTCCGGCGGGGTCGCACTTCTCGGCTGGAAGTCTTCTCCAGCTCCGATGATCGGCGGTGTGCGAGGCAGCCCGCCCAGTGTCACGCGAACCGACATGAGGAAGGCAGATCGTCGCAGTCGCCGCCGCACGTGGATCGACCGTCGCGGCGGCACTGTCATCATCGGACCTCCTTTGTGCCGCACCCGCGATCGCCCGCCGTGTCGTCCGCTGAGGCGCGATGCGGGTGGCAAGCCTGGGCGACTCGGCGCCGCAAGCAGCTCTTGACTTCAGGTCGACCTCAACTCGCAAGCTGAGCGCAGCACGAGGAGAGGTGACCATGACAACGTTCGGAGCAAAGCGGAGCCGCGGCTACGACCAGCGGGCTTCCCGGCTACTCGGGGGCCTGTACCGCCGGATCGCCGCGGACGTCGACGCAATCGCGCAATCGGGGGCGTGTGTGCTCGACGTGGGGACCGGGCCGGGGGAACTATTGGCGCAGTTGGGTTCTCGGCGGCCGGATCTGCGGCTGCACGGCGTCGACCTGTCCCCGCACATGATCGACCTCGCCGACGCGAAGCTGTCCGGCGGCGCGGTGGAACTGTCGGTCGGTGACGTGGCCGCGCTTCCCTACCCCGACGACAGCTTCGATCTGGTCGTTTCGAGCCTGAGCATGCACGAGTGGCCGGAGGTCGACCGCGCGATAGCCGAGCTGGCGCGGGTATCGCGACCCGGCGGCGCCGTGGCGATCTACGACTTCCGTTTCCTGCGCTCGGCGGCCGCGCTCAGCGCGTTGCGCCGTTCGTTCGAGGCGGCGACCGTGCGGCGGGAAGCAGTGCGTCCGCGGCGTCAGCCCATCGGGCTGTACACGCGGCTCACCGCCCGCGCCGCCTAGAGTGCGGATATGGCGGGCGACGACATGCCGATCGGTGAACTCGCGGCGCGGTTCGGTCTGGCCACCCATGTGCTGCGGCACTGGGAGGATGCCGGATTGCTCGCGCCGCGGCGGGACGGGGCGGGCCGTCGACGCTACCGCGACGGCGATGCGGAAACCGTGGCGATGATCCTGATCGGCAAGCAGGTGGGTTTGTCGCTGGAGGAACTCGCCACGCTCTTCGCCGAGGCGTCCGACCGGTCCGCTCGCCGCGACTTGCTGCGTGCCCACCGCGACCAGCTCGTCAGCCGGATCGCGCAGTCCACCGCGGCGCTGGAGACCATTACGCACGCTCTCGACTGCGCCGCCGCGGACTTCCGTGAGTGCCCGCACTTCCAGGCCAAGGTCGCCGACGCGCTCGCGCTGGTCACGAACCGGTCAAGGCCATGAGGTAAATCGTTATGGCGCACGGAATTCCGTCCTGACGGCGTAGTTTGCCGCCGCGCGGGCCCGGCGCGGTGAATCGGCGGCGACAGGGGGTGCTGCGCCGCTTTTCTCGGATTAGGATCGAGTCCTGCGAACTCGGACACAGCAGCCAGTAACACTTCGACTCGATAGAGGTGCCCCGTGAGCAGGACGATTCGAATTCCCGCGGTGGAACTCGCCGATCATGTCGGCGAATCCATCGTCGGGTACGGCACCCTCACCCAAGCAGGAGTGGTCCAGCCGGGCGGCGACCTCGTGGTCGCGGTCTTCGGCGTCGAGACCGACCGGCGCGAAAAGTCTTTCACGCCGGGTCAATTGGTCGAATTGGAGGTTACCGACTGACCGCGGCGGCCGGATTCGGATGCGCCGGCCGACCGATTCAACCGATCAGCGCATTCATGATCGTCCCCGCGCTGGTGGCGATGACGCCGCCGAGCATTCCGCCCGCGACCATTTTCGCCGACGCGAGCGGACCGCCGTTCCATTTTTCCCAGGCGAATCTTCCACCCGCATAGGCGATCCCGGTGACTCCGGAGAGAATCACGAACCACGTGAAATACCGGAACAGCTGGAGAATTTTTTCCGAGTTCGGGGGGGCTTCGGGGACCGGGTCGTCCACCTGAGCCAGAAGAAATGCTTCGACTGCCGTATGGATCGTCATTGATCTGTCTCCGTCGCGTTTCCGCAGGACAAGTTATACGCAATCGCTATGACGTTCGAAGTATCGCGATCCCGGAGGCTCGCGTCAACCCCTCACCGGCCGAGGCCACCGCAACGCCGGTGTTCCCGCGCGCGAAGCCGTGTCGAACCGCCGTGGACGGGTAGTGCGTGCATGTGAGCTACGACGGTGACGGCACGGCGGGCGGTGACCTCGACCCGGTAGCCGCGCGGGCGGTGATCGAACAAGCCAAAGGCGCGGTCATGCTGGTCTATGGCCTCGACGCCGACGAAGCGTTCGCCATCCTGCGCGTGCGGTCGCAGGAAACCAACACCAAATTGCGGGTTCTCGCCGCCAATGTGGCCGCCGAGCTACCGTCGGTCGGCATGCCCGCCGTGACCAGCGAACTGCGCAGCCGGGTCGACCGGCTGCTGTCGACCGCGCACGAGCACGGCCGTTGAGCGCCGCTGCGGCCTATCGCTTCTGGGCGACGGCGAAGACTCGCCGGAAGGGCAGCCAAGTGGTGCCGTCGGCGCGTCGAGGGTAGGCGTTGCGCAACAGTGGGGCGAGTTGCGCTGTGAATTCCTGCCACTGCGCGTCGTCGAGGGCCCCGCGCACGGGCCGCAACGCCGTGCCGGTGACCCACTCGAGCACCGGATCTTCTCCGCTCAAGCGTTGCAGGTACGTCGTCTCCCAGGCATCGACCGCCCCACCCGCGGCGGCGAGCAGGTCGGCGTATCCGGCGGGATCGAGCACCGCCCTCGGCTCGAGGATGCCCGCTCGTCCGAGGCTGTCGCGCCAATCGTCGCGAGCGGCCACCTGGCGGATCGCCCGGTGCGAGGCCGCGTCGAAATTTCCGGGCACCTGCACGGCCAGAAACGCGCCCGTTGGAAGCTCTCGCATCCACCGAGCCAGCAGGTCCGGATGGCCGGGCACCCATTGGAGGACGGCGTTGCAGACCACGACATCGGTCTCCGCGCTCGGCTGCCATTCCTGTACCGCCCCGAGCGTCGCATCGATGCCACGATCTCGCGCGGCCGCGACCATTTCCGGCGACGAGTCGAGCGCTCGCACGATCGCGCCCGGCCAGCGCCGCGCGAGGACCGCCGTGAGATGCCCGGGACCGCAGCCCAGGTCCACCACCACCCGCGGTTCGGCCGCGGCGACCCGGCTCAGCAGGTCGAAGAACGGGCGGGACCGGTGATCGTCGAAGGCGAGGTACTGCTGAGGATCCCACATAGGCCACTCCGAGGCTCGCTACCAAACCGTACGTACGTACTGTACGCCTGCCTCGCGCTCAGAAGAAGGTCCCCGAGAACGGCAACGAGTCGGTGGCGAACAGCGCGTCCGCGTCCGCGACCGCACCGGGACGATGTTCGTCGACACGTCCCGCGAAAGCCAGTTCGCGCCATGTCGTTCCGCCCAGATAGACCGCCGCGAGATCGGAGATACTCGTGGTGAGATCCGGGTTCTCCCGAACTCGTCGCACGCCGTCGACAGCGATCCGGTAGCGGCCGGAGTTCGCCGTCAGGATCGGGTCCCGCACCTCCACCACGACCGCGGCGGCCTGGCGATAGGTGCGCCGCGCCAGCGCGTGCCCGACATCGACCAGGCGCAACCAGGTCTCGTCCCTGGTCGACAGCACGCGCAGCGCGCGTTCGTCGGTGAGCAGATGGCGCAGCGGACTGTCCAGGGCGAGGAACGGGAACACGAACGTATCGACCAGGTCGATCGACATCAGCCCGCGGATCAGCCCGCGATACGCCGCGGGCGTCGTCGCGACGAAATCGTTGATCACCACCTGCTTTTCCGGCCGGGACAGCCAGCTCCTCGGATCGACCGGCTGGTAGCGGACGAACCCGTCCTCGGCGCCGGCCGGGCCGTGGACCAGGCAGTAGTTCGGCTCCGTGCTCAGCAATTCCTGCAACCGCCACCAGTATTCGGGCCGATCGACAGCGCCGGTCCAGGCGATGTCGGCCGTCGCGTAGATCTGCGGCAGCAGTTTCCACGCCGCGGCGCCGTCGATGAAACGCACCGGACCGGACGCCGCCACCGTGTCACGCAGCCGGGCCCGACGGCGCTGCAACTCCACCCGCGCGAACGAGCTGGCGATGCCGTAGCCGAACCGTTCGTATATCGCGCCCTCCGACGCACGCAACGTGGCGACCACTTCGCCGCGTTCGGCGATGTCGGCGAGCTGACGGTGCAGCAACGCGGTGAGCGCCCCGCGGCGGGTGTGGGTCGGCAGCACTCCGACGTGGGTGACCGCCGCGTGCGGCAGGCGCGCGCCGCCGGGGACGACCAGCCTGCTGGTGTACGACTCCGCGGTACCGATCAGTTCGCCATCGATGTAGGCGCCGAGCGTGCGACCGGGCTCTGACAGCTCCGCGGTAGGGGTCAGCGGCGGCAAGCCCACCATGGCCGTGCGGAAAAGGGCGTTGGCGGAACGGATGTCATCCTCGGCGAGGAGGGTCTGCACAGCGACGGTCACCACTCGATCCTGCCCGAGCCGCCATCGGGCGCTGACCTGCCGGCACGCCCCGGCGGAAAATCAGCCGGCATCACGGTTTCGTAACGGGCTGCGGTGGGTATTACATAGCAATGACGGATCACCGACCAACCCGCATCGCCGGTGTGGAACCGGGAACCGGCGCGCTAGCTTTGACCACGTGCCTTGCCTTTTCGATCGGCATCGCCGCGCTCACCCAATCGGCGTTCACCACGCTCGTGGCCTGTGTGAGCATCGTGGCGGGGCTCACACTCGTGCTGAACATCCTGCCGCGCAAGGCTTGACCGCGCGGACCTTGCCTCGCACGCCGAATCCTGGTGGCATCTACCCGGTATCGACGTCAATCGGGAGGCAGGCATGCTGTCGTTGCAGGAGATTTCGGATCGACTCGAGATCGAAGACCTGATGGTGCGGTATTCGCACGCGGTCGACACTCGACAGTGGGACCTGCTGGACGAGGTGTTCACCCCGGACGCGCACATCGACTACTCGGCCATGGGCGGATCGGTGGGCGATCTGGCGGCGACGAAGCAGTTCCTGGCCGCCGTCCTGCCCAACTTCCCGGCCTTCCAACACCTGATCAGCAACTCGTCCATCCGGGTCGACGGTGACACCGCCACCGGGCGCACGATGTGTCACAACCCGATGCTCGTGTCCGGCGGCGACGGACCGCCGACGATGATGCTGTGCGGTCTCTGGTACCACGACACGTTCGTCCGCGTGGACGGACAGTGGCGGATCAAGCAGCGCGTCGAGGAGAAGAGCTTCCTCTTCGTCGCGCCGTCCGCTCCCGGCATGGGCTGACGCGACGGAGACCGCCGCGGTTCCTCAGCGCGCCGACAGCGCTGAGGGCGGGGCCTCGGACGCGGGGGCCGGTTCCTCGCGGGCGGGGCTCCCGTCGCCCACGACCTTCCGCCTGCGGGCGACCAGGAACAGCACGACCAGCGCCACACTGAACCAGACGTAGGTGTTGCCGATGAAATGCTGCCAGGGTGTCCACGCGGTCTCCCGGTGCTCGCCGTCGGGCAGCCAGTTGTGCGGGCCGATGACGAATATCGCCGCGGTCACCACGAACGTCACCCACCACCCGATCGCCCGCCTGCCGGGCAGGCGGGACGCGTGGCCGACCATGGCGAACAACGCGGGCGCGATCCACACCCAGTGGTGGGACCAAGAGATCGGCGAAACCAGCAGCGTGAAGACGGCGTTGAGGGACAGCGCGAGCGCGGGCAAGTCGGCGGCTCGGCGCATGGCGGTGACCACCAGCGCGAGCAGCAACGCGCCGAGGACCAACCAGATGATGGTGAACGCGGGCTCGGGCGTTTCGAAACGAGAGAACACCGCTTGAATCGACTGATTCGTGTGGAATGCCGAACCGCTCAGCCCGGACACGTTGCCCAGGCCGCCGAACCAATACTTGACGGACTCCTTCGGCAGAATCGCGAAGCCGAGCGCCGTGGCGGCCGCGCCGGTGACCGCGGCGGTCGCGGCCGCGCGGTAGTCCCGCCGGACCAGGAAGTAGAGCACGAACGCCGCGGGCGTCAGCTTGATCGCGGCGGCGACGCCGATCAGCATGCCCCGGGGCCAGCGCGACTTGTGGGTGAGGCAATCGGCGGCGACCAGGGCCATCAGCAACAGGTTGACCTGACCGAAGTCCAGCGTGGAGTGAATCGGCTCCAGCAGCAGCCCCAGCGGAGTGGCGCACGCGGTGGCCCAGACCGCCAGCCGGCGCTGCGACTCGTCCGGCCACACCCGCCGCGCCACCAGATAGAGCGTGAGGGCCAACGCGGCCACCGACGAGACGAAGAAGCTCAACGCGGCGACGTCCCAGGGCAGCATCGCGAAGGGGCCGAGCGCGAGCGCGGCGAAGGGCGGGTAGATGAACGGCAGACCCGCTCCGATGGTGGTCTGCGGCAATTGCCCGTACATGTCGGCGCCGTGCCGCATGGCGTCCACGCCGAGGCGATACACCTGCAGGTCGATGAACCCGCCGGTGATCTTGTGGAACGGCCAGACCGGTGTCAGCAGACAGAACGCGGAGAACGCGAGTGCGAGAACCGGCGCCGGGCGCAGCACGCGCGCGAGTCGACGGTTCTGGGACATCGGCGTTCCGGCGGTGGCGGTGACACTACTCATCCGCGGCGACTATACCGACCCGGGTCCGCTCGTTCACCACATGGGAGGCAGATTCGCGACTGTCGCGTGAGGGCTGCGGAAACGGGTAAGCCGCCACCAGCACGAGGGGCAGAGGAGGTCGGCCGATGGTGACGAAGGCGCCCGGCGCCGCGATGTACGTCCCCGAGAACGCGGATCTGACGCGGCTGCGGCAAGCGGCCTGCGACTGTCACGGGTGCGATCTCTACCGCCATGCCACACAGACGGTGTTCGGCGCGGGGCCCCAGGACGCGGACGTGGTACTGATCGGCGAGCAGCCCGGCGATCAGGAGGACGTGGCAGGCCATCCGTTCGTCGGTCCGGCGGGGC
This sequence comes from Nocardia sp. NPDC047038, assembly GCF_040644075.1. Taxonomy (NCBI): domain Bacteria; kingdom Bacillati; phylum Actinomycetota; class Actinomycetes; order Mycobacteriales; family Nocardiaceae; genus Nocardia; species Nocardia sp. NPDC047038. Next base: position 131,349 of record NZ_JBEYVQ010000008.1, on the reverse strand, counting down.
GGCTGCTCGACCGGGCGCTGGCGGAGGTCGGCATCGACCGCGACGCGGTCTACCTGACCAACGCGGTGAAACACTTCAAGTTCGTGGAGCGCGGCAAGCGGCGCATCCACAAGCAACCCGGCCGCACCGAGGTGGTCGCCTGCTCGGCATGGCTCGACGCCGAACTCGATCTGCTGCGTCCGCGGTTGGTGGTGTGCCTCGGTGCGATCGCGGCGCAGGCGGTGCTCGGCCCGACGTTCAAGGTCAGCGCACGCCGCGGCGAGGTCGTCGAGACGGCCGACTTCCGCGCGATCGCCACCGTGCACCCGTCGTCGGTGTTGCGCGCGCCCGACCGTACCGCCGCCTACGAAGCGTTCGTCGATGATCTGCGCATAGTGCGGGAACAACTCGGAAAGTCGGCGGCGGCGCGCTGATCACGCGGCCCAGGACAGGAGTGAGTGGATGAGCACCGACGAGATCGACCCGGAACTGCTGGAACTGGCCGCCAAGGTGTTCGACTTCGCTCGGCGCGGAGACACCGCGAGGTTGGCCGCCTATGTGGACGCCGGCGTGCCGGTCGACCTCACCAACGACGCGGGCGACACCCTGCTCATGCTCGCCGCCTACCACGGGCACGCCGATGCCGTGGCGGCGCTGCTGCAACGGTCGGCCGATCCGGACCGTGCCAACGACAAGGGCCAGACTCCGCTGGCCGGGGCGGTTTTCAAGGGCGAGAGCGAGATCGTGCGACAACTCGCAGCGGCGGGCGCCGACCCCGACGCGGGCACCCCGTCGGCCCGCGACGCCGCGGTCATGTTCGGCAAGACCGAGCTGCTGGAAATCTTCGGCTGAGCGGGCTACCCGCGCTTGCGCACAGCGGTGACGGCCTTGCGCGCTGCTACCAGAACGGGATCCCACACCGGGGAGAACGGCGGTGCGTAACCGAGATCGAGCATGGTCATCTGCTCGACGGTCATCCGGGCGGTCAGCGCGACCGCGGCGATGTCGACGCGCTTGGCCGCGCCCTCCCGTCCCACGATCTGGGTGCCGAGCAAGCGTCCGGTGAGCCGCTCGGCGAGCATTTTCACCGTCATCGGCGCCGCGTCCGGGTAGTAGCCGGCGCGGCTGGTGGATTCGACCGCGACGGTCACGTATTGCAGGCCCGCTGCCCTGGCGTCCTTCTCACGAAGACCCGTGCGGGCGACCTCGAGTTCGCAGACCTTGCTGACCGCGGTGCCCACGACGCCGGGAAAGAGCGCGTATCCCCCGCCGATGTTCGCGCCGATGATCTGACCGTGCTTGTTGGCATGGGTGCCGAGCGGGATGTGGCGTTCCCGGCCCGAGACGAGGTCCAGCACCTCGACGCAATCGCCGCCCGCCCAGATGTTCTCGTGCCCGTGTACCCGCATGGCGACATCGGTCCGCAGCCCGCCGTACTCCCCCAGCGGCAGACCGGCGGCGCGGGCCAGCTCGGTCTCCGGGCGCACGCCGATGCCGAGCACCACCACGTCGGCCGGGTATTCCGCGGTGTCGGTGACGACCGCGGCGATCCGGCCGTCGTCATCCGTCCGGAACTCGGACACCTCGGCGTCGCCGACCACCTTGATGCCCATTCCGCACATCGCGTCGCGCACCAGAGCCCCCATGTCGGGGTCGAGCGTGGACATGGGTTCCGAGCCGCGGTTGACCATCGTGACGTCGTAGCCGCGCCGGATGAGGGCCTCGGCCATCTCCACGCCGATGTAACCGGCCCCGACCACGACGGCGCGGTTGCCGCGCGCCCGCTCCAGCGTGTCGAGCAGCGCCTGCCCGTCGTCGAGCGTCTGCACACCGTGCACACCGTTCGCGTCGATACCGGGCAGCCGCGGCCGGACGGGGCGGGCGCCGGTGGCGATGACGAGGTGGTCGTAGGACATCCATGCCGATGCGCCGGTTTCCCGGTCGCGATAGCGCACGCGAGCCCGCTCGGCATCGATCTCGGTGACCGCGGTGTGCAGCCGCAAGTCGATCTCGCGGGACCGATGTTCCTCGGGCGTGCGGGCGATCAGGGCATCCCGGTCGACGACGTGACCGCCGACCCAGTACGGAATGCCGCAGGCCGAGTAGGAGGTGAATCCGCCGCGTTCGAAGACCACGATCTCCAGCGCGTCGGCGTCCTTCATCCGGCGCGCCTGCGAGGCCGCCGACATTCCGGTCGCGTCACCGCCGATGACCACCAGTCGCTCGCTCATGGCTTCACGCTACGTTCGGCGTCCACCCGGCGGCCGCGTGGGCCACCGTTCCACGAATTTGCTGGTTGCGCTGCGGGTGACCGATCCGTACTTCACACTGATCTTCTGGCAAACGCGGTATGAGGGCAGCGTTTTGACCCGGGAGCACGACATGACCGAGATCCGACCCCCTTCCGACGACGAACGTCGGCTCGCCGAACTGGGCTACAAGCAGGAACTGGCCAGATCATGGTCGGGTTTCTCGAATTTCGCCATCAGCTTCACGATCGTGTCCATCCTGACCGGCGGATTGGCCAGTTACGGCATCGGTCTGGCGAACGGCGGCCCGATCACCATGGCCTGGGGGTGGCCGCTGGTCTCGCTCATGGTGTTGTTCGTCGGACTCGCCATGGCGGAATTGGCCTCCGCCTACCCGACCTCCGGCGGCTTGTACTGGTGGGCCGCCGAACTGGGCGGACCGGTGTGGGGCTGGTTCACCGGATGGTTCAACCTGATCGGGCAGATCGCCGTGACCGCGGCGATCGATTACGGCGCCGCCATCTTCACCACCGTGGTGTTGAACGTCGTCGGAATCGACATCGGCACCGACCGCACCGCGATTTTCCTGGTGTTCGCCGCCATCCTGGTCCTGCACGCCGTCTTGAACGTGATCGGCCCGCATCTGTCGGCGGTGATCAACAATGTGTCCGCGTGGTGGCACGTGGGTGGTGTGGCGATCTTCGTGGTCGTCCTCGGCTTCGGAGCGGAACACCACCAGAGTGCCCGATTCGTCTTCACCGAGACGGTGGACAACAGCGCGATCGGATTCGGCGGGGTCGCGTTCAGCTTCCTGCTCGGCCTGCTGCATGCGCAATACACTTTCACCGGCTACGACGCTTCCGCGCATATGTCGGAGGAAACACACGACGCGTCGCGGATGGCGGCCAAAGGGATCATCAACACGATCGTCGTGTCGGCGATCACCGGATATCTGCTCATCATGGCGGTGACGTTCGCCATCCCGAATCTGGACGACGCGCTGGATCCAGCGAAGAACAGCGGCTATCCCGTGATCTACATCCTGGAGAACTCGCTGAACGGCTTCTGGTCGGGTTCGCTGCTGATCATCGCGGCGGTCGCGCAATTGTTCTGCGGATATGCCTCGGTGACTTCGGCTTCCCGCATGCTGTTCGCGTTCGCGCGGGACGGCGCGGTGCCGGGGTCGAGGTTCTGGTCGCGGCTTTCCACGCGCAAGGTACCGGTGCACGCGGTGCTGTTCATCTCGTTCTTCGCGTTCGTGCTGCTGATTCCGTCCATGCTGGTGCCCGCGGCGAACGCACCGACCGCCTACGCCGCGGCGACCTCGGTCGCGACCATCGGGCTCTACATCGCCTACGGCATTCCGATCCTGTTGCGGCAGCGGCACGGGAGCCGATTCCGCACCGGCCCATGGCGATTGGGCGCGTGGTATCGCCCGGTCGGAGTGGTCGCGTTGCTCTGGATCGTGCTGATCAGCTTCCTGTTCATCCTGCCCACCGACGCCCGCGGCTATCCGTGGCACAGCGAATTCACCTGGAACACCGTGAACTACGCACCGATCACCCTGGTCGGCGTGGTGGGCGCGATCGGCATCTGGTGGCTGGCGTCGGCTCGGACCTGGTTCACCGGGCCGAAACGGACGGTGGACGAGCCGCCCGCCGACCAGCCGGAGCAGGAGGCGCCGGCCAACGCCTGAGGCACGACCGGTCCGGTCGCGGCTTCCCTGATCTGGCGTATCGAGTTTGTCGGCCTCGGTCGCTAGGGTGTGTCGGCATGGAAAGGACCGACCTGGTGCGTTTTTCGCCCGCCGGGAGAATTGTGTTCCCGGGCAATCCGTGGCCGGAAGGGCACGCGATCGAGGAGTTCGCGTGGACCGGCCGCATGGACCAGGCCGGCAGCCTGTGGTTCGATCTGCACCTGCGCTCCGCGGCGTACAACGCCGAACGCGACCCCGCCCACGGCGAGGAGGACGGCGAGGACTGGCTCTCGCCGATCGTGTGGCAGAACTATCACAGCTGCACGCTGTCGTCCACGTACTGGGGCGAGGACGACGCCACCGGCCTGCGCGCCGCGGCGCCGGGCCGGCCCTTTCGACTGAAATCCGAACAACCGCAGTGCCTCACGGTCGACCCGCTGCCCCTCGCGCACGCCGACGACGTCGGATACCTTGCGTTCAACATCTATCTGCTCGGGCACGACTCGGTCGCCGACCAGGAAGTGTCGTTCACCCGACGATCCGACGGCAGGCACGACATCGACTGGCAGGGTCGTATCGCGCTGACCTACGCGGGTCAGGTGGAATTCCGGTACCGATTCCGGGCCCGGATATCCGGCGCCACCCTCGAATACATCCGTTTCCCGGCGGAAATCTCCGCCGATCGAGCGCTCCGCCAGCTCGGCGCCGTGCTCGACGCTCCGGAGGAGTTCGAACTGGGCCTGGTCGACGGGCAGCCCGCGTGGGTGTCGAGAATGCCGGTCTAGCGTTTTCGGCGCCGGTTCACCGGTTGCCGGTATGGCCGGGCAGCACGCACACCGAATCCAAGCCGAGCACGTGGTTCAACCGGCCGAACGCCAGCCATGAGCCGATGCTCATGCTCAGTTCGACGACTTCGGCCTGACTGTAGCGGGCGAGCATCCGATGCCAGAAGTCTTCGTCCAGGTTGTGATGGTCGGTGGTGTAACGCTCGGCGTATTCGGCGGCGAGCCGGGTGCGTTCGTCGAAAGCGTCGGTGGTGCGCCAGTTCGTGACGGCGTCGGCGAATTCGGGCTCGACCTTCACCCCGTCGCGTTCGGTGCGCCAGTCCATGCAGAACAGACAGCCGTTGATCTGGGCGATGCGCAGCCGGGCCGCCTCGAACTCACGCAGGCCGAGCGTGCTGTGCGAGTACACCGACAGCGAGAAATTCGAGGCGGCGACGCCGATGCCGGGGACCATCTCACCCCAGACGTAGCCGATCGGATCCTTGCCCTCGGGAACGTCGATGATCATGGGTGCTTCCTTCCGAGTTTGCCGACGGCGGGACGCAACGGGACATCCAGTGCGTCGTAGAGTCCGGGTTTCGCCGCCACCAGCCAGTCGATTGCGCCGACCAGGCGGCCGACGGCCGTGGCGTTCCCGCCCGCGGAGCGGTTGCCGTCTTCGTCGGTCGCCTCGACGGTCACTTCGATGCGCGGGTGCCCCTCGATGATCACCCGGTGCGCGCCCGCGCCGCCGTCGGCCGGTACGGGCCAGTCGGGCGCACACGTCGGATGGATGCGGGTGACGTGTTCGACGACCAGTCGCGGTTGCCCCGCGACGATGCCCTGCACTTCGAAACGCACGGCGCCCTGGGTGCCGGCCTCGAATTCACCCATGGACGTCGTGGTGACGGTGGCGTCGAGGGCGCGCCGATCCAGCGTCTCGCGAATCTCGTCGAGTTCGACACCGAGCGCCCGTGCCATCAGCCGGATCTGCCCGCCCCACACCATGGTCGGCACCGACGGCGCGAGCATCGGCGGCTGATAGTCCATCGGCTGCCCCATGCCGACCAGGTAGCGCACCGAGTCCGGCTGGTCGTAGGTGGAGTAGTCGAAGATCTCCTGGCAGCGGATCGTCTCCACCGTGCTCCCCAGCCCGCTGATCAGCAGCGGCAGTACGTCGTTGCCCCACCCTGGGTCGATACCGGAGACGAACAGCGATCCGCCGCTCTCCGCGATCGCTGCCAGTACCGGGTCGCGTACTTCCGGCGGTGCGTTGCGCGGATCGTAGAGGGCGTAGAGAGCCGGGGTGACGACCACCGCGCCCGCGCGCAGCGCGCGCACGATATCGGCGAGCGCGTCGTCCGGCCGGATGTCGCCGGAGGCGGCGTAGACCACCGCGTCCGGGCGTGCGCCGAGAACGGCGCCGACGTCATCGCGCGCGGCGACGCCCAAGTCCCGATCCAGCCCGCCGAGTTCGCCCGCATCGCGGCCGACCTTCGCCGGATCGTGCACCAGCACCCCGGTCAAACGCAGCGCGGGGTGCGCGTCGACGGCCCGGATGGCCGCCCGGCCGACGTTGCCGGTTCCCCAGACCACCGTGGAGATCATCGATCGAGCGTAGCAAGCGCTTGGTCGGCTGTTCGGCGTTCCGGAAAAGCGCTCCGAGCCCCCTCGAGCGCCACAGCGCACTCCGTCCGCCGGTTCCGGGAGCGACGACCGTTCGCCCATGGCAGCGCGGGACAGCGGCGTCGCCGATGCGATCCTTCTCCTCGCTTCGGATATCGACAACAGGGTCCGCACACGCGTGCGCCGCCCGATTCCGCGCCCGGCTCGCCACTGCGCACCATTGGGAAATGGCGTGAACTACCCGGTAGCGTTGGGGCTCGGGGCATTACCTACCGCCAGGGATCGCGGCGCAGTTCCGGTTCGCGGCGAGTACGGTATATCCCGCCGCCCGGCGCGGGGGCGGCGGTCGGGATCGGGTGGAAAGGCAGGCGCGCGACAGTGAACGAGCGGTATTCGTCGTGGGCTGCCCGGAATACGCCCGAAGAGCTGCCGCTGGCCGCGCGTTACCAGAGCGCGGATCCGATCCGCTGGCACGGCAGCATGGTCTACCCGATGTACACCGAGCAAGTCGGCCCCGCGCCCACCACCATCGCCTTGACCATGATCTCCGCCGCACCGCCCGCAGGGCTGCGTGGGCTCGGCATGGGTCTGTCGGTCGTCGACGGCTATCTGGACCTGCACGGACGTTCACTCGCCGGAGTCGACGCGTGGAGCGACGCGCTGGCCGCGGGGGTCAGCTTCGCCGTCACGCCCACCGCGCCGGTGACCCTGGTGACACTGACTCCCGTCTGGGTGGACGAATTCGGCACGCAGAAGTCGTGGACGGGCAACTACGGCATCGTCGTCGAACACCGGCCCAACGGTCGCGTCGTGCTGTGGTGCAGCATCGGCGAGGGACCACCGAACTTCGCGAACCTGGTCGTGGAACTGTCCACCGCTCCCACACCGGTCGCCCCGGAGCCTCCGGCTCCCGCCGCGCCCGCGACGGCTCCGATCGGCATGAATCCGCCTATTCCGCAGGCGATCTCGTCGGCGGGCCCGCCCACCGCGCCTACCATGCCCGTTCCGCGTATCGACGCCGCGACGGCTGCGAGCGCATCCGCGACGACGGCCGAACGGCTCACCGGGGTTTCCTCGGCAGCCGTCGGTGGCGGTGCCGAGAAAACGACGGATACGACCCCGCCCCGCCGCGCAGGCAGTCTCTTCGTGAATCTGCAGTCGTCCCGCGCCACACGATCCACTGCGGAAACTCCACCTTCCGCTCCCGGCTCCCGAGCCACGGACAGCGCGCAGCCGGCGTCGAGCTCGACCACCCGGTCGCCTGGGCCGCAGCCGGAGTCCGAAGTACCCGCCCGGAACCTCGCTCACCATCCGAGGATCGCGCACGAGAGAACGGCGGCGGACTCGTACGGAACCTTCGGACCTCCGGTCGCACATACACACCCGCCCGAGGACCCGGCACGCTCCCGCACCGGCCTGCTGCTCGGCAATACGCCACCCGCACCGAACGCTCCGCTACCCGCTCGCCCCGCGGCGGACGGCACGAGCACCGAAGCCAGCCCGATCGTCGCGAATCCGTGGACCGCGCACCCATATCGCGCACTCGACCCTATCGGCACACACACCCAACCCCAGACAGATACCTCACTTCCCGGGTCCGGGCCGGTCCCCCAGGACACTCGAGTCCCGCCCACCACCTCCCCCTCGGCAGACGGCCCGCACTCCGGATCGAGCCCACGGGTCGCGAACCGTCCAACTGCGGCGGACCCCAGCGCACTCGACCCCATCGGCACACACACCCAACCCCAAACAGGCATCTCACTTCCCGGGTCCGGGCCGGTCCCCCAGGACACTCGAGTCCCGCCCACCACCTCCCCCTCGGCAGACGGCCCGCACTCCGGATCGAGCCCAC
>NZ_JBEYVQ010000008.1:0-123083 GCF_040644075.1 Nocardia sp. NPDC047038 | reverse complement strand
GGGTCGCGAACCGTCCGACAGCGGCAGACCCCAGCGCACTCGACCCCATCGGCACACACACCCAACCCCAAACAGGCACCTCACCTCCCGGGTCCGGGCCCGTCCCCCAGGACACTCGAGTCCCGGCCACCGCCTTCTCCTCGGCGGGCGGTCCGCACTCCGGATCGAGCCCGCGGGTCGCGAACCGTCCGACGGTGGACCCATATCGCGCATTCGACCTCGCCGGCACGCACACCCAGCCCCCGGCGCAGACTTCGCCTTCGAGTTCCGGCGCTGCGGAGCCGAATCACATCCAGCGAGAATCGAACTCGCCGCTCGGCGGACAGGTGTCGCACACGCCCCCCGCAGCGGAGAAACCCGTTCGTGAGCTCGACCCGGTGGACACCAACAGCAGCCCCCCGGCGAGCGTGCCGAGTACCCGGGTTCCCGATACGGCGTCGGTGCCGAGCGGAGTCCCGCAGCCCGACGAACGGCCCGCTCCGGTCGCCGCCCCGCCCCGGGCGAGCGAGTCCAGGCAGTCGGGCGACCCCGGGTATCGCGGTGCGCTCTACGACCTCGGCGTCGCGATGTACCGCCGCGGCGACGAAGAGCAGGCATGCGGACTGTGGGCGCAGGCCTCCGATGCCGGGCACGCGGGTGCCGCCTACGAACTCGGCATGGTTCGGCTGCGGCGCGGCGATCCCGTCGGGGCCGAATCCTGGTGGCGCACCGCCGCCGACCGCCACGAGCCGCGCGCCATCGCCGAACTCGCCGATCTCCTCGACCAGCTCGGCAAGCACGCGGAGGCCAAGTCCTGGCGGGCCTACGCCGCCGAGCGGCAAGACCCGGACGTGGTCGGCCAGTCGACGCCGCGCTGAACTCCACGGTGCCGCATTCGGAAAAGAAGTGGCACACGGCTGGGTGACGGTCGTACGGTGCGGGACATGTGTGGCAGTCCCGGCATGAACGGAGCGTACGCGGTCGGCGCGTGTTACCTCCGGCTGCGTACGGAGGCCCGGGCTCTGCCGGTGCACCGTACCGCTGCGATCTCCTGATCCGTTCGAGCGGAATCCGCGTCGGCGACCGGTAGCGGTCGCCGCACTGTTCGTGCCCTGGCATGGGTCCGGGCGAATCGACCTTCCCGATTCGACCACTCCGTTCGGAGGACACCCATGTCCCGCCATCATTCCCTTTCGCGTGCCCGCGGCAGCGACCCGGCGACCACGCGAAAGCGGCTCTCGCAGAACTTCCTCACCGACGCACGCGCCGCCCGGCTGATCGTGCACGCCTCCGGCGTCACCGCCGACGATCTCGTTCTCGAAGTCGGACCCGGTGACGGCATACTGACCAGGCAATTGCTGACCGTGAGCGGCCGGGTCCGCGCCTACGAGAAGGATCGGCGCTACGCGGCACTGCTGGGCCGCCGATACGCGGACGATCCGCGAATCCAGTTGTACCACCGCGATTTCCGCACGGTGCGCCCGCCTCGGGAGCCGTTCGCCGTCGTGGCCAACGTGCCGTTCGCCATCACTACCGACATCGTGCGCTGGTGCCTGGCCGCGGGCGGGCTCACCTCCGCGACCCTGCTCACCCAGCTCGAATTCGCTCGCAAGCACTCCGGTGATTACGGTTGCTGGACCAAGCTCACCGTCGCCCACTGGCCGACGACGGCGATCGAACTGGGCGCGCGCGTCGGCAGGCACAGTTTCCATCCGGTTCCGCGAGTCGATGCCGCCGTCCTGCGGTTGCGCAACCGGCCCGAGCCGCTGGTGCCGCGCGAGCAGCTCGGCGCTTACCGCAGGCTGGTCGAGTTGGGTTTCTCCGGAGTAGGGGGAAGCGTGGCCGCGTCGTTGTGGCGGGAGTTTCCCGCCCGCGCCGTTCGCAGCGCCTGCGGGGCGGCCGGGATACCGCTCGAGCAGCCGGTCGGGCTGGTCTCCCCGGATAGCTGGCTCATGCTGTACCGCGCGCTACGCGCCTGAGGGAACCGAACCCGCTACAGGAACGTATCGGATACATTCATGCATCGAGACGTGGACAGGAGCAGCGTGACCAACTTCGGCGACTACCAGAACGAGATCTACTTCCAAGGGCTCGGCGGTGTGCTGCCCGATTTCCCGATGACGTACGCCGACCTGGAAGCCAAGGCCCGGGCGGCGCTGCCACCGGGGATCTGGTCGTACGTCGCGGGCGGAGCCGGCGACGAGCTCACCCAGCGTGCCAATGTGACGGCCTTCGAGAAACTGGGCCTGATCCCGCGCATGTTGCGCGCGAGCAAGACGCGCGACCTCTCGATCGAACTGTTCGGCATGACGCTGCCGACGCCGATCTTCCTGGCCCCGGTCGGCGTGATCGGGCTGTGCGCCCAGGACGGGCACGGCGACATCGCCACCGCCAAGGCCGCGGCGCGCACCGGCGTCCCGATGGTCGCCTCCACCCTCACCGTCGATCCGCTCGAGGACGTGGCGGCGGAGTTCGGCGACACACCCGGGATGTTCCAGCTCTACACCCCCACCGATCGGGATCTCGCGCAGAGCCTGGTCCAGCGGGCGGAAGCGGCGGGATTCAAGGCCATCGTGGTCACGTTGGACACCTGGGTGCCCGGCTGGCGCCCGCGCGATCTGACGGTCTCCAACTTTCCTCAGCTGCGCGGCCACTGCCTGGCCAACTACTTCAGCGATCCGGTCTTCCGAGCCCTGCTGCCCAGCCCACCCGAACAGGATCCGAAAACCGCCATCCTCACCTGGATCTCGCTGTTCGGCAACGCGTTGACCTGGGACGACCTGGCGTGGCTGCGATCGCTGACCGACCTGCCGCTCGTCCTCAAGGGCATCTGCCATCCCGACGACGCACGGCGCGCCAAGGACGCGGGCGTCGACGGCATCTACTGCTCGAATCACGGCGGCAGACAAGCCAATGGCGGCATCCCCGCGATCGAGCATCTGCCGGAGGTGGTCGCGGCGGCCGACGGCCTGCCGGTGCTGTTCGACTCCGGCGTCCGCACCGGCGCCGACATCGTCAAAGCGCTGGCGCTCGGCGCCACGGCCGTCGGCATCGGACGCCCCTACTCCTACGGGCTCGCCCTCGGCGGTGTCGACGGCCTCGTGCACGTGGTGCGTTCGCTGCTCGCCGAGGCCGATCTGCTGATGGCGGTGGACGGCTACCCGACGATCGCCGACCTCGGTCCGGAAGCGATCCGGCGGCTCGCCTGATCCACGCGAAAAACAGCGGACGTCAGGCGAAACGCCCCGCGCGTACGGCTCGCCCGACGACCAGGGCGGGCGGCACGCGCGGGGCGGCTCGAAATCAGGCCGACAGCGGCGTGAAGTCCCGGCTGCCGATGTAGCCCGGTCGCGGCGCGGGCGCGGCGAACGGGTCGACGAGCGTGTTGTGCACGCTGTTGAACACCACGAAGATGTTCGAGCGCGGGAACGGCGTGATGTTGTTCGACGACCCGTGCATCAGGTTGGAGTCGAACAACAGCGCCGAACCCGCCCGGCCGGTGAACTGACTGATCCCGTACCGGTTCGCGAGCGCGGTGATGTCGTCGCTCGTCGGCACGCCGATCTCCTGCTCCTGCAACGACTCCCGGTAATGCTCGGCCGGAGTGCTGCCCAGGCACGGCACGAAGGTGTGGTGCGAGCCCGGCATCACCATGAGACTGCCGTTGATCGGATAGTTGTCGGTCAACGCGATCGACAGGCTCACCGCTCGCGGCGCGGGCATGCCGTCCTCGGCGTGCCAGGTCTCGAAATCGGAGTGCCAGTAGAAACCGGTGCCGCGGAAACCGGGCATGTAGTTCACCCGGCTCTGGTGCACGTACACCGGCGACCCCAGCACCTGTTCGGCCAGGCGGAGCACCTGCGGCTGACGCACCAGTTCGGCGATCGCCTCGCTCAGCTTGTGCACCTCGAAGACCGAACGCACCCGGTTCGACGACTTCTCCACGATGACACGGTCGTCGTCGCGCAGCGCCGGATCGTTCGCCAGCCTGGTGATCTCCTCGCTGTACTCGCCCACTTCCGTGGGCGAGAGCAGCTGATCCAGGATGGCGAACCCATCGGTGTCGAACGAGGCCAGTTCCGGGCTCTCGACCTCCCCCCACACCGCGGGGTCGGCACGCTCCAAGTGCGGAGCGGGCGCGCCGAGACGGGTCGGGTAGCGATCGTAGCGAGCCGTCTCGGGCGGTGTTTCGGTGTGCTGCAGAACCATTGGTGTCCTCAACCTCCGATCGTCGCGGTGACCAGCGGATAGACGCCGTTGCTGTCGTGAACCTCCTGACCGGTGACCGGCGGGTTGAACACGCACATCATCCGCATCGTGGTGCGCACCTCCAAGCGGTGGCGTTCGTGTCCGTCGAGCAGGTACATCGAGCCGGGCGCGAGCTCGTAGGTGACGCCGTTGTCCAGATCGGTGAGCGTGCCCTCGCCTTCGACGAGCCACACGGCCTCTACGTGATTCAAATAGTGGAACTCGTGCACCGTCCCGGCGTCAATGGTGGTCTCGTGGAACGAGAAGCCGACGCCGTCGCCGCCCAGGACGATGCGCTTGCTGCGCCAGCCTCGGCCCGCGACGTCGCGCTCGGTACCGGTGATCTCCGCGGTGCTGCGCACGATCATGCGATCGCCCCCATCCCGCCGCACACCGACTCGACGGCGCCGGTGAGGACGCCGAGCCCCTGGTCGAGTTCCTCGTCGGTGACCGTCAGCGCCGGCAGCAGCTTCACCACCTCGTCGGTCGAGCCGGAGGTCTCCACCAGCAGCCCGCGCTCGAAGGCGATCTGGCAGACCTTGCCCGCCTGTGAGGGATCGTCGAACACCACGCCTTGCACCAGTCCGCGTCCACGGGTCGAGACGCCGGGGAAGTGCGCGGCCAACTCGCCCAAGCTGCGCGCGATCTTCTCCCCCTTGGCCAGGGTCGCGGTCTGCAGGGCGTCGTCGGACCAGTAGTGGCGCAGCGCGGTCGTCGCGGTGACGAACGCCGGGTTGTTGCCGCGGAAGGTGCCGTTGTGCTCACCCGGCGACCACTCGTCCAGCTCCGGCTTGAACAGCACCAGTGCCATGGGCAGGCCGTAGCCGCCGATCGACTTCGACAACGTCACGATGTCGGGCGTGATGCCCGCGATCTCGAAGGAGAAGAACGGTCCGGTACGGCCGCAGCCCATCTGCACGTCGTCGACGATCAACAGGATCTCCCGCTCCGTGCACAGCCCGGCGAGGTGGCGCAGCCACTCCGCGCGGGCGACGTTGACGCCGCCTTCGCCCTGCACCGTCTCCACGATCACCGCGGCCGGGCGGTCGAAGCCCGACGAGGTGTCGTCGAGCACCTTCTCCATCCACTGGAAATCGGCGGTGGTGCCGTCGAAGTAGCCGTCGTAGGGCATGTGCGCGGCGTGCACCAAGGGCACACCGGCGCCCGCGCGCTTGGCGGCGTTGCCGGTGACCGACAGCGCGCCGAGGGTCATGCCGTGGAAGGCGTTGGTGAAACTGACGATGGTCTCGCGGCCGGTGACCTTACGCGCCAGCTTGAGCGCGGCCTCGACCGCGTTGGCGCCGGTCGGGCCGGGGAACTGGACCTTGTAGTCCAGGCCGCGCGGGGTGAAGAGCGTGTCGCGCAACGTCTCCAGCAGTTCGCGCTTGGCTCCGGTCGACATGTCGAGGCCGTGGGTGATGCCGTCGCTCGCGATGTAGTCCAGCAGCGAGCGCTTGAGCACATCGTTGTTGTGCCCATAGTTCAGGGCACCGGCGCCCGCGAAGAAGTCCAGGTAGTCCTTGCCTTCTTCGTCGCGCAACCAGCTGCCCTTCGCCGTGGTGAACACGGTGGGCCACGCGCGGCAGTAACCGCGCACGTTCGACTCCAGACTCTCGAAAACGGTGGTGTCCGCGTTGATCATCGGTGATCCTCCTCGGTGGTGCGGGCGGTCGGGGCGATGCGATACAGGTCTTCGGGTGCGTGGCTGTCGGGGAAGACGCCCGCGTCGAACAAGTGGCGCTTGGTCACCTCGGCGCCGCGCGCAGCGGCCACCGACGTGAACAGCGCGATGGAACCGGCGTTGTCCGGCGAGATGGTGGTTTCGAGCACTGAAACTCCCTGAGCCGCGACGCTGTTGAGCAACGTGTGGAGCAGCTCGGCACCGATGCCGCGGCCGCGCTGCGCGCGGTCCACCGCGATCTGCCAGACGAAGACGGTGTCGGGCGCCTGCGGACGGACGAATCCGATCACGTATCCGACGACGCGACCGTCGGATTCGGCGACCACCGAGGTTCCGGCGAAGTCCCGGCACCACATCAGGTACGCGTAGCTCGAATTGACGTCCAGCACCGCGGAATTCTTCGCGATGCGCCACATCGGGGCGCCGTCGCCCAAGCGGGGCGTGCGCAGGACCACGGCGGGTCCGGCGCTTCTCCGAGACGGGGTGGCCCCCAGAGCGGCCGCGGCGTTCCCGACGCGCGATCGCTCGATCTCCGCTGGGGACAGGGTTGGCGATGACATACAACTCCCTCGTCTGATCAGCAGTACTTATCCAGGCTTGCGAAGCGACTTTGAGGTGAACCTGTCGACTTCTTTACGGTCGTATTACGGATGGATGTCGCCGAGCCGGGGCAACCGCACGACGAATCGCGCGCCGCCGCCGGGACGGTCGGTGCAGTGCACCCCGCCACCGTGCGTGGCGACCGTCTCGGCGACCAGCGCCAATCCGATCCCCGTCCCGTCCGGCGAGCGGCGGCCGCTGCGGGCGGTGGCGAATCGTTCGAAGATCCGGTCGCGGTCCGCGGCGGGGACGCCGGGGCCCGCGTCGTCGACGGTGAGCACCGCGTCGGTGCCGTCGCGGTCGATGCCGACCGCGACCACACCGCCGCCGTGCCGGTCGGCGTTGTGCAGCAGGTTGGCCACCGCGCGCTCCAGTTCGACCTTGCGGCCGCGCACGGTGACGTCCTGGCGCACCGTGAGCAGCTCGCCCGGATAACGACGGTCGCTCAGCGTGTGCACCAGCAGGTCGCGCACCGACAGCGGCTCGGCGTCGCCGTGATGCATGCCCGCTTCCACCCGCGCCAGGGCGAGCAGATCGTCCAACAGTTTGCGCAGGTGCTCGACCTCGGCGGTGACCAGGCCGAGCGCCCGTTGCGAACGTTCCGGCAGATCGCCGCGGTGCCGGTTGAGCACGTCGACGCTGGCCATCAGGGTGGTGAGGGGCGTGCGCAGCTCGTGGCTGACGTCACCGAAGAGCCGGTGTTCGCGCTCGATGCGCCGTTGCAGCGAGTCCACCATGGTGTTGAACGACTCGACGGTGATCGCCAGATCCTGGTCCCCGGTCGCGGGCAACCGCTGGTCGAGATCACCGGAGGCGATCCGCGCGGCGGTGCCCGCAAGCTGATGCAGCGGGGTCAGCACCCGCCTGCTCGCCCACCAGCCGACCGCCGCGCCGATCAGGGTGACCACGACGGCGCAGCAGATGAGCACGTTGCGCAGCAGATCGAGATCCGCGTTGAGATCTCCCGGCGATTCGCTGCCCGCGTGTGTTCGCTGCGCTTCCAGGTAGCCGCGGCTGATCACGAAGACCGAAACGACCAGTACCAGCGACATCAGCGCGGCGATCGTCGCGAAGACGGCGGTCACCCGGGCGCGAAGGCTCCAGGCGTTCGGATTCCAGCGTTCGGCGTCGGAGCAGCGTTCAGCGGCGCACATCGAGGCGATAGCCGAGTCCGCGCACCGTCACCACGATGCGCGGATCGGACGGATCCCGCTCGATCTTCGTGCGCAAGCGGCGCATGTGCACGTCCACGATGCGTTCGTCGCCGAAAAACCCACGGTCCCAAACACGTTCGAGCAGCGCCGTGCGGCTGAGCACCCGGCCCGGCGTCTCGGCCAGCTCACACAGCAAACGGAATTCGGTGAGCGTCAGCCTGATCTCCTCGTCACCGCGGCGCACCACCCCGCTGTCCTGCGCGAGGACCAGCGGAGCCGTGTCGTCTGCCTCGAGCACCATCTCCTGCGGCGTCTCCCGTTCGGCGGTCAGCCGGAAGCGGCGGCGCACCGCGCGCATACGAGCGGTGATCTCCTTGATTTCGAACGGCTTGGTCACGAAATCGTCGGCACCCGCCTCCAGGGCGGCCACCACGTCGTGGGTGTCGTCGCGAGCGCTGACCACGATGATCGGGACGTCATGGTCGCGGCGGATCTCCCGGATACACTCGAACCCGTCCATGCCGCCGAGCATCAGATCGACGATCATCACATCGGGAACACCGTTGCTGCGCAGATGAGTGAGCGCGTCTTCGGCTTCCTCCGCCTCGTCGACGTCGTATCCCTCGTCTTCCATAGCGAGCCGTAAGGCACCGCGGACCCGGTCGTCGTCTTCCACGATCATCAGGTTTGCGCTCAAGACCTTATCCCTTGCAGACATGCGGAAGCGCGTCACGATGCGGACAACCGCATCCCCATACCGACGCGACCTTCCGCTTTTCGAGCAACCTTTGCTCGGCTTCGAGTACCCCTGTGCCCGGCCGGTAAACGTCCGGCAGACCGATGTGGGGCCTCTTGGTTGTTCCATCGACGCTATACGCCCGCCCGACTCGGGCAGCACCGGGGCGGCAGAGGAACTCGCCTTCCGCGCACCGCGGCACGACGCCGAGAACGAGACCGACCGCGAAAAGTGCACGGTAACAGACTTTTTCGAATAAGCGATCGCATCGGGCGGGGTCGGCGCGAACCGCAGGGCCGACAACAGATTTCGCGAGGCGATCGTGCCGTGCGTCACATTGCTTCCGATGCGCCGATCACGGGCGCACGACCGTGACCGGTCTCACGACTAATCCAGCGGCCGCCCGGCTATCGCGGCGGCTCCAAACGGTTGAAGTTGCTCGGCGGATCATCGGTGCCGCGCTCCACGTACCAGAAGCGAAGTTTCCTGGCATCGAAGGTGGCGAACCACTCTTCCCACCGCACCGGGCGCAGCACGGCGCCCCCGTACCCGGGAAAGTCGAATCGCAACACCCCGAGCCGTCCGTCGTGCTCGCTGCCCGGCACTGTCGCGGGCCGGGCTCCGCGCTGGGCGGCCCAGCGGCGGATGACATCGTGGTTCCTGGTGACGGAGATCCCTCGGGACTGGATCGACGCCCCCGGCCCACCCGGTCCGAACCGCGGATTCCGGGTGCCTGGGCGGCGCTGGTCGGTCATGACGAGCTCCTCGAGCCATCGGCATCTGTTGTCCGGTTCCTGTCTAACTACCCGTTGGGCCTGTTACGCAAACTGGTCGGCCGAACCGTGGCTGCCGCACGAACCGGTTGGCGCCGTGATCGGTGGGTAACCGGCCGATGATCGGCCGGACGAAGCGCGGTCGCCGCCGTAGCGCACGCCGATCACCCGAACGAGGAGGAGTTCGCATGTCCACCGACAGCGCGACACAGCCGGTCCCGCCCACGCCCGAGCCGGACCCCGTACCGCCCATCCCGGAACCGGATCCCGTACCGCCGATTCCCGAGCCGGACCCCATTCCGGAGCCCAATCCTGTTCCGCCGGAACCTGATCCGCATCCGCTGCCACCGGTGCCAGGCCCCGCGCCACGTCCGCCGGTACCAGGACCGGCGCCGACGCCCCCCGTGCCGGATCCCGGCCGCCCTTCGCCGGACCCCGGTCTGCCCGGGCCGTCGCCGGACCCGGCCCCGCCGAATCCGGTGTAACGGGCCGACGTCAGTCCCGCAGCGCCTGCTCGCGCAGCGCGTTCAAGGTCCGGGAAAGAATGCGCGAAACGTGCATCTGGGAGACTCCGAGCCGCTCGGCGATCTGATTCTGCGTCAACGACTCGAAGAAGCGCATGGTCAGCACCTGACGCTCACGCTCGGGAAGTTCGCCGAGCAGCGGTTCGACCGCCATCACGTCCTCGACCAGGTGATAGGAGGGCTCTTCGGCGCCGAGGCTGTCCAGTAGCGGCTGCGCGGTGTTCTCGGCGTCCTCACCGGCGGCCGCGTCGATGGACGACGACTGGTAGGCGTTGCCCGCGATCAGCGCTTGGGTCACCTCCACGAGCTCGACATCCAGCTCGGCCGCGATCTCCCTGGCGCGTGGCATCCGGCCCAGTCGCTGGGACAGCGTTTCGACGGTCGGACCGATACTCAGCTGGATCTCCTTGGTCCGGCGGGGCACCCGCACCGCCCAGGTGTTGTCCCGGAAGTGCCGCCGGACCTCGCCCATGATCGTGGGCACGGCGAAGGACAGGAACGACGATCCGCGCGTGACGTCGAAACGGTCCGCTGCCTGCACCAACCCCAGGCGGGCCACTTGCAGCAGGTCGTCGAAGTTCTCGCCGCGCCCGGCGAACTTGCGGGCGATGTGCTCGGCCAGCGGCAGGCATCGTTCGATCAGCTCCCGACGCATCGGCGCACGTCGTGGATCGCCGGGATCCAGCGCGGCGATCTTCTCGAACAGCGGCTCGATGTTGTCGTAGGTATCCCCGCGCGACCTCGGCTCACCCGCCATTCGGCGCACCTCGCACCCAGCTGAAGTCGATCACTGTCGGATATCCGCCGAGCACACTGTCGTAGGAGCCCTGCGCGGCGGCGATCGAATCGGTCAGCGTGCGTACGATGTGCCAGCCGAGCCCGGCGTGCCCGAGCACCGACTCGGTGACCGCCACCGAGGAGACGTGCACGAACATCTTGCCGTCGTCATAGGTGAACTCGCAGTCGATCGTCGAGCCAACGGCGGCGTCGATGATGAGCGAGGTCGCCACCTCGTCGAGCGCGAGCCGGATATCGGTCACCTCGTCCAAGGCGAAGTCCGCGATGAGGGCGACTGTCTCGGCGAGCGCGCGGAGCATGGTCAACTGTTCCAGCCGAGCGGGCACCCGTACACCGACTGTCGTCGTATCGGTCGAGGATCGGGAAGTCGACTCCCCCATTTGCCCATCACCACCTTGTCCTCACAGCCACTCCACTGCGGCCTGCATACCGCCGCCGAGTTCTCCTTCTCAGCCACCGGAACACCGCGGACGCCACGGACTGTGGAGCGGAATATCGCCGCGTTCCTCGTCCGGGACGTACCCGCCGGGATGGGATCGAAACGCCGGTCAGTCGCCGTCGATGCGCTCGTGGGCGGTGAGCAGCAGATGATCGAATTCGGTGCGCAGGCCTACCGTGACGCCGGCCAGCCCGGGCAGATCGGCGACCAGCCGCGCGGCCAGTTTGCGCAGTTTGACGTTGGTCTCCTGCGATCGCCAGCTCAGCACACGGAACGCCTGCTCGGGGCCGACGCCGTAGATCAGCATGAGCGCGCCCTTCGCCTGCTCGATCACCGCTCGGGCGGCGTACAACTCGGGCAGGGCGTCGTCCAGCGTCTCCTGCCGGTGCTCCTCGAGGGTGTCGGTGACGTCGATGTAGTAGCCGGAGGTGCCCACCACCAGCCCCGAGTCGTCGATCATCCGGTCGGCGACCAGGACCACGTGGTGGACCGCGCCGGCGGTGTCGATGATGCGATGGCGACTGGAGAACGGTTCCGCGTCGGCGATCGACCGCGCCAAGGCGCTGGCCACCGCTTCGCGATCGTCCGGGTGCTTGTGCTTCAGCAACAACTCCGTGGTCGGCGTCACCTTCCCCACCGCGTAACCGTGCATCGACGCGACCTCGTCCGACCATTCCCAACGCTGGTCGGCGAACCAGAAACGGAAACTGCCGACACTTTGCGGCCTTCCGGTACCGATCACCTGGTCCAGCGCGAGGGCATTCTCGGGCTGGACCGACCTGCTTTCACTCACCGCTGAAGTATCCGATGCCGACGCGCGCGGTGTGACCGGATCGGGAGCGGTCACACCGGCGAGCACCGGCCTTGGGCGACAGTCTCCGGCTCAGGCGTCCAAAGCTGTGCGCATGGACTGGTAGCGGGGGAACAACGACCGCACGCCGGTCACCTCGAGTGCCCGCTCGACTCCCGGTCCGCCCACGACGATGCGCAGGTCCGGACGACCCAACCCCTCTCTGCGCAGCGCACCGAGCCGCACGGCCGCGCGCAGACTCAAGAACCTCGCCGCTCGCAGATCGATCACGACGGCATCGCACGGTGACTGCAACGCACGCTCGACCGTCTCGAAGAATTCGGCGGACACGGCGGCGTCCAACTCGCCTTCGACCCGGACCACCACGCATTCGCGACGGCGGTCCACCCGCTGTGCCCACAACCGGTTGTCCCGACGACGTCCCGGTCCCGAACCATTGAGATGCACGCCCTCGGCGTGGTCCCGTAGCAGAGAAATGGCAGACAAGTCGAACCTCCCGTGTAGGGGGTATCCAGTCCTCCGCGACGGCCGGAGAGGGCAGCGCGCGAATCGGTTGCCGTGCCGTCCCATCGACCGGCTGCGCCGAATGCGTCGAACCGGGGTCGGCTGTGATCTCAACCTCCCTACAGTGTGGCACGGCCGACCCCTTCCCGACAGCGTTCGGTAGGAGAACGTGACCCGCCGCCGGAGGGCCCGCGACCGGGACGAACCGACCGTTCGGCTGGGAATGTGACCGCTGACGTGGGGTTTCATCGGGCCGGCCGCGGGCATATACCGAACATATTCCCGAACGTCACGCGATGCCGGTCGTAGGGCAACCGCGCGTATCCGCGCGTCCGGATGCCGCCCGCGACGAGAACGGAGCACCCGGTGAAGATTGCCATGGTTTCCGAAGATGCCAGCCCGCTCGCCGAAGGCAGCCCCGCCGACGGGGGCGGCCGCGGCGCCTATGTAGCGGAGTTGTCGGCCGCCTATGCCCGCCGGGGCCACGACGTGACGGTTTATACCCGACGTATCAGTCCGCACGCCCCGGCCGAGTTGCTCGCCGACGGCGGCTATCGCGTGGTGCACGTCGCGGCCGGACCGCCCAACCCCTTGCCGAGCGACCGCACCCTGCCCTACCTCGGTGACTTCGGCACCGTTCTGCGACGGCACTGGGGTGCCGATCGGCCCGACATCGTGCACGCGCACTACTGGAAGTCCGGGCTCGCCGCCGAACTGGCCTCCCGCGCCCACGGCATCCCGGTGGTGCTGACCTTCCACGGGCTCGGCACCGTGCAGCGGCGCTGCGAAGGTCTCGCCGACCCGAGCCCACGCTCGCGGATCCGGTTCGAGCGGCTCATCGCGACGCGGGCGGCGCATGTGGTGGCGACCTGCTCCGACGAGGTCGGGGAGCTGGCCAGGATGGGCGTGCCGCGCTTCCGTACCTCGATCGTGCCGCACGGGGTCGACCTCACGAGGTTCACCCCGGAGGGCGCGGCCGCCGATCGGCATGCCACGCACCGACTGCTCGCGGCCGGAGAGTTGGTGCGCCGCAGCGGATTCGACCCCCTTATCGGAGCGCTGGCGGAGCTGCCGGACACCGAGCTGGTGATCGTCGGCGGCCCCGCCGCCGACGACGAGGACGACGCCGAAGGCCGCAGGCTGCGCCGCATCGCATCGGATCATGGTGTGCGAGAACGGCTTCGATTGACCGGACCGGTCACGCGGCCGACCCTGCCCCGGCTGTACCGCTCCGCCGACGTCGTGCTCTGCACGCCCTGGTACGAGCCGTTCGGCCGGGTGGCGCTGGAGGCTATGGCCTGCGGGAAGCCGGTGATCGCCACGGCTGTCGGCGGCCTGCTGGATACCGTGGTCGACGGCGTCACGGGACGATTCGTCGCTCCGCCCGAACCCGCTGCCATCGTGCGGGCGGTGCGCCCGCTCCTGGCGGACTCGACGTTGCGCGAAACCTGGGGCGCGGCAGCCTATCAGCGGGCGGCGAGCCGCAATTCCTGGGATCGGGTCGCGGTCGAGACGCTCAGCGCCTACCACCGCGGCGCCCCCGCTCACGCGGGCGAGGTCGTCTCCTGGGCGCGGTGAATCAGTAGTGCTCGGCGCGGACGTCCTCGGACGCGCTGCGCCAGCGCCAGGGGGCGACGAGCCATGTCGACACGAACAACGCGACGGCGGCGATACCGGTCACCACCGCCGCTGCCGTGCCCGTCACATAGTCGACCACGAGAACCACCGCGCCGATCAACGCGAGACCCAGCAGTGCGACGCCGGCCATCGCGCACCGGTGCGCCGCCCAGACGACATTGCCCAGCCGGTGCCTGCGGAACAGGATCCGATGCCAGGACACCGGCGCGATCAGGAACACCGTCGCCCCCAGCACAGCAGCCAAAGTGGCGAGGTACAGCGCTCGCAAGCCCGGCGCCAGCGTGCCGAACGACGCCTGGAACGGCAGCACCAGCAACGCCCCGAACAGGAATTGCACACCGGTCTGGACAACGCGCAACTCTTGGATCAGGCTCGCCCAGTTCCGGTCCAGTCGTTCCAGCTCGGTCTCGCCGCGCGCACGGCGGGCCCAGTCGTCGTCCTCACCCTCGGGCACGCGCGGCCTCCCGGCGGTTGCGTTTCTTGATCGCCTCGACGAGTTCGTCCTTGCTCATCCGCGAGCGCCCGGTGACCTCGAGTCGCCGGGCGACCTCCAGCAGGTGTTGTTTCGACGCGTTGGCATCGACGCCTTCGGCCGTCTCACCTCGCGCGTCCGGCCCGTGTTGCTTGGCGCGTTCGTCCGAGGGACCGCGGTGCGCCTTGGGCTCCCAGTGGTCGCCGACTTTCTCGTAGCTGTGCTTCAGCGCGGCATAGGCGACGCGGTGGGCGCGCTGTTCGTTCCCGTCGTACTGCTCCAGCGCGGCGTCGTGCGCCTCGGCGAAGGTGCGCTGCGCCTTCTCCTCCGACCGCTTCAGCGTGCTCGGCAACTCGGACTTCTTCACATCGCCGCGCGCTGTCGTCTTGGGCATGTGTCGCTCCTTCCCTGCTCGCGAGGTTGGTCCGAAGTGGTCCGAAAGCCCGGTGCCGGGCCGCATCGGGCCCTCCGGATATCCGGACGCATACCCGGTGAAACGTCGATTAACCCGGTGTCCGCCGGGTACCACCGCTGCATGGCCGTTACCACCGATCAGCTGCTGCATGCGCTCACCCGCACGGTGAACGCCTTGGCGGCGACAGACATCCGATTCGCGGTGGCGGGCGGCTGCGCGGTCTACGCCCGTGGCGGCCCCACCTCCCAGCACGACGTGGACATCTTCGTCAAACCGGCCGACAGCGGGCGGGCGATCCAAACGCTGGCCCGTGCGGGGCTGCGGGTGTGCGACCCGCCGGAGAACTGGCTACGCAAGGTCTACGCCGACGACATCCTGGTGGACGTCATCCACCGCCCGAACGATCGCGAGGTGACCGACGAACTGCTCGACCGGGCCACCGAGATGCGGATCGGGCCCGCCAAGGCCCCGGTGATCAGCGGTACCGACCTGATGATCGACAAGATGCTCGTCTTCGACGCGCACCGCCTTGATCTCAGCCCGATTCTGCACATCGCGCGCGACCTGCGCGAACAGGTCGACTGGGAGGTGGTGCGCGAGCAGACCAAGGCCTCGCCCTACGCGCGGGCCTTCCTGGGCCTGCTGGACGATCTCGGCATCACCCGCACCGGAAAGGTGGAGTAGATGGAGCAGCCGCAATACCTGGTCGCACGATTGCGCCGGGCGCTGGCCGAGGATCCCCGCACCGCCGAACTCGGTGTGCAGGTGACCATTCGCGGCGACGTCGTGGTGCTGTGCGGCGAGGTGAGCAGCGAGAACTGCAAACAGCAGATGGAAACCGTCGTGCGCGAACAGCTTCCGCACGCTCGGATCCACAACGACGTCCATGTCACCCGTCCCACGGCGCCCGTCGAAACCGAGACGCTGGAGCCGGACGGATCCGAAAGGAGTTGAGCGGCATGCGGATAGCCGCGGTCGGTGACGTACATCTCGGCGTGGATTCGCGCGGCCAATGGCGGGAGGCACTGGACGGACTGTCCGCGCGAGCGGATGTGCTCCTGCTGGCGGGCGACCTGACGCGCCACGGCGCCGTCGACGAAGGCCGGGTGGTCGCGGAGGAGTTCGCCGACCTGGGCGTGCCGGTCGTCGCCGTCCTGGGCAACCACGACTATCACAGCGACGCCGATCAGGAGATCAGCGCCGTGCTGGCCGACCACGGCATCACGGTGCTGGAAGGCACTTCGGTGACGTTGCACCTCGACGGGAGCACGCTCGGGGTCGCGGGCACGAAAGGCTTCGGCGGCGGCTTCGCGGGCAAGTGCGCAAGCGTCTTCGGTGAACCCCTGATGCGCGAATTCGCCGGGCACACCGTGGACGTGGCCGCCGCACTCGGCGATGCGCTGGCGAATCTGCACACCGACGTCACCGTCGCGCTCACGCACTACTCCCCGATCAGCGACACCCTGCACGGCGAGCCGAGGGAGATCTATCCGTTCCTCGGCTCCTACCTGCTCGGCGAGGCGATCGATGAACACGGCGCCGACCTGGCGTTGCACGGCCATGCGCACGCGGGCACCGAGCGCGGCACCACTCCGGGCGGCATCCGGGTGCGCAATGTCGCCCAGCCGGTGATCCGAGCGGCGTACGCGGTCTACGACATGCACCCGGCCGCGGTCTGAGTAGGGCCGGACTCAGAAGTCGGTCGAGATCGCCTCCACGGTGCTGCCCGACTGGGTGTTCTCGACGGTGGTGGCCACGTCGGCCTGCGCGATGATTCCGACCAGCTTGCCTTTCTCCAGTACCGGCACGCGGCGCACCTGATGCTGCGACATCACCGACATCACCTTGCGTACGTCGTCGTCGGCTTCGACGGTGACCAATTCCTCGCCCCCGAGTTCGCCCGCGTCGACGCCGAGCGGGTCCTTACGCTGGGCGATCACCTTCACGACGATGTCGCGATCGGTGAGCATTCCTTTCAGCTTGTCGTCCTCACCGCAAATGGGTAAGGCGCCGACGTTCAACTCCGCCATGCGCTGCGCGGCCGCAACCACCGTGTCGCTGGAGCGGACACACTCCACGTTCGGGGTCATGATGTCCCGTGCTGTTGTCATCGGGATCCTCCTGAACTTCTCGCGGGTACGAGCGGCCCGGAACAGGGTCGCTCGCTGACGTCCTACCCCCGTTTCGGATCCCTTAACGCGGGCATCCGACCGGTATGGCCGCCCAGGACGGCCCGCTCGCAACGCCGCGGGCCGCGGGTTGTCCGCGCACCGAAATCGTTGCCGCTCAGCAGAAAGGACATCCGATGCTGCCAGCACCGAACGAGCCGACCGCGGGATCCGGTGCCGGAGACGCACCCCGGACCCACGCGTTTCCGGACGACACCCGCACCATTCGGACACACGCCGGAGAATCCATCGAGGACGCCCGGAACTGGCCGGGCATCATCCTGGTCGCGGTGGGCATCGTGGCCATGGCCCTGACGCTCACCGCCGCCGGGTACGGATTCGCGGGGTGGGCGGTGGTGGCGGGCATCGTCAGCGGCGTCTGCATCATCGCGGGCGTCTTGGTGATCGTCGCCGAGCACCGCCGGATCAAGGCGCGAGAAGGCAAGCGGCTGCGGGACGCCGCCGGTCACTGATCCTCGCCCGATCGCGTGCCGCCCGCGGGGATGCGGCTTCGAACTCCAGGAGAAGGAATGACACACCAGCCCAATCGGCCTTTGGGCCGCTTCGCCCTGCTCATCGGCGCTGTGGCGGCGGGATCGGCGCTCACGGCATGTTCGGTCGACGGCGGCGATCCGGCCGCGGATACGCCCCAGCCCGCGACCGTCTCGATCACCATGCCGGGCCCGAGCAGCCGCCAGGTGCCGAACACTGACCAGATCACGGCGGAAGCGGCGAAGCAGCTGTGCGACATGATGGGCGCGGACATCGACACCTGGCGTGGCCAGAGCGCCACGGTGGCCAAAGTGACGTTCAACGGCACCGTGCACAACTGGGCGGCCCGTAACGGCGGGCTCAACGACGTCGTCGTCACCCACCGCGACACGGTCGACGCCGTCACTACGCAGACCTGCCCCGACGTGCGCGAACAGGCGGTGCAGGCGCTCGGCGTACCGGACCTGGCCTCGGCGCTGGCGGGGTTCGGCCGATGAGCGCCGCGCGCCGGATGGGCGTCGCCGTCCTTGCCGCGCTGGCGGTGTGCGCGGCGGGGTGCGGCAACGAGCCGGAGAAGATCGTGAACAAGGGCGGTGACACACCGTGCAACGAATACGTCGCCCAGGATCCCGACAAGCAGCGCGTCACCACCGAGAAGTTCCTCGAAGAGGAGCGCGAGGGTCACGAGACGCCCGACGCCAGAACCGTCGACGCGGCGATCACGGCGATCAAGTTGATGTGCGCGGCGCAGGCCAATCCGGACACCCCGATCCGCAAGGCCGACCTCACCGGCGTCTTCGTGCCGAAATGACCGTCTTGCTCGCGATGCGCGCGCACGGGTTGCGGGAGCTGCTGACCGCGGTTCCCGCCCTGCGCGCGTTGCACGACGCCCGCCCGCGACACCGGCTCGTACTGGCCGCGCCGGGATGGCTGCGCCCGGTGGTGGAACTGGCCGCGTGCGTCGACGAACTCCACGCGACGCCGATGGCGGCCGGATTGCGCTGGAACGCCGCGGCGCCGACCTTCGCGGTCAATCTGAACGACTGCGGGGCCGAGAGCATACGCGCGCTGCTCGCGACCGATCCGGAACGGATGATCACCCACCGCCACAAGGACTTTCCACAGGTGCCGGGTCCGCTGTACGAGCCAGGCCTGCCGGACACCGTGCGGTGGTGCCGGCTACTGGATTGGGCGGGCATCCCGGCCGATTCGGCCCGACTGGACATCACGCCACCACCGGAGTGCACCGGAGAGCGGCGCTCCATCGTCGTCTATCCGGGTGGAGCCCCGGCGCGTCGCTGGCCCGCCGACCGTTTCGCGACGGTGGCCGCCGGCCTGCGCGAGTGGGGATGTCCGGTACGTATCGTCGGCAGTGCCGCGGACCGTCCGCTCGCCCTCAGCGTCGCGGCCCAGGCGGGCTTGCCCGAAAACGACGTCCTGGCAGGCGAACTCACGCTGCGCCAACTCGCCGCGACGGTGGCCGACGCGTCCCTCGTGCTCAGCGGCGACACCGGCGTCGGGCATCTGGCCACGGCGTTCGGCACACCGTCGGTGCTGATCTTCGGTCCCGACTCGCCCGCGGTCTGGGGGCCGCCACCGGAACGGGCGGCGCATGTCGCGTTGTGGGCCGGGCACCCCGGCGACCCGCGGGCGGACACACCCGCGCCCGGATTGGCGATGATCAGCGCCGCCGAGGTGCTCGCCGCCGCCGATCGGCAGCTCAGCGGGCACGTGCGAGTATGAGAAGGAATCCGCACGGGCGTTTCGCCCCGTCGAGACCGGCTATCTCGGGCATATGACGTCCCTATGGTTGCACGGCGCGCAGGTTCCGGCGCGGTTGCGGTTGACGCCGGGATCGCGCTTCGACACGGTGGTGATCGGCGGCGGGCTCACCGGACTGGTGACCGCCCTGCTGCTGGTCGAGAACGGCGTGGAAGTGGCCGTGGTCGAAGGAAGACGCGTCGGTGCGGGCACCACCGGGGCCACCACGGGGAAGGTCAGCCTGCTGCAGGGGACGCGTGCGCAGCAGATCGCCCGGCACCATTCCGACAACGTCCTGCGCGACTATGTGGCGGCCAATCGCGAAGGGCAGGAATGGCTCTTGGAGTACTGTGCCGCGCACGGCGTGACCGTCGAGCGGGCAGCAGCCTTGACCTACGCGCAGAACGACGACGAAATGTCGGCCGTGCGAGCGGAATACGCCGCGACGCAGAAGGCGGGCCTGCCCACCGAGCTGTTGCGCGAGCTGGACGTCGACTTTCCCGCGCGCGGCGCGGTGCGCTTGGCCGATCAGGCCCAACTCGATCCGATGGCCCTGTTGGCCGCGCTCGCGGCCGACGTGGAGTCACACGGCGCGCCGATCTACGAATCCACCCTCGTGCGCGGCGTACATCACGGTGGCGGCGGTGATCTCGTCGTCTCCACCGAACACGGCGACCTCGGCGCGGGCCGGGTGGTGCTGGCCACGGGGACGCCCATCCTCGATCGTGGCGGATTCTTCGCCCGCCTCACTCCGCAACGCTCCTATCTGACGGCCTTCCGCCTGGACCGACCGGCTCCGCGCGATATGTACATCAGCGCGGGCAGCCCGACTCGCTCCCTGCGCCGCGCGCAGGGACCGGACGGCGAACTTCTGCTGGTCGGCGGCAACGGTCATGTCGTCGGCCGCGGCGGATCGACTCGGGAGAAAGTGGAGGATCTGGTGAACTGGGCGCACACCTGGTTCCCGGGCGCCGAGCTGACGCACCGCTGGTCGGCTCAGGACTACTCCCCCATCGGAGAGCTTCCCTATGTGGGTCCGTTGCTGCCGGGGCAGAACGACATTCAGCTGGCCACCGGCTACGCCAAGTGGGGTTTGACCAACGGGGTCGCCGCGGCGATCGCGCTGGCCGGACGGTTCACCGGGGCGGCACCTCGATGGGCGGGCGCGCTGGCGAGCTGGCGTCCGGACGAGCTCAAGGCACTGCCCGCGGCGACGAAGATCAACGGCGCCGTGGCACAGAAACTCTCCGCGGGCTGGCTGCGGGTCGCGACCCACCACGACGGCGACGCTCCAGCCGAAGACTGCGGCATGGTCCTGCGCGAGGGCCTGCACCCGACGGCGGTGTGCACGGTGGACGGCGTCACCAACCGGGTCTCGGCGGTGTGCCCGCATCTCTACGGCATCGTCAACTGGAACGACGCCGAACGCACTTGGGACTGTCCGCTGCACGGCTCGCGTTTCGCCGCGGACGGCACGCTGCTCGAGGGCCCGGCCACCAGCTCGCTCACTCCCCTGCACGAGCCGCGCGACACCCGGTGAAACGGCGACGGGCTGCTCAGTCCGTCAGCGGCCTGGCATCGGCGAGGATTCGATCGACCGTCTGCTCGGCCGTGAGATCCGACGTGTCCAGCCAGAGCCCGATCCGGGGAGTGGTCTCGCGCAACACCCTGTCCAGCCCCGCGACGGTGAATTCGTCGTAGGCGTCTTTTCCGCGTCCGGCCTCGCGCGCCAAGACCACTTCGGTGCGCGGCGCGAGCACGACGACATACAGCGGTCGCGTGACGATCAGATCCGCCGTCCAGGGCAGGAATTCACCGAGGAAGACATCCTGCAGCACAGCCGTGAACCCGGCATCGGCATAGGAGTCGGCCGTCGCCGCGGCCAGGCTGTGCCGTAGCCGCAACTGGGCCAGCGCCTCGGGCGAGGGGTCCGCGGTCATCTCGGCACGCCCGTTCACCACGAACCGGCGGAAGGCGTCCCCGCGCACGTGCGCCGAGCGCGGCAGCCGCTCGGCCAGCGCCTGGGCGACGGTGGATTTGCCCGCGGCCTGGATGCCGGTGATCAGATAGACAGCCGATGCCATGACGACGATCATGGCGCGCCCCGCCACGACCGGCTACGGCGACCCCGCCGCGCTCAGTTCGCCCGAGCGCCTGTCTTCTGCTCGACATAGCGGTTCATCGCCCAATTCAATCCGCGCATCGCGGCGTTGTACGCGGGCGGGAAATACCGCTGCGCCCACAAGCCCACGCGAATGTCGGGCGAGGTGAACACGAGGTAGCGGTTGCGCTCGACACCACGCACGATCGAGCGCGCCGCCGCCTCCGGGGTGACCGCGTGCCGCATGAACAGCGCCATGCCCCGCTGCACCGCTTCGGCCGTGCGATCGACGCCCGCGATGTCGACGCTGTCGACCATCGGCGTGGCCATGGCGCCCGGACACACCAAGCTCACGCCGATGCGGTGGCGTGCCAAGTCGAAGCGCAGCACCTCCGACACCCCGCGCAGGCCGAATTTGCCCGCGCTGTACGGCGCGTGCCACGGCAGGCCGAACAGGCCGGCCGCCGAGGACACGTTCACCACGTGACCGCCGCGTCCGGCCGCGATCATCGGCGGGACGAACGCTTCGATCACGTGGATCGGGCCCATGAGGTCGATGTCGACGGTGCGCCGCCACTGATCGTGCGTCAGCCGGTCCACGGTCCCCCACGTGGCGATACCGGCCACGTTCATGACGATGTCGACGCTGCCGACCACGTCGTGCACCTGGGCCGCCAGCGCCACGACCTGGTCGTAGTCACTGACATCGGCCGCCTCGGCGACGTGGACGGTCGCGCCCGCGGCGCGCGCGTCGGCCGCGGTCCGCGCCAGGCCGTCAGCGGCGATATCGGTCAGCACGAGCGAAGCGCCTTCGGTCGCCGCCGCGAGCGCCGTGCTGCGACCGAGACCGCTGGCCGCGCCGGTGATCAGACAGGTTTTGCCGGCGAACTTCGTCATAGTCGATGACCATACGCAACCATGAACACCACTGTCTATGGAACAGGCGAACGGCTCTCCCACGGGACCGGCGCGAGCGCGACCGTGATGTTGTCGCCGCCACCGCAACGCAACGCGAACTCCGCGAGCGCGCGGGCAGCCTCCGCGGGCGCCTTCGCTGCCACCTGGTCGGCCAGCGTGGCGGGCGCGGGCGAGTAGTTCCACAGCCCGTCGGAGCACAGCAGCAGCACACCGGGTCCCGAGACGCGCACCGTCCGAACACAATTGTCCGCCCACGGCTTCGGCGGGCTGTCCGCGCCGAGCCAGCGGATCAGCGTGTGCGCCCGGGGATCGGCCATCGCCGCGCGCTCGTCCATCGCACCCGCGTCGACCAGTGCCTGCGCCCACGAGTCGTCGACGGTCAAGCGCTGGGCCTGCTCGTCACGCTGGGGCGTCGGCAGCCAATAGGCGCGGCTGTCACCGACGTTCGCCACGGTGATCTCGGTTTCCGCGCCGTGGTGGGCGACGATGGCGGACACGTACGTGCACGAGGGCGCGGGACCATCGGGAACGTCCACGTCGCGGACCGCCCGCACCGCGGCCGCCAACCCGGCCATGATCGCCTCGGTCGCGGGCTGTCCTGCCGCGAGCGCGGCGGCGGTCGCGCCGACACCGGCCCGGACCGCCGCACCGGAGGCCACCTGCGGCCGGGACGAAGTCGACACGCCGTCACTGACCGCGATCACGACCGACGCGTCCGTTTCCGGCACCACGCCTTCCAACACCCCGGCCGCGACGGCGTCCTCGTTGCGCGCATGGACGATGCCGCGATCGGTGAGCACCGCCACCGCGCCCAGATCGGTGTCGAAGCGATCCGCCACCGGTCGCGACCGGCCGCACCGCGCACAGCGCCCATCGGCGTAGAAGTGGTCGCCTCCGCAATCGGCGCACGACGTCGCGTCGGGACCGGGCAGCGCTATGTATCGATAACCGAGTTCCCGACCGCAGGACCCGCACCGCGGGCCGTCGAGTCCGACAGCCGAGCATCCGGCGCAGCGTAGGTCGGCACCTTCATCGTTCATCGGACGGCTCCCCTGCCGACAGTGCCGCGGCCGGCGGGCGCGCCATGCTCCGGAAGTCGTTGGCCCAACCGTAACCACAGTGGCGTATTGCTGGTGCGAACTTCCACACCCTCCTCCTTCATCTCCCCGGCAGGCCGACTCCGATCGCGATAGTACGGGAGTGTTCCGGGTCTGGATCCCGGTGCCGGATCTCCCTGCCCGCTGCCCGGCAGCACGATAGCCGACGGTCTGCCCGCACCCGCGAGAGATGGCACCCCGCGCCGGATGATCCGCACGAGGGCAGCCGCTCGTCGCTCAGACCAGCTCGGGCGACCGATGCGACCGCCGCCCCCGCGTGCGAAACGTTTGCGGAGGACAGCCCTGCCAACGGCGGAAGGCCCGGATGAAGGACGCCGCCTCCGCATAGCCCAGTCGCGCGGCGACCTGTTCGGTGGTCATGTCGGTGTGCGCGAGCAGCACCTCCGACATGGTCTGGCGTACCTCGTCCAGCAGCGCCCGGAACGAGGTGCCCTCCTCGTTCAGCCGCCGCGACAGGGTGCGCGAGCTCATGAACAGCCCGAGAGCGACTGTCGCCTGATCGGGGATCTCACCCGGAGTGCGAACGAGGCGGTCGCGCACCGACGCCGCGACGCCGGTCCGTGACCGGCGCCGGTCCAGCAGGTCGCGGCACAGTTGTCCGCAGTTGTCCCGCGCGGCGGCGTTCGCCGGTGGCAGCGGCCGGTCCAGCACACCGCGGTCGAAGACCACCGCGCTCGTCGGCGCACCGAAAACCGGCGCCACACCGAAGACGTCGCGGTACCGCTCGAGGTCGCGCGGACCGGCGTGCCGGAAACCGACCCGCCGCACCGGGACGCCAACGGCGAACAATTCACGATCGAAAGCGGGCAATCCGGCCAGGGCCGCTTCGGCGAAGAACGCCCGCATCTCGGGCGGGATGTCGGCGTCGTCGAACACCAGCCGCGCTTCGCCGTCGGCTTCCTCGATGGCCAGTCGCCCGAACGGCACTGTGCGACCGATGTAGCGCGACCCCACCTCGATCAGCTCACGCAGCGTCCGGCTGCCCAGCAGCGCGAGACCCCACGGCCAGCGCGACCGCAGATCGTGCCGGACCGCCGCCGCGAGACCGAGTCCCGGCTCGTCGCCGAACCGGCCGAGCACCGTCTGCACCACCAGCAGTTCGTCCTGCGCGGTGATCTCGGCGGAGGGGTCGCCCAGTTCGGCGGGCGCCAGCGTGGTACCGGCCAGGCACTCGGCGGGCGCCATGCCCCGCTCTCCGGCGATGCGTACGAGCGCACGCACGCCTGCGGTGCTGCGGAGGGGATCCGGATCTACCATGACTCGCGTCCTCGATGAAGCGGTACTGCGCGGTATCGGCGCAATGTATCAATCGGGTGTCGTGCGCATCGGCGGTTCGCCGAAATGTCGTCACGGCAGCCGCTGGCAGCCAGCTGTTTTCGTCGCCGGAACGGTAGCCGTGTCCGGTGTCGCGTGAGTTCGGCGCCATCAATCCCGCACGGTGATGCCGATGGAACGCGCGAAGGCGGGCGCGAGATCCATCAGCTGCGGACTGCTGATCGTCGCCCCGCGCAGGCTGTCGAGCCCGTCGGCGACATCGAGTGCCGTCGCGCCGCGCAGGTCCGCTTTCACCACGCGAGCGTTGCGCAGCGAGAGCCGGACGAGCGCCGAACCGGGCACCGTGATCTCGGTCAGCGCGGCCTCGGCGAAGTCACAATCGCGCAGCACGCAGTCGGTGAAGGTCACCTCGCGCAATTGGGCCCGGCGAAAGTTCACCGAGTCGAACTTGCACCCTTCGAATCGCACCCGCCGCAGATTCGCCCCCGCGAAGTCGACACCGGACATCGCGCCCGCCACCACCTCACTGTCCAGCCACGCCGTGTCGGCCAATTCGGTGCCGACCCAGCGGACGTGGCGCAGCCACACATCGGTGAACCGGCTGTAGCGCAGCGTGCCGCGGGTGAAGGTGTTCGAGCTGAACGCCGACTCGTTGAAGCGCGCGTGCGACACATCGATGTCGTCCAGCGCACCGCCGTCGACCCGGACGCAGTCGTAGTCGCCCTCCGCTTCGAGGTCCCCGTCCAAGGCGGTGAGATACCGCGCGTAGGGCAGGTCGTCGAGTTCGCGCGCCATGCACTCCTCCAGTTCGTCACGAAGATCGGTCGGCGACGAGTATTCCGGTGCGCAACGACAAGTTCGGCCGCTGATCGAGATCAGTCGCCGCTCGGCTCCAGCCGGGCAGCGCGCGACAGCAGGTAGCGCTGCTGCGGAATGCTCGTTGTCCGCTCCGCGGCGGCCAGATACGCCCCGCGGGCGCCGGCGATGTCGCCGAGCATCTCCAGCAGGTGTCCGCGCACGGCGGGCAATCGGTGGTCGCCGGCGAGACGCTCGCCGAGATCGTCGGCCAGCTTCAGCCCCGCCGCAGGTCCCACTGCCATCGCCACCGCGACCGCGTGGTTCAGCGCGACGATCGGATTGTCGGCCGCCGCCAGCAGGCGTTCGTAGAGCAGGGCGATCTGCGGCCAGTCCGTCGCGCCGTAGCTGGGCGCCTCGTCGTGCAATGCGGCGATCGCGGCTTGCAACTGATACGGCCCTGGAATCCCCCGTGGTAGTGCGGCGGTGATCAGTGCGATTCCCTCGGCGATCGTGCCCGCGTCCCATCGGCTACGGTCCTGCTCCTCCATCGGGATCAGCTCGCCGCCGGGGCCGGTGCGTGCGGCACGACGGGCGTCGGTGAGCAGCATCAGCGCCAGCAGTCCCGCCACTTCGTCGTCCTCGGGCAGCAGGCGGTGCACGAGGCGGGTGAGCCGGATCGCCTCGGCCGACAACTCGACCCGATGCAGGTGCGGGCCGGAGGTGGCGGCGTAGCCCTCGGTGAAGATCAGATACAGCACGTGTAGCACGGCGGCCAGTCGGTCGGCGCGGTCGGCCGCGGACGGCGGGGCGAACGGCACGCCGCTGCGTGCGATAGTGCGCTTCGCCCGGCCGACGCGTTTCGCCATGGTCGGTTCCGGAACCAGGAAGCACCGGGCGATCTCCGCGGTGGTGAGGCCGCCGACCGCGCGCAGCGTGAGCGCGACCTGGGAGGACGGCGACAGCGCGGGGTGACAGCACAGGAACAGCAGGATCAGGGTGTCGTCGGCGTCGCTGGGCTGCCGGTCGGCGGGCGGCGTCAGCCAGTCCTCCGGCAGCGCCCAGCGGGCCACGGTCTGTTCGCGTTGCCTGCGGGCCTGCTCGGCCCGCAGCAGATCGGTGAGCCTGCGCGAGGCGACGGTGATCAGCCAGGCCAGCGGTTTGGCCGGGACACCGTCGGCGGGCCACTGCGTCGCCGCGGCGAGCAACGCCTCCTGCACCGCGTCCTCCGCGGTGTCGAAGTGCCCGTACTTGCGCACGAGCGCGGCGAGGACCTGCGGCGCCAACGGGCGCAGCAGGTCCGTCGCCACTGGATCGGGCATGGTCAGCCGAATTCGGGAGCGGCTTCGGCGATCGGGCGCACATCGGCGTAGACCGATTGGAGTACGTGCGCGGGAGCTGGGCAGTTGTTGAGTTCGGCCGCGATCTCGGTGGCGCGGTCGAAGCTCTCGCATTCCACGATCCAGAATCCCGCGAGCACTTCCTGGGTCTCGGCGTAGGGGCCGTCGGTGACAAACGGCTTTCCGTCCTTGATGCCCAGCCGCCTGGTGTGCACCGGCTCCGCCAGTCCGCGGGTCTCCACGAGTTCGCCCGATTCCTCGAGCTTCTTGTTGAGCTCGGTCATGAACTGGGTCAGTGCCGCGAATTCCTCGGCCGTCCACGCGGGCTTGCCCGTGTCCTTGCCGACCATGCCGTCATAGTCCCGCTGCGAGGCGTAGCTCAGGATCATGTATTTCATGGCGATTCCTCTGGGTCGTCGGCGCCCCGGTGGCGCCGCTCGTCTGGAACGTCGGAGCCGCTGACCATTCTCGGACATCGCGGTGGAAAAAACTTCTCGATGGTGGTCACCAGGCCGGATGCTCTGCTCGGCCGCGTCGTGCCATGCTGTCCCGCATGATCATCGAGGGAACGGCCGCCGCCGGCTACGAGGCCGTGCGGGAGGCGTTCGCGGCCGATTTCACCGAGCAGGGCGACGTCGGCGCCGCGGTCTGCGTGTACCTGGACGGGCGGCCGGTGGTCGATCTGTGGGGCGGAACGGCCGATCCCGATACCGGGCGACCGTGGCAGCGCGACACCTTGCAGCTGGTCTATTCGGCGACGAAAGGCGTCGTCGCCACCATCGCGCACCTGCTCGCGCAACGGGGCGAACTCGATCTCGACGCTCCGGTGGCGCACTACTGGCCGGAATTCGCGGCGGCGGGTAAGGCCGACATCCCGGTGCGCTGGCTGCTGACGCACCAAGCGGGCCTTGCGGCGCTGGACAAGCCCGTCGAACTGGGTGACGCACTGGCCTGGACGCCGATGGTGGACGCGCTGGCCGCGCAAGCGCCGAATTGGCCCCCCGGCACCGCGTTCGGGTATCACGGGCGCACCTACGGCTGGCTGGTCGGCGAAGTGATCCGCCGCGTGTCCGGTCGCACGCCCGGCCGGTTTCTCGCCGAGGAGATCGCGGGTCCGCTCGATATCGACTTCTTCATCGGCCTGCCACCGTCCGAGCAGGCCCGGGTCAGCCGCTTGGTGTTCGCGCCCGCGCCCGACTTGACCGCGGTGCCCGAGGACGCCGTTCCCGAGTCGCTGCGTCCGCTGCTCGCGGCGATGCGTGATCCGCAGGCCCTGGTCAATCGGGCCTTCCAGATCACCGACCCGGCGGACATCGACTTCAATTCACCGGCCGTCCAAGCCGCGGAACTGCCAGCGAGCAACGGCATCGGCACGGCTCGCGGCCTGGCGCGTCTGTACGCGGCGCTCGTCGGCGAGGTCGAGGGCACGCGCCTGCTCACCGCCGACACTCTCGCCGCCGCCAGCCGGGAACAGGTCGCGGGCACCGATCACGTGCTGATGCTGCCCGGCCGTTATGCCTCGGGGTACATGCTGCCCACCGCGGAACTGCCACTGGGCGGAGCCGCCTCGTTCGGCCATCCGGGCCGCGGCGGCAGTCTCGCGTTCGCCGATCCCGAACGCCGTCTCGCCTTCGCCTACGTCACCAACCATATCGTCGAAGGCGCGCTGGATCTGCGCGCCCGCAACCTGGTCGACGCGCTGAACGGCGTGCACGCAACCGCGCGGTGAGCGTTCGCTCCGCCGCGACGCGCGCAGGCCCACCCGGTCACCGGGTGCGGCGTCGTCGGCGGGCCGTCGGTAGCCGAGCGGATAGTCGGCGCGCAGACGGTCTAGCCGCGCCCACCACGGCGACAGGTCCGGCAGCGGGCTGCGCGGCGACTGCCGCCACGGTGCCGTGCATGCCGGGCATGCGCACGTGCTGCGGGTGACTGTCGGGAAACGCACCGCGCCATCAGCGTGGTCGCCACCGGCATCCGGGTCGGTTCGGCGAACGCGCGCAGCGCCCCGGCGGGCGTTGCCCGGCTCGCCGGTCCTCGATCCCGTGGTGAGCACGAACCGTCCTGGCACGGCGCCTGATAGGGCGCGCGTGCGGATCATGATCTCGACCCGGCGCGCGTGGCGGGTCGCGCCGGATCCCTGGCCGCCGTACCGGTCAGCGCAGCGTACGGATCCAGCGGCGCGTATCGGCCGGATCGATGACGTCGTCGACTTCCAGAACGGTGGCGGCGGTGAGAGCCTTGCCGTTGGCGTAGGCGAGCTGGACCAGGTTGTCGAACGCCTGCTGCCGCTCGCCCGGATCCTCGATGGCGGCCAGCTCTTTCGCGAACCCGAGGCGGACCGCGCCCTCCAGGCCCATGCCGCCGATCTCGCCGGTCGGCCAGGCGATGACGAACCGGGGAGCGCGGAACGAGCCCGCCGCCATGGCCTGAGCGCCCAGACCGTAGCCCTTGCGCACGATGACGGTGCCCAGCGGCACCGACAGCGCGGCGGAGTCGATGAACAGGCGGCTGAACTTCGTCACCGTGGCGTCCTTCTCCGCGTCGGGGCCCACCATGAAGCCCGGTGTGTCGCAGAAGGAGACGATCGGCAGGCCGTGCTCGTCACACAGACGTAGGAACATGCTGAGCTTGTCGGCGGCCGGAGCATCGATCGCCCCGCCGTGATGATGGCAGTCGTTGGCGATCAAACCGAACGGCCGTCCCTCGACCCGGATCAGTGCGGTGATGATCCCGGCCGCCCAGTCGCGGCGCAGCTCCAGCACCGACCCGACATCCGCGACGGCCTCGATCGCGGCACGAATATCGAACGCACGCAGCCGATTCTCCGGAACCACGTGCCGCGCCAGCCGCGGGTCCGGCGCGGTCCATTCCTCGATGTCGCCTTGGAAGTAGGCGAGATAGCGCCGCGCGGTGGCGACCGCCTCCGCCTCGTCCGCGGCCACGATGTGCACGACGCCGTTGCGACGCTGCACCTCGACGGGGCCGATGTCCTCCGGGGCGTAGACGCCCAGGCCGCCGCCCTCGATCATGGCGGGGCCGCCCATGCCGATATTCGCGTCGGGAGTGGCGATCACGACATCGCACATGCCGAGCAGCGCCGCGTTGCCCGCGAAGCAGCGTCCGGACACGATGCCGATCAGCGGAACCCGGCCCGAGAGGGCGCCCATCGCGCGGAAGGTGGTCACGTCCAGACCGGAGATGCCGGGATAGTCGGTGTCGCCCGGTCTGCCGCCGCCGCCCTCGGTGAAGAAGATCACCGGAAGCCGTTGTTCGCGTGCGAGTTCCAGCATGCGGTCGGTCTTGACGTGGTTGCGCATCCCTTGGGTGCCCGCCAGCACCGTGTAGTCGTAGGACAGCACCACCGCGCGCGAGCGGCCGGGACCGAATCGCTCGGCGCCGACGGTGGCCACGCCCGCGATCAGGCCGTCCGCGGGCGTGTTCGCGATCAGGTCCTCCGGACTGCGACGCAGGCGCTGGGCGGCCACCGCGAGCGCGCCGTACTCCACGAAGCTGTCCGCGTCGACGAGGTCGGTGATGTTCTCCCTGGCGGTGCGCCGCCCGAGCCGATGGCGTTTGGCGACCGCCTCCGGCCGTGCTTCGTCGAGCACTCCCCGTCGGCGGGCGTGGACTTCGGCGAGGTCGGCGCGCACCGCATCCAGGTCCACCGCGGTGTGATCCACGACCGCGCCCTCGTGCTCGGCGGGGACGAAGGTCAGCAGCGGCGCGTGCGAATCGACGACCGCGCCGATCGCCGCCACGTGGCGGCACACGCGCAGGTCCTGCTCGGCGCGCACCACGTGCTGCATCTTCATCGCTTCCAGCACCGCGACCTCGCCGCCCGCCGCGACCACGACGCCGGGCTCGGTGAGCGCGACCACCGTGCCACCCATGGGTGACCGCACCGCCTCCTCGTCGCCGTCCAGCGTCACTTCGGCGGCCGCGCTCTCTTCCCGGTCGGGCGCAGCGGGCACGACGACGGCGAAATCATCCGCCCGCCGGACCAATTCGTCGACGTTCCGTTCGAACCACGTGGTCGGCACCACGCGGCCCTCCGACAGATCCGTCAAGATCGCGCGCAGCACGGCGATGTTGGTGTCCACTCCGGTCACGACGGTCTCGGCCAGCGCGTCGGCGCACCGGCGCAGCGCGGCCGGATAGGACGGTCCGCAGGCGATGACCTTGGCCAGTAACGAGTCGAAGCGCGCGTCCTGCCGCATACCGGTGAACGCGGCGGTGTCGACCCGTACGCCGACTCCGGTCGGTGGCGCGAACCGGGTCAGCGTGCCGGTGCCGGGCAGCACGTCGCCGCCCGCGGTGACGGTTTCGGCGTTCAGGCGCGCCTGCACCGCGTAACCGCGCGCGGAACCGGGATCGGGGAGCGCGAGATCGGCCAGCGTGGCGCCGCGGGCGAGATCGCATTGCACCGCCACCAGATCGATTCCCAGCACCGCTTCGGTGACGGTGTGCTCGACCTGCAGCCGCGGGTTGACCTCGAGAAACCACGCCTCGTCGCCGCGCGCCAGGAATTCGACGGTGAGGACACCGCGGCAGCCGACGGATTCGGCGAGCCGGACCGCCCAGCGATGCAACCGCTCGCGCAACCCGGCCGGCAATTCGGGGGCGGGCGCGACCTCGAGCAGTTTCTGCTGCCTGCGCTGCACGCTGCAATCGCGGTCGCCGACCGCCGCCGCCACGGCTCCGTCGGTGACGATCTGAACCTCGATGTGCCGCGCGCCGGTGATCAGCGCCTCCGCGTAGACCGCGTCGTCACCGAATCCGGCCAGCGCCTCCGCGCGGCAGCGTTCGAACACCTCCGGGAGGCGGGCCGCGTCGCGCACCGCACGCATACCGCGCCCGCCACCGCCCGCCGCGGCCTTCACCATCACCCCGTCGGGATGCGCGGTGAGCAGTGCCCGCACCTCGGCGATGTCCGCGCCGCGGGGGCTCGCCGGGATCACCGGGACACCCGCGCGCTCGGCCGCCGCGCGTGCCGCGGTCTTGTCGCCGAAGATGTCGAGCGCTTCGGGCGACGGACCGACGAACACGAGTTCGGCCGCCGCGCACGCCTTCGCGAATTCGGCGCTCTCGCTGAGGAATCCGTAGCCTGGGTGCACCAACGCGCCGGGGCCCGCCTTCCTCGCCGCCGTGACGACGGCCGCGACATCGAGGTAGGCGGAGGCTCCCACGCCGGGCAATGGCACGGCATCGTCGGCCAGCCGGACGTGCAGCGCGTCTCGTTCCTCGGCGGTGTGCACCGCGAGGGTTCGCCAACCCCGTTCCCGGGCGGTGCGCAACACGCGGACCGCTACTTCTCCCCTGTTCGCCACGACGACCTGCATGCCGCCCAGTCTGGTTGACATTGACGTCAACGTCAATATGGGTCACCATATCGGCGTGACCCAGTCCACCTGGTCGGTGCGCGCCGCGCGGGAGCGCTCGCAC
The DNA here is from genome assembly GCF_040644075.1 of Nocardia sp. NPDC047038. Lineage (NCBI taxonomy): Bacteria > Bacillati > Actinomycetota > Actinomycetes > Mycobacteriales > Nocardiaceae > Nocardia > Nocardia sp. NPDC047038. The sequence continues at coordinate 90,901 of NZ_JBEYVQ010000008.1, read as the reverse complement.
ACCTCCCGGCACCGCGACCTGCTCGACGCCGCGACCCGCGTGTTCGCCGAGCGCGGCTACGACAACACCACCGTCGCCGCCATCACCGCCGAGGCCGGCGTCTCCCGCGCGACGATGTACGTGTACTTCGCCTCCAAGGAGGAGATCTTCCTCGCGCTGGCCGAGCGCGTGCGCGACGACTTCCTCGCCGCGCAGGAGCCGGGCATCGAGGACGAAGATCCGCGGAATATGTTGCGCGCCACCATCGAATCCTTCGCCACAGCGGTCGCCGCGGCGGGACCTCTGCTGCGCCTGATCGATGAGCGCGGGTCCGTGGACCCCAAGGTTGCGGCGCTGTCCGAGGAGATCACCGAACGGCCGATCCGCCGCTTCACCCGGTATCTCCAGCGTCAACTCGACGCGGGCCGCATCACCCCGGTGGCGACGCCGCGGGTGATCGCGGAAACGATCGGCTACACCCTCACCGCGGGCATCCTCGCGCGTCGGACCGCCGACGAGTCCAGCCGTGCGGAGTATCGCGAGGCCATGGGAAAGGTCGCGGAAACTCTGCTCGGCCTGTAGCCCGTCACCGCCTGACCTGCGTCATTCTTTCCCCTGCTGATCGCCGCCACCGCACCGCGAGGGCCGTGCATCACGCATTCAATTGACTTACAGCGCGATTGAACCCGTCGAGCGCCGCGTCCGATATGGCTGGACCGGGCGCTCCCCTCGGTTTGCCGCGCAGCTCCAGGGGTAGGCCGATTCGCGATAGCCCCACCCGGACCGGACACCCACGTCGACTTTTCCCGAGGAGAAGCAGTCATGAATCACCCCCACGACACCACCGACAAGGACGACTCGCACGAAACATCGAACGCGCGGGAAAAGGGCATTCTCGAAGGCCACTCCGAGAACTCCGGCAATCTGGCGGGCCCGGGGCCCAACACCGACCGAGACGAAGACCCCGATACGTGAAGCCGCCAAGCCGGGCCGACGCGAGGATCAGCGTCGTGAGATTCCGGGACGCCGCTGGTTACGCGTTCGAAGCGAGGTCTTCGATTCGACGCCGTCCCGCCGAAGCTGCCGCCAACAGTTCGTCGGCTGCGCCGTCGGGCGGGCGCGGGTTCGATCATCGCTGCGCTACCGGCCAGTTCAGCTCGGTGCGCAGATCCGTGGGGTCCATGTCCGGAGCGGGCTTGGTCAGGTAGACCTCCCACCGCAGCGGCTCCGCGGCCAGTCCCTGCTCATCGATCCAGGCCCGCAGGTGTTCCCAGGCGGCAGCCAAGCCGTCGAATCCACCGGCGTGCACGATCCTCGCCACGCGGCCCGCGGGCAGGCAACCGGCCCTGACGTCGCGCTCCGGGCGCAGGTCCCGGTCGACCGCGAACCCCACCTCCAGATCCAGCGTGGCGTCGGACTCCGCCCGATACACGCAGAATGCCTGCCCCTCGATCGTCGCGCCTTGTCCGGCGACGACCTCCGGCAGGATCCGGAACGACCGGTCGAAGAAGTCTCGCAAGCCCGCGGGTGGGACACGGTCACGGATAACCGCCGTGGCGACCTCCGGGACATCGAGCAATTCGGGATCGGCCGTGGAGGCGGCAGCCAGGTCGTCGGTCATGATTCTCCTTGATCAGGTCGCGGATACTCCATCACCAACGACGCCGTGACCGCCGGAAACTCATCGGTGCCGCCGTGCGCCGGGTCTCATGGTCACGGGCTCGGGCCGAAACATGCGGAGCTTTGTACCAGCCGGTTCAATCTAATATTCGTGGGCGTACTAGACTGCGGGAGTGGCAGCAGTGACATCGCAAGCCGGACAGGCGGCTTCGCGCGGGCGGATCGACAAACGGCAGGCGATCCTGGACGCGGCGTTCGTGGTCTTCGCACGCCGCGGTTACGCGCAGGCGTGTGTGCAGGAGATCGCCGAGGCGGCAGGCGTCGCCAAGCCGACCATCTACAACCACCTCAACGACAAGGAAACCCTGTTCCGGCACACGCTGGCGGCCGCGGGCGACGCGGTGCTGGCCGAGAACCTGGCGGTCGTGGACCGGTTGCGCAACCCCGGCCCCGACTTGCGCGCCGCGCTGGAGGACCTGGCGTACCGGCTGATCCGGGTCTGCTGCTCCGAGCGATCCCGGTCGCTGCGGTGGCTGACCTACGGGCAGGTCGCCCAGTTCCCCGACTTGATCGACATCGTGGTGAGCCGCACGTCCGACCAACTGGCCGATGCGCTGGCCGACCGGCTGGCGCGCCTGTCGCTGTCCGGCCGCTTGCGCGCGTGCGACCCGGCCACCGCCGCGGAACAGTTCCTCGCGCTGATCACCGGCCCGATGGAGGGCCGCTCACGGCTGGGCACCCGCAAGGTCTCCACCACCGAGATGCGCGCGGTCGCCACGACGGGGGTCGACACTTTCTTGCGCGCCTACGAAGCGACGGAAAACCCCCTGAGCCCGTAGGCCGTCCGCTTGGAAACCGCCTCCACCGTCGACGCGCAGGAGCGTACCGCGTCCGCCGCACCTGGCGAGAGCCGCAGCGCACCTGCGAAGTTCTGCCGCCGAATTCGACACCGTACGACTCACCGCGCGATACCTTGTCGCCGGGGAAAGGACCGACGTGACCGGCTCACCCGAAGATCTGCTCGCGACCATCGAAGCCGAGCGGGCGATCTACCGCACGTTTTATCACTTCTTCCGACTCGCGGACACCGGGGAGAGCGAACGTTTCGTCGAATGTTTCACACCGGACGCGCTGATCGAGTACCGGATCATGCCCGGCCCGGTGGTGCGCTTCCACGGACGCGACGAGTTCACCGCGTACATGAGCCGCGCGCCGAAATCCCAGCGCACCATGGTGGCGCATGTCGCCGGGCAGGCCACCATCGAGTGGACCGAGGACGGCCCGCTGCTCACCGCCTACGCCACGGTATGGCATTGGTTCACCACCAGGGAATTCGCCGACACCAACCGCCCCGCGGACTGGACCACCATCGGCCTGGTGCAGGACAGATACGAGAAATACGACGGCGAGTGGCTGATATCCCACCGCGACGTACGACCCGTCGCGGGCCGGGTCGCCGCCGGACGCGGCCCGGCCTGAACTCGCCCCTTCTCGCTCATTTCCCGGCACTCCGCCGCCTTCACGCGACGCGACACCGACTTCCGTGGTCGCGAACGCCCGCTCCTGGATGACTTGGCGGCCGTGTCGCCGTTCGCGCCCTCGCGATGACGGCTCGGCGCACGCCACCGAGTTCGCCCACCGGAGTGTCACAACCACCGACACCGCGAAATTCTTTACCGCGCAGGTCAGAAGGGTCGGCAAATCCGCCGCGCCACAATGTCATCCGCTCGCCTGGACCGTCGCCGGGAGTTGGCCGAAGCGGAGACCTGGTCACCAGCGCGGTAACTCTTGGTGAACGACTCGTGCGACGCGAGGGTCCGCCGTATCCTTGGATCCGTTGGGAAAGAGGGGTGATGACCGAACGACCTATGTCATCGCCGCCTACCCTGACCTCCACATTCCCCGCCGCGACTGCATAGCGCTGGCGAAACTCTCCCTCCCGCAACGGTTTCCACCGACGATGCGATGTCCACCAGCTTCGGCATCGCAGCTCATGCCCAGTGACGACAGTCCAGCGGCAAGGTCTCCTGCGGGCATTTTGGCAACCCTTCAGTAACCTACAGGCGGATAGACCGATGGTTGCCAAATAGCTTGTATCTATTGATGTTTGGCTATCAATTGCTACAATCAAACCGTGCACCGTTAGTTTAGCTAATCAGTGGCAAAACTTGATTCGGACGCGTCGAAGACCGCGGCTCGCCCGGAGTCCTTCCACCACTGAGGCGTGCGCACGATCCGTTGTCGGCAGTTCCAGGGAGTTCGCTATGGACAATCCGCATGTTCTGGTCATCGGTGGCGGCCCAGCCGGGTCCACCACCGCAGCCCTGCTCGCGAAATCGGGGGTCCGGGTGACCCTCCTGGAACGAGATAAGTTCCCGCGCTATCACATCGGCGAGAGCCTGTTGGCTTCGGTCCTGTCGACCTTGCGCGTCTCCGGCGCCTACGACGCGGTGGCCGCCCACGGCTTCCAGATCAAACGAGGTGGCCACTTCCAGTGGCAGGACGACAACTGGTTGCTGGACTGGTCCAAGCTCGTGGACGCCGAGGCCTGGTCCTGGCAGGTCCAGCGCGACGTCTTCGACGAACTGCTGCTGCGCAACGCCGCCGAGCAGGGTGCGCGGGTGATCGAGCAGGCCACGGTCACCAACGTCCTGTTCGAGGGCGACCGGCCGACGGCCGTGGAATGGACCGTCGACGGTGACGACGAAGTGCACACCACCGAGATCGACTTCCTCGTCGACGCCTCCGGCCGCGCGGGCGTGCTGGCCAAACACCAGGTCGTCGATCGTCAGCAGCATCCCGCCTTCCGCAACGTCGCCGTGTGGTCGTATTGGGAAGGCGCACACCTACATCCGGACAGCCCGGAGGGCGCGATCAACGTCGTCTCCACGCCGGAGGGCGGCTGGTTCTGGAACATTCCGCTCTCGAACGGCCGCCACAGCGTCGGCTATGTCGTCTCGGCGCGCAAAGCGGCTCCGAAACTCCGCGAACTCGGCCGTGAGGCGTACTACGCACAGACCATCGCCGACAGCGCGGCGATGAGCAAGTTGCTCGTCGGTGCGCGGCAGGTCGCGGAGGTCAAGGCGGAGCAGGACTACTCCTACACCTCCGACCGGTTCAGCGGTCCGGGCTGGGTGGTCGTCGGCGACGCGGCCTGCTTCCTCGATCCGCTGTTGTCCAGCGGCGTGCATCTGGCGACGTACTCCGGCCTGGTCGCCGCGGCGGCCATCGCGACGATCCTGCGCGGCGAACTGAGCGAGTCCGCCGCGCTGGCCTTCTACGAGGACGCCTATCGCCGGGCCTACACGCGATTCCTCGTCCTGGTGTCGCGGATGTACGAGCAGTATGTGGGCTCGGAGGAGTATTTCGCGCACGCGGGCACCTTGACCACCGGGCACAGCGGCGACACGAAGCAGGCTCAGTTCACCGAGATCATGGCCGGCCTGACCGACATGGACGAGTCCTCGGGCGTGCAACAGCGCGCCGCGACCGCGACCATCATCTCCGCGGCCGAAGGCCTGCACGCGGAGTCGGCGAACCTCGAGTACATGGGCCACCTCGACATGTCCGTCGTGTGGGATCACTGGCGCGACCCGTTGGCGGACACGACGACCGGCCAGTTGCGCATCACGACCGAGCCGGTGCTCGGCCTCACCGATCGGCCGCGGACCGAAGCGGAGATCGCCGCCGTGGCTCGTCCCGTTCTCCCACCGACGGCTGCCACCACCCTTTAGCGCCGGTACCGGCACGGATTCCTCGTGACAGGCACTGCACGGAGCCGGTCGTGACGATCACGCACATCGGCCCCGAACCACCGGGTGATCGCCCGCCCGGTGGTTCGGGATTGCGCACCCACGACGAGATCGGGCGATTCGACCACCCGCTGACCAGGATGCTGCTGGCGAGTGACGGATTCACCACCCCCGCGCTGGCGGCGATACTTCGCACCGACCTGCACGTGCGGGTATTGCGTCAGGACGACATCGCGGCCGGCCGGCTGCCGACCACGGTCACCGACGCTTTGGGCGTATCCGGTTCCGATCGCGTCATCGTCCGCCGCTCCTGCCTGGTCAACGCCGACTTGGTCACCGCATCCATCAATTACGTCGTCGCGGTGCGCGCGGGCGCGGCCGCTTCCGGTATGGACGATGTGCGGGTGCCGATCGGCACCGGCTTCATTTCCCGTGGCGTATCCCAGCGGCGGCATCTCCTGCGGACCGGCGTGGCGCGGTGGCCGGACGGTCGCCTCTGCGCGGCACGGGCATACGTCATGACGCTCGGGGATCGGCCGCTCTGCTACATCCGGGAGTCGTTCAACCCGGACGTCATTCCACCCGACCACGCCGCCACGGCCGGTGCCGATCCGCCTTGGGCCGACGAACCGGAACCCGCGCGGCCGGGGTCGTTCCTGGTGGCGAGCCGACTGTTCGAGGCGCACGAATTCCTGGGCAGCGTACAGCGGGGTGCGGACTCCGCAGCGCTACCCATCCGCCTGCGGCATTCGCGGCCCGGCCCTGTACAACCCCACGAATGCGAGGTTCTCACAGCGGATTTGGCGAAGGCAGCGCGGGGAGATGGTTTCGTCCTGCACCTCGGTGGCCGCGACGACGCCTCTGCCGGCGACGACACCAGAACGGTCGCCGCGCGCAGGGCACTGACGTACGCGGCGGCCGCGGTCATGACGCATGGGCTGGGAACAGCGACGGTCACCATCGAACGAGCGCCCGGACGACACCGCGGCGACCTCCGCGCTGCCGCGGCGCTCGACGAGTGGCCCGCCGACCGCTTGCCGATCACGCTGTGCGTGAACATTTTGCGCCGCGCCGCCGACCGGTCGCACGATCCGGTGCGACGCGACCTGCTCCGCGCGGTGAGCGGGCTGTTGCCGGTCGCCGCGATCGCACCGCCGGGCGCCAGTGAACTGCACAATTGGCTACCGCTGCTGCGCATCTCCCGCGAACCGGTCGTCCCGCCCGGCCAGGGACCTGACGAACGATGGTGGGATCGCTCGGCACACCTTTTGTGGCTCGACGATCGGGCGGGGGCTCTCGCCCGCGACCGAATGCGGGTCGCCATCCATGCCGGTAACCCTGTCGCGGTAGCACTCGGCTCCGCCACTACCCCGGACGACATCGAGTTCCTCTGTCGCACATTGAATCCGCGGAAAGAGCCGGGGCGGCTCACACTGGTCCCCCGACTCGGCGTCGCCCGTACCCTCGATACGCTTCCGTCCTTGTTCGCCGCGGCCGCCGCGTGTGACACACCGATCTGCTGGGTGTGCGATCCGATGCCGTCCACGCGCATGCCGCACGGCGGCGGCGACTTCGGTGCCGACGATGTCGCCGACGTGATTCGCGCGTTCTTCGACACGTGCCGAACGACCGGCACCGTTCCCGGCGGCCTGCATCTCGAATGCGGCCCCGACCCCGTCGAAACGCTTCATCGCGTCATCGCCGCGCTCGAACTGCGGGCCACCTGGTCACCGCGATGACACGAACTCCCGGCGCGGCGCCGACGGTCCGGTAACGAGAGCCACGCCACCGCTGGAATCGTTCGCCGGGCACTCGGCGGCGCTCCGGGACTTCGCAACGCTTGCACGAACAGCGCGGGTCGCAGCGGCGAGTGCCGGTGTGGCGGTCGAGTGACGGATTCATTGCCAGCAGCGGGAATCGGATATCGAAGTGGGCGCTATATCATCACCCGGTTCCGTGGACATTGGGCTGCCCTTCTCGGTGTCTGGTCCGATGACACGGTACCGATCACCCATATCGCACAGGCGGACAGCTGAGGAATCGAACGAGCTGTCCATATACGACCAGAACCATCGGTAAGTTAGAGATTGATGTTCGCTCTGGTTCTCGCAGCTGCGGATCGGCTACGCTATACCGCCGAGTGGCAATCCTTCCGGGCGCGTTTACGGTCGACGATCACGCGCGGAGCCCGGCGCGCCCGAGCTCGCGTGCTCGAATTTCGGAATAATTTCGATTCACTTGTTGGTCCAAGCGAATCCGTGGGATTCGCGATCGAACCGCTACACTTTCGTTATTCTTCGGAACGGGTACAGGTGAGGTGCCGCCCGGGTCGGGCGGGGCCGTGTCAGAGGGTAGGCATTTTCCAGCCGTGAGCAAGTGGTCAGAGCTGCGCGAATCCGTTATGGGAGTGGTTCGGTCGAGCCGGCGTGATGTCCGTGGTCGAGTGAGTGTCCGGGTACGCCTGCTGGCGATCGTGCTCATATCGAGCGTCACGCTACTCATCATCGGTGTGGGCGCGGCCGGCTATCTGGTGCGATCCGCCCAGGCGGCCAAGGAATGGGCGGAGCTGGCCAGCAGCACGACGGCACCGGCCATCCTCATGGTCCAGGCGTTCCAGGAGGAGCGTCGCCTCTCGCTGTTGTCCCTGGCCGGTGACACCGAAGTCGCCCGCGGGCTCGCCGCCGCACGCCAGCGTTCGGACGCGGCGCTGGCGGGGGTGATGGCGAAAGGCGATGCCGCCCGCAAACTGAATCCCGGCGGGTCCGCCTCCGATATCGAAGGCTACAACAAGCTGTTCGCGATGGTTCCGACGCTGCGCGGCGGGGTCGACACCCGGCAGGCCGCGCCGCACGAGGTTTTCGAAGTCTTCAGCGGGGTCATCGGCACGATCATCGCCGCGTCGACGCTCGCCGCACGGGTGGCGCCGGAAGCCGACATCGCCATGGAACTGAACTACGGCGTCGAGCCCCTACGCGCGGCCGAAGCCCTGTCGATGGCGGACACCCTGGGCGCGGTGGCGCTGACCGTCGGCGAGAACACTCCCGCGCAATTGACCGAATTCAGCCGGTTGGTAGGCGAATTCCGCAGTGAGGTCGCCTACTCCGGCCGCGTGTTGAAGAACAAGCGACTCGCCCAGCTCCAGGAGATCACCGCCGGACCGGCCTATCAGAAGCTCGTCGCGATGCAGGACGCGGTGCTGGTGCGCGGTCCGGTGGAGGCGGGCTCCGACTCCGACGAGTCCACCGGTACCGGTAGGACCCAGAGCGGCCGCTCGGCCTCCAGGACCACGTCGTCGTTGCCCATGGGTGTCGCGGCCTGGCAAGAGGCCTCCGGCCAGGTCTCGGCGGCCCTGCTGAAGCTTTGGGACGACCAGAGCCGCGACGCGCACCAGATCGCGCGTGAGCGAGGCGATGAAACCGCGCGGCGGTCCATGCTCGGTGGCGCGGGGGTGCTGTTGGTCGCGACCATCGCCTTCCTCGCGGCGTTGATCATGGCCAATCGCTTCATCGGGCGAATGCGGCGATTGCGGCGCGACACACTGGAACTGGCGGACCAGCAGCTGCCCGATCTCATGGGCAGGCTCGGCCGAGGCGAAAGCATCGACTCCGAGGCCGAGTTGGCCCGACTGGATTTCGGTTCCGACGAATTGGGCCAGGTGGCCGACGCCTTCAACCGCGCCCATGTCGCGGCCGTGTCCGCCGCGGTCGCCGAGGCGAAGACCCGAACGGGCGTCAACGCGGTATTCCTCAACATCGCCCATCGCAGCCAGGTCGTGGTGCACCGCCAGTTGGCGCTGCTCGACCAAGCCGAACGCAAGGAGGAGAACGCCGACCAGCTCGAGCTGCTGTTCCAGCTCGACCACCTGGCGACGCGGGCCCGCCGCAACGCCGAGAACCTCATCATCCTCGGCGGAGAGAAGCCGGGTAGACGCTGGCGGAAGCCGGTTCCACTGATCGATCTGGTCCGCGCCGCCGTCGCCGAAAGTCTCGACTACGCCAGGATCCAGACCGGCAGGCTGCCGGAACTCCAGGTGTCGAGCAACGCCGTCGCCGACCTGATCCACCTGATGGCCGAGCTGATGGATAACGCGACAGCATTCTCACCCCCGCAGGCGCGGGTCGAGGTGTCCGGCGTCGTGGTCGGGCGCGGCGTCGCGGTCGAGATCATCGACCAGGGCTTGGGCATGTCGGAGGCCGACTTCGCCGCGCGCAACGAACTGCTGTCCAACCCACCGGATTTCAGTGTGGTGACCTTGTCCAGCGACACCAGGCTCGGATTGTTCGTCGTCGCGAAACTGGCTCACCGGCACGGTGTTTCGGTACGTCTGGGCGAGTCGGCGTACGGCGGCGTGCGGGCGGTGGTGCTCATTCCGAGCGCACTCCTGCGGTCGGAGACCTCGCCGCGCGAGCAGAGCGACGCTGACCCCATCGAGCCCGTGCGGCCGCAGACGCCGGACGACCTCCCGCCTCGACCGGCGCCGGTACCGGGCCGATCGGCATGGTTCACCCCGGCCTCCGAGCAACAGGCCCCGGCACCGACCCCGCACAGCGACGACCGTGGCTTCGACACCGCGGCCACACCAGATCCCGGTCCGGCCGCGGACGCCAGGCCGCCGCTCCCACGCCGCCGCCGTCAATCTCCCCAGGAGCAGGAGCAGGAGCAGACGGCGCCCGCCGCCCCGATACGACAGCGGACCGCCGATGAAGCACGCAATCTGATGAGTGCCATCGAGAACGGCACCCGCCAGGGACGCCGGAAGCGTCCCGACTTCGATTAGTCCGCAATCCCCCCTTTGCAGAAGGCGACGATGACTACTTCCCAGGGAACCGGCCTCGGTTGGCTGCTCGACGAGCTGGTCACCGGATTGGTCGGAGCGAAATCCGCGGTGCTGCTGTCTTCCGACGGGCTGCTGATCGGCCATTCGGCGCAACTGGACAAGGCCGACGCCGAGCGGTTCTGCGCGATGGCATCGGCACTGCACAGCCTGTCCCGCAGCGTCGGCCACCATTTCGACGCCGGTGGCGTCTGCCAGACCGTGGTGGAACTCGACCACGCCGTGCTGTTCGTCACCACGGCCGGAACCAACGCCTGCCTGGCACTGCTGGCGTCCGAGACCGCCGATATGGGTATGGTGGCCTACGAAATGAATCAGACGGTGCAGCGAGTCGGAACACATCTGTCGGTCGACACGCGCCCGCACCCACCCGCTTCGACACAGCCATGAGTTATCAGCACGATCCCTGGTACGAGGAAGACGCCGGTCCGATGGTCCGGCTCTTCGCCATCACCCGCGGCCGGGGTCGTGCCGTGCGCCCGGAACTGAACTTGGTCACTCTGGTGGTCGATGGCGCGCCGGGCACCGCACTGCGGCGCACCGAACCGGAATACGCCGCTATCGTGCAGCTTTGCCGCACCCCGCAGTCGGTAGCGGAGGTGTCCGCGCGATTGAACCTGCCGCTGACGATGACGAAGGTCCTCATCGGCGATCTGCTCGACGACGGCAGGCTGATCTACCGGTCGGCGGAGCCCACGGCCGGGTCGGAATCGGATCTCGGCCTCCTGCGCGCGGTGCTCGACGGCATCCGCGCGCTCTGACCCGACCCGGCCGGTATTCAGCTCAACCGCGCGACAAGCCTTTTCGCGTTCATGTAGGCGATCGCCTCGATCGAGACCATGGGGTTGACGCCCGACGCGGTGGGGAAGCTGGAGGCGTCGGCGACGACGATGTTCGCCACCTCCCATGTGGCGCCGTCCGGGTTGGTGGCCGAGGTTGCCGCTGAGCCGCCCATCCGCGCCGAACCCATGATGTGCAGTGCGCCCAGGGAGCATTGCCCCGGTCCGTACCCGGCGGCCCGGCACGCGGCGGCGAAATCGGCGTGCGAGCCGCGGCGGCCCGGTTCGTAGGAGACGCCCGCTTGGTGCCCGGAGAAGATGCGCTGCGCACCCGCTGCTTCCAGAATGCTCGCCGCCCCCTCGAACCCGGTGTGCAAATGGGCGGCATCATAGTCCGACAACCGGTAGTTCACGATCGGCTCACCGCCGCGGTCGACGGACACGGTGCCCGAATCGCGGTCGCGCGTGATGATGCCGATCGCGTTCGAACGCGCGAAATCGAGCATGGCGGTCCGATGGTTCTCGGCGCCACGCCAGCTCATGAACCCGGTGGCGAGACCGGGATGAATCGGGCCGGTTTCGTAGATCACGCCGTAGCCGTTGCCGTCCAAATCGCTGTGCTCGCGGCAGATCCGGGTCTGCAAGCCGCCCTCCCACGGCCGGATCTCTTCCTCGAACACCCCGAACACCGCGGCCGCCGGGTGCAGGCGCAGATGGCGGCCGATGTTCTGGTTGCGCAGCCCGGAGCGCCGCAGCAACGCCGGAGTCTGGATCGCACCGGCCGCCACCACCACCGCACGAGCGCGCACCTCGATCGCCACGCCGTCGGACGTGACCGCCGAAACGCCTTCCGCGCGACCATTTCGCACACTGATCCGCCGCACGTCGGCGTCCACGACCAGTCGCGCGCCGCGATCCGCCGCATCGGCGAGCCAGGTCTTGGTCACCGACTGCTTGGCGCCCAGGCGGCAGCCGTAACCGCACCGGCCGCACTCCACACCGGCGTCGCAGGCATCGGTCACGTTGCGCGGCAACGTGTCCACCTCCCAGCCGAGCGCGCGGGCGCCGCGCTCGAGAACGCCGTCGCGAGCCGACAGCACCGACCGCCGATCGGTGACACCGAGCCGCCGCCGCACCACGTCGAGCGCGTCGCCGAATTCGTCCTCGGCGAACTGGGCGGCGCCCAGGGCGGCCCACTCCACCCGGACATCCTCCGGCGTCGGTAAAGACGTACTCCAGTTGACGACCGTCCCACCCCCCAGGCACGTGCCCGCGACGAGGGTGATCTGACCGTCGGCGGTGCCCGGCGGCCCCGGTGCGTACAGGTGTTGCAACCCGTCCAGCTCGCCCGCGCCGAAATCGCGGTCGTCGTAGTAGTTTCCGCGTTCCAGCACCACGACGTCCAGGCCCGCTTCGGCCAATACCGCGGCGGCCACACCGCCTCCGGCGCCGGAACCGACGATCACTACGTCACAGTCGAATTCGGTCGTCTCGGTGCAGCGCAGCGGTGTCAACACGGGCGCGGGCGCCGTGGTCAGCGGACCGGCCGGGGCCGGATACCCGATCTCTTTCCACAGCGGATTGACGCCCGTCGGGCCGGGAGTGATGTTGTAGGACAGCAGCGACGCTTGTTTGAGCGCCCCGAAGATCACCCGCACGGATTCGAAACGCGAATCGGCCAGCCGCAGCAATGCCCGTTCCCGCTCCTCCTGCGACAGGCGGGAGAAGCGCCGGAGACCGCTGCCGGTGACCAGGCCGGTCAGCCGGGAATCCCACAGGTTCAGCAGCGTGGCCAGTTGCTTCTTCTCCGCCTCGCGCGGATTGCGCCCCAGCAGTTGGAAGACGGTGTCAACGGCTCCGAGCGCGCTCGCCGACGGCAGCGTCAACCCGTCGCCGGGGTTGAACGTGTCGCAGATGACGTTCATCGCCGCGCGTTGCTTGGCTGTTGGTTCCATGTCGAACAGTCCCCTTCGTTTCGCCAGTGAGTTCTATCACACGACATGAACAACCACTAACTAAAGACCAGTTTGCGCTGGTGATTTCGGATCGCCTGGAAAGAATGCATGGCCACATAGCGTTCACGCCCTGATCACGATCGCGGCCGCGTAACCGACCGCCAGGAACGCGTGCAGGACCGAGACGAGCGCCTTGCCGAGTTCCGCCGTCGGGTTCGCGCCGGTCCGTGGCCGCGACAGCGACCACCGGGTGAACGTCCGCTCGGCGTGCACCGCGAGACGCAGCAACTCGGCGCGATATGACCCGAGCAGCGGTTGGTCGCAGGCGCCCATTGCCGCAGCGGTGAGATGCGCGCAGCGACCTATCGTCATCACGACTTCGAGCACCTCGTCCGGCACCGACGTGACGAGGCGGGCGTCCGCGAGCGCTGCTGCCGCCCGGATCCGTTCGACGACGCGGCCGAGCGCCCGCCCGAGTTCGGACAATTGCGCGCCGTCGGCGGCCACGGGCTCGGACTCCAGCGCGGCGGTCAAGTTGCCGATGACCACGCCGAGCGCGTGCTCGACTCGGCGCGAGCGCTCGAGTATCCCGGAGACATCGACCGGCGAGCATCCGAAGTCCGCAAGCACCGTCGCTGCCTCGACCAGGGTCGCGGCCGCCGCGCGAAAGTAGATCTCGGTAGTCGCGCTCGCCGTCGGCGTGCTCATGCCCACTCCTCGGGTAGTCCCTCGATCAGCCGCCATGAGGTGTCGACGCCGCCCGGACGGCGTCGGCCGGGTAGCGTCGACAACCTCGCGCCGCCCGGGTAGCAACCACACCGAACTACCGCAGTCGACGATAATGATTCATAACATATCGCTACTCTGGACTGGTAGATAGCCCTATATTGCTTGAAACAGCCATTTACTTAACGGTCGGGTGAACTGCGCGTGGCCGGATCAGCTACGACCAGGCACCGGACGCGCGGGATGCCGACGATCGGAGCGGCTTGCCTCCGCCCGCCGCGAACTTCGAGCCTTCCACGAGACCCGAAACCACCCCCAGATCCCGGCGGCCCGGCCGCACCGCCCGACGACCTGTACGCGCACGCGCGATGATGGAACGAAGCCGATGATCGTCGAGAGGACCGACGGATGTACCGTCTGAGGCGCTGCCTGGTCGCGGTGGTCGTCCTGTTGGCAGCCGCTGGATGCGGGACCGAACACGAACCGCCGCCCGCCCGCGGTGAAATCGTTTCCACGACGCCCCTGCTGAGTCTGCCGCCCGAGCAGACCGCCGCGCTGTTGACCAACGGTGGAATCTCCACTCCGGTGCGCAACGGCGTCGACGCCTTCCGCATCGAGTACCGGACGATCACCCCGCACGGCGACCAAACCACCGCCAGCGGGCTGGTGGCGCTGCCGCGCACGGACTCCCGGCGGCTGCGGGTGGTCAGCTACGAGCACGGAACCATGACGCTGAAGAGCGACGCGCCGTCGGTCGACACCCGCAACCTCCCCGATCGGCTGCGTACGGTGGCCTTCGCCGCCGCGGGCTACGCGGCGACCGCACCGGACTACTTGGGCCTCGGGAACGGTCCGGGGACGCATCCCTACACCCATGCGCCCTCGGAGGTCAGCGCTTCGGCCGACCTGCTGCGCGCGACCGCTTCCCTCGTGGCCCAGCAGCGCCGAGAGCTCGATCCGGACGTGCTGGTGACCGGCTTCTCCCAGGGCGGCCACGCCGCGATGGCGCTCGGGAAAGCGCTGGCCTCCGGCGCGATCCCGGGTTTCGGGGTGGCTGCCTTGGCCCCGATCAGCGGACCCTACGACCTACGGCACGTCCAGGCGCCCGCCGCACTGGACGGGAGGGTCCTACCGGGCGCGGCGGTGCTCTTCCTCTCCTACTGGATCACTTCCATGAATCGGATCCACCACCTCTACGACGACCCGACCGAGGCCTTCCAGCAGCCCTACGCCGACAAAGTCGAAGAACTCTTCGACGGCTTCCACACCGAGATCACCATCGTGACCTCGCTGGCGCCCACCCCCGGGCAATTGCTGACCCCCGGGTTCGTCCGGTCCGCCGCCGAGCCGACCGGCGCCACCGCGGCGGCTATCGCCGAGAGCGACGGCACCTGCGACTGGACGCCGCGAGTACCCGTTCACCTCTACGCTGCCCGCGGCGACCGCGCCGTGCCGTTTCCGAATGCCGAGCACTGCTCGCAAGCTCTCGGCGGCGGCAACGCCACGCTGCGGGACCTGGGCGACGTGGACCACGCCGGAACGGCCCGGATGGCCGTCCCCGAGATTCTCGGCTGGTTCGAGCAACAGTTCCCGCCGAGCTGACCGGGCGGATCACGCCGGCTGGGGCTGCGATTCGAAGGGCGCGTCGATCCCGTCCATGACGATCCGGATATCGAGGTTCGCGATCCGGCCCGAAGCGTCGAACTCGACCTCGCCGGCGAGACCGTCGTCGCCGAATTCCAGCAACCGGTAGTCGTCGAGGAATTCGGTGTTCAGTCCCCGCCGGGTGAGGTAGCTGTACACGGCACGCCGGTGATCCGTCAGTGGCAGTGCACCGAAGCCGTGCGCCAGCACGCGAGCGAGGCCGGAGGGGGTGGGCGCGGGCAATTCGAAGGCCGGGTGGTCGATGAGGAACGCCACGCAGGCGCCATCGATGACACCACAGTAGGAGTTCCAGCGCCCGCAGACGATCTTCGCGGCATCCGCCATCAAGCCGGCCACCTGATAAGGCTCCGGCGCCGCGCCACCGAGGACCACGGGCAGTTCGGCCGAACACAATTCGGCGACACGGTAGCGGGACCCGAACTCGCGCACGGTCTCCGCCGCGCGCAGCAGCGACGGCGGGTAGCCCCAGGGGTTGACCCATCCCCACAGCCACGTGTCGGCATCCGCCGTTCCGAGCAGGTGGACGTCGGTGCACACGAAGGAGCCTTCGTCACCGAGGAATTCGAGCCGACGTCCGTCCAGATCGGCCTCCAACACGTGTGCGCCGAGCACCTCCTCGAGGTGCAGGCGGTGCTCGAGCGACAGCAAGCCCGCGTCATCGAGAAGTCTCGTCAGTGGCACGGATTGGGACACCGCGTCAGCGTAGTCAACGCGGAGCCATCGCTCCGCTTCCGGACCGGCTGTCGGGCCGTGCTCAGCCCCGAGCGGGCGGCCGTCCCGGCAAAGGGTGCGGGAGGAAACCGGGGCGACTCCACCTCCGACTTCACACCGGGCGGTCGTGCAACTCGGCCATCGTCGCCTCGACCCGATCGAGTTCGCGCTCGACGACGCTCCGGCGTGCCGACGGCAACCAGAAGAGCACGCGGTCGACTCCCGCTTCCGCATAGGATTCGAGAGCCTCGAGGTCGTCGACGGGGGCACCCATCACGACGACGTCGATCGGGCGATCGGCCCGCTCGCGCAGCTCGGTGATCCGCTCGATGATCCCGGGGCCGTGATTGGGCATCCACGCGTCGCCGTATTCGAGCACGCGATCCAGCACCGTCGGGCCACTGCCGCCGACGAGGATCGGCGGGTGCGGCCGCTGGATCGGCTTGGGGTCGCTCCAGATCCGGTCGAAAGAGATGAATTCGCCGTCGAACGAGGCCTCGTGCTGTGTCCAGATCACCTTCATCGCTCGGACGTACTCGCCCATGCGCTTCATCCGGGTCCGTGGATCGGTGCCGTGATTCGCCATCTCTTCACGGTTCCAGCCTGCGCCGATGCCGAAGTCGAATCGCCCGCCGGACAGATGATCGAGCGACGCGACCTCCTTGGCGGTGATGATCGGGTCGCGCTGGGCCACGAGCGCGATACCGGTCCCGACCCGCAGCGCTTTCGTGGCGCTCAACGCGTAGGCGCTCGCCACGAAGGGGTCGTAGGTGTGCGCGTATTTTCGCGGCAGCGGCGGCGCGCCCTGCTCGCCGCGCCATGGCGTCTTCCGCGCCGCCGGGATGTGCGTGTGCTCGGCCCACATCAGCCACCGATGGCCGCGCTCCTCGACGGTTCGAGCGAGCTCCGCGGGCCCGAGGCCGTCGTGGGTCGGGAAGTAGGCTACGCCAGCATCCATTTGCTCGAAGTTACCTGCCGAACCCGAGGCCGCCAATGCGACTTGCCGCGGCCGTGATGCCCGGCTTCACTACCGATCACCCCGGGATGACGTACTGCACCTGAACCGAATCGGGCGAGTGGAAGATCTCCTTTGTGGTGACGGACAACTCGACGTGGCCGGGGCCGGAGGGGATGGTGGCGGAGTTGTACCAGGAGCCGACCAGCTTGATCGTGGTGTTCCCCCGCGCGCCGGTGTCGATGTTGTGCCAGGAGACGTAGGCGGTGGTGGCGCAGGTGCCGATGCCCTCGAAGGCGCTGGTGAGGTGAAGTCCCTGGGAAGAGTCCTGGTCCACGTTCCCGCGAATCGTGCCGTAGCACAGGCCCGCTTCCGTCGCCGTGGTGTAGAGCACCGGGAGGTTGACCGCCTCGGCCGAGGCGGTACCGGCGAAGACGAACGCCGGGGCGCAGGCCACTACGGCGGCAGCGGCGGTCGTGGCCAATTTGGTAACTGAGCGCATGATCTTTCCCCTCTGAGTCTGCACACTGATCGACATGCCCGGATGCACGGCCGCCGGGCCTCGGTACCGGGAGTTCGAGAACACCGGCCCGGCTGCACGTCTTATCCGTGATCAACCTCTAGTCGTTACGCCGCACAACATATACCGCAGATACAGCATCGACCCGAAGGGATCACGAGCCGAAGCTCGAGCGCTGATAGCTGGAAAAGCCAGAGTGTGGCGTCTGTAACGGGATTGGTTCTGTCGCGGACAGTAACTGCGGGCCGGGGTTGTCCGGCCGGTTCATGTCGAGTATCGGGAAGAGGGGTGTAGCTCGGGTGGCGCGGCGCAGGGGGTTTTTCGCGGAACTGCAACACCAGCAGAGGCTGGCACAGCAGCGGCAGGCGCAGCAGCAACGGGCAGCGATGCGCGCGCACAACACGGCTGTCAGGGAGGCGCAACGCTTCGCGCGGGAGCAGCAACGAGCCGCGGCCGCGGCCATGCGTGCCTCGGCCGCCGACCGCGCGGCAGCAGAGAAGGCTGCGAAACTCGCCCACATCGCGGCCCGTGAGGCAGAGGCCGAAGAGAAGAACGCGCAGCTCGCCGCCACCTACGACGCGATCGACCACTTACTGGACGCCACGCTGGAAGTCGATGACTGGGTCGACCTCGAGTCGCTGCGCGAACACGCCACAGACCTCCCGTTCAATCGTCCCGAACTGCTCACTCCAACACCGTCTCCCCGCTACCACGCGCTGCCGGATCACCCGATCTTCGTCCCACCCGCGCCGCCAACAGGTCTCAGCGGCGCCCTCGGCGGCAACCGCAGGCACGCGACCCAACTGGAGGCGGCGCAACGGGAATACCTGAACGTCGTGCAGCAGTGGCAGCTGACATTCGCCCGAACCTGCGCCGCGAACGCAGAACTACGTGCCCGTTGGCGGCAGCAGGAAGCCTCGCGTGTCGCAGAGCTCGGCGATGCTCGGCGCCGGCTCGAGCAAGCAAGCACCGAGCGCCGCCGACAGGTCGAAGAATCGAACGCGCGGCTGGATCGGCTGATCGCCGGACTACGTGAGCGTCGACCCGACGCCATGGACGAATACGTCGGCATCGTGCTGGCCAACTCGGTCTATCCCGAGACGTTCGAGGTGACCTACGAGCACTCCTTCGACGCTGGCGACCGCGAGTTGCACGTCACAGTCCTGGCTCCGCACCCTGACGCGTTCCCGACAACAAAAGCGTTCCGCTACAACAAAACCACTGATGAAATCACCGCAACTGCGCTGCCTGCGGCTGAAGTCAAACGTCGCTACGCATCAGCGATCGCGCAGACCGCGCTGCGGACAGCACACGAAGTGTTCGAAGCCGATCGCGAAGAAATCATCGACAGCATCGCACTCACCGTCGCTGTCGACACCGTCGACGCCGCGACCGGCCACGACACCCGAATCGATCTCGTCCGTCTGGCCACCGACCGGGCAGATTTCCTGCCGATCGACCTCGCACGCGTGGAGTCGACAGCAACTCTGACTCACCTCGCGGCCGCGGTATCGAAGAACCCCTACGGGCTGGTGCCCATGGCAAACCACGGAGTACGCGGATGAACGACCCCCAAGCCGCGATCGTCGCACTGCGCAAGATGCTGATCGTCAAGGAACGCGAGTCCGCCGACCTCCAAGACCGCATCCAAGATCTCACCGCACAACTGCAAGCCCACCCGACCACAGCCGGTGCACCGCCTCCGCTGAACGATCCCCGGCTCATCACCGTGGACGACGCACTGGTGCTTCAAGAGGTGGGAATCTACGAGTACCACCACCCCCTGGAGAACGCCGACAGCTACAAACAAGCCCTCGCCGAGCTGCGCGCCGACGTGCGAGAAGCCGTGAAGACCAGCGAGGCCATCGTGGTGGCCAAGAAGTTCAGCTTCAACAACTCCCTCGCCGAGGGGCGCCGGTTGACCGCTGACCTTTCCAAGCTCATGTTGCGGGCATACAACGCAGAGGCGGAAAACTGCGTGCGAACCATACGCGCCGGCAACCTGGACACCGCCAAACGACGACTCGACAAGGCCGCCAAAGACATCGAAAAAATCGGCGCGGCAATGCAAATGCACGTCTCCACCGCGTACCACGCGCTGCGGGTAAAAGAACTTGAACTCACCGCCGACTACATGATGAAGGTGCAGGAAGAACGAGAAGCCGCCCGCGAGGAACGCGAGCGCTTGCGGGAGGAACGTAAAGTCGAACAAGAACTCGCCGCCGAACGCGAGCGACTCGAGAAAGAGCAAGCACACTACCGCGCCGTACTGCAACGGCTCACTGCCGCCGGACAAGACACTCGGGATATCGAAGATCAGCTCACCCGCATCACCGAGGCGATCGCGCAGAACGACTACCGTGCAGCGAACATCCGCGCAGGCTACGTCTACGTCATCTCCAACATCGGCGCATTCGGCCCCAACGTCGTCAAGATCGGGCTGACTCGTCGACTCGAACCACTCGACCGAGTCCGCGAACTGGGCGGCGCATCCGTCCCGTTCCCGTTCGACGTCCACGCCGTGTACTTCTCCGACGATGCAGTCACACTCGAAAGCGAACTGCACAAAGAGTTCGCTTCGGCGCGACTGAACCACGCGAACCCCCGCCGGGAGTTCTTCTTCGCCAGCCCGGAAGAAGTACGCCGAGTACTGGCCAAGAAGGTCGGCAATCTACTCGACTACAACGACTCTCCCGAAGCCACACAATACTTTCAATCCAAGCGGTACTGGCCCCACCGTCGCGAGTGAACCTTCGAGCGGATGTCGCTCGGTTGTCCGCACCGAGCACGTACTAGGGACAAAAGCCCCATAAAGGCCAGCAAGCAATGCGTTCAATAGATAGGCCAACGGCGCCCATGCCGCCGCTACGGGGACATCACTGATATCGCAGCGGCGAGACAACCGGTAGATAGTAGCTTTTCGAACCCTGCGCAGGTCGTCACCGTCTCCTGAAGCGTTGGGGCACGCGCACGATCAGCGATGGGTAGCGATGAGGCGTCGCAGTGCGGCCTGGGCGGGTGGACCCCATGTCGGCTTGCCGCCAGGGCGGCCGTGGACCCCGGCGTCTGCGATGAAGATGCCCGCGAAGGCGCGCAGCACCGCCCATCCACGGGCGCGCCGCAGAGTCGCCGTATCCATGGACGACTGATAGGCGTGATGAAAGCGGTCGGTGGCACCGTCGGGCAGCAGAATCCATGCGGCAGCGAGATCGAAAGCCGGATCGCCGGCGAAGAGGTCGCCGAAGTCGATCACACCGCAGATCGCACCATCCGCGGTGAGGACGTTGGCCGGATGCAGATCGCCGTGCAGCCACAGCGCTGGGCCGTCCCAATCCGGTGCGGCGACAGCGTCTTCCCAGACCGCGCGGACGGCATCAGGATCGGCGATCAGCCCCAACTCGGTGACCGCTGACAGCTGCTCGGCGAACCTGTCGGAACAACCGGCCAGCGACCCTCCGCGGTCGCGGCCTTCGGGCGCCTGCTCGGGGGCAGGTTGGTGAAGTGCCCTCAGGAAGGCGGCCAGGGTGGTGGCGGACTCCGCTGCGTGGGTGACGGGAGCTCGGTCGGCAGGCTCGCCCTGCACCCAGGTCGTGATGATCCACGGCCGCCGAAACCGTTCGGAGGGCTCACCGAAGCGCTGCGGAACGGGAACCGGCAGCGGAAGACGCGGAGCGAGGTCGGGCAGCCAGGTGTATTCCTTGCGCAGCAACGCGTCGGCGGACTCTGTCGCCCAGGGCAATCGGACGGCCAGGTCGTCGCCGAGCCGCCACAGCTGGTTGTCCCAGCCACGCGCGCCGAGCCGCACAGGGCGGTCGGCTAGGTCGGGGTGCTGGTCACGCAGCAGATCCCGCACCAACTCCGCGGTGATCTCGGTGTGCGGCATGCGGCTCAATATGGCCCAATCATCATCTCGCGCTACAGAAGCTCGATTCGACCGGGCTCGGGCAGCGCGTGGGGGCGTTCGTCCGTATGCCAGGCGTACTCGATTCCGCTGAGCCAGCCGTCCTCGACCCACAGTATGACCTCGCCGATCGGTGATCCGTTGCGGTCGGTGACCCCTCCGCTGGCGAAGATCCCGTCCGGCGAATCGGATGCTCGCACCGCACCGGCCCGCACCGCCAGATCGATGCTGGGTGAACCGATACCCCAGGTGGCGACGACCTGCGAATACGGCACCTGCGCCTGGTACGCGGAGGCGCCGGGGTCGCCCGACGACAGCAGCTTCACGGCGACACTGGTTTCGAGGTCGGTCAACGTTCGCGGCGGAATCGGTGTACTCATCGGCCTCCTCGGTCTCGCCGCGTCATGAAATGTATGCGGTGCCGATGCTGAAGACACCGTCGATCATTGATATCGGCGGTGCGCTGCGCGAGGGGGTCGGCAGGTCCCCCGACCCGCCGACGCAGCCGATGTAGCGCACGATATCCGTCGAAGCCCTCGGTCTCGGAAGTACTGCTGGCCGCAGAAGCGTACCTACTGCGGTCCTCGATGAACACCGGCGATCGAGCAGGCGGAGCTCAAGATCGGTCGAACTCGCCGCCCCGCGCGACCGACAGAAACGCATCCCACTCCGAGGGCGTGAACACCAACGCCCCACCGTGAGGATTCTTCGAGTCACGAACCCCTACGCGCCCGCCGTCCAGATGCGCGATCTCGACACAGTCGTTTCCAGCAGCACTACGGGTGCTCTTGAACCAGTGCGCTCCGGATAGATCAACGGACACAGTCGAACTCCTTCGCTACCTGCCGCAGTAGGCGTTTGCTATTCGGCACATCCAAAGCTACTCGCTGGATTACCTCGAATCCAGCTCGGTACCGACGCACGGTGCTGGTGCGCTCCAGGTAGATGTTGCCTGTGTAGCTCTCGACATAGACCACCGGCGGCTCCAGCGGCCGACCCCCTCCGTCACCGGCGAAATCCAGGATCGTGAAGGGACCGGTCGAGACTCCCAGCGGGAAGCCTGCCCCGAAAGGAAGCACCTGCACGCGAACATTCGGCGGCAGACCGGCCAGGTGGCGCAGCTGCGTCGACATCACGCGTGGACTGCCGACGACTCGCCTGGCCACTGCCTCGTCCAGCACGAGCACAGCTGCCAGCGGCGAGAAGTCACGACAGATCAACGCTTGCCTGTTACGCCGCACTCGGACGCGACGCTCGATCTCCTCTGCGGTGTCCATCGGAAAGTAGACACGATCCAGCGCCCGCGCGTAGTCCGGAGTCTGAAACAGTCCGGGCACCATATCGGGGCGATAGACAGTGATACGAGACGCTGCCGCCTCCATCTGCACGTAGGCGTTGAACGTCGGATTCACCTGATCGGGAAACTCGTCCAACCACGACGGCGTCCTCCCCTGTGCAGCGAGCGATTTCAACACCGGCAGCATGTCCACCCGCTGATACAGCCTGCACAGCCGCCGCAGATCTTCCTCTCGGACGACCACGTTCGGCGCACCGGTTTCCAGACGGTGCAGCGTCCCCGCTCCGCGCCCGATGGCCCGCGCCGCCACTTCGATGGACAATCCCGCCTCCTGCCTCATGCCGCGCAGGCAGCGGCCGAGGCTGCGGTGTGGAACGCCTCCCGTCCCGCGAATGTCGGCTTTGAGCTGCCGAATACCGGCGCCCGCATCGCTCTCCCCCATGCTGTTTGCTCCCTTCCGTGGAATATTCACACCCACTGACTGGAATGTTCCGAAAGTCCTTGTGGAAGGCGGTCTTTCGCCCCACCGGAGGCTATTGTGCAGGGTCGCTGGAAGGTGTCCAGGGCTTTCGCCACTTTCTGTCGCGAATTCGCGCGGGAATATCCATACGGCCCGCATCCGGTGCTCCACTGACCGCGAGATCGGTGCGGCGTGACTCCCCCTTCGCCGCCACTCGGACAGTGGGAGGACACATGACCAACGCACTACCGCAACGCGTTCCGTTCCCACGGGCTCGCGCCCCCTACAAGGGCGTGCCGCTGCCCGTGCTCGAGCGCTACGCCGACGCGCTGCGGCAGTGGGCCGACACACCCGAACGTCCCGGAGGCGGGGTGCCGACCCCTCCCCCGCCTCCGGTGACCCTCACCGAAGCGCTGTCGTGGACCGAGTGACCCGCCATCGGGCCGTCCGCGCGCGAAGGCCGTGACCGTGCGCCACTACCGCGTCACAGTGCACTGCTGCGGCCCACGCTGGCTCATCCACGTGCCTGCCGTGAACCGCTGGACAGTGACCGGCGACAAGTCGGCGATCCGGTCCACCGCCCGCCAGATGATCGCGGCGACAACCGGATACGGCGACGACTCGCTCGAACTGGACCTCATCGCGGGCAGAGCGCTGCGCGACGCCGAAGAGTTCGCGGTGGGATGCCAGTTGTCGACGCGATGGCACGCACCGACGGGATAGGCGAGCTACTCGCCGCCTTACGCTGGCGCCGGAGCGCAGGGCGAGCCCACATGTGCGCATCTTGTTCTGCTCGGCATCAGCAGGCGACGCCTCGAGTTCGACACTCCATTCGACGAGCGAGCCACCGCCGAAATTCATCGGTGCGGTCGAGGTCGCGTACACGCTCCTGCGGACGCCCTGTACTCGGCATGAGGGTGCGATCGGCCAGCGTCGGACGCACTACTGCTCGTTGATCTTCCGAGGTGCCACGCCTGGCCGGTTCGATCAGCGGCATAATGGTGCGTGCCGCTGGCTCAGGATGCCTCCCAGCCGGGGGGTTACAGGGCGAGCATGGCGGCAGCGACCTGGTCGGCCGCCGCTGGGCGCAGAGCGGTACCCATGTCGTCGAGGACGAGCAGCCGCGCCCCCGGGATTTCGGCGGCGAGGACCTCACCGTTGCCGACCGGGAAGAACGGGTCGGCGCGACCGTGCACCACGAGCGTGGGCGCGTCGAGCTCACCGAGCCGCTCCCGCCAGCGCGGGGCGCAGTCGATCCGGGAGAACACCATCCCGAGCTGGTTCGCCTGGTGCACCGCGGGATCGCTCGACGGTGTCCGATCCCAGATCCGGGCCGCCGTCGCCCGCGCCTGCTGCGGATCGTTGCCCATCAGCGCGGCGCCCTCGGCGGCGAACGTTGCGACAGCATCTCGGTCGGTCCAGTCCGGCCGTGGGCGCGAGAACAGCGCGCCGATGACCGCGCGGTCGTGGTCGGGCAGGTCCTCGTCGACCGGGCCCGGCGCCACCGGCCGGGTGCCGACGAGAGTCAGTGCGCAGAACACGTCCGGGTGGTCCAGCGCGGCGACCTGAGCGACCATCCCGCCGACGCCGACACCACCGAGGTGGGCGGTCCCGGCGCCGAGCACCCCGACCAGCGCGGCCGCGTCGGCGGCGAGATCCCGCAGGTCGTAGGCCGGATTCTCCGGGTCGAGGGTCGTCGACGCGCCGGAGTCACGCAGGTCGTAGCGGACCACCCGCCGCCCGCCCGAGGCGAGCCGCTCGCACAGCACCTCAGGCCAGGACAACATCGTCGTGCCGCCGACCAGCAGGACCAGCGGATCGTCCTCGCGACCGAAGCTCTCGATGCCCAGATCCACACCGTTCGCCCGCACCGACGTCATGCCCAACCGAAACGGTCCCATGCCTGGACTCCTATCTGTCGGTATCTCCAGAGGTATCGACGACAGGTTCACCCGAAAATCATCGGTGCAGCCGAGATCGCGTCCACACTCTCCCGATCACCCGGAATCGGCATTATCGTGCGTTCAAAATATGATCGGCGCCGCGTTGGAGCTGTCCTGATTCTGCAGCGTCGACACACTGACGCCGAGCTTCGAGGCCAGGTCGGTGAGCGCGTCCCATGCCTTTATCGCGCCGTCCTGCATGTCGTCCCATCCCTCGCGATAAGTATCGGGGCACTCCCCTTCCTGGTGCCGAATACCGCTTGAACCTCACGGTCCAACGCTATCGATGCTGGTTTCAATTGCTGCGCAACGTCATAGGCGTGCCGCCGACCGCCGTCACCGCATCTGGAACGACGTTCCGCGGTTGGTCGTTGTGAGCCGCCGACGCAGCTTTGCGGCAAGCCATGTACGTCAGCGCACACCCACCGCTGTCTTCAGCCTGCGGATACCCCGGATCAGCAACGGGTTGTCCCGCAGGCGCGGTGGCGTGCGTTCGGGATCCAACAATTCGTTGTCCGCCAGTGGGCTGTCTTCGTCCTCGACGGTCCCCGGCTCGAACCGCACCAGGGTCCGGCCGTTGCCGCGCAGGGTCTCGACCGTGCGCAGCAGCGACGACGTCTCGGCGAGTGTGGCGTCGAACTTCGCGGGTTCCGCATCGAGATGTTCGCAGATCAGCTGGCGCCGGATACCGAGGATGGTGTCCCGCAGCAGGTCACCTTCCTCGGTGGCGGGGGTGACCTCGACGGCCAGGTCGCATTCGGTGTCGAAGCCCATCGAGCGGTTGTTGAGGTTCGACGATCCCACCCGCAGCAGCCGATCGTCCACCACCAGCACCTTGGCGTGGACGTAGATCGGCGCGCCCGCCTCGGTGACGGGGTAGTAGACACCGAACCGGTTTTCGGTATCGGCCTTCCATAACAGATGGAGTAAGCGGCGGCGAGCCCCATCCATCGCCTGTTGCTCGAGCCAGCCATCGGCGTGACGCGGCAGTACCAGCACGATCTCCGGACCATTCGGCTCACGTAGCCGCGCGGCGATCGCCTCGGCGAGAGTGCGCGAGGCCAGGTACTGGCTCTCGATGTACAACGACCGCGTGGCGCCCGCGATCGCCGCCAGATACAGCGCCTCGACCTCCCTGACTTCGGCGCGGTCGGCGAGCTCGGGGAAGGTCCGCACGATACCGACATCCACAGACCGCATCGTCGGCTCCAACCCGTCCGGCCACAGCGTGTCACCGGAGATCTCGTCGACCGCCGCCAACTGCTCTCCCGTCGCCGCCTTCCACCGGGCCCGGGCCAATTCGCCGATCGCTTTCGCCGCGTCGCCGTCGACGGCGGTGGTCGCGTCGTGCCATGGTCCGTACCGGTTGCCGTTCGGCTCGGTTCGGTAGTGGTTATCGTCCCGATGGTCGCTGGTGTCCCAGCGATCGACGGTCATGTCGATACCACCGCAGAAGGCGAGCGCGTCGTCGATCACCACGATCTTCTGATGGTGCGCTGAACCGATCGGGTGCGCGCCATCGATTTCCAAGTGCAACCGCCGATCGGTCATCCAATTGACGACGAAGATCGGTGTCATCCCACGGCCGATCGCCGCGAACGCGCCGACATTCCACTTCAGCAGGTAGATGTCGAGATCCGGTCGCTGTTTCGGCAGCCAGGACAGGAATTCACCCAGCCGATTCGGCCCTTCGAGAGTCTTCTCCTGCGGCTCGAACTTGATCCGGGTATCGAAATCCCAGCCGATCAGCACAATGCGTTTACGGGCCTGCAACATGGCGGACTTGGCATAGCGGAAATAGTCCGCCGCGTCGACAATGCATGCCAGCCGGTCGGCCCGTGCGATCTGCCAGCAGGTTTCGCCGGGTATGAGGATTTGGCGCTCGTCGCTCATGGGTAGTCAGTTCTCTCGTCCAGCCGGACACCCGCACCGCAGGTGACCGATCCACAGTACTGCGCGGTCGCTCACCTTCTCGGTGAGCATCGTCACCGCGATCCCGTTCCGCCCTGCCGGTCCGCGACCTCACGGACTCGGTGTGACGATGCAACCTGCTCACCCGCCCAGCAGAGGACGACCTCACCGACGCCTCTCCGCGGCAATCGAGAGTCCGTACTCGACACAGCGCCGGTCACCGACGACTACCTGATTTAGCACCTCAGCCTGCTCGGCATCCAACTCGAACACATCAGCGGTGACCGCATTCTGCAAGAAGCGACACACTCCCAAGGAAAGGAAAGGTGTACTTTGACGATCTGGAGTGACGCAGAGTGGAGCCGGGAATGACTTCAGTTCGGCCTGGACGAGAGGTTCCTCTGAGTGTCGAACAGTTCGAAGCGGTTCGACAACTCACTCTTCAAATATCGAATGTTCGGGAAGACCTCCTGATTCCCTTGGGCTGGGATGCCGGGGTCCAGGACTGCCTGCAGCGACTCGTCCGTTCCGTGCCCCGCCAACTGGACCCGGATACGCGAGTGAGGGTGGTCGCCTCCGAAGGCGAGGGGGGCGACGAGGAGGCGGCCGACTCGACCGGCGCCTTCGTGCGGCACCTGCCGACGTCCATCGCCGACGTGTGGCCACCCCTGTTGGATCTCACCTTTCAGTTTCTGGGCAGCCAGGAAGCGCGCTACCGAACCGGCTTTTACGAAGACGAGATCAACGACGCGCTGGCGGCGATTCGAAATATCGCAGGATGAGAGTCCTGTCTGTCCCGATCACGCAACACCTGGCGCGGTGGAATCGGTTCGAGCAAGACGAGTAGTCGCCGAAGGGCCGCCAGGGCGCGCACGACTCCGGATGTACCGTCGGCGCGGCGACGCACCTATGCTGCGCGAAGCGTCGCCTCGTACTTCAACGCGTCGCTGCGTGGGAATACATTTTGCAGGTAGACCTGCGGGTGTATACCGAGGTGGGGTCGTAGCCGGGTCCGGCGAGAATCGCTTCCAGCATCGTGAAGGCGATGCCCTCCGAAAGTCCAATCGGTAAGCCCCCGATATACCGGTGGGCGCGGCGCCGCTGCGTGTAGTCGATGTACAGCAGTTCGAAGATCGGAACCACGTCGTCGATCTCGCGCTGGTCACTCCGTCCCTTCGACTTCAGGTCGTCGCCGTAGGTGCGGCGCATGTGGTCGCCGCGGGGCGGTCCGCACTACTGCATCGGTGAACGCGCGGCGTGCTGCACGTATTCCGGATCAGCAAGTCACGGTGAAACTTTCGGTTGCAGAACTCGACGATGTCCGGGTCGCACCGATAGGGTTCACGGTGAAGAAAGGTGGTTATACGAACGTGTATCCGGACGGGAAGTCACGGTGAGCGACACCGGCACCGTGGTCATCGAGGCCACCGGCGTCACCTACTATTCGCCGGAGGACGAGGCGGCGTTCTTCGGGTGGCTCGACAAGATCGCTTGCGTCGAGTCGTACTACGGACGAGTGCGTACCTTGTACCTCACCATCGATCTCGAAGCCGTCGATGAAGGCGGATTGTGTGAAATCGTCGCACTCTACCGGCGATACAATATCGACCTGAGCGAATTACGCGTCCTCGACGCGGGCCGGGTCGGCCCCTGGTTCAGCGACCCCGATCGCTGGTGGCACGAAGGAGTCTTCGTGTAGGCCTCCGAGCCGGACGGCCGGTTCAAGACAGCCTTCTGTGCCGAAGCCGACATAAGGGTTGCGTCATTCGATCAGAGGCAGACGGCAGTCGGGCACCTGCCAGGGCCAGTTCCACGAGCCGACAGTAAAAGCACCAAAATTGTTGTCACGCGGTTTGAGTCGCACTCCCGTACGACATCAAGTAGCCGCCGACTCTGATCTGACCAACTGATCGGTTCACGTCGACCCTGCTGTCGGGTGCTCGCAGTCCGCGAAGCGCGCAGCGTGTAGACGACGTGACCGCACATGGTGCAGATGTGGAGGCGGCGCCTGGCCGCCGGCCTACAAGCAGGCCAGCGACCCGACGCGTTTACGCCCCGAACCGGGTTCGCAGGATCACCCCCAGTACTCGCCGCGCTTTTTCCGCTCTTCCACTTCGGCCAGGTATGCAGCTTCCTCTTCAGTGCCCAGTTTGTCCTCGTCGCCGAACCGGTCGCGCAGATGCTTGCGCTTCTCTGGTGGTACGGCGTCGCGGCGGGCATTCCAGGCCGCGAATTCGGATGCGGGGATCCGAGGCGCGTCAGGGGAATCGGCGTTGTGCCACGGCACATCCCGTGCGGTGTCGAATGGGCGGGTGAAGACGTGCTGGTGGACGTGGGCCACGCTCAGGCCGGCGACGAAGTCCGGGGAGACCGTGCCGTCGGGTGATCACAGTCCGCCCGATGAGCATCCGCCCCGACCGGACTCCCGTGGCTACCCCCAGTACTCGCCCCGCTTCTTGCGCTCTTCCACTTCGGCCAGATACTCGGCTTCCTGCGGGGTGCCTAATTTGTCTTCGTCTCCGAACCGGTCGCGCAAGTGGATTCGCTCGTTTTCCGGTACAGCGTCGCGGCGTGCGTTGAATGCCGCCCATCCCGCCTCGATCTTCGCCCGTTCCTCATCGGAGATGTCGACGGGGTGCGGGTATTCACCGGGTGCATAAAACGTCTTCCCGTTGATCTCTTCCGGCATCGTTCTCTGTCCTTTCTATGGCCGGGGCACTTCGCGCATTCGAACGATGATGCGCCCTGTCTCCGGGTCGGGAAATTTGTTCTCCACATAAAACGGGGTGTCGGTCTTGAACACGACTTCCAGCTCTTCGGGAACGCTGGAATGGTGGCCGATGTAGCGGCCGTCTGCCGACCAGATTTGCATTTCCACCGGCAGATCCTTCGCGGCGGCCGAGGTGGCGGACGCCGAGGTGAACGGCTTTTCGGTCACCGTTGATCCGGGCTCGTATCGTGCCAGGTCTTCCGGGGAGATGTCCACGCGCCGGGTCACAGGCCCTTCGTAGACAGGGCATTTGTCCAATGCAGCGTTCATCGCGTCGCGTTCGGCTATCTGTGCTGCTGTCAGTGGCTCGCCGGATCGGATCGCGGTGTTGAGTGGTGCGCTGTTGCCGGAGTAGCGGCCGATCGTGTCGATATCCGCCCGCGGTAGATCCACTTTGGGAATGCCTTCGGGATGTTCGATCTTGGGTAGTTCGATCGGGTCCTTTTTCGGCGGTCCGACCGGATCGGGTTTGACCGGCAGCCGCCCGCCTGGCAGAGCCTCGAGGTCCCGCACATGCCGGGCGATATCCTCGTCCAGCTTCACCCCGGCCGCGATCCTGCGTTCGGTCTGCCATTGCTCGATCATGAGCCGGATCGGCCGGGCATACCGCGCACAGATCGCAGCGGCACCGGCTACACCGACAGCTGCGGACACACCGAAGGTGATCCAGCTCGAGGCAATCGATATGGCCGCGTTGATGGCCAGGTCGGTCAGCAGCGCATCCCGAATCGCCTCGAGTTGGGTCTTGAGGTTGGCGCGTAACTCATCCAACGCGACACGGTGGTCGCGGCAGGATTGCGCCAGATCGTTCATCGCGGCGATCACCGATTCGGCGGAAGCCTTGACCGTGCGCAGGTCTTCATCGATGAACGCGACTTCGGGTGCGGTGAGCGAATCGAAGGCCACGGCCGCCGCCTCGAGCGCGGCCGGGAACGATGCCACCGCTTCGGCCGCCGCGGTCCGCGCCCACGTATCGCCCGCATTGGAGATGGTCGTGGCGTTGCCGTCCGGCACGATGATGCCGATCATCTCGGCGAGCCCGATCCCCTCATCGACCAAGCCATTTCCGGGACCGCCGGCCGAGGGCAACGGAATTCGACACACCACCACCGGAGGCAGGAACGGCGCGGGCTGGGCGGGTGGTGGCGCTGCCTCACCGATGGTTGCATTGTGTTCGGCTAGCTCGTGGTTGTAGCCGAGGGTCTGCAATATCGTGGCGTAGTCGTGCGCGGCGGTAGCGATCTTCGAAACCATGCTCAGAATGGCAGCGGCCCGATTGTCGTAGGACTCGCCCCACTTCTTCGCATCCGAATACGAACCCGCCATATTCGTAGCCATGGCCATGTTCGGCCACTCGTCATCGATGGACATCCAGAATCGCGACGCGGCATCGGCTAATTTCTGCGCGGTGTCGTAGTAGACCGGCACCGACACGTCGAGCACGGTCACCGCGGGGCCCCGCCGCCACCGCTACCGCCACGCCCGAGGACGGCCAGATTGGCCGCCACGACAGCTTCGTACTCTTTGCGAGCGGATGCGGCGGCGGACTTCATCCTCGCGAGCCCGTCACGGATCTTCGCAGCGGCAGTGGTCCACTCGGCGTGAGCCAGGGCGTGAGCTTCGGCGGCTTCACCGTTCCATGTTCCTTTCAGAGCGGCTATGCGTTCGTCTATCTCGACCAGGGAATCGGCCACAAAACCGTTCAAGCCCTCTATTCGGGCGGTTACGGATTCCAGGTGCGCGAGATCGACGCGATACTCGGTCACGGGTTCTCCCAGCGGTTTCGGTTGGATCGCGGTCAGATCGGGGGCAAGCTCAACGAGCTGTACTGGTTCGCGGCCTCCGTATCGGCGGCCGCGCTGCGGTCGACCACCACGCCCAGCAAGTCGGCCATGTCGGCCAGCGCTTCGAACACCTCGAGTGCGGCACTATGGGTCTCGTCCCAGGCGCCCGCGTATGCGCTGGCCGCCGCGCCGCGCCAGCTCGACATGAGCCCGTCGACTTCGGCACTGGCCGAACGCAACCCGCTGATGAGGGCCTGCGCGGTCTGTTGCACATAGCGCCCTGCATCGGAGACGGTTTCAGGAACCACGGTGAACGCGGTTGTGGCGGAAGGGTCGTACGTCAACTGCTATGCCCTCTCATCCCCCCACAGGATGGTTTCGAATGGTTGGACGCACCGGACAGTCATTCGGTTCCATCCAAAACTCAAACTCTCACACCGGATCTTCCGACCCAAAACCGAGTGTGATGGGCGAACCTCGCCCGACGGGCGGACCGCGCGGGGGCGGCTCCGGGATCCGCAGGTCGAAGCAAGTGCCGACGATCGAGCGCCCGAGAACATCCCGATTTCGTAACACTCCATGGGCTCATCTACGGCTTCAGGGTCGATCAGCGGCGACCTGTGCGATGTCGGCCCGGGGCGCAGATATCGGCGTCAGCGACGTTGTCGGCGCGCACGGTGTTCGATGTGGTCGACACGACCGTCTGCGGTAGAGTCCTCCGTCCGGGTGGCCCAAGCCCTCCAACCGAGGGAAGGCGCCGCAGCGCTGGTCGGCCTTTAGAGTTCACACCGCGGCCGGCCATCGAGTGCGATGACGGTTGGCTGGTGATCAGATGGTTCCAGGTAAGGACCCGGCGTGAATACCTCGAGTCAACGGTGGCGAACATTCCACTATGCCGTACCACCCCCAGTTCCGCTGCGAAACCAGTCGAGCCCGACGTACTGGGAGTGACGCACGAATTCGGTGAATGCCTGTTTCCTCTCGTCGGTGTCGAGCGCGGAGATTCGACGGGTCGCACTACTCTCCCACGCATCGAACCATAGGAGAAATACCATGCCTGAATCTAACTCGGAAAAAGTCGGTCGCTTCACTTTCTACAGTCGAGAGGAATCGGAAGCACGAGGCTTGATCCCGTCTGACGAAGAACTCGCGCGTGCCGACGAACTACTCGCCGCATTCGAGGAGAAACGCCGCAATGCCCCGCCCGAACCTGCACAGTCCCCCTCGCTGGGCCTGGGGGAACGTTGGGGAGTCGACAGCTTGATCGGCACCGAATTCGAAGGCTGGACCCGCGACGCGAACGGCCAGTGGTACGACAAGGACGGCCACCCCACCAGCCACGACCGCGACGCCAATCCCGGCAACTGAGCCACAATCAGCACCGAGCGCAGAATGGTGAGTCGTTCGGCCCGCCGTTCAGTCTGGCGAACCGACGGTCGAGTTGATCTACCTCAGCCTGGCAGCGCCGCCGCCAGTTCGGCGCACAGCGCGTCGAGTTCCGATGCGGGGATCCGAGGTGCGTCCGGGGTATCGGCGTTGTGCCACGGCACATCTCGTGCGGTGTCGGATGGGCGGGTGAAGACGTGCTGGTGGACGTGGGCCACGCTCAGGCCGGCGACGAAGGTGAAGACGTGGGCGGGTTCGAGGACCCGGCGCAGGGCGCCGATCGACGAGCGGACAGAGCGGGCAAGCGCTACTGTCTCGGCGTCGTCGAGCAGATCGAGGGCCGCGACGTGGCGGCGAGGCTCGACGAACAGGTACCCCGGCCGCGCCCATTCGCCGTGGGCAGGCCGGTGGGTCACCAGCACGAGTTCATCGGCATGGACCACCGGGCCCACCAGCGGTCCGCTCCCACGGTGTTTGTCGCAGATCATGCACCCCCACATGCGGATCACAGTACCGCCGCTGTGGCAGCGAGCCCCCGAGCTGGAGAGATCGCAAAGGCATCACCCTGGTTCAGAGCCAGTTCTCGTACGGGAATCAAGCGCCCCCGACTCGGGCTCAGGATCCGATCCGGTCCGATCCGACCAGCTGATTCGGTCCGGGGAGACCGTGCCGTCGGGTGCTCGGTCCGAGTGGTGGCCCAAGCCCTCCAACCGAGGGAAGGCGCCGCGGCGATGGTCGGCCTTTATAGTTCACACCGCGGCCGGCCATCAAGGGCGATGACGGTTGGCTGGTGATCAGATGGTTTCCAGGTGAGGACTCGGCGTGAACATATTGAGTCAACGTTGTCGAACACTCAACTATGCCGTAACCACTCCCAGTTCCGCCGCGATGCCGCTCGAGCCCGACATACGCGGGGTGACGCACGAATTCGGCGAGTGCCTGCTTCTTCTCATCGGTGTCGAGTGCGGAGACTCGACGTTCGCCCGTGCCGCAGCCAAGGCGATCCGCCGCATCGCGCGCAAGACCGACACCACCTGGATCGTCATCAATGGCTTCTCGCATCTCACCCGGCCCGGTCACGAATGCGACACCACGACGGCGAGAACCGTGCTCGCCCGGATCGCCGAACACCTGCGCGATCATGACTTCGCCGTGCACATGATGCCATTCGGCTGGAACAAGACCTGGCGCATGGAAGTACGCGACGGCGAGTGGGAGCAACGGATGACCCGCTTCCCGCCGATTCATGCCGACCGCAACGATCGCGCCCGGCTCGAAGGCGTGAGAGCTGAACACTCGAACTCCGAGTCCCGCGCGTTGACGAGCCCGTGACCGCCGCGAAGTAGCGGGCGCGCGAAGCGCATTTCTGCCACCCGCAATGGCTTATCCCGGTGGTGATCGGGGGAGAACTGCTGAATTTGCAGCAGGCCGCCCGCGATGCACCGGCCCTGGACGGCGGCGATGGACGGTTTCGGCACGTTGCGCCAGCGCAGCGAATACTCCAGGTAGCGGCGCGACTCCAGCCCGTAGATGCGGTCGAGGGTGATCTTGCTGGGATCCGGCCACGATTTGTCCTTCAGATCGTGCCCTGCGGAGAAGTGCTTACCCGCACCGCGCAGCACGATGACCGCGACCTCGTCGTCCTCGGCGGCACGCACCCAGGCGGCGTCGAGTACGCCACTCGGTTGCGAGAGTATTATTCTCGTATCAGGAAAGGATAGTCTCACAACTGGGCGGACACGGCGACTCGAGAACCCGATGACACACCGTTCTCCGATACAGTGCATTCATGTTCTCTGCATATGACCGAGGACCGAGGCGCCCGTGACCAGCCCGAGCGAGAAACCGGCCTGGAAGCAGCGCGCCGTCGAGCGCTCCCTTCGCACCGCGAAGTTGCGCGCCGAGGAGCGCGTGCAGCGGTTCCTGGACGCCGCCCAGGCGATCATCACCGAGAAGGGCAGCACGGACTTCACGGTGCAGGAGGTGGTGGACCGCTCACGGCAGTCCCTGCGCAGCTTCTACCTGCAGTTCGACGGCAAACACGAACTGCTGCTCGCCCTCTTCGAGGACGCCCTGAGCCGCACGTCCGACCAGCTGCGCGCCGCCGCCGACGGCCAGACCGACCCGCTGGACAAACTCCAGGTGGCCGTCGAGCTGCTGTTCGAGCTGTGCCGGCCGGATCCGTCGGCGCGACGCCCACTGTTCACCGATTTCGCACCGCAACTGCTGATCTCGCATCCTGATCACGTGAAGGTCGCGCACGCGCCGATGCTGGCACTGTTCACCGAACTGATGGACCTGGCCAAGGACGCGGGCCAACTGCGCCCGGACGTCGATTCGCGCCGGACGGCGGCCATGGTCATGCAGACCGTCATGTTCACCGCGCAATCCGCGGGAGCGGCCGACGACGAGACGCAGCATCCGATCACCGCGTCCGAAGTATGGAACTTCTGCGCCCACGGTTTCGCTCGCGACTGAGAGTTCCATTCTCTCAGTAGAGAGCTTAACTTACACCCGGGTGCATGCCCGATCTTCGAAACTGAACCCGGAATCCGCTACGTGCACACCGACGTCACCGAAGAGGACTCTGTGCTCGCCGCCGTCGCCGAAGCGGAATCGCTCGGGCCCCTGCGCATCTCGGTCGACACCCACGGAGGAGGCCCTACTGGGACCCGCAGGTGCCGTTCCCCGAGCGCATGGGCCGTTCCGAGGAGTACGCCGAGCTGGCCGCCGCCATCATCGACAACGACTACCCCACGGCGAAGTCATCCGCCTCGACGGCGCCTTGCGCTTCCCGCCGAAGTAGCCCGCTGCGCGGCGAGCGAGCCCGACTGCCTCCGTCACAGCCTCGCGGCATCGCACGGGTCGTCCGGCGCGGACGCGACACCGACCGCCCGCCGCGCCGGGGAACGATTTCGCTGGTTCTACACTGACCCCGCTCGGTGAGTGACGTTTAAGCTGGAATCGGACGGCCTATGCCCTGGCAGTAGGGAGCGGATGAACATCGCCAAAGCGCCTCAGCCGGAATACCGGCGGGCCTGCTTCGCCGATCTGGACGACATCGCGGCCATCGAGGCCGAGGTGTTCGCCGAGCCGTACCTGTATTTGATGCTGCGCCAACTGTTCGACCTGCACGGATCCGAATGGCTGGTCGTGGAGGTGGACGGCACGGTGATCGGTTACGCGCTGACCCTGGAGAAGAAGGGCCGGGCATTGCTGTTCACCTTCGCGGTGGCCAAGAGGCACCAGGGCGGAGGGTACGGGCGCGGCCTGCTGAGCCGCACACTGCAGACGTGCCGGAAAGTGGGAGCCGAAGTGGTGTACCTGACCGTGCGGCCGGACAATCAGCACGCGAGCAACCTGTTCAAACGAGCGGGCTTCGAGTTCGTCGAGCACGACGACCGGTATTTCGGCCCTGGCGAGCCCCGCGACGTTTTCGAATACCGGCTGAAAGGCCGACCGCTAGACTCGTGACATGGGGGAGATCTCGCCCTTCGTCGCATCCGTCTCGACCCGGATCACAAGGCGCGCCGACGAATACACCGCCGAACTCGATCGGGGTGAGCGCTCCGAGCAGACCGAACTGGAGCGGTTCGCAGCGCACGCCGAGGCTATTCTGGCCGACTACGACCCGCCCAGCACGCGGCGGCGCTCCGATTCCCTGGTGTTCCGGCACCTGTACGCCGCCGCACGGCAACCGATACCCGACGAGGCCGGCTGGCGGGTGCCGAGCGCGATCCCGGCGG
The DNA here is from genome assembly GCF_040644075.1 of Nocardia sp. NPDC047038. NCBI lineage: Bacteria > Bacillati > Actinomycetota > Actinomycetes > Mycobacteriales > Nocardiaceae > Nocardia > Nocardia sp. NPDC047038. The sequence continues at coordinate 54,207 of NZ_JBEYVQ010000008.1, read as the reverse complement.
CGCTGCTGGCCGCGGAACTCGAATTCCGCGGCCCATTGCGGCTGAGCAGTCGGCAGAACACCATGCTGGCCGAGGTGTACGAGCAGTTGGGCGCTCAGCTCTCCGCGGCGCGTCTGCCCGGTCACGCCGCCCTCGCCTATCGCAGAGGCGCCGCGCTGTACCGGATGAACGAGGACGACGAAGCGCAGGACCGCTGCGGTCTGCGCTTGGCGCGGGCGCGCACGCTCGCGCTGCCGCCGGGCTGGCGGCGGTGGACCGGACAACTGTCGTATGTGCTGTGCGGCTACGGGTACCGGCCGTTCTGGCTGCTCGGCTGGGTCGCGGTGCAGCTGGTGCTGTTCACCGTCGCCGCTTTGGCCCTGAACGGCAATCCCTCGCCCGCCGCCACCGTCTATACCTGCGTGACCAGCTTCATCAATCCCCTGGGCCCCGGTGACACCGAGGATCTGCGCCCGATCGCCCGGCCGTTGTTCGCCGTGGAAGCGTGGATGGGCACGGTGTCGATGTCGGTGTTCTTCGCGCTGCTGGTGCGCAAGTGGTTCCGGATGTAGCGCGACGCGGCGCTACCATTCGGCGTCGAAAGCCTTGTGCCGCAGCGCGTCCAGCGTCGCGATGGCGATACGGTTCTGCAACCGCGCGACGAGGGCGTTCCACTGGCGAGACAACCCGGGATCCGTCTGCAACTTCTGCCACAACGTCCGCATCGATGCCGGAGTGTGCGCTCCCGGCATCCACAGTCCGGTGAGATCCTCCAGCACGGGGGCGAGGATGTCGGTGCGTTCGCGACTGTGCGAGGGGAAGCGGTCGGCCTCGGCCAGCGCGTCGGTGACGACGGTCAGCAGCCAGTCGTGCGCGGCCAGGTCCTCGCAGAACCGCTGCGCCTCATGCAGATCGGCCTCGTTGCGCACCCGCATCCGGACGGTGCGCACGGTGGCGTCGTCCAGGTGCAGCTTGGCGGTGGGGCCCGCACCGCCCCCGATCCAGGCAACCCAGCGCAACCGGGTGGCGCCTGTCCGCACCGGCGGCTTCTGGTCCAGCCTGGTGTCGGCGCGCAGGCGAGCCAGCAGCCGCTCGCTGATCGAAGCCAGGTCCAACGTCTCGGAGCCGACCGGACCGGTGAGATAACCCTCGGCCAAAGCCTCGGCGCTGCCGCTTCTTTCGGGCAGGCGGCTGATGACCTCGGTCACGCCCTTGCGGCTGAGGTAGTGCGACCACGTCTGCCTGCGCCGGTTGGCCGCGCGGACCACCTGGGTGCGCGCGCTGGACTGCAGCACGCGGCCGCCGGACAGGACCGCGCTGGTCGCCACGGTCCCGACGATGTGGGCGGTCTGCTCGCCCACGGCCAGATCGCAATCGACGCCGACCGCGGTGGTCGGCGACACCGCCAGCGTGCCCGGCCGCTCCCGCCAGCGCACCGTGCAGCCCGGCATGAGCGCCAGCAGATCGCAGGCCTCGGGTCCGGTCAGCGCGGTCGCCGACGGCAGCAGGCAGGTGCGTACTTCACCGAGCACGACCAAAGGCGTGGTCGAGGCCATGTCAGGCTCCGTCGAGCAGCAGGTGCGAGAGCCGTTCGCTGACCGCGCGCGACACCGGCACCGGTGGCACCTCTCCGCCGCCACGGACGATCGTCTGTTCGACCACGTCGTCGTCGAGATCGAGATGGTCGAGCACCAGCCGCACCGCGTGCTCGATGCCGATGTACCGCTTGGGCAGCATCGACAAGGTCTTGTAAGCGGCGAACGGCGCGGCGGACGGATTGAGCCGCACCACCGGCGGAATGTCGTGCCAGCGGCGCGGCGCGAGATCCTCGCGGCGCCATGGTTGCGGATCCACCACGGCGGCGCCGTGGTAGCGCAGCATGCCCAGCCGCAGCAGATGCCAGACCGCGGCCAGGAACGGGCACGACCAGCGCGTCACCGCCACCCCGTCGACGACGTGCTTGCTCCACAGTTCCACGTCCAGGAAGATCGAATGCTCACGGCGGCCGAACTCCTCCGGCGGCTGATAGATCCGCTGCCGCATGGCCTGGCCGCGTTCGTCCTCGGAGGACCGCCGCCCGTTGCACAGCCAGCCCGATTCCGCGGTCGGCGGCCTGCGGCCCGTGCTCGGCGGCGCGGGCTCGGCGACGATGCGCGCGGCCACCATCTCCGCCACGGGAATCGGCTCACCGAACGCCACACCGTCGACGAACCTCGAGGCCCGCCAGCAGGCGGACTCCCGGGCCAGATAGTCGATGACCAACCCGGCTTCGTCCGCGGCGCCCAGCAGCTTGGTGAGGATGGCGGCGGGGTCGGTGTCGGGCTGGAAGTAGTCGTCGATCAGGTAGCAGGTGCTGACCCGGGCGTTCGGTCCGAACTGCACCTTGGCCGACTCGGTGAAGGCAGATACCAGCGGGACGATGCGGCGGAACTCCGCGCCGACCCGTTCGATGTCGGAGCTGATGTCGTTGAGATAGAAATGCCCGACCTCGATCGACAAGTGCGACAACGGGACCTGAGCGATTCGCGGCTGTTCGGTGGCCTCGCTGTAGCCCTGTGTTTCCCCCATCTACAGCCTCTCCCAGGTCGCGTTGTCGACCAGTCGTCGAGCGAGCTCGGCATAGGCCTGCGCGGTCTGCTCGTTGGCGATCTGGGCGTTGACGTCGGCGTCGAGAATGAGCTGCTCGCGCCGTTGCAGCACCGGCTCGATCGGGGTTGAGCCGAGCACCGCCGTCGTGCCGAGCCGTTTGGCGGTGGCCAGCCGCCGCAGCGCGGTGTCCTGCTCTTGCAGCCACGCCGCCTGCGCCGGGCGCTGGGCGACACCGTCCCAGTTGGCGTCGGGCACCGCGGTGCGCACGTAACGCACCGACCCGAGCAACTCCTCCGGGTCGTGGCCGCACTCGGCTCCGGCCTTCAGCAATCCGTGCGAGCCGTACACCAGGCCGGCGGCGGCCAGGATGTGCTGGCGCGTCCAGCGGTGGAAGATCAACCATCGAGCGGTCAGCCCGCGCAGTTGCGGTAAGGCGGTCGCCTGCAACACGATCTGCAGCGCCGCGGAACGACCCGCGCTCAGATCCACGAACACCACCCGGAACTCGTGATCCAGCGCGACCAGCAGTTCCGCGCAGCGCTCGACCACCGCGTCGTCGTCGGTGAGGAATTCGGCGCCGCCCTCGTCTCCCGGCAGCAGCACCAGCCGCCCCGAGTTGGGGCCGATCCGGCGCAGTTCCGGCCGATCGGTCGCCGCGCCCACATCGACGCGGGCGACGGTTCCGCTCTCGCCGAGCAGGTAGGAATGCACGCCGCCGCTGGGCACGCCGCGTTCGGCCGCGCCGATCTCGAACAGCGCACCGGCCGTGGGCGAGCCGAGGTCGAAGTCGGCGTAGACGACGTTGAGGCCGGAACGGCACAGCCGGTAGGCGATGTTGCAACTGGTCACCGACCGTCCGGTGCCGCCCTTGTCGGAAGTGGAGAACACCAGCACGATGCCGCCCCTACCGTGTCGCGTCCCGGCGGGCGTAGGCCAGTTCGTCGAGCTGGACCAACGCCTGGGTGGCCAGGCTGTAGGCGGTGCCGGGACGTTCGCGCAGCACGCGGCGGGCCCGGTCCAGCGACTGCCGGATCCGGTTGATCGCCGCCTGTTTCGGCGAGCGATCCTGGCCCTCGACCTCCAGTTCCTCCTGATTGAGCAGATGCTCGGCCTCGCTGAGCAGGTCCACCGCGCGGGCGACCATCGCCTGCGGAGCCAGCGGCGGTTGCTCGAAGGTGCTGTACGCGATAACCAAGCACTCCATCATTCGCTCCGTGACGAACCAGGACGGCCCTTCCGTCCGTATGTCGCCCGTGCCGACCAGCCTGCCGATGTCATCCCACAAACCGACCACCGAGCCGTTCCGCAGCACCCGCCGGTCGAGGTGATCCATCGCCGCCTCGGCGAGTTCCATCAACCGATCGCGGGTGTCCACGTCGGTGCGCAGGCGTGCGGCATCCAGGCAGCGTTTGAGCAGCAAGGTCGCGAAATCCGGGACGTACCAGATCAATCGGGATCCGTCGGCGACGTCCTCGCTGCCGGCCAGGTTCAGTCGCACACCCGGGAAGTGCAATGGCGCGGCCGGATCATCGACCGTGAACCGGCTGGTGATGCGCCCCCGGCGGGCCAGCTGATCGAGCACCGACACCGTGCGCGCCAGATCCTCGGTGCTCTCCCGGTAGACCAGGTCCTGGATGAGTACGGCGGCGACCACGAGACTGAAGTACTCCGATTCCTCGCCGTCGGAGGTACGCCACGGGATGTCCTCCAGCGGCCAGCGGCCACTGTCGAAGCGGGCGACCCTCGACCAGTAGTTGCGGGTCAGCTCGAAGCGCAACTGCAGCGCGTCGGCGAGCGTGCGCTGCTCGTCGGTCAGCAGATCGAGTTCCCGGATGCGCTGCGACGACAGGTCGCTGATGCCGTCCAGTGCGACGGCCGTGAAGTACAGGTAGGGACGGGATTCGGCGTGCCCGGGCGTGCTGCTGACCCGGCCGGGCACGAGGTCGATGGGTTCGGCGCTGCGCACGATGCCCCAGCTCCATCCGCATTCGAACAGCCGCCCGTCGTCGGCGATATCGATCTCGGTGGTCTGGCTGAGCCTGACCTCGTTGGCCGCCTGCACCCGCAGGCGTTCCAGCTGTGTCGACAGCCGTTCGATGACCTCGTCGGACGGCGTACGGGACTGATTGAGCATGTAGACGATCGATTGACCGTATTCGGTCTTCGGCTCCGGTGTGTGGATGACGAAACTGCGGACCAGGCCAGCCATCGCCGCGGTGAGCCGCGCGCTGACCTGTTCGATCACCATGGGGATCCGCTCGCGCAGCTGGCGAGCCTCCAGCCGGACCTCACCGCTGACGAAGCGCATGAATCCGCGCAGGAATCGCAGCGCCGCGATGCACAGACTCAACGACATCGAGTACGAGTCGACGACCTCCACCGCCTGCTGACCCGGGGTGAGCGGAGTGTCGTCGCCCGAGCGCAAGTAGGAGCCGCTGGCGAAGACCGGTTCACCGTCGGGTCCGGTGTAGCGGCGCAGATAGTCCTCCACCAAGTCGACCAGGACGCCGCCGATGCGGGTCTCCTCGCCGAACGGGGCGAGCGCGGACCGGACGTCGGGACTCATGTCGTTCGGCTGGTCCAGCGCGAACGCCGCGATCTCGGTAGCCGGATACAGCAGGCAGAGCAGTTGTTCGGCGTCGCTGATCGAGTTGGCGCCGTCGCGCCCGCCCCACGTCCACGTTCCGTTCCGATAGGAGTAGGCCAGCACCGCTCGCCACAGCTCGAGCAACTGCTGCCTCGGCCGAATCCTCATCTTTCTCGGACCTCGCCCCCGCATTCGACCGGCGGCGCCGGACGTCGTTACCTAGAGTGTGCCCCGCGAATGTTCACTTAGCCAAGCACCCTTTCCAGGACCGCCGGTTGCCGCGAGATATCCTGCGGTGCACCTGGTTCCGCGCAATCTTCGCGCGTCCGACGGGTTATTGCACGGCTACTGTTCCGGCGTCGCTGCCCGCGACCGGCGACGCGGCGTCAGCCCCGGCCCGCGGTGAGTTTGCTGATCACCGCGTGGAAGTCCGCGGTCCGGAAGGAGAGATCCTCCGCGGTCGTCGCGTAATCCAGGGCGGCCGGCACCGCCCTGACGTCCACCGGTCGTGACCGCATCGAGCACGCCCGGCACACACCATCCGCACACCGCACGCACGAGTTCTCCACACAGCCGACGTAGGTTTGCCGTTGTGTTCGTGAAGACGCTTCGTTCGGCCACGCCACCTCTTGCGGCCGCTCTCCTGACTGTGGTCACACTCGGCTATACGTTGCATCGCGGCTGGATACTGACTCAGCTGTGGCTCCTCGCCTTGCCGTTGTCCGCGCTGGCGTTCCTGATCTCGATCGCACTGTTCACTCTCGCGCTGTGGCAGGCGCGACGCGACGCGCAGCGGTGGCCCTTGGCTGTCACGGCGGTACTCGCGGTGATCGGTCTCTGCGGACCTGTCTTCCTCATCCTCGAACCCGAGGCCGCCGCGTGGACCCGGTTTCAGCTCGAGCGCCCAGCGTTCGCTGCGGCGGCCACAGTGGAAGTGCCGGAGCATGGCGCAGGCGACTACTACGGTGTCGCGCTACCGCGTCGCCTGTGCTTCGTTTCGGCGAACTGCAAGGTGGCGGTCATCGGTACCAGCGGTGGACAGCCGGTACGGTTCGTGCCCGACTACGTCGGAATCCCGGACGGCGCAATCGGTTACGGACACTTCACCGGAACACCCGGAGCCGGGCCGTACGACGGGTTCGGCGATCCTATCTGCCCAACGACGGAGCTGGCAGGCGGATGGTGGTGGCTCACGCCTTGCCCCGAGGCCTAGTGCCTCGTCCGGCTTCGTGATCGCGGCCGCCCCGCACAGGCCCGCCGGTCACGGCCTCAGCTGCCGCGCTCGCCCAATCGCGGCGGTGGCGCGTAGCGGGGCTCGTAGCCGGCGATCCGGATCGGGCTGCCGACCAAACGGAATTCCCCGCCGTCGCAACGATTTCGGGGCTGGCATCCAGCGCTTCCGGCAGGTCGCGGACCGCGGCGGCGGGAATGCCGAGCGGGCGAAGCCGCTGTCCCAGGGTTGGGCGGCCGAATTCGCTGACGCCGGGACTGATCTGGTTTCGGAATCATTTCCATCGCCGCTGCCGGCACCGCGGTTGCGGCGGAATGAGTTTCGTCCAGAAGTCATGGCGTACCGCGTCCCACAACTTGGTCATTTCCGGAAGGAGTTCTCGCGCTTGTGCGAGATCCGGAAAGTTCTCGGGACCGAAGGATACGATCGGCGTGACGCCGGATGCCTCGTGGACGGCGACGATGGAGATCAAGTGATCCTGGAACAGCCGCCATGTCACGTGAAATCCTTCGACCTCGGTTCTTCGCATATCATTCATGTTCGGTTTCCAACTCTTCGACTCTGGCCCAATGCATTTCAACCGTTATCGATGTCGGCCTCCTGCTGATTTTGGTTCACGGATAATCGGTCGGGTCGGGTCCGGGCATGAATGGAGAATGCAAACATGCCCCTATATCGCATCTACTGACGCTCGCCCGGCGTCGGCGCTACCGCGCTGCGACCGGGAACGGCGCACGCTGATCGACTGGAGTGATTCCGCACCCACTCGACCGCACGCCGATCACGTGCGGTATGTGCGGGCGACCAACGCAGAACGCAGGCGCCAAAGCCCGCTCGCCTCGGCCGGATCGAAACCCGTGAGCTGACCGATCCGCTTGAGCCGGTAATCCACGGTGTTGGTGTGTACGTGCAGTAGCCGCGCAGTGCGCCGGCGGTTCAGGTTGTGCGCTATATGGATTTGCAGAGTCTCCAGCAGTTCCGGATATTCATCCAGGGGATCGAGCAGCGACCCGAGCTGTTCGCGGGCAGGGCCGGGGCGGGTGAGCTGGTATTCCAGAGCCAGCTCGTCGAAGTGGTACAGGTCCGGCACCGACCCGAGCCGGGTCACCATGTCGAGCAGTTCGTGGGCTTGATCCGCGGCGGTGGGCACGGTGTCGGTAGAGGCGGTCACCTCGGTGGCGGTGATGTGCACGCGAGCCGCCCGCGACAGATGCCCGATCAGTTCCTTCAGGGCGCCCTTGGTGATGTGATCGGCGGGGATGAGCAGGGTGCCACCGTCGACCGAAAGCAGCGACAGCACGGTATCGTCGCAGCGGGTGGCCAATTCCGCCTGCACCCGCCGGAGTTTGCGGCGGGCAACGACTTTCGCGTCCAGCACCGGATTGGACTCGTCCGGGTGAGACGGAATGGCGAGGGCTATTACGCGATAGCGCTCGGAGATGTCGATGCCACACTCTCGGGCCATGGTGGAAGTGGGATGGCCCCCGAGCAGCGCCGAGGTCAGCGTGTGCACCGCGGTGTGGTGCTCCGACACGACCGCGCGCAGTTCACGCACATAGGCCGCCGAGACCGCCGTGGTCATGGTGTCGAGCATTTCGACGACGAGTTTGGCGCCGTCGAGGATGCTTCGATAATCGGCCGTACTGACGGCGAGCATCGGATCGATGTCAGCTGAGCCGGAGGCACGCTGCTCGGCCAAGGCTGTGGACACCACCAGGTCGAAGCCGATCTTGAAACCCTCATGGATTGCGTGGTGAATGGTACCGATGGGCACACCTTCGCGAGCCCATTGCGCCGCAGCCTCCTCGAGTTGCCCGGTCTTCTCCGAAATGTTGCTGCCGTCCAGCATGCTGACTGCCAGTTCCAAGCACACACGGGTGATGATGGTGATGTCGCCATGGATCGCGTCACCAGGCAAGGTGCCGCAGGGTGCGACGGTTTCGACAAAATGCCCGACCATCTGCCGCGACAAGGCGCGCACGTCTTTCAGCGGCAGCGACATGGGCCGACCGGATACAGTGAGTCCTTGCCGTCCGGCGAAGGTGAGAGCCATGGTGGAGCTTCCTTCCACCCCCGTTAACTGAGCTATTGCACCAGCGTAGCCAGCGCAAGAACGTAGAGAACGGTTTACTCCGAGTAACGTGATATTCGGCAAGCGCGGTCGGCAAGCGATAGTGATTGTTCACAATGACGGTTCGACTGCACTGCCGCCGATGGGCCGAGATGGCGCGAGCGACGATTCGAGCATAGCCCGGGGCAAGTGGTCAAAAAGAGAGTAACCGGCGAGTGCAACGGCGCGAATCCACGCCCTCTCGCGTACGCATCCGCCGCAGACACGGTCTGCCTGGGCCGCGCGGAACTCGGTCGACCATGCGAGCAATGGAAGTTCGTTTCCCTAATCAAGGTCCAGCGGGCCTACTGCTGCGCATCGGGCCATCGACACGGGTGGATCGAGCCGGCGTCACCCAAGCCCTAGAGGTGGCCGGCGCACACCTACTCGGCGCTGGAGCGCTGTGGCACATCTCCCGATCCACTCCCGGCCGGGCGCGAGTGGGAGAAGCGGGAGCCGCGCCGGCGAAGAGCAGCACGTCGAGGACCGTGTGCGCAAGCGGTCGAATCACCGAGCACGTGCTCAGTTGGTGCGTTGGGACCAGCCCTTCGGCAGGTCGCCGGGGCCACCGAGATGACGCTGTCGTCGTCCGCGCCGACGTACTCGAACAGGGTGACCTCGGCTAACTCGGGGACCACGTAGATCGGGTTCGGCGCAGGCCGGGCCGGAGCCGGGCACGTTGTCGGCGGTGCCGGTGGCCGGTGTCGCCGCGACACCGGCCACCGAGACCCCAGCGCGCAAACCGGCCGAGCCGATCGACCTGCTCCAAGCCGCCGGTGCGAGCAGCGCCACCCGGCTGGGCGGTCTGGCCTTCGCCAGCGTCCTCGTGCTGCTCTTCGCCCTGCTGCTGCGTAGGCGCTCCGCGCGACCGGCACCCTGATGTCCCGGGCCGCCCACACGGAGCGCGCCGGAAATCCGATCGCACCTTCGACGCGGGCGCTTTCGCCGTGGAGTGCCACGCGGGCACGGCGCAGATCGCGGACGTCGCGGACCTGGGCGCCCACAGCGGATTCGTCATCACCGTCGACGACGACGTACGCCCGGCCTGCCGCCCCTGACGTGCGGCGCACTCTGGGGTCGACGCGAGAGGTGGAGTGCCCCTTACCCGCCCTCGTCGTCACGGATCTGCACATGGTGGTGTGCTGTGTGCTGTGCACTGTCTCGTGTGCGCGGTGCTGGGCTGCGGTGTGAGACGGGGAATCGAACCCCTCGCACTGCCCCTCGTGCGCCGAGAAAGTGGGCCGAATATCCCGTCGGCCCGTCGGGTTCGTGCACGCCTCCGTGACGGCTACCCGCTCCACCTCTCGCGTCAATCCAGCAGGTCGACCTCCCAGTTGGAGCGCTGGATGCGCACGTCGAGTTCCCGCAGTTCCTTGGCGAGGTCATCGGCCTGCCCGCGCAGTTCCGCAACCGGCAACGCCGAGAACATCTTCAACTCGGATCGCAACTGGCGCGCGTACCCGGGCTGCCCCTTGCCCGCCGCGGCGTCCGCCGCAGCCGTGACGAGAGAGTGCCGCAGCCGCAACGCATCCCGGCGGGCCAGCGCGTCGGTCAAGGTGCCGTCGTCTCCGATCCGCGCGGCGGCGTTGGTCCGATTGATGCGCCGGATCAGCGTCTCGTATTCACCGAGCACCTGTCCCGCCTCCGCCAGCAGATCCGCCGCGTCCTCAGCGGGCTCCTCCCCCTCCTGAAAGCGAGCGTTACTCACGATCCGAGCACGCAACTGTTCGATCCGGCGCGCCGAATCCGCGCGCAACGCCAACGCCTCCGCCAACTTCACTTCCCCACCTCCGGACCTCGACCCATGAACGGTCGAGTATCGACCATGTCACGGTAGGAGTCACCCGAATTAACGCCCTGAGGCTCGCTCGAGGTCCGCGTAATCTCCGGCCGAGATGGTGCGGGCGACTTTCTGCGGGGCGCCGCCGATCAGGCCCCGCCACGGCAGGTACGGCAGCAGGCGCACGTTGAGATCGCGGAAGCGAATCATCGCCTTGCTCGCGGGTGCGTACCACCCGCCCACGCCCTCGGCGAACTTCTGGCAGGCGTCGACCATGGGCCGCATCCGTTGTTCGTAGCGAGCGAACGCGATGCTGTGATCGCCTGCGGCGGCGGCCAACTCGCCCGCGAGGGTGTAGGCGCCGACCAGGGAGAGGTCCGCGCCCTGCCCGGACAGCGGTGATGCGCAGTAGCCTGCGTCACCGACGAGGGCGATGCGGCCCTTGTGCCAGCTGTCCATGCGAATCTGCGCCATCGCGTCGAAATAGAAATCCGGCGCGGGATCGAGGTGGGCGAGCAGTTGCGGCACCTGCCAGCCGAGGCCGGCGAAGGTGTCGGCGACGATCTTCTTCTGCTGCTCGATGTCGCGGTAGTCGTAGTCGATCGGATCGGATGCCCACGCGAAAATCGCTTTGGCTCGCGTGTTCTCCCGGGCACTGTAGGCTCCGGCGATCTTGCCGGGAGTGTTGTAGTCCAGCTCCCAGTGATCGAGGTCGAGGAAGTTCGGGATCGTGTAGATGCAGATGTAGTAGCCCATATGCCGCGCGAACTGCGACTCCGGACCGAAAACCATTGTGCGCGTGTTCGAATGAACACCATCGGCGCCGATGACCAGGTCGAAGGTGCGTGACCGGGCGTGCTCGAAGCTCACCCGCACGCCCTCCTCGTCCTGCACCAGAGCGGTGATGGAGTCGCCGAACAGGTACTCGACGTCGTCGCTGGTGGCCTCATACAACACTCGCGCGAGATCGCCACGCTGGATCTCGGTGTCCCCGTTGGCACCGACACCGTTGAACGTCTCGCTGCTGATGCTGGCCCGCGTTCTGCCGGTGGCGTCGACGTAGGAGGTGCCGCGCTTGCCCGTACTCATCTCGTGCACCCGGTCGAGCAGGCCCATGCGCCGCACCACCTCGGTGGCGGTGCCCAGCACGTCGATGGCCTGCCCGCCCTCGCGCAGGGTCGGCGATTTCTCCACGATCGTCGGGGTGAACCCGTAGCGCTTCAGCCAGAAGGCCAGGGCGGGACCGGCGATGCTGGCGCCGGAGATCAGGACGTTTCGATTGCTCATCTGCCGCATGCCACGAACCGTACAACCGTGTTGCGCATATGCGCAAGACAAGTGTCTAAGGCGATTGCGCTACCATGATCCATATGGGAAACCGTGAGGATCTGCTGGCAGGCGCACGCCGCTGCCTGTTCGACAAGGGCTACGCGCGTACCACGGTGCGCGACATCGCCACCGCCGCCGGGGTGAGCATGGCGGCCATCGGCTACCACTTCGGCACCAAAGAGGCCCTGCTCACCGAAGCGCTGGCCGAGGCGACCCGCGAATGGGGCACCGATCTCGAACACGCGCTCACCCGGTTGCCCGACGAGACCGACCCGTGGCAGCGCTTCGCCGACCGCTGGGACGCGGTGCTGGCCACGCTCGCCGCCCATCGCGGGGTGTGGTCGGCCACCTTCGACGCGCTGGCCCACCCCGAGGCCCGCGCCCGGCTCGCCGAGAACCTCGACGAGGCCCGTTCCGGCTTGGCCCGGCTCTTCGACGGCGTCGCCGAAACCGACACCGCCGCGGCGCGCAGCCTCGGCACCCTTTATCAAGCCCTGCTCACCGGCGTCGCGGCGCAATACCTCATCGACCCCGAGAGCGCGCCGACCGGAAGCGACCTCGCCGAAGCCCTGCGCCGCATCACCGATCCCACTCGTTGAGATCGCCGACACGGGACACCGCCACTTTCGCCTGCCACACGCCCGGGTGAGGTTCCAGTGGCGAGTGGTGTCGAGCGACCGGGTTCGAAGCCGAACCAGCACAACGGTGCCGGTGGCGTTTCCGCGCCGATCGAACCCGCACGATGAACCATGACTGCTCGAGGAACTCTCTGGTCTGGAACGGTCCCCGGAACAAGAACCGCACCGCGTCCGCCGACATGGCGAACAACCCTCCGACGGCCCGCATCGGGCGAATTCGATGAGGCCAGGCGGTTCGTGAACGAACGGGTAGCCGGTGTCAGTTCCGTGGCACGGCGCTGAATACCGCGTCGGCGATCGTACGGAGCGTGCCGATCGGGTCGTCGCCGAGGGCGGTGAGGCCGACGTGGTTCGCGCCCGCTTCGAGGGAGACCCGGATGCCCGCGGCCACGGTGGCCGGATCGCCGTGCAGCACGAGAGCGTCGATCAGGCGATCGCTGCCCGGCTCGGTGAGGTCGGCGTCGGTGAAGCCGATGCGGCGCAGATTGGCGGTGTAGTTGGCGACGTGCAAGGCAGGGGCCGCGGCGTGGGCTCGGCCGGTCGTGCGGCCTCGTTCGACGTCGCTGTCCAGCACCACCATTTGGCCGGGCAACACCAGCGGGCGAGCGCCGAGGATCTCCCGCGCTCGCCGAATATATTCGGGCGTCACCAGAACCGGGATCGTCCCGGCGGCGCGGTCGCGCACCAGGCGCAGCATCCTCGGCCCCAATGCCGCCAGCACCACCCGGTCCGAGGGCACACCGGCGTCGGCCAGCTCGGCGAGGTAAGCCACCATCGCGTCGTAGGGCGACGCGTACTCCGGATCCGTCTCGCGATGTCCGGCGCCGATCCCGAGGATCAACCGATCGGGGTGTTCGGCCGCGATCCGGTGGTAGGAGGCGGCGACCGTCCTCGCGTCGGTGGTCCAGATGTTCACCACGGCGGTGCCGACCACGAGATGCTCTGTGGCGTCGAGTATCCGCTCGGCCACGGTCAGATCGGCGGGTGGCGAGATGGTCAGCCACAACGCGCCGTACCCGGATCTTTCGATTTCGGCCGCTTGCCGCAGGGTCACCTCGCTGTGGCGCAGGTGGGCTCCGAGCGTACCCAGTTCGATGCTCATGACTTCGACTCCAGCACGGGATGGTTGGAGGCAGCCAGACCCGATTCCGCTGCGCAGCAATAACATGATGTGATCGCCGCAGGTACCGACGGGAGGCACAGTGGAATTACGTGCTCTGCGATACTTCGTCGCCGTCGCCGAGGAGCTCCATTTCGGCCGGGCCGCCGAGCGGCTGCGCATCGTGCAACCGGCGGTCAGCCAGCAGATCGCACGACTGGAACGAGAACTGGGGGTCCGGCTGTTCGACAGATCGCCACGCCGCGTCCAGCTCACCGAGGCGGGGCGTCGCGTGCTCGCCGCGGCGCGGGACGCGCTCGCCGCCGCCGACCGAGTTCGCGCTGTCGCCGGTCGGCCCGCCGCGACAGTACGCATCGGCACCACGGCAGGACTGACCGCCCGCCTCGAGCGCGGCATCGATGCGCTGCGCGAACACACCCCGGCATTCGAAGTCGTCCTCGTCGATCTGCCGGTCGTCGAGCGGCTGAACGCGCTGCGGCGCGGCGAACTCGACTTGGCGCTGGCCCGCGGTGTGGTCTCCGCGCCAGGGCTCACCGTCTCACCGACCTGGTCGGAACCGCTGCGCGCGGTGGTTTCCAGAGATCATCCCGCCGCGGCGCACGGCGTAGCCGCCATCACCGACCTGGCCGGGGACGCACTGCGGGTCCCGTCCCGGCAGTCCGATCCGCCGCTGCACGACGCGATCGACGCCGCGTTCCGAGAAGCCGGAGTGCGTCCGAAGTTCGGCCGGCCTATCGGAACCACCCAGGACGCCGTGGTCGAGATCGGTTCCGACCCGCACAGCTGGGCCTTGCTTCCGGCGGACCAGATCGCCGAAACCGATTCCCTCCGAGTCCGCGTACTGCCGGTCACCCCACCGATAGCGATCACCGGCAGCGTGATCACCCTCGAGCAGCTCTCAGACCACGCCTGCTGCACCGTCGCCTGCGCGGTTTCGGCGTTCGGCGACGCCACGGCAGACGCGGACAACGGGATGTGACGCGGGCGGAATGGGCCCGCGCGGGAGGCGGTTCGAGACTCACCCCAGAACAGCACTTGCACGCCGCCGTCGTCCAGCGCCTTCAGCAGACCCCGGCGCGCCCGGCGATCGCATTCGCAGACGTCGGCGGCCACCGCGAGAGCGTGCGGCTGACGCCCCTGCCCGCGCGGGGCGAGCACTTGCTCGAGGTCGAGCACTGCTCCCAGTGCGGGGCGGCGGTGAGCACCTCGGATGCCGGTGTGCCGGTCGCGAAGGTCATGCAACCGCACCGGCAGTTCGAATTGCCGCAGCTGCGGTTCCGGGAGCACTTCGAGCCGGTCGCCCATTCTGCCGCCGAGACGGCCAGTCACAGCACCGTGCCGGTCGGGTTCTCCCGCAACCCGCGCCGCGATCACCGTCGGCCCGCTCCCTGCTCGGCCAGCACAACACGGAGCTGCTCACCGCACTCGGTCTGAGCGAGAAGGAGATTCACGCTTCGGAAGCCGACGGTGTCATCGGGGGACTTCCCGAGGTCGCGCGGTCGCCGGTGAAGTCCGACCGATCATCGCGGACTCGGACTCGAGTCGCCGGAGCGTACAACCCACATCGCCACCGCGATAGCGCCATGTCGCCGTCCATCGCGACGACCTCGTTCAACCTGTACGGAGGGAATGCGGCAGCTCAGCAGCGCACAGCGACCCGGACCGCACCGAGCCGAGCGCACCCCGCGATCATGCGCTCGGCCTCGATGGACGACGGCCCCGTCAGTCCCGGCGTGAGAAGTCCCGCGGTGACCGAACCGCGACACGGTGATCGGCGAAGAGCGATACCGCCGAGTCGGGCACTTGATCGACTGTCGTGTGCTCTGTCCGACCGTGCCCGGCAGGGGTCAATCGACACTGACCGTCGACGCACGAACGCCGCAACCGGCCCCGGGAGATCGTCTGCACCAATCCGATCGCCCAGCAGGTCGGGCACCCGCGCAGTGCGAGCAGACCCACCGGCGCGAGCAGCAAGCTGAACGCCCCGAATACCGGCAGCAATGCGATCGCGCCGATCAGCGCGCCGAAGCCCGCGACACCGCGGGCCAGGTGCCGGGGCACCGAGGCGCTGGCGAAGCTTCGCTCGTCGGTCATTTCGTTCGCTCCTCTCCGGAGTCCGGCCACGGTGTGTTCCGCAGCTCGTGCTGGACCGTCGCGCGGGCGCGGTGCAGCCGTGACTTCATCGCCGCGACGCTGAGCCCGAGCATGCCCGCGACCGTGCGGCCGCTGTATCCCTGCACATCGCGCATGATCAGTACCCGCCGCTGGTCGGCGGGCAGCGCCGCGATCACGGCCGCCACCCGGCCCGCTTCGAGCCGCCGCACCGCCTCCTCCTCGGCCGACGCCACGGCGGCGTCCGGAATCGGCTCGGGCTGCCTGGTCTTCGTTCGCCACTGCCGCAGGCACTCGTTGCGGACGATGCGGAACATCCACGACGCCAACGCGCCGGAGGCCCGCAAGGTCCCGATCTTGCGGTAGAGGATGATCAGCGCCTCCTGTGCGGCGTCCTCCGCGTCTTCGGCGGAGGCGCACAGTGTGTGGGCGAACCGGCGGACATGCGGATAGGAGCCCGATACCAGTGTGGTGATCGCCGCGGCGTCGCCTTCGCGCGCCGCCACGACCAATTGTTCGTCGGGCCAGATCCGGTCAGTCACGGGAGCGGCTCCGGCGGCGAAGCAGCGTCACGCTACACCAGCCGACCAGCACGGCGGCGACAGCGATAGCGGCAATGATCACAACGACCTCCTCGTTATCGTGCCGACCCGGTTGCCGGCACGACTATGAGAGGACCGACCTCGGGAAAAGGATTCACACCGAATCTCAGCACGACGCCACGCGCGTTCGAACCAGTGCTCCGGTCCAATCGCCTGCGCACCTCGCCATCGCGCGGATAATCGGATGCCCTCGCCGATCCTTCGGTTGTAGCGTCGGCCGATGCTCAATGGTTCGCAGCGGCAGCGTTTTCCGGGAGCGGTGTCGCGCGGAGTTCGGGCACGGCCCCGGTCGGCGATGGCCGTGGGCGCGCTCGGCGTCGCGACCTCGGGGGTCTTCATCGATCTGTCCGGCGCCGCACCGGCCACCGCCACGTTCTTCCGTTGTGCGCTCGCGTTGCCGTTGCTGTGGCCGCTGGCCGGTGGTGAACGGGGGCGGGAAGGTGTGCTGTCCTGGCGACAGGCCGCGGTCGCCGTCACCGCCGGTGTGCTGTTCGCCGCGGATGCGCTGCTGTGGACGCGAGCGATCTACGAGGTCGGCGCCGGATTGACTGCGGTGCTGGTGAACGCGCAGGTCGTCATCGTTCCGCTGCTGGCGCTGCTCATCGACCGCGAGCCGATCCGGGGCGCGTTCCTCGTCGTCTCGCCGTTCCTGGTGGCGGGCATCCTGCTCACCGGCGGCGTCTTCGAGACCGGAGCCTCCGGCAGCGACCCCGTATCGGGCACGGTCCACGCCGTCCTCGCCGCGTTGTGCTACTCGGCGGTCCTGTTCCTCCTGCGCCGCGGCGGGCACAACGGGCAGGTGGTCCAGTCCTACCGGGTGGTGCTCCTGTCCGCGGCCGTCGTCGGAGCGCTGTGGCCAGGGGTCACATTCACGCCGGGCTGGGCGGCTCTGGGCTGGCTGGCCCTGACGGCGGTGTGCGGACAGATCGGCGGCTGGCTGTTGATCGCCCTGGCCGCCGCCCACCTGAGCAGCACGGTGAGCGCGGCCATGCTCATGCTGACCCCGGTCGGTGCGCTCGCCTTGGCGGCGGTCGTCCTCGGCGAGCAGCCCACGATGCTCCAGTTGTCCGGCTGCGCACTGATACTCGTCAGCGCCTACGCGGCTTCGACGTCCGGCTCCGGACGACGCCGGATCACGGCCACCGTCCGGAAACGACTGGGCGACTCGCGAAACGCCGCCGCCTGAAATCCGCAGCCGGTAAGGCTCGTCGACGGCGCCATCGGTGTTTTCCACGCTCCGGCTGGAACTCTCGGTGCATGCCCCGGTGTCGCTCCTCGGTCGCCCGGCCGTTGGGCGTCTCGCGCACCACGAACTACACCGACCTCGGCAAGCAGTTGGGCGGCCGGGGAGGACCGCCCGATGCCGGATATCGCATGGACGACGAGCCGGCGGCGTCGCGCCGTTGAAGCACAAGCGTAGGTGCCGGTGGCTGCCCCGATTCACTCGAAAGAGGTGAATCGGTCGCGCTCGAACGTTCCTACAGTCGACAGGTGTGGCCCTTGGCTACTCGGCCGGGGGCGGCATGAGTAGACCGGGGCTTCGCCGGATCTGCGGCGAAGCCGATCCATGTGGCGCAACCGCTCATCTCATGGCATATCCGGCCAAGGAGGACGACTATGACGACGTATGC
This sequence comes from Nocardia sp. NPDC047038, assembly GCF_040644075.1. NCBI lineage: Bacteria > Bacillati > Actinomycetota > Actinomycetes > Mycobacteriales > Nocardiaceae > Nocardia > Nocardia sp. NPDC047038. Next base: position 36,499 of record NZ_JBEYVQ010000008.1, on the reverse strand, counting down.
ACCGGTCACCATCCAGCAGGCACAGTTCCCGATCATCGAATCGTTCACCCAGGACACCGTGACCAACCCGCACTGGCAACTACTGGGCAGCGCGCGGCTGCACGACGGCAGCCTGGAACTCACCCCCAACGCCAACTCCCAGGCCGGGACGGCGTTTCTCGATCAGGCGTTCTCCTCCACGCTCGGGGTCACCATCGACTTCGACTACTCCTGCGAGGGAGCAGCCATGCTCGGCGACGGCTTCAGCGTCTACGTGATCGACGGCGCGCACACCACCCAGCCCGGCGGTATCGGCGCCGCACTCGGCTACTCCATCACGAAAACGGGGTCGGGGCAGATCGTCGCGCCCGGGGTCACCGCCGGATTCGTGGGCGTCGGCTTCGACAACTTCGGGAACTTCGCCACACACCTGGCCGGTACCGGAGGCGGTACATCACGGCCCAACACCCTCGGGGTACGCGGAGCAGGCAACCTGCGGGAAGGGTTCAGGTGGCTCACCGGCGTTGCGGTGCCGGGCGGATTCCGCGCGGATTGGGAGCGCGGTGCTCACATCCAGGTCTCCATCATCGGCGGTCGGCTCACGGTTCGGCACGCCGACAAGACCAACCCGAACGGCACCCTGCTGATCGACAATTTCGATCTCGGCGGTGCGGACGGTCAGCCCCGCGTGCCCGAGACCTTCAAGTTGGGCTTCGCGGCCGGAACCGGCGCCGCGACCGCCTACCACCGCATCAGGAACCTGAAGGTGACCCTGCCCGCGGAAATGCCTCTGGAGATCAGCGGCCCGCAGACAGCACAGTCGGGGCATCGGATCACCTACACCATCGGTGTGCAGAATCTCGGCCCCAACGACGCCCCCGACGCCGTGCTCGACGGCACCGTCCCGACAGAGCTGACCGATCTGGAGGTGACCTGCCAGGCCGACAACGGAGCTGTCTGCGGCACCGGTTCGGTTCGCGACGGCTTGCACATGCCGATCGACCTGCTCAAGGGCGGCAAAGCGGTCATCCACCTGACCGGCACGATCGATCCGCAGTTCGAGGGCCGACTCACCTGCACCAGCCTCATCACCTCACCTTCACGCGCCAATACCGCCGAACGACACTCCGGCTCGGTCACCACCGATGTCGATCGACCGCCCGTCACCGTCTCCCCTGTGATCGTCGGGCAGTGGCCCCAGACCTGGCCCGACGACGCGAAGGGCTGGGTCATCAGCTACGAACTCACTCTGGCCGCCCACGAACAGCGGGTGGTGTGGTGGGAGATCGGTTTCGACGTCCCGCCACGAACCCGCATCAATCCCCAGCAGAGTCAGTGGTACAGCGTGATCAAGGACGGCACAGACGGATCGGTCGTGATCGCTACGCCGGATGACACCCACACCATCGAGCCCGGGACACCCCTGACCGTCGCCGTACAACTGCTCTACCCCTCCCAGTACGACGCGGGCGACGGCACCCTGCGCAACCTCCACGCCACCGAGGTGACCCGCCCATAGCCCGGTCGCCAACCCACTCATCCGGAGCCGATGCCCACCGAAGGGCGCGGAATTCGTCGAGACGGAACCGAGCAGGCTGAGCAGACGACAGGACCCGGATGAGAAGGGTGAAGTCCAGCCGAACAGCGTCAGGACGGTGCGAGATCACCTCATCCTGACGCTGTTCGCGCCGTTGGGAGCTCACCGCCAGGTCCGGCGGATCTCGACGCGGCCGGGATCGGGGAGGTCGCCATCGAACTGGCGGCTGGCGGGTAGCCAACGGTTCACTGGGGCACGAGCGCACGCTGCCGTGGAGGACGCGCTGAGCCGCGCGGTGGAACCGCAGCTCCTGGGCTCTCGGCCGCCACGCCTAGCCGAGCGAGATCCCCGGAGGTCACGCCCGGCGCTCGAGGGTTCCCAGAAAGCTCTCGGCGGCGTCCTGGACCCGGTCGCGGTCGCCGGTGGCGAGCAGGTCGAGCAGCAGGCCGCGGATCGTGGCGATCACCAATGTGGCTGTGCGAGCCGCGGTCTCGGGGTCGGTGTCGGACGCCTGGGCTTCGCACAGTGCGATCTTCCAGTCGGTGACGACATGGTCGAGGAAGTCGGCGAATTGGCGCGGAGCTTGCAGAGCGCGCCCGTAGACGGCGAAGAACAGCTTGAACTCCGCCCACCGCCGCGGGTCGGAGCTGCGGGTCCAGACCGCGCGGGCTGCCGTCGCCAGGTCGGGATGCGCGCCCGCCGCATCACCGGTGGCAGCGAACATGCGCCGCCGCAACCGCTCGAGGATGGCCTGAAGCATTTGTTCTTTGGTGCCGAAGTGGTGCACCAGGGTGGTCGGTGAGACCCCGAGGCCTGCCGCGACCGGCCGCCACGACAGTTCGGAGAGCCCATGCTCGATCGTGTAGTCGACCACCGCCTCGAGCAGCTCTTCCCGGTGTCGATGGTCGACCGGCCGCCCTGCCATCGTTGCGCTCCCTCGTTCGCGGATTGACATTCCTAAAACGACTGTACTAGAAATTGTTCCTAGAACGACTGTACAAGAAATTTGAGTCAGGAGTCTTCCATGTCACGAGTCGTCGTCTTCGACGAGACCGGCGCCCCCGAAGTCCTGCGCATCATCGACGAACCGGTCGGCGACCCGGGCATCGACGAGGTGCGAATCAAGGTCGAAGCCATCGGCGTCAACCGACTGGACCAGATGGTGCGTGCGGGCATGTCCCCGCGGCCGATCCGAATGCCACACGCCCGTCTCGGAGTCGAAGCAACCGGAACGATCGATGCCCTCGGCGCCGAGGTCGAGGGATGGGCGATCGGCGATGCGGTCGTCGTCACCGCCGTGCCCGACATGGACATCAACGGCACCTACGCCGAACACATCGTCCTGCCCGCCGATCGGGTCATCGCTCGACCCGCCGGACTGGACGCCACGAGCGCCGGAGCGCTATGGGTGGCCTACTCCACCGCCTACGGCGCGCTCGTCGAGAAGGCCGCGATGCGACCCGGTCACCATGTCCTGATCACCGCCGCCTCCAGCTCTGTCGGCCTCGCCGCCATCCAGATCGCCAACCAGATCGGCGCCGTTCCCCTAGCCGTCACCCGGCACGCCGCGAAGCGGGACATCTTGCTGGCCACCGGCGCCGCCGCTGTCATCGTCACCGACCACGACGATGTCGTCGAGGCCACGCACCGGCACACCGCCGGGGCCGGCGCCGACATCGTCTTGGACTCCGTCATGGGTCCCGGCCTGGCCCAACTGGCCGACGCGGCAAAGCCGTTCAGCGGCACCCTGGTCACGGTGGGCTGGCTCGATCCCCGGCCCGCGCCGTTCCCGGCCAGCCCGATCACGATGATCCGGTACATGAGCTTCGAGCACACCCTCGACCCTGTGGCGGTGCGCCGCATCACGGCATTCCTGACCGCGGGCATCCGCACCGGTGCCCTGCACCCCACGATCGACAGCGTGTTCACCCTCGATGACATCGTCGCCGCACACCACCACCTGGAACAGGGACATCAGGTCGGCAAAATCGTCGTCACCATCTGACCCTCGCGTTGCGTTCAGCCGGGCTTGCAGCGTGGTGGCCAGGGCGTCGTGGACGGATTCGGAGGCGCCTGCGAGGCTGCCGCCGTTCCATGCGCACGTAGTAGTCGACCGAGACCCCGGTGAGTGGTGCCGACTCTGCACTCCCAAGAAGTGAAGCAGCCCGAGCGATCAGCGGCAGTAGCGGATGTTCGCCGACCTCAGCTCGGCTCGGCCCAGCGATCTTCAACCGGTCCAGCACTGGCGTGATGGCCGGCACGGTCAACGCAGGCAGCGGCGCGGCGCGGAGGACAATTCGACCGCCTCACCCCTGTCGACGCGGCACCGCTGTATACCGTGAGTGAGATCGGCACGTCCCGGCAGTCAACGCTCGAAAGGGTGGTTCGAGATGGCGGTAACGCAGAAACCAGGGATTTTCGCGGCGATCGGTGATGCACATCCTCATGTGTTCGGGGTGAATTCGGCCGGAGCGCTGTGGCGCTGGACAGGGAAAGACAACAAGTGGCTGAATTTCGGGGACATGGACTTCGCGCAGGTGCCGATCGCCATGGCGTCCCGGAATCGGGATTGGCTGATCGGCTGGACCAGAGCGGACGGTCAGACCGTTGAACAGGACCCGCCGCCACAGACCGACGGGGACGACGACGTCTACCAGCCCGAGGGACAGTTCGTCGAGGACGCACTGCCGGCGGACGCGCCGCCCCCGGAGCAGCCAGATGGTGGTGAGCGCGTTTTCGACCTCATCGATACGGTGCTGGGCAACCTGTTCAACAAGACCATCATCCACCTGTTCGCGATGGGCAGGAACGGAACGCTTTACTGCCGGTACTTCGACGGATACAACTGGTCGCCCGCCTGGACGGTCTTCGGCACCGGTTTCGCTCCGGTCTCGCCGTGTGTGGCGGTACGCAGGGGAAAGCTGAACGTCTTCGCGGTCAGGCCGAATGGTGATGTGCTCGAGCGATACAACGACGGCCACAACTGGTCGCCCGGCTGGACCACGTTCGCGCGGAACGCCACTACTGCTGCGGCAGTTCACGTCCGCGACAAGAAGAAGATCAATCTCCTGGCCCCCACCACCAACGACGGCGGACGGGTGTACGAGAGGTACTTCGACGGATACAACTGGAGCCCCTGGAAGCCGTTCGGTCCGAATATCGATGCGCGGACCCCTGCCAGCTTCGGGCGGATGCAACCGATGCTCGTCGACGGCAACGGCTATGTCCGCGACCGCTACTGGGACGGCTACAACTGGAGCCCGAATTGGGGCCGCCCGGCCAATTCCGGCGTCGTGACCCCGGTGCGTCCAGTGCACTTCGAGCGCGGTGTCCCGAAGCAGAAGTACATCTACGTCCGCGGGATGGACGGGTGTATCTGGGAGTACTACCAGGGCAGCGGCGGCTGGCTGGCACCGAAGCAGTGGTCGACGTTCACGACGCTCGAATGGTCGCCCGCGTCATGCCAGTACACCCGGTACGAGCCCGGTTTCGAAAGCGGCGGCATTTATTTTCCGTCGCACGTCAGTGCGGAACGGGTGCATCTCTTCGCCGTCGACAGCAACGGCAGACTCCGACAACGCCGTCGCACGAACAACGGGTGGGAAGCCTGGGTCGACAGAGGAGGCGACCTGCGGTGACCGCTCAGCGACGCGGCATCCCACCTGCTTGACCACGCTGCCCCGGATCAGCCCGGGGATGCAGAGGGTACCGGCACCCGCAGCGAGTGAGTCGCGACACCGCATCGTCCCCGGGGTCGTCCAGTTCGCGGCCGTCGAGTCGCCGCGGCACGCCGGGATCGAACCAACGCCGAGAAGAAGTCGAAGGGAGCCAATTCGCCTACGACCCCGCCCATGTGCCGGGAACTCGCACCTCGCAACACTGCGACCGCACCGACGACACGCCCGGCCCATACCGACCGAGCGCCTGTCACGAACATCCGGTAATCGGCATTTCAGGGTGCTTGTACCGACTCGGCGGTAGCGGTGTGGTCGAAGACCGATATGGAGTAGGTGGGACATCCGTCCGCGCCGACCCGGTGTACCGGGTGGGCGGACCGGCGGGCTCCTGTTCCGCCAGTGCATACCGAGCAATCAGGATCTGCACTTTCGCCGCGCCCGATTATGGGGCTGATGCAGAGAGATGACATCTTCGTACCCGTCCCACATCGGGCCTTTGAGGAGTATGTAACGAACATCTCACGCCGGCGAGCGGGGGTTCCTCGGATCGTGTTGTCCCGCATCGAGTGGAAGCCGTCCGGGGCCGGGAGGGTAGATCGGCTGCGGGCGATGTCCGAACAAGTAGTCGCGGAAGGCCCGCAGATACTCGTCTTGTTCTTGTCGATCGAGAAACCTGGTCGTGTTCGGGTCGAACCAATCGCTCGGCGCCGCGCCGCGCGCGATCACGTAGTCGAGGGCTTCGCGCACCATGTCCCCGTAGCTCGGCTCGTTGGCGATAGCGGCGCGCAGAACCGGGGCATAACGCCACATTTGCTCACCCAAGTGGGTGTAGGGCAAATTACCAACGGGCCACAGCAAACTGTCGGCATGCGGAATTTCGTCCCACCACACGGGCCGTGGGCCCAGAGTGTCACCGGCCCGCATATGTGCGGGCGAATCCGTGATGGGTTTCGGGTAGCGGGGGGCGATCGCTCGGTCGACGCCGCGGGGGCGCCACGTCGGCCCGGTCCGGAGGTTCCAGGGCGGATACCAGACGCCTCGCCACACCGGGACTCCGAGAGTTGGAGGGTTCACCCGAAGTCGCTGGGCCAGTGAGATGTCGACCGTGATGCGGCGCACAGGGGGTAATTCCGCGTCGCGGGGGAGCAGATCCGCCACCATCGACAAGCAGTCCCGCTCATCGAATCCGGTCACACCAACGCCCTGCCAGAGCTCCACCCAGAAGTTCGATTCGCGCTCCCCGTCGAATTCGATCCAGAACCGCCGCACCGTGGGCATACGCGTTTTCCTCCTGGGGACACTTACTACAACGCTATGATCCCCGCGCCGATCAGTACCTACCACTCAATTAGTCGGTCACCGACTGCCGCTCACCGCGCGCGCCACACCGACACGGCGAGCGTCGAGACATCCAGGGCGTTGCTGAGTTCGATCTGCCCGTTGCCCGCCCGGGCCAGGAACGCTTGCACGACCCCGTGTCCGGATCGTCGCTCAGCTCGTACACCGCGAGATACCGGTGCGCGGGCTTCGGCGTTGCCGCCGGGCAGGGCGGCGGACACGATCTCGAACCGCTGCCCACTCGACACGCCCGGTACCTCGATTACCTCGGCCAGATGCTGTTGTTCCTCCAATACGGGGCGGACAACCGAACCGACGGCCACGCCGCGGCGGCGCTCGATGCCGCCTCACGCCGGAAACCCTCGACCACGATCTCGAAGCGGTGAAGTCCATGCTGACCGGCGACTTCCTGGCGTACTCGCGCGTGTTCGGTGCCGACACGGACGGGATCAGCTGGTCGGGGGCGCGTCCGCCGCGCGGCGTGCCCGGGCGCGCCGTTTGCCCTCGTGCATGGCCTGAACCCGGGCCACTGGAATCGTGTGTCCCTCCTCGATCAGATCCGGAGGAAGATGCTGCGGGGCAGGCATCTCCGCCTGCCACGGATCGTTGTCGCCGAGCAGGTCCGGCACGGTCCGCACAGTGAAATCGGACGGCGTCACCTCGTCGAGGTCCGACCAGCGCAGCGGGAACGACACGGTGACACCCGGACGGATACGCGGACTGTAGGCGGCGGCCACGGTGGCACCACCCGCACGGGTGGCGTCGAGAAAGACCTTGCCGTGGCGGTCTTCCCGGATGAACGCTGTCGTGCCGACCGACGGATCGATCCGCTCGGCTCGCGCCGCCACGGCCCGCGTCGCCGCGGCCGCGTCCTCGACATCGGTCCCCGGGACCACCGGCACGAACACGTGCAATCCTCTGGAACCGCTCGTCTTCACTGCTCCGGACAGCCCGTCCGCAGTCAGCGCTTCCCGGATCAGCCGGGCGCCTGCCACGGCGTCGGCGAAAGTCTGTCCCGGTGCGGGATCGAGATCGAGCACAAGATGTGTGGGTTCCGGTGCGGATTCCGCGAGGAACAGGGTCGGGTGGTATTCGACCGCCCGCTGATTACCGAACCAGATCAGGGTCCGCAGGTCGTCACAGAGCGCGTAGGTGATCTCCCGCCGCGAACTCTCCGCCCAGACCTTCGTCCGCGCCACCCACTCCGGCGTGTACTTCGGGAGGTTTTTCTGCATGAACGGCTCCTGCCCCGGCCGCACCCTTACCACCGACAGCGGCCGTCCGCGCAACACTCCCAGTAACCGTTCCCCGGCGAACTCCAGATAGTCCACCAGATCCCTTTTGCTCGCCTCGGCCTCGTCGAACAACGGCTGATAGAGATTGGACAATTCGACCCCGTGACGCAGCTCGCCTCCCGCCATCTCTCCACTCTCCCTACCACCGTGCGCCGGTCGATCACCGGGGGTGGCGAACTGGTTTCCCGCTCGTTCTCGCACATTCACGAAAATTGCCGATGCCCGAACCGAATGAGCGACACACGCATCCATGGCCTGAGAGGAAACTGCTGTTCAGGCCTGCGCAAACTGCCGCTGTGCCGCTGATAGGCGACGATACACGTTCCCTGGTGGCCCCGTCCCCAGGCATTTCGGAACAGATCGTTCCCATCTGGTGGCAATGTCACCCATCGTTTCCGGCATGCGCGAGCCGATGTCGGCCAACGGAGGGCAAGACCCGCACGGTCAGGCCCCGCCACCGGCGGCTGGCGATGCGCACCGTCGACGACGCCATCCGCGCCATCGGCGGCACACCGACCGACCACGTCGGTACCGCACACTGCCTGACAGGCTTCGGGGTTCCGTGGCCGAGTACCGAACCGTCTGGGCTACGCCTGAGCTGGTCGGACTTCGCTTGCCTTGCGGTACTTTCCGTGTCCGCCTTCGCCGATGACCCATGTCACCGGCATGCCCGGTGTGATGAGTTGTTCGTCGCCCTGGTACTGCCAAAGGCAGAACCATACGTCGCCGGAGTGGCTGGCGATGAGTCCGTCGTAGGTGTCGGGCAGCCACCATCGGACCACACCATCGAGGCTCGGCTCAGGATCCTTCGCCGCGTCGACCTGCCCGTACGGTACCAAGCCGCCTGCCCCACGCCATCCGTCGAGAGTGGGGAGCAACGGTTGGTCCCCACCCTCGGGGTCGGCGGGCCAGATCTTTCCACTGCGGGACAGGATGTCGTCGTGGACTTCCCGGGCCAGTCTGCACGCCACACCCTCGGGAGTGCGCTCGACGGGGGTGGTGCCAACCACGACGCTCAAGGCCGGGACGGTGAATTCGATCCGCCATCCCGGTGGATCGGGCAGGCGGCGAAGCCGCTCGGGGATCGTTTCATCGATGTGTACCTCGAAACCGAGAGCCGACTCGATGTCGGCCGCCAGCAGGTCGGCGCCTCGCCGTGATGTCTCCTGACCCATAGCGCTATCCTGCCGTGTAGGGGACGGTGCAGCGGTTGATGGGGGTCACGTACAGGTTCTTGCCGGCGGCGTGGGAGGCGATGACCTGGATTTCATCCCCCGCCTCGTACCGGTAATGCCCATCCAAATATCGGGGGATTGTCATGTGAAAATTGTCGTCCTTGAACCTGTTATCCGTCTCGATGACCCTGCCGTTGACCAAGATCTGGTAGTCGTACCTGCCGGGGACGTCGCCGATGTTGTTGAGGAACATGGCCCAAGCGATGTTGCCGATGGGGTCCCCGTCCCTCGGCCTGGTGTCGACTTCAACTCTGCCCCATTGGGTCGTGACTCTGTAGTTGGTACACGGCTGATACGAGGCTTGTGCGGAACCGGAGGCCAGCACGCTCGCGATCATAGCGATCGTCAGTGTCGCTGCGAAGAGAAGCCTTCGGTTGGCTCGGCTCGTCGGCGTAGCTGATGGGTCATTGCGAACCTTCATGGGATATCCCCCTCTTTCGTCGAAGCATCAATCGACTTGCCCATCCCGGCATCTTCGTGTCACCTCCGAGCACGAGACACCCCCGAGCTGCGAATAAAGGCAGTCGATTCATTGGACGCACTCGAACCGTGATCGGTTCCATCGCCACGTAATTCACGTGTCATGCATCTCGGGTAGACAGCGGCTACGGCGACATCGGGAAGCTGCGCTACCTGCATCGCGTCGTCGACGAAACGCTGCGACTGCGGCCGATCGCCCCTTGGCTACTTCCGCGAGGCCCGCCACCACACCACTATCGGAGACGGCCGCTGTACCTTCGAGCAGGGCGACTGGGTGTTCGTGCTGGCCCTGCAAGCCCACCGCGACCCCGTCTGGGGGCCCCGACCACGACGAATTCGACCCCGACCGATTCCTGCCCGAGAACCTCCGCAAGCTAGGCACCTACGTCTACAAGCCGTTCGGCACCGGCGAACGAGCCTGCATCGGAGGGCAATTCGCCTACCACGAGATCTTGCTCGCCCTCACCAGCATCCTCCACAGCTTCGCCCTCGAACCGGAACCGGGCTACCGGCTCGACGTCCGGAAGCAGATCACCCTCGAACCCCACCGATTCCGTCTCGAGCTCCACCGCCGCACCTGACAGGACGAGGCGGAACAAGCCGGTCTGCGCGACGACGACACAGCCATGTCGAGGAACGGCGCCCACTCCTCACGCTCGGTCAGCCGTGCCCGGAAAGCCTCGACCAACGGCTCGCAGGTTGGTCGCGATCAGGACGAGACAGCGACAACGGACCGGTAGGTGTGCGGGTCGTCGATAGCGTCGAGGAGATAGTCGGCGAGGTCGGCGCGCGAAGTGCGGGGGCCGACCTTACCTTTCGCTCCCACCGAGACTCGCGGACTGCCGTCGGCCTGCGCATCGGTCAATCCCGTGGGGCGGACGGAGGTCCAGCGCAGATCACTCTGCGCGAGGATGTGTTCCATGCGCGCCATATCCGAGTAAGTGTGCCGCATGACCCTCCGCAGGACGGCGGCGAGGACTCTGGCGCCCGGCCCCGCGTCCGCCGGGACGTCCAGCGCCGCCGATGAGATCACCAGCAGTCGCCCGCCCGGACGAATGGCGGCGATGATCTCGGCGGTGGCTGCGGAGTAGACGGTGGCGGGGCCGCGCCCGGTCGCGCCGAGCGCGGAGATCACCGCGTCGTACCCGTCGAGCAAGCCGGTCAACGCTCCCGCGGCGCACGGGTCGGCCGTCACCACGGTCGCCCCGAGCGCGGGCGCCGCGGTAGTGGCCGGGCGGACGATCGCGGTGACGCGATGTCCTCGTGCCAGCGCCCGGTCGACCACCATCCGCCCCGTTCGGCCGGTGGCGCCCAGGACCGCAATGGCGGCCATCAGCGCGCGGCGGGCCGGGTGGCGGGCTGGGTCGAGAAGGACACGGCCTCCATCAGCGGCTTGCGCTGGGTCTTCTGCACGGCAGCGATGCGCCACTGTCCGTCGGTGTCGCGGACGACGGTGTAGGTCGCGAGTTTGCCGAGCTTGCCCGGCTGCCGCTTCGAGGATTCGCCGCGGGTCACGACTACGGCGGCATCCGGTCCGTAGCAACGGATTTCGACGATGTCCACGGTCAGACGCGTGCCCTTCAGGAAGCTGTCGAACAGCGCTTGGTGGGCCCGGCCGATCTCCGCACCGCCGTGGTAGACGGTGCCGACATAGGTGATGTCCGTGGCGTCGTCGGTGAAGCAGGCGCCGTAGGCGGCGCCGTCGCCGCGATCCCACGCTTGCCTGCTGCGCTCGATGAGGGCGCGGATGGCGGCGGTGTCGGTGCTGGTGGTCATTTCGATCTCCTTCAGTCGGCCAGCAGGGCCAGGGCGGCCCGGCGGGGGAACAGCCGCGATACGGCGATGAGTGCCCGGTTGAACGGGCTGGTGAGTACGACGGAACCGGACCCGCCGGACAGAGCTTTTCGCGCACGGTCCACCACCTGCTCGGGTGTCTGGACCAGCCAGGGCGGTACGTCGGTGGCGGTTTGCGAGGCGGTGGCGGTGACGCCGGGGCACAGAGCCAGCACCCGCACGCCGCGTGCTCGCTGTTCGTGCCACAGCGTTTCGGACAAGGCCGTGACGAACGCCTTGGTAGCGCTGTAGACCGCGAGGCCCGGCTTCGGTATGTGCCCGAGCGTGGAGGACACGTTCACCAGGACGCCGCCGGGAGCGACCGCACCGAGGAAGGCGTGGGCCAGCACGACCACCGCCCGGCAGTTCACCTCCAACGTGGCGATCGACGCTTCGAGCGCAACCTCGGTGAAATCGCCGTGCGCGGCGGTCCCGGCATTGTTGACCAGCAGCGTGTAACCACCGCCGCGAAGCCGTTCCGCGACCGCCCGCAGTCCCTCTTCGGCGCCGAGGTCGGCGGCGAGATAGTCGTGTCCGTCACCGAGTTCGGCGAGCAACATCTCCAGCGCTTCGATCCCGCGCGCCACGACGGTCACCGAATAGCCCTGTACTGCCAGCGATTTCGCGAATGCGCGTCCGATCCCGGCACTGGCGCCGGTCACCAACGCTCTCACCGTTCGGCCTCCGGCTTCGTCGCCGGGTCGAACAGGAACGAGATGCGCTCCATGACCGGCTGCCGCTTGGTGTTGTGGAAACTGGCGATCCGCCACTGGCTGTCGGCTTCGCGCACCAACGTGTAAGTCTGCGTCTTGGACAACTCCGCCGGGCGATCGCCTTCGTAGCGGTCACCTCGGCTGGTGACGATCGCCACGTCGGCACCGTAGAAGCGCACTCCGAGAAAGGAGTCGGCGAGTTCGGTGCCCTTCAGGAATCCCGAGAACAGGGCCCGGTGCGCCTCGGTCAGATCGCGGCGGCCCACGTAGTGGGTGCCCAGAAAGGTGGTGTAGGTGGCATTTTCGGTGAAGGTCGCGCCGAACGCGTCGGCGTCGTTGCGGCCCCAGGCCGCCGTCATGGCGGCGATGGTCCCGCACACAGCCCGCAGGTCGTCGGCGCTGCCACCATCGGCGACGACCCGCGTGCACTCCATGACGCCGGCACTGCGGACATCCGAGGTCCGGTCCAGCCACAGGTACCCGCCTCCGCCGACGACGCCCAGCGTCAGCGCGGCGACCCCCACGGCTCGCACCACGGTGCGTCGTCGCGGCCCGCGCGAGGCAGTCGGTTCGGTCCCTGCGATAGCCGACGTCATGGTGAAATCCTTCCCACAGCATTTACTGCTTACAAGATGTTTCATCTTTGGTGCAGTTTCTTCGTTGGAGAAGAGATTAGAGAAGATGCCTCAGCCTTGTCAATACGTCCGCATGAGGCCGATCCCGACCGCGCTGCCCCATCCACTCTGGGGTGGCAACGTGCGCAGGCCCGGTCTCGTCGAGGCCGAGTGCGCGTCGGCGGTTGCCTGTCCGTTCATCGCTTCTTCACCCCGGAGTGGTCGCAGAGCGGCACGATGAAGTGATGCGGCGGATGTGCGCAGCCGGTGTGGTAGCGGGGCTTGTGGCGGGCGGTGCGCTGACGGCGGGACCGGTGGCGGCCGATGGTCCGGCCGCGTTCGATCTGCAAGCCCATCGAGGTGGGGCGGGGCTGGTGGCGGAGAATACGCTGCCCGCGTTCGCGAACGCGTTGGAACTCGGGGTGAGCACGCTGGAGCTGGACGTGCAGATCACCGCGGACGGATACGCGGTGGTCACCCACGATCGCGATCCGAGTCCGGCGAAGTGCGTGGACACGGCGCCGGCCGTCGCGGGCGACCCGAAGTTCCCGTATGTGCCGGGGACCACCTACATCCGGGACCTGACGCTGGCTCAGGTGCGGACGATCGATTGCGGTTCGGTGCCGTCCGCGGATCACCCGGAGCAGCGCAGGGCGCCGGGAGCGCGAATGCCGTTGCTGGCCGAGGTATTCGATCTGGTGCGCGCGTATGGCGCCGATCAGGTGATGCTGAACATCGAGACCAAGGTCGAGGCCGCCGCCCCGGAACAGACCGCGCCGCGCGAGCAGTTCGTGGACGTCGTCGTGGCGGAGATCCGCCGGGCGGGCATCGGGCGGCAGGTCACTGTCCAGAGTTTCGACTTCGGCGCCTTGACGCGCCTGCGGGAGGTGGCCCCCGAGCTGCCGATCGTCGCGTTGACCGACGGCCGGCCGAAATTGCAAGCCGGAGAGCCGGGTGGCTCACCGTGGCTGGGTGGTATGGATATCGACGACTTTCCGGGATCGTTGCAGGAGAAGTACGTCGCGGCCGCGGCGGCCATCGCCGCGGCCGCGATCTCGCCGGTGCACGGCACTCCGCAGGACGGCACCGTCACCGACCCCGACTACCGGCCGTTCACCACGCCCGAACTCGTCCGCGCCGCACATCGCCGCGGCATGCGGGTGGTGCCATGGACGGTCGATGACCAGCCCACCATGACCGCTCTGCTCGACCTCGGGGTGGACGGTCTCATCACGAATCGCCCGGACGTACTCCGCACACTGCTGTCCGACCGCGGGTACCGCCTACCACCGGCATACCACCGATCCTGAGCGATCCCGCGCGGCCGACCTGGCATTGGGACGGCGACGCGGCCGCCGCTCACCTTTCAGCGATCGGGTAGACGGGTCCGGTGATCAACCGAGAGTTTTCAGCAGTTCGTCCGCCACCCCTGCGGAGGAAGCCGGATTCTGGCCGGTGATCAGCGTGCGGTCCACCACCACATTCGGCGCCCACGGATCGGCCTCCCGGAAGTCGGCGCCGATCTCGACGAGCCGGTCTTGCAACAACCATCGGGCCTTGTCCGCGAAGCCCGCTTGGGTCTCTTCGGCATTGGTGAACCCGGTCAAGGCATAGCCCGCGAACAGGTTCGCGCCATCTTCACCCTTGGCGGCGAGCAGAGCCGCGGGCGCATGGCACACGACCGCCAGCGGCTTGCCGGAGGTCAGGATGGTGGCGAGCAGCCGACCGGAGTCGGCGTCGACCGCGAGATCTTCCATCGGCCCGTGCCCGCCGGGGTAGAACACCGCCGCGTAGTCGGCGAGATCCACCTTCGCCAGGTCGACGGGGTTGTTCAGCTCGGCGCTCGTGCCGATCACCCGCGCTCGATGGTCTGCGGTCTCCTGACCGCCGTTGGCCTCGGGCGCGAGGCTGCCTTTGTCCACGCTCGGTACGACGCCGCCGGGCGTCGCCACCACGATCTCGTGTCCCGCCCCTTTCAGCTTTTCGAAGGGCACCACGAATTCCTCGGCCCAGAAGCCGGTCGGGTGCTTCGTCCCGTCGGCCAGCGTCCAGTGGTCGACTCCGGTCATCACGAAAAGGATCTTCGACATGGTGTGTTGTCTCCGTCGTCCGGAACCCGCTCGGTCGGGGTTCGCGTCATCGAGTCCCGTCGCGCTGGTCCACGTGGCGCCTGGAGGTATCGATCCCACGCGTCTGGATCCTCAGCGACGACACTGTCGACGCTAGCCTTCGGCAACCATGGAATACCAATAAGATGACCGATTTCAGACATCGATTTTTGGATGGATCTTCGCAGACGACTTCGATTCGCGGCCGTTCCCGTTTCACTTTTTCCTTCGGCCTGGCTACGCACAGCCGCGAGCCGGTCACCGGTCGGTCACGCAGCGCCGCCCCTCCCGCCTGACCTGGACTTGTTTACGCGCCATACTGGACCGGTGACGGAGATAGGTCAGTGCGAGCAGGAGACTGCGCGCAAGATGCTCGGTGGTTGCCCCGATATCGGCAGCTTTAGTTTCTGGTTCGCCGACCAGCGGTGGGAATGGTCGGACGACGCCGCCACGATTTACGGGTACGCACCGGGAGAAGCCGAGCCGTCCACCGAACTTCTGCAACGCCACCTGCACCCCGACGACCGCGAGCGCGTCGCCCAGACCCTCGCCGACGCCATCGAGACCGCCTCGCCGTTCTGCACCCGTCACCGGATCATCGACACCGAGAACGAGACGCACGACGTGATCGTCATCGGCGACCAGCTGTTCGACGAGCAGGGCGCCGTGGTGGGTTCCGCCGGTTACCTCATCGATGTCACCGAGACGCTCGAAGACAACCGGCAGGAAGCCCTCGACGACCTGCTGCCGGACGTGATCGACGCGCGCGCGGTGATCGAACAGGCCAAGGGCGTCGTGATGTTCGTCTACGGCGTCAACGCCGATCAGGCGTTCCGGGTGCTGCGCTGGCGCTCGCAGGAGACCAACATCAAGATCCGCGCGTTGGCCGAGCAGCTCGTCGCCGACGTCGTCGCGATGGGTGGTGCGCTGGTTCAGCAGCGCACCCGCTTCGATCATCTCCTGCTGACCCTGCACCGACGGGTCACGTCCACGGATTCCGTCGCGGACTGACCGACCGGTGTGCGGGGTCCGGTCGCTGCCGAACGGATCATCGGCCGCCGCTCCCGTGTAGGTGGATTGGGCCGTGCCCATTGCCAACAAGACAGATCTGTCTCTATCTTTTAACGAGACAGATCTGTCTCTTTAAGCACGGCGGATGGGAGTCCTTCATGGCTACGGAATCGACGGCAGAGGACCTGCTCGGGCGCGGAGCGGGCGCATGATCATCGGAGCCGCCGAAGAGGCGCCTGCCACGATGCTGGCCGCCCATCACATCGAATTCGGCGCGCCGCTCGCCGTGGGCGAACTGCCCCGGCCGGTTCCGCTCCCCGGGGAGGTACGGATCAAGGTCGCGGCGACGAGCGTCAACCCCGTCGACATGCACACCGGTCGCGGGAACGGCTACGTCCAGTCGATGACACTTCCGCTCATCCCGGGCTGGGACGTGGCGGGAACCGTCGATGCGGTCGGGTACGGCGTGGCGAGGCACCGCGTCGGCGACCCGGTCTTCGGCTTGGCCCGGTTCCCCCATCCGGCCGGGGCTTACGCGGAGTACGTGACGGCTCCCGCACACCACGTGGTGCGCGCTCCGGCAGGCCTCACCATGGTGGAGGCGGCCGCGCTGCCGTTGTGCGGGCTGACCGCCTGGCAGATGCTCCGAGCGGCGAAGGTGGAGCGGGGCAAGCGTGTCCTGATCAACGGCGCCTCCGGCGGTGTCGGACATCTCGCCGTGCAGATCGCTCGCGCGCTCGATGCGGAAGTGGTCGCGCTCGCTCGGCCCGAGCACCACTCGTTGGTCACCTCATGGGGCGCCGACGACTGCGTGGACTATCGGGACGCCGCGGCGGTGGCCGCCATCGACATGGCCGACGCCTTGTGCGATGTCGTAGGCGGCGATCTGGCCCTGCGGCTGTTCGACCGGATCGCACCGGGCGGCTGCGCTGCGCTCGCATTGGGCTGGGCAGTCCCGGACTACCGGGCTGAAGCTGATGCGCGTGGGATCGACGCGGTGTCCTGCTTGGTCGACCCGGATCCCGTAGGCCTGAGAGCCTTATCCGAACTCGCGGAAGCCGGTTCCTTGCGCGTCCATATCGGAGCGACCTTCACGCTCGCGGAGGCGAATCGGGCACAGCAGTGGGTGACCAGCCGATCCGGCATCGGCAAGGCCGTCATCGTGATGCCGGACTCAGCGGAATGACCACCCAGCGAACCGGGACGCCGGCAGCCCCGCCCCGGCAACAGGGCACCGCCGGTTCACGCGCCCCCCGGCTGCGTGGGCCGGCGCTTCGAGAAGCGGTGCTCGACATCGCCTGTCAACTCTTCTACGACAACGGTGTGCATGCCGTCGGTGTGGATGAGGTCGTGCGCCGCGCCGGCATCGCCAAAGCCAGCCTCTACCGGTGGTTCCCCACCAAAGACGCGCTCATCCTCGCGGTTCTCGACCGAATCGACCAGCAACTGTGGGCACGGTGGGACGAGGTGGCGGAGCAGTTCGCCGACGATGCCGAGGCAGAGCTGCGGACCCAGATCACGTGGATGACCGACATGGCGGCATCACCTGGGTACCGAGGCTGCGCCTTCGTCAACACGGCGGCCGAATTCTCCGAGAGCCATGACGAGATCCGTGACCGCTGCCTCCAGCACGAGCGGGAACTGGGCATGCGCCTTCGCAGGCTAGGTCGACGCCTTGCCGTGCCCGACCCCGATTCCTTCGCCGACCAGCTCCAGTTGGGGATCGTCGGCACATTCACCACCTCGGGCCTGTTCTCCAGCGCGGGCCCCGGGCGGCGACTCCCGGCGCTCCTCGACGCGATACTGGCGGCGAATCTCGGTCGCTGAGTGCAGCGCCACTGTGGGCAAGGCTGCCGAGCGACCGTACCGAGGCGGACCGAATGCCGGATCATCGCCGTCGGGCCCGCTGGGCTGCCTCGCGATCGGTGATGATCTGCTTGCGGCGCTGCGTCATCGCTTCGGCGGGTGAGCCGGCCCCGACGATCGCATCGAACACCGCGCGTGCGTCCTCGAGCGCGTCACGTGCGCCGACTCCGGCGGCCGGAGTGATGGCGTGGTCGGCGTCACCGATCAGGAGCACCGAATCCTGAGGCGCGCGCGCTCCGTCCAGGGGAACGTCGCGGGCGTTGCTGACGTGCACCAGTTCCGTGTGCGACAGTAAATCCGACACCAGCGCCTCAATGGAAGGCGTTGCGGCCAAGATGGTTTCGGCCCATTCACCGGTCGGCCGCATCCCGATATCGTCGCGGGTAGCGGGGAGGGGTTCGCGCGGGATCCGCACGAACCACAGAGCCGCCGGATCCTCTGGGCGCCAGATGTGCCCGAAAGTACTGCCGGCACTGCCGTCTTCGGCGACCTCGGCGAAGAAGTGCAGGACCGCGGGTGCGGTGGCCGGCGGAGAATTTAATGGCGTGCCGGTCATCCCGTACAGCACGACGTCACCGGCGTAGACCGGGATGCGGCCGGGTTCCAGGCCCGCGCGGACCACGGAGTCGATACCGTCGGCGCCGACCACCAGTCCCTCGGCGGCGACGACGTCCGCGCCGCGCCGGATCTCGTGGCCGTCGTCACCCGAGGTCACCTCGGTGATCGGCTCGCCGTAGCGCAGCTCCGCGCCGGAGCCCGCGACGAACTCCGACAACACACCCATGAGGTTGCGGCGCAACCAGAAGCGATGACCGCGACTGGGCATTTCGCTGCGCCGACCGCGACTGTCTTCATAGTCGAGCCCCGCCAGCGGATACGAAACCTCGTGCAGCGCCGAACGATCGACGCCCATCGCCTCCATCGCGTCGTGCCCGCGACCATCGATGAACAGAAACGCCCCGGCTCCGGGACCGGGGCGCTGTTGTTCGTAGACCGTTACCTGACGACCTTTCCGCGCGAGACCACCGGCCAGGCAACTGCCCGCGATCCCACCACCGACAACACTGACCATGTAACTGCGATCTCCTAGCGTTGTCGTGCCGACGGCCACCCGCTGGGAGGGGCACTCATCCACATTGCCATGCTCGGCCGAACCTTCGCCGAGGACTGATCGACCGAGCGCGGATGGCGCCACCGCAGAGCACGTCTCATGATGGAAGAGCGGGCCACCAATCCAAAAGCTCTTCGAGGCAAAGAATCCGAGTGGGCACGGGTCGAGACATGCGCTCCCCCATCGCATCGACGGTGCTCAGCTCGGTGGAATTCGCTTCAGGCTGCCGACACTGAGCGATCCACTCGCCCCGGTGCGCAGTGTCGCCTCCGCCGCGCGGACATAGCCGAGAGGGTCTTTGTCTACGGGCTCGACGCCGGCGTAATTGCTCGCTTCGTAGGCGGCGAAGGCGACGGCGAGTTGGTGGCGGCGCGCCAACCCGGCCAGGCGGCGGAAGTCGGTGAGCCCCCCACGTTCTTCCTCGGCCATATGGTCGCTGTTGGCCAGGTTCGCCGCAGCTACGGCCGCGTACCAATCGTCGGTGCCGACCTGGTGTCGCGCTACTTCGGCGACCGCGTCCCTGATCTCGTTGTGGTCGTGGATCGCGTCGAGTGTCTCGTCCTCCGTCCCGCTCGCGCGCCGGGCCGCGATCCCTGCCTGGAGCAGCTCGGGATAGAAGATCTCCTCCTCGGCCTGCGCGTGCAGCTCGAGGAAGGCCGCCAGTCTGTCCCAGATCGCGGACAGCGCGGCGGTTTCCCCGCGATCGATCTGCTCCAGGATCGCGAACAGCCGCCGCTGCTCGTGATGGTCATCGAGAATCAGCTCGGTAATGTCCACATTTCCTCCCTGACGCCGCGTTCGAGTAAGCATTGGACTCGACGACCGACTGCCGCGCGGGCAGCCGGAACGTCCATGGGAACCTGACGACAACGTACTACCGAGCCGCGGCCCGACGCTCACATTCCGCCGCGGAACCCGCATGGATACCCGATCGCGATCGTCAACGACAAAGTGCCCCGCCGTGAAACGGCTGACCGAACCTCGGGAGCGGCAGCTTTGCGACCGATCCTCCGTTTCCGCGTGGTAGGTGTGGGTAGCTCGGTGGTGGTGAGGTTCGCTCGGCTCGGTGGGAGGAACGGTGTCTCGTTCGCTGATGAAGGTGATTTCCGCGGCCGCGCTGGTGTGCGGCCCGGTTTCCGTCGGAGCCGGTGCGGCGGCCGGTGTACCGCAGTTGCCGTTGCCGCCGATCGGCGGTGGATCGGGGATCGTGATCGATGACCGGGCCGAGTGCACGCTTACCGCCATCGGCTACGACGCGGCCGGCAGGCTGGTCGGTTTGACGGCGGGGCATTGCGGCGAGCCCGGGGCGAAGGTGGCGTCGGTGACCTATCCCAGCTATGGGGTGCTAGGGCGGTTCGTCTACGCCGATCACGAACTGGACTACGCGATCATCCAATTCGATGACGCGCGGGTCGCTCCAGCCCGCGACGTCGGTGGTTTCGCCATCGACGGCCTCGGCGCACCCGCGCGATTTCCCGACGTGGTGTGCAAGAAGGGCCGCACGACCGGCCGAACCTGCGGTGTCGCCTGGGGCGACATGATGGGCCGCGGCAGCGACACCTGGACCCAAATATGTGTGCTCAAGGGCGATTCCGGCGCGCCGGTGGTGATCGGTTCGACCCTGGTCGGCATGGTCAACGCCTACTGGGGCATGGGGTGTCTCGGGCCCGAGGTGGGAACCGACATCAACGCCATCCTCGCCGACATCGACTCCCGCGACGACGTAGGCGCCGGATTCCGTCCCATCTGAGCCCAGCAGCGTGACCAGCGACGAACTTCGGCACCGCTCATTGCAGGACGGCAACCGCCTGCGCGGTCCGAGAAACGGTGTGCTCTGCAATGGCGCTGGCTGTCCTGAGCAGAGAGGTCGGTCAACCGGCTGACGGAGGCTGCGCGGCCGACGGCCCTTCGGTCAGGGCGGCCAGGACCGCCGAAGTGTCGTGATAGTAGGGCCGGAATTCGGTGATCAGGCTGTCTCGAAAGCTGATCCATTGCAGCAGTGAGGTTTCCAGTATCCGTCCGGTGCGCCGCGCACGTAGACGACCCCGGCTGTAGACCACGACGCTGGCCTCGTCGTCGAGGAAATGCTGCTCGTCGAACCACAAGCCGTCCCAGTTCTCTCGCATCGCGGCGAGGAATCTCCGGAATCCGTCGTGTCCATGCCAATCGCCGCCATAGGGCAGGCTCGACGCCTGGCGCATGACCACATCCGGCGCCAGATGCCGGGCCATTTCCTCGAACCCGGACCCGTCGGTGAGATACGCCGCCTCCGACGCGTAGAAGGCCCTCAGGGTGCTCATCACATCAGCTGTCATGCGCACGATCCTCGTCACCGCCATCCCGCCCGCGCTGGCGGGAATCAGCCATCGTGATAGACCGGGGATCGGTGGTGTTACCTCTCCCCCGGTGTCTCTCGTCATAGGCGAGGTTGTCGACGCTACCCGGCCGACGCCGTCCGGACAGCGTCGGACACCCCATCGCGGCTGATCGAGGGACTACCCGAGGAGTGGGCATGAGCACGCCGACGGCGAGCGCGACTACCGAGATCTACTTTCGCGCGGCGGCCGCGACCCTGAGTGACGGCCGTGGTTCCCGGCAGCCAGGTCGAGATCATCCTGTGGTCGCACGAGGTCGCTTCCCGACAGCCGGTAGCGGCGCGGCGCCCGGTCCGCTCATGACTCCTCGGACCCGAGCCGCCTGGCCTTCGTCCGCCACGACGTGTTCGCGGTCCCCTTCCACGAATCGTCCGCCGGACGTCAGTCGATGGATGCGGACGCCTCGTCGCGAAGGGCGGCGATCGTGGCGCGCAGTGATTCCGCGGTGGGCGTCGGCTCGATGCCGAAGGCCGCGGTCGCGGCCGAGGAGTCGATCACGAACGGACGATCGAACTGATACCGCAGTTCGCGCATCTCGCGGGCGTTGGGATCGAAGAGCCCTCCGACCCAGAGCACCGCGGCGGGCATCCGGCTCACCCGCGCGGGCGGCGCGTCCGCGACCGTCGCCGCGAGCCCGGCGAGTTCGCGAAGGGACATCGGCGGCGCGGTGGGCGTGTGCCAAGCGCGGCCCCAAGCGTTTTCGTCGTGGGCGACCGCGACGAGAGTACGTGCGGTGTCGGTGACGTCGGTCCAGCTGTGCGCGGCGTCCGGATCGGCGGGGAACAGCACCCGGCGGCCGGCCAGCACGGCGGGCAGCGCCGCGACGGTGAACGCCGACGTCGCTCCGGCGCCGAGGTAGTCCGATCCGCGTACTTCGGCGGTGCGGACGCGGCCCGCTTCGTGCGCCGCCAGCGCCTCGGTCCAGAGCTCCGCGCGCACGCGCCCTTTCACGCTGTTGGGACGCAGCGGGTGCTGTTCGCTGATCGGACCGTCGACCTGACCGTAGCCGTACAGGTTTCCGACGCTCAGCAGCGCGGCGCCGGTAGCCTCCGCCGCCTGCAACACGGCGGCGGCCAGGGGCGGAAAGTCGCTCGCCCAGCGCTGATACGGAGGCTGCGCGCACTGGAAGATCACCTCCGCGCCCGCACAATGCCCGATCAATGCCGCCGAGTCGGCGGCGTCGGCGGCGACGCGCTCGATCAGCGGATGATCCGGGCCGACGCCGCGCCGGGTGATCACGCGCACCTGGGCGCCGCGTGCGGCGAGCAACGCGGCGGTGGTCGCGCCCACCGGGCCGGCTCCGATGACAACGTGCAGAACCATGGCAATCCATCCTGTCGGGCGTTCCGTTTAGAGAACAGTGTTCTCCATGCGGCTCCACCGTAAGTCAGAACAATGTGCGAAGTCAAGAGCACTGTTCACCGAACCAACATATGTTCTGTTATCGGTTGCTTGTTCTCTACACTGGGGAGATGTCCGCCCGATCCCTACGCGCCCGCATTCGCTCCGAGATGACCGAGGAGATCAAAGAGGTCGCGCGCAGACGGTTGGCCGTGGACGGCGCGAACCTGTCCTTACGCGGGGTCGCACGGGATATGGACATCGTTCCGTCCGCGCTCTACCGCTACTTCCCGAGTCGGGACGACCTGCTGACCGCCTTGATTCTCGACGCCTACCGCGCCCTGGCCGCCGAAGCCGAAACCGCCGACGCGAAGGTTCCCGCCGCCGATCTACGCGGCCGGTGGCTGGCGGTGTGCTCGGCGGTGCGGGACTGGGCGCTGGCCCATCCGGCCGAATACGGACTGCTCTACGGCAGCCCGGTACCCGGATACTTCGCACCCGAGGACACCGTGGCCCCCGCCACGGCCGTGGTCTTCCGGCTGGTCGCCATCGCGCAGGAGGGGGCGGGAAGACTGACGCCGCCACCGCTTCCGGCCCCGCTGCCCGCGCCCGTCCGCACCGACCTGCGCCGACTCATCGAGCAGAAGCCGCCCGCCGACATGCCCGAAGACGTACTCGACCGGGTCTTCGTCGGCTGGACCCAGCTGTTCGGCCTGATCAGCTTCGAGATCTTCGGCCGCCTGAACGGAACCATCGACGCCCGCGACGAATACTTCGGTCACCACATGAACGTGATGGCCGACCTGGTCGGCCTGCCGTAACCCGGCCTCCGGCGGTCTCCTCGCCGCCTTCTTCGCAGCCCGGCCTCGATCCGGTCCGACCAGCTCATCTGTACGACGACATGGCGGCGTGTCCGCAGCGGCGTGCGGGTAGCGCACGCCGGGCGGCGCTACGGTACACAGCACCGAGATTCTCCGCGTTCCATTCGCCCGAGCACGACTCATTCGTGGAGGAACATTGCCGAGCTCGTTCACTCGCAGGGGGTTTCTGTCCAGCGCGGCGACTTCGGCCACGGCCGCCGTCACGACCGGAGCCGCGCCGGGCAAGGCCCGAGCGGACACCGATCCGGACAAGCCGAACATCCTGGTGATCATCGTGGACGAGATGCGGACACCCGTATGGTTTCCCGACCAGCAGACGCTGGACGCCGTGCTGCCGAACATCGCAAGGATCCGCCGGGGCAGCGTGTCGTTCGAGAACCACTACACGGCGGCCAACGACTGCACGCCCGCCCGGGGTTGCCTGCTGACCGGCCTCTACGCGCAGCAGACCGGGGTCATGGTCGTGTCGGAGTCGACGTTGTCGCCGCTGTTCCCGACGTGGGGGTCCATGCTGCGCGACCACGGTTACGACACCACCTACTGGGGCAAGTGGCATCTCGGCAGCTACCCGGATCGCACACCGGGCGCGCTCGAAGCCTACGGATTCCACGGCGGCACCTATCCCTCACCGAACGGCGCGCCGGGTCAAGGGCTGCAAATGGATCCGAAGATCGTCGACCAATTCGTCGACTGGTTCCACAACGATTCCGGCAATGCGCCCTGGTGCACGACGGTGTCGCTGGTCAACCCGCACGACATCCAATGGTGGCCGCGCTGGACCCGTCGCGACCAGTTCAACGCCGACATCCCACGCTGGATGAACGAGCTGCCGCCCAATTTCGAGTCGCTCGAACAACTTTCGCGCAAACCGCGCCTGCAGATGGCGCTGGTGGAGGTCTCGGCGGTGGCGTTCGGAGCGGCGCCCTACGGAACGCCGGAAGCCATGCAGGCCTGGATCGAGATGCGCAATCTGTATCTGTGGGCGCAGCAGCAGGTCGATATCCAGATCGGCCGCGTGCTGGACACCTTGCAGTCGCGTCCGGACGTCGCCGCCAACACCGTCGTCGTCTTCACCTCCGACCACGGTGATTACGCGGGCTCCCACGGCCTGCACGGCAAAGGCGGCGCCGCCTACGACGAGGCGCTGCGCGTCCCGCTCTACGTCCACGATCCGCGCGGCCACTTGAGCCCGGTGAACGGGACGAGCACCAGGGACCAGCTCACTTCCAGTGTCGATTTCACTCCCCTGCTGCTCACCATCGGCACCGGCGGCGACGAATGGCGCGGCGACGGACGCTACGAACATCTCAGCGGGCGTCTCGACATCGCCGCGCTGTGCCGCAACCCGGGAGCCGCGGGCAGGCCGTGGGTCGCCCATACCACCGACGAGGCTTCGATCGAGGAAGCCGCGATGCTGTTCGATCAGAACGCCCCGGGCCACGTCGCGATGGTGCGCACCCCGGACGCGAAATTCGCCTCCTATTCCCATTGGGTGCACGGCCGGATCCAGATCGACCCGGCGGCCGCACAGGAATTCGAGCTCTACGACTACAGCACCGACGGCGGCAGGCTCGAACTCGACAACCAAGCCGCCACCGGGAATCCGTTGCGCGGCGAGATGGAGTCGCTGCTGGACAACGTCATTCGCACCGAGATCCAGCAACCGCTGCCGCCGTATCTGCGGGCCGCGCAGGACGAAGGCATCGGCGACTACCTCTCGGCGCAGACGAACGTGTTGGTCCAAGCCGAACGCATCGGCAACGCCTTGCTCGATGCCGTGCCGAAGCCGTCCTAGCTCCTACAGCAAGCCCCGCACGCCCAGGTCGGTGACGTATTTCTCGATCAGCTCCCGGGAGATCTGCGGAATATCCTGATCGGCGCCGATTTTCGCGGCTCGGACGGCAGCACGGAATTTGTCCGCGGGCAATGCCGAGCCACGAACGGCCGGGGCCGGTCGTCGATAGGCGTGCAACAACGGCAGCACGGAGGCCTGGCGCTGAGCTTCCGGTAACGCACGCAGGGAGGTCTCGAATCGGGTGACCCACTCGTCGTAATCGGCGATCCGCTCGATGCGATGGCCCGCGTCGATCAGCCAGTCGACGAACTCGTCGAGCGAGCGGCCGTCGTCGTGCGGGTTGAGCACGTCGAAACTGTGGAAACCCGTCCCCGCCGTCGCGCCGAGAATGGTGATCGCCTCGGCGGTGAAATCGGCGGGCAGGCCGTCGTAGTGGGCGCGCGAGCGTTGGCCGTTCGCGTCGGTGCGGTAGAAGGAGAACGGCGCGATCCCCGTGACGAGCAGGCTCAGCAGCAGCCGGGTGAAGATGTCGGGCACGTTGAGCTGACCGGTGTAACGCCGGTCGGCGAGGATCATGTCCGACCGGAACACCGCCACCGGAAGCCCGCACAGGTCGTTGGCCTCGCGCAGCAGCACCTCGCCTGCCCACTTGCTGTTGCCGTAGCCGTTGGCGTAACTGTCGTCCACCGCGCGCACCGCGCTGAGCTCGCGGATGTCGCCGTCCTCGGCGAAGACGGCCGGGTCGATCTGCGTGGCCACGGCGACCGTGGACAGATAGGTGAACGGCTTGAGCCGCGTGGTCAGGGCGAGACGGATCAACTCGGCGGTGCCGACCACGTTGGGGCCGAACAGTTGCCGATACGGCAGCACGTGGTTGACCAGTGCGGCGGGATGCACGATCACGTCGACCTGTTCGGCCAGCCGTTGCCAGGTCCGATCGTCGAGCCCCAGGTTCGGATCACCGATGTCGCCGGGGATCACCTCCAGATGCGCGGCGGCCAGATCCTGGAATTCCTGGACCAGGCCGGGATCTCCGGTGTCGAAGGCGCTGTCGAGTCGCTTGCGCGCCGCGGCGGCGTCGGAACCCCGGACCAGGCAGACCAGCGTGCCTCCGCTGTCGTGCATCCGCCGCAGCCATTCCAGACAAAGGAAACGGCCGAGGTAGCCGTTCGCACCGGTCAGCAGCACCGTCCGCACGGTTGCGGAGGGGCGCGCCAGATTCGGCGCCTCGGCGAGGGTGCGGGCGTCGAGGAACTTGTCGAGGGTCAGATCGGCGGCGCGCACCGGCGACCCGGCGCCGTGCACCGAGGCGTAGGTGGCGCCCCGCGTCCCCGAGGCGCGCTCGGCCGCGATGTAAGCCGCCACCTCGCGCAGACCGTTGGCCGGGCTGATCACCACCGACACCGGCACCTCGACCTCGAAGATCTCGTGCAGCAGGTTCGACAGCGACAGCGCCGAGAGCGAATCGCCGCCGAGGTCGCCGAAGTGCGCGTCGGGGCGCAGATCGGCGTCCGCGCAGCCCAGTACGGCCTTCGCCGCGCGGCTCACCGTCTCCAGCACGGGCAGGTGATCCGCGGTGCGGCGCAGGTCGAGCAGTTCGTTCGCCTGCCCGGCGGCCTGCTCGGCGTAGAGTGCTTGCAAGCGCGGCTCGTAGTGCTCTTTGAGCTTGGGCCGCAACAGCTTTCCGATGCCGCTCAGCAACCCGTTGGCGGTGGTGAACGGTTCCGGCTCGATCAGGAACTCGCGCGGGATCTCGTAGGACTGCAGCTCGGCGTCCTTGGCCAGCTGTCGCAGCGAGTCGCTCAGCGCCGTCTTCATCTTCTCGGGATCGCCCCAGGCCAGCACGTCCTCGGTGGGCACGATCACGGCGAGTAGATAGGCGCGTTCACTGCTGCCGTACACGAAGATCTGCCGGATCAGCGGACTGGTCGCGTAGACCGACTCCAGGCGCGAAACCGCGACGAATTCGCCCTGGGAGAGTTTCAGCACGTTGTTGCGCCGATCGACGTAGACCAGGTGATCCGGGGCGAGTTCGGCGACGATGTCGCCGGTTTTGTAGAAGCCGTCGGAGTCGAAGACCTCGGCCGTGACCTCGGGCCGCTTGTAGTACCCGGAGATCAGGGTGCTGCTCTTCAACAGCAGCTCGCCGCGCGGATGCGGCTTGTCGGTCCGGAAGTAGCCCAGCTCGGGGACGTCGACGAGTTTGTAGTCCAGTACCGGCGGCCGCTGCACCCGTTCGTCGATGACGACCACGCCGCCCGCCTCGGTGGATCCGTAGCCGTCGTGCAACTCCAGATCGAGCACCGACTCGACGAACGATTTCATCTCCGCCGACACCGGGGCGCTCCCGCAGATCGCCATGACCAGTCGTCCGCCCAGGAAGTGTTCGCGCAGTTCGGTTTTCACCTCCGCCTCCAGCGCGACGCGGTCCACGCCGGGCCCGTAGCGCCGGTCCACCTCGCTCTGGTAGCGCTGGAAGACCATGTCGCACACGCGCGGAACGAAGAACAGCTCGGTCGGCCGGGCCAGCGCGATGTCGTCGAACAGCGTCGACATATCGCTCTCGGCCGCGAAGTACGCGGTGCCGCCGCGCGCCAGCACGCCGGTCAGCGACCCGCGACCGGCCACATGGCTCATCGGCATGTAGTTGAAGTTGATCGCGGCGACGTCGGGCCGGTTCACCCATCCCCTGGCGACCAGCCGCTGGCTGTACATCGCGCCTTTCGGGGTTCCGGTACTGCCCGAGGTGTAGATCAGCAGCGCCAGCGGGTCCTCGCCGGGCTCGGCGACGAACAGCGGCGCAGGCGGCAGCGTCCGGCCGCGCGCCAGCACCTCGTCGAGCGATTCGACGCGCACCGCGCTGCCCGCGTCGGCCAGCCGCGCGCGGGCCGCGTCGAACGCCGCCCGCTGGTCGTCGTCTTCCGGGTGGTAGTCGAAGACGACCAGCCGTTGTGGCCCGGACTCCGACAGCGCGCACGTCACCGCGGCGTCGAGCAGTTCCGGTGTCGCCGCCAGCGCCCGCGGCTCGGTCTCCGCCACGATCGCGGTGAGCTGGGCGACCGGGGCGCTGGATTGCATGGGTACCGCGACCAGGCCGAGGTGGATGCAGGCCAGGTCGAGCGTGGTGTAGTCACTGCTGGTGAAGCCCAGGATGCCCAAGAAGTCGCCTGCCCGCAGCGGTGTGTCCGCGTCACCGTGCCATGCGGCGGCGACCGCGCGCACGCGCTCCCACAGCTCGCCGTAGGTGATGGTGTCGAACCGCGGCAGCAGCGTCAGCGTGGCGCGTCCGGTCTCGTCGGTGCGCAGCTCGGTCGCGCGCTGGGCGACGGCGGGCCGGTCGGCGTAGCCGACCATCACCGTCTCGACGATCTGAGCGAGCCCCGCTCCGGGGTCGCGAATCTTCTCGGCGACGTCCGCACGCGGTGTGGCGTTGCGGATGTCGTCGTATTCGGCATATAGCCGGGTGATGCGGCGCATGAGCCGCTCCCCGCGTGTTTCGGGTGCCACGACGACCTCCTTCGGTCCTTGAACGCGCCTCCATAAACACGTTAGCTCGACTAAGTACTTTGGTCAGGCAATAGCCGCCGCGCACGTCTGTGACACTGGACACGGTGCCGGGAAGGTCCTGAAACTACTCGGTATTGCGTTGTGCCGCACACTCAGCCTGGTGCTGCCGGTACCAGTGTTATCGGGCTCCTGTTACCGGTGCCCGCCGCACCGCATGCTCGGTGCATGACACAGACCATATCGCCGGGGCCCGCGGCGACGACGGCCGCCGCGGCCGCACCGGCCGTGCTGGGAGCGCGGCGTTCGCTTGCCCTCCTCGCCGTCATTCTCACCGGGCAGTTCATGGCGGTGCTCGATGCCTCCATCGTCAACGTCGCCATTCCCTCCATCCGCAATTCCCTGCACACCAGCGGCGCGGCGCTGCAGCTGATCGTCGCCGGGTACGTCATCGCCTACGCCGTCCTGCTGGTCACCGGGGCGCGCCTCGGCGACCGATTCACCCAACGCCGCGCGTTCATCGCCGGACTCGCGCTGTTCACCCTCTCCTCGCTGGCCTGCGGTCTGGCCTGGAACGAGGCATCGCTGATCGTCTTCCGGTTCGCCCAGGGCGTCGGCGCGGCGGCCATGGTGCCGCAGATCATGACGCTCATCCAGCGCACCTTCACCGGCGATGCCCGCGCGCGGGCGCTGAGCGTCTACTCGGCCATCATCTCCGGCGGCATGGTCGCCGGACAGGTCCTCGGCGGGCTGATCGTCAACGCCGATCTCTTCGGCAGCAGCTGGCGCGGCGTGTTCCTGGTGAACGTGCCGATCGGCCTCGTATTGCTCGCGGCGGCGCCGCGCATCCTGCCGTCCTCGGCCCAGCGGCTCGAGCGCAAGCTCGATCTGCCGGGACTGGCCACGCTCACCGCGTCGGTGCTGCTGCTGGTGCTGCCGCTCGTCCTGGGGCGGGAGCTGGATTGGCCGTTGTGGTCGTGGATCGCCCTGACCGCCAGCGTGCTCGGCTTCGCCTCGTTCGTGGCGATCGAGCGGGTCGTCGCCACCCGTGGCGGCGAGCCCCTGTTCGCGCGGGCGGTACTCACCGCGCCCGGCCTCGTGCCCGCCGCGGTCGCGCTGTTCGTGACCATGGCGACCTTCGGCGGCTGGATGTTCGTCATGGCGATCCACCTACAGAGCACGCTGGGCTACAGCGCGCTGCACGCGGGTCTGCTGTTCGTCCCCCTCGGCGTGACCTTCGCCGTCGCCAGCCTGAACTGGGAACGCGTCCCGGCCCGGTTCCATCCGGTGATGATCCCGCTCGGCCTGGTCGTCGGGGCGGTGAGCATGGTCGCCCTCGGCGTGCTGCTACGTGACGGCGGCGACGTCGGACCGCTCGCGCTGACCCTGCTCGGCCTGTGCGGCGCGGGCAACGGCATCGCCTTCAGTCCGCTCATGACTCGCACGCTGGCCAAGGTCCCGATGAGCCTGGCGGCCGACGCGAGCGGCATCCTGGTGACCAACGTGCAACTCGGCGTGGTGGTCGGGATCGCCGGTTTCGGGTCGCTGTTCCTCGGCCTCGCGGGCAGCACGGTGCGCAGTGCGGCACATGCGCTCGGCGGCACCGCGATCGCCGAGGGCGTCACGGTCCTGCTGGCGGCCGCTTTCGCGGCTCGTGCGGCACGGTAGCCGACCCTCCGTTCGACAACCTTCGAATCATCGCGACGCAAACCATCGCGATCGGCCGCCCCTTGCGCGCATGCTCGCAAGGGGTGCGCCGAAGGTGGCCCGAGCCGCATCGTGCCCGGCTCGGGCCACCGATCGTCGCGTCATCGTTCGCGGGATGAAAGAAGGTGCGGGATGGGCGTTTTCGCGCTC
Organism: Nocardia sp. NPDC047038; assembly: GCF_040644075.1. Lineage (NCBI taxonomy): Bacteria > Bacillati > Actinomycetota > Actinomycetes > Mycobacteriales > Nocardiaceae > Nocardia > Nocardia sp. NPDC047038. Next base: position 5,949 of record NZ_JBEYVQ010000008.1, on the reverse strand, counting down.
GGTGTAGAACTCGACGGAGAGGGGTTCCGCCCCGAGGCGTGGCGGCGGGCGGCACACGCGCCGGACCGTCTGCTCACCGCGGATACCGTGCACAGGCGGGTGGCCGCCGCCGAGAACGCCGGGTTCACCCTGGCCACGTTCGCCGACTCGATCCTGCCGGGGCAGGAGATTCCCGGTCGCATCGACGCGGTGACGCGGGCGTCCTTCGTCGCGGCGACGACCAGCACGATCGGTCTGGTTCCTACCGTCGCCACCACCTACGCCGAACCGTTCCACACGGCATCGCAGGTGGCGTCGCTGGACTACGCCTCGCGGGGACGGGCCGGATGGATCGCCGAGCGCGTCGACGATCCGCGCGCCGCCGCCACCTGGGGACGTCGACCGGTGACGGAAGACGCCGATCTGGCCCGCGAGCAACGGGATTCGATCGAGGTGGCCCGTCGCCTGTGGGACTCGTGGGAAGACGACGCGGTGATCCGCGACTACGCCAGCGGCCGATTCCTGGACCGGAACAAGCTGCACTACATCGACTTCCAGGGCGAGACCTTCTCGGTGAAGGGACCCGCGATCGTGCCGCGGCCGCCACAGGGTCAGCCCGTGGTGTTCGGCACCGAAGGCGAGGTCGACGTCCGGCTCGTCGCCGCCGATTCCGTCGCGGCGGCCGTGGCGGCGGACTCCGGCGGGGCCGCGCTCGCCTTCGCCGAAGTCGAAGTGACCTTGGACGTTCCGGGCACGCGCGCAGCACAGCGATTCGGCGAATCCTCCGGTTCGCCGGGCCGCCTGGCGTTCTCCGGATCGGCCGGGGAATTGACCGATCTGCTGACCGAACTCAGCGCGCACCTGGACGGAGTGCGGCTGCACCTCGCCGTGATCGATGAGGATCTGCCAGTGCTCGCGCGCGAGGTCGTCCCCGCGCTGTTGCGCACCGGCGTCGCGCACCGCCCGATCCCCGGCTCGACCTTGCGCGCCAACCTCGGGTTGAACCGCCCCGCCAACCGCTACGCGACCACCCGCTGATCGTCAGGAGATCGTTTCCGTGACCGACTTCCCGCGTCCCGACGCCCAAGTCCACTTCGGCGTCTTCTTCCAAGGCGTGAACCACACCACCATCTGGTCCGACCCGTCCAGCGGCTCGCAGATCGACTTCGAAACCTTCCGCCGAGTCGCGCAGACCGCCGAGCGCGGCTTGTTCGACGCGTTCTTCCTCGGTGAGGGCCTGCGCCTGCGCGAGCAGGACGGCGCGATCCTGGAACTGGACATCGCGGGCCGCCCCGACGCGATCACCCAGCTCGCCGCGCTGGCGGGCGTCACCCGGCACATCGGCCTGGTGGCCACCCAGAACACCACCTACAACGAGCCCGCCGACCTGGCGCGCAAACTCGGCGGCCTGGACCTGCTGTCCGGTGGCCGGGCTGGCTGGAACGCGGTCACCACGGACAACGCCTGGACCGGCGCGAACTTCCGGCGCGGCGGATTCCTGGACCACGCGCTGCGTTACGAGCGCGCCGGGGAGTTCGTCGCCACGGTGCGGGCGATCTGGGACGCCTGGGACGACGGCGCGATCGCGACCTCGCAGCAGAGCCCGTCGTGGGCGCGTGCCGAGGCGATCCATCCGGTGGTGCGGACCGGCCCGCACTTCGACGTGGCGATCACCCCCACGCTGCCGCGCAGCGCGCAAGGGCATCCGGTGATCTTCCAGGCGGGTGATTCACCCACCGGCCGCGATTTCGCCGCTGCGCACGCCGATGTCATCTTCTCCAGGCACGGAACGCATTTCGACGACGCGCTGGCCTTCGCGAACGACATCCGTACACGCCTGCGCGCGGCGGGCCGGCCCGAGGACGACATCCGGATCCTGCCCGGCACGCAGATCATCCTCGCGGAGAAGGAATCCGAGGTCGAGGAGAAAGTGCGCTGGGTGAAGAGCGGCCAGTACACCGGCCAGACCGCGCTGTCGCTGGCCGGGCAGATCTGGGGCCGCGACCTGTCCGGCCTCGACCCCAACGGTCCCCTGCCCGCGGACGATCCGCAGCCACGCCCGATCTCGGAGACCCGAGGCGCACCGCGTTCCGGACAGGACCCGATCGCCATCGCCCGCGAATGGCGGGCCAGGGCAGAGGCGGAAAACCTCTCCCTGCGCGAAGTCGTGATCGCCTCCACCGAACGTTCCGGCTTCGCGGGCACCCCCACCCAGGTCGCGGACGAACTGGCCCGCTGGGTCCGCCACGGCGCGACCGACGGCTTCAACATCTCCCCTTACCTGGTCCCGACCGGCCTCGACGAAATCGTGAACTGGCTCGTCCCCGAACTCCAAGACCGCGGCGTCTACCGCACGGAATACACCGGAACCACCCTCCGCGCCCACCTCGGCCTACGCGAACCCCTCACCCGCCGCTCCTGATCGCACGACAGCCGAGCGACGGATCGCGCCCGAAGTTGTCGAACGGCACACCATCGAGAGGTCTACTCGCGATTCGCCGCAGCGATGCGCCACTCGTCAGGGATACGAACGGAGCCGCCATCCTGGATGGACGGCGGCTCCGGTTTCACGTTCGGTCAGAGCACGGATTCGATGGCGGCGACCAACTCCGGCGCGTCGGGGGTCGTCCGGGGGCGGAAGCGGCCCGCTACCTTGCCGTCGCGGTCGATGAGGAACTTCTCGAAGTTCCATTGGATGTCGCCGGCGTTGCCTTCGGCGTCGGGGGTGTCGGCCAGGGTCTGGTAGAGGGGGTGGCGCTGGTCGCCGTTGACGTCGGTCTTCTCCAGCAAGGGGAAGTCGACGCCGTAGGTGGTGGAACAGAACTGCTGGATCTCCTCCGCGGTGCCGGGCTCCTGGCCCATGAACTGGTTGCACGGCACGCCGACCACGCTGAAACCGCGCGGGCCGTAGGAATTGTGCAGTTCGACCAGGCCGGAGTACTGCGGTGTCAGCCCGCATTTGGAAGCCACGTTGACCAGCAGGACGGCGCGGTCGCCGACCAGGTCGGCCAGCGTCGTCGATTCGCCGGACAGCGTGCGTAGCGGAACTTCTCGAAGGCTCATAGGTACGTCACGGTACCGGATCACCGGGTTTCGGACCCGCCGCGGGCGCATCAGCCCACGACGGCTCAGCGCAACCTCGTCCGGCGCATCAGCCGCAGTGACATCAAGGTCATCTTCAGCTGCTTGTCGTAAGGCTGACCGGCCCGCGCGGCGAGCACCTGCTTCTTGAGCACGCCGACGTTCACCGTATCGGTGTACTTCAACAGGCCCTGGTCACCGTGCCGGGTGCCGACTCCGGACTGCTTCACTCCACCCGACGGCGTGCCTTTGGCGGCGTAGGTCGCGACGAAGCCGTCGTTGATGTTGATGTTGCCCGCTTGCAGCTGTGCGGCGATCCGCTCGCCGTGTGCCGCATCCCGGGTCCACACGCTGGCGTTGAGACCGTAGTCGGTCGCGTTGGCCAGGCGCACCGCTTCCTGCTCGTCGTCGAACGGGTACACGGTGACGACCGGGCCGAAGGTCTCCAGCGTCGCGTGGGTCATCTCGGGTGTCACGCCGGTCAGCACGGTGGCCTCATAGAAAGCGGGACCGACATCCGGGCGCGCTTGCCCGCCGACGTGCACGGTGGCGCCTTTGGCCCGCGCGTCGTCGACGTGCGCGGCGACCCGTTCCAGATGCTGCGGGGAGACCAGCGAACCGAACTCCGGCGTGTAGTCGTAGGCCCCGCCGATCTTTCCGTTCAATTCCGCCGCCGCGGCCACCAACCGGCGCAGGAATTCCTCGTGGAGGGACCGGTGCACGTAGATCCGTTCGATGTGCATGCACGCCTGCCCCGAGTTGGCGAAGGCGGCGAACACCGCGCCGGGAACCACCTCGTCCAGGTTCGCGTCGGCGAGCACGATCATCGGGTTCTTGCCGCCCAGTTCCAGGCTGCATCCGATGAGGTTGCGACCGGCCTGCTCGCCGACGATCCGGCCGGTGGCGGTCGAGCCGGTGAACATGACGAAGTCGACGTTGTCGATCAGGGTCGGCCCGATGTCGGGCCCTTCACCGCACACCACCTGGACCAGGCCGCGGGGCAGCCCGGCGCGGTGCAGCAGTTCGACGCCGAAGAGCACGCACAGCGCGGTCTTGTTGTCCGGCTTCAGGACCACGCCGTTGCCTGCCATCAGCGCGGGCATGGCGTCGGACAGGGCGATGGCGAAGGGAAAGTTCCACGGCGCGATCACGGCGACGAGACCTTTGGGCCGGTGCTGCTCGATCGAGGAGGTGATCAGCGGCATCGCGCCGCCGCGCCGCTTCGGCCGCAGCACCCGGCGCGCGGTCTTGAGGTAATGGCTGATCACCATGGGCACGTCGCAGGATTCCTCGACGGCCATGCGACGGGTCTTGCCGCACCCGATCTGGATGAGGTCGGCGATGGTCTCCACCTCGCCGAGGATCAGCTCGTGCAGCCGCTCGAACACCCGAAGCCGCTGGCGCAGCGGCAGTGCGGCCCACTCCGCCTGCGCCGCCCGGGCGGCGGCGCACGCCGTCAGCACGTCCTGCGGGGACGACTGCGGAAGCGCACCGACCGGCGCGCCGGTGTAGACCTCGGTCATCTCATATGGCGCCGCACCACCGTCGGCGGCGACCAGGCCGGTCAACCGGGCGAGCAGTTCCCCGGTGATCCTGGCGGGCAAGGTGCTCTCGGCCTTGTCGGTGTGTGCTGTGCTCATCGGATCTTCTCCATGACGTCGGGCATCGCCGCAGGTGCCGGGCCGGACCGCGCGACTGAATTAGAACACGTTCCGATTTTGGATTCATCGTATTCGCCCGGCCGCGCCCTGCCTACCTGCCGCGAGGGACGAATTCCGCTCATTCGTCCGTGGCGATCGACAGCGCTTGGGTCGGGCAGTATCGGACCGCGCGCTGTACGTCGCCGCGGGCCCGCGGGTCCGCGGCGGCGTCGAGGATCTCGACTTTGCCGCGTTTGGGGACGTGGAACGCCTCCGGCGCCTCGTCCTGGCACACGGCATGCCCCTGACACAGATCCAGATCGGCGAGCACTCGCATCGTGACTCCTTACTGTTCGTTCGGCCCCGCGCCGTCCGGGAGGGGACGTATCGGCGCCTCGGGTTGCACTTCGACCAGCACCAAGTGCGAGCCGCGCGGGGTGGATACCACCGCGACCACCGCGGCGGCCAAGTCGCTCGCGCGCAACATGTACGGATGCCTGGCGAACCCCCACGCTTTCCAGTCCTCCAGCACCGGGCCGACGATCTCGGGCGTGGAGTCCATGCCCATGCCGGTCAAGGTCGGTCCGGGGCGCACCTGAGACAGGCGGACGCCGCTACCCTCGAGCTCCATACGCATCTGCGCGGCCATCGCTTCCAGTCCCGCCTTGGCCGCGCTGTAGGCGCCTGTGCGCGGACGCGGCTCGGAGGCGCAATCCGAACTGATCAATACGATGTCGCCGCGCTGCCTGCGGAGCATGCCGGGCAGCACCCGGTGCACGAGACGCTGCGCGCCGACCAGATGGACCTGCACCTGGCGCACGAATCGTTCCGGATCCATCGCGTACGCCTGCCCGAACTCGATGTCGCCCGCACTGGAGACCAGGATCTCGGTAGGGCCGAGCGCTTCTTCGGCGGCACGCACGAATTCCTCCACCGAATCCGGCTCGGTGACGTCCAACCGATGGGCGAACGCCGCACCGCCGTCGGCCCGGATCTTGTCCGCCAGTTCGGCGCACTGCTCGACGCGACGCGCGCCGAGCGCGACCGGGTGGCCGAGTTCGGCCAGGGCGACGGCGGTGGCCGCGCCGATCCCGGAGGAGGCGCCGGCGACGAGCGCGGGCCTGCGCTCCGGATGGGGTGCGAATCTTGGCATTATCGGGTCTCCACGGTGATGGGTAGGTGCGCGAAGCCACGCACATTGGACGAATGAACCCGGGCGACACCGGAATCGAGGACGTCATAGGACCGC
>NZ_JBEYVQ010000007.1:166569-375705 GCF_040644075.1 Nocardia sp. NPDC047038 | reverse complement strand
GGTTCGGCCAATCGTGATCCGGCGGTGTTCGAGGACGGTGACAGTTTCCGTATCGAGCGTGCCGACCGGTCCGGGCTGGCCAGTTTCGGGGCGGGTGTGCATTTCTGCTTGGGGGCGCACCTGGCTCGTGTGGAAGCGACCGTGGCGCTGACGGAGTTCGCGTCGCGTGTGCGGTCCTATGACGTCCTCGATTCCGGTGTCGCCCGGGTTCATTCGTCCAATGTGCGTGGCTTCGCGCACCTACCCATCACCGTGGAGACCCGATGAGCCGTCCATCCGACCGGATCCGTATGCCGGGATCGCCGCGCAGGCCCGTGTGGAGCCGGTCATGAGAATCCGCGCCGATCTCGATCTGTGCCAAGGGCACGCGGTCTGCCAAGCCGAGGCTCCCGAGGTGTTCACGGTGCCCAGACGCGGGCAGGTCGAGATCCTGCACGACGTACCGGACGCCGAACTCCGGCCCGCCGTGGCGGACGCGATCCGTTATTGCCCCACTCGAGCCCTGTCGATCGCCGACGAAGGCGCGACCGACTCCTCTCCGAAAGGTACCGACTGATGCCAGCTTTCGACCGCGCCGAGCTCGACGAGATGATTCAGCGCTGGATCGTGGAGAACCAGCGCTGCGAGGAGAAGGGGGACTGGAAGCCCCTGGCGCAGATGTACACCGAGGACGCCACCTACGGCTGGAACTACGGACCCACCCAGGAATTCATGGCCGTCGGACGCGACGAGATCCGCGAGCTGGCCCTCGGCCAGGAGATGGCCGGCCTGGAGGGCTGGACCTACCCCTACCAGGAATTCGTGGTCGACGACCGCACCGGCACCGTCATCGGGTTCTGGAAGCAGATCAGCGAGGCGACACGTCCGGATGGGCGCAACTACTCGCCCGAGGGCATCGGCGGTAGCTGGTTCCGATACGGCGGCGACTTCCAATGGTCCTGGCAGCGCGACTTCTTCGACTTCGGCAATGTCTCGGCGCTGTTCGTCGAGATGATCACCGACAAGGCGCTCACCCCGGGGATGCAGAAGCGCATCGAGCGCTCGGTTTCCGGCGCGCCGCTGCCCGGCTGGTATCGCGTCGGCGAATCGCCCGCCTCGCTGTGGTGACCGACATGGCCGGACCTCAGAGCCGTTTCGCCGACCTGGACCGCGACACCCTGGCCGCGCTGCTGCCCGAACTGCTGCTGTGCGGGCACCTCATCGACCGCTCCGGCATGGCGCACTCGATCGCCGCGTTCGGCCGCGAGGGCATGACCGAGGTCGCCATCGAGGAGTGGCAGGTGGCCAGCCCGGTCTACACCCGGCGCATGCAGCGGGCGCTCGGCTTCGCGGGTGACGGCGTGGAGACCATCTTCAAGGGACTGCAACTGGACATCGGCGCTCCACCGCAGTTCATGGACTTCCGTTTCCGGGTCGACGACCACCACCACGGCGAGTTCTGGCTCGACCACTGCGGTGCGCTCGCCGACGTGGAACCGATGGGCGAGGACTTCGTCGTGTCGATGTGCCACGACATCGAGGACCCGACCTTCGACGCGACCGCGCTGGCCACCAATCCGCACGCCCAGGTCCGGCCGATCCACCGCCCGCCCCGCCGTCCGGCCGATCGCAAGCCGGTGTGCGCGTGGACGGTCGTGATCGACCCCGCGCACGTACCGCCGCCGGTGCCTGCCAACGCCGACCTGGTCGCCGGGTCGGTGGCGGCCGGACTGGATCTGGCCGCGATCGACCCCGCCGACGAAGGGCGGCCGGACTACTCCGGCCCCTTGCTCAGCGATGTGCGTTTCGCGGATTTCTCCCGCTCCGCGCTGGTTCGGCTCGCCGACGAGGTATGTCTGCAACATCACCTGCTCACCCTGGGTTTCCTGATCGCGGTGCGCGCTCGGGTGGACGCCGACGCGGCGCTGGAGATCGGACGTAAACAGTTCGCGGGCATCGCCGGGCTCACCAGTGAACGCCTGCGCGATTGTCTCGGCCTCGGTGACGACGCCGCCGCGCTGGCGACGGTGCTGCGATTGCACCCCGCTCTGAATCCCTTGCCGTACACCGGAATCGAGATCGTGCCCGCCGGCGACACGGTCACGGTGACGTTCCCGGCCGCCAGTGGCGCGCACACCGACGGCACGTGGCCTTCGATGCTCGACCCCGAGCACCTGCAGCCGCTGAACGCCCTGGTCCGCGGCGTGAACCCGCGTTTCTCCGCCGAGGTCCTCACCGCGGGCGAGGACGGCTGGCATGCCGCGATCACGCTCGGCGACACACCGTTCCGGGAGGCGACGGAGGTCGCGCTGACCCGGTTCAGCACCGGCGCGGCCTTCACCTTCACCGACCGGGGGATACCCCTTCCGCTCACCGTCGTCTGACCGCACCACCCAGAGATGGAACGACATGGCCAACAACTTCGCCGACCTCTTCGAGCACTCCGTGGACGCCATGCCCGAGCGGGTGGCTCTCATCCAGTCCGGCCGTCGCGTGACCTACCGCGAACTCGACATCCGCGCCAATCGGCTCGCGCACCATCTGGCGAGCATCGGCGTGGGCGCGGGAACGCACGTGGGTTTCCAGATGCACAACAGCATCGAGACGATGGAGACGCTGATCGCGTGCTTCAAGCTCGCCGCCGTCCCGATCAACATCAATTACCGGTACGGCGTCGCCGAACTGGCCTACGTCTACGAGAACGCGGATCTCGAAGTGCTCGTGTACCACTCCTGTTACGGCGCCGCCGTCCGGGAGGCCGGGGAGCGAACGCCCGGTTTGCGGCACATGATTCGCGTCGCCGACGAATTCTCGCCGGACATCGACGATGTAGCGACGTCGTACGAGTCGGCCGTCGCCGCCGGAGCGACGGACCGTCCGGTGGTCGAACGCAGCGCCGACGACCTGTTCATGATGTACACCGGCGGGACGACCGGCATGCCGAAAGGCGTCATGTGGCGGCAGGAGGACATGTGGCGCGTCCTCGGCGGAGGCATCGACTTCTACACCGGTGAACCGGTCGCCGACGAGTTCCAGCAGTCCCGCACCGGCGCCCGGATCGATCCGAGTGCATGGCTGGTGCTGCCGCCGCTGATCCACGCCGCCGCCATGATGCCCACCTTCACCGCGCTGTGGTCGGGCAACACCGTGATCTTCGAGTCCCGCTTCGACGCCGGACGCGTCTGGCGGACCGTCGCCGAGCAACGCCCGCAGGTCATGGTGATCACCGGCGACGCCATGGCCAGGCCGCTGATCGAGGCGTATCGGAGCGAACCGGTGGACGCCTCGTCGCTGCTGGCCATCGCCTCCGGCGCCGCGCTGCTGTCGCAACCGGTGAAGAACACGCTGCTGGAGATGTTCTCGTGGGCGTTGGTCTCGGACTCCATCGGATCATCGGAGACCGGGTTCGGCGGTATCGGGTTCGCCCAGAAGGACGACGATCCGGCGCGCGGCCCCCGCGTGCAGACCGGCCGCGGTGCGGTGGTCGTGGACGACGACGGCCGCCCCGTCGCGCCCGGTTCGGAAGGCTGGCTGGCCAAGACCGGCAACGTGCCGATCGGTTACTACAAGGACCCCGACAAGACCGAGAAGCTGTTCAAGTCCGTCGACGGCGTGCGCATGGTCGTCACCGACGACCGGGCCCGCGCCGAGACCGACGGGTCGATCACGCTGATCGGCCGCGGCAACATGGTGATCAACACCGGCGGCGAGAAGGTGTTCGTCGAAGAGGTCGAAAGCGTGGTGAAGACCCACGCCGCGATCTTCGACGCGGTGGTGATCGGCGTGCCGCACGAGCGCTGGGGGCATCAGGTCGCCGCGGTGGTGTCGCTGTCCGGGCCGGTCGAATTCACCGACCTGCACGCGCACGTGCGCAAATTCCTGGCCGGATACAAAGTGCCCAAACAGGTCTGGGTCGCCGACACCATCGTGCGCGCTCCGAGCGGCAAACCCGACTACCGGTGGGCCAAGCAGTACGTGGCCGGGCGAGGGCCCGACCACAAGGGGGACTGACATGATCCGGGTGATCCAATGGGCGACCGGCGGGGTCGGGCGGGCCGCCATCGAGGGCATTCTCGACCATCCCGAGCTGGAACTGGCCGGAGCCTGGGTGCACAGCGCGGACAAGGACGGCATGGACCTGGGCGAGCTGGTCGGCCGCCCGCCGGTCGGGGTGCGCGCGACCAGCGATGCCGACCGCTTGCTCGCCACGCAGGCCGACTGCGTGCTCTACAGCCCGTTCATGGCCGACGCCGCGACGGTGCGCGCGATCCTGCGGTCCGGCAAGAACGTCGTCACACCGCTGGGCTGGTTCCATCCGCGCCGCGCGGAGCGGGAACGGTACGACGAGCTGTGCCGAGCCGCCGGAGTCACGCTGCACGGGACCGGAATACATCCCGGCGGCATCACCGAGAAGATCCCGCTGGTGGTGTCGGCGCTCTCGGGGGCGATCACCGCGGTGCGCGCCGAAGAGTTCTCCGACATCCGCACCTATGGCGCGCCCGAAGTGGTCCGGGACTGGATGCTGTTCGGCGCCACGCCGGAGCAGGCCGCGACCAGCGTCATGGCGAACGTGCTCGCGGGCGGCTACAGCCAGTCGGTGTGGATGATCGCCGAAGCGCTGGGCATCGCGCTCGACGAGCGGTTGCGGGTGACGCACGACATGGCGGTGGCCACCGCGCCGATCGATTCGCCCATCGGCCCGATCGCGCCCGGGCGCGTCGCCGCGCAGCGCTTCCGCTGGGAAGGGACCGTTCGCGGTACTCCGGTGATCACGGCCGCGGTGAACTGGTTCATGGGCACCGAGAACCTCGACCCGCCCTGGACCTTCGGACCCATGGGAGAGCGATACGAGGTCGAGATCGTCGGCGATCCCGGCGCGACGGTGACCTTCACCGGTATGCACGCGCACAGCGCCGCCGCGGGTCTGGTGCGCAACCCCGGCATCGTCGCCACGGCCATGCACTGCGTGAACTCGATCCCCTACGTCGTCGCCGCCGAGCCGGGTGTGCGCACGTATCTCGAATTGCCGCTGGTCGCTGGTCGCGCCGCCGCATGGCTGCGCGACGGTGACGCGGCCTGCGCGTCGGCCGCCGAGGCCGATCCCGACGCCGCGCGGCGCACTTCGCCGCGCTGACCGGCTCGCACGTTTCATCTAGGAGGTAGCAATGGCAGCTCCGGCATTTCCGGTCGGATTCGATTTCACCGACCCGGCGCTGTGGGAGAACCGAAGTCCGGTAGCGGAATTCGCTCAGCTACGCCGGACCGCCCCGGTGTGGTGGAACGCGCAATCCGACGAGACGTCCGGTGGCTTCCACGACGGCGGCTACTGGGTGGTCAGCAAGCTCGCCGACATCAAGGAGATCTCCAAGCACCCGGAGCTGTTCTCCTCGGAGCGGAAAGGGGCCATCATCCGCCTGCCCGGCGACATCACGCCGGAACAGATGGCGCTCACCGGCGCTCTGCTGGTGAACATGGACCCGCCCAAGCACTCCAAGATCCGGCGGATCATATCCAAGGGCTTCACGCCGCGGGCGGTGGAGAACCTGCGCGCCGCGCTCGCCGAGCGCGCCGAGCGGATCGTGCACGAGGCCAGGAAGTCCGGCGGCGGCGACTTCGTCGAGCAGGTCGCCTGTGAACTGCCGTTGCAGGCCATCGCCGAGCTGATCGGCGTGCCGCAGGAGGATCGGAAGAAGATCTTCGACTGGTCGAACCAGATGCTCAACTACGACGACCCCGAGTACGGCGATCCCGCGATGGCCTCGGCCGAAATCCTCGGTTACGCCTGGAATATGGCCGAGCAGCGCCGTGCCTGCCCGGTGGGCGACATCGTGAGCGAGCTGGTGCACGCCGACGTCGACGGCGAGGCGCTCGGCTCCGACGAGTTCGGTTTCTTCGTCATCCTGCTCGCCGTGGCAGGCAACGAGACCACCCGCAATGCCATCACGCACGGAATGAAGGCGTTCGTCGATCACCCGGAACAGTGGGAGACCTACCGGCAGCAGCGTCCACGTACCGCGCCCGACGAGATCGTGCGATGGGCCACTCCGGTGACCGCCTTCCAGCGCACCGCGACGGAGGACCTGGAACTCGGCGGGCAGCGGATCCGGCAGGGTCAGCGGCTCGGATTGTTCTACAGCTCGGCGAATTTCGACGAGGAGGGCTTCGAGAATCCGTTCACGTTCGATGTCCTGCGCAATCCGAATCCGCACGTGGGTTTCGGCGGCACCGGCACGCACTACTGCGTCGGCGCGAACCTGGCCCGGCTGGAGATCGATCTGATGTTCAACGCCATCGCCGACGCGATGCCCGGCCTGCGGCAGGTGTCCGATCCGGTGCGGCTGCGGTCCGGGTGGATCAACGGCATCAAGAGCTGGCGGGTGCGCTACGAGTAGCTGCCGGACGCGGGCTCCCCGTCACCCGACGGGGAGCTCTCGCGTGCCCGGCCACGTCGTCAGCTGTCGTCGTCCTTGCGGCGCCTGCGGTAACGGACGGTGCAGGGCTGCGCGAGCTGCACGACCATCTTGGAGTGGTCGTTGCGGTAGCTGTCCGACGGCTGGACCATCTCGAACTCCCAGTCCCGCAACAGCAGCGAGAAGATCGCCTTCAGCTGCATCAACGCGAACGCCGCGCCGACGCAGCGGTGGCGGCCCGCGCCGAACGGAATCCAGGTCCAGCGATTGACGAGGTCGGCTTGGTTGGGATCGATATAGCGTCCGGGATCGAAAGCGTCCGGGTCCGGGAAGTCCTCCGGGATCCGGTTCGAGATCGCGGGAGTGGCGGCGACGTGATCGCCGGGCTCGATCCGATGACCGCAGACGTCGAATTCGCCGCGCGCCACCCGCATCAGGATGATCAGCGGTGGATGCAGGCGCAGCGTCTCCTTGAGCACGGATTCCAGCATCGGGATCTGGCGCAGCGCGCCGAAACTGATGTCCGAGCCGTCGGCGTAGAGCTCGTCGAGTTCGGTGACGACCCGGTCGAGCATTTCGGGGTGGCGCAGCAGTTCGATGATCGTCCAGGCCGCCGTGCCGGAGGTGGTGTGATGGCCCGCGAACATCATGGAGATGAAGATGCCGGTGATCTCGCTGGCGCTGAAGCGCGGTTCGCCGTTGTCGCCCGGGATCGAGATGAGCACATCGAGCATGTCCCGGTCGTCCTTGCCGGTTGGCGGGTCGGCGGCCCTGCGGTCCATGATCCCCTGGACCAGTTCGACCAGCTCGGCCCGCGCCTGATCGCGACGGCGGAAACTCTCGATCGGGGCGTAGGGGTCGACGTAGGCCAGCGCGTCGGTGCCGCGTTCCAGGTCGTGGTAGAGGTGCGCGAAGCGGTCGTCGAGGTCGTTGCGGAACTTCAGGCCGATCAGGCAGGCCGAGGAGGTGTAGATGGTCAGCTCGGCGAAGAAGTCGAGCAGGTCGATCTCGCCCTCGTCACCCCAGCGCGCCAGCATCCGCTCCACCTCACGGGCGATGGTGGCGGCGTGCCCGCGCATGTGTTCGGCGCGCAGCGCCTGGTTGTGCAGCATCTCCTTGCGGCGTTCCGGGCTGGCGTCGAAGACGACGCCCTCGCCGAAGATCGGCTTCATGAAGGGGTAGGCGGCGGCCTGGTCGAGGTCGTCGTCGCCGGAGCGGAAGAAGAACTCGTTGGCCTCCGCGCCCGACAGCAGGATGACCTGGCGCCCGGCCAGGTCGAACGAGCCGACGTCGCCGCACTCCGCGCGGACCCGGCGCATCAGCCCGATCGGGTCGACGCGGAACTCCTCCAGATGACCGTGCTCGTGGTCGCCTCCGGATACCCGACGTGGTTTCACCAGAGTCATTGGAAATCCTTCCCCGATAAGTGTCCAAGTTTTATGATGGACACGTGTCTGGACAGTACTACGGTTAGCGAGCGTCCGGCAAGCCGCGGACCGCGACCGTAGTCGGATGCCAGGGCCGCGGGTGTGCCGCCGTCCGCGCACAGCCCGTGACGAGAAGTGATCGGTGGTTTCGAATGAGTTTCGGCAGCCAAACCGTGCTGGTGACGTGGCGGTTACTGCGGTTGAAAGTCGCCGGAGCGGCGTTGCTCCTGCTCATCGTCGCGGTGGTCGCGGTCGCCGCGTCGATGTACGCCGGACGTTTCCGCTCGACGGTGGCCGTCACCGTCGAGACGCCCCGCTCCGGTCTGGTGCTCGACAGCGATGCCAAGGTGCGGATGCGTGGGGTGGAACTCGGCAAGGTGAGCGCCGTCGAGTTCCGCGGCGACCGGGCGCGTCTGCGCCTCGAGCTGGATCCCGAACTGCTGCGGCTGGTGCCCGCCAACGCGACGGTGGACATCCGCTCGACCACCGTATTCGGGGCCAAGTACGTGAATTTCGTGGTGCCGAGCGCTCCTTCGCCGACGCCACTGCGCCCCGGCTCGACGATCCGCGCCGAATCCGTCACCGTCGAATACAACACGCTGTTCCAGCGTCTGAGTGATGTGCTGGCGAAAGTCGAACCGGGCGAACTGAACGCCACCCTCGCCGCCTTGGACACGGCGTTGCAGGGGCGTGGCGACCGGCTGGGCGATCTGCTCGCTCGTTCGGACGACTACCTGCGGCAGATCAACCCGAGCCTGCCCGCGCTGCGGCGGGACCTGTCCGCTGCGGGCCAGGTCACCGGGCTCTACGCCGATACCGCCCCCGACCTGTTGCGCACGGCCGCCGACGCCACCACGATCAGCGGCACGCTCGTTCAGGGTGCGGAAGACCTGGACGCCGTGCTGCTCAACCTCGTCGGGTTGGCCGACACCACCCGGACGGCGCTGACCGAGAACGAGCAAGGACTCACCGCTGTGCTCGCGACCCTGCGGCCGACCAGCTCACTGCTCGATACCTACTCGCCCGTGCTGTATTGCGTAGTCGTCGGCATCGCGAAAGCCCTTCCCGCGGCGGAGGCCATCGTCGGCGGATACAAACCCGGAGCCATCTTCAATGCCAGCTTCATGTACGGCGCTCAGCCCTACAAATATCCCGGCGACCTGCCGAAGGTGAACGCGACCGGCGGGCCGCGCTGTGCCGGGATCCTCGACCGGGTTCCCGACAGCCACGCCGACTATGTGGTCACGGATACCAACGAAGGCGCGCCGTTCACTCCTTCCATGGCCGTCGTGCCGAACGCGCCCAAGGTCTTCCAGATCCTCTTCGCCGGTATGCCCGGAGTGCCACGCTAGTCGGCGGCGGCCGCCTCAGCTAAGTCGAATTCGACCATACGAATTCGACTGTCGGAGGTGGGATGCCATCTCGTCCGCTGCGCTCGCCGGTCGCGCTGGCCGCGCTCGGTTTGCTGGCCGAGCATCCGCGTCACGTCTACGACATGCGCAAGGTGATGCGAGAACGCGGCTATGAGCAGGCACTCGGGTTGAAGAACGCGACGCTCTACGACGCGTTGCCCCGGCTGGCCGGTGCCGGTTTGATCGAACATGCCGGCACGGTGCGCGACAGCAGCCGCCCGGAGCGCGTGGTGTACCGGATTACCGACAGCGGTGTCGCTACGCTGCTGGACTGGCTGCGGGAATGGCTGGGCAGCGCCGACCACGACCACAACGCCTTCACCGTCGCGCTCGCATTCATGTTCGCGCTACCGAAGGACGAAGTCGCCGAGCTGGTTTCGCGCCGCGCGCAGCAGTTGGACGCGCAGTTGGCCGAGGTCGAAGCCGGGCTGGCCGCAGCGCCCGCCGTCCCGCCGATATTTCTGACCGACCACACCTACCGCCAGACGCTGCGGCGCGCCGAACGCGACTGGCTGCTCACCTTTGCCGATGACCTCCGCGGCGAGCGTCTGTCCTGGCCAGTCCCCGAGTAGGAGATTCTCGATGACCATCCACTCGATCCACGACGTCAACCGCTTGTTGGCACGGACCATCAACGTCGGTCTCGATTTCGGGGCCGAGGGCGAGACCGGGTGGACCACCGAGCTCACAGAGTTCGAACTCGATCTGTTCGTTGCCGCCGGATTCACCGCGGTGCGGATGGGCGCGTACTGGGCGGCGCACACCGGTCCCTGGCCGGAATTCCGGATCGACTCGAGCATCCTCGACCGAGTGGCGTTCCTGCTGGATCGAGCCACCGAGCGGGGACTTGCCGTGGTGCTCACCAACTTCCTGGACCCCGAACTGATCGCCGACCCGGCGGGTGGTCTACCCCGGTTGCTCGCGATCACCGGACAGGTGGCGGCTCGGTTCGCCGATCGGCCGGAAAGTGTGGTTCTGGAGCCGTTCACCGAGCCTCGCGACGCACTGGACCCGCTGTGGAACCGATATCTGCGCGAGTTGCTAGCCGTGGTTCGCGGCGTAGACCCCGATCGAGCCGTCATCGTCGGCCCCGGTGCGTACAACAACGTCCGGATGCTGCCGCAACTGTCGCTGCCCGCCGACGACCGCCGCATCATCGTGACACTGCATCAGTACTGGCCGATCACCTTCACCATGCAGGGCGAGGAATGGCTCGGTGTCGACACCCCCTTCGGCGATCCACGGTCGTGGCTCGGAACCACCTGGGAGGGTACCGAACAGCAGCGAGCCGAGCTCGCCGGCGCCTACGAGGTCGTCGCGAATTGGGCTGCGGCCCAGGACCGCCCGATTTTCATCGGCGAACTCGGCACCTCCGTCAACGCCGACACTCTCTCCAGGGCTCGCTGGACCGAGTTCAACCGGCGTCGAGCCGAGCACCACGAATTCTCCTGGGGCTACTGGTCCTTCGCCCCCTCCTTCGCTCTTTACGACACAAACACCGCAACGTGGAACACACCTATCCTCCAGGCGCTCATGGGCTGACCGATGTGTCGTAATAACCCGGAACAAGCCGCCAGTCGCGTGAAGAATGGTTCCGCCCCGCGGACGGCCATCTGCCTTCGACCATCCGCATCGCAGCCATCGACCAGTGGCTGTGCCAACGGGGCGAGGACCGGCTACCGCCCGCTCACCACTTATGGGGCACGGGCTGATGGCGGTGCCGGTGGAGGCTCGGTGGTCGGGCCGCCTCTGGTTCGTTAGCGGCTCGCAGGACGGTGCGCGGGTCGCCGTGGTCGGTCACCCGGCCGTCCCGCAGCAGCAGGCAATAGTCGGCGCGCAGGGCGTCCTCGCGCCGGTGTGTGGCGTGCACGACCGTCACGCCGTGGGCTCCGACGTGGCGGACGGCGTCGGAGATCTCCTGCTGCGCGGCCGAGTCCAGGCCGGTGGTCGGTTCGTCGAGCAACAGCAGGTCCGACTCCTGGGCGAGTGCCTGCGCGAGCAGCGCCCGTTGGCGCTGGCCTCCGGAGAGGCTGTCGAGCCTGCGCTCGGCCAGGTCGGTGATCGCCATCCGGTCGAGGCACGCGCCGACGATGGCGCGATCTTCCCAGGTGAGACGCCGCCATGCGCCGCGCTGCGCCCAGCGTCCCATGGCGACCGTTTCGCGGACGGTGATCGGCAGAGTGGGGGGAACGCCGCTGTGCTGCACGACCATTGCCGGTCGCCGGAGATGGTGGCGGCGCACGGTTCCGGCGGTGGGCGTGATGACGCCGGCCAGGACGCCGAGCAGGGTGGATTTGCCCGACCCGTTGGGGCCGACGAGTGCGGTCACCCGGCCGCCCGGGATGGTGGCGGTGAACTCGCGCAGGACCGGATGCCCCCGGTAGCCGGCCGTCACCTCGGCGATATCGACAGCTGGCGGCATGTAACTCCCATCCACTCATTGAAATGAAAACCGTTATCATTGTAGAGTGCTGCGTCATGGAGTGGTTGGCCCCGTTCGAGGTTTCGTTCGTGCAGCGGGCGTTGTGGGGCGGATTGCTCGTGTCGTGTCTGTGCGCTCTGGCGGGCACGTGGGTGGTGTTGCGCGGCATGGCTTTTCTCAGCGACGCGATGGCGCACGGCATGCTGCCAGGCGTCGCGATCGCAGCATTGGTCGGCGGAAACCTGTTGCTGGGCGCGGCATTCAGCGCCGCGGCGATGGCCGTCGGCGTCTCGGTGCTCGGCCGTGGGACGCGATTCGCCGCGGACACCGGCATCGGGCTGCTGTTCGTCGGGATGCTGTCGGCAGGCGTGATCATCGTGTCGCGTTCGCCCTCGTTCGCGGTCGACCTGACCGGCTTCCTCTTCGGTGACGTACTCGCCGTCGGAGAACGTGACCTGTGGTACCTGGTCGCGGCCACGGTTCTCGCGGCGGTGATCTCGGTGCTGGGCTACCGGGCATTCGTCGCGCTGACCTTCGACCCGCGCAAGGCGCACACCCTCGGATTACGGCCTCGCCTGGCGAACGTGGCGCTGATCGCTCTGCTGACCCTGGCGATAGTCGCGTCGTTCCACATCGTCGGCACATTGCTGGTCTTCGGTCTGCTCATCGCGCCGCCCGCGGCGGCCGTCTACTGGGTGCATCGCATCCCGGCGATCATGCTCGCCGCCGCCGCGCTCGGGGCGGTGGCCACCTTCGCCGGGCTGCTGATCTCGTGGCACGCGCACACCGCCGCCGGGGCGACCATCGCGGCGACGGCCGTCGCGCTGTTCTTCGTCTCGGCGCTGTCGTCCTGGGTGCGTGATCGGATCCGGTCCTCGCGCGGGACGCCGAAACCACTGGCCGTGCTCCTGGTACTCGCCACGATGACGCCCTTGATCGGTTGCGGGACAGGCGATTCCACCGGACCTCCGGAGACGCCGCCGCACGGTTATGTGGCGGGCGCGCAGGAGGCCGACGAGGCGCAGCCGCGTCTGGTCTTGGTCGACAGCGGGACCGGCGCGGTGCGGGTGGTCGACCTCGTCACCGCGGACGTCATCGATCTCGGCCGAGCGGAAGGCGTCGGCCGCGTGACCGCCGATGGGCGCTACGCCTTCTTGTCCGCCCGCGACGGGGTGCGGATCGTGGACGCGGGCGCATGGACGGTCGATCACGGCGATCACGTGCACTACTACCGGGCACCCGTCCGCGATCTGGGCGCCCTCGCCGGTGGCCCGGTGTCGGCCGCGTATGCCGACAGTGCGGTGACCGCACTGGTTTCCGACGCGGGTGGCACAGCGCTGCTGGATCGGTCCGCGCTGGGTGCGGGGTCGCGACACGAGCGCGGCGTGATCGCCGACGGAGCCGCCGTGCCATACGCCGAGCACCTGCTGGTGGCCGTGCCCGCCCGGGACCGGATCGAGGTTCGTGCCCGAGACGGAGCGCCCGCCTCGGTCCTCGCCCAAGAGTGTCCGCGTCCGTATGGCTCGGCGGTGACCAGGCGTGGTGTCGTCTTCGGTTGCGCCGACGGCGCGTTGGTGGTGACGGCCCGGAACGCGGTGTTCAGCGGCGAGAAGATTCCCTATCCGCACGGCATCTCCGACGACGACCGCGCGACCGCGTTCTTCCACCGCGCCGGCAGCGCGACGCTGGTGGCGAAGGCGGGCCTGCGCGGGGTGTGGGTGCTCGACGTCCGGCGCAAGTCCTGGACCGCGGTGGACACCGGTCCGGTGGTCGCGGCGAATACCGCGGGCGAGGGCGCGCCACTGCTGGTCTTCACCGCGGACGGCCTGCTGCACAGTTACGACGCTGTGTCCGGACGGGAGACCGCCGCGGCCCGACCGTTCACCGCGCCGGTACTCGACGGCGCACCCGCGCCGCTGATCCTCGTCGACGAGCACCGCGCCTACCTCAACGATCCCGCGGCGCGAGCGATCCACGAGATCGACTACGCCGACAACCTGCGTGCCGCACGAACCTTCGGCCTCGACATCGTGCCCACGGCGATGGTGGAGACCGGCCGATGAGACATGCCGCTCACTGGTGCGCGCTGTTCGCCGTCGCCCTGCTCGCGCTCACCGCATGCTCGAATGCCGACGCCGATCGCGACGGAGTCGTCGTCACCACCAACATCCTCGGCGATCTCACCCGCGCCATCGCGGGGGACGCGGTCGAGGTCACCGTGCTCATGCCGGCGAACGCGGACCCGCACTTCTTCGCCCTCTCCGCCCAGCAGGCGGCCCGGCTCGACCGCGCGAGCCTGATCGTCTACAACGGTCTCGGCCTCGAGGAGAGTGTGCTGCGCAACGTCGAGGCGGCCGAGAGATCCGGAGTGGCAGGGGTATCCGTCGGCGCGGCGATCGATCCGATCGACTACTCCACGGACGACGCGGACGGCAGGCCGGATCCCCACTTCTGGACCGACCCGCGCCGGGTGCGCAAGGCGGTGGAAGTCATTCGGGACCGGATCATCGAGCAGGTCGACGGCGACGACGCCGCGACCGTGCGGACCGGAGCCGACCGCTACCTCGCCGAACTCGACCGGCTCGACCGCTGGATGACCCAGCGGTTCGCGACCATCCCCGCCGAGCGGCGGAAGCTGGTCACCAACCACCACGTCTTCGGTTACCCGGCACAGCGATTCGGCTTCGAAGTGGTCGGCGCCGTGATACCGGGCGGGACCACGCTCGCCGCACCGAGCCCGTCGGATCTCTCCGCCCTCGCCGGAGCAATCCGGGCCGCCGGGGTGGGCGCGATCTTCGCCGACTCCTCGCAGCCGGACCGCCTGGCCCGTGTGCTCGCCGAGCAGGCCGGTGTGCACGTGCAGGTGATCTCGCTGTACTCGGAGTCGCTCACCGAACCCGGCGGCGGCGCCGGCACCTACCTGGAAATGATGCGGGCCAACACCGAATCGATCGTGCGCGGCTTGGCCGCTGCCCAGCACCCGAACACCAGATGAAGACGGAGTAACTCATGCCCGTTCGGTCACGAACCACGAAATCGTCGGCCCTGATCGGCTTGCTGACCGTAGTGCTCGCCGGTTGCGGCGCCGACACCGCTTCCGAACATGACACCCCGCGGATCGCCGAACCCGTCGCGATCACCTACGACGGCGGGATCCACGTACTGGACGGCGCCACCCTCGAACTCGCGGACACGGTCGAACTCGACGGCTTCAACCGGCTCAACCCGGCGGGCGACGACCGCCACCTGATCGTCTCGACGAAAGAAGGCTTCCGCGTCTTCGATGCCGTCGCAGGCGAATTCACCGGCATCGAGTTCCCCGGCCCCCATCCCGGGCACGTGGTGCGGCATGCCGGGCGGACCGTGTTGTTCAGCGACGGCACCGGTGAAGTCGTCGCGTTCGACCCGGCCGATCTCGCCGAAGGCGCGCCGAAGACCACCACCTACCGCGCGGCCGCCCCGCATCACGGCGTCGCGATCGAACTCGCCGACGGTGAACTCGTCCTCACCCTCGGCACCGAGGAGAAACGGACCGGCATCGTGGTACTCGACGAGAACCGCACCGAGAAGGCGCGCAACGAGGACTGCCCCGGCGTACACGGTGAGGCGACCGCCGCGGGCGAGGCCGTCGTGATCGGCTGCGAGAACGGCGTGCTCGTCTACCGCAACGGCGCGATCACCAAGGTCACCAGCCCGACCGAGTACGGCCGGATCGGCAACCAGGCGGGCAGCGAGACCTCGCCCGTCGTCCTCGGTGACTACAAGCAGGACAGAGACGCCGAGCTCGAACGCCCTCAGCGCGTTTCGCTGATCGACACGGCCACCAGCACGTTGCGCCTGGTCGACCTGGGTACCAGCTACACCTTCCGCTCGCTGGCCCGTGGCCCGCACGGCGAAGCCCTGGTTCTGGGCACCGACGGCCGCATTCACGTGATCGATCCCGTCGCGGGCGCCGTCGTGCGCACGATTCCCGTGACCGGCTCCTGGCAAGAGCCGCTGGAGTGGCAGAAGCCGCGACCCGCGCTGTTCGTCCGCGGCGACATCGCCTACGTCTCGGACCCGGCCGCGAAGCAAGTCCACCGCGTCGACCTGGGCACCGGAGCGAAGACGGCGAGCGTCACGCTGCCGAACACACCGAATGAAGTGAGCGGAGTGGTCGGGCACTGACGCCCGAGGCGAGACACCACGCGAACGGCCGTCGCTACCGCGGAGGAGTGCTATTTCGGGCTCTGGGACGGCTTCGGCGACATTTACGGCGGTTCCTCGGTCCTCAGCGTGGACGAGTCCGCGGAACTCGTGTCCGCGCCCCCGTCGCACCGGCCTTCCCGCCGGAGGAGATCGATGCGCCGCGTCTGCGCATTCCCGCGCCGGACTATCTATCCTTCCGGGGGCCGTTCGGCCAGGTAGGGCAGTGGGGACCGGCATCGCGGGCAGTGTCGCGCTGATCGAGGCCCTTGCGGGACGACGCGGAACTGGACGTCGCGAAGACCGCGACGTCGGGCGATCGGCCCTACTGGCGGGAGGGCGCGTGAACGCTGCATAGCCGTCGAGGCGCGATCCACGGCGCGACCGCCGCTACGGTGGGTTGGCATGGACACTGCTGCGCTCGCCGCGCCGGAGTCGGCGCGCGTTCCTCCGGTGTCGGCGCTGGGCCGCGTCCGGAGGATCGCGAAGGCACAACCGGTGGTCGTCGTGGCCGGATGCCTGGTCGTGGTGCAGCTGGCCGTCCGCTGGTGGGTGGCCGACAGCGGCTTCTTCTATTGGGACGATTTCATCCTGGTCGGCCGGGCGGCCCGCTACGGGCTGTGGTCCACCGATCTGCTGCTGTACGACCACGACGGGCACTTCATGCCGTTGGCCTTCGTCACGGCCTGGGCGGTGAACGCGGTCGCGCCGCTGGTCTGGGCGGGACCGGTGACGGTGCTGCTGCTCATGCAAGTGGGTGCGTCGGTAGCCGTGGTGCGCATGCTGCTGCTCATCGTGGGCCCCCGGTGGCCGCTCCTGATTCCGCTGGTCTTCTATCTGTTCTGCCCCCTGACGATCCCGGCTTTCGCTTGGTGGGCCGCCGCTCTCAACGCACTGCCGCTGCAATTCGCCCTCGCCTGGGTGATCGGGGACGCGGTGTCGCTGGTGCGGAGCGGTCGCCGCCGATACGCGCTGTCCGGCGTCGCGGTGCTCGTGGTGGCGTTGCTGTTCTTCGAGAAGTCGGCGGTCGTGCCGTTCGTCGCGTTCGCCGTGACTGCGCTGGTCCGCCATGTCGACGGCGGCGAGTCCCCGATTCGTGTGGTGGCGCGGCGGGGCGCGGCGCTGTGGATCGGATCGTCCGCGGTCCTGGGCTTCTGGACCATCGCCTATCTCGCGGTGGTCGCAGGGCCGGGGCTGCCCGACGACTGGGACGAGTTGCGCGACCTGCTGCCCGGCGCGGCCTCCCTGGGGATCGTGCCCGCGCTGTCCGGCGGTCCGTGGGTGTGGGAGCGGTGGCTGCCGTCGACGCCGTGGGCGGATCCCCCCGGCTGGGCGGTGGTAGCGGCGTGGCTGGCGCTGGGCGCGGTGGTGGCGCTGTCGATGCGCACCCGGCAGCGGATCGGGGCGGTATGGCTGACGGCCGCCGTCTACGTCGTGATCGCTCAGCTGGCCGTCGCGTTGGCTCGTGGCGGACCGAACACCGCGGGGGAGTTGATGCAGTCGCTGCGCTATTTCGCCGACTCGGCGGTGATCGCGGCGGCCGCGGGCGCGCTCATGGTGCGGGCTCGCCCCCGGCCGTCCCGGAATCCGCGGCGCATCGGGCTTCCCGTCCGGCAGCTGACGGTCGCGGTGACAGCGGTGTTCGTCGCGAGCAGTCTCTGGTCCACCTGGACATTCGTGCGATCGTGGCGGGTCGGTCCGTCCGAAACGTATGTCACCAACGTGAAATCGGCACTGCGCGCATGGGACGGCGCGCCCCTGCTCGAGCAGGAGGTGCCGTGGAACGTGTTGAATCCGATGGCCTATCCGCAGAATCTGACCAGCAGCGTGCTGGCGTCCGTGGCCGCCCCCGGCACGTTCGCGGTCGCGACACCGCACTTGCGGATGATCACCGACGACGGTGCGATCGTCGACGCGGCGGTCTGGTGGAACCGGGCCATCCTCCCCGGACCGGAGCCCGGCTGTGGCTACCGCGTCGACGGAACGAGGCCGGCGTTCCCGCGTCTCGACGGCCCCCTGCTCGCGAACAAGTGGACCGCGCAAATCAATTACGTGGCCAGTCGTGATGGCCGGATCAGCGTCGCCCTGGAACACGGTGAAGCGGTGTCGGCGCCGGTCCGGAAGGGACTGAACACCGTGTTCGTCCGCCTCGTCGGCAGCGGCTCGGCACTGCGAATCTCCGCCGAGACACCGGGGCTAGACCTGTGCCTCGGCGTCGGCCCGGTCGGCGTCGCGTCGTACGACAACTGAAGCTCCGACCGGATCGCGGAGACCTCCGCCATTCGATCTACTTCAGCGGCTCCGAAGCCGATCGTCTCCGCTGCCGGCGATGGCTCGGCCGCCTTCCACGCGGTTCGTCTCTGCGTAGGTACGCCTCGACAGTTGAATCTCTCCACGGTCCTGACCATTTCATCATTTACTCTTGACGAATATTTCGTCGTAGTTGATGATTTCATCGCATGCCGTCCGGCGGTGCGGAAAGCATCGGCGGACCGGTCCGTTTTCCCCGTCCGGACGAGTGAGGACTGCTATGACCGATTCCCGATTCCGCAGGAAGACGAGCAGGCGTCGCGCCTTTGGCGGCGTTGTCGCCGGAACGCTGGGCATCGCCGCCACGTCGGCTATCGCTCGAGCGACCCCGGCTCGTACCGGGCAACCTGCGCCGTCGGGTACCTACCGGATCGACCTGCACGCCCACTTCCTGCCACCGGACTACCGTGCGGCGCTGCTCGACCACGGTCACGTCACCATCGGCGGATACCCGACGCCGGATTGGTCCCCGGAACAGGCGCTGGCGTTCATGGACTACTACGGGATCCAGGCGCAGGCGCTGTCGGTGTCCGACCCCGGCGTGTCGTTCCTGCGTGGCAAGGAGGCGAACGACCTGGCCCGCTACTGCAACACGTATGCCGCAAGGCTGCTGCAAACGCATCCGAAGCGATTCGGCGCCTTCGCGGTCCTGCCGATGCCCGACGTCGCCGCCTCCGTCGCGGAAGCCGTCTACGCGCTGGATGAACTGCACCTCGACGGTGTGGTGCTGCTGTCCGCCTACGACGGCGTCTACCTCGGTGATCCGCGTTTCGAGCCATTGCTGATCGCGCTGAACCAACGCAGCGCCCATGTCTTCGTGCATCCGGCCGCCATCCCCGCCGAGGCCAAGCCGAAGCTGCCGCTGCCGGACTTCCTCGAAGAATTCACCTTCGACACCACGCGCGCGGCGACCTTGATGATGGCCACCGGCACGACGCAGCGCTACCGGAACATCCGCTTCCAGCTCGCGCACGCGGGCGGGACACTTCCGTTCCTGTCCCACCGCGTCAGCGTCGCGTCGCAAACGGTGCTCGGCGAACTGTGGCCCGACGATCTGCCCAGGCCGTCGGTACTCGACACGCAACGCCAGATCGCGAACTTCTACTACGACACCGCGCTCAGCGGATCGGCCGCGGCGATGGCGAGCGTGCTCGCCGTCGGGAAGCGCGAGCACGTCGTCTTCGGTTCCGACTGGCCCTTCAGCGCGCTCACCCTGCCGCAGACCGGCACGCATGATCCGGCCCCCGGACTCAGCGACATCTTCGACGCGGCCCAGCGGATGGAGGTCGAGCGGATCAATCCGCTGCGGCAACTGCCCCGCTTGGCCGCGGCGATCGACGCATGAGCGCCTGCCACTCGCGATCGACGGCGCGCAGGGTTTCCCGGCGAAACTCCGGACCACGTTTTCGGGATGTCCGCGCACAGGGGTGAAGATAACCAGCAGTTCGCCGAATATGTCCGCGCCGCCGAGCAGTCTTTTGTCCGCCGCGAGAGGAGCCGGTTCCATGGCAGCGAAACCCATGCGGATCCGTACCTGGATCCGACCCCTTGTCGTCGTCACGCTGCTCATGGCGTTGCTATCGGTGATGTATCTCGGGTACGTCGTCAACCCCGAAAAGAATCTGCACGACTTGCCGCTCGCCGTCGTGAACCAGGATGCGGGCGACACACTCGCCGGGAAACCGGCCAACGTGGGCAACCAGATCACCGCGGCGCTCACCGCGAACATCCCGGCCGACAAAGTCGACCTGCGCGTCATCGGCATCACCGAAGCGCAATTGCTGATGCGCGACGGCAAGATCTACGGTGCGATCGTCATTCCGAGTGATTTCACCAAGCGGCTCGCGATCCTCGGCGCCGCCGGTGTGGTATCCGGAAAGGTCGACCGGCCGGTGATCACCGTGCAGACCAATCCGCGCACCGGCACCTACGCCACGCAGATCACGCTGCGTATCGCCGAACAGGCACTGGGCGCGGTCAACACCACGGTCGGACAGCAGCTCACCGCCGCGGTGGACGAACAACTGCGGTCCTCCGGCGGACCCGCGCCGCAGTTGGCCGGAGCCAGCCAGTTGCTGCTGGCCGAGCCGATCGACGTGGTGATCGCGCCGTATCGGCCACTGCCCGAAGGCACCGGCGGCGGGTTGTCGGCCTTCTTCTACACGCTGCTGATCCTGCTGGCCGGATTCACCGGCGCCATGATCATCCACACCATGGTGGACGCTTCGCTCGGATTCACGCCGACCGAGTACGGGCCGTGGTATGTGCACTATCCGCCCACTCCGATCTCCCGGCTGCGCACATTGCTGCTGAAATGGGGCGTGCTCGCCGTCGCCGCGCCGATCGTGTCCGGTGTGTTCCTCGGCGTCGGGACGGCTTTGGACATGCCCATCGACAAAGCCTTGCTGCTGTTCCTCTATTCCACGTTCGCCATCCTCGCCGTGGGCGTCACCGCGCTGTCGATACTCGCCGCCTTCGGCGCCGCGGGCATGCTCGTCAACC
Source organism: Nocardia sp. NPDC047038 (assembly GCF_040644075.1). Taxonomy (NCBI): domain Bacteria; kingdom Bacillati; phylum Actinomycetota; class Actinomycetes; order Mycobacteriales; family Nocardiaceae; genus Nocardia; species Nocardia sp. NPDC047038. The sequence continues at coordinate 355,058 of NZ_JBEYVQ010000007.1, read as the reverse complement.
TGATCCTGTTCATCGTGCTGGGGTTGCCCTCGGCAGGCGGAAGCGTGCCCATCGAGGCGACGCCTACGTACTTCGCCTGGCTGTCCACATTCGAGCCGATGCATCAGGTCTTCCTCGGCGTCCGCGCGATCCTGTACTTCGAGGCCAGAGCCGCGGCGGGCCTGGAACGCGGTGTCTGGATGGCGCTACTCGGCCTGGTCATCGGCTTGTGCTCCGGTGCGGCGGTGACGGCGTTCTACGACCGGAAAGGATTGACGCGCACCGCGAATCGCGGCACCACATCCTAGGGCGGCCGGATCTTCTCCGGCGCTCGCTCAGTTCTGCGCGACGGCGGCCTCGGCCGCGGCCTGGGCGCGCGACAACGCTTCCGGCACCGGAATCCGGCCGAGATACATTTCGGCGAAAATCGGGTCGACGGCGCGGAGCGCGGCCGAGAAACCCGGTCCGCCACCAGAGGAGATGCGCGGGCCCCGGAGTACGTCGAAGAAGGGGGAGACCTCCACGCCCTTCCCGGCCCAGTAGTCGCGATAGCGCTGCTGTTCGGACACGACTGCCGGGATGGTGGCGCCGCCCTCGGCCAGGTGGCGGTTGCCCGCGCCGCTGCCGAGCCAGGCCAGCACCCGGCGCACCGCGTCGGGATGACGGGTGGCCGCGTTACCCGCGACGCCGATCGCGTTGTTCGTGCTCACCCGTCCCGCCGGGCCCGCGGGCAGCAGCGCGACGCCCCACTCGAAGCGGGCCTGTTCGGAGATTTGCGCGAGATTGAATGTCCCGGACTGCAGCAGCGCCAATTTGCCCTGTAAGAAAGCGTTCTTCGCGAAGTCGGGATTGGTGTTGGTGTCCGCGGGCGATGGCGCGAGTCCGTCGGCGATCAACCGCACCAGATAGTCGAACGCCGCCACGCCCTGCGGGCTGTCGAAGACGAAATTGTCATGGTCGTCTTGGAAGCGCGCTCCGTTCGAGCCCAGATAGGGCAGTTCGATGGACTGGAAGTCGTAACCCGCGTTGTACGCCCACGGCGCGACCGCCGCCAGTCTGCGCAGCAGTGGGCGCAGGGTGTCGTCGCCGCCGGGACTCCACCGCATCGCGGTCAGCTCCGCGGGATCGATGTGCGCGGCCGCGAGCAGGTCGCGGTTGTAGTACACCGCGGTTCCGGCATCGACGAATTGCGGTACAGCCCAAAGCTTCCCGTCGCGCGTGTACTGCGCGACCGCCGAGGGGTCCCAGGCACTCGCGGCCTCGGGACCGAGCGTCGCCCCGATGTCGAGCAACCGCCCGGCATCGGCGTAGTCCTCGTACAGATTGGTCCAGAACAGATCGTCGGCGGTGCCACCGGCCACGTCCAAGCGGAGTTTCTGCCGATACGACGACCACGGCACCACCGTGATCCGCACTGCGAGGTCCGGATTCACCCGCTCGAACTCCGCGAGCGAGGCCTGGTAGGCGGGTACCAGACTCTCGTCCCAGATCCGCAACCCCACCACGGTGCGGCCGGACCCGTCGCCGTCACGACCGAGCCACAGGGCCGCCGCGACCAGCAGTGCCGCGGCGAGTGCGAGGGCGAGCACCACGCGGGTCGATGTCCTCATTTCACCCCCGTCCACGCGATCGAGCGCAGCACCTGCCGCTGGCAGATCACGAACAGCACCACCAGCGGCGCGATGGCCAGCGTCGTGGCCGCCATCACCAGGGTCCACTGCGCGTTGTAGCGGGTCTGCAGATTCGCCGTCGCCACCGTCAGCACCTGCCACGAGCGGCCGCTGCTCGCGACCAGCGGCCACATGAAATTGTTCCACTGCGAGACGATCGTGATGAGCGTCAAGGTCGCCAGCACCGGTCTGCTCATCGGCACCATGACGTGCACGATGATGTCGAGGGTGTTCGCGCCGTCGAGCCGCGCCGCGCCGATCAGCTCCTGCGGAATCGCCCGAAAGTACTGACGCAGCAAGAAGACCGCGTACGGCGATCCGAACACGAACGGCAGCACCAGCGCCCAGAAGGTGTTCAGCAGGTCCAGGCGCGCGAACATCAGGTACAGCGGAATGAGAGTCACCATCGGCGGCACCATCATGGTGCCCAGATACACCCAGAAGAGCGCGTCGCGTCCCGGGAAATCGGTGCGGGCGAACGCGTATGCCGCCAGCACCGAAGTGATCAATTGGCCGCCGGTGATGAACACCGTCATCAACGCGGTCACCAGCACCGCACGCCCGAAGCCGTAGTCCAGTACGGTCCGGAAATTGTCGGCGGTGACCGGATGCGGCAGGGCCAGCGGCGACCCGGTCGCGAACTGGCCGGGTGTCTTCACGGCGGTGAGCGCGCTGAGCAGCAGGGGCGCCACGGTCAGCAACGCTCCGGCCGAGAGGATCGCGTAGGCGGCCGCCGAACGTAGGCGATCAGAGCTCATAAGTGGTCCGATCCCGGAAGTAGCGGTGCTGCGCCACGGTGATCGCGAACATGACCGCGAACACCACGAGCGCCATGACGGCGGCGCGGCCGGGCCGTGCGGCGTCGAATGCCTCGGTGAAGATCCGCATCGCGAGCACATCGGTGCGGTCGCCCGGTCCGCCCTTGGTCAACGCGTACACGGTGTCGAAGGTCTGGAAGGCGGTCAGTACGCCGGTGACCAATACGAAGAACATGGTGGGCCGCAGCAGCGGCAGGATCAGCCAGCGGATCCGGCGCCAGCCGGTGGCCCCGTCCAGCGCACCGGCGTCGAGGATCTCGTCCGGGATCGCGCGGATTCCGGCCACGAAGAACAGCGCCACGTAACCGAAGTTCGCCCACACGCTCACCACGGCCACCGACGGCAGCGCCAGCGCCGGATCCGAGAGCCATTCGACGCGCAGGCCGAGCGCGGCGTTGACGGCGCCACCGGTGGGAGCGAACATCCACTGCCACACCACACCCACCGCCACCGGCGCGCACATCCACGGCAGCGCGTACATGACCCGGAGACTCGTCGCGCCGCGCCGCCGGGCCAGCAATGCCGCGACCGCGAAACCCAGCACCGTCTGAGCGGGCACCACGATCGCGGTCAACACCAGCGTCACCAGCAGGGCGTGGCCGAACGCGGCGTCTCCCAGCACCGACCGCCAGTTGCGCAGTCCGACGAACTCCATCGGTCCCAACAGGTTCCAGCTGTGCAGACTGAGCCAGGCCACCACCAGAATCGGCAGCACCAGAAACGCGCCGACACCGATCAGGCTCGGCAGCAAGAGAACATAGCTCGTCATGCCGCGACGAGCCCCACGCCGATTCATGTGCTGCGACGTTACCGCCCCCGCCCGCCCCGGCACGGCGGGCGGGGGGGTCGTCAGTTGGTCGGGCCGCCCGCCACGTAGATCACCTGGCCGGAAACGAAACCGGCGCCCTCGCTCACCAGGAACGAGGCGGTGTGCGCGATGTCCTCGGGCGTGCCGACGCGCTGCACGGGAATCTGCGTGGCGGCGGCCTTCTGGAAGTCCTCGAAGGAGACGCCGACGCGCGCGGCGGTGGCGGCGGTCATGTCGGTGACGATGAACCCGGGAGCGATGGCGTTGGCGGTGACGCCGAACTTGCCCAGCTCGAACGCCAAGGTCTTGGTGAAGCCCTGCAAACCGGCCTTCGCCGCCGAATAGTTCACCTGGCCGCGATTGCCGAGCGCCGAAGTGCTGGACATGTTGACGACCCGTCCCCACTTCTGCTCGACCATGTGCTTCTGCACCGCGCGGGTGAGCAGGAAGGCGCCGCGCAGGTGCACGTTCAGCACCGCGTCCCAGTCGTCGACGCTCATCTTGAACAGCAGGTTGTCGCGCAGGATGCCCGCGTTGTTCACGACGACGGTCGGCGCCCCCAGCTCGTTCTCCAGCTGCGCGACGGCGGCGGCGACCGACCCCTCGTTCGACACGTCGGCACCGAGCGCGACGGCTCGGCCGCCCGCCTCGGTGATCGCGCCGACCGTGTCGGCGCAGGCGGCCGCGTCGAGGTCGAGCACGCCGACCCGAAGCCCGTCCGCCGCCAAGCGCTTGGCGATCGCCGCGCCGATTCCTCGTGCGGCGCCGGACACTACTGCAACTCGCTCGCCCATGAGCGCGTCCCTTCGTCGATCGGATGTCGGATCGAATCAGTCTTACCGCACCGGTCCGCCGTGGCCGGGAGGCGGATCGGTCGCCGGATCGGCGCCGGGGAATTAACACCGACCTCGAGCGGAAGGCTTGCCCGGCTCTCGACCCGGATGCTTCGATCGGCACGTGACCGAGCAGAACGAGGTTCCCCGTATCGTCAGCGCCAGCCGTGAGATCAACGCGAATCCCGCGGAGATCTTCGAGCTCATCGCCGATCCCGCCGAGCAGCCGCGCTGGGACGGCAACGACAACCTGGCCGAGGCCGCGGCGGGGCAGCGGGTGCGAGAAGCCGGAGCGGTGTTCAGCACCACCCTGACCAACGGGGCTGTGCGCGACAACCACGTGGTGGAGTTCACCGAGGGCAGCCGCATCGCGTGGCATCCGTCGGAGCCGGGCAAGCAGCCGCCCGGCCACCTCTGGCGCTGGGAACTGGAGCCGGTGGGTGAGGGCCGCACCCTGGTCACCCACACCTACGACTGGACGTCGCTCACCGACGAGAAGCGTCAGGTCCGGGCGCGCGCGACCACCGCGGACAAGCTGTCGGCCTCCCTCGACCGGCTCGCCGAACTGGCCGAGCAGCAAGCGGTTTCGTCGCAGCGGTAGTCGGCGTCGTCGTCCGGTCGCCGAATGTCGTGGCCTCGGAACACCCACGCAGGGCCACCGCGATGTGGCCCGGCCCAGTCGCGCCGGAGCCGTATCGAGTGTGGTGCCTCAACGGCGGTGAGAGCACGCACGATGCGGTGGTTCAGGGCTGGGACACGGCCGGACCGGTGACCCGGCGACACACGCCGTCGCGATAGTCGCCGGGCGCATCTCAGCGTGGTGCCTGCTCTCGGGACAGCAGCAAGCCGATGAGGCCGACTTCCTGTCCCTGGGTGCTGATCATGTCGCGGGCGATCTGTTCGACCATGCCGCCGTTCAGCCGGCGATCCGCCGCCTGCGCCATCTGGATGCCGCCGTAGTGGTGGCGCTGCATCAGGCGCAGGAAACCGGTCGCCGCCTCGGCGCCCCGCGCGGCGCCGAGCGCGTGGAGTTCGTCCTGGCTCGCCATGCCTGGCATCGTCGCGTGCCCGGCGGTCGCGTGGTGCTCGTGGTCGGCCTCCGCGTGCATCCACGCCATCGGGTGCGGATTGGTCACCGCGAGCCGGGCCATGCGCAGCCAGCCGAGCATCATGCCGATCTCGGTGCGCTGGGTGTCGGCGATCTGTTGTGCCAGCGCGCGCACCGCCGGGTCGGCGCCGCCGTCGAGTCGCTGGACCAGGAGCAGCGCCTGATTGTGGTGCGCGATCATGTCCTGGACGAAACCGGTTTCGGTGCTGTCCAGCAGCGGTGCGGCGGTGCTGTCCGCGCCTACCACCAACGGCCGCAGCGCCGCGCCCGCCACCAGCAGCAGCACCGCGAAGGCGGCGAGCGTGGCCGCCCCGAGCCACCGGCGGCGGATCATGATCCCGTGGTCGAACGCTGGTCGGCGGGCGGCGTGTACACGTTCCGGTCCACTTCCAGCGCCAAGAAGCCGTTGTCGGCGCAGGTGGTCCAGAGTTGGTTGCCCCGCCATTCCGGCGGCGAGAAGCACCAGTCCGTGGAGAGATCACCGAAGGCGAGCATGCCGCTTCGTTCGCTCGTCGCCTGCGTGAGATCGAACTGGCCTTGCAGCACCGCCTGCACCACCGCGGGACCGGCCAGCACCGGCGGGCCGATGATCGACGCGAGCGCGTGCGGTGAATTCCAGAGCTCGGTGTTGCGGCCGGTGCGCGCGGGCGGGTTGTAGTAGGCGATCTCCCGGACGGCCGACGGATCCCGGACATCGAACACACGGATGCCCGAGGAGGTCCAGCTGCACGCCAGCGCCGTGGGATCGGCCGCCCGGTCCGCGGCGCAGTAATGCGTGTCGTAGGCGAACAGCGAGCCGCCCGCGGCGGAAGCCATTGCGGTGTCCTGATTCTCCGGCAGGTTGATCTCGAGTTTGATGGTCTCGACGATGCGCGGCCGGGTGGGCTCGGCGACATCGATGATCTTGACGCCGCCGGATCCGGCCTCGTTGGTGGCGAACACGTACGGCCTGCCGCCATAGGTCACGGGGATGTTGTGCTGGCTGGCCCAGCCGTCGGTCCAGGTGAGGTGCGACAGTTCGCGCACCTGCGGGCCGGGATCGCGGCGCTGCACCGCGCCGACGTCCAGAATCATCAGCCCGCCCATGTTGTTCGCCAGGTACATGAGGTTGCCGTCGGGGCTGAACCCGAATCCGTGCATGGACAGGCCGGGCAGACCCTGCCAGACCACGTGGGGAGCGGCGGGGTCGGTGAGGTCGACGGCACTGACCAGGCCGGGTGCGACGCCGGAACTCCAGTAGGTGTTGCCGTCGGGGGAGAACCCGCCCTCATGGGCCGTGATCGGCAACGGCATCGCCAGGTCGGTTCCCGGGCCGGGGTTGAGCAGGCGTGGATGCGCGCAATCGGTGAGGTCGTAGACCGACAGCAGGCCCGCACCGGTCAAAGCGGGCACCCCGGTGCCGACGAGCAGTTTTCTCGTCTCGTTGACCTTCAGGCTCTCCCAGGTGCCTGCCAGCATGGCCGGTTCGGTGAGCGTGGCGGTGCGGACGGGGTTCGTGGGATCGGCGACGTCCACCACCTGGACGCCCTCTTCGGACCCGAGCAGGTCGCCAGGGAAGAACGTGCCGATGTAGGCGCAGTGGTCGAAGGTCACCGAGTTGATGCCGCCGCCGCGGCCGCCATAGGCGCCGAGCCGGGTGACGTTGCAGCTGTAGCCCTGGCCGCTGCGGCCGCTGTCACGGTCGGCGGCGGGAACATCGCCTTGCAAACCTGTTTCGGGGGCCGAACCTGGATTGCAGACGGCGCGTGCGGCCGCGGTCGCGGCTATGGCGCCGACCTCGCGAACCTGCCCGGAGGGATCGGAATCGGTTTGGGCGGCGACGATGCCGAATGGCAGGAGAATCGCTGCGGCGCCGACGGTCACGAAGAAGCGCCGGCCCCAGCTGGTGATGGACGAAGTCATGGACGTACCGGCCCTCGGCGGTGAGGGCGCCTTTCCCGTGTGCTCGGTTACAAGTCCGGATGCGGTCTCGGACGGCTGTTGGTCGATCCCGAGCGCGTGCGGTGCGGCCGCCGCGGTGACGGCAGCGTCATCGTGTATCCGGACCACCCGATGCGGCATGGTGGCGTCGAACGAGTGTCGAATCCGGCCTGGCGCAACGGCGTCCCTACTCGCCGAGCCGGGCCGAGCCGACCCTCTCGCCATGCCGGACTGTGTTGTCCGGTTACTCGGTCAGTGTGCGTGAGATCGCCGCGCCGCGTCAATACGGCGCTGCTGTATCCGGTCGGATTCCGGCGTCCGCGCCGGGCCCTCCGGCGTGCTGCGGGGCGGTCGGCGATGGTCCGGTAACCTTGCCCGAATGACCTCGCCACGCCGTGTGAACAGGGGGCCGAAGGCGGCGGCCGGCAATCGGGCGGCCTTGATCCAGGCGGCGCGGGAGGTTTTCGCGGACAGTGGCTTCGACGCGCCGTTCAGCTCCATCGCGCGGGCCGCCGGCGTGGGGCAGGGCGTGCTCTACCGGCACTTCCCGACCAGGGAGAGCATCGCGCTCGCGGTGTTCGAGGAGAACATCGAGGGCATCGAGGCGCTGGCGGACGATCCCGCGGTCACCGTGGACGATCTGCTGGCGATCATGGTCGATCAGATCACCACCTCGGCGGCGTTCATCGCGATGATCCATCCCGCCAACACCGACGACAGGCGCCTGTTCGAGGTGGCGCGACGGTTGATCACCCTCATCGCGGAGAAGCTGGAGGATCCGCGTCAGCGCGGCACGATCAGCGCCGACATCACCACCGCGGACGTGGTCCTGGCGCTGGCGATGCTGGCGGCCGTGCTGTCGAAGACCGATGCGCAGTCCAAGAAGGAGACCGCCCGGCAGGCATGGGCGTTGCTGGACCGCGCTCTGCGCGGCTGAATGGGGCGCGTCCGTGTGTGCGGCAGAACCTTCCGGCGAGGGGCGCGGCGATCCACTTCCACTGCCCACATCGGTACCGCTTGGCGGTGGTCGCCCCGAATATCGCGGACGTCGTGCGCTGGACCGGTGGGTGGCTGTTCGATCGAACCGTCGCGGGATGGGAGGTCACGGTGCTGGTGGCCGGTCAGACGGATATCCGTCCGCTGCGCATCCTGGGGGCGACGGTGCTCGACCTCGAACAGTTCTCGGCCGCGCCGGTGCGTGAGACGTGGCCGCAGGCGGTCGCCGGGACGTATCGGTCCGACAGCCGGGTTCGTGACGGCGTGCTCGACTGTCTCGACCGCGGGCTCACCGAGGTGACGATGTGGGGCGAGGGGTGCGGCGACCTCAGATGCAGAAGCTGATGCTGGCCGGGCCCAGTGGGATATTGAGGCATACCGTGACCGAGCCGAGGGCGTCGTTCGTCGGTACGGGTGAAGCCGGTGCGGCGGAGGCTGCCGGGGCGAAAAGGGCCCCGATGGTCAGTGCGAGAGCGGCTGCGGCGATCGCTTGCGTGGCTTTGGTGATCATGGTGATTTCCTTGGCTGAGCGATAGGGCGATCCGAACCCGGCCCGGCAACGTCGATCCGAGTCCGGGGTGACTCTGATCAGATCATCCGCCGGTGCGGTGGTGTAGACAAGCCCTCTTGGCTGCCGTGCCCGCATTGGGAAGGTCGGATTTTGAAGTTAGCCTAACCTTATGGACACGACCGTGGTGGTGCGCGAGCCTGGCAAGCGGATCGTCGGATCACCGAAGCGATCCCGGAAACCGATACGGCGCAGGCTGATCTCGATCCATCGCTGGTCGGCGCTGATTCTCGGTTCGGTCCTGGTGATCCAGTCGACTTCGGGCGCGATCCTGCTCTACCACGCGGAATTGTTCCGAGCGCAACACGCTTCGTTCTATCGCCACACGGACGCGCCGGCGGTGGTCGACGCAGAACAGGCCGTCGCGATGGTGCGTGCCGCCGATCCCGGTTTCGACGTCGGCTGGGTCGGTGGAGACGGCGGCGTGATCGCGATCGGGAACACGAAGTACACCGCCGCCTACTCCGTCGATCCCGCTACCGGACGAATCAACGAGCAGGTGAACCTGACCGACGGCGTTCTCGGCTGGCTGACCAACCTGCACAATTGCGCGTTCGGTTGTGCGCGCTACTCCGGCGCGATCCCGATCCTGGAGAATCAGGCTCCGCTCCTCGGCATCAAATGGGGCGCGGTGATTCTCGGCGCGCTCGGCGTCCTGCTGGTATCGCTCGCGGTGTCCGGCGCGGTCATCTGGTGGCCGTCACTCGCACGGCTGCGCCACGGATTCCGGGTCCGGCTGCGGAAAGGCCGCTTCGCCAGGGACCGCGACCTGCACGACGTCATCGGTATTCTCGCGGTGCCGTTCCTGTTGGTGTGGGGCATCACCGGCACCACCATCGAATGGCCTGCCGTGCAACGGGCTTGGCTCGTGGCGACCGGCGGCACCACGACCCTCGAACGAACCGAGCGGTCTTTCGTGCCGCGGTCGAGCGATGCCCGACGGCCTCCGCTGTCCATCGGCGAGGCCACGGCGATCGCGGATCGAGCCGCGCCGGGCCGACTCGCCTACCTGTTGCTGCCCACGGACGACGCCCCGTACTACCGCGCCGTCGTCGCCGGGGCCTACTCCCCGCGCGAGCACCGCCTCTTCTACAGCGGTGACGTCATGGTCTACGTGAACGCCCATGACGATTCCGACATCAAGGTGGTCGACGCGAGCCACGACCGGCCGCTGGCGAACACCTTCTACGCCAAGGTCTTCGAGCCCGCCCACTTCGGCTGGCTGGTGAACGGCTGGTGGCGACTGATCTGGCTGGCATTCGGCCTGACACCGCTCGCGCTGGCGATCACCGGCCTGTCGACCTGGCTGTTCCGGCGCCGGACCCGGCGCCGCCGCGCTCACGCGACGACGTAGCCGCCGACCCCGGTCACGACGGGAAGTGGATCACCTGGCGGGAGAAGAGCGCTTGGGGCTCGGCGATGTGATTCGCCGCCGCGACGACTCCCACTCTGGTGTCCAGATCCGCAGGACCGTAGTGGTCCTCGCACATCGAGCGCAGCGTGTCGCCCGCGACGCCGCGACGGCGGTTCAGGCCGGGCACGACGAGCACGTGGCCGGGAGCCGGTTGGCTGCCCGAGGGCAAGTGGTTGGCCAGTTCGATCATCACGCCGAGATTCGCGTCGCCGTACCAGCGCTCGGCGAGTATCGAGAGGGTTTCGCTTTCGGTCACCGTGTGGTGACCGACATCGGCGAGCTCCGGAATGTGCAGCCACGCGCCGGGCTGGATGGCACGTTGCGCCACGCCGTTGACGACTTCCCAGATCAGCTGGACTCCGGTGTCCTCGGTTCCGTAGTAGCGCTGGGTGATCTGCTTCCGCACCGCGGTGGAGTCGGGCGTGGTGAGGAGGTGGCGCCGCGTGATGTAGGGGATCAGGAGCTGTTGTCCGACATCGATCGAATTCGGATCGGCGAGATGGTTCTGGCGCGCGATCGCCGGGAACAGGCTGCCGTCTCCGTACTCCCGATGGGCGATCGCGGAGAGGGTGTCGCCGGGTTGGACTTCGTACTTCTTCATCTGTTCGGCCTTTCTGCACTGCTGACAGCCGGCGCCGCGGACACCGATTCCGGCTTGTCTCGCACGCGCACCTGCCGTCCACGAACGGTTGTGGCGCTACCGAATGCTCGTCGCGATCGGCCGCGCGATCGTGCGTAGGCGACTACTCGTTTCCGGCGGCGCTCGCCGCGACTCCGTCGGGGCGGCGTCCCGATTACCCGGTTGGTCTCGCCGGATACGCAGGTGGCGCCCGGCCGGTCCGGCCGGGTCGGATGCCGCGACCAGCTTCCCGGGGCGGCTCGGAGAAGCCGTTTCCGGGCAGTTCTTTTCGATCGTGTGAAGAAGCTCCGAGGCTGATTCGAGCACTGGGTCAGGGGTAGCACGAAGACGTGGCGCCAAGAGCCACAGTCGGTTTCATCCGCTACCGAAAGGAGCAAGTGATGGCAGACCAGAAGAACCCGGGCCAGTTCGGCAACCGTTCCGATACCGAGGAGCAGGCGCGTCGCGGCGGCCAGGCCAGCACCGGCAGCTTCGGCGAGCGTAACTCGGCCGATCCGAGTGCGGCCGGACGCAAGGGCGCCGAAGCGCAGCCCAACGAAGCGAAGGTGCGCGGCGGACAGCACAGCCACGCGGGTCGCTGACGTCGACCGCACATGGGCCGGGCGGTACAACCGCCCGGCCCGTTTCGTTGTGCGGCGGTCATGGTCCGCAGTGGCACGGCAGCGCGAAGACTGGGTGACCAACTGCCTATGTGACTACCTATTTGAGACTGACTCAGGTGGTGATAGGCGGAGGGAACTTGATGGCACGCCGGATGCCGTTCTATCGCTAAGTCGCTGGTCAAGTGTTCAAATTTGGCAAATATGCTGATCAGCTGCGATTCTGCACCGGAGCTGCGCGAGTGTCGGCCATGGTGCGATTGGTACCGGCAAGTTACGGAAAAGTCGGGACAACAAGCGCCAGTGCTTGCTAAGTTAATGACTGTTCTTATCGATGCGACGGCGATGTACGAGTGCTGCCGGTCTTTCGTCGCATCATCACGGCGGCGCTCGGCTCAATGAGGAGTGGCGCAGACATGGATGGACTCAGCAGGCGCAACGCGTTGAAAGCCGGTGGGGTGTTGGGCGCGCTCGGCGCGCTGGCCATGGCGACCCCCGCGCGCGCGGAGCCGTGGACGTGGTCCCCGCAGGGTTCGGTGGCCGGCTCCGGTGAAGGGGCCGATCCGCTCACCGTCTGGGATCCCGAGGCGGATCAGTTGGTCGCCTCTCTGATCGACCGGGGGGAGGTGCCGAGGGTCAACGAGCTGTTGCGCACCTGGACCGCGAACGGGCAGCCTTTGCCGGACGGATTGCCGCCGGATCTGCGCGACTTCATGGAGTACGCACGTCAGCTGCCGCCCTGGGCTGATCGCGGAAAGCTGGCCACCGCCGTCGAGTTCAACAAGAAGCGCGGGCTGTATCTCGGCGTGCTCTACGGGCTGGCCAGCGGCATGATGAGCACGGTCATTCCCAAGGAGGCGCGCGCGGTCTACTACTCCAAGGGCGGTCACGACCTGAAGGACCGCATCTTGAAGACCGCCAAGCTCGGTTACGACATCGGGACCGCGAATGCCTACGGGCCCGATGGTGAGATGGTCGTGACCTGCGTGAAGACCCGGCTGGTTCATGCTGCTGTGCGTCACCTGCTGCCGCAGTCCCCGCACTGGGTGTACTCCGCCGAGGAGGACATCCCGATCAGCCAGAACGACCTGATGGTCACCTGGCACAGCCTGCCCACCACCGTGATGAAGCATCTGACCGCGTGGCAGGTGCCGATGCCCGTCGCAGAGTCGGAGGCGTTCCTGCATTCGTGGCAGGTGGGCGCGCACATGCTCGGTATCCGTGACGAATACATTCCCAACTCCTGGGCGGAGGCCGACTCGCAGGCCGCGCAGGTGCTGGATCCGATCCTGGCGCCGACCCCGGAGGGCGCCAAGCTGGCCGACCGGCTGCTGCGCCTCGGGGCGAACCTCGACTTCGCCGTCCTCACCAAACCGGTACTCGGCGCCTTCACCCGCTTCCTGCTCGGCGACAAGATCGCCGACGGGCTGGCCATCGCCAGGGAGCCGGTCTGGGACCCGCTGCTGCGGGTGAGCTGGGGGCCTTTCATCGCCGTGCGTGAAGGGCTGCTGCCCGTGGTGCCGCTCGCGCCGGATGCCTACTGGCTGTTCGACGAATTCCTCCGCAGGGCAGCGCTGCTCTATCTGGCGGAACTGCGGATGCCGATCAGTATCGAGATCCCCACCATGAACCGGGACATGAGCCGGCCGCCGCGCTGAGCCTTCCGGACGCCGATGCGCTCTCGAAGCCTTCTGGAGTGCATCGGCGATAGCTGGTAAGTTACTGGTTGTTCTTTGCGGTGGATCGCCGAGATGAACCGTCAACTCGTCATAAGTCTGCTGGTGGGCGCGTGATCGAAGGGTTGATCTCGGTCTAAGTTACGAGGAGTTCTGGAACGTGAGCCATAGGACGCTCGGCCCTCCGCATGGCTCGACCGCGCTGCGACCGATGTCTGGAGGTGGCGCGGAGCATGCCGTACCGACAACCCACCGGACAGTGCGGTGGACATGACGAACCCGCAGCATATCCGGCACATCCACATCGAATCCGGCGCACTTGTCCTGGACTACCGAGCGTGCGCCGAACAGGCCCGGAGTCTGGCCGCCGACTTGGCGCACAGTCATCCGGACCTGATCGTCACGATCGATGACGATGTCCACGTCGAGTTGCCCGAGCTGCCCTGCGGCGGTCTGTGGCGGTGATCGGCGCCCGGCTCGAGTAGATTGACGATGATCTGACCCACGACGAGGGAGCGTCGGCGCATGACAGCGATTCGCCATGAGATCGTGATCGACGCTTCGCCGCGCCACATCTGGGATGTCGTGCGTGATGTCGGCGCCGTGCATCGACGCCTGCTGCCCGGCCGGGTCGTCGACACCCGCCTGGAGGGAGCGCGGCGTTCGCTGACTTTCCCGGACGGGCATGTGATCCGTGAACTGATCGTCTCCATCGATGACGAGGCCCGCCGCTTGGCGTACTCCGTCGTCGAAGGCGCCAGGCCCGCGCTGGACTATCACCACGCTTCGTTCGAGGTTCGCGCCGAGGGGGAGCGTGGCCGACTGATCTGGATCACCGACGTCTTGCCGGAGTCGGCCGCGCCGGAAGTGCGGATTCGTACCGAATACGGCCTCGCGGAGATGAAGCAGGCCATCGAGGCCGCGGCGGCCGAGTCGTAGCGGGTTCGGGAGGTGTCGGACATGTGGCAAGGCACCGCGACGCTGTACCCGGGCAGATTGTTGTACACGGGGCGGCTCGGGAGCGCGCACCGTCACCATCATGCCGCCGCGCAATTGATCTTCAGCACCAACGGCTCCGTCGGTCTGCGCGACGACGCCGGCCGCCACTGGGCGGGGCGAGCGGCGCTGATCCCTCCCGGTGTACCGCACGAAACCACCGGCACGGCAATGGGATTGCTCGTCTTCGCCGACGCGCAGTCGCCCCTCGGGCGCGCGCTGACCGATTGTGTGCGGCGCACCGGGAGCGCCGTCGACTCGGTCACCGCGTGGTCGCGGGCCGCGCTGCCACTGCTCGACCTCGACGACGGCGAGCGGGATCCCCAGCAACTGGCGCACGCCGCACTGACGGCCTTGATCGGCGATCCCGCTCCCACCGGCGCTGCCCGGCACGCGGCGCTGCGTCGCGCGCTGGAGCTGCTGCCGGACCTGCTCGACGGCCCGCTGCGTCTGGCCGAGCTCGCCGCCGCGGTCGGACTGTCGGCGAGTCGACTCGGTCATCTGTTCCGTGCCGAGCTCGGGCTGGCGTTCCCGCCGTATGTGCGGTGGGCGCGCCTGCGACAAGCGATGGACCACGCCCGTCGCGGCGGCACGCTCACCGAGGCCGCGCACGCCGCGGGTTTCGCCGACAGCGCGCATCTCACCCGAGTCTGTCGCGAGATGTTCGGGCTCACCCCCTCCGAACTCGCCGGTGCGGTCACCATGGTGCGGCCGTAGCGAATCCGTTCAAGCGCCGCCGGGACCGCGGCCCCCACGCTGAACGGCATGCACACCTTGGTTCGCTACGGCTACGTGCCGTTCATGCTCTTGGCGGTCAACGGCGCCGCGCTCGCCGTCATCGCCACCGGCGCCGGCAAATTATGGCTGTTGCCGCTTCTGGTACTCGCGATCGCCGCATCGTTCGCCGCCGAACGGATCCTGCCCTACCACGACGACTGGAACCGCGCCCACGACGACGGTCGGCGCGACACCGCGCACGCCGTGGTCAACGAACTGCTCACCCTCGGCGGCGTGGCCGCACTGCCGCTGATGGCCGCGCTGATCCCTTCCGCCGATGTCTGGCCGCACCGGTGGCCCTTCCCGATTCAGGTGCTGGTCGCGGTTCTCGTCGCTGATCTCGGCATCACGCTGACCCACTTGGCCAGCCACAAGATTCCCGCGCTGTGGCGGCTGCACGCCGTGCACCACAGCGTCGAACGCGCCTACGGTTTCAACGGCCTGATGAAACATCCTCTGCACCAGACCCTGGAGACCGTCGCCGGTGTCACCCCGCTCGTACTGCTGGGCCTGCCCACCTCGGTAGCTTCGGCCCTCGCGTTCACCGTCGCGGTGCAACTCCTACTGCAACATTCGAACGTCGACTACCGCGTAGGCCCCCTGCGTACCGTGCTCGCGCTCAACCAGGCACATCGGTTCCACCACTTGAAATGGGCGGGCATCGGCGACGTCAACTTCGGACTGTTCACCTTGTTCTGGGATCACCTGTTGCGCACCTACTCCTACGACCCGGACCGCCGTTTCACCAGCGACGACCTCGGGATGGCCGCCAAGCCCCACTACCCCAGCGGCTATCTCGCCCAACTCGTCGAACCTTTCCGGCCCAGCGGCGCTTGCGGGGCCACGAAACCCGCTCAGCGCTCATTGCCCGCGCGCAGCCAGGCGATGTAGTCGGCGGTCGCGCGTTCGGTGTCGTAGTCGGGCCGGTAGCCGGTGTCCTGCTGGATACGGGTGATATCGAGGTAGTTGCGTTGTCCGGACCCACCGGTGGGGAGGTCGATCCCGGCGTCCGGGACGACCTTCTCGATCGCGGCGATGACTTCGGCGTTGGTCGTCGCGCGGCCGGAAGCGACGTTGTAGGTGCGGTGATTGAGCCGGTCCGCCAGTTGCAGGAGTGCGATGGCCCGGCCGCAGTCCTTCACGTAGCACAGGTCGATCGCGTCTTCCGCGTAAGCGGGGAAGCGCAGCGACGACAGGTCCGGCGCGGTGCCGCGGGTGGCGGCATGGACGAGCTGAGGGGCCGGGAAGAACGGGTCCGCGGGTCGGCCGCGCGGGCCCCAGATGGCGGAGATTCGGTAATTGACGATCTCGATGCCGGTCGCCCCGGTCAAATGGTCGGCGAGCAGCTCACCGATCTTCTTGAAGCTCGGTATCGGATGGGGTGCGGTCAGCGGAACCGGCATGTCTTCCCGCAGTGGACCCGCACCGGTCAGGCCGGCGTAGACGCCGATCGTGCTCGCGACGCCGACCCGCGGCACGCCCCAGGCCTCGGCGGCTTCGATCACATTGAACAGACTGCCGATCGCCTTCCGCGCGCCATCGATGGGCTCGTCGGAGCCGGGTGGCCAGGGCATCGAACCCGCGAGATGCACGATGCCGGTGATCTTGTGGCGCGTGCCCACGTCGAGCAACGCCGTCAGATCGGTGATGTCGGCCCGCTCCACCGCCACCTGCGCACCGGCGAACTCGGCCGGTACCTCGCCGGTTCGACGCTGGACCAGCACGCAGCCCTCGCCCAGGTCGAGCAGGGCCCGCACCGTGTGGGAGCCGATGAACCCGAGACCTCCGGTGACCAAGATCATCACATGAGCCTTTCTGTCGTCTAGCTGATTATCAGTACTACTGACGATCAGGCTAGCGATAGAATCTGCGGGTGTCTAGGACGGATGGGCCGGGCCCCGAATTGACCAGCCGGTTGGGCTACCTGCTCAAGCACGCGCAGTTGCGGATGGCCGAGCTGAACACGAAAGCGTTGGCGCCGCACGGCATCGACGGGCGCGAGCTCGGCGTGCTGTTCGTCCTCGCGGGCCGTGAACCCACGTCCCAACAGCAGGCGGCGCAGCGGCTGGGCATCGACCGCACCACGATGGTCGCGATGCTGGACACTCTGGAAGGCAAGGGCCTGGTGGCACGTCAGCCGGACGCGAACGACCGGCGTCGCAACGTGGTCGAACTGACCGATGCCGGACAGGACACTCTTCGTCGGGCCACCGAGGCGAGCGATGCCGCCGAGCGTGAGTTCCTGGCGCAGCTCGGTCCGCAGGCCGCGCAGCAACTGCGGAACTCGTTGCAAACCATCGTGACCCATCCCGAGCAAGAGCAGTCCTGACGCTCTGCGCCGCATGGGCGCGGAACCGGAGCCGTCGGCAGCCGATAGGTGAATAGCGCCGTTCATACTCGGCTTCCGGCCTACGCGAATCCGCGTAGGAGATCGTGATCGGCTGCGTCGGTCGTCGTAGTCGATCGCGCATCCGGTCAGGAGCGCGAGCGCTCGCGGATGCCGTACGCTCACGGCATGGTTCAGCAGGCGGTGGCACGACGGCTGTCCGCCTGGTTCTCGCGTCGGCCCGCCTGGTTCCCGGATGTCCTACTGGCGCTGTTCGTCACCGTGATCCAGGTGCAGAGTGCCGCGATACCGGTGCCGCTGGAGCCGGCCTACACGCCGGTGTCGGGTTTCGGATATGTCCTGTTGATCGTCAGCGGCCTGGCGGTCGCAGCCCGCCGCAGGCAGCCGGTCGCGGTGTTCGGCGTGACGGCGCTGGCCAGTCTGATCTATTTCGGTCTCGGCTTCCCCGACCGGCTTTCCTATCTCGGACTCTTCGTCGCCCTGTACACCCTGGCCGCCTACGGCGACGGGCGGCGGACGCTGATGATCGCCGGTGCGGGCATCGCGGTCCTCGCCGTCGGCTGGCTGATCGCCGCGGCGGATATCAAGCCGCTGGTAGCTATCGGCTGGGTGTTCTTCCGGATCGGCGCGTCGGTGATCAGCACGATCCTCGGTGAGTCCGTGCGATCCCGCCGGGTCATCGCCGCCGATGCGCAAGAACGAGCGGAACTGGCCGAACGGTCCCGCGACGAGGAAGCCAGAGCGCGGGTCGACGCCGAACGACTGCGGATCGCCCGCGAAGTCCACGACACGGTCGCCCACGCGATCGCCATCATCAATGTGCAATCCGGGGTCACCGCACACGTGCTCGACAAGCGACCGGAACAGGCCCGGGAAGCCCTGCGCACCATCGAGCAGACCAGTTCGCGGGCGCTGCGCGAGATGCGCGCGATCCTCGGTGTACTGCGTGACGGCGACGAGCGCGAACCCTACCCGGGGCTCGGCCAGATCGACGAGCTCGTCGGCAAGGCCCGCGATGCCGGGCTCGACATCGCTTTCGAGCAGACTCCCCCGGTGACGCCGCTACCGAGCGCGGTGGGCAGCGCCGCCTATCGCATCGTGCAGGAATCGATTACCAACGTGATCCGGCACGTCGGTCCGACCAGGGTGACCGTGGCGCTCGAACCCGGCATCGACGCCTTGCGGATACGGGTCGCCGACGAGGGTCGTCGCGCCGCCGCACCGGTCCACACGGATAGCAGCACCACGACCGGACGCGGCATCGTCGGGATGCGCGAACGCTGCCGGCTGCTCGGCGGTGAACTCGACGCGACGCCGCGTCCCGAAGGCGGGTTCGAGGTCACCGCCCGCCTACCCTTGACCCCGGTCGGATCGCGCTCGTGAACGCCACACCACCCATCAAAGTCCTGCTCGCCGACGACGAACGCCTGGTCCGTTCCGGCTTCAAGGTTCTGCTCGACCTGGAAGACGACATCACGGTGGTCGGTGAAGCCACCAACGGCGCGGAAGCCGTCGAACTCGCCCGCGCCACCCGCCCCGACGTGGTCCTGATGGACATCCGCATGCCACGACTGGACGGGATACGCGCCACCGCCCAGATCGCCGCGGCCGCCGGGATGGAGCGAGTCAAGGTGCTCATCCTCACCACCTACGACACCGACGAGAACGTCTTCGACGCCTTGCAGGCGGGCGCGAGCGGGTTCCTGCTCAAGGACGCGGGCCCGGCCGAACTGCTGCACGCCATCCGAGTGATCGCCGCTGGTGACGCACTGCTCGCACCTCGGATCACCCGGCGGCTCATCGGCCAGTTCACCGCGCAGCGCCGGGCAGCCAAGTCCGCCGAGGACCGGCTCGCCGTGCTGACCGACCGTGAGTGCGAAGTCCTGGCGCTGGTGGGACAGGGCATGAGCAACGACGAGATCGGCGCCGCGCTGTTCCTCAGTCCCGCCACCGCACGCACCCATGTGAGCCGCGCGATGGTGAAACTGGGTGCGCGCGACCGAGCGCAGCTCGTCGTGATCGCCTACCAGACCGGGCTGAGCGGCTTCACCTCGTAGCGATCAGCGGGTTGACCTCGCTGCCGAGGCGTTCGCGGCCTGGGACTCGAATCACGTTGACTTACAATGCCGTAGCACTGGCGAGTACGGCCGCGCATTCGGCTACGACGACCTGCGCAGCCGATCGCCGTCGGCGTACGCGCGTTCACGTAGACGGCGACTCCCGTCGGCGGAAGCCCAGCAGGTGCCGAGGGCGCGACCATCGACGGCATGATCTTGGATCCCGAACTCGAAGCCTCGGTCCCGTTCTTCCCCCCGGCCGACCTGAGCGACCCGCGCGCCGCCCGGGAGCGCCTCGCCGAGTTGGTCGCCGCCCTTCCGGTACCGGACATCGCGGGCATGTCGATCGAAAATCGCACGGTGCCGGGCGATTTCGACGTGCCGATACGAATCTATCGTCCGGACCGGGCGCAGGGCGCTGCCCTCATCTGGCTGCGCGGCGGCGGATTCGTCATGGGCGATCTGGACACCGAACATCCGTGGGCCGGCCTGCTGGCGGACAACTCCGGTGTGACAGTGATCTCGGTCGGCTACCGCTCGGCCCCCGAACATCCGTTCCCCGCCGCGCACGACGACGTCTACGCGGTGCTGATCTGGACGGCCGAGCACGCGGTCGAGCTCGGCATCGACCCGGCGCGGATCGCGATCGGCGGCCACAGCGCCGGGGCGGGAATCGCGACCGCGGTCGCGTTGCGGGCCCGCGACGAGCAAGGGCCGCCGATCCGCTTCCAACTGCTCAACCAACCCGTCCTCGATGACCGCCAGCTGGCCTGGTCGGCGCGCACTTTCACCGATACGCCGTTCGTGACCCGGGCGAAAGTGGCCCAGATGTGGCAGCACTATCTGGGTTCCGCGCCCGCGACGCCGTACGCCGCTCCGGCGCGGGCGACGGATCTGTCCGGGATGCCTCCCGCCTACATCGCCACCGCCGAGTACTGCCCGAACCGCGACGAGGACATCGAGTACGCGCTGCGCCTGTTGCAAGCGGGCGTGCCGGTCGAACTGCACCAATGGCCCGGCACGTTCCACGGGTCGCAGGCGATCCTGTCCGCGGATGTGTCCCAGCGCCAGAGCGCCGAATTCGCCGCCGCGCTGCGCCGCGCGCTGCACCCCGCGACCGGCTCGCAAAGCGCGTAGCCGCAAAGGGATTGCGAAGAGGGGAGAACGATGACCACCATCGACCTCGCCGCGGCGAGGAAGCAGTCCACACCGCCCCCGTCGGATGCCGATTCCCCGGCGGGAGGAAATGTGACGGGGTTGCTGCGCCCGTACCTGGGCGGTTTCGCCGTCGTCGTCGTCCTGCAGATCATCGGTGCCGTCGCCGGTCTGGCGCCGCTGCTCGCGGTCGTCGAATTGGGTCGAACGCTGTTGTCGCCGGGCCCGATCGACCACGGCCATGTCCGGATGATCGTGATCGCGGGGGCGGCCGGGTTGTTCGTCCGGCTGGTGTTCACGGCCGCGTCGTCCGGCATCGGGCACCTGCTCGACAGCCGGGTGCAACTGTCGCTGCGCCGAAAACTGGCCGCGCGACTGGGGCGGGTGCCGATCGGCTGGTTCTCCCGGCGCGGCTCCGGCGAGTTGTCGAAGATCGTGGGCAAGGACGTCGGCACCGTGCATCCACTCATCGCCCACACCCCCGGCGAG
Source organism: Nocardia sp. NPDC047038 (assembly GCF_040644075.1). Classification (NCBI taxonomy): domain Bacteria; kingdom Bacillati; phylum Actinomycetota; class Actinomycetes; order Mycobacteriales; family Nocardiaceae; genus Nocardia; species Nocardia sp. NPDC047038. The sequence continues at coordinate 334,208 of NZ_JBEYVQ010000007.1, read as the reverse complement.
CTCGTCGCCGCGTTCGTCGTGCCGCTGGTGTCGTTGACCTACCTGTTCACCGTCGACTGGCGGCTCACGTTGATCACGCTGATACCGGTCGCGCTGGCCGTGGCGCTGGTCCCCTTGATGATGACCCCGGCCCGGCTGCGTGCGCAGCAGGAGTTCGACGCGGGGATGGCGCGGATCGCGAGTGCGACCGTCGAGTTCGTACAGGGCATCTCGGTGGTCAAGGCGTTCGGCGCGGGCGAGCGCGCGCACCGCAGATTCCGCACGGCCGCAGACGATTTCACCGACTCCTTCCTTCGCATGGTGCGGGGTCTAGCCGGACTCGGCGCGGCGATGCAGGTGGTGTTGTCGCCGCCGTTCGTGCTGCTGGTCGTGCTGACCGGTGGTGCGGTCCTGATCACCGGCGGCGCCATGGCCCCGGCTGACCTGCTGCCCTTCCTGCTGCTCGGACTTGGTCTGACCGCACCGGTGGCGGCGCTCGGCCACGGCTTCGACGACTTGCGGGCGGCCCGGCGCGCGGTCGACCGGATCCGGGAGGTCCTCGCGGTGCCGTCGCTGCCGGAACCTTCGCGCCCGGTCGCGCCGCAGGGGCACCGGGTGGAACTGCGGGAGGTGCGATTCGGCTACGACGCCGAGCACGAGGTGCTGCGCGGCATCGACCTGGTCCTGGAGCCGGGGACGGTCACCGCGATCGTCGGGCCGTCGGGCAGCGGAAAATCCACGCTGGTTCAGCTTCTTCCTCGATTCTTCGACCCCACATACGGTGCGGTGCTGCTTGGCGGGGTCGACCTGCGCGAGCTCGGCAGCCGGGCGCTCTATCGGATGGTCTCCTTCGTCTTCCAGGACGTGCGGTTGCTGCGCGCGTCGGTCGCGGACAACATCGCACTGGCGCTACCGCACGCCGACCGCGACGACGTGGTGCGCGCCGCCCGGTTGGCGAACATTCACGATCGGATTCTCGAGCTGCCGCGCGGCTACGACACGGTGCTCGGTGCGGAGGCCGAGCTGTCGGGCGGTGAAGCGCAACGGATCTCGATCGCCCGGGCACTGCTCGCCGATACTCCCGTACTGGTGCTCGACGAGGCCACCGCCTTCGCCGACCCGCACACCGAGCAGGCGGTGCGCCGAGCCCTGGCGACGCTGGAAGGCGATCGGACGATCCTGGTCATCGCTCACCGGCTGGAGACCATCGCCGACGCGGACACCGTCGTGCTGCTGGAGAACGGGTCGATCACCGAGCGTGGCAACCCCGGCGAATTGCTGTCCCACAACGGGAAATTCGCCGAATTCTGGCGATCGCACCGGTCCACGCTCACCGAAGAGGTCGAAACCCTCGGTGGCATGCTCCGGCGTGAACTCGGGCCATGGAGCAGGCAGCGGAGCGTGCCTGCACGACCGCTCGCCGACGAGACATCGCGAGGAGAGGACCGCCGATGATCCGAATGCTGCTGCGCGTGCTGGGCGACGAGTACGCCCAGCCCGTACGACGCACCGTGGCCCTGATGACGGCGACCTCGGTAGCGGAAGGTTTGTCCTACGCACTTCTGGTTCCGGTGCTGCGAGCGCTGTTCGGGAGCACGCCCACGGACGCCTGGCCGTGGCTGCTCGCGTTCGGGGCGGCGATCGCGTGCTACGCGGCGCTGCGCTATCGCAGCGATCTGTCCGGCTTCCTCGTGGGCACCACGCTGCTGCGCGGTGTCTACCACCGTTTCGGCGATCGCCTGGCCCGGCTACCGCTCGGCTGGTTCACCGCCGGTCGCGTCGGAGAGGTGTCGGTGCTCGCCAGCGAGGGTGTGCTGCAGGCGATGAGCGTGATCGCGCATCTGCTGGCGCCGACGATCGCCGCCGCTGTGACTCCGCTGACGATCGTCGCCGTGCTGCTCGCCTTCGACTGGCACATGGGGCTGGCCGCGCTGGCCGCGGTGCCGATCGTGGCGGCGATCCAGATCTGGACGGGACGTTCGATGGCCGCCGCCGACGCCGAACGCGTCGAACGCACCAAGGAGGCAACCGGGCGAGTCGTCGAGTATCTCCAGGCACAGCCGGTGCTGCGAGCCGGTGGCCGAACCGCCGAGCGATTCCGGCTGCTCGACGACGCGCTGTCGGGACTGGAGCGGGCGTCCCGCCGTGCCGTGCTGTCGGCGCTGCCAGGGATCGTGGGGCTGACGCTCACGGTCCAGGCGATGTTCACCGTGCTGCTGGCCCTTGGCGCCTACCTCGCGCTCGGCGGGAACGTCGGCGCGGCGGAGATGGTGGCGATGCTGGTGCTGGTGGCCCGCTGCGCGGATCCGCTGCTGTCGCTCTCGGAGATCGGCGGCAAACTCCGCAGCGCGCGTACCGTGCTGGGCGGGCTCGACACCGTGTTGCGCACCGAGCCGCTGCCGGAACCTCGCGAACCGATCCGGCCGGTGGGCAACGACCTGGCGTTCGAGTCCGTCGCCTTCCGGCACGGCGGTCGTACCGTGATCGACGACGTGTCGCTGTCGGTATCCGAGGGACAGCGGGTCGCCATCGTCGGACCGTCGGGTGCGGGCAAGAGCACACTGCTGCAACTGCTCGCACGGTTCTACGACGTGGACGACGGCGCCGTGCGCGTCGGCGGCGTGGACGTGCGCGCGATCAGCACCGAAGTATTGATGGAACGGATCGCCGTCGTCTTCCAGAACGTCTATCTGTTCGACGGCACGATCGAGGAGAACGTGCGTCTGGGCCGTCCCGACGCCACCGAATCCGACGTGCGCGCGGCGGCGACCGCGGCGGGGTTGGACGAAGTCATCGATCGGCTGCCCGGCGGATGGGCGACGAACGTCGGCGAGGGCGGCGCACTGTTGTCGGGCGGTGAGCGCCAACGCGTCTCGATCGCGCGAGCCCTGCTGAAGAACGCGCCGATCGTCCTGCTGGACGAGGTGACCTCCGCGCTGGACCCGGTGAACGAGGCCGCCGTCCACGAGGGCATCGAACGCCTGATGGCGGGCCGGACGGTGGTGATGGTCGCGCACCGGCTGCGGACCGTCCGGCGGGCCGACCACATCGTCTTCCTGGACGACGGCCGGATCGTGGAAGAGGGCAGCCACGACGAGCTGCTGCGTCTCGGTGGCCGCTACGCCGACTTCTGGGAGTTGTCCATGGCGACCGTGGCAACCGAATGAGCCGCGATGTCGATCACGGGGTGCTCTCGTGCTTCTCCAGCCAATCCCGGTAGTGCGTAGCGGCCAGACGGGCGTCCGGGCCCGCCGTGAGAACGTCGCCGGGAACGTCCGCGAACATGCCCGCGGTGTCGTCGGTGACGACGGTGCGGCTGTCGCGCCGAGCGGCCAGGGTGAGCCTGCCGAGGTCGTCGAGGCGGAAGACCTCCGGACCGGCGACATTGCGGACCCCGCCCAGCGGAGCGCCGGTGGCGACCTCGACGACCGCGTCGACCACGTCCGCGGCGGCCATCGGCTGGATCGGGGTGGCGGGCAGGCGGACGGTGTCGTCGTCGGAGGTCCAGGACAGCACCGCGTCCATGAACTCGAAGAACTGGGTGGCGCGCACGATGGAGTACGGCGTTGGGCCCAGCCGCAGCAGGTCTTCCTGCAAGCTCTTGGCCCGGTAGTAGTCCAGGCCGGGCACCTGGTCGACGCCCACGATGGACAGCACGACCTGATGCCCGACACCGGCTTTCTCCCCGGCGTCCAGCAGGTTGCGCATGGAGATGCGGAAGAAATCCACCGACGCCTCGTCGAAGGTCGGCGAGTTCGCCAGGTCGATGACGACCTGGGCCCCCGCCAGCGCCCGGTCCAGGCCCTCTCCGGTGATCACGTCGACGCCGGTGGACATCGACGCGGGCACGGCCTCGTGCCCGGCCGCGGCCAGCTTCCGCACCACCTGCGAGCCGATCCGCCCGGTACCGCCGATGACTGTCAGTTTCATGGTTCTCGCCTTTCCCGGCGTGCCACCGGGCGAGCCCGCGATTCATGGAACCGTTATCGGTTCGTTCCGGTCTCGGTACCACGACGCCCGATCTCGCCACGGGCATCGGTCGTCGGTCCCCGGTGTCGATCGCCCGGGACAGGTGGCCGTCGTACACCGTTCTCCCGCAACACCGTTTCGTCGCACTGATGTAAGAGCGGCGACAGCCCCTGTAGGGGTGTTGGTGGGGCAGGTCGTGCACGCTCGGTTTCCGGAGAAGACCGGAGAGGTGACCGGGGCGAGATGACCGAACGGCGCACCGGTGGCGCTGTCCACGCGCAGCGGCGCGACGACGGACGGCGGATCGGATCGTGGTTGACCGCCACGGCGGTCGTGCTGAATATCGCCCAGCTCTTCGGGCTCCCGCTGCTGATTCCCGGCGACCCGGCATGGGGCTGGGCCCTGCTGCCGTTGCTACTGCTGACGACGACATTCTGGTCGGTGATCCACGAGGCCGTGCACGGCAATCTGCACCACCCGCGGTCTCGCAACGACCGGTACGGGCGCGTGCTCGCCGTGCTGTACGGGTCGCCGTTCGCGCTGCTCAAAGCCGGTCACCTGCTGCACCACCGCTACAACCGGACTCGTGAGCGGGCCGAGGTCTACGACCCGGCGAGTTCCAGCTGGGCGAAGGTCGCGCCCGGGTACTACCTGCGGCTGTTCGGCGGGCTGTATTTGCTCGAGGTGGCGGCGATCATGCTGGCGGCATTGCCCGCCGCGGCGGTGCGCGGGCTCGCCCGGGCGGTGGACGGGCCGGACACGGTGGCGGGGCCGCTGCTCGAACGCGTCGCGCGACCCGAGGTGTTCCGGCAGTTCCGCGTCGACGCGGCCGCTGTCGTGGGGCTGCACGGTGCGGCTTTCGCCGCCTACGGTCCGCACTGGTGGATGTTGCTCGCGGCGGTGGCCGGGCGCGGCGTGATCGTCTCGCTGTCGGACAACGCCTATCACTACGGCACCGATCTCGACGAGCCGCTCGAGGCGCTGAACCTGAAACTGCCCGCGCCACTGGAAGTACTGGCGCTGAGCTTCAACCTGCACGGCGTGCATCACCTGCGCCCCGGCCTGCGCTGGTACGAACTCCGTCCCGCCTTCGACGCCGAGGGCGGCCGACCCGACATAGGCTGGTTCCGCGCGGTGGCCCGCCAGATACGCGGCCCCCTCCGGCTCACCGATCGGTGACTGCCGCCCGCCGCGGACGCGCCCCCGCCGCGATCACTCCTCGGTTTCCATGTGCGAATCCATCCGCGAGAGGATCTCCTCGATCCGGTCGCGCACCATGTGCCGCTCACCCGCCCAGCTGTCCGCCCGACGCGTGGTCGATATCGGTCAGCGAGTCGGCGGCCTCGCCGCTGGCCCTCCGACATTGATTACACCGCAGTGAGTCGAGCCTTCATCAAAGGCCAAGCGAAGTCTGATCGCGCGCAGCATGAATCGATCAATGGACATCGAAAAGTCGTTTTCGGCAACTCCGTTCGTTCCCGTGCGACTACGACGCCGAACCGTTCCCCGACAACCACCTCTTCCCGCCCGAGATCTATCGAGCGGACCCCGAAGTCTTTCCGTGAGACCGGCTGCCGCTGTGGCTGGCCGCCCATATCGGGCATGCCGATCGGCAATCGCTGCCCGCCGACACGGCGGCCAGGGCCCAGCCGGGCGTGACAGTTGGAGGACGGTGTGCCCGCGCTGCCGTTGCTGCCGGCGCGCTGGGCGGTGCTGTCCGCGGCATTCGTGGCAGTGGGCTCTCCGTGGGTCCGAGAGTCTTACCAGCGCTCGGGTTGTTCGAGGGAGCCGAGCGCAGCGGCTCCTCGCTCCGGACCGTGTCCGGCGACCGGGCCGTGCTCTCCGGTGGCGGGTGGAAATATCCCGTCCTCGACGCCGTCTACAACGCCGGGGCGCCGATGCCGGACCTACTCCTTCGTCAGCGGCACAGCGCCGTCTCGCGCTCCATGCGGGACAGCTTCTCGGGATTGCGCACGGCGTAGAGGCCGGTGACGAGGCCGTCGTCGATGCGAAGCGCCAGGACGGTGTCGATCTCGCCGTCACGCCGCAAGATCAGCGCCGGATATCCGTTGACCTGCGCGGGCTGCCTCGACACCGCGGCGAGCCTGCCCAGCCCGGCCGCCAGTATCCTGGCCACGCTGTCGGCTCCGAGGACGGGCGCGAGGGTGGCCTGCACGACGCCGCCGCCGTCACCGAGCAGGACGACGTCCGGCGCGAGGATGTCGAGCAGATGCTGTAGATCGCCCGTTTCGGTCGCTCGCTGGAACGCCTCGAGGGCGCTACGGGTCTCGGCGGGCGAAACGACTCCGCGCGGTCGGCGTGCCGCGACGTGGGCCCGGGCCCGGTACGCGAGCTGGCGGACCGCGCCGGGGCTCTTGTCGACGGCTTCGGCGATCTCGTCGTAGCTCAGATCGAATACCTCGCGCAGTACGAAGACCGCTCGCTCGATCGGCGTCAACGTCTCCAGCACGAGCAGCATGGCCATCGACACGCTGTCGGCGAGCTCGACGTCCTCGGCCACGTCGGGCGCGGTGAGCAGCGGCTCGGGCAACCACGGGCCGACGTAGGACTCCTTGCGCCGCCCCAGTGTCCGCAACCGGTCGAGCGACTGGCGGGTGACGATCCGCACCAGGTACGCGCGCTGATCCTGGACGGTGCCGAGGTCGACGCCCGCCCACCGCAGCCAGGTCTCCTGCAGCACGTCCTCGGCGTCGGCGGCCGAGCCGAGCATCTCGTAGGCGACGGTGAACAGCAGATTCCGGTGGGTGACGAACGCCGCGGTAGCCGGGGCGGGGTGGTGATCGCCTGGCGTCTTCTGCGATGTGCCGGCCATGAAGTGGCTCCTGTTCCCTCTCGGCTGTGTCACCCATCAGACGCCTGTCCCTGCCGTCTTGTAACACCGATACACAGTGGCGCAGGTCACTTCGGTGCGCTGTTACGAGGCTCGGGCAGCCGACGTCTGGTGTTCGTTCAGTGCACAGCACACAACATCACGAGTGAGGACCACGTCATGGGACCCCGTATCAATCTCAACGACAGCGAGATCGGCGCCAAGATCGGCAAGCGGTTCGCGAACACCAGCCTGGCGATCCTGCAGTCGACGGTGCCGAAGGCCACGATGGAGCTGATGGAGCTGCGCGCAAGCCAGATCAACGGCTGCGGTTGGTGCACCGACGTGCACACCAAGGACCTGACGGCCGCCGGTGAAGCCGCGGTCCGCATCAACCTGGTCGCCGCCTGGCGCGAGTCCAGCGTGTTCACCGAGGCCGAACGGGCCGCGCTGGCGCTGGCCGAGGAGGGTACCCGGCTCGCCGACGCCTACCGAGGCGTCTCCGACGAGACCTGGGCCGAGGTGCGCGAGCACTACGACGACGACCAGATCGCCGCGCTGGTCTACCTGGTCGCCATGATCAACGCTTCCAACCGGCTCGGCGTGATCACGCGCATGCCGGGAGGTTCCTATCAGCCCGGCATGTTCGACGCCATCACGAACTGATCGGCGGGTGCGATCCGAGCCTCCGGCAGGAGTCACCGGAGTGGCGGTCCCCATCCGGCCTCGCGCGTGGTGACCGCCACCGCGCTCGATCAGGGCCATGTCGAGATCTCATCGTTGCCAGGCGAACTCGCTACTCGGCCATGGTCCACGACGACGACCGATCGGCATCGCCGCTCACTTCGGACGGCGGGTCCGGCGCAGCGCTGACCGTTCGGCAGGTGGTCAGCCACGGTCGTGCAGGGCGTGCGCCAGGCTGCGCAGGGCGGGGACCGCGGCCAGCAATCTGCCGACCTCGGTCTCGTCGACGGTGGCCAGCGCGTCGAGAACCAGGCGGGTGCGCGCCGCGTCGATGCGAGCGGCATTCTCGATCGCCTTGCGGGTGGGCAGGATCCGGCTGCTGCGGCGGTCGGCGGGGTCGATCTCGCGTTCGATCAGTCCCAGTTCGGTCAGGTGGCGCAGCACGGTGCTGACGTTGCTGGGTCGCATGCCGGTCACCGCGGCCAGGTGCCCGGGAACGGTACCCGGCTCGTGCACGATCACCCGGAGTACTTCGGCCTGTGCCTGGGTGAGCGGCTCCACCCGGGTCAAGCGCTCGGCCGCGCGATGTACGGCGCGCGAGAGCTCCCGCAGTGCGGCGTCGAGCTCGCGCAGATCGGATTCACGGCCCATACCCTCCATGATAAATTACTTATGCATAAATAAGTATCTGGAGGTGTCGTCGTGCTGAAATCGACCGCATCGGGGGTCTCGGGACCGCTGCTGGTGGTGCTGGGGCTGCTGTCGGCGGTGGCGCCGTTCGCGACCGACATGTATCTGCCGTCGTTCACCGGGTTGGCCGCCGACCTGCACACCGGCGCGTCGAGCGTGCAACTGACACTGACGACCTTCCTGATCGGGTTGGCGCTGGGGCAGCTCGTGATCGGGCCGCTGTCCGACCGGTTCGGGCGGCGGCGGCCGCTGTTGCTGGCCACGGCGACCGCGACCGTCATGACGGTGCTGTGCGCGCTGGCGCCGAACATCTGGCTGCTGGTCGTGCTGCGCTTCGCGCAAGGGTTTTCCGGCGCGGCCGGGATCGTGATCGGCCGCGCGGTGGCGGCCGACCGCGTGAGCGGCGCGGCGGCCGCGCGGATCTTCACGCTGTTCGCCAGCATCGGAGGCATCGCGCCGGTGGTCGCGCCCCTGCTGGGCGGTGCGCTGGTTCCGGTCGGCTGGCGCAGCGAGTTCTGGGTCCTGAGCGTGATCTTCCTGGCGATGTTCTGCGGCGCCCTGCTCGTGGTGCCGGAATCGCTGCCCGCCGACCACCGCCACGTCGGCGGGCTCGCCACCACCGGCCGCGTGGTGCGGACCCTGGTGGCCGATCGCGGCTACCTCGGGTACACCCTCGTGTTCGCGCTCGGCTTCGCCGGGTTGATGGGCTATATCTCGGCGTCCCCGTTCGTGATCGAGAACGTGCTCGGGCTGTCGACCGCCGAGTACACGGTGGTCTTCGCCGTCAACGCGCTGGGCATGATGGCCGTCGGCGTGCTCAGCTCGCGGCTGACCCAGCGTTTCCGCCCGCAGTCGATCCTGTCGGCCGGGCAGGGCGTGATCCTGGTCCTGAGCGTCGCGCTGCTGGTTCTGTTCGCCGCGGGCGCCGCGGCGGCGCTGATCCTGCCGGTGCTGTTCGTCCTGGTCAGCTCGTTCACGACGATTCTCGGCACGGCGAGCGCGCTGGCCGTCGGCCGGGCCCCGCATGCCGCGGGCAGCGCCTCGGCCCTGTTGGGCGCGCTCCAGTTCCTGCTCGGCGCCCTGGTGTCCCCGCTGGTCGGGCTCGGCGGCACCGCGACCGGAATCCCGATGGCAGTCACCATCGTGATCAGCGCCGTGCTCGCGCTGGCCGCCCGGCTACTCGTCCGTGGCTCGGGTCCGGTCACGGCGGTGCGACGCGAAACCGACACCGTCGCCGTATGATCCGCCGCTCCCAGGGGAGCGGGCGGCAGGCTCGGCTTCAGTCGTTCTCGGGAGCGGCGATCGTGAGGACCGCGTCGGCGATATGCGGGTTGCGTTCGAGTTCGCGCTCGAGCGCGCGCAGCGTGAGGGCGATGCTCGACTCGGCCGGGTCGCCGACCAGGTCGACGCTCGCGACGAGGAAGACCTGCCGAGGGCCGACGTATTCCAGGCGCACGAAGCGCACCGAGGCCACTTCGGGCATCTCCTCGATGCGGGCCGCCGCGGCGGCGCGGAGTTCGGGCGAGGCGGGCTCACCGGTCAGGAAGCGCCGGTTACGGTCGATGAGCACTACGGCGATCGCCCCGAGCAGCACGCCGACGAGCACCGATCCGAGTGCGTCCCAGGCCGCCACGCCGGTGAGCTGGTGCAGCCCCATTCCCGCGAAGGCGATGACGATGCCGATCAGTGCGGCGCTGTCCTCCGCGAAAACCGCGCGCAAAGTCGGATCGGAGGTCTTCAGTACGTACTCGAGGATGTCTTGATCGAAGCTCTCCGCCTCGCCGCCGAGTTGCCGCGTGGCCTGTAGCCACGAGGTTCCCTCCAAGACGAAGGCGATTCCGAGCACGAGGTAGGCGATCGCGTAATCCTGTCCACCTCGACCTTCGTGCAGCAGTTCGGTGATCCCGTGCCACACCGACACCGCGGCGCCCGCGACGAACAGTCCCACCGCCGCCAGCAACGACCAGACATATGCCTCGCGTCCGTACCCGAGGGGTCGTTTCGCGTCCGCGCTGCGAGCGCTTCGACGGTTGGCTACGAGCAGGAAGATCTGGTTGCCGGTGTCCGCCCAGGAATGTGCGGCTTCGGCGACCATGGACGCCGAGCCGGACAGCGTCGCGGCGACCGTTTTGGCCACCGCCACCGCGACGTTCGCGCCGAAGGCGACGATCACCGTGCGAGTGCTCTCCCCACCGGCGGTGGGTGCGGATCTCTCGTCGTGGAAAGCGTTCGCTCGCTCCATCTACGCCAGTGTGGCACGACCCCCGCGGGACTCTGTTTGCCGCACCATGTGTGAGCTTCCAACGCCGCGAAGTAGCCACCGCCCTGCCGTTTTGGTTGTGCTGTCAACCTTGGTTCCGAATCGGCGTTCTGACGTCTACAATGGGCCAACACATAACGGCACATTGTATAGGTGCACGGTGGTGAGACTGGGTCGGCGGTTCCTCCCACCTCGACGATGGGATTCGACATGGTCGGGAGTTCAATAGAACCGTCGGACTGGTCCGTCGAGCGCAAGGGCGCCGAATGGGTCGCGGACGAGGAACGTCGAGGCAAGCCACGCGCCTTGTTCTGGCCGTGGGCGGGCACCAGCTGCAATGTGGTCCTGGTGTCGTTCGGTCCGTACGTCACCGCACTCGGCCTGGACTGGCATGTGGCGGCGCTGGCCGCCGCGGTGGGCGCGGTGCTCTCCTTCCTCCTGCTCGGCTTGGTGTCGCTGGCCGGGCAGCACGGGGGAGCGGCGACCATGGTGGCCGGCCGCGCCGCGTTCGGGTTCCACGGCAACAAGATTCCGGCACTGCTGAGCTACCTGGCGTTGGTCGGATGGGAGACCTTCTCGGCGGTGCTGGCGACCCTCGCGGCCCGCACGGTGGCACACCGGCTCGACCCGGATATGGACACCGCACCGCTCATGGTCGTCACTCTCGTCACTGTCATCGTGGTGACCACGGTGATCGGAATCTACGGCTGTCACGTGATCCTGCGGATCCAGAAGTGGTTCGCCCTCGCATTCACCGCGCTGTCGGTGGTCTATGTAGTGCTGACGCTGCCCAGGATCTCGTTCGCGACGCACGGACAGGTCAGCGTGGGCGCGTTCGTGGGCGGGGTGATGCTGGTCGCCAACACGCTGGGCTTGAGCTGGGTCAACTGCGCGGCCGACTACACCCGCTACCTGCCCCGCACCGCCGGCAAACGTGCGCTGGTCGGCTGGATCACGTTCGGTGGCACCGCTCCCGCCCTCGTTCTGATGGGACTCGGCACGGTGCTCGCGGCGGGGGATCCGGACATCGCGGCGACGGCGGCCACCGATCCGATCAGCGCGCTGTCGGCCCACTTGCCCACCTGGTTTCTGGTGCCCTACCTGATCCTGGCGCTGGTGGGCTTCGTGTCGGGCTCCATCATCGGCCTCTACTCCTCCGGGCTCGCGCTGCAGACGTTGGGCGTCCGGATATCCCGGCACTACACCGTTCTGATCGACGCGGCCCTGATCGCCGCTGCCGGCGGCTATGTGGCATTCGCAGCCCCCGGGTTCTTCGCTCCGTTCCAGGCGTTCCTGACCACCACCGGTGTGGTGATGGCCGCATGGACCGGAATCTTCGTGGTCGACCTGTGGCAGCGTCGCCGCGTCGGCTACGACCGGACGGCCCTGTACAGCCCGGTCGGCGGCTACGGCAAGGTGAACCGCGTCGGAGTCGGCTGTCTGATCGTCGCGACCATCGCCGGGCTCGGCTTGGTCACCTCGCCCGATCCGCATGTCGGCCCGCTGCTCGGCTACCTGTTCACGCCTGCCGCCCGCGCGGGTGGCTTGGGCAGCAGCAACCTGGGGGTATTCGTCGCGCTGGTCTCGGCGAGCGTGGGATACGCGGCGCTGCATCGGGTAAGTCCGCTCGCGCAGGCGAGCGCGACCGAGCGGGTCGAGGACCGCGAACCGGAACCGGACCGAGTCCCGGTGTAGAAAGAACGCCGTATCGGCTGGTGGTGCGGGCTTTTCGCCGCGACGGTCACACGTGCGCGGCGATTCGCCGATCGATCACCGACAGCGTGAACTCTCCCCATCGAATGTTCTCCTGCTCGAAGGAGATTCCGCGCAGCAGTGTGAGATAGGGGCCGACTCGCTCGGCCTCGGCCAGGTACGCCTGCTCGCTGCGGCCGTCCAGCAACCGGGAACGCAGGCGTTCGTAGCGGGCCAGTTTCGACTTGGACCACTCCAGCTTGTCCGCTACCGCGGCACGCACGGCGGGGGCGTCCTCGACGTCCATGCCCTGCACCTTCACCATCATCTCGTCGCGGATGGCGGTGGGCTTGGCCGGCTTCTCGACGAATTCGTGGAGAGCCGCGCGCCCGGCGGGGGTGATGGCGTGCAGGCGCTTGTTGGGCCTGCGTTCCTGCTGCACGACCCGGGTCTCGATGAGGCCATCGGCCGCCATCCGCTCCAGCTCCTTGTACAGCTGCTGGGGCGTGGCCATCCAGAAGTTGGCCACCGAGGCGTCGAAGCTCTTGGCCAGGTCGTAGCCGGAAGCCTCGCCCTCCAGCAGGGCGGCCAGCACCGCGTTACGTAGCGCCATCGGCTCAGGCTACCACTCGAGAAGATTAATCAAATATCTGTCCTTCGAGCTATGGACAGGTCGACTCGACCTGGATACGGTTCAAGTCACCTATTAAATTTCTTGAGTATAGGAGGTGGGAGATGCACCCCTTCCGCGTAGCCGTGGAAGCTCGTGACGAGGCCGCCATCGAGGCGCTGCTGGCCGACAACGTGGTGTTCACCAGTCCGGTGGCATTCCAGCCGTACCCGGGCAAGGCGATCACCGCGGCCATCCTGCGCGCGGTGATCCGCGTGTTCGAAGATTTCCGCTATGTGCGCGAGATCGCCGACGCGAACGGTCGTGATCACGCGTTCGTGTTCGAGGCCACCGTCGACGGCAAGCGGCTGACCGGCTGCGACTTCCTGCACTTCGACGAGGACGGCAAGATCGACGACTTCATGGTCATGGTGCGTCCGCTCTCGGCGGCACACGCCCTCGCGGCGCGTATGGGTGAGCAGTTCGAGCGGATCAAGGCCGAGGCCGCCGCGCAGCTCGAGCGGGAAGCCGCCGGAGCGTGAGCGACTACGACGCCATCGTCATCGGCGCGGGCAATGCCGGGCTGACCGCCGCCGCGACCCTCCAGCGCGCGGGCGCGCGAACCCTCCTGCTCGAGCGGCACAATATTCCCGGGGGCTGCGGAACATCCTTCCGCCGTGGACGTTTCGAGTTCGAGGTCGCGTTGCACCAGCTGTCCGGCGTTGGCATCGATGGTCAGCCGATGTCGTTGCGAGAAGGGCTGTTCCAGCAACTCGGCATCGCCGACAAGCTGGAGTTCGTGCAAGAACACGACCTCTATCGTGCCGTGATTCCCGGTCGGCTGGATCTCACCCTGCCCGCGGACTGGGACGGCGCGGTCGCCGCCATCGAGGCCGAGTTCCCCGGCAACCGCGACCGGGCCGCGAAATTCTTCGACCTGATCCGGCAGGTGAGCTTCTGGCAGATCGCCGCCATGCGGAGGATGCCGGTCGAGCAGATCGACCCGGTGCTGTTCGAATACGGACTGCGGCCGTTGAAGGACGTGCTCGACGAGTTCTTCGATGACGACCGCATCAAGGTCGCGCTTGGCATGTACTGGACCTATCTCGGGCAGCCGCCGTCGAGACTGCGATTCCAGGATCTGGCGCTGACACTGTTCGCCTACTTCGAGTTCAAGCCCTGGCATGTGCGCGGTGGGTCGCAGGCGATGTCCACCGCCATCCTCGACGCCTTCCTCGCCGCGGGGGGCGAAGTGCGGTTCAACACCGGCGTCGAGGCCGTTCTCACCGAATCCGGCCGGGTTCTGGGTGTGCGGCTGGAAGACGGTTCGGAGGTCACCGCTGCCGACGTCATCTCCAACGCGTCGCTGCCGACCACCTACGGCATGCTCGAAGGCATCGACGTGCCCGCCGAGGTGCGCAACGATCTGGCCACCAGGCGAATCGGTGTCTCCGGCTTCGTGCTGCACATGGGTCTGGACGCGACTCCGGCCGAACTGGGTTTCACCACCAGCACGACGTTCGTCAACATGGACGCCGACGACGACCGCACCTACCGGGCGTGGAAATCGTTCGAGCCCGCGCGGGGCATCTGCGTCAGCTCCTACGATGTCGCGCCGATCGGATTCGCGCCCGCCGGCGCCACGCACGTCAGCCTGATGACGTTGCAGTACGCCGACATCTGGAAGAACGTCGCCGCATCGGAGTACGCGCGCACCAAGTTCGCCTACGCCGAAACCCTGCTCGACCTGTGCGAAACCGTCACCCCCGGCATCCGCGACGCCATCGAAGAGGTCGATGTCGCGACACCGTTGACGATGATGCGCTACCTGGGGCATCCGGGCGGCGCGATCTACGGCTACGACCAGGACGCCACCGAAGGCTGGCTGTTCCGCGACAGCGAACGCCGAACCCATGTTCCCGGACTCCATCTGGCCGGCTCCTGGGCCGGGATCGGCGGATTCCAGCCCACCCTGGAGGCCGGTGCGCGCGTCGCCCGCCGTCTCCTGCGCTCCAAAGCCGCCTGATCGGAGGACACTACGTGAAACACCCACTCGCAGAACGGTTCGACGGGGCGGCGGAGATCCTCGCCGAGATCGATGCCCGCGTCCCCGATACGCGCGACTACTCCGCCGAAACACGCGCAACCATCGACGCCTACCACCCCAAGCGGCTGCGGTTGGTGGTCACCGCGATCATCGAGGAGACCGCCACCGCCAAGACCTTGCGACTCGAGCGCGCCGACCGGTTCGAGCTGCCGCCCTTCCTGGCGGGCCAGTACGTGAACGTCTTCATCGACGGCACCAGCCGCCCGTTCGCGATCTCCTCCAGCCCGTCCCGGCTGACCCACTACGACCTCACCGTCCGCCGTGTCCCCGGCGGACGCGTCAGCAACCTGCTCGTCGACACCGCCGAGATCGGGCAGGTGCTCACCACCACCGGCCCGATGGGCACCTTCCACCACAACCCGCTTTTTCACGGCAACGACGTGGTGTTCCTCGCGGGCGGTTCGGGCGTGGCTCCGGCCATGAGCATGATTCGTGAGATCGCCGATCTGGGTCTCGATCGCGCCTTCCACCTGATCTACGGCTCCCGCGACGCCTCCGACATCATCTTCGGCGCGGAACTGGACGAGATCGCCGCCACCCACCCCGGCATCGACGTGGACCATGTCATCGCCGAACCCGCCGCCGGCTGGACCGGAGCCACCGGCTTCCTCACCGCGGAAACCATCGACCGGCTGGCGGGCGAACTCGACGGCCGTATGGTCTACGTGTGCGGCCCGCAGGCGCTGTACCCCTACGCCCTCGGGCAGCTCACCGCGCTGGGCCACCCGCGCAAACGCATCCGTTTCGAGGCCAACGGCGCGCCCAGCGATCCCACCGCCCAATCGCACTGGCCCGCCGGTATCGATCCGGCGCAGGAGGTCACCGTCACCGTCGGCAACACCTCCTTCCGCACCCCGCGCAACCGTCCACTACTGGACGCTCTGGAAGACAACGGTATTCGTCCCGAGGCCGCCTGCCGTTCCGGCGAATGCAGCCTGTGCCGGGTGCGGATTCTGAAGGGTGAGGTGCACAACGCCGAGGAGGCGAAACTCCGGCTCTCCGACGCTCGATTCGATTACACCCATTCGTGTGTGGCCTACCCGATCACCGATGTGGAGCTGGGCCTGTGACCTACCGAACCTATGTCGCGCTCGGCGACAGCCAGACCGAGGGCGTCGGCGACGGCGACGACCGGACCGGATTGCGCGGCCTGGCCGACCGGCTCGCCGAACGCCTCGCGCAGGCCGATCCCGGCCTGCTCTACGCCAATCTCGCGGTTCGGGGCAAACTCGCCCGGCAGATCCGCGCCGAGCAACTCGATGCCGCCCTGGCGCTGCGACCGGACCTCGCGACCGTGGTCGCCGGAGTCAACGACCTGCTACGGCCGAATTTCGACGCCGACGAGGTCGCCGGACACTTGGACGCGATGTTCGCCGCCCTCACCGCCCACGGCGCGGTCGTGGCGACGCTGACCTTCCCCGACCTCGCGCGCATCACCCCGCTCGCGCGCCCGCTCGGCGGTCGCGTCACCGCGCTCAACCAGCGCATCCGCGCCTCGGCGGCACGGCACGGCGTCGTCCTCGCCGAAACCGCCCACCACGCCGCCGTCACCGATCCCCGCCTGTGGAGCACCGACCGGCTACACGCCAACTCGCTCGGACATCAGCGCATCGCCGACGCTCTCGCGCACGCCTTGGGTCTACCCGGCGCCGACGAAAGCTGGGCCGCGCCCTTGACGCCGCCGCTGCCCGCCGGCACCCGCATGGCGACGGTGAAGAGCGAAATACATTGGGCCGCAACCTTCCTGAGTCCTTGGCTCGGTAGGCGGCTCACCGGACGCTCCTCCGGCGACGGACGTACCGCCAAACGCCCGCACCTCCTCCCGGTGCACGGCCGCACGGCGACCGCCGCGCCCACGGACCGGTTCCAGCCGTGACCACGGTGTCGGGGCGCTCAGCGCGGGCTCGTATTGCCGCTCGTCGGTTCCCCAGCACACCCCGCGAGACGAGCGCCGCTTACCCGGCAGGTAATCGACTCTGATCGATCGCCATGCCACGATCACGCTATGACCGCTTACGCCATCGCTCACCTGCAAGACGCCGCCGCGCACCCGGAGATCGCGGACTACATGGAACGTCTTTCGTCGACCCTCGAGCCGTATGGCGGCCACTACCTCGTGCACGCGACACCGCACGAGGTGAAGGAAGGCAGCTGGCCCGGCGCCGTGGTGATGCTGGGCTTCCCCGGGATCGCCGAGGCGCGAGCGTGGTGGGACTCGCCCGCGTACCGGGAGATCGCACCGCTGCGCACGCGGCACATCGAGGGTGACCTCATCCTCGTCGAAGGTGTCCCCACCGGCTACGCCCCGACCGCCGCCGTGAAAGCCATCCGGGAGGCCGTGTCCGCCGACTAGCCGCTTCCCGCGCCGGGCAGACGCACGGTGAATGCGGTGTGGCCGGGTTCGCTGGCCACCGAGATGTCACCGCCGTGCGCCTTGACGACCGCCGCGACGATCGCCAGACCGAGGCCGGTGCTGCCCGCCCGCCGCGAGCGCGACGAGTCGCCACGCGCGAAACGCTGGAACACCGTCGGCTGCAAGGTTTCCGGGATTCCGGGTCCGTCGTCGGTCACCCGCAGCACGGCTCCTCCGTCGCCGTGGAATTCCAGCGAGGTGAGCACCGTTGTGCCAGGGCCGGTGTGGACCCGCGCGTTGGTCAGCAGGTTCGCCAGCACCTGATGCAGCCGGGCCGCGTCACCGGTGGTCACCACCGGCTCGTCGGGCAGCTCCAGATCCCAGTGAAGTTCTGGTCCCGCGATGTGCGCGTCGCTCACCGCGTCCACCGTGAGCTGGGTCAGGTCCACCGGCTCGTGTTCGAGCCCGCGTCCGGAATCCAGCCGGGCCAGCAGCAGCATGTCCTCGACCAGACCCGTCATCCGCCGGGACTCGGACTCCACCCGGGCCATCGCATTGGCCACCTCGCCGGGCACCTCGGCTCGTTTGCGTTGCGCCAGTTCGGCATAGCCGCGAATGGCGGCCAGCGGGGTGCGCAGCTCGTGGCTGGCGTCGGCGAGGAATCGCCGGACCCGGGTCTCGCTGTCGTGGCGTGCCGACAACGCACCCGTGATGTGATCGAGCATCCGGTTGACCGCCGCGCCGAGCTGTCCGACCTCGGTGCGCGGATCGGCGTCCGCGACCGGAACCCGGACGGGCAGTACCACCTCGCCGCGCCGCAGTTCGAGTCCGGCCACCCGCGCGGCCGTCGCCGCGACCCGATCCAGCGGCGCGAGAGCGTGCCGGATGAGCCAGATGCCGACCAGTGTCGCGACGATCGAGACGACCGCCGTGACGATCGCCAAGATCAACAGAACACGCAACAGCGTCGCGTCGACGGCGGTCAACGGCAGGCCGGTGACCACGATGTCGCCCGCCCAGGTGGTGTCCGCGACCACTCGATACCGGCCCTGGCCGCGGAGATCGACGTCGACCGGCTTCCCGTTGGCCGCCACAGCGGCGAGCTGCTCTTGCGCGGCCCGCGACAACGCTTCCTGCGTGCCGTCGGCCGCGTTGCGGCCCGCCTTGGCGACGCTGCCTTCGTGGACGATGGCGCCGATCATGTCGGGCTGGATACCGCGCCGGTTGAGGAAGTCGGGTCCCGGGCCGTTGTTCGGTGGCGGTGGCGGGGGTGGAGGTAGCGACGGCGGCTCACCGCTGGGGCGGGGGCCCAGGCTCGGGCCACCGCCGACCTCGCCGAGCGAACGCTTCTGCACATCGATCAATTCGGTGTCCAATTGGTGTACCAGGAACTGGCGCAGCGCGAATTCGGTCGCGGCGCCGATACCGACGACCACGGTCACCAGTAACAGCACCTGCCCGACCAACAGCCGTGCCCGCAGCGACCAGCGCCGTGGCATCAGCACCCGGCGCGCCGCCTCAGCCTGCGGGCTTGAGGACATACCCGGCACCGCGCAGGGTGTGGATCATCGGCGCGCGTCCACAGTCGATCTTCTTCCGCAAGTACGAGACATACAGCTCGACTATGTTGGACCGGCCGCCGAAGTCGTAACTCCACACTCGATCCAAAATCTGTGCCTTGCTCAGTACCCGTTTCGGGTTGCGCATGAAGAACCGGAGCAATTCGAACTCGGTGGAGGTCAAGGCGATCACTTCGCCCGCTCGGGTGACCTCGTGACTGTCTTCGTCCAGCACGAGATCACCGACCACCAGCTGCGCGTCACTGTTCTCGATGGCGACGCCGGTTCGGCGCAGGAGCGAGCGCAGCCGCAGCACCACCTCTTCAATGCTGAAAGGCTTGGTGACGTAGTCGTCGCCGCCCGCGGTCAGCCCGGCGATGCGGTCCTCGACCGAGTCCTTGGCGGTCAGCAGGAGCACCGGCAGGTCCGAATATTGTGTGCGTAGTTTGCCCAGCACCTCTAGGCCGGTCATGTCCGGCAGCATCACATCGAGCACCACCACATCGGGGCGGGCTTCGCGGGTCTTGGCGACGGCGGTCCGGCCGTCACCCGCGGTAGTGACCTCCCATCCCTCGTAGCGCAACGCCATCGACATCATCTCGGCCAGAACGGGCTCGTCGTCGACCACGAGCACGGTGATCGGGCTGCCGTCGGCGCGGCGCATGACAATTCGTTCGGCTGGCCCGTTCCCGGTGGTCGTCGCGGACATCGTTTCACCATGGCGAGGAACGCTTGGGGTCCGCTGTGGTGCGGCTATGTGTTTGCTGTGAGGGTGCGACCAGCGGAAACGGGCTCGCGCGGCGGAGGTGCGGGTATGCGAAGCCGGTCGGTTCACAGCTGGCACATAGCTTCCGCCAACGAGGGACAAATGTTGAGACTCAACGATTCTCGCGTCGGCCTCAGAGCAGTGGCCGACGGTTTCGGACCTGATCCGACAACAGGAGGAACGCAGATGAGTTTCACATCGAAGCTGACAATGAGCGCCGTGGCCGGTGCGCTCGCACTCGGCGCCCTCGGCATCGGAGCCGGTGTGGCCGGCGCTGATGCGCCCCAGGGCCAGGGACCGGTGCCCGGACAGCAGTGCCCGCCTCCCGGCGATCACCAGGGTCCTCCGCCCGGTGACCACCAGGGCCCGCCGCCTGGCGATCACCAGGGTCCCCCGCCCGGCGACCGTCAGGGCCCGCCGCCCGGTGACCGTCAGGGTCCTCCGCCCGGTGATCACCCGGACGGGCCGCCGCCGCAGTGCCAGCCCGGACAGTGATCCGCTGCACCTCACAACGCATGAGCTGAACAACTGAACAGATCGAGCGCGGCGGCGGACCGAACGTCCACCGCCGCGCTCGGCGTATCCGCGGTGCACTGTGGTGGTCCGTGCGGGGTCGCGTACCCGGCCAACTGCGCGGCGTAGCGCGAATCCGGATCCTGCATCGTGATGTTCGGTGCTCGGGCCGGGCGTCCGCGAATCGCCTCCACCGTCGTCGTGGACCGACCCCGTCGGCTGTGCGGTGGATCGTGGCCTCCCCATAGGGTTGTGACCGACGGGCGGGTCCGCCGAGAGGAGTTGCCGATGGACGCCGAACACTTCCTGCCGTTCCGTAAGAGCGCGGTGGTATCGCTGTGTGCCGACGAACTCCCCGAGGCGGAGCGCGAGTCGTTCGTGGAGTTCGCGAGTCTGCTGGCGGCGTTGGTGCACAACGAGTTCCATGCGCGCGGTGAGGCTTTGCTCGATGCCTATCAGGTGGTCGATCCAGCGGAGGACGAACGGGCGATCCGTGTTGCCACCCCCGAGCACCGGGCCGCCGCGCGGGCGCGGGTGGAGAGCGAGCTGGTCGCGCTGGCCGAGTCGGCGGACTTCACGCGCATCGATGCCGCTGAGATCGAGCGCGCGTTCGCCGAGCACTCGCTGGTGAAGGTGCGGTTGGAAGTCGACGCGGACGACATCGAAACGGCGATGTTCTTCCGCCGCGGGGTCGCGCAGCGCACCGAGCAGGTGCGGTGGCTGTTCGGTCTACGGCGGCGCAGCATCGAATTCACCAGCTACGGCAAGGTTCTGGTGTACGTCGCGTTCACCGAGCGTGCGGAGGCGGTCGCGGATCGGCCCAACGGCGGTGTGCTGGTGAAGTTGTTCCAGAACGTCCCGAGAAACGACCTCGAGATGCTGTATCCGAGCGTTCGCGTGCGGATGCGGCCACTGGACAAACTGCTGATCGGTGTGCCCGCGGTGGTCTCTGGGATCGTCGTGGTCGCCACCAAGCTGGTCGCTTCGCTGGGGCCGCTGCTCTTGCTGCTGGCGTTCTGGGTGGGGTTGCGCGAGGAATCCGTGCGGCTGGATCAAGCCACGCTGGTGACCCTCGGCGCCGGGTTGGCTGCCTTCGGCGGTTATCTGGTGCGTCAGTTCGCCAAGTTCAAGAACCGCAAGATCAAGTTGATGAAGACGCTGTCGGAGCATCTCTATTTTCGCAACCTCGACAATGATGCGGGAGTGTTCCACCATCTGCTCGGTGCCGCCGAGGATTCGGAGGTGAAGGAAGCCGTGCTGGCATACCACTTCCTGCGCGCCGCCGACCGGCCGCTCACCGCCACCGAACTCGATCGGCGCGTGGAGGACTGGTTCCGGCGGCAATGGGGGACAACCTTCGATTTCCAGATCCGCGACGGACTGCGCAGACTCCGGAGGTGGGAACTACTCGTCGAGGACGAGCACGGCACGCTGAGCGCCGTGCCGCCGACCGAGGCGAAACAGCGTCTCGATCATCACTGGGACAACCTTTTTTCCATGTCCGCCAACCGGCTGACGAAGGCGTGAGCCTGCGCAACCAGGCCGCCGAGCCGACGGTGTCGGCGGCGAGTTCGGCGAGCTTGTTCGAATGCTCAGTGAACTGCGCTGACGCGAACACAGGCGAGCGCGTCTACACGATGCGCGGCGAGGATGACGACACCCGGTCGAGCGGAGTCAGGGCCGTTTGATCACCGCCGCGGGCAAGGGCTTGACATTGCCCCAGGGGCAGGGTTCGAGCATGGTGGCATGAACGAGATGAACACGGAATTGGCCGAATTCGTCGCGGCGTCGGCCGGAACGTTGGGCGTACCGGGTGTCGCGGTCGGGGTGACGGTCGGCGGTCGAGAAGACTTCGCGTGCCACGGGGTGACGAGTGTGGTCAACCCGCTTCCGGTCGACCGGGACACGATGTTCGTGGTCGGGTCGGTGAGCAAGACGTATACGGCGACCGCATTGCTGCGGTTGGTCGCCGAGGGACGGGTGGAGTTGGACGCGCCGGTGCGGCGGTACGTCCCGGAATTCGCCCCTGCCGATGCGGCCACGGACGAGATCACTGTGTTGCGGCTGCTCAACCATACGGCCGGGCTGGAATGGAAGCTCGGCGTCGACACGGGCGAAGGAGACGACGCTTTGGCACGGCACGCGGTGAAACTCGCCGAGGCGCGGCTGATCGCGGAACCGGGAGGGCGGGCGTCCTACAGTCAGGCGGGGTTCAATCTGGCAGGCCGGGTCGTCGAGAACGTCACCGGGTCGACCTTCGAGCGGGCGGTCGCGTCGCTGTTGTTCGAACCGCTCGACCTGACACACAGCTGTTATTCCGTCGACGACGTCATGACCCGGCGGTTCGCGGTGGGTCACAACGTCGACTCCGACGGTGTGCTCGCCGTCGCCCGGCAATGGAAGGACAACCGCGCGAACAATCCCGGCGGTGGCGTGGCGACGTCTGTCCGCGATCTGCTGCGCTGGGCGCGTTTCCACCTCGGCGACGGCCGGACCGAGGCAGGCGAGCGCATCCTGCCCGCCGAACTGCTGCACCGGATGCGGGAGCAGACCGTGGAGCTGCGCGGGAGCACCCTGGGTGACGCGTTCGGGATCTGCTGGTTCCTGCGCGAGGTGAACGGTGTCGCGACCATCGGGCACGGCGGGTCGGGCAACGGTCAGTTCGCCGACTTGCTCATCGTGCCGGAGCGCGATTTCGCCGTCGCGGTGACGTCGAACGCGGGCCCGGGCGCGGGGCTGGCGTTCAACCGGACGGTGGTGAAATGGGTGCTCGAACACTACCTCGGTGTGGTCGAACGCGATCCGGAGCCGCTGCCCTACGACGCGGCGCGGGCAGGGGAGATCGTCGGGCATTACGAGAACGAGATGATGCGGCTGACCCTCGACACCGACGGGGCAAGGTCGACGATCGAATGCGCCATCAAACCCGAGATCCGTGCCGCCGCGGTGACCGATCTGCCGCCCGACCTGCCACCGGCTACCCTCGGCCTGCTGGCCGGCGACGCGGACGAGTACATCGTCACTGAAGGCGGTCTGCAAGGACAACGCGGGTTCTTCACCCGTGACGATTCCGCCGCCGTGACCGGAATCGATCTCGCCGGTCGCTTGTTCGCCCGGGTGCGATGACGGCGGCGGGCACCGAAGGGAGACAGGCGTGATCACGATCGGGCAGCTCGCGCGGTATGCGGGCGTGACGATCAAGGCCGTGCGCGTCTACCACGAACGCGGCCTGCTGCCCGAGCCGCCGCGCGACTCCTCCGGCTATCGCCGCTACAGCGCCGAGGACGCCATCGATCTGGTCAAGATCAAGACATTGGCGCGATCCGGCGTGCCCCTGGCGCGGATCAAGGAATTGCTGACCGCGAATTCCGACGAATTCGCGGCGGCGATCGCCGAGATCGACCGCATGCTCGCCGAACGCGCCGAGGAGATCCGCCGCACCCGCGAGCAGATCGCCGAACTGGGCTCAGGCGATCGACTGTTCGTGTCCGCCGATGTCGCCGAATACCTCGCGCGCCTGCGCGAACTCGGGGTGAGCGACCGGGCGGTCCGGATGGAGCGCGACATCTGGATTCTGCTGCAATCGGTCGCTCCGGAACAGGCGTCGGACTGGGTCGCCGACAAGCTCGACGCCATCGACGATCCGCGATTCCGGGCCATCTACCTCGACTACGACGCGGCATTCGACTGGTCCCCAGACGACCCGCGGCTGGTGGACCTCGCCGACCGCACCCGCCGGTGGATCATAGGCAGACGCACCGGAGCCGGCCGGACCACCCCGGCGCTGGATCCGAAACTGGTCCGCCTGGTGAACGAATCCGTCGGAGTCACCTCGCCCGCCTGGGAACGGCTCACGAAGATCGCGCAGAAGGCGACCACCGAGTAGCAACCGCCCGCATCGGCTCGGCAATCGCATTGCGGTACAGCTGTTTCGAGAGTGCGTTACTGTCCTGCGGACCCGTGCGCCGGCGATCCGGCTGCTCGGGCGGTCATGTCGTACTCCGGAATCGAGGCAAGCGTATGAACCACAAGCTCTGGTTGCTCGGACGGTCCGTCACAGTCGGTGCTCACATCATCGGCGAGAAAGTGTTCCGGCCGAAGGCGCGCGACGTCGAGGACGTCCCGGTGTCGGGTGAGACGCTGACCCCACAGTGGCTGACGGCCGTGCTGTGCCGCGATGTCCCCGGGGCCGAGGTGCTCTCGTTCGAAACCGCGAACGGCAGCCGCGGAACATCGACCCGCGTCGCGATTCGCGTCGACTACAACGACGCGGGACGGCAGGCGGGCTTGCCGACCGACCTCTTCGCGAAGACAACGACGGCCTTCTCGCAACGCATCCTGCTCGGTGGCGGGAAGATGATCGACGGCGAAACCCGTTTCTTCCGTGACTTCCGCCCCCAGGTCGACATCGAAGCGCCGATCGGCTACTGGGGTGCCGCCGATTCGGCGTCCTGGCGATCGATCGCCTTGATGGAAGACATCGCCTCGACCCGTGGTGCGCAGTTCGTCGAGCCGAACGCCCCGGTCGCCCGGGACCAGATCGAAGACCTGGTGCGCAATCTGGCTCGACTCCACCGCACCTTCTGGAATCACCCGTCGATCGCGGACCTCAAGACGACCACCGAGGCGCTGCGGGCATACCTCTCCGCCATCGACATGAAGAAGCGTTGCGAGGTCGGCCTGCGCCGCGCCGCGGCGGTGGTCCCGGAGGCCCTGCACGACCAGGCCGACCGGCTCTGGGCCGGTGTCGAGCGGGCGATCGACAACGCGACGAACGAGCTTCCGCAGACTCTGTTGCACGGTGACCCGCACATCGGGCAGACATATCGAACCGCCGCCGGGCGAATGGGATTCGTCGACTGGCAGGTGGTGATGCGGGGAGGCTGGGCACACGACTTCGCCTATACCGTGAATTCGGGATGCGAGCCCGAGGACCGGCGTGCTTGGGACCGTGAACTGCTGGCGGCCTACCTGGACGAACTCGGAGCCCTCGGCGGCCAGGCGCCGTCGTTCGAGGACGCGTGGCTGGCGTACCGGCAACAGTCCATGTTCGCGTACGCGGCGTGGGCGTTCACGATCGGCAGGGCGGCGTATCAACCCAAGATGCAGCCGGTGGAGACTTGCCTGACGCTGTTGAAGCGAATCACCACGGCCATCGACGACCACGACTCACTGGACGCTCTCGGCGTCTGACCCCGAGTTCGTCCACTGCCTCCGTGTTGTCGCGGCCGGGTCGATTCCGGCCGCGCAGCGGATCGGCAGGCATTCTGCGAAGCTTGTTCTCGTCCGCGGTGAGGGTCACGGTCCACGCGCGCTATACCATCGCTTGGTTCCGGCACAGTCGCCGTGAGTTCGCTCCAGTCCAGTGTCCAGGCAGGGAGCGGTAGTTCAGCAGTCACGTTGTGCAACACCAATGTTTGGAGTTCGCTCTTTGAGTACGCCGCAATCTCATGCTCCGGCTGGGTCGTGCCCGGTCCTCCACGGCTCGCCGATCGAATCCGACGAACAGCGAGTGCCCATGTACTCGCCCGAGTTCGCGGCCGATCCGCACCGTGTGTACCGCGAGATGCGCAGGCGCTATGGGTCTTTGGCGCCGGTGGAGTTGGCCCCCGGCGTCCCGGCCACCTTGGTGATCGGCTACGGCACCGCGGTGCGGATCCTCAACGATCCCGACCATTTCCCGGCCGACCCGCGCGCCTGGCAGAAGAACATCCCCGCGGATTGCCCCATTCTTCCCCTGCTGGAGTGGCGGCCCATGGCCAGTCGCAGCGCCGGGACCGACTTCACCCGCTACCGTGGGGCGATCACCGCCAGCATCGACGAGGTCGACCTGTATGCCCTCCATTCCGTCGTGGAAGGACTGGCCACCCCGCTGATCAACTCGTTCTGCGAAGACGGGTCCGCCGAGCTGATCCGCCAGTACGTGTTCCCGCTCGTCTTCCAAGCGGTGAACTATCTGCTCGGCTGCCCGCCGGAGATCGGGGCGCAGGTCGCCGCCGGTACGGCCGCCCTCCTCGAGGGTGTCGACGCCGAGAAGGGCAATCAGATGCTCGGCGAGGCGCTGATGAGCCTCGTGACACTCAAACGCGCCGAACCCCAGCGCGACATCACCTCGGTACTGCTGCGGCATCCCGCCCGGCTCGACGACGTCGAGGCGTCGCACCACGTGTCCCAGGTGTACGGCAGCGGCATCGAATTCCAGCTGAACCTGATCACCAACACCCTGCTGCTGATCCTCACCGACGAGCGCTTCGGCGACAGCATCCTCGGCGGAAACCTGTCGTCCCGCGATGCCATCGACGAGGTCTTGTTCAACGACCCGCCACTGGCGAACCTGCTGATCACCTATCCCCGTCACCCGATCCTCATCGACGACGTCTGGTTGCCCGCGCATCAGCCCGTCGTCATCAGCATGGCCGCGTGCAACAACGACCCCGCGATCCGCACCGGCGACTTGACCGGCAACCGCTCCCACCTGGCCTGGGGTCTCGGCCCGCACGCCTGCCCCGCGCGTCCGCTGGCCTACCTGATCGCGCAAGAGGCCATCGACCAACTCCTCGACGCACTGCCGGAGATCGAACTGAACCTGCCGAACCGAACCCCCGAGTGGCGACCGGGCCCCTTCCACCGCGCCCTGACCGAATTGCCGGTCACCTTCCCCCCGACCTCTCCGCTGAATATCTGACGCAACGCTGTCGAGGCTTGCGGCCTGCGGCCGTCATACGACAGGTGCGCGCCGCTACACACCCGACGACAGTTGGCGGCGTGAGGTGCTGACCGCTCTCGATCGGGCGGAACTGCTTCTGCTGGCGTGCGGGCCCGGACCGGGTCTGCTATCCGCCCGGTCTACGAACGTGCGGGTCGCGCGATGCCGGGACTTCCCTCCGACCACTGGCCGCGCTCGGAAAGATCGTTGTCGCCGTACGGTCACCGGGCTTCGCTGCGACCCCGCTCGAGTGCGGCGGGGTCGCACGTACGCACCGTGATCATCAACTGGCGCTACCCCGCGATCGGCCGGACGTGAGGCGGCCGGTGGGGGCCGCCAGGAGTGCGGTCGGCGGGGATGCTGGTGGCGCTGGCCGCGTTGCCGGGGGTGAGGTTGGTCTGGCCGCCGGGAGTCAGGTTGGTTTGCGGCCCGCATGCCAGGTTGGGCCAGGAGCAGGTCGGTAGGTTGGGGTCCTGGCCGGCCTGGGCCACGCCGGCCGTCAGCAGCCCCATGCCCAGCAGGGCGGGTGCTGCGGCGATCGCCAGGGCGCGGGCGAAGCGGCGGGTGCGGTGGGTCGAGCGCTGGTCGATGGTCATATGGGTGCTCCTTCGTGTCGGTGTGGCGGGGAGGTCCCGCTGTCGTCATTTATGACGCTGTCCAGACTCATCGACGCTGGTCCGGGCCGAAAGGACACCCAGGGTGCGCGGCAGCGCACCCTGCTCGTGGTTCGATCCCACCAAGGTGTCGGGTTCCGGTTGCCCACGCGGACACCTTTGCGCGTCGTCCCCGGCATCGCGTTCTCGATCAGCACGGGCGGCGACATCGTCTGCGGCCGCGGAATCGGGACCGCCGAGGATGGCGTATCGGGATACAGCAGCCTGGCAATCGGCGGCGACCGCCGACTCCGCCGCATTGGCCGGGCGAGCGGAGTGGACCGACTACAAGGCGATCATCCTGCAGGCCACGCGCTGATCTCCGGATCGAAGCGAATGCCGGTCACCCAGCGCGTGAACACAATGGCCCGCAACAGTTTTCGGCGATCGCTGCGGGCTCGCTCTGCCGACACGCCATCAAACGTGGGAGAGCTGCTCGCGCAGCACCGTACTCAAGGTGACGGGTTCGCGACCGAGCAGGGTGGCCAGTGTCGGGTCGACAGTGGCGAACTCGCCGACTCGGCTGGCGGCGAAGATGCCCAGCAACTGATCCGCCCGCTGCGCGGGAACGCCTTGGCCCACCAGCTCATCCCGGAACTTGTCGTCGGGTGTCGTGGTCCTTGTCACGGCGCGGCCCGTGATCTCGGTGGCGATACCGGCGATGTCGTCGAAGGTGAGCGCTTGCCCTCCGGTGAGCGGCGGCGTGGGGCCGTCGAAGCGGCCTTCGTCGGCCAGGATGGCGGCGGCGGCTTCGGCGAGGTCGGCGTGCGCGGTCCAGCTGAACGGCCCGTCCGCGGGGAGTTCGAGCTGACCGGATTCCACTGCGTGGCCGAGGAAGTGCGCCGCGCTGGTGGCGTAGAAGCCATTGCGCAGCGACGTGAACGGCACACCGCAGGCGCGTAGTGCGTCCTCGGTGGCGGCGTGATCACGGCACGCCTGGAAGTGCGACAAGGCACTGGCTCCCATCTGGCTGGTGTACAGGATGCGCCGGGCGCCCGCGGCGACGGCCGCTTCGATCGCGGTGCGGTGTTGTTCGACGCACTCTTCGCCCATTTTGTCGACGGAGACGATGAGTACCTGAGAGGCGCCCTCGAAGGCGTTGGCGAGGCCGGCGGCGTCGGTGAAGCTTCCCTCGCGTACCCGTACCCCTCGCTCGGCGAACGCCCGCGCTTTTCGCGGGTCGCGGACGCTGACGCCGACTCGATCCGCCGGCACGCGCGTCAACAGTCTCTCGACGATCTGACGTCCCAGCTGTCCGGTGGCTCCGGTCACGATGATCATGATGCGCTCCTGTGTTACGGCGGTTCCAATGGAAACAGTTGAACGGTATCACTGATACTAACAATGGAACCAGGGAAGCGGTATCGTTGATATATGACATCGCGCGCACGCGGCACCGATGACGCAACTACCGTCGAGTCCGGCACGGCCACGGGCCGCGAGCAGACCCGGCAGCGGGTCATCGAGGCCGCCATCGACCTGCTGACGCGTGGGGGTCGCGACGCGGTCACCACGCGCGCGGTCGCTGATGCGGCGGGCTTGCAGCCGCCGGCCATCTACCGGCTGTTCGGCGACAAGGACGGGCTCCTCGACGCGGTGGCCGAGCACGGCTTCGCCGCGTTTCTCGCCACCAAGCACGTCGACCCCGATCCGCCGGACCCCATCGAGGACCTCAGAGCCGGCTGGGACGTCGCGGTCGAATTCGGTTTGGCCAACCCCGCGCTGTACACGTTGATGTACACCGAACCCGTCGGTACCACCTCGGCTGCCTTCAAGGCCGGCATGGAAATCCTGATGGGCCGAATCCGGCGCCTCGCCGCCGGCGGCTGGCTGCGCGTCGACGAGGAACTCGCGGCCCAGATCATCCATGCCACGGCGCGCGGCGCAGTGCTCACCTGGCTCTCGCTGCGCGAGGAGCGGCGTAACCCGGCCTTGTTGACCACCCTGCGGGAGTCGATGGTCGCCGCCGTCACCAACCAACAACCGGCGGTGCGAGACGCGGGCCCGGCAGGCGCCGCCCGCGCCTTGCGCGCCGCACTGCCCGAGCAGACGACCCTCAGCAGCGCGGAGCAAGATCTACTGCGGGAGTGGCTGAACCGCCTTGCCGCCGACGGCTGATCGGCGACCCTCGATCTTCCCTGCGCCGCCACCGTCGGATGCCGCGGCAATCGGGTGCCGAGCCGCGGCCAGCCGCGCGAGCGCGGTTTCGGTGAAGACCGACAACCCGAGGTCGGGGTTGTATCCGTGAATTTCCTTGACGTCGAGGTCGGCGAGGAAATAAAGGATCTCCGTCGAGACCACCTGCCCTGGAACCAGTATCGGGAAGCCGGGCGGGTAGGGCACCACGAAGGTGGCCGATACCAGGGGCTTCCCCTTGGCGAGCCGTCGCCCGGCATCGCCGAGCAGGACGTGTTCGCGGTCGGACTCCGCATACCCGGCGTAGAAGGCCGAACGCATATCGCCGAACGAGCTGGCGCCGTCGGGACGGAAAGCGCTGTCGAACTCGCTGAAATCGGGCAGTGCGGGCAGATCCTTGGTGATCTCGTCGACCCGGCGCTGTTGCAGCGCGCGATCGGCCCTGCCACCCGCGCTCCGGCTTCTCTCGAAGTCGGTGGCGACCCGGCGCAGCACGTCGAGCAGGTAGTGCACGCTCGACCAGGTGACGCCGATCGTGAAGATCAACAGCACACTGTTGATCGAGGTCTTGTTGATCTGGATGCCGAACCGGTCCATCAGGATCTTCTCGCGGAAGTCGTACCCGTTCATGCCGGTCTTGCCGATGAACAGGGTGACCCGGGTCGGGTCGAGCACGAACTGATCGGACCGCCACGCCTCGTTCCACTCCGCCAAGCCACCCTGTCTGACCTGCCGGTAGGAGATGACTTCGGAGGGGCGGAACTCGTCGGGCACCAGGTCGTCCTCGTCGAGGATGCGGAACCACTTCCCGATCAGCCGGTCCTTACGGACGCGGTGGCGGAACACGAGCGCCATGTCGTAGACGTTGCGGACCAGCTGGAAGCCCTCGATGTCGACCTGCCTGCGCGCCAGGTCCAACGACGCCAGGAGTTGCTGGTTCGGCGAGGTCGAGGTGTGGGTCAGGAACGCCTCGGCGAACGTCTCGCGGACGAGAGCTTTAAAATCCTGGTCGCGGACATGGATCATCGACGCCTGCCGAAGCGCGGACAGCGATTTGTGGGTGGAATGCGTCGCGTACACGCGCACCCGCGCACGCTCGGGGTCGGGAAGCAGCCTGCGCTCGCTCCACTCGGCACGGTCGACTCCCCGCATCGACGCACGCCACTCGCGGTACTCCTCGGCGTACCCGGGCGAGGACAACGTCGATCGGAGTTGCTCGGCGGCAACCATCGCGGTGCGCTGTCGCGCCCACGGCACGGCGGTCGCGAACGCGTACCACGCCTCGTCCCACAGGAAGCAGATGTCCGGCTTGATCGCCAGAACCTCCTCCATCACGCGCTGGGGGTTGTAGACGATGCCGTCGAAAGTGCAGTTGGTCAGCAGCAGCATCCGCACCCGGTCCAGTTGTCCGGCCGCCTCGAGGTCCAGCAGTGCCTTTTTGATGGTGTGCAGGGACACGGCTCCGTAGATCGCGAACGGCGCGAGCGGGTAGGCATCCAGGTACAGCGGGTACGCTCCGGCGAGCACCAAGCCGTAGTGGTGCGACTTGTGGCAATTGCGGTCGATCAGGACGATGTCGCCCGGCCGGGTCAGGGCCTGCACGACGATCTTGTTCGCGGTGGATGTGCCATTGGTGACGAAGTACGTCTGATCGGCGCACCACGTCTCGGCGGCTTTGTCCATCGCCGCCCTGATCGTGCCGTGTGGGTCCAGCAGTGAGTCCAGCCCGCCGGAGGTGGACGACGTCTCGGCCATGAAGATGTTGCGGCCGTAGAACTCGCCCATGTCCTGCAGCGACTTGGAGTTGAAGATGCTGGCGCCACGTGCGACGGGAAGCGCGTGGAATTGGCCGACCGGCGCGGCCGCGTAGGCACGCAAGGCATCGAAGAACGGTGTGGCGAACCGGCTGCGGACGCCCGCGAGCACCGTGCTGTACAGGTCGGTGACGTCGTTGAGGCGGTAGAACGTGCGATCGTAGACGTCCGTCTCGTCCTCGGTCTCCGCGGCGATCGACTCGTCGGTGAGCAGGTACAGGTCGATATGCGGTCGCAGCTTCCTGATCCACTCGCCGCATTCGACCCAGTCGTGGTTGCGGTCGGTCACGTTCACGTCTTCGTTGGCGCCGAGCAACGTGGTCATCAACGGCGCGCGGTCGCTGGAACGGAGGGGGAGGTCGTGCCGGATGATCGCCGCCTGAATCTCGCCGTTCAACGCGACGGCGGTGATGGCGTCCTCGATGCTCGCCACGACGAGCAGTTCGAACTGCACATCGTCCGATGGGTCGCGCAGTGCCCGCAGGCTCTCCGCCAGGCCCGCGGGAGCGTCGGGCGGAGCGTCGTCGCCGAGCAGGACGGTGTAGAACTGCTGCTCTTTGGCCCGCGCCACGAGTTCCTGATCTTCCAGCGGCGCGGAGGTGTCGAACAAGGCCGCACGGTCGCCGTACTCGGAGAGCAGGCGCACGGCCACCGACACTTCGTCGGTGAGCCGCGCCGTCGCGAGATCGGCGAGATAATCGCGAAACGCCGCCAATCTCGCCGGTCCCGGGTACAGCCAGTACCGCTCATAGGTGCCGAGTCGATCGAGGAGGCGCCGCACCCGGGCGGCTTCGTGGGTGGCGTCCAGCCCGGCCCGATTGACATCGGCGAGCCGACGGCACGCGTCGTCGAGCAGATTCCAGGTGTCGATTCGCGAGTACGACGGGTTCGCCACCGCCGCCAGCGCGGAAACAGAAAGCCCTTTCGGGCGCTCGCCGTCTCGGTGCATGTCGTCAGTTCCGCCCCCTCGATGGGCGAAGTGATCTGTCGAACGCGATAGACCTTATTGTGCCTCGCGGCAGGTCGAATTCCTAGCCGAGCGAAGAGAGCACGTCGGCAGGTTCCTCGCCACGGTTGTCGCTCGAAGGCCGCCCGCGATATTTCCGTGGCGCCGAAGCGAGGTACCTACAATGATCGTGTGACGACTTTTCGTCGCGATAGCGAAGTCGAGCTCGGCGACTACGTCGGAGGGATCGCCGCCCGGATGAACGAGCGGGTGACGGAAATCGGCACGACCATCCGGCGCAAACTCGAGGAAGAAATAGCCGAACTGCGCGAGGACACGGATTCGCTGGAACTGCTCGGGGCCAGCGTGCACGCGAATGTCGAGACACTGTTGCAGGCGCTGCGCCACGATATCCCGGTTGCGCGCGTCCAGGCGCCGACGGCGGCGATCGAATACGCCAAACGGCTTGCTCAGCACGAGGTTTCGCTCAATGCTTTGATTCGCGCCTACTGGGTGGGGCAGCGACGGATGAGCGAACTGGTGTTCGCGGAGGTGCGGGCCGCCGATATCACGCCGCAGCAGCGTGTCGATGCCCTGCAGACCATCACTACGACGCTGTTCAACTACATCGACTCGATCACCCGCCAGGTCGTCGCCGCCTACCAGGGGGAGCGGGAACAGTGGTTGGAGAATCAGAACAGCATTCGCACACTCCAGGTCCGTGAAGTGCTGACCGAGACGAGCGCCGTCGACGTCGACGCGGCGACCGAGTCGATCCGCTACCCGCTGCGCTGGCATCACCTCGCGCTGGTGCTGTGGTATCCGGAGCTGAGCACCGACGGTGACGAGCTGCCCCGGATACAGCGGTTCGTACGGGAACTGGCCGAAGCGGCGAACGCGTCGGCGCGCCCGCTGTTCGCCGCCGTCGATCGGGTCAGCGCATGGGCCTGGCTGCCCTACCGGTCGGTTCCCGCCGACCCGGTCGGCGCCGTACGCAGGTTCGCACGCGACCGGGCCGACGCTCCCTGTTTCGCGATCGGCACGCTCGGCGCCGGCGTCGAGGGCTTCCAGCGGTCCCATCGGCACGCTCAGGCCGCGCGCGCGGTCGCGCTCGCCCGCGGGACGGACGATCCGACGGTCTTCTCCGCGACCGATCCGGGACTGTCCGCCGCGGCGCTGCTGGGTGGTGACATGGCGGAAGCGCGGGACTGGGTGAGCGAGGTACTCGGCGACCTGGCCTCCGACAACGACAACGACGAGCGGCTCCGCGAGACGTTGCGGGTCTTCCTGCGCACCGGATCGAGCTACAAGGCCGCGGCCGCGGAAATGAACCTGCACTTCAATTCCGTGAAGTACCGGATAACGCGAGCGATCGCGCGGCGGGGTCGACCGATAGACGACGACCGGCTCGAGGTCGAGATGGCGTTGCTGGTGTGCCAGTGGTACGGGGGCGCGGCATTGCGCCGAGGCCCGGCGTAGCGCAGATCGTTTTCACCTCCTGGCTTGAAACCCATCACCCCAAAGCAAAGGAGAAGGCAATGTCCACCATCCACTTCAAGGAGACGACGAACTCGACACCGGAGCAGTTCGTAGCGGCGCTCACCGATTTCGGGCCGGGCCGCTCACAGGTGTTCGGCAACAGCGCCGACGAATACCTCGAAGTGCACAACCAGGGCCGCCGTGAGGCCGACGTCACGGAAGGCTCGCACGGCATCTGGGAACGCCTGCACTACGACTGGTCGAATCCCGAGCGGGTCGTCATGACGACCACCGACTCGAACGTATGGGGCGGCCACTCGGGCCACACCTACACCTTCAACCGCCGGTCGGACGGGAAGACCGATGTGGATGTCGTCATCGTGCGCGAGGGCAAGAACCTGAAAGGGCGAGTCCTCGAAGTCGTGGTCGGGACCGTCGGCAAACGCGTCCTGCGCCAGGCCCTGGACAAGACCGTGAAGGCCATCGAAACCCGCGACAACGGCGGAGGAACGGCCGAACGCCCGTAACGGGTCCTGCGTATCGGCGGTCAATCGCCGAGGTCGGGTGGGGTGGTGGCCAGCAGGCGCGGGTCCGGATCGGAGCCGGCCATGGCGAGGGCTCCGGCGGCGGCTCGGCCGAGCTTCCACAGGTCACGAGGATCGCGTTTGTTCAGTCCGCCCACCAGTTGTCGGAGAATGGTGAGCTGGTCGAAGTAGATCCGTTCGGTCACCAGGTTCTCGTGCTCGTCGAAGACGAAGTAGGCCGTCATCCTCGTGCGGTGCCGGGAGCCGGTCGGGGGAATCTTGCCGAGTGATCCGAGATGTGTTCCGAGCAGCCAGAATTCGACGATGACGGCGTCATGGCTGTGCCGGAGCGCGATGAGTTCGTGGTCCTGATCGGGGAAGGCGACGCGGGTGTCGTGGTAGTAGCCGCGCACTTCGCCGTCGCCGTCGTGGACGAGCATCTGCGCGATGATCTCGTAGTGCGGGTGGGGGAATGTCGACAGGGTGGCGTCCCAGTCCTGGCGGACTTCGTCGCGGAAGTGGTCGAGAACCAGTTTCTCGCGGGCGCGCAGCACGTCTTCGGGCGGTAGGTGGAATCGGGACGACATGGGAGTACTCCTTCGAAGCCGGGTCCATCACTGCTGTGGCCGTGACTGCGCATGGGCCTGGTGCCCGGGTTGGTCCATGTGACGGTGAGTTCGCTGGGGGAGGGAAACCGCGGGTACGGAAGGCGCATGCCTCCGATATCCACAGTGTGGGTTAAGTGATGACGAACTTATACCCACGCCGTGGATATAATCAAGGAGGTGTGCGGTCCGCACCTCGATCGTGCGAAAAATAGGTATACCCCCCGGTAATTTCACCGTCGCTCGACGTGGCTCAGCGGG
Organism: Nocardia sp. NPDC047038; assembly: GCF_040644075.1. NCBI lineage: Bacteria > Bacillati > Actinomycetota > Actinomycetes > Mycobacteriales > Nocardiaceae > Nocardia > Nocardia sp. NPDC047038. Next base: position 299,072 of record NZ_JBEYVQ010000007.1, on the reverse strand, counting down.
GCAGTCTGGAGCGGAACTTGCCAGCACCGCCTCGGGGAGGCCCGTATGCACACGAACCAGGTCGAGCACACTTCGAATGTCGTCGGAGGTGGCAGTGAGCTGCGCGCGGACGACATGTTGATGATCTACCGCTGCATGCGGTGCGAGAAGTTGCTCGCGCCGATAACGTCCGGGTGTTCGTCCTGCGGATCCGACGACCTCGAAAGTGTGCCGTCGTCGGGTGCGGGTTCCGTCGTGTCATGGCGGGTAGTGGATCGGGCCCCGACCGACAGGCAGGGCGGGTTGGTGCCGCTGACGATCGCCATCGTGGAGCTCGACGAAGGCCCGTGGGTCTACACATCGCTCGAAGGCGAGATCCCCTCGTCCGCGGGCCCGTCGGTGCGCGTTCAATTCCAACCCCATCCCCGGGAAGGCAGGTTCCCGGTATTCGCGGTCAGCACCCGTTTGCCCTGACAGTCCGACTGCGCGACCCGCTGGATACGTCCCGGCGATATCCTGGGGATACGTCACCGGGAGGTGTGCAGTGGTGGGTTTGCCAATGAGCTCGGATGGGGTGAATCGGTGTAGTCGATGACCGATGCCGATCCCTTCGCGACGCAACGCGACGCGTCCGGTTCGGTCGCGGCGGAACTGGCGGCGGCTGGGCTGGAGGACGCCGCCGAGATCGGCCGGGGTGGTTTCGGCGCTGTGTATTGCTGCAGGCAGGCTTCGCTCGACCGAGTGGTCGCGGTCAAGGTCCTCACCGCCGATCTGGACGAGGACAACCGGGCCCGGTTCTTACGCGAGCAGCGGGCCGCGGGCAGGTTGACCGGCCATCCCAATATCGTGCATGTCCTGCACGCCGACGTCACCGACGACGGTCGCCCCTACATCGTCATGCCGTATTACCCGCACGGCTCTCTGGACGCACGGATCCGCGGCAGCGGGCCGCTGGGACTCGAGGAAGTACTGCGGCTGGGGGTGAAGATGGCCGGGGCTCTCGAGACGGCGCATCGCGCCGGGGTGCTCCATCGCGACGTCAAGCCCGGAAATATTCTCTACACCGACTACGACGAGCCCACGCTGGTGGATTTCGGCATCGCTCACATCGGAGGCGGGTTCGTCACCGGCGCGGGCATCGTGACCGGGACGCCCGCCTTCACTGCTCCGGAAGTGATCGGCGGCGAGGCGGCAGGCCCGGCCGCGGACGTCTACGGCCTCGGCGCCACCTTGTTCGCCGCGATCACCGGCCACGCGGCCTTCGAACGCCGCGACGGCGAGCAGTTGGTGGCCCAGTTCCTCAGAATCACCTCCGAGCCGGTACCGCACCTGCGCGAGCACGGCATTCCCGAGGCCGTGGGCGCCATCATCGAACGTGCCATGGCCGGTGACCCGAACAGCCGACCTTCCGCCGCGGAACTGGGTGAGCAACTCCGAGAAGCGCAGACCCGTCATGGTTTCCCTGTCGATGAAATGGCGTTGCACACTCCGCTCGCGGGGGAGCCCGAGGCCGAGTCACCAGGCCGGCAGTCGCCTTCGACGGGGTCGCGGCAGCATCGAGCGACGGAGGCTTCGTCGGGTTCGGGGAAGCTTCCGCTGGAACTGACCAGCTTCATCGATCGACGAACCGAGCTGACGCACGCGACGAACTCGTTGTCGACCTCGCGGTTGGTGACCCTCACCGGGATCGGCGGAGTGGGCAAGACGCGGCTCGCGGTGCAAGTGGCCACCACTGCGCAACGCGACTTCGCCGACGGTGTGGTGTTCGTCGAGCTGGGTGAGCTGCGTGACGAATCGCTGTTGGCGAGCGTCATCGCGGGCGCGCTGAACTTGCAGGACCGATCGATGCGGCCGTTACGCGACGTACTCGCCGAGTTCCTCGCCGATCGCGAACTGCTGCTCGTGCTGGACAATTGCGAGCAACTGGTGGCCGCGGTGGCGGAACTCGCGGAGTCGCTGCTTCGCGCGTGTCAGCGAGTGCGGATTCTCGCGACGAGCCGCGAGCCGATCGGCCTCGCAGGGGAAGCGGTTCTGCCGATCCACCCGCTGGCCGTCCCCGATCCGGATCGGCTACCCAGGAACCCGGCCCGCAATGACGCGATGAGGTTGTTCAGCGACCGGGCCGCCACGGCCGTGCCGGGGTTCGAACTCACCGAGGACAACCAACGCCCCATCGCCCGGATCTGCCGGCAGCTGGACGGCTTGCCGTTGCCGATCGAGCTGGCGACGGCCTGGTTGCGAGTGATGTCGCCGGAACAGATATTGCGACGCTTGACCGATCGGTTCGCCTTGCTCACTCGCGGCAGCAGGAGCGCACCGCCGCGGCAACAGACATTGCGCATGTGCATCGACTGGAGCTACGACCTGTGTACACCGGTGCAACAACGAGTGTGGGCTCAGTTGTCGGTTTTCGCGGGCAGCTTCGACCTCGAGGCCGCGCAATACGTCTGCGGAGAGGATCTGGCAGCGGAGAACATTCTGGATACGGTCGCGTTCCTCGTCGACAAGTCGATCCTCATTCGCGAAGAGTCGGCGGGCGTGGTGCGGTTTCGGATGCTGGACACGGTGCGCGACTACGGCCGCGAAAAAGGGGAGCGGACCGGCGAATACCTCGAACTCTGCCGTCGCCACCGTGACTGGTACGAACAGCTGGCGATCGATGCGAATGCCGACTTGATCAGTCCTCGGGACTTCGAGTGGGTCGGACGGTTGCGCCGGGAGCAGCCGAACATGCGGCAAGCGCTGGAATTCTGCGTGTCCGACAGCCCCGAAGCCGGAATCCGGATCGCCAACGCTCTGTTGCCCTTCCGGTTCTCCCACGGCTCCCTCGCCGAGGAGCGTCGCTGGCTGGAGCGTCTGCTGGCCCGCCGCACCGGCACAGTCACCGTCGACCAGGCCGCGGCGATATTCGCGACCTCCCTCATAGCCGCAGTACAGGGCGACGTCTCAGGGGTGGCCGATCTGGTACGCGAAGGGCACGCGTTCGCCGAGCGGACGACCGACCCGCTGATCCGCGCACACATTGACTTCGCCGATGGACTCCTCGCACTGTTCAATGGAAACCTCTCCGACGCCCGCCTGTATCTCGAGAAAGCCCTCCAGGTGTATACCGAGCGAGGCGGCCCTCTCCTCTTCCGAGTCGACGCGCTGACCTTTCTCGGTCTCACACACGGACTGGCCGACGACAGCGCCCGGGCCATCGAATATTTCGAACGCTCTCTCGCGCTCATCGAAGAACACGGCGGGACGGTATATCAGGCCTACGCGATGTGGGCGCTGGCTATTTCGTTGTGGCGTCGAGGAGATTCCGTGCGGGCGACTCGACTCATCGTGCGAGCACTGCGGGTGAGCAGGAAGGTGGACGACCGCACGAACCTCAGCATGTGCCTGCAAGCACTGGCGTGGATCGCAGCCGACCACGAGGCTGCCGAGCGTGTGGTCGTCTTGTTCGCGGCCGCCGAACAGATCGGCCGGTCCGTGGGTACCGCGCCGACCCAATTCCCAGAGCTGCTCGCTTATCAGGAAGAGTGCGAGCGCCGAACTCGAGAAGCCATCAGCGAGCAGGCCTACGCCGCGGCCCACCGGGAGGGCGCTGCGCTCGATCTCGACGCCGCGATCGCCTACGCCCTGGGTGAACCGGCCTCACCCTCGGCGCGAAATCCCCTGGGCAGCAAATTGACCAAACGCGAGCGGCAAGTCGCCGAACTGGTCGCCGAAGGCCTGACCAACAGGGAGATCGCCGCTCGCTTGGTGATCTCGCCCCGCACCGCACAAGGCCATGTCGAACACGTGCTGACCAAACTGGGCTTCACCTCGCGAACACAGGTCGCGGCGTGGATAGCGGCCTCGCGCAACCCTTCGGGAACATGAGCGAACCGTCACGATCGACTACGCATTTCTCTGTCAGGCCGACTGGACGATGACCACGCGGCCGATCCGTCGAGTCGGTGCGAGAAAGCCTGCGCGACAAGCCGCGTCCGTGACGATGCTCGGTCGGCGGCTACGCTCATCGCGGTATCGGCATAGGTCACGTGATCGACAAGGGGAAGGCGTAATGGAGGATCTCGCCGCGCGATTCGAGGAGCTGGGTCGCCTGGTACCGATCCCCCACCCATGGGACGTAACGGAGTACATCGCGCGGGTGGCGGAGTACCGGGAACGGCCGATCACGTTGTGCCCGATCGATGTCGGCGCACTCTCGGAGAACGGATGCGGCACCGGAAGCGGCCTGTGGATCGCCCGTGCAGGCGACGACGTGATCATGTACGGAGCCGACACCGAATGGCATGCCGATCACATCATCGCCCACGAGATCGGTCATATGTTGCTCGGCCACGGAGGAACCGCGAGCGGTACCGATGGTGCCGCGGCCGATCTGCCGTTGCGCGAATTGATGCCCTCGCTGTCGCTGGAAACCATCCGCAGCGTACTGCGCCGCCAGGACTACGGAAGTGAGCGCGAGCGCGCCGCCGAAACCTTCGCCGACCTGTTGCTCGTCGAAGCGATGCTGCCGAAGCGGTCGGCGAGCCGGTTCCGCTCGACGTTCTTCCGAAACCGGCATCGGTGAGATGACTTCCCCGATCCCGGGTTCGATCACCTGGCCCGTCCTGACAGGTATCGCGTTGGCGCTCATCGGTCGGTGGTGGCTGTTGCCGGACAGCGTCGTCGACCGGCTCGTCAACCGCGCGCTCGCCGCGGCTCTCCTCGAACACCTGTTGCGGGAGTCGTGGTTCGAACAGTCACTGACCCGGCTGCTGCCCGGCGACAACAGCGACGTGGTGAACATCGCCCGGCAGCTCTCGCTGGGAGCGACCGTGCTGGCCGTCTCGAATATCTACGGCATCGCCAAGCTGTGGGCAGGCGCAGACCCCGCCCACACGTGGCACAGGCAGCGGCGCTACTACCTGCTCACCCTCACCGCCACCGTTGTCATCCTGATCGCAGGGACGCCCGCCCGCCGCGCCGACCAGTTGATCGACCAAGCCCTCGGCTGGCCTGCCGTCGTGATCTGGATCGCGTTTTCCCTGCCGCTCGGTGCGACGGCTGTGCTCGTCAGCCGGGCAAGCGTGCGCGAGATGCGCGCCGCGGGCGAAAGCCCCTGGCAGGAACGCGCACTGTACACGGTGGTCCTGTGCACCGCGGTGGGCATGGGGATTGTCGCGGTCGCATACCCGATCGATTCGCTTGTCAGTGTCCTGACCGGCCAACCGCCATTCGATCCCGAAATGCGCTGGAAAGCATGGTGCGGGTTCCTTCTCTCGGCGGTCGGCGCTCCCGCAGTGGTCACAGTGCCGCTGATCAGCGCCTTGGTCTCCCACGTCGGATGGGACCGTACCAGCCGATATCGCCGCCGCTTGCAGCCGATGTGGGCCGATCTCACCGCAGCCGTACCGGAAATCGTCATGGAGACGCGGCGCGACCTCGACGGCCGAACAGACCCGGCCATCCGTCTGCACCGCATGACGGTCGAGATCCGCGACAGTCTGCTGCATCTCAAGCGCTACAGCGACTGCCCCGACGATCTGGCCGCCACCGGCGGCGACCCACACATCTATGCCCGTCGCGTCGCCGAGGCCATCGCAACGAAAGCTGCCGGGCACGCCCCGCGCGCGAGCCGGCTCACGCCGCGGCACCAAATCCAACCGGGGGCAAGGGATCTCACTGCGGAGCTGCGCCAGCTCCTCGCACTCGCCAAGGCATGGCCACACGTCCGCGGCCTGACAAAATCGCCGTAGGCGTCACGCGTCGGTGTATCCGCCGCCGTCGACTGCTCGAAATCTTCCTCATATCGACGGTGATGGTGTCGCGAAAATCGTCCCCACGCGAACGTCCGCCTAGTCAGGGCGCCGCAGGGTGGATGCCACCGGTGGTCACGGTAGGTCGGCGAGGGCCGCGACGACTGCCCATGCGTCGGCACGTGGTTCCGAAGTCCAAGGGGCCGTTGGTTTGTGGATCCGTAGCGAGACCACGCCGTGCAGGGCGCACCACGCGCGCAGCGCGAGGTCCGGGGACTCCTCGGCAGCCGGTAACAGATCGGCCAGACGATCCAGCAGATCCAGTCCCGGCCCGGTACCGGGCTCGGTCGAGGGATCGGGTCGTTCGAACAGCAACTGGTAGGCGCCGGGATGATTCTCGGCCCACGTCAGATAGGCATCGATCAGCGAACGAAGCCGGTCGACGCGGGTGCCGTCGGGCATGTCCGCGGCGTCGAGCGCATGCCGCAGCCGACCGAACAATTCCTCGGTCACGGCATAGTTCAGCGCATCTTGAGACGGGAAGTGCATGTAGACCGCGCTGGGCGCGACACCGCAGGCCCGGGCGATGGCCCGCAGTGACGGCGTCGGCAACGACTGCGGTTCCAGCAGCAGCTCGATCGCGGCGGCAACCAACTCCGCGCGCAGCCGCTCGCCCTCTCCGCGCGCTCGTCGTTGGCGTGTATCGGTCATCGAGGCTCCCTTGACATAGGTCACTGAACAGATGTTAAGTATAGCTAGCTGAACACCTGTTCACCTTCAGGAGGCGACATGAAGAACTGGGATGGCGCGACGGCGGTCGTGACCGGTGCGAGTAGCGGAATCGGCGCGGCATTCGCCACGGCCTTGGCGGAAAGACGGTGTGACCTGATCCTGGTCGCCAGGCGCGAGCATCGGCTGCGTGAGCTGGCGACAGACCTCGAACACACCTTCGGTATCCGGGCTCGGGTCGTCACCGCGGACCTCTCGATCCCCGCGGATGTCGAGCGCCTCGCCGCCCTGCTGAGCGCGGACGAGCACCCGATCGACGTGCTGGTCAACAACGCCGGTTTCGCGACCCACGGCCCGCTCGCCGACCACGACCGCGCGCGCGTGCGCGAGGAGATCGCGGTCAACATCACCGCCGTCGCGGAACTGACCCGGGCGGCACTGCCGGACATGATCCGGCGCGGCCGCGGAGCGGTGATCAACATCGCCTCCACCGCGGCGTTCCAACCGATCCCGTTCATGGCCGTCTACGGCGCGACGAAGGCGTTCGTGCTCTCGTTCACCGAGGCGTTGTGGGGCGAGCTGGAAGGTAGTGGCGTCACCGCGCTCGCCGTGTGCCCGGGCGCCACCGATACCGAGTTCTTCGAGGTGGCGGGCGAAGCCGCCAGTGTCGGACGACGGCAGACATCGGAGCAGGTGGTGGCGACGGCTCTGCGCGAACTGGACCGTCGCACGCCCCGGCCGAGCGTGGTATCCGGGCTGACGAACGCGGTGTCCACGCGTCTGCCGCGGTACCTGCCGCGCCGCACCACGATTCGCCTCACCCGTGGATTGGTCGCCGCGAAATGACCATGTACGCCCTGCGTCCCAGCAGCCTGTGCGATATCTCTTCGATGCGCCGCCACCTACTCAGCGAACGTATCGTGGACGCATCGGCGCAGCGAACCTTCGACATTCTCGCCACCGGGGAAGGCCAAGGGGAGTGGGCCGACGGGTACCGGGCCACCACCTGGTACGGAAATGCTGCGCATGACGTGGGAACGATCCGCGACATTCACTTGCGCTGGATCACGGTGCGCGAACGATTCCTGGCCTGGGAGCCCGCCGCCCGTTTCACGTTCTCCGCCGATGCCATGTCGATCCCGCTGGCGCGCCGAATGATCGAAGACATCACCTTCGAGCCGCTCGGCCCCGGCCGCTGCCGCATGGTCTGGCAGGTACACCTCGACCCGGCGCCGGCGCTGCGCCCGGTCGAATCACTGGTGATGCGACGCCTTTTCGAGCCGATGTTCGACTCGTTCGCCGCCGGACTCGCCGGATTCGCTCGCACACATAGTACTCGCGGGACGGTTTGACCATGGCGGCTAGTGAAGTTGGCGGCCCCAGTCTTGGGCCCATGCGGTGATCGGTTGCGAGCTGTGGATGAGTCGTTGTCCAATCGGTGTCAGCGAGTAGCCGTTCACGTGGTCGACGATGCCGGCCGCGGTGAGTTCATGGAGCCGACGGGTCAGCACGCTCGAGGAGATTTCGCCGCATGCCGTACGCAGTTCGCGGAAGGTCGGTGGGTGTGCGGCTCTGTCGAGTTCCCAGATCACTCGCAGAGTCCACCGCCGCCCGATCAGGTCGTACAGGGCCATGATCGGGCGGCCGGTCGAGGAGCCGCGGACGGGATGTCCGGGTCGTGGCGCGGGGGTGGGCATGGCTGTCCGGCCTGGCTGGGCAGAGGTGAATCCTGCAGCTGCCGTGCCTTTTCCGCAACGCAGGGTTCCCAACGGACGCAGGAACAACGTGACGTGTGTGATCCGATCGGAGGCGTCGCGTTCCTCGTAGGCGCTGGTCCGGCGGCCGCGACCGCGGCAGACGAACTCAGCGGCTCGCGCGCAGTAGGCGGATCGCGCGCAGTGCGGGGGGCGGTTCGCCCTCGAAATTTTCGGATCCGTCGAGGTAGCCGGCGATGAGGTCGGGGGCGGAGTGGTCTTCGAGGTCGGTGAAGCCGAGGGCGCGCAGCTGTGCGGCGAGGTCGTCGGGCGTGAAGTAGCTGAACACGGGTTCACCGAGGCCGGCCAGCCGATCGGCGCGGGCCTGCTGGTGCGCATGGTCCACATCGGTGTCCGCGGGCTGCAGGTAGTCGAAGACCACCTCGACCGGCTGGGCCTGACCAGCGATGTATTCGAGAGTGGCGTGGGCGGCGTCGGGAGTCAGATAGAAGACGACGCCGAGCCACACGAAGACGGCCGGGTCCGTCCGTTCGAATCCGGTGGATTCCAACGCCGCTGCCAGCGTCTGGGTTTCGAAATCGACCGGCACGAAGGTCAACGTCTCAGGGCGGTCGATTCCGGCGGTAGTAAGGCGTTCGCGTTTCCACGCTTGGGTGGCGGGGTGGTCGACCTCGAAGACACGCAAGTCCGGGCGCGGATTGCGGTAGGCGAAGGTGTCCAGACCGGCGCCGAGGATCACGACCTGCCGCACACCAGCGGCGATGGCCGCGGCCACGGCGTCTTCGGCGAAGCGCGCGCGGGCGGCGAAGAACAGTCGGCGGGGCCGATCGCTGACCCCGTCACGGAGGTGATCGGTTGTGGGTGTCCCCTTTTCGGCCAGGTCCTCTGCGGTGACGCCGAGTAGACGTGCCGCCAGGGGGTCGGTGAAGATTTGTGGTCGGTCAGCGATCTGGTGATAGGCGCGGGCGTACGCGGTGATGAGCGCTGTACGGCTGGGTCCGTCGTTATCCATGTTCGACAACCTAGTCACGAGTGTGGCGCACGCTCTATGAATTACTCACGCTCACTCCGATCTGCGCACCCGCAACCCGATGATCACCTCGCGACTGGTTATCGCGATGTCCGACAACCGCCGCCGGTAACGGCTGTGAACCCGCCCGGAGCACCCCGCAGCCGGAACCCGCCACCGGATCCTCACCGGTAGCAGCCTCGATCCGCACTGCCGAACCCGCCGCGCGCACCACCTCGATCCGCGCATATCCCTACCGAGGGTCAGGAGCCGTCGGATACACGGTCCAGAACGCTACCGTCGGCTATCGGCTATCGGCTGGACTACTCCGACCCCATATTTCCCATGAGCTGGGATCGGTACGGATCGAGCCAACCGGCCACCGCCCTCCAGTCGGCTGGGGTCATTCGAGCAAGAGGATGTGCCTCCGACTCGAGACAGTATGTGTGCAGGCGTCGACGCTGATCCGCTTCCGATAACAGCGCTCTTCTGCATCGTGAGCAGAATCTGTTCGTTGTTGTGTGGATGTTCTCGTCCATTGTTCTCCCGCCAGTAAATGCGCGAAGAGGATCGGAACCGGTTGTGTGTAGCGCTATCGAGACCGAGCCGATCAGTCGTCGGTTACGAGCACTGTGTCCAGGTCCACGTAGCTGCGAACGACCATGCGAATCGGTAACGTCCAGGCAAGCTGGATCGACGCGCTCAGGATCCGGCGACGCTATCGCGCGTCGGCCGTGCCATGTACGGCGAACTGTCGCGTGACGTGCGTGGCACGGCGACTCGCTGACGAGCCTGCCGGAGGGGTCATCGGTACGAGATTGCTCGAGTTCGGAGCGGCCTCGACAATGCGCATGCGCAGTTCGAGTCGGCGATCTGACCCGAGGTGGAGCGTATTCCAGCATCGGCTGGTCGCGTCGGGTCGATTCTGTCGCACCATTGGCTGTGCAGTGTTCGCCAGCCTTCGGGGGCCGTGCGGATCCACTTCTCTTGCAGCTCTGCCGCAGCCAAGGCGGGGTTCTCGCGCTCGACTTCGTTTTCCGCGTGTGCGGCTCGGTCGACCAGCGCGGTCCAGCGGTGGAAATCCTGATGGAGTGCCTGTTCGGCCTTCTTGTGCACTGTCAGCTCCTTAGGTGACGGTTGTCGTTGTTTTCTGAACCTGCGCTTCTGGATGGTGCGCTCGGATACCACAAGTCGGATCTGTATATCGCGAGCGTTGCTGTGGGCGGTGACTGGTTTGTGACGTGTCACGGCTCCTGGCTCACCTTGATTAATTGATGCACCGCATCAGATTTCGACCTACCGGTACTCGAATGTGCCGCCACCCCTCGCCGTGCGTATTGACACAGCTACATGCTCGGTCGGCTGCATGTGCGGTAGGTGCGGCCACGGCTACCATGCGCGTGGCGCCGATGGCGACGCCGATGCGTTCGCGATTCGCGCCGCAGCGCTGGTATAGATGTCGGCAGTCAGACATTGTGCATCGATCTCTTGTACGGAAGGATCGGATTCCGACAGCGCGTAGGGCTGCACGGACCCTTGGAGAGAGCCGCTGAGGCTCGCCGATGGAGCGGTCTTCTGTTGTCGGATGCTCAACTCTCCGGCGTCACGCATTCGCGCGGCTGCCATCCCGTCATCACGGGGCTGACCGCGGTGTCGGGTGGCCAACGTTTGATGTCGGCTTGGTCACAATTTAAGCACAGACGGTTAACTATGCACAGGGCAAGTAGGGACTTTTCTATCAAAAGCCGCAGGTCTGCCATGGCTTCGTCGCCCAACCAGCGAATTTGCTGAGTGAATGTGATGCATATCACATTCGATATCTATTGACGGTTACCTGACCCTCTGTTGGCGCTCAGCCCGGCAGCAATCCTCGTCGCTCATCGAAGCCCGGGCTCATTCCACCGGCGGACAGCAGATTGCGCGAGTGTGTAACAACTGACGCGAACATGCGACATCCTTAATTGTCGAGGCGGTGGAGGGATAGGCACATGGACGTTCTCGTCGAATCAACCCAGCCGGGAGGCGCGGACGCACTCCGCGACCTGAACACCGAGCTACTGAACGATGCGCGGTGGCGCGGCCGGGTCACCCTGCTCGAAAAGCCCGCCCCCAAAGGCACTTTGGGGCCGGTGCTAGAGGGCCTGCAGATCGCGCTACAGCCGCAGACACTGGTGCCGCTGGCCACCGCGTTGTTCGCCTTTCTGCGCGTCTATACCTCAGACATCAAGTTCAGCATCCGGCGCACCGACAAGAAGACCGAAGTCACATTGTCCGCCAGACGGATCAAGCGGCTCAAAGATGCCGAGCTTCCTGCCGCGCTGGCCGAGCTGATCGGCCAACTCGACTCACCCGACAGCGACAACACCGAATCATGACCGGACTGAGCGGCGCAGGCACACGCGTACTGCTCATCGGAACCGAACACACGGATAGCCCGAAGCTGTCCGACGTCCCGGCCGTGCGCACGTCGTTGGCGGATCTCGAACAGCGGCTGGTGGATTCGTGTGACATTTCCCCGGCAAACATCCGAGTCGTCCTCGATCCGCCCGATCCGGTCATGTTGGACGCCGTCATCCGGGCCACTGCCGCTGCGGCGACCGATGTCCTGCTGATCTACTTCGTCGGGCACGGGCTGGTCGCGGCGGGCAACGAGCTGTTCCTCTCGACGGTGGCGACCGTTGACATCACCAAGAACCGCCCCGCCAGTGAGGCTTTGGAGTTCTCCGCCATTCCGGCGGCACTGTCCACGTCGACGGCGAGCACGGTGCTCGTGGTGCTCGACTGCTGCTACTCCGGCCGCGCCAGGCTGGGCTCCGATATCGCCGACGGCCTGCTGCTGGTGTCCGCGACGCCGTGGGGACCCGCGCTGGTCCGCGACGGCGCCGAGCACACCGTGTTCACCGGCGCGTTGCTGCAGGTCCTCGCCGCAGGCGATCCGAATGGCCCACCGCTGACCACGCTCGCCCGCCTGACCGAGCTACTCAATCGCAAGCTGCATGACCTCGATCCCCATCAGCCCCGGATCGGCATCGAATTCCGCGGCAACGCAGGGCGACTGGTCATCGCGAACAACCATGCCCACCGACAACCGAAGCCGGAGCCGCCGCCGGATGCGGGCGCCACCGACGCCGTCAACCCGTATCTCGGGCTGGCCGCGTACGAGAAGGAAGATGCGTCACGGTTTTTCGGGCGTGCTGAGACGACCGCCGCGCTGACCGCGGCCATCGCCGCGCGCGCCACAGACCTGATCGTGCTCACCGGCGCGTCCGGCGTCGGAAAATCGTCGATACTCGGCGCCGGGCTGCTGCCGCTGCTCGATAAGGGTAAGAAGTTCCCCGGCTCGGAGACATGGCGGCAAGTAGCGTTCGTGCCCGGCACCGATCCGCTGGCGGCGCTGCGCACCGAATTGGCCGGGGCCCTCCGAATTTCCCAGGAGGCCGTCGACGACCTGCTCACCGACCCCACCCGGCTGCGCGAAACCTGCAACACCACACCGATTGCCGTGGCGGTCGACCAGTTCGAGGACGTGTTCACCCACCACCTCGCCGTTGCCGATGTCTTCATCGAGGAGCTGACGGCACTGGCCAGCGTCGCCCGGCTGACGGTGGTTTGCCTCCGATCCGACTTCCTCGGGCGCTGCCTGAGCTACCCGGCGCTCGGCCCGGCGGCCAGAGCGGCCGTCGAAGTGACACCGATGACGCCCGCCGATCTCCGCGCGGTGGTCGAAAAGCCAGCCGAGCAAGCCGGTTTCGTGGCGGGAGAGGATCTCGTCGAGATCATCCTTTCCGACGCGCTGCCGCGCTCGGGCCGCTCGGTGGAGGTATTGCCACTACTGTCGCACGCGTTGATGGAGACCTGGCAGGTGCGTCGGGGCCGGGTACTCACCGCCGCCGACTACATCCGGGCAGGCCGCATCGACAAAGCGGTGACCAAGAGCGCCGACGCCGTATATGCCGCGCTCGACGCGGCGGGCAAAGCGGAAGCGCGCCAGCTGTTTCTGGCGTTGGTTCCGCTGGACGGCGAGCTGCAGCGCACCGGCCGGGTCGTCGCGCTGGACGATCTCCGGCCTGACCCGCAGGTGCTCGACGTCTTTGTCCGAGCCCGGCTGCTCGGCATCGACCGAGGCGCCGTATTCCTGATTCATGACGCCCTGCTGGACGCATGGAAGCTGTTGCAGGAGTGGATCGACCAGTATGGCGCGGGGATACGGGAGCGGCAGCGGGTCCGCAGCCGGGCCGCCGAGTGGCAGGACCGCGGACACCCAAGCCTGCTGCTGTCCGGTCCGGCGCTGGATTCGGCTTTGCGGTTACGCGACAGCGGCGTTCGGCTCAACGAGCCGGAAGAGGAGTACCTGCACGCCAGCGAGCGCAGGCAAACGTTCACCAAACGCCTGAAATTCGGCGTGGCCATGGGTCTGGTGCTGCTCACCGTGTTCTCGGCGGCAAGCGGGATTATCGCGATCGATCAGCGCAACCGGGCCAGGGCGAGCGCTGACGAGGCGGCCGTGCGTCAGTTGCAGTTGCTGGGGCAGATCCATGCGGAGACCAATCCTCGTGCGGCACTGAGCTTTCAACTGGCCGCGGCGCGGATCGCGCCGAGTGATCGGAACCGCGCGGAGCTGGCGAGGGCATTGGTCGATAGCCCGTTCGGCGGTACGGTCATCATGCCCGAATTCCAGGAGGCCGACGACGCCATCACAGCGGTAGCGCTCAGCCCCGACGGCGGTCTGCTGGCGGCCGCCGACGAGATCGGCCATGTGGCGCTGTGGCGGGTCGACGGCCACCAGCTGGCCAACGCTCCGGTCGGCAGATTCCGGGTCCGGCACGTGGACGATCTCCGGTTCGACGCGACCGGCCGCACCCTCGTGGTATTCGGCCATGACTATGACAAGACGCGACCGGTCGACCAGCGTGAGCGCGATGTCCAGTGGTGGGACATCAGCGATCCGGCGCGACCCGCCCTCAGCCGCGCCGACGGCGGCGGGACGGTCGCGTTGATCTCCGCCGACGGGACAGTCGGCGTCCGGAGAACGATCGTCGACAACGCCTCCGTGACCATCCTGGTCCGCATAGGCGACCAGGTCACCGAGGTCGCGCGACCGGACATGCCGGGCGGGCTGCTCGGATTCAGCAAAGACAATTCGATGCTCGTCACCGGCGACGACACCGGGTACGTCCTGTGGGATACCCGGGATCTTGCTTCACCTGTGCAACTGGCGCGGTTTTCGACCGCCTTGCCGATCGAGACCGACCCGGCGTCCTTCAGTATGATCACCGGCGGACCGCGGGAGTTCGCCTCGTTCAGCGCGGACAACCGCCTGGTCGCGCTCACCGGACGCGGGGCTCCGGTCACCCTGATAGACCTGGCCGACCGCACCCGGCCGACGGCACTGCGCACCGTCTCCGACACGGGACCGACCGGGGTGATCGGGCCGAGCGCCACCCGAGCGGAATTCAGTCCGTCCGGACGCACGCTGACCGTCGGCGGAAGCGGTGCAGGCGTTCAAGTTTGGGACGTGCGTGACCCGCTGCACCCGCATGTCGAACGCAGCCTCGACACCGAACTGACAGGCCAGATCCGGTCACTGACGTATTCCGCGGACGGCCGTGCGCTGGTGTCCGGTGGGCGGGGCGGAAGGACGACCTTGTGGAATCTCGGCGGCGGCACCGGGATAGAGGTCGAGACCGAATTCGAAGCCCTCGGTAACGACGGGTACTTCAGCCCGGACGGCATGACACTGATCGTCGACCGTCAATCATCGCTCACCGAACCCCAGATGCTCGAGGTGTGGCGGCTGACCGATCCGCTGCATCCGGTGCGGGTCGGCCGAATACCCGAGCAGGCCGACGGAACCGCCGATGTGAGCATGGCGCGGGACGGTCATCTGGTCGCGGTGCGTGGCGCCGACGGCGCGACCGCACTCTGGTCGCTCGTAGACCCGGCCGACCCGGTACAGGTCGGGTCGGTCGCGACGAATTCGGGGATCGGCCTGACGTATCCCAACACGCACACGATGACCGTGCGGATGGACCACGCGGGGACGACCCTGGCGGTCGAGCGGGAGAGCCAGAGCCGCTTCGGGTACGTCGTACAGCTGTGGGATATCACCGACCCGGCACGACCTCGGCAGCTCGACGAGATCCCGGTCGGCGGTTCTCCGAAACCCGTCTACACGGTGTCGCCGGATGGCCGGTTGCTCGCCGCGGTCACGAAATCGGACAGTACCGGTATCTGGGACATTCGTGGACGGGACAAGTCTCGGCTGCTCGCGGAACTGCCGGGGGCGGCCGGGCGCGTGACGGTCAGCGCCGACGGCCGCATGTTGCTGAAAACCAGCAGCTTCACCGCCGAGAACCCTGCCACCGAGGTCTACGACCTGACCGATCCCACAGTGCCGCAGCTACGAGAAGCGACCCAGCGGGTGCTCAACTCGTCCGCCTTCAACCTGGACCCGCGGATACTCACCATGGCGCTGGGCCGCGACGTCATGCTCGCGCCGACCGACAACATGGACAGCACCGTGCTGCTCCCCGGCCATCTGGGCACCGTGGACGCGCTGCGGTTGCGGCTGGACGGGTATCTCGTCTCGCGCGATCCGCGCACCGTCCGGGTCTGGGATGTCCGCGGCGCGCTGACGACGCTGCTCGATCCGGAAGCGGCAGCCTGTCAACGGCTCGGCACGGCGATCTCCGAAAAGGACTGGCAGTACTACGCACCGAACTTGCCATACGACAACGTCTGCGGCTGACGCTAGGGCGTCACTGGCGGACGATGTGTTCCGTCCGCATCGAGTCCTTCACCTGGCCGACGGTGAGATCGCGCGTAGCATCGCCCCGGAGCCGGGAGTGCATCCGCCCGCCTGCAGTGGCAGACGGGTGGAGTGTCAGGACTCACACGCCTACGGTGATCCCGAACGCGCCGCCCGCCAGCTCGGCAACACCCGCGGTGGCCAAGCCGCCCTACATCGACGTGCCGGAGACCGTTCCGCGGGATGCGGGCCGACAGCCTGCCGGAGGCTGCGCTCGGCCGCGCGGCGCGGCATGACTCGCCGCAGCAGCTGCCCCGCGACCGGATTGCGCGCCAGTCGCATCCCTGACGGCAGCTCCTTTTCCGGATAGCCGGTGGCATTGATCAACACCAAGGCGGTGACTCTGTCAGGCTGATCCAGCGTCATTGCGGGGTGACCAGATTGCTTGACACTGCGGTGAAATATCGGTCACACTGTATCCGTATTATTCGCATGATCGCTCGACTTCGAGCGTGAGGGATGGTTCGCCCTTCGCCGGTCGCCGATCTGTGTCGGCCCGAGGCGCGAGCCCCTTGTCGAGCCACGACGGAGGCGTACCGGCGTCTGCGCCGACCGCATGCCCTTTCGGCCTGTCCGCTGATTTGCCCTCACGGGTGACGGGAGAAACGAATGAGCCGCACACTGTTGCGCGGTGCGCAGGTGATCACCATGGCGCTGGACCGTCCCGACGTCGAGGAGGTCGACATCCTCGTAGACGGCGACCGGATCACCGAGATCGGTGATCGGATCGACCCCCGGGGTGCTGACGTCGTCGAGTTCGCGGGCCGAATCATCATTCCTGGGCTTGTCAACGCTCACCTGCACTCGTGGCAGACAGCGATGCGTTTCGCGGGCGCGGACTGGTCTCTGCCGGAATATCTTGTCCACGCTCACGGAGTTGCTGCGCGACACTATCGCCCGCAGGACATCCATATCGGAACGTTCGCTGGGGCCCTCAACCAGATCGACAGTGGTGTGACTACCATCGGCGATTGGTCCCACAATTGCGTGACACCGGACCACGCGGACGCGGCGATCGACGCGTTGAAGCAGGCCGGTATCCGGGCGGTGTTGCTGCATGGCACTCCGCACGGTCTGCGCGATCGGGTGCACGACACCCGGGAGATCGACCGCCTGCTCGGCGGAGCGATCGCCACGAGCGAGTTGCTCTCACTGGGGATGGCCGTGGCGGGCCCGCAATTATCGAAACCCGAAGTGGCGGTCGCGGATCTACGTGCAGCTGCCGACCGTGGACTGTTGGCGTCGATGCATCAGAGCGCCGGACCGCCCGGTCCGGGCTGGCAGGCCGTCAGCGCCGCCGGCTTGTGGGGGCCCTTGACCAACATCGTGCATGGCACGGGTTTGACCACTGCCTGGGTGAAACGGCTGGTCGAGGCGGGGGTCAGCTTCACAACGACGCCGGAAAACGAACTGGGCCAGGGTCATTGCGCGCGAGTGGCCGATCAGCTGCTGAGCCTGGGCGCGGCACCGTCACTGGGTACCGACACCGAAATCGTCGCGCCGGGGGAAATGTTGGTCGCCGCGCGGCTGGTGTTGGCACGCCAGCGCGGCCTCGCGCATGAGCAGGCGCACGCAAAAACCGGCCTGGGCGCGCCGGTGGTCTCCCTCGGTGTGAAGCAGGCGCTGGCGTGGGCGACCGTCGAGGGTGCGCGCGCGCTGGGCATGGCCGACCGGATCGGTCGCATCGAGGTGGGCATGCAGGCCGATCTCGTTGTGATCGACGCGCGTGCGCTCAACCTGTGGCCGCTCCACGATCCGATTGCCGCGGCGCTGCATGCCAACGTCGGCAACATCGAAGCGGTCATGATCGCAGGATGCTGGCGCAAGCGCCACCACCAGCTCGTGGACTGTCCTGTGGACGAAATCTTGCAGGCATTGCAGCGGTCGGGTGAACGTTTCGTCGACCAGATCAACGCGACTGGCCGTGTCGCGCGCATTCGACGGCGCGTGGTGGGGCACGTGGTGCGTCGGCAGTTACGGCAGCAAGCGCGTGGATGGGCGCACGATGCGCTGACATCGCATGAAACTCCGTCACAGGACCGTTGAGGGGACCATCCGTTTTCGCATCTTGCTCTTTGTATTCATGCTGATTGTGGTGGTCATCTCCGTCACGTTGGCCGGCCTGCCGTACATAGCGGACCAGTTTCTCGGTACAGAGAGCGCAATCACGACACTTTTCGTCTGTGTAATGGGCCCACTGATGCCGGCAATGCCGGCGTGGCGCCATGCAGCACGGAGAATGGGCAAGAAGTACTGCCTGATGGCAGCTCTGACACTCTTCACGACAGGTGCACTCGGAGTCGTGGCGCTGCGCGCGGTAACCGAGGCCATCCGGTTGGAGATATGTGCGCCCTATTCCTCGTTGCCGGAACCGGCTTCGCCGTCGCGCAACTCATGCCACAAGTAATGTTCGCCGACATTCTTGCGCGCTACGCACCCACCGAAGGCCGCGTCCATCAATCGAAGATCGCGCTTCGAGTATGACGGTCATCTGCGTACGCGATACTTCACCGGACTGCATCGTTGCCCGTGAAGACGCGCGGATTTGGCTTCCGTCGAATACTCGTTGCTTCGCAACCGTCGGAACAAATATTCGATGTTGAAGCACTTCTCCGCTTGCGTATATCCGGTAGGCTGATCGCTGTGCATATCGTACGATTCATCACCGGTGAAACAATCCGCTACGGACGGAAAATCGACGACGCTACCGCGGAGTTGATCGAGGGGGATTTGTTCAACACTTTGGAGCTGACCGGGCAGGTGGCCGAGATCGAGAAACTGCTTGCCCCGATCGTGCCGACAGATATCCTCTGCATCGGCTTGAACTACCGCAAGCACGCTGAAGAAGGCGGCTCTACCATCCCTGAACTGCCGGTGCTGTTCATCAAGTCGAGCAACGCGCTGAACAATCCGGGCGATCCGATCACGATCCCTCGGCTGAGCAGTCATATCGATTTCGAGGGCGAACTGGCAGTGGTCATCGGCAAGACGTGCAAGGACGTCAGCAAGGCTGAAGCGCTGCAGTACGTTCTGGGCTACACGATCGCCAATGACGTCTCCGCGCGGGACTGGCAGCGCGAGAAGAGACTGGGCGGCGGACAGTTCGCTCGCGGCAAGAGCTTCGATGGTTTCTGCCCGCTGGGTCCTGCCATCGTGACCAGCGACGAGATCGCGAATCCGAATGCACTGAAGCTCAAGACGACGGTCAACAGCCACGTCATGCAGGACTGGACGACTGCCGACATGATCTTCGATGTGCCCACGCTGATCGAGAACCTCAGCAGCACGATGACGCTGCGCCCCGGAACGGTTCTGTTGACCGGCACCCCGCACGGCGTCGGCTTCGCACGCACGCCTCCTGCGTGGTTGAAAAATGGGGATACGGTGGACATCAAAATCGAAGGTCTGGGCACATTGAGCAACCCGGTGGTTTAGCGCTTCCTCGATTTCGAGGTCGAGCGTACGGCTGACGGTAACTTCATCTGATACGACTGCGTCAGTTCGAGTATCTTCTCGCCGTCTGGAGAGCGGGTCGCTCAGCGCCGCCGCGGCGCGGCTGTATGTCTCGCAGCGTCGCTGTCCCAGCAGATGCCGCCGAGCACGGTGCGGTGGCACGCGCTGTTTCCGACCGCCGTCCTTCGGGTGCACGACTTCTCACATCGGCGTGCGCTCGAGGACGCTGTTCGCAGTAGACAGGGCGATATCGCGGTCGGCCCAACTGGCGCAACGGTATCGCGACCTGCTCACCTCCCTCGAGTTTCCGCTCACCGACGCGGGGGACCTTCCGGCAGGGGCGCTGCGCTGTCAGCCTCCCGACCGAGTCAATTGGAGGTGCGTTGGTCGGCGCTTTCGGCCCGTCGGTGGAGGCGAATGAGACGGCCCCGGATCTCGAGGTGGACCTCGGGGCGGACCATGCCGAACCGGGGCGCGATGCCGTAGGCGGACAGGTCGATCCGCGCTGTCGCCGCGGCGACGACTTCGGGGCCGTCCGGGGTGAGCTCGACATCGAACTGCATTTCGGTCGTGGTGTCGCGAATGGTCAGCTTGCCTGCTACCTCGAGTCGGGCTGGGCCGTGACTGATGGCGTCGCCATGGAACGAAATCACCGGGTGCTTTCGGGCGTCCAGGAACTCGGGCGCGCGCAGATGCAGGTCTCGCAACCCGATACCGGTCGCGACGCTGGTGGCATGAAGTTCCAGCAGCACCATGGCCGTTCCATCCTGGCCCCAGGTCAACGAGCCGGACGCTCGACGAAAGCGGCCGGTTACCGGGAGTAGCCCCCAGAGCCCGCGGGCGAAGAACTTGATGTCCGCGGTTGCGGGATCGAGTTTCCAGACACCGGTTCGCTCGACGACGGTGGGTGCCTGCGGGGACCAAGACGATTCGTGCGATATCTGCTGTGCCAACGCCCGCACAGTGCTGTCGAGCGCAGTCGACGAGGGATTCGCGCAGACATAGTGGTCGGGACGGAGTACGACGAATGGTTGCCGCCTGAAGTATGGGCGGGCCAGCTCATGGAGGTCTTCGAGGATATGGGTCGATGCGCCCCGATGGACGGGGCGCTGCCCCGGTGAGGTCAGCGTTACGTAGGTTGCGCCCAAGACGTGTTCGGCGATGTGGCGGCCTTGTGTGCTCAGCGCTTGGCGTGGATCGGCGTCCCAGCCGATGATCCGCCAGCCAGAGCCCGCGACGTCATCGAGTCGATGCTCCGCTCCGCTGAACGTCCGCACGAGCGGTTGGGGAAACAGGCGGCCAACCGGCGAGCGCAGCGATGGGCGCGCCAACAGCAAACCGCGTCGGTACCGGGCCGGCGGGCGCCAACGGCCTTGGCGAACGTGTTCCCGTAACGGCGGGACGTGCAGGAGCGTCACACTCACCGCGTCGCGAATCGCCGCCGCCCACCGCGATCGCATGGTGACCAGACGGCCGACCCGAACCGACATCGCGGTTATCGCGTCGGCGTGCGGACGGCGCTCGGCCTCGTAGGAGTCGAGGATCCGCAGTGGCGCACCGGCATTCACCACGGCCGCGATTTTCCAGGTCAGATTGGTGACATCCCGGATTCCCGAATTCAGACCCTGGCCGATCATCGGAGGCATCAGATGGGCGGCGTCGCCGCACAGCAAAACCCTTCCGACCCGCCAACGCTCGGCGCTCTTGGCTCGGAAAGTGTAGATGAGGTGACGCAAGATTTCCGCGGTGTCGGGATCCGCAACCTCGGCGATCACCTGCCGTGCAGCGCGTGGTGTAAGGATCTCGTCGTGGTCCTCCCACGGCATTACCTTGCGTTCCCAGCGGTGCCCACCAGCGGCGAGTCGGCCGGTCAGACTTGGCGCCGCTGGGTCCAGCGTCATCTGAAAGTAGGGAATGTGGGTGACCGGCTCCGGCAGCTTCGCGTCGAGGATGAGCCAAGTGTCGGTGTATGCGGATCCGACGAGTTGGACGCCGATCGCGTCCCGGGTCGCGCTATTGGCGCCATCGCAGCCGAGAACGAAGCGTGCGCGCGCGTTGCCGGTCCGGTCGTCGGCATCACGAAACGTGAGTTCGACGCTTTCGTCGTCCTGGGTCAACCCGGTGAGCCGGTGACCCAGCCGGATATCGACATCCGGATACTCTGCGAGGGCCGCCCGAAGTTGCCTGTCCAGCAACGGCTGGTAGATCGCCGATATCCACGGATGCCCCTGGAGTTTCTCCGTCGGCAGCGTCGTCGAGACAACCTTGCCGCGAGCCGACACCCACTGGGCGCCGGCCCCGAGGAGCATGTCGGGAACCGCGCGCTCGTACACTCCCGCTTTCTGAAGCGTGCGCAGCGCTTCTCCGTCGAGAACACCGACGCGCGGATGGGGGTACACATCGGCTTCTCGCTCGAGTACCAATACCGTCAATCCCGCACGCGCCAGCAGAAGCGCCGCCAGCTCGCCAACCGGCCCCAGTCCGATCACGGCAACGTCGAATGTCATGACAGCCCCCGGCAACCCGTGAGAAGGGTATCGGTAGCTCGCGAACGACTCACGAGCCCGGCGGCCGAGCGTTCGAGTTGCTGCAGTACCTCTTCGACATCCGCGTCGAGCAGTCGGCCATCGCGCTTGACGATGCGCCCGTCCACGATCACGGTGTCGACGTTGCGGGTGTCCATATGCTGGACGACGGCGCCGGGCGCGTGATTCACCGGTCCGGCGTTGAGCGCACGTGCGTTCAGCGCGATGACATCCGCCCGCTTGCCCGGCGTCAGGGACCCGACGAGATGGTCGAGAGCGTCGGACCAGTACGGGCGCAGGGCGGTCTGGAACATGTGGTGCGAGTTCACGAAATCGGGAAGGACGATCTTGCCCGCACAGTCGAGCACCTCTGCGTCGGCGTCCAGATCAGGCCCGACCTGCGCGATCTTGCCGTCCTCGATGAGCACATCGCCGCGTTCGTAATCACCCAGCTCCTCGTGCATCGTGAGGACGATGCCGCCACCATCCGAATTCATGACCGCCTCCAATGGGACACACGAGGTGGGGGTGCAGACCGCATCTGTCATAATGGTCACAGTGTTGCCATTATTGTGGTCGGTGTCAAGATGTGAACATCAGCGGCCGAACGTGGCCCTCGCCGATCTCGAGTGACGGTGATATTGCGACATTGACGGGCCCATCTATAACGGACACACTGTAACCATTATGAGTGGACGGGCAGCTGCTGTTGGGCAGGTCGACCAGGGCTCGGTCTTTCGTGGCCAGCCGCACGACGGGAGTGCGCCGCAACTGCCGCAGGTCGCCGATCGGCTGAGCGCGCGGGAGCGCAGCGCTCTTCGCACCCGTGCGGCACTGGTTCGTTCCGGGCGGTGGGCCTTGGGTAGCGGTATAGCCGGACGGATCGGCATCGCTGGCCTGGCGCGGGAGGCCGGTGTCGCAACCGGATCCTTCTACAGCCACTTCAGCGGTAAAGATGATCTTTTCGATACTGTCCTCGCCGAGGTGATCGGGGAGTTGGTGTGGATACTCGACAGCGCTGCTGCAAGCGTCGACGACTCCGCCGGGATCGTTGTAGCGCACTTACATGCGATCGGCGAGGTCGGTATCGGCCACCCTGATATCGCCGCGATCATCCTTACCATGGGATACCGGCTCCTCGAAGACCCGGACGTCAGATCGCGGCTGGCCGCTGGCATTCGTGCCGGCATCGCTGCGGAGCGTTTCCACATCCACGACCTGAACGCCGCACTCGACCTGGTCGGTGGAGTCGCCCTGGCGATACTGCGAATGTCGCAGCGCGATCCGGCCGCCTTGACAGCGCCCTGGATGGACATCCTCGCCCAGCAGACGCTCACCGCGTTGGGGCACCGTTGAGGCGGCGCGGCGAGCGAGCATCACGCGTACGCCTGGTCGCGTCCGTGTGCGATACCGAAGTCTCGACTTCTCCGAAGGGCACGGCATAGCGTCGGCGCGGACTGTTGTCGAGTGCGCCGAATCTCTACGCCGAACAACAAATCAGGCGAAGCCTATCGACCCGTCTCCGCCGTGTTGAGTGATGCGAGGCCTGCGACGAGGTGTCGAAGCCCGAAGTGGAATTCGCTTTCCAGGGTCTGCGCGGGTAGGCAGTCGGCGACGGCGATAGTGGCGGGGAACTGCGCTGGTTCGAGTTGGCGATAGAGAGCGACGAGGGCGGTGGGGTCGATGTTCGCTTCGGTGTCGGGACCTTGAAGTTGTGCGGCGAAGCCGACGACGTAGCGGGCCAGGGTGGCGTACATCATGGCGGCGGATGGTGGGGGGAATCCGTTGGCCAGCAGCATGGCCAGCACTCGTTCACGCACGCGAAGGGCGTTGGGTCCGGTGGGCACTTGTTCGATGAGCAGGGGAGCGACACCGCGGTGGCGGTGCAGGGCGGCGAAGATGGCTTCGGCCGCCGCGATGCAGGCGCGCTGCCAGTCGCCGTCGGCGGCGTCGTCATCGATGTCGACCTCACCCAGAACGCAGTCGACGATGTGCCCGATGAGTTCGGCGCGGTTGGCCACGGCCCGGTAGAGCACCGCGGTACCGGTTTCGAGGCGTTGGGCCAGGGTGCGCATCGACAGCGCCTCGGCGCCTTCCTCGTCGACCAGGCGCAGCGCGGCTGTCACGATGCGATCGAAAGGAACCCGTGGGCGGCCAGGGGAGCGGCGGCCGGTGGTCTCGGTGGCGTCGGAATCGGCGGTGGGCACGCTCGCATTCTCCCCGATCGGCGGGCTGGACATCTGATCAGCATATAACGGTCACGACGTCGCTCTTTTGGTCCAACCTGTGCCGCAAGCATTCGGCAACATTTCCTCCACGGAACGCGGGCGGGTATGGACATGCCGAATGCTCGGTCCGTTTGATAACGCGCCCCGGTGACTTGCGCCGCCGGGGCAGGTGGAGTTCGCCGACTTTTCACCCCCCGATTCGCACGGCGTGGACAGTGCCGCTCAGTACTCGAGGATGGCTCCCGGCGATGCCGATCGGGTGATTGTGCCGATGCGGGCTGGCGTTGCCGCCCGCATCGGGCAGCGTTTCCTCTCAATGCGCGGTGCGCCGGCGGTGTTCGGCCAGACTGTCGAGCCCGAAATCCGACCGCGGATCGCGCCAGACCGAGTGGGCATGGTTGGCCTGGCGCTGGGTGTTGTCGTATTCGATGAGCAGGTCGGGGCCCTGGATTCGGTAGTAGTGCGGTTTCCCGGCCTCGAGGCTGCCCGCCCATCCGAAGTGGACCTCGTCGAGTACGTCGTCGGCCTCATAGTGTGTGGTGTGGATTTCGGCGAGTGCGCTGGGCGCGCGACCGGTGTACAGGCTGATCAGCTGCCGTAATACGTGCCGGTGCTCTGGGTCGAGGTCGCGCGCGGCCAAACCTCTGGGGGGAATGGAGATCGCCATGGCCGCATGGTCGGCTGCGGTGTATCCGCTTCCGCTTTCGGCGCGTATGTCGATGTCGTCGACCAGCTTTCGCAGCGCCGGGTCGGTGAACCTGCCGCGCCAGAGATCCTGCATGTGCATCATCGCGTCGCCGTGGGCGATGGTGGGCCGGTTGCCGGAGACGATGTCGGATATGGCGTTGGTGTGCAGTAATGCCGTGTGGTATCGGTCGGAGTCCAGTGACCGGGCCAGACGCCGCGCTGCCTCTTCCGGCCCGCCCAGCGGTCGTAGTGTTCCGCCGAGCAAGGCGGCGCTGGCTGGATCAGCTCCGATGAAGCATGGTGTCGTCGAGACGATGCGTCCGCCGATGACGAGGTTGTTCAGCGAAATGTGGTGGCCGCCGAAGCGCCATGCCCAGACCGAGTCGCCCGGTCGGCCGAACAATCTCAGCCAGTACAGGCCGGGGTCTCGGCCTCGTTGCCGTCCCCAGTGAACTTGCCATCCTTCGACCTGATCGAGAACGTTCTCCAGGCCCATTACAGTTGCGACGGTCGCGTATCCGGCCTCGGAAAGTCCCGAGGCGACCAGTCGCATCGCCAAGCCCTGCTGACGTGCGGTTTGGTCGCGCAGGGCGAGTCCACCGTGGTCGGTCGGAGTGTAGAACCAGCGAAGCCGCTCGGCCTCCGCGTCCGGAGCCAGAGGGGAGTCGAACAGCGCTCGAGTCAGTTGATCCGGGGCGAGCGATTCCAGCCATGCTGCCGCGCAGGCAGCCATGTCGGTGGCGACCAACTCGCGCACCGGAGCAAGCGTGGCCTCATCCGGTGACATCGAGCATGACCTTGATCGCGTTGTCTCGCCGTTCCGCGTAGGTGTCGAAAGCTTCGGCGATATTTTCGAGTGGGAAATGGTGGGTCACCAGGGGCCTGGTGCGCAGTCGTCCGCGCGATGCCAGCGACAAGGCCCTGGCTACCGAGTTCGCGCCTTCGCCGCGGACGGTGTTGATCGAGATTCCATTCATGACAGCGTGGTTGAGGTCAGCCGTCACCGGCTGTTCGAAGAATCCCGCCAACACGATTCTGCCGCCGCGCTTGACCATGTGGATCGCGTCGTCGACGGCGCCCGCAGCCCCGGAGCATTCCACGACGATGTCGGGGCCGAGTCCGCCGGTGATCTCCCGAACCGCGGCGACGGCGTCCTCCTCGCGGGAGTTGATCAGATAGTCGGCATCGAATTGCTTCCCTATCTCCAGTCGGCTGTTGCGGGTGCCGACGAGCATCACCGGGTCGGCTCCGAGTTCGCGGGCGACCTGGACGGCCATCAATCCGATGGGGCCGGGACCGATCACCGCGACGCCTGCGCCGACCAGCAGCGAGTCGAGTACGTCGAAAGCATGCATCACGGTGCCGACGGTGGTCAGCACGACGGCCGAGTCGAAGTCGATGTCATCGGGAAGCCGGTACAACGTGGAGACGTGGTTGACGACATACTCGGCGAAGCCGCCGTTGACCGTCATCCCCTGTGTCCGATGGCCTTTGGCCTGGTTGCCGTAGTTCAAACAGTCCGTGTAGGAGCCGGACAGGCAGTTCACGCATCGCATGCAGCCCCGATGCGCCTCGGTGACGACGCGATCGCCGACCGCGAACTCGTCGACCGTGCTGCCGACCGCGACCACGACGCCCGCGTACTCGTGGCCGGGGATGAAGGTGTCCGGCGCCGGGCCGGCGCCGTGGAAGAAGCGACGGCTGCGGACCTTCAGGTCGGTGCCGCACAGTGACGCACGGTGAACTCGTACGAGAACGTCGTCCGGGCCCGGACGGGGCACTGGCATGGTTTTGGTCTTGATAATTCCCGGCTCGCCGATCACTGCCGCGAGCATTGTTTCCGGAAAGGACATCACGTTGCCTTTCGTTGTCCTTTTATGGTCCATCAGGAGGCTATGTGAGCGATTTCTTTCCTGTCCAACGACGTGAGGCCGGTCATCACTGGAGCGCTTTCGCCGACCATGTGCTGTACTGCACGTATAAGTCTGTCCTATAGGCTGCGGCAAATATTGGTATTGGGTGCACTCGTCGGCGCGGTGTTACGGTGCGAAATATCTGGAAAATGCCGGGTTATCGGCGTTCGGTCGAGGAGTGGACTTTGGATCTCGAGATTGCCGGTCGAACCGCACTGGTTCTGGGCGCGGGCGGTGGCCTCGGTGGCGCCATCGCGGAGAAACTGGCGGCCGAGGGCGCCGAGGTGGCCGTCGCCGACATCCATCGAGAAGCCGCCGAATCCCGCTGCGACACGATCGTCGCGGCCGGCGGCCGAGCCGTCCCGGTGGCGTGGGATATCGCCGACCTCGACGCCATCGAGGGCAACGTCGCACTGATCGAGCGAACCCTCGGCCCGGTCGACATCTTGGTCAACAACACCGGCGGGCCGCCGCCCTCGCCGGTCCTGGGCCGGCCTTCTGCCGTGTGGCTCGATCATTTCCGTTCCATGGTGCTTTCGGTGATCGCCATCAGTGACGAACTCGTCCCGGGTATGCGGGCGCGCGGATGGGGCCGCGTCATCACCAGCACCAGCTCGGGGGTCGTCGCTCCGATTCCCGGTCTCGGCCTGTCGAACAGTCTTCGTGCCGCACTGCTCGGCTGGTCCAAGACGCTGGCGCGGGAAGTCGCCGCGGACGGCGTCACCTGCAACATCGTCGTGCCAGGTCGGATCGGCACCCGTCGCGTCGAGCATCTCGACCGGATCAAAGCCGAAGCCGAGGGCCGAACCGTCGAACAGGTGGTGGCCGACAGCGTCGCCACCATCCCCGTCGGCCGCTACGGCGACCCGGACGAGTACGCGGCGACGGTGGCGTTCCTGGCGAGCGTTCCGGCGTCGTACATCACCGGCACGGTGGTGCGCGTCGACGGCGGTCTCATTCCCAGCCTCTGATACCCACTGCGACAAAGGATTTCCACCATGGCCGTGCTCACTCGTGAGGCGAGCGGCGTCTTCGCCATCGCGCCCACCCCCTTCGACGAGGAAGGAGCGGTGGACTTCGACTCACTGCACCGGTTGGTCGATTTCTACGAATCGGTCGGCGTCACCGGGATCACCGTGCTCGGCCAGATGGGCGAGGCGCCGAAACTGTCGCATGACGAGGCGACCCGAATCGTGCGGCACGTGCTGCGCAGGACCCGGCTTCCGGTCGTCGTGGGAGTCTCAGCTCCCGGCTACGCCGCGATGCGCGCACTGACCGGTGAGGTCATGTCGGCGGGAGCGGCAGGCGTCATGGTCGCACCGCCCAATACCTTGCGCACCGACGATCAGATCGTCGGCTATTACGAGGGCGTGGCGGCCATGCTCGGCGACTCGGTTCCCCTTGTCGTGCAGGACTATCCCTTGTCGTTCTCGGTTGTCATGAGCGCCGGGGTCATCGCGCGGATCTCCCGCGCCGTACCGAACTGCGTCATGCTCAAGCACGAAGACTGGCCGGGACTGGAGAAGATCAGCGCTTTACGGCAACTGGAAGCCGAGGGCGAAATGCCACGACTGTCGATCCTGTGCGGCAACGGGGGACTCTTCCTCGATTTCGAGACCGCGCGGGGCGCTGACGGCGCCATGACCGGATACTGCTTCCCCGAGATGCTGGTCGATGTGGTCGGTCATACCGCAGCGGGTCGTTGCGAGGAAAGCCATGACATCTTCGACGCGCATCTGCCGTTGCTGCGATACGAACAGCAGCCGGGTGTTGGCCTGGCGGTGCGTAAATACGTCATGCAACGGCGCGGCCTGCTCGCCTCCGACTACCAGCGCGCGCCCCGCGGCGTGCTCTCGAGCCGAGCGCGGTCGGAAGTCGACCATCTGCTCGCCCGGCTCGCTCGCCGAGACAGTCGGGCGAATCCGGTCGCATGACGCGCTCGCTCTGCGTCTGCGGCCAACGGCGACGGCGGTAACCTCCTCCGATGCGACTGCGCCAGCTGGAGTACTTTCTCGCCGTCTGGGAAAGCGGATCGTTCAGCGCCGCCGCGGCACGGCTGTATGTCTCGCAGCCGTCGCTGTCGCAGCAGATGCGTCTATTGGAGAAGGAACTCGGCGCGCAACTGCTCGAACGCGGCCGCCATGGCCTGGCCCTCACGCCCGCGGGACGGGCCTTCCTGTCGCACGCCGAGCGGGTATTGCGGGCTGTCGGCGAAGCCGCGGATGCCGTGCACCAAGTGGCCGAGGGGCGAAGCGGCGACGTGCACGTGCTGACCGTCCGGTCGATCGCCTCCGGCATCCTGCCCCCGAGCGCCGTCCGGTGGCACTCCATATTCCCTACGGCAGTCCTCCGGGTGCACGACTTCTCGCACCGCCGCGCTCTCGAGGAGGCGGTCCGCAGCGGACAAGGCGACATCGCGGTCGGACCGCGGCCCGAACTGTGGGAGGGACCCGTCGTGTCACTCGGTTATGAGGAGATGGTTCTGGTCGGCCCGGCGGGGCAGGACACGGGTTCCTCGGTGGAACTCGACGAACTGGCCGCAGCCGACTGGATTCTCTACGAGCCAGAGCAAGGCATGAGTGAGATCGTGGACCGGACGGCCACCGCCCTCGGATTCACCCCACGCGCCGTCGCGCGCACCGGACAGGTGGCGGCCGCACTGCTGTTCGCCATGGAGGGCTTGGGAGTCGCGCTGGTGCCACACAACGCCGTACCCGGCGGCTGGATACGGCACGCCAGAAGGATCGGGCCGGGGGTCTACCGGGAGATCGTCGCCTACAGCCGCAGCGCGCCGACGCAACTGGCGCAGCGGTATCGAGACTTGCTCACGTCGCTCGAGTTGCCCCTCACCTCTGCGACGGAGCTTCCAGCGGGGGCATTGCGCTGCTAGGCGCTGCTCGCCACGATCCATCGAGGCCATCGAGGCCTGGATTTCGCTGCTGGGGGTCGATCCGCAGAACCGGGCCCTGCGCATGATGATCCGAGCGGCGGGGGGCGCCATCGACGAGGCCGCCGTCTATCGGCTGCCGAACGGTGAACCGTTCGACGTCGACGCTGTGGTCGAGTGCCTGATGCAGCTGACCGTGGCGGCGCTGCGTTCGGCCGCCCCGCTGGCTCCAAAAATAACGGCAACAATGTTATCGAAACATCTTGACGACTGGCGTGATATCGGCCACACTGTAGCCATTATGCCTGGACGAGCAGCTGTCGATAACCGGATCGACCCCGATCCGATCTTCGGGACCGAGTGGCAACGGAAGAGCTCACGCGGGAGCCGCAGGTGGTTGATCCGGCGAACGCGGGGCGCGAAGCGGTGCTGTCCACGCGTCGAAAGCGTCCACTGAATTGATGTTCATCCCTTCCGCTTCGAGCGGAGGGGCCAACTGAGCGAAATGCATAGTGATCGTGGACCGATCATGCGCGGACGCCGAAAAGCTGATCGGCGTATATCGGTCCCAAGCGAAAGTTCGATCGTTTTGACTCTGACACCCGACGTATTATCGCCGCCGCGGCGCGACACCTCCGCACTGCGGATCGTGCAAGCGAATTTCTCCGATACCGTTGTTTCGGGGGTGCGCACCGGCGGACGGATCGTGGACATCGCGTTGGAGACCGTCGGGGGGGCGTTGGCGGATCTGGTTCGTCGCCGCTTCCAGTGGCGCGAGATGCTGCAACAGGCGTGGTACCTGATCACGGTCACAGCTCTCCCCGCGATACTCATGGCGGTGCCCTTCGGGGTGATCGTCTCATTGCAGATCGGCAACATGATCCGGCAACTGGGCGGCGACTCCCTGCTGGGGGCGGCGAGCGGGCTCGGGGTCATCAAGCAGGGCGCTCCCATCGCCACCGGGCTACTGCTCGGCGGCGCCGGTGCGGCGGCGATCGCCGCGGACCTCGGCGCGCGCACGATCCGTGAAGAAGTGGACGCGCTGCGGGTGATGGGCGTCAGCCCGATCCATCGGCTGGTCATTCCCCGCACCGTCGCCATGGTGCTGGTCGCACCGCTGCTGAATGTGCTGATCATCTTCGCCGGCGTTGTCGCGGGATACATGGTCGCGATCGGGGCACAGGGTGTGACCTCGGGAAGTTACTGGGCTACTTTCGGTTCTTTCACCACGGTCACCGATGTGGGCATTTCGCTGCTGAAGGCCATGGTGTTCGGATTGATCGTCGCGATCATCAGCTGTCAGCGTGGGCTCGAGGCCAAGGGCGGCCCGCGCGGAGTGGCAGACGGAGTGAATGCCTCGGTCGTGCTCTCGGTGGTGTGCATCATGATCGTCAATCTCGCTGCCACCCAGTTGGTTCAGATGTTCGCCCCGGCGAGGTTGGCCTGATGACCGCGACCACGTATGCCCCGAAGCGACTGCGCTGGGCTTATCGATTGGCCCGCGACCGGAACATGCTGCTGCCGGTGGACTCCCTCGGATTCGCCCTGTCGTTCAGCTGGCAGGTGCTCTCGGCCATCCCCATGACGCTGAAGCACTATCGGATGCAAACCCTGCGCGCCATCGGTGACACAACCTGGGGGAGGGGTTCGCTGATCGTCGGCGGCGGCACCGTGCCGATGCTCGTCCTGCTGGGCATGGTGCTCGGCGCCAGTGTGGGCATCGAGTCCTACGGCACCTTGAATATGATGGGGCTCGGCCCACTGACCGGCGTGGTCTCGTCGTTCGCGAATACCCGTGAGCTGGCGCCGATCATCGCCGCCGTCGGATTCGCGGCGCAGGCCGGGTGCCGGATGACCGCCGAGATCGGATCGATGCGCATCTCCGAAGAAATCGATGCGCTGGAATGCCTGGGATTGCGGTCGATTCCGTTCGTGGTCACCACCCGGGTCATCGCCGGCGTCGTGGCGATCGTACCCACCTTCCTGGTCACGCTGATCCTCAGCTATCTGGCCTGTGCCGCGATCGTTGTCGGCGTCCACCGTCAGTCATCGGGGGTGTACCAGCACTATTTCGACCAATTCGTCAGCGGTCCCGATATCGCCGCGGCGGTGCTGAAAGTGCTGGTATTCGGCATCGCGGTGATCCTGATCCACTGCTATCAAGGGTTTTTCGCCGTCGGTGGGCCGGAGGGTGTGGGAATCGCCTCCGGCCGGGCGGTGCGTGCCAGTTTCGTAGCGATCATCACTTTGGACATGCTGCTGAGCCTGGTCATCTGGGGATTCAGCTCACCGGTCACGTTCACGGGGTAATGGAATGCCAACATATGGATTGCCGGGCACCGCGATCACCGCGAAGTCAGCACGCCGGACAGGTGCGCTCGCATGCGCCGTCGCCGTGGTCGTCGCCGCGGTGTGGGTTGGGCATCACGCGGTGCGTGTAGACGCTCGAATGGCGGTCACGCTGCGCACCGAGCGGATCGGCGACGGCGTGGTCGCCGGAGCTCACGTGCGGCTGGACGGGGTCGGTGTCGGCGAGGTCACCGGCATAAGCAGTGTCGGAGGCGGGCAGCAGCAGATCACCCTGCGGCTGGACGGCTCTCAGTTGACCGGACTCACCGACGCTCTCGTTGTCGACTACGCGCCGTCGAACCTCTTCGGTATCAGCGAGATCGAATTGCGTCGCGGCCAGGGTGGCGCCCCGTTGCGGGAGGGAGCGACCATCGACCTCACCGGTGCGGCGGCGTCCCGAGTCTCCGATGTCACGATGGGCACACTGATCCGGTCACTGGGGCAGGCCACCAATCACGTACTGACACCGGAACTGACCGGCGTGCTGACCGGACTCGCCACCGATGCCAAGGCATTCACGCCGATCCTGGAGGCCATCGTGATGTTGGGGCGAGCGGTGGCCGATACCCAGCGATACGATCCGTCGTTTCTGATCGGCCAGTATGCTTCGACGCTGTACGGGACGGCCGATTTGGCGGGCGCCACTGTCGACCTGCTCGACCACATCAACAACATCGAAGTTCTGCGCACCGACCAGCCGCTCTTCGATGCCGGTGTCACCCTGCTCACCGATGACCTGTTTCCCGCGCTCACGCGCTTGGGCCACGTCGGGCAGCGGCACTATACCGGCTACAGCGACATGCTGACGCCACTGCTGAGCGTCACCGCCCAGATGGTGCCCACCCCGCAAAAGTCGAGTGCGGAGCTGCGAACCATCTTGGAACGCATCGACAATTCGTTTGTCGACACCCCCGAGGGACCTGTCCTGCAGCTGGAACTCGTGCTACGCGGATTCCCCGTCCTCTCCTCCCCGCTACTCGGCTCTCTCGGGACAGCAGCGGTGCTCGGGGCACCCGCCTCGGCTGACCCGGCTGTGCTGCCGAGAGGAACTCGATGAAATCGACCCCTTACATAATCCTGCGTCTGGTGACCTTCGCGGTAGTGATGGCAGCCCTCTTGGCCCTCGTGGTAGCGGCGATCCAACGACCGGTAGCCGGAAGGACCGACCTCTATCGGGTGATCTTCACCGATGCCAACGGCTTGAAACCCGGTGACGACGTCCGCATGTACGGAGTGCAGGTGGGCAAGGTCGAGGCGATCACCTTGGATCAGGGGCGGGCCTCGGTACGAGTGACCGTTCAACGCGACCACGCGGTGTACGAGGCGAGCACATTCGCGATCCGGTATCAAACGCTGACCGGCCAGCGGTATGTCGACGTGCGCCAGCCGACCACGCCGGGCCCGAAACTGGCGACCGGCGTGACCGTTCCGCCCGAGCGCACGATCCCCTCTTTCGACATCACTACGTTGTTCAACGGACTGCAACCGGTGCTCAGGGAGTTCTCGCCCAGCGCGCTCAATCAGTTCGCCGAGAGCGTCCTAGCCGTGATCGAGGGCAACGGCACCGGGTTGGGGCCCGCGCTGGACGCGGTGGAGCAACTCAGCCGCTACGCCGTCGACAGACAGACCCTGATCTCCACGCTCGTTCGCAACCTGCACATCGTCGACGACCGCATCGGCGGCAAGTCGCCCTACCTGGAAGACCTGATCCAGGGCCTGACCGACCTGTTCTCCGTGCTGGAGAACAAGCTGGACGGTCTGGTCGACTTCGCACTCGCCGCACCACCGGTGCTCGGTCCCATCGACGATTTGCTCGCGACGCTCGGGTTGACCCCCGATACCAACCCGGATCTCGACGATGCCCTGCGCGCGGCGTTTCCCGACCCACAGTCGGCGGTGGAGGTGCTGGGCAAACTTCCCGGCGTTCTGCAGTCGCTGGCGGCGCTACTGCCGAAAACCGGGCCCGAAATGAACACCAGTTGCTCGAAAGGAGACGCCGCGGTGCCACCGCAACTGCGGGTATTCATCGGCGGCCAAAGGATCGCCCTATGCAACCGCTGAACAAATTGCCGCGCGGACGACTTCGATTCCGTGGCGATAGACCCGTTGCCGACGACCGGACGGTGCGCCGACGGGAGCTGCGGCTCGGCTTGATGGGCGCGGCCACGGTGGTGTCGGTGCTGGCTGCCTGCGGCATCTTGTACGCGCTACCGCTGGGCAAGGTGGAATACCGAGCCGACCTGAGCGAGGCCGGAGCCATTCGTCCCGGTGAGGACGTGCGCGTGGCGGGGATCAACGTGGGCACCGTCGAATCGCTGGAATTGCATGACGATCGAGTGCACATGGTCTTCACGGTGGACAGCGATGTGTTCGTCGGTGATCAGTCGACCCTGGACATTCGTATGTTGACCATAGCCGGCGGCCACTTCGTCGCACTGACGCCCGCGGGATCGAAGCCACTGGGCAAGAAAGTGATCGCCAAAGACCGCGTGCGGCTGCCGTACACGCTCGGTCAGGCGTTCCAAGACGCGATCACCCCGGTGCGGGAGGTCGATGGGGATGTTCTCCGGGACAATCTAGGCCAATTGCAGGCGGCATTGGTCGCGAGCCCGGATGGTCTGCGGCAGCTGGGACGAGCGGTGGATTCCATCGTCGACATCCTCGACCGACAGAATATGGATGTCTCTCGCGCACTGGCGGTTTCCCAGGAATACCTGAGCAGGATCAGCGGCAATATCGCGTTGTACGGCCGGCTCAACAGCAAGCTCAAGTTGACCACCGACATACTCGTCGACAAGCGTGCCGAGCTACGAGTGTCGTTGGCTCTGCTCGCGCGGTTGTTGTCGCGCATCGCGGCAGCCGAACCCGCCTACGACCACACGCTGAAGCCGATGCTGGACGAACTCGCGAAGGCGATCCCGGAGCTGGAGCGGCTCACCGGTCGCCTCGATCAGGTCGTCAACTCCGTCCAGAGCATCGGTCAGCAGCTACAGCAGATCGCCGGACCAGACGGGTACGCCATCGATCAATCGCAGACGACCGTCTCCGCGCCCGCACTGTGCATCCCCGTGCCCGGGAGGTCGTGCTGATGCGACGACTTCTCGCGTCCCGCGGATTCATGTCGGTCACGACCGCCCTGGTCCTGGTCGGGCTCTGCGGTGCCGCCTACGTCGTGCTGACCGGAGCCGGCAAATCGATGCGCTCGTACTGCGCGATGATGCCGGACGCGGTGGGGCTCTACCAGGGCAGCCACGTCACGATGCTCGGGATCCCGGTCGGCTCGGTGACTCGGATCGAACCGTCCGGTGATGGCGTTCGTGTCGATTTCACTGTCGAAGCCGATCACCCCCTGCGCGGCGACGTATCAGCGGTGACGCTGTCCGACACACTCGTCGCCGATCGCAACCTCGCCATTCTGTCCGCGCCGAGATCGGCGGCCGAGTGGGACGCCGGCCGGTGCATCACCCGGTCTCTCACTCCCAAGAGTATGACCGAGACGTTGAACGCCTTGTCGAAGCTCGCCACCGAGCTGAGCGCCCCGGACGACACGGGCAAACGGGACACGGTGAGCGCAGGACTGTCGGCTCTGGACACCGCAGTGTCGGGCACCGGCCCCGCGCTCAACGAGCTGATCTTCAAACTAGGCGATGCGCTGAAATCACCCGACGCGGCCATCGGACGCCTCGGTGAACTGATCGACGCGATCAGCAAACTCGGCGCGGCACTGAAGAACAACTGGGGCGATCTGAAACATATGCTGACACGACTCGGCGGAATGCTGGATCAGGCCAATAGCGAGGTGATCGCACCGATCATCGAAGTCCTCGATCGACTGCGAGTGATCCTGCCCTGGTTCAACGACATCACCACTACGTTCGGGCAGCCGCTGCTGAGCATCGTGCATGCGACGGTCCCGGTGGTCCGCTGGGCCGGCGCCAATGTCGCCACGCTCGAACAACTCGTCAACATGATCCCTGCGCTGACCGATGCCTTCCAGCGGTCCGTCGATCCGAATACCGGCCAGGCCGCACTCTCCTACGCTCCACCCAAAGTCGCTCTCGACCGAGCGGATGCCGAACAAGTGTGCTCGGTGATCGACGCGACACTCCCCGGTCGCTGCCGCGGCGCTGAAAACGGTTTGGTCACAATTGATCTGGCACCGGTAGTGCTGGCTCTGGTAGGTGCACGATGAGGGGTCGGGGCGGATCGAAAGGCGCGACGAGACTGATCGCCCTCGTTATCGCAGGTGCTTCGCTCGGCGGTTGTGCCTTCGATCCGTCGGCCATCACGATCCCCGGCACGGGCCGCGGCGAGGCATACCGCGTGCATGTCGAATTCGCCAATGCCCTCAACCTGCCCGCACGGGCGAAGGTGATGGCCAACGGCGTACAGGTGGGTGATCTGGCGGCGGTGACGGTGGTCGACCCCACGGCAACGGTCCCCGGCCATGTGATCGCGGATCTCGACATCGATCGAGCGGTAGAGCTGCCCGCGCGCACGACCGCGCAATTACGACAGAACACCCTGTTGGGGGACGTCTTCATCGAGCTGACCACACCGCCGGACGGATTCGACCACACTCTGGCCGACGGCGGCGGCATACCGATCGCGCAGACGAAACCACCTGTGCAGGTGGAAGACGTGCTGGCAGGCCTCGCGACGTTTGTCCAAGGCGGTGCGGTCCACCAACTCCAAGACCTGGTGAACCGCATGAACGCGGTGCTGCCGCAACAACCGCCCGATACAGCTCGCATCACACAGGTCATCGGTGCCGACTTCGAAGACGTCGCCCGGCATCTCGACGAGGTGGACCGCTTCCTCGACGGAATGGAGGCCGGTACGGCGATGGTGCTGGACCGCGATCGGGCATTGGATGGGCTGCTGAGCGAGCAAGGTACGACCCACGTCACCGCGGCACTGAAGTCCTTGATCCTCGTCCTGGGGGTAGCGGGCGTCACGGGCGATCTCGCCCACTCCATCTCCTGGATGACCTCGCTGGTGACAGCGGGCGATGCCGCCGCAAACGCCTTGATGCCGCTGATGTTCACCAACCGGCCGTTGGACCTGAACGCGCCGTCGAATCTCAACCGAATCGTGTCGCTCATTCGAGATCAGATCATTCCGTTCGCCGAGCACGGCGCGAAGGTGAACATCATCAGCATCGATGCGGGGACCGGCATCCCTGCCGACGAACAGACCAGCCGGATCGTCGACACCCTGCGCATGATCGGAGCCGTGCGATGACATCACGAGTTCGGGGCCCGGCGGTGTCGCTGGGCAGTCTCGCCGCCGTGTTACTCCTCGGCCTCGCCTACCTCACCTTCGATGTGGTCGGTGTCGACTGGTTCACCAGATACTCCACACTGACAATGACATTGACCAACTCGGGCAGCCTCGGCCCGCGCTCGCCGGTCCTTCTGTCCGGCGTCCGGGTCGGCGAGATCGTTTCCGTGCGCAACGAGAACGGTGGTGTCCAGGTCGGCATGCGCGTGCGGGACGACTACCGCATACCGGTCGCCAGCACGGTGATCATCGAAAACCTTTCCGCTCTGGGCGAACCGCAGGTCCGATTCACTCCCGTCCAAGGCGGCCACGGACCCTACCTGCGCGACGGACAGCACATCGACACCGCGGCGATCCGTACGCCGACGTCGATACCGGAGGTCGCGCGCCAAGTGACCCATCTGATGGAACAACTGGACCCGCAGGCACTGGAAGCCATCGTCGAGACCTTCGCCCAGGGGCTGGCCGGCACCGAAGTCGTCGTCCCGCAACTCGCCCGGTCGACCTCCCTGCTGGCCGCGACCCTGCTGGCCCGAACCGATGCGATCCGAGCCATGCTGGTGGACCTTCAGGCATTGGGCGCGGATATGGACTGGACCGGTCCGGCGATGAGCGCAGCCGCGCCGGGCTGGACACAGATCGGCGCTTCCATGAACGACATGGCGCGATCGATCGAGAGGTTTGTCCGGATCGGCACCGTGCCGGACATGTACGTAGAGGGCAACGGAGTCGTACCGTTCGCCGGTCGACTCACCGACTATCTGGATGAGATGGGGCCGGATCTCGCCCGATTGGTGCCCGTGCTGACCCCCGCGGCCGCGCATGCCGCTGGGCAGCTGGGCCGTGTCGAACTCAGCGCGCTGATTTCGCAAGCGCTCGCCGAAACCGGGGACGGCGTCGTGCGCTTGCAGATCAACGCCAAATAGCGGACCCCGCAGATGTGAACAACACCGCAGGAGCGCACATGACCATCGAGACCAACGACCGAATCGGCGAAGAAACGACAACCGACCGGCCTGCACAGGCAGGCGAACGATCCGTAGCGGCCGGGCGGGCATCGTGGACGGTGTCGATACGGCCGTCCGGAATCGCACTCGCGGCCGCGTTCATCGCCGTCGTAACGGCGATGGGCGTCTTCGCTGCTCTCTGGCTTTCGACTCGTAGCCAGCTTAACGATCGCGACGCCGCGGCGGCCGCCGACCGGCGTGCCGAGCAAGTCGCCACGGATTACGCGGTCGGCGCCTCCACCATCAACTTCCAGGACTACAACGCGTGGGTCACCAAACTCAAGGCGAACACCAGCGCGCCACTGGCGAACAAATTCGACGCCACGGCTCCGAAACTGCAAGAGATCCTGGTGCCGTTGAAATGGTCCTCGACCGCCACACCGATCAGTGCCGTCGTCGCCTCCGAGAACGGCGGCGTGTACAAGGTGAACGTCTTCTTGAACGTCCACTCCACCAACGCTCAGACGCCCGATGGAGGCCAGACGACGGTGACCTACAACGTCACCGTCGATTCGGGTGCGGGATGGAAGATCACCGATGTCGGCGGTATGGAGGGCGCTCTGCCGTTGAAATGACCGCTGCTGATACGTAGCCGAGTCGGTTCGTTACCGGTCTCGAGGCGCTCGGTCACGGCGTATACAGCGCGTCGGCGTCTTCCTCGTCGACCAGGCGCGGCCCGGTTGTCACGATCCGATCGAAAGGCCGGTCATCCGCTCGGCACTAACAGTCACAATGTTGCCGCAACACTTGACCTGGGCTCATATATCGGCAACACTGTAACCATTATGAGTAGACGAGTAGCTGTCGATGACTACATCGATCCTGATTCGCGCTTCGTGAGAGTCGAGGGCCACAACCTTCACTACAAACGGGCCGGAAGCGGGCGATCGGTGCTGCTCCTACATGGCAGCGGCTCCTCGCTGCACTGCTTCGACCAGGTGGCCGCCACCTTGTCGTCGTCCTTCGACGTCATTCGCCTCGATCTGCCCGGGTTCGGTCTTACCGGCCCGCGCCTCGACCGTGACTACCGGGTGCAGACCTACGCCACGACTGTCGCCGCCTTCTTGAACCGGCTCGGAGTGGTCGATGCCTCGGTGGTAGGCAATTCGCTCGGCGGCAACATCGCCTGGAATTTCGCACTGGATTACCCCCAGCGTGTGGATCGGCTCGTGTTGATCAATGCCACCGGCTATCCGGGCAAGTCGCTGCCGCTGGCGCTGCGGCTGGCCCGTAATCCGATCGGTCGGGCGTTGTTGCCTCGCTTGGCTTCTCGGTCGGCCACGGCACGCAATCTGCGCTCGGCGGTCGGATCGCGATCGTCGGTGGTGGACGACGAGATGATCGACCGCGTCCACGCGATGCTGACCAGGCCCGGCAACCAACAGGCATTCATCGACTTCGCCAATACCGACCAGATCGACCGAACAGCCGAGATCCCGGCCATCACCGTGCCCACCCTCGTGCTGCGTAGCGCGTCTATCGACGGCCAGCACTTCACCCGCGATATCCCCGGCAGCCACGAACGAGTGCACCCCAGCGGCGGCCACCTGCTCCCGGATGAAGATCCGGCGTGGGTGGCAGCCGCGGTCCTGGACTTTTTGACCACCGAGGTGGCCGCGCAGCCGAAGGAACAACGATGAAGTACTTCGTGGCCCGCGACGAGACCCGTCGTTTGGACGGGCCTACCAGAGGCGAGCTGCGCGGTGAGTTCCTCCAATGCGGCGATGGGATCACTCACTACGAGCTGAGCGGGCCCGCCGCGGCAGAGACCGTCGTCTTCGTGGGCGGTATCACTGTCCCCCTGTTCTACTGGGACGAACTCGCCGCCGAACTCCGCCGCCGCGGATTCCGCACCCTCACCTACAGCGCCTACGGCCGGGGCTATTCCGATCGCGTGGAGGCACGCTACGACGAGGCGCTGTTCGTGCGGCAACTCACCGACCTGACCGAGCGCCTGGAATTGTCCGAGCGGTTCCACCTCGTCGGAACTTCGATGGGTGCGCTGGTGGCTATGGCTTTCGCCGGGCAGCACGTCGACCGGGTAGCTACCTTGACGTTGGCGGGCCCCGCCGGGTTGCAGCCCGCACCTGCCGCCGCACGGCTGCTGCGCCACGAGTTATTGGGAACCGTCCTGGCCAAGAGCCTGGGAAGCAGAATGCTCGACCGGCACCTCTCACACAACGTGCGCGATCCACAGCAATCCGCGGCACTCACCGCGATGGTGCGGGAGTCCTACCAGTTCGAAGGCTCGATCTACGCGTTGGCTGCCACGATCGCCGACTTTCCGTTGGGCGGCCGCCAGGATCTCTACCGGCGAACCGGCCACCTGCCGGTGCCGCGGATGCTGCTGTGGGGCGATCAAGACCAGGTCACTCCCATCACGAACTACGACGAGGTGTGCGCATTGCTGGCGCCCACCGTGTCGCACATCTTCTCGCCGTGCGGGCACATGGTCCCCTACGAGGAGCCCGCCCGAATGAGTTCCCGATTCACCGCCTTCATAGACGCCGCCAAGGAAGGGACGCACCGATGACGACCCAGCCGAGCACCGATATCGTCGATGTCCTCGTCGTCGGCGGCGGGCCGACCGGCACCGCCTTGGCGATCGATCTGACCCGCCGCGGACTGGCGGTGCGGATCATCGACAAGGCCGCGCACGCCTTCGACGGTTCGCGCGCGAAGGGAGTCCAGCCGCGCACCCTGGAAGTGTTCGAAGACCTGGGCGTCCTCGATGACATCCGGGCCGGCGGGGCCGACTACCCGCTGTTGGGCATCCACGCGGGCCCGCTGAACATTCCTTGGCGCATGATGTCGCATACCGACGTGAGCTCGGATGTGCCGCACCCGAATACGTGGTTGATCCCCCAGTTCCGCACCGACGCCGCACTGCGCGCCGGACTGCAGCGGCTGGGCGTGTCCGTCGAAGCCAACTGCGAACTGGTCGGATTCGAACAGTATCCGGATACGGTCGTGGCGATGGTTTCCGGCCCTGACGGTGTGACCGAGATCGGCGCTCGCTACCTGGTCGGCGCCGACGGCGGAGGCAGCACGGTCCGGAAAACCGCGGGCATCGGCTTCGAGGGAACGACGGACGAAGCCGATCGAGTGATCATCGTCGACGCCGTGGTGGACGGCCTTTCCCGGGACCGCTGGCATGTGTGGCCGCGTCCGGGTGGCCGGTTCGTCGGTGCGTGTCCGCTGCCGCATTCCGATCGGTTTCAGGTGATGATTCGTCTGCGCCGCGATGAGGAGCCCGATCTCGACGAGGACAGCCTGAACGCGCGCCTCCGCAAGCAGACCGGCGACAAACATATCCGTTTGTCGCATATCAGCTGGAAGTCGGTGTTCCGCCCCAACATCCGCCTGGCTGAACGCTACCGGTCGGGACGGGTGTTCGTCGCCGGCGACGCCGCTCATGTACATCCCCCCACGGGTGCGCAAGGACTGAACACCGGTGTGCAAGACGCCTACAACCTGGGCTGGAAACTCGGTCAAGTGCTCGCTGGCGCGCCCGACAGCCTGCTCGACACCTACGAAGCCGAGCGGCAGCCGA
Source organism: Nocardia sp. NPDC047038 (assembly GCF_040644075.1). Classification (NCBI taxonomy): domain Bacteria; kingdom Bacillati; phylum Actinomycetota; class Actinomycetes; order Mycobacteriales; family Nocardiaceae; genus Nocardia; species Nocardia sp. NPDC047038. The sequence continues at coordinate 257,212 of NZ_JBEYVQ010000007.1, read as the reverse complement.
TCGCGGCCGGGGTCCTGGGTTTGTCGATCGAGAAGTACCAGGGGCTGTCCAAGCTCGACCCGTCGTCCATCAAACGCGGTGATGACGAACGCCAGCTGGCCCTCCATTACCGTGGTGGGCCCCTGGCGGCGAATGAGGCCCAGCGTACCGCGACCGTGCGGGTGGGCGATCGCGCGCCGGATGCGAAACTGCTAAGCGCGACAGGGGGATCGCAGCGGCTGTTCGATCTCTTCGCCGGGCCGCATTTCACCGCGATCGCCTATGGTCCCGCGGCGGCCAAGGACCTGGCCGCACTGCCGTGGCCCGCGGCGGGCGCGGCGCTGAGACGAGTCGCCGTCGACAGCGGTGATCTGGTGGAGGCCGATGTGGTCCTCGCCGACATCACCGAGTCCTTTGCCCGGATCTACGGCCTGACCGACTCCACCCTGCTGCTGATCCGCCCCGACGGTTACATCGGCTCGATCGCCACCACCGACTGGACCGCGCGCACACTGAAATCCGTCACCGCGATGACCCCGCCAGTCGAATCCCCGTGACACACATCATCGGGAGGGAGGAGTGAATCGCTGTGGCTCACCCGTCCTGGTGGGCTCAGCTATGGACGAGGGGTGCACGATCACCGCTGCGGCGACATCCCGTGTGGTGCGGACACCTCGCCGACTTGACGAGGTTCGGATATCGAATGCCCGAGGAATGTCCGGCTGCCGCCATCGGCATTGCTGAGGGCGCGCGTTCATGAGATCTGGAATGCCATGTGGCACTTGATGGCCGATTTCGGTCTGGGTTCCCCGTTGCATTTCGTTGCCTCTCGCGAGGCGGCCGTAACGTTCGCGCGCTTCGACCTTCTCGCCCGCAGTATTGCGGATATTGCCAAGTAATATCGGCCACATCGTTGCCGATTTGATTGGACAGAGGCAATCAATAGCGGCAACGTTGCCATTATGGTCACTCGATTATCAACGCACGACACCTTTCCCTCGTACACGCACCGCCCGATCGCGCGCGGGCCCCGCATCGGGTCGATGGCGCAAATCGCCTACGCCTTCGCCGTGGTCATGCTCGGCACGACCCTGCCGACGCCGCTGTACACGCTGTACGCCGCCCAGCTCGGGTTCTCCATCGGCATGTCCACCACGATTTTCGCCGCCTATGCCGCCGGAGTCGTGGCGGCGCTGATACTCTTCGGCCGATGGTCGGACATGCTCGGACGTCGACCGCTGCTCGTTGCCGGACTGGCCTGTTCCGCAGCCAGTTCCCTTGTCTTCCTCACCGCCGGGCCGGTGTGGCAGTTGCTGATCGGGCGGGTGCTCTCGGGGCTGTCGGCCGGCATCTTCACCGGTACGGCAACCGCCATGATCATCGAGGTCGCCCCTGCGAAATGGAAAAATCGAGCCACTACGGTCGCCGGTGTCGCGAATATCGGAGGACTGGGCATAGGACCGACGCTGTCGGGGGTGCTGGCGCAATACGCTCCATGGCCACTGCACTGTGTCTTCGCTGTGCATCTGGTGATGATCGGGGTGGCCGGGCTCGCGATCGGGCATGTGAACGAGACCGTTGCGACGCGGTCCCGAACTCAGCTCACCATGCAACGGCTGTCCATTCCGCCTCAGGCGCGAGGCGTGTTCACTCGTGCGGCACTGGCCGCCTGCGCCGGGTTCAGTGTGATCGGTCTGTTCACGTCGGTCGTGCCGACATTTCTGAATGAATCTCTGCACATTCACGACAAGGCGATGGTCGGCTTGCTGGTTGCCGCGGCGTTCGCCGCGTCCGCGGGAACTCAAGCGATCACCAGGACGCTACCTGCCTCCAAGGCCATGATCCTCGGTTGTGCGGCCCTGATACTCAGTGCCGCGCTGCTCGCCACAGCCTTGAGCACTCGGTCGGTGGTCGTCCTCACTGTGGCCGCGCTGATGACCGGCCTCGGGCATGGCGCGAGCTTCGGCAAAGGGCTCGGCGCGGTGGTGGAAGCGGCTCCGCAATCGCAGCGCGGCGAGATCGCCTCCGCCTATTTCGTCGTGGCCTATTTCGCGATTTCCGTGCCGATCCTGGGTGTCGGCTTCGCCGCTCAGCGCTGGAGCCTGTCCCTCATCGGAATCGTTTTCGGTGTAGTGGTCGCCGCCGTGGCCACAGCGGCGCTGGTCGGCGCGCTCTGCGCCGCCCGGTCCCGCGAGAACGCGTGACGCGAGCCCGCTATTCGGGCTCGAGTGAATCACTCTGCGGCGCACCCGCCGAGCCCGTCCACGAGTCGTTCTCGTCGACGGCACTGGCTTCCACGCCCTCCGCGCTCGGAACCGGCATCGCCAGTTGACACCGAGCTCAATAATGGCAACACTGTTACCATTATGATGATGGATGAGGCACTGGCCCGAGTCCGTCGCCGCGCGCACCCCGCCTCGCGAGCGCGGTGGCGGGGCGGCAACGGATCGTGACAACCGTCGCCGGTGCGTCGACCTCGAAACACCTGATCACACCCGAATAATCTCCTATTCGAAGGACATTGCATGATCGCAACGACCGCATTGGCGATACTGCTCGCCGTTGTCTTCCTCGGGGCCGGCGCGAGCATGGTCATGGCTGTCGACGCCCAACGAGCCAACGCCGCACACCTCGGGTACAGCGTCAGCGCCTTCCGGCGCATCGGCGCCGCGGCCACGCTGGGTGCACTCGGGGTACTCCTCGGGCTGGCATACCCTCCCGTCGGCCTTGCGGCGGCGACAGGCCTGGTGGCGTTGATGGTCGGCGCGATCATCTCTCACGTTCGAGTCCGCGACCGGTTCCATCACCTGATACCGCCGGTCGCGACCGGCGCGGCGAGCATCGCGTATCTGATCCTGATCGGGCAGCAAGCATTGTCGTGACCGGTGCCCGATTCATGCACCGCGACGCGAGCGACCTGCCATCACCCGGTTGAGCTTGCGGCCATCCGTGCGCGCTCTCCGGGAGTGCGAAGTAGGCAGATCAGTGTTTCGATCGGCATCCAGACCCGCGAGAGCGGAGGGCATTGTGCGACGCAGCCTTGACACATCCAATAATTTCGGCAACGCTGTAACCATTATGAATGGACAGCGACGGACGACCTCGCGAACGGCGACCGCACGCAACCTACGATCAGCGGTCGGCCCCGCCTTCGACGGCGTCGATGAGGTCATGGTCGATCGCGTGCACGCGATGTCGACCCGGCCGGGAAACCGGGAGGCTTTCATCGACTTCGCCAATACCGATCAGATCGATCGCACGGCAGATATTCCCCGCATCACCACTCCAACGCTCGTGCTGCGCAGCGAATCGATCGACGGCCAGTACTTCTCGCGCGACGTCCCCGGGGCCCAAGAGTTGACATATGTCGGCGGAGGACACCTATTGCCGGAGGAGGCGCCCGAGTGGGTTGCGGTCGCGATCCGGGACTTCCTGGCCGGCGGCTCGCGCGACGGGCAGAAAGCCTAGGAGACATCATGAAATACTTCGTAGCCCGCGGCGAGCATCGCCGCCTCGACCCGACCACCCGTGGGCAGCTTCGTGGCAGCTTCATGGAGTGCTCCGACGGCGTCACCCATTATGAACTCGCCGGCCCCGACAACGGGGAACTGGTTCTACTGAGCCCAGGAACAACGATCCCGCTGTTCTATTGGGACGGACTCGCTGAGGAACTACATCAGCGCGGATACCGGACACTGGTCTACAGCGGTTATGGACGCGGCTACTCCGACCGGGTTCGCGCGGTGTACGACGAGTCGCTGTTCGTACGTCAATTATCCGACCTGACAACACGACTCGGGCTCCACGGGCCATGGCATGTGATCGGTGCCTCGCTAGGTGCACTGGTGGCGATGGCGTTCACAGCGCGCCACATTGAGCAGACCATGACACTGACGCTGGTCGGCCCGGCGGGCCTGGACACGCAACGGCCGACCGGGGCCGGTTTGCTGCGCCATGCCCGGTTGGGTGCTCTGCTGGGTAGAAATCTGGGTAGCCGACTGCTGGAGAATCACCTGTCCCACAACGTGCGAGATCCCGAGCAATCCGCAGCGCTTTCCGCGATGGTGCGTGCGTGCTATGAGTTCGAGGGCTCGATCTATGCCCTGTTCGCCACGATCGCGGATTACCCGCTGACTTCCAGACAGCCACTCTACGCCCAGGCGGGGCAGTCCCCCGTGCCGTCATTGCTGCTGTGGGGTGACGAGGACCAGGTCACCCCGATCACGCGGCTCGACGAGGCCCGCGAACTGCTCACCCCGGCCGAATGGCACGTCATCAGGAAGTGTGGACACATGGCCCCCTACGAACGGCCCACCGACGTGGCGGTCCGATTCGACGCATTCGCTCAGCAAGTCGGACGGCGGGTGCAGCGATGAACTCCCCGATGATCGATGTTCTCGTCGTCGGCGGCGGGCCGACCGGCACCGCGCTTGCGATCGACCTGACCCGGCGCGGCCTGGACGTACGGATCATCGACAAAGCCGCCAACTCCTTCGGCGGATCCCGCGCCAAAGGGATCCAACCCCGGAGTTTGGAAGTCCTCGACGATCTCGGCGCCCTCGACGACATCCTCGCCCATGGCAGCACCTACCCACTGCTCGGAATCCACCTGGGACCAGTGACGATCCCGTGGCGAATGCTGCCGGTGACCGAGCCGACCACGGATGTGCCCTACCCGAGTACCTGGCTGATACCGCAGCACAGCACCGACGAGGCGCTGCACACCCGATTGAGCGTGCTGGGGCGCAGCGTCGAATACGGTTGCGAACTCATCGAGTTCCAACAGCACCTCGATGCGGTCTCGGCAACGGTGGCGAGTTCCGACGGTTCGGAGACGATCACTGCCCGGTATCTCGTCGGCGCCGACGGCGGAGCCAGTGCTGTGCGTCGCGGTCTCGGAATAGGCTTCCTCGGTTCCACGGACGAGGAAGACCGAATGGTGATTGTCGACGCCACGGTCTCGGGGCTCAGCCGCGACCGCTGGCACGTATGGCCGGGCCCCGGTGGCCGATTCGTCGGCGCCTGCCCGCTGCCGCATTCCGACCAATTCCAATGGATGATCCGGTTGCGCCCGGACGAAGAACCACCTCTGACCGAGGACCGGATACTTCAGCGCATCCACTCCCACACCCGCAACAAGCGCATTCGCCTGTCCGACATCACCTGGAAGTCGGTATTCCGCCCCAACATCCGCATGGTGGAGCACTACCGGGCCGGACGAGTCCTACTCGCGGGGGACGCCGCGCACGTGCATACCCCCGCCGGGGCACAAGGACTCAACACCGGCATACAGGACGCTTACAATCTCGGCTGGAAACTCGGCCAGGTTCTTGCCGGGGCGCCGGAGGCACTGCTGGACACCTACGAAGCAGAGCGTATGCCCATAGCAGCCGGGGTGCTGAACTTGTCGACCAAGAAGTACGAAGGCATCTCGAAACTGGATCCGTCCAGTATCAAACGCGGTAAGGACGAACGCCAACTCGGTCTGAACTACTGCGGCGGACCGCTGGCGCCACCCGACGCCGACCGCACGGAAACTCTGGCGGTCGGTGATCGCGCACCCGACGCACGACTGCTCGATGCCGCGGGCGGACCACGGCGAATTTTCGAAGTCACCCGGGGACCGCATTTCACCGCAATCGCCTACGGTGCCGCCGCGGTCGCAGACCTCGAAGCACTACGGTGGCCGACGGCCGGTGCGACCTTGACCCGAGTGGCAATCGACGCTGGCGATGACATCGAAGCCGACATCGTGCTCGCCGACATCACCGGCTCGTTCGCCCGAACCTACGGTCTACACACAGCGGCACTGCTGCTGATCCGACCGGATGGTTACATCGGCTGTATCGCCACCGGTGCAGACCGACTCACCCCCACCCAGACGGCCGCGCACGCCATGACGCCCTCGATCGGCAATCCCACCGGCATCACCGATCCGCAAGCAGTACAGAACTCCGAAATGATGTGATCAGCATGATGATTCGTGCAGCATGCCCGCTACGGCTCCCGCACACCGCGGTCACCCTTGCGCTTGCCGGTCCGGCGTAACGCTCAGACCTCGGAGGCCGAAGTGATGACCTCGCCACGCCCAGACGAGCCGGACGTCCACCTGTCGATGTCTCTGCGCGGGATACGATTCGATTTCAGGGCATGCGTCACCGCGGCACTGCTGTTCATCCAGGACAACCAGCAGCGCCGCTACATAGAGGACGTTCGGATAATCCCCGGCGACGCTGGAGCAGCACTGCGACGGATGGCCAATGAGCGGCTGTATCTGGAACCGTGACATCGGCCTACGCCATGCCCTGGTGGGGCCAGGCGGCGCACAGTCTCGTGCGGCCAGGCTGGTTCTGCGGCGACACGCCTCGAAGTGCCGACCTTGCGGCAGACCCTGGCTGCGACGGCGGTCACCAGTGTCGGCACCCTCGGGCGAACCAGGCGATCGAGAATCGAAGCCACCACGATCGCAGGCGCCGATCTCATCCGCGGTCGCTTCCAGTGGCGAGAAACCCTTACTCGGGCTTGGTTCTCATCAAGGTGACCACCGTCCCGGGCGTGCTGATGGCGATCCCGTTCGGAGTGGTTGTGTCGGTGCAGGTCGGCAACATGCAGGGCCTCACCGCCCTCGGATGACGCGACCACCGGACGAGGCGAGCAGATCAACGCGATCACCCTCAACTGTAGGCAAACACATTTCGCAGACGGGAGAATTCACCATGCGGATATCGCCTGAACCACGCGGTTCTGGTTTGCGCGGCGGGCGTTCACGAGGAGCCAGGTGGGGACGGCGGGGGGAGATCGCTCGCCTGCCGGTCAGCGCAGAGGCCAAGGCTTTCCTGATCGGCAATCGTGCCGCCCGGATTCCCGTGCCGCTGACACCACTGACCGCGCGCATTATTCGCCGGGTGTACAACCGCAAGCGAGTTCCGATCGTCGAACTGGAGGCCCGATTCGGTGTCGAGGCCAGCACTGGTACCGCCGGTGGTGTCGAGGTCTGTACCATGGTCCCGCGCGGTGGCAGGGGCGCCGATAGGTACGCGATATATCTGCATGGCGGGGCGTATCTTCTCGGCGACGCACGCGATGATCTCGCAGTGCTGATGGCCGAAGCGCTGGGCTTTCCTCTCGTCTCCATTCAATACCGCCTATCGCCAGAGGCGGCGTTCCCCGCTGCGCTCGACGATGCTCTCGCCGCGTACACGGCGACGATTGAACAACGAGGCACCAAGTTCGTCCTGATCGGTTTATCGGCAGGTGGTGGGCTCGCGCTGGCGCTCATGCAACGCGTCCGCGAGCTCGGTCTACCCGAACCCGCGGGGTTGGGGCTACTGACACCGTGGACCGATCTGGCCCGAGTAGGCACCAGCTATCACAGCCTCGAGGGAAAGGATCCGCTCATCCGGTGGCGCAGGCAGCTCGATAAAGCTGCTCGCGCTTACGCTGCCGGACAGGACGTGAGCGACCCGTTGCTGTCGCCAGTGCATGCCGCGGACCTGAGTGGCTTCCCGCCCAGCATGATCACCACCGGCACCCGAGATCTGTTCATGAGCAACTGCGTTCGCATGTACTGGGCATTGCGTGCGGCCGAGGCACCGACCCACCTTCGCGTGTGGGAAGGCATGTGGCACAGCTTCTGCGATCAACCCGACATTCCCGAAGCAGCCGAATGCCGCGATGAAGTGGCTGCCTTTCTCCGTCGAGCACTCGATGCCGCCGCCGGCTGAGCACAGCCGGGCTCCGGGGCATCGGACTTCGACGCGCCGTGATGGCGCGTTGGTTGGCGCGTGGTGTCGTTCCGGGCCGGGTTCCGGCACCTTGTTCGCGCAGAGTGCTGGGGTCTTCACCGTCGCGAAGCCGCTCGAGCAGATAGTCCGGGCCGATGTCGACTCCGACGGGGTCGGCGGCGAAGGCGCTGCTGTAGAGGTATTCTGCGGTCGCTTCGGCAGTGGGGAAGTTCTCGGTCTGCCTGAGCATCGTCCAAGCCTCGCTGGTATACGTCGACACCCTGATGATCCAAGACCTCATCGACGACCCCGAGACCGGCGACATACTCGTCACCGCTGCTGACAAGCGTCGCGGGAGACTCGTTCTCGGGTTGTTCATGCGACGGGCCCCGTGGACATCCACAGGGCCCGTGCATTGCGGTGCAGGAGGATTCAGAATCCTCGCGCGGTCAGCCAGTCACTCAGGACGTGCCGAAATTCGTCGACGGTCGGCTCCAATGTCAGACCATGGGTGGCTTGGTCGATGACATGGGTCGTCACATCGTGGGTTCCGGTGAACAGATTGCCCTGCAAGCGGGCCCGGTCGACGTCGAAGACCCGGTCCCGGCCGCCGACGACGGTCAGTACCGGGACCGTGACCTGGCCCAGCCTCGTCAGGTCGATTGCCGTGGCTTCGGCCGCCGTGGCCATGTCGGCGCAGGGGTTCAGCCCGCGTAGCGCCGAGGCCGGTCCCCGGACGTCCGGGGGAGACTGGGCGAGGAAGTTGTCCTGGTAGGACGCGAGGCTCGGGGTCAGGTAGGCGTAGCCGGGCGCACCTGCAACCGAGCGCCGGCCTCCGGTTAGGCAGTTTGCTCCCCACGACAGGGTGCCGATCAGTGACTCCCCGCTCAGGGCCAGGTCGGAGTACGACAGCACGCTCAAGGCGTCCACGTCGCCGTAGGAGTAGGTTTCCACCTGGGCTATCGCGCCACCGAGTGAGTGGCCGAGCAGCGCGACGCGCTTGAACGCGACCGCCCCCTCGGGAGCCGTGTAGCGGCCCGACCGTAGTTGCTGCACTATCTGGTGCGCGATGTCGGCTTGCCCGCCGACGCAGCTGAGCAGCCCGGGTGGTTGCCCGCTCGAGCCGTATCCGATCCGGTCGATGGCGACCGAGACATGCCCCTGCGCCGCCATTTCCCGCACATGGTTGTAGCCGGGCGCATCCCCGAACCGCCAGAACCATTCACCCAGTTCGAGCCCGTGCAAGTACAACGACACGCTGTCGGCCGAGGTACTGGCGAGCTTGCCGGCCGGTCCGGTCAGGTGACCGCGCACTTGGTAGGCGGCGCCATCGGTGGGGCACGGCACGCCCGAGGTATTGGTATTGCGGACCGTGAAGGCGACCTCACGGTCGACAGTGTCACCTGCCGGCGCGGCCGAAGCGGGCGTGCCTGCCGCGACGGCCATCCCGAGAAGCACCGAACCGATCGCCGTTGCGAAGAACCGTTTCATAAAAGTGGACTGCGACATTTCCTCACCTTCGATAGGGAGACAGAACGACAGCCGGTTCTGTACACATTGCCCGACGCCGCGCTGACGACGGTCGCACCTGGCCGGAACAGCATCGAGCCATCGCCCCGGGCGCCGGGAAGCATGGGCGCGCGGGGAAAGCCCGAAAACGTGAGATTTCTGTGAGATGGGTCGAATCCCGACACACCTCCACCGAACGAGAAAACCCCTTCCGACGCTGGTCGGAAGGGGTTTCCTGTGTCGGGCTGACAGGATTTGAACCTGCGACCACTTGACCCCCAGCTCTGGGCTAATGTCATTTGCACACGTCAAACCCGGTATTCGAGCATGCGGCAACATTCCAAACGTGCTGGTCGTTCTCGGCCGCGCACAGCGTGTGGCCCCAGATTGGCCCCAGCTTTCGACGGCCAGCCGAATGTCAATCGGCAGGTTTCTGGTTCGAGTCCAGATGGGGGAGTAGAAACAGCAGGTCAAGCCTGCTAATCGGGCTTGACCTGCTTCTTTTCTCGGTATGTCGCCAGGAATACACCAAAGTTTCCGGGCCGACCTTCCAATCAGTTGAATGGGGCCTGGCGGTCGTCCGTCGCAGGTTCGTTCCCTCGGCAGGACACGCACAACAGGGGCAGTTGGAAAACGCCTGGTCATCGTGGGTGCCTACCCAGTCTGAGGGATTGCGATGCCTGCGTAACGCCACATACGATCTCGACGCTGGTCAACCGACTCGTGGTCGCGGTAGTGCGCGGATGATCCAGCCGCGCCCGCACGGTACGCGGTGGGGCAAGCCATAACCTCGGCCAGTCACGCCAGATGAGCCGACAGTGGTTCTGAAATGGTGAAAGGCGCTCTTGCATCGTGCGGCAGCACCACGCGGGCTGTTGTGGCGCTTCGGCGGACATGCGTGTATCTACTACTGCTGCGCCATGTGGCGGGTGGGGACTCAGGAGTTGCTTGACCGAACGTCATCACCTGATGCTTGACCGCTGGTTGTGGTCGCTCCCTTCCCGGTGACGTGGAAGCGGGTGATGAGTTTCGTGCTCTTGCGAGGGCGGACGGCGATCTCTTCTTCGCCGTGCAGGATTCGCAGGTGGGTGTCTTCGATGATGACGGTGACGAGCTTGCCGCGGTGGCGGGGTCCGAGTTCGATGCGTTGGCCGACGACAAGGATGCAGCCGGATTGGTGAACGCGTCGCTGGGCTCGGAGGGATCCGGTCGATAACGGCGCTGGTGGCAGTGAGGTGGTGGGTGTTCGGGGCGCCCCGGAGGCGGCCGAGTTGGTCGCGGGCGACCGGGCAGGGCCAGGTGCCGATCAGGGCGTTGTCGGTGATGGCGTGCTTAAGGTGTCCGTCCAGGAGCAGTGTGACGGTGCGTCCGGTCCAGGCGAACCCGACGACATGGTGGTGCCCGCCGGTACCGAGGCGGCCGTCGCGGTCGACGACACGGTCGATCTCAATAGCTTCGCCAGCGGGAATAGCGATGGTGCCGGTAGCCTTCCGCAGTGCGGGTTTGCCGGGCTCGGGGTCGGCCGGGTGGCCGCCGCGCATTCGAAGTGGTTGCAGGTGCTGATGTGGAGGCTGCGTGCGTTGACCTAAACGGTTACCACGCGCCCAACGTAGGCGCGCAAACTCACCTTCTGCTGGCCGTTGGCGAGGGTGATCGCACCATTGGTCGGCACACGCACTTCGAGTTCGACCCCGCCCTCGCCCGAGGGGACCGGTGCCGGCTCAGAACCCACGTCCGACAACAACGTCGGCGGTCACTGACTGAAGATCTTGCGGGGTCTGCCACGTTTCGGGGCAGCAGGTTGCCAGGCTGCCAGGTCATCCTCTTTTATCCCGCACTGATCCTGAACCGATATACGGAAATCGACGACATCTTGGCAGCGGTCGGGATGCCACTGCCGGATCCACGGTTCCAGCTCCAATAGTCCGGCAAGCAGCGGTATCAGGTGGCTTTTTGTGGTGTTGCTGCTCGTCAGGTGTCGTATGTGCTCGGCCAGGGCGACAGCACGCTGCTCATAATCCCATCCCGCCCAGCCGTACAGCTCGGGTACAGGGCTATCGATTGGGTAGGAGACGAATCGCTCATTGGGTACATCGAGCTTCCCGCGTGCCAGCCAGTAACTCTGTTTGAGAAAGTCCGCCGAAGTGTACTTTGGTGGAAGTGGATGAGATTGACGGGCGTCGTGTTCGGCGCCGCTAGTCGTGTCTTCCGCGCGTTGGTCATGCCAGGTTCGCTGCCATGCCTCGAACTTTCGGCATCCTGACGGCCGGTAGCGTAGCGCCGCCAGGAATGGAACATGCTCGGCCTCGATCAGATTTCTCAGGACCTCTGTGACGGAGGCGCTGGAGTCCAAGAGTGAAACGGCTCGAATAAGGTCGTCATCGCTCGATAGCGCTTGGAGGAGTTCAGTCAGGGTCCGCAGGCGCGGTTGCCGAGGCTGGTCGTCTTCGTTGCCGAACCACAGAGCGGGCTTCTCCATACGGTCGAGAATCCAGGCTTCGAGCGCGTCGTGAAGCAGGGTATCCCAATCAGGGGAGTGCCAGCGTCGTTTGTATTCCGGCTGTTCCACGCGACGGATGTTCTGCCGGGTTTCGATGAACACGATACGTCGTTCGATGGTTTCGCGGTAAGCGTGGGGCCAGTGGTGAGGGACGGAAGTGATTGGCGCGATGCCATTTCGTTCGAACCACTTACTGTCGGTTTCTCCTCGCGCCATACGCCGTGCAAGGACAATCTCGAATGCCCGCTCACCGGGTTTCAGTTCGGGAACCGCGTCAATCGGTCCGCGGAGCTGGTCGGTGTCATTCGTTAAGCCGTAGCGTTCGTAGATTTCCCAGTCCAGTTCTTCCTGGAGTCCCACGAGCCGGCCGCGCGCTTTCGTCCATCGTGTACGGGCGGCATCCAGTTCGGCGCTTGTGGGCAGGGTGTCGTGGCGCAACGTGGATCGTGGGTCAGTGTCCTCAATCTCCCTCACCAGCTCGTCCAGGACCTCGGAGTAGATGGTCCACCGGTCCTGGAACCATTGGCCACGTGGCAGTGGGAGTTCGCGGAGTCGGTTACCGGCGAACTCGTAGAACACCGACCATGGCTCGCCGATTCCGATCTGATCGATCCCTGGCTGGCCTTTGCTGTTGCAGTGGTGCTTGAGCCAGAAGCATGCCAGTGAGCTGTTGAGCAGGGCGGCGAGCTGGAGCACATCGGAATTGGACGCGGTGTGCGGCAACTCGATGATCGGCGCGGAGGTCAGCGGCGCGATTCGATCGCGGAGGATGACGAAATGGTTGTGCGTACTGACCCAGGTGAAGGCGATCCGCCATGGGTGTGCATTCCTCACCTCGGAGACATGATGCCACGTGTACCAGGGGTCACGGTTGTGCCGTAGCACCGTTCGGTACGGCCACAGCCTTCTCATCAGATTCGGGAAATCCCCCACATCGGAAATCCGAGAGGGGCTCGGCAGTAGGGCTGCCTGGTGGCTGGGCCGCGCCGTCCAATCCCGAATATCGGAGCCGCGGAGGATCGGAATCAGAAATTCCTGCTCGGCCCGGGACCGCTGAAAGGCCGCCTCCGACGCGACGAAGGCCTCGTCAGAGCCAGTGTTGGCAAAATAGCCAATGCGTCGTACCCGGTCCTTAAGCTTCATCCGATTCTCGGTATCAGTGACACCTTCCATCTTGCGAAGAACCGCAGCACTCGCCGCATCGGTAAGTTTCCATGGAAACGTTTGCAGCACCGATCGATCCAGAGCGACTCGTTCTGTCCAGGAGTCGGCGTAACCGGCGCAGCGAACCGTTGACAGCGTCGACTGCCACACCCGGCCCTTCGAGGGATCGGCAGGCCATTGCGATTCGCCGCGCAGACAGATCACAGCCGGAACCAATGATTGTGATGGCGGCTGATTGCGGCCGAACAACAACACCGTCGGTGTGCCGTGGCCGGGGATGTAGGCGCCCGATGTGTCGATGATCTGGGTGATGTCCACCGTCGGGAAGAACCTCTCGACCAGGTGGCGTCCGAAGTCTCGCTTCATGAAACTGTTCGCAGACAGCAAGCCCACGAACCCGGAGTCACGTCCATCGCGCCGCGCAAGGTCGAAGAAGCGGACTATGAAAGGGACCGGTAACGCGTATCTGCCGGTGCAGACGTCGGGAAAACGGGTGCGATAAGCCTCGTCGATCAGACGGCTGTGGGGAGTCGTATAGGGCGGATTGCCGACGACCACATCGTACGAGCCTGTTTGCAGGAGCTCGATGTCCGAGAAAGACCCGACACTGTTCCGGGCTACACCTTGATCGACAAGCCTGCCCTCAGGGTTCGAGATCTGGTGACGCTGCGGGTCTTCACCGGCTAGTAGTGAGTCGCCAGTGGCGATGGCGATGCGGAGATCAGGAATATCTGCCAGACGTCGTGCACCTGCTGCACTCATCGCGGCGACGAGCAGGCGGAAGCGCGTGATCGAGACGGCATTGGAGTTTTTGTCGACGCCGTGCACAGACCGAAGCGCCCGCTCTACGAGCAGCCACGGGGGCAATTCGGGTTCCAGCCTTCGCCAGTGATCGAACAGTCGCTGAAACATGCTAAGCACGAAATGCCCTGATCCACAGACAGGATCGATGGTGCGTAAGCTGGGCAAGCCGATGGTAGCGATGGCAGGCTCGAGAGTCTGATCGAGGATGAACTCTGCGACGAAGTCCGGGGTTTGCACGAGGGCGTCAACTTTGCGTTGGTGCTCGGAAAGGTCTTGGTATAGGTCACCGAGGAACCGAGTGTCCCATCCGCCGGTGTCGCTGAGCGGCTCGTTGAAGGTATATATGAGGTCGCCGCCTTCGTCACGGGTGCGCCAGAATTCGACAACCTTCCGGGCGGCTTCCGGGGAGACCGTCAGCGATGGAAGAAGCCCGCCGCTGCGAGTGTTCAGAATGTCGACCATGACCGACGACTCGGTGCACAGGTGGTCGAACCCGTGGATCAGCCAGTCCCGATCAGTTGCCGTTGGTCTTTCCTCGAGGAACGTCATATGACGGTCCCGGGTCAGTCCGTCCCCGTCGTTCGGGTCTGCCAGGTGGGGTTCGTCGACCAAGCCGTTGTCCTCGCAGAACCGCAAGAAGACAGTGTCGAGCACCCAGGACACCGCCGCCTTTGTGACTTGGTCACTGACCCACGCCGTGTAGGAAGCATCGGTGTTCTTGGCCTTGATGCTCGCGCGATGTTGCGAGCGCAGCGCTGTCTCGATGTCCGGATTCGTTGCCTGGGCACCGAGGTCGCCTTCGAGTTCGGCTCGCAACTTCCTGAGGTCGGCGAGAAGCAACATCCGGTCGATCATAAGGTCTCCATCGTTCCACGGGCGTCGACTGATCCTGCATCCGGTCTCGACCGGCTGGAGAAAAAATCTACCACGTGTCAGAAACGCTTGCTACTCTAGGTCGAAACATCGCGGCCTTGCCGAGATGGCGCAGATCACGCTATGACCGGTCGATATTTCCATCGCCTAACGAGGTGATAAAGAATAGCCACGTGTCATGGCCGGGTTGTATGAGAGATCGGGATGGCACTCGATGACAGAAATCGGGGGACGCGCGATGGGCTGGAGCAGCGACATAAACACCACCGCAGGCGGTGCGGCCATGGAGGCCGTGCTCCGTCGGCCGATGCTGATGATCGTTCTGGCCAACGTCGGGCTGATCTTCGATGGCCCGCACACCAGCACCAGAACCGTCGGAGGTCGGCTGTGCCGATTGCGGCAACACACATGTAAGAACTTTGATGCCGACACGATCCGCGAGATGAGCCGCACTGACCCGAAGCGGAGGACCGCGTGATGCAGTTTCCGATCGCCTCGACCCCGGCGGCCGTCGAGGCCGATCCCCCCAGCGCCGATGCCGGCACGGCGATCGGGTCGAGAGGACCGGTGCTGCTGCGGACTAACACCCCACCGGTCGGGCTCTACGACCTCATCGACCGCCTCATGACGTTGATCGGCACCAGCTATAAAGCAGCCTGCAACATCTGCGGCGTGGTCATCGTCGGCGGGGTAGTCGCCTACACCACGCTACATCATGCCTGGTTGGTCCGGGCCGAGCCCCCAGTACTCGCAGGCGTCGGCGGCGCAGGCGCAGGCGTCCTCGGAGTCATTGCCCTGATCCGCTGGGTTCGCCGGACAGGACGGGCAGCGCAACCGCGGTCATCGGAATGAACCGTCTGCTTATCTGAACGCAGCGGTTCGTGGTCGGGGTTAGCTGCCCCGTAGCGTGCCGTAGGAGACCGGGCGGGCTGACTCGTGAACCGTATGTGGCCCTTTGCGGTTGACTTGCCGTGATGTGTCGTCCCGCGTCATCCATGGCATGGGTAACTATCAGCTCGTTCTACCGGGCTTCCTTGTGCGGGGGCATGCGGGCGGGGATGAATGCGTAGTCGTCCGTGATGATTGAGTCGCTGATGACTACGGCGAAATGCGAACGACAGAAGAGGGTGTTTCGGCTGGTCACGGGCATTGTTGGTGCCGTTGGAGCGCGTTCGTGGCCAGCGTGTTTCGATGGTGGGTGTGTTGGTCAGGGTGGGTGCGAGTTGCCTCTACTGCTGACGCTCCGCGGACGATGAATACCGGTGCGGCGAACCATCTCGATCTTCCGAGCCTTGCGGTCGGCACCCGATACAGTCACCACGTGGACAGCGGGCAGAAGAACCACGGCAAAACGGTCAGGATGTTCCTTGCCGATGGAACGCCTGGCGGCCTGCAGACGGCGGAGATCATGAACTGGACGGGTCATATAGTCGCGGCGCCTCGCTCGGATCTTGCTAGGCTGCTCGCTCGCCGCGAAGTCGGCAGAACGGGTGTCTACGTCCTGATCGGTGAGGATCCGGATACCGGCGGAATCCTTGCCTACATCGGCGAAGGGGACGAGGTCGGTGTCCGCATTCGGCGACATGCCGAGCCCAAGTCCCAGAACGGCAAGGACTTCTGGGATCGAGCGATAGTAATCACCAGCAAGGACGCCAACATCACCAAGGCGCATGCGAGGTATCTGGAGGCGAGGCTCATTCAGCTCGCCCAGCAAGCCGGCCGCGCCAAACTCGTCAACGGCACCGCGCCGCCGCTGTCGACCCTGCCCGAAGCAGACATCTCCGATATGGAGAGCTTCATCGCAGAGGCGCGCATCGTGCTCCCTGTCCTCAACGTCAACATCTTCCGATCGGTAGCCGTGATGCCGAGCCCTTCGGCGGGTCCCAAAGATCCCGTTGCCGAAGCACTCTCTCCCGTGTTCGAGATGGCTGTCCGAAAGTGCGGGATCACCGCGACGGCACAGGAGATCGACGGCGAATTCGTCGTCCGCGCCGGATCGCTGGCGCGCTCATCGTGGTCGGGCTGGCCCAGCAACTATCAGCGGTTGCATCAAAACCTTGTCGGTGAAGGCGTTCTCAAGGCAACCAGTTCCGGTGAGGTGGCCGCCTTCACCCGTGACTACCCGTTCTCTTCTCCGTCCGCTGCTGCTGCCGTCGTTGCAGGTCGCAATACGAGTGGGCGGGAATCGTGGAGGATCCCTGAGGCTGGTACGACATTCGGCGACTGGCAGAACAGAGAGACCTGAATCACAACCGCGACTTTATCGGGCGAGCAGCTCTGCGTCGCCTCGGTCGAGGTAAGGCCGAGCGGCGTTCGGCTGCGGGCGCAGAAGCTGGGCCACGAGAGGCATGCGAGGACCACGTCGAGACCGGTTTGGCTCCAGGCCGCCGTCGAGCGGTGCTGATCCGTAGTGGCGGCAGGTGTGAGAACCCCGACTGCGTCCAGGTAGCTCCGGACGTCACAGACAGGGACTGCCTGTCCTCGATGTCGACCATGTGGAGGACATCGCAAAGGGAGGCCGCGATCACCCCGAGCAGATGATTGCGCTCTGCCCCAACTGTCATGCCGTCAAGACACGCGGCAAGATGCGCCACGCTATGTACCCGAAACTGCTCGCAGCAGCCGCGCGGCGCCACAATGATCAGACCGCGATGGCGGGGGGATGACCACGAGACCTCGTCCCAGGTCGCCTGAAGGACCATCTCGTCCGCCAATCGGTCGGTCCGTCGCGGCGGCAGCGTACGCCACATGTCTGTCACTCGATCCAGTAGCGGCGGGTCGGGATGCCATCGGTCCATGGATCGACTGATTCGAGGAGGCCGCCGCGGGATTCGATGATGCGCCGAGAGGCGAGGTTGGTGTCGTGGCAGGTGAGGAGTATCCGGTCGATGCCGATCGCGCGGGCGATGGTGAGGCTGTGGTGGAGGATGGCGGTGCCGTAGCCGCACCGCCGATATCGCGCCAGGACTGCGTAGCCGATGTGACCGCCCCGCCGGAGTAATGCGTCGTTGAGGGTGTGCCGGATGGACGCGCGGCCGACGATCTCGTCATCGACGGTGGCGACCAAATAGGTGGCCTTCGGGCGCGCCAGCAGGGCCCTTGAAGGCGCCCACGGCATCTAGCAGCGATGTTGGGGCGATCGAAGCGGCGTGGCCGGTAATCCGTGAGAAGGCGCGGCAGTTGGGCGGAGCCCGTGTCGATGCGCTGCTGGCAGGGGCGTCGGTGGTTCGAGTTGACTGCACCACGGTCGTATTCGCCCATCAGCACGCTGTGCTGGCGCGGTACCAGACAAGCCCGAAATACGCGGGGCCGGTCAGCGCGGCGGTGCAACAGGTCCTGGGCCGGGACTGCGACATCCGATGGGAGGTTGGGGCACCGCTCGACCCGTCGGCGAAGAAGCACACCGTAGGACAGTCTTCGGCGCAATCCAGACAGCGCTTCGACATTCGGGTTTCACATGTAGAAGATTTCGACCAGGTCTTTGATCTTCTCTGTTTGGCGGGCGCCAAGTATGCCGGCGGTAACCGCGAGTTCGTCATCGAAGGATCAACCTTCACCTTCGAGCAGGGGTGGGCGTTGATCGAACTGGCTCGACACCCCGAACGACCGACGGTGGAATCACCATGGCAACCAGACACACCGGTATGAGCTTTACTACGTGAGGGCTGTCGACTCGGGTCGATCTGCCGACCTCCCGCGAGACTAAGTCAGCCGGGTACTCGTGATCGCAGATGATCTTGTCGGCGAGATCGCCGACACGCCAGTTGTCCCCGAACGCCCCTCTACCGAGAAATTCGACGGCTGCTACGCCCAGCGCGGCAGCCACCTCTCCCGCCGCGAAACGCGGAGATTGCGCCATAGCCCCTCATCTGCAAAAATTCCGCCCGTGGTGTAGGCGGTTGCCGAGGCCGAGCGGGTCCTCGGACTCGATGATTGCGTGCCGATCGTGGGCTGGCCGAGGTGTGCGGTCCGGCCGGGGAGGTGCTTGGTATCGCACCGGCGCCGATCGCGGGTGGTCTCGGACAACGGTCCCTGTTTCCGCGGCGAGGTGTGCAAGACCGCGTTCGCCGGACCCGACCCGCTGCTGCGACACCTCCGCACGCGGGTCCGGTCACCGCAGACCAATGGAGTGATCGAGCGGTTCTTCGGTACCTTGAAATACGAGCATTTGTTCCGTGGTGCAATCGCCGACGGCCACACCCTGGACATGGAGGTCCACCGATTCCGGGTCATCTGCAGCACGATCAGACCACACCAAGAGATCGACGACCAAGTGCCCAGAGCAGCCTTTCGCCAGCTGTGACAAGCTGAAAACGTCCGCCCAGCGGCAAGAGCGGACATTCTGCACGCTAGGGTCCGTCCTCAAAGTTGGTGGGGTTGATGTGGTGTGGTTCTCGGTTGTGGTGCGTAGGCACGAGTTGAGCGAGGGGCAGTGGCGGGTGATCGAGCCGCTGTTGCCGGTGTCCGGAGCAAAAGGTCGTCCGCGCGTGGATGACCGCCGGGTGATCAACGGCATGTTGTACAAGGCCAAGACCGGGGTGACGTGGCGGGACCTGCCCGAACGTTACGGGCCGTGGAAAACGGTGTACAACCGGTTCTGGCGGTGGTCGCGCAACGGCACCCTGGGGACGCTTGTGACGAAGGTGCGTGTGGTCGCCGAGGCTGTCGCCGAGCTCGATCGGGAGGTGTCGGTGGATTCGACGATCGTGCGTGCCCACCAGCATTCCGCTGGCGGGCGTGCGCGTGTGGTTCACACAGGGGGACAACGGATCCGGCGGCGAACACAGTGAGCCAGTTGATCATGCTATCGGTCGTTCCCGTGGCGGGCCGACCGCCAAGATCCATCTGGCCTGTGACGGGCTCGGCCGCCCGCTGAGCGTGGTGTCGGCCGCGGGCAATGTCAACGACTGCACCATGTTCACCCAGGTCCTGGCCGGTATCCGGATGCCACGTCCGGGTCGGGGTCGGCCATGGACGCGTCCGCGGCGGGTGTTGGCCGACAAGGGCTATTCGACTCGCGCGATCCGCGAGCACCTTCGGGGGCGTGGTATCACCGCCACGATCCCCGAACGCAGCGATCAGCAGGCCCACCGTCGCCGCCGGGGCAGTGCTGGAGTTCGCCCACCGACGTTCGATCCGACCGCGTATCGGCGCCGCAATGTGGTCGAACGCTGCTTCAACCGGCTCGAGCAGTACCGGGCCATCGCGACCCGATACGACAAGACCGCGATCTCCTACCGAGGCATGCTCGACCTGGCCACCCTGCTCATGTGGCTTTGATGACGGACCCAAGCCCGCCACCCCCGGCCCGTCGACGCAGGGCCCGGCGGATCCCGCCCCGCCAGCGGCCCGGCACCGCAGCGCCTTCTGTCGGTGTCGGGGCCGCGCGGTAGCGTACGGACACAGACCGTTTCGACCCACACGGCCATCCCGATGCAGCCGAAAGGTCGCATGCCACCCTGGATTCGCCAGCCCTCATTGACCAGTGACACCGTCACACTAACGGGATTGATGAGCAGGCGGCCTCGCTGAGACCAGAGGTCGACGCTGGCGACGATGGCTCGGCCCCGTCGACATCGCGGCGGCGACGAGGTCGGGGCCGAACCCGTCAACTGGACCTACTGTGGCTGATCCAGCGGCATTCGGATCACTTGGCGAGAGCCTTGCCCCCATTCGGAGCCACTGCGAACCATGTCCCCCCGACGCCCTGGCCGAGCAGATCCCCTGGCTTCTTGTCTTTCGAGAAGAAGTACACTGGCCAGCCGCCGATGGTGATTTGGCATGTGCCGTCGGCCCGTTCGATGAACCCGACGAGTTGTGGGTCGACTCCCGACGCGTAGACCGATTGGTCGCGGGTAACGGTCAGCGGCGGCCATGTCACGGCACATTGCCCGGCGCAGTTGGACGCCGACGGCTTCGCGGTGTCCTTGTCGAACCGGTACAGCGACCGGCCCGTCCCGTCCGACACGTACTGCCCGACACTGGGATCGCTGGTCACATCGAGCTGCACCGCATTCGCGGTCCCGGCCGGGGCTGCTCCGCCGTAGATCTTCAGCCAGCCCTGCGTCTTCGCGACCGCGGGAGCCTGCCCCGCAGCGGGCGCCAGCGCGGCGGTCACCGTGGTCGACGATGCCGGCTCGGCCGCCGGAACAGCTCGCCCGTCATCGCCACCACAGGCGCTCAGCAGCCCCGCGAATACGACCACGGTGGCTGCGACCGGCACAGCGGCACGCTGGAATCTTCTGGCCGAGGTCATCTTTCGGTCCCTTTCGTCGCTATTCAGCGAGGCGCACAATGCATCTCGTCACCTGTACTACGAACTGTCGCGACCATAGGTTCACTCGGTGCGCCGCCCCTGCGGTGTGCGGTGCGTCATAGCTGCGGGGCCGAGGTGCCCTCGCGGACCTGGCACCCGCTTCACGCTTGGATCGACCACGTCTCGCATGACTGCGCCCTCGTCATCTCGCCGGCCATGAAGCTCTTCTGTGCCGACTTGTCGATCGACTACTCGGCCGTCGGCGTCCACTCGTGGCGGTACTGGAAGGCCGCGCTGCCCAAATCCTGGCCCTCTCGGCAAGGAGGCCTCGGCGTTCGATGGGACGTCGACAAGCTTCGAGTGCTTCCGCGTCCCGCGCTGCACCGGTGAGGCCGCACGCATCATGTCCGCGCTCACCACCGAGCTGCCCGGGATCCGGCTGCACGGGCTCGGGGTCAAGACCACCGGCCTGAGCCGCTACGGGGCGCTGCTGTCGAGTGCGGACTCGATGGCCTGGTCCTACTGCGCTCGCGGCGAACGCCCGCTGCCCCGCCGCAGCCCGACGCGCGGATCCACCCCGCCGGAATAACTACTCCTCGCTCAACTCGTGCCTACGCACCACAACCGAGAATCACACCACATCAACCCCACCAACTTTGAGGACGGACCCTAGGTGGCTGGTGTCGAACGGGCAGTGTGCGGGCTGTGGCGTGCCGGGAAGGTCGGAGTGATCGACCAGTTGACGGTGCCCGTGGTTAGTCGGTGTCGGGCCGTGTCAGGGTGCGCTCGTGGTGATTCGGCATGAGGGTTCCGGTGGCCGGTATCGTCAGGCCTGAGCCGCGGTCCAGCCGCTGGTGGTGTGGCCGATGCCCAGGACCGCGAGGCGGGCGAGGTTGACCGCGGCGGCCAGCAGGCCGAAATCAGCGCCGATCTTGACCGGTCCGCGCATCCGGGCACGGCGCCCGCCGTGGCGGCGGCGCATCAGATGACCGATTTTGCGTTCCACTTTGGGGCGGATTCCGCGGTAGTCGGCTTTCCAGACAGGATCGTCTCGACGCTCCCGGGCCGTGGCCAGGTAGCGCTCGTAAGCGCCGATGGTGATCGTGCGCCCACTGGCTGCGGTGGTGCACTGTGCGCGCAGCGGGCAGGACGCGCACGCGTCACCGAAGCAGGCGACGCCGGTGTGGCGACCGATCCGGGCGGCGATCGGTGCGGTGACTGCGGCCGGACACCTCACCGTCCGGGTGTTCAGGTCGATCGTGAACCGGTCCTTGGAGAAATGCCCTTTCACCGACGGCGACGGCTGCACCTTGATCAGATTTCGAATCCCGTTGTCGTCCAACCGTTTCAGCAACTCTCCCGCCCCATAGGCGGCATCACCGAACACTGCGGCGGCGTCGTTGTCCCGGCCTGCGGCTTCGGCGGGCAGGATGTCGGCGAGTAGTTCCTCGGCCACCTCCGCGTCACCGTTGTTGCCGGGGGTGACGGTGGTGGCGGTGATGATCTCGCTTGTCCGGATCGACAGCGATGTGGCCCTTGTAGCCGTCGAACCCTCGCGCGGAGGTTTTGCGCCCGTGGCGGGTTTCGGGGTCAACGGTGGAGATCACCCGATCGGCGGCGGTGCCGCACACGATCGCGAAATGCCCGTCGGCGTCTTCACCGATGTCCTGGCCAGCACGGTGGCCAGCAATGCCGCGGCCTTGCCGACTCGCTCGTCCAGCTCGCACCCGTCCAGCAGCGCCAGCATCGCCATCCCGTCGCGAACACGAGAATAGATCAGCTGGTTACGGGCGGTTTCGTCGTCCCAGTCGATGCCCGGTTTCGCCGCACTGGCGTAGTCGTCACCGCTGCCGGCCAGAGCTCGCAGCCGGGCAGCCAACTCGGCACCTGCCGCAGCGAGCAGACCCCGGATCGCCGAGCGGACCAGGGTGATGGTGTCCATCGTGGCCACCGCGTCATACAACGGCGTCGAATCCAGCACCCGACGACGACGACCCACGAGCCCGGCCTGGCGCGCCACCTCCAGCACGGCATCGAAGACACGGTCCGGCCGATCCGAGCGAGCCAGCCTCGCGCGCATGTCCACCAAGACGGTGTGCACGAATCCCGGATAGTCGAAATCCAGTCCACCAGCTGCGTACTTCCAACGGGCGTCGAACGCGGACCGCTCCACCGCCTCCCGATCCGACAGACCCTCGAACCGTTGCAACACCATCACCACCGCCACGATCATCGGCGGCACCGACCGCCGCCCGACATCGGTGAACAGGTCCGCGAACATCTCATCCGGGAACAACCGGCCGCATTCTCGGTGCAACACACCATAAATCGAGTCATCGGCCACCCGGCCGGCGGTCGCCGCGGATGCACCGATGACGGTGTGGGCGTTGGATTTCCAGTTCGACTCCACTGTCGATGGTCGGACGGTGAAGATCGCGTCGATGGTCGATGAACACACCCGGGTCGCTGCTGCATCTGGTGGAACGCTCCATCACTGGCGAGAAACTCGTCGCCGAACTCGCACGGGTGTTCGCCACCCGGGGCGTCCCGAAGGTGCTGCGGTGCGACAACGGCCCGGAAATGATATCCACAGCGCTGCAACGCTTTTGCGCCAACAGGATCGGGATCACCTACATTCCGCCCGGCACGCCGTGGAACAACGGCTACATCGAGTCGTTCAACCGCCGGTTGCGCACCGAGTGCCTCAACCGCAACCACTGGACCTCCCTGCTCGAGGCCCGCGTGGTCATCGGTGACTTCAAGACCGAGCACAACCTGCGGCACCGGCATTCAGCCCTGGGCTATCGGACACCGGCCGAGTACGCTGCCGCCTGCACCCACACCCACCACCCGGTGGACTGCGGGATCGACTGACAACGGACGAAACAACCCGGGCTCTACGTCCGGGTGGTCGCGTTATCGGGGACTGGCCATAAGCGATGAGTGCACCCTGCACGAGGTGCCATCAAACATCTTATGGAGTTGAGCGATCGATCAGTGCGTGGAGGTTGCGGGCCACGGCTAGGCCGGTCAGCACTCCCGTTGCGGTACCAGATACGAATGCAAGTGCCAGGCCGGCGATCGCACCGTATGCATGAGTAACCTTCAATCCAGCTGCGGCACCAGCGCCAACGCCTGCACACAATCCCACCAGCATCGAGACCCCGATTATCACCATCGATCGGAGTGAGATCAGTGGCTGCGGAGTGTCGGCGTTGCGGCCGACGGACGCGCCGTTGGCCGGGTCGCCGGAACCCGCTACTGTTGACATTCTCGTCCTTCCTGCTCAAAGCCATGGTTACGACGAGGACGGCCCCTGTTCCCGCAGGGGCCGTTGCCATTTCGGCGCCGACCAGCCGTCCTCACCGCGCTAGCCTCCTCCGCCTGAACCCCTTTGGTCAAGTCGAACATTCTTGGAGATTTTCACCAACAGGCACTACTGTTGAATCCATGGCGAAGCAGGTTGCAGCCGTGGGGCCGACTGGGATCCGGGTAGGCCAGCGGTTAAGGCACCTCCGGCAGTCCAGTGGTCGCACCCTCGATTGGGTCTCGACGAGGCTTGGCGAACTCGGTCGACCGATCGATCTGTCTGCGCTGGCAAAACTTGAGAAAGGTCAACGACGGGTCGATGTCGATGATCTTGTGGCATTAGCTCTCGCGTTGGACGTTTCCCCCAACTGGCTCCTCCTACCCATGGACGCGACTGACGACAGAGTCGACTTGACTACGGTGTTCAACGCACCGGCGGAAGAGATCTGGGCGTGGGCTGTCCGTGATCAGCCCACCGGTATCAGGCCAAACGCTGGCGTAGTAAACGAGCCATCCCCAAAGCAGTCGAACTTTTGGTTTCTTCAGGCAGAGTGGCCGGATCTGTACGATCAGGCCGCCCGTGCCGAGTATCACGCAAATGTCGATCCACGAATATCATGCTTCTACAGCCGGTCTGCGCTTGAAATGACGTTGAGATGGCTCTACCGACACCTAGGCTCCGATCAGGAGCCCAAGAGCGCCACTCTCTCGGCTATGATTTCCGACCCCGCGATTTCCGACACACTGGGACCGCTGACTGCCAAGGCGAAGAACATCATTCGACATGGAAAAGCGGCTGTTCACAGTTCGAGGATGCTGTCTAGAAGTGACGCGCTCGCCTGCGTCACCGAACTGTATAATATTCTGAAGTTGTTTGCTGGAATGTTTTCCTCTCATGCCGATAGCCTTCCGGGAGAAGAATGCAATTTCGATCCCCGGGCTACGATACCGACGGGCTTCATCGAAGATCGGACATCTCAGGTATCGGGACAGGGCGATGCGCGAAGGGTCTCAGCCGCTTTAGGGATTTCTGAAGACGTATCAGAACGTGTTCACTATGTATCTCTCGATATGGATGTGGATCTGCCGATCGAAGAAGAGAAACGGAGCGGAGGTGAACTTGCATCGAGAGCTGTCTTTGAAATGCTCCTAGAGGAAACGGGTTGGGCCGATGGCCCGTCTCTGAGTCGCGACTATCCCCTTACTCGCCCTCAGGGCTCGGGACGTTTGTTCGCTGATTACGTCTTGTGGGACGATAACCGTCGTCCACTGGCGTTGGTCGAAGCCAGGGAAGCTGGTTCCGATCTGCAATCCACCTTCTCGCAATTGCGAGCGTACGCCCGCGAATTTGAATACAAATTCGGCCTGCTTCCCTATCTTTTCGGTGTCATAGGTAGCGACCTCCTTGTATGGGATGAAGTCTCATTCTCGCCGCGACTAATAAAAGGGTTCTACACAAAGGAGGAACTTGGTCGTAAGATTACCAATCGCTTAAATCGTCGGAGTTTGAATCAAGTTCCGATCGAGGAGCGGATCGTCACTCGCGACCATCAGAAACGTATCGTGCATGACGTTTGCGAGGCTTTCGAGGGCCACAATGGGCGGCGTAGGGCGCTGGTGAGTATGGCAGTCGGAAGCGGGAAGACTGCCACATGTGCAGCCCTTGTTGATCGCCTCGTTCGTGCCGGTTGGGCTAATCGCGCGCTCTTCGTTACCGATCGACAGGCCAGGGTTGACCAGGCTTTGGACGTGTTCAAGGCGCATCTGCCAGACCTTATCGTCTCGGATAGTGCGCGCGGTCACGACCCGAATGCACATTTATTTGTCGTGCCGCTCCACAAATTGGCGTCGTATATCGATCCAAACGGAGAATCCTCGCTTCGCCGATACGGTCACGGATTCTTTGATCTTATCTTCATAGACGAGCTCGTATCGGTAGGAAGTCGAGCGTGCCGACGGATAATGGACTATTTTGACGGGCTGGTGGTTGGATTTACGTCCTGCCCTACGGAGAGTCTTGATGAAGATATCAAGATACTGTTCGATATAAGCGAAGACACGCCAACCAGTAGTTACGGCTTCTACGAAGCTGTGGCAGACGGCTACCTGGTGGAACCCGAATTCACGAGCGTGAGGATTACCTCAGGGCTCAATAGTCAAGATAGCGTGACAGGCAAACTTGGAGGCGAAGAGGCAATCGATGCTTCGCTGAGAATACTCATGGAGCGGGGGGCTTATGCCGCTGACGGAAAACTAGGAAAGACGATCATTTTTGCTCAGAACGTCAGCCATGCCCAGTTGGTTGCGCGTCGTTTCAGAATTAAGTATCCCGACTTGGGAGGCGACTTCGCACTTCCTGTCACTTCTCGAATAATCAATGTATCAAATATCATTGAACGATTCAAAGATGCCCAGTCCGTGCCGAGAGTGGCAATTTCTTCTGGAATGCTAGATATGGGATTTGATGTGCCGGAACTCGTCAATCTGGTATTTCTGAAGAAGGTAACATCCAAAGGCTTGTTCTGGCTGATGTTAAGCCGAGGCGCGCGACCAGTAAAGAGCGTCCATGGTGACGGGTGGCGAAAGGAATCTTTTCGAGTATTCGATTTTGGCGATAACGGCGAACACCTACGCTAGACCGAATGGACCATACATGTTGCATGCTGGCATCAATGGGCATCCATCCAATGCAAATACTGGCGCGATGTGCGATAGCCACAAATACGTGCCACCCAAGCGGTGCGCCCGACGTGCGGGGTGGCCATGCGGCGCATGTTCGGCCAGTGGCAACGCGAACTCGTCGCCCAACCGTGCCGGGCTACTGGAAGGCGACTACGCCAGCAGCCGGTGCGATCCCAAATGCGCCAACTGATTTCGTGAGTACATGGGTAACTCCATGTACTCACATCGAGCCAGCTTGCAATTGGCATCGTTGTCAAGAGCGGACCGTGTTGGAGGTGGTTGGTGGCATTGGGCCGCTGAGCTGCGGATACTTCCAACGCCTACCCCACTCCCGCTGTAGCATTGATTGCTGGCGTTGGCGGGTGCGAGCCTCGTTGGTTGACGTCAGTCATTAAATGGCGATTTTGATGACAAGTAGCGATGATTGACCAGCAACCGCGCCGGGCACGAGCGAATCACGCGTGGTGCAACGTTGGATCCTGCTGGACTCGTACAGCGGACCATCCCCGCGTGCGCGGGCCGACCGCTTCTGTGGTCGACGCAGTGCCGTTGGCCGCGGACCATTCCCGCGTGCGCGGGGCCGACGCAATGTATGAGCACAGCTGGCGCGTCTACTACGGACCATCCCCGTGTGCGCGGGGCCGACGAATGCTACTGCGGCGAACCGACCTACGCCGACGGACCATTCCCGCGTGCGCGGAGCCGACCGGTGCTGGCGGTGGGCGTGCTGGTGCTGGCGAGGACCATCCCCGCGTGCGCGGGGCCGCCGTTCGTAGCCATCTCCGATCGTGTGATCCGCTACAGCGGCGCCGACGTGATGGAGTACCTGTCGAGCAGGCGCATCGATCCGAAGGCGGCGTGATGAGCGACCGCATCGGCGCCATTCCGCTCGGGGTCGCAGTCCGAGGCTATATCGAGGTCCGAGGCAAAGGCGGGATGGTTCGGGCTCGGGTCCGCTGGACCGATCCAGTGGCCAAGGCCCGGGACACGAGGTCGAAGACGTTCGAATCCCAGGAGGAAGCCGAGAACTGGATTTCGGGGATCGAGCAGGCGGCCCTGCGCGGTGTAGATCCGAAGACCGCGACTGCGACGCTGGCCGAGTACGGGAATGCGCACTGGGATACCGCGATGCGGGGCGTGGAGCCGAAGACGCTCGATCCGTATCGGGCGGGCTGGCGGCGTCGGGTGGTGCCGACACTGGGTCATCTGCCGGTCACCATGATCACAACCGGTTTGGCCGATCGGGCGGTGGCGGGCTGGATCGCGGACGGCTGCGGAGAGTCCACGATCAAGAACACCTTGGCAGCACTGGCGCGGGTCCTGGATCAAGCCGTGCGCGACGAAGTGATCGATCGCAACCGGGTCGACGTGAGCGGGTGGCGTCGGCAGCTGGCGCGGCGCGAGGACGAGCTCGACGATCCGCGTGCGTTGGCGTTGCCGGATTGGGCCGCGCTCGAGCAGTTGATGACGGCGCTCACGGAAGCATCGGCCGGGCGATTTCGCGGCTGGGGCGATGTGGTGATGTTCGCGGCCTGCACGGCGACCCGGATCGGGGAGGTTTCGGGTTGCCGGGTCCGGGATATCGACACCGAGCAGTGGGTGTGGACGTTGCGGCGGCAGACGACGCCGGGGCCGGGTGGATTGCAAGACAAGGGCACGAAGGGCAAGCGGTCGCGTCCGATTCCGTTGATCGAGGAGATTCGTCCGCTGATCCTCAGGCGGATCAACGAGGCGCGCGCCCGCGTTGAACGTGGCCTGCAGGAGGCGAGCGAGAAGCAGCGGCGAGAGGCGCTGTTGGATGCTCGGCTGTTCGTCGGGCCTCGGGGAGGTCGCATCCAAACGGGAGTGCTGCGGGATGCGACCCATTGGGACGAGGTTGTGACGAAGCTCGGATATGAGCATCTGCGGCGTCACGATCTCCGGCATACCGGGCTGACATGGTTCGCGGATGCCGGGGTTCCGCTGCATCGGCTTCAGCGGATCGCCGGGCACACTGATCCCAGGATCACGCAGCGGTACCTACACCCGGATATCGCGGCATTGCAGGAGGACGGCAATCAGCTGTCGCGGCACCTGCGGGGCAAGTCTGGCCCCAGATTGGCCCCAACTCTGCGGGCGGTACCGTAGGAAAAAATCCCCTCCGATGCAGGTCGGAGGGGATTTCTCTATGTCGGGCTGACAGGATTTGAACCTGCGACCACTTGACCCCCAGGTAGGTCCGGGCGCTAAAAGTGCAGGTAGATACCGGTTTTCGGTAGGTCGCTGGCTCGCATTGAGCAGCTTGTTGTTTGGCATCGTTCATAGCGTGTGGTCCCGTTCTGGTCCCGTCCCTCTAGCTTGCAAGACAGGTGCGGACTGACTGCTCTCTTCCCTACGACACGGCTGTCGCGAATGATGTCGTACTGATCGAGTACGGTGCGCGATTGTTCTAGTCCTTCTGCGGTGGGGTATACGAAGTGCAGCTGTCGAGGTTGACCCGTCCGTTCGTGTTGCAGGCGATCGAGAAGTGCGACAAGGCTGGTAGGCCCAAGTTCCTACGGGAGCACGGATTCAAACCGGCTCGGGAGTACTTCTTGCTGTACGAAGGTCGTGCGTACGACTCGAAAGCGATCGTCGGCGTTGCGTACAGTTTGATGACAGGTGAGCGGTACGCCGCCGAAGACTTTTCGGGTGGACTCGCACTGACTGATCGGCTCGAACGGCTCGGCTTCGAGGTCACCGGCAAGATGGCCTGGAAGCTCGAAGAACAAATCCTGGCCTGCGATCTGCTCGACCGGAACGACTGGCGAACGATTCCTGAGAGGGACCCGCGGACCGAGGAACTGTCGAAGCTCCTCCGTGCCCAGTGGGTGTACGCGCCGAGCATTCCTGAGTACAGAAGCACGGACAGCGTGCACCGTAAGTTCGAAGACCTGAGGACCGCGCATCCGAACCATGACGGTACACGTACAAGAGGCGGCAGGCTCTCAGCGCACGTCGCAGAAGCATTCGCCAAGCACCGCGACAAGATGCGAGCCCTGGCCGCGATGCTTAGACAGCACGGGCAGCTCGACTTGGTGTTGGATCACGACGACGAGGACATCGAGACCCCTGACGCTGACGCTGCGTCTGCTGATGAGTTCGCGGCGGCGATTGAAGGCAAAGCCCGCCAGCGCCTCACCCGTGTCTACGAACGAGATCCGAAACTGCGGCGCCGAAAGATCGAGCGGTCGAGAAGAGAGCGCAACAGTATCGCGTGCGAGGTATGTGGCTTCGACTTTGAGGCCACGTATCCCGGAATAGGTGACGGATACGTTCATGTCCACCACGTAGTGCCGTTGCACACCAGCGGACCCACTGAGAACACCCTCGACGACCTGATTCTTCTGTGCGCTAACTGTCACCAAATGATCCATCGGCCGAAGCAATTCCTGACTCCGGACGAACTGCGGGCGATCATTACAGCCGGACCTGGCAATCTTATGCGCTTTCATCTTGAGGGGAAGCCGGGTGCTAGCAACTCATGACGAATCAACACAAGGGCCTAGGCTGGCTTCAGAAGCAAATTCTCAAGTGCTTACATGACGACGACTTTTCCCTCTCCGTGTTCGAGATCGCATCCGATATTTACAGTGCCGGGGATGAGGACTACCTTCCAGGAGATGCTGAAAAGGGTTCGGTATACGCCGGTTTGAAGCGGCTTGAGAAGCGAGGCCTGGTCAAAGGACGGTGGACGTGGATCAGAGATATTGGGATGGTCATGGTATGGAGGTCGACAGTGGATCCGTCCGGTCCAGTCCTGGATCCGGGCGGATAAGCCCCTCAAAGAGCGTCAGCATCCTCTAGTCGGGTAGCCCGAATTACGGCGAATCGTTGTTGTGATGCGCGACCCGCCCTGATTACGCCTCGAACGGCCTCAGTTCGTGGCATGATTTCCTTATGCAGTTGTGGGTGGTCAGTGCCGCGGAGGTCGATCCAAGTGATGCGCGGGATGTGGTCCTATTGCGCGAGACCACTTGGAATGATTGGTGGAAGTACTCCACCCTCTATACCGTGTCGTACGTCGATGCCGCTGGCTCCAGCAAGACTCTGGGGGTGGTCAAGGTGGGTCAGCAGGGAATGAGCCCGCCAGAGCCCGGCGAGCCCGCGGCGCGCCCCGCTCTTCCTTCAAGATCTTCCGCCTTCGACAGCAGTACGTTCAGTCTCGGTCAGGATCCCGCGTATTACGAAAACGTGAGTCAGCTCGGATCACCGCAGCGAGTTGCCATTCACAAGACACTTCGTGATGTCGCGTATGACCTTACTCTTTGCGATGCAATGCTGAATGAGGACGTAATGACGGAGTCTCTGCTAAGAGAAATACCTCTGCAATTGTTGAAGGGGCAATTTCATCGCCTCGCACACGGCGGTGCACGCCTAACTCCCTATGTATTTTCTTTTGTGAGTCGTGATTTAGAAGGCAAAGAACAGCTCAATCTATCCTTCGAGGTTAAGCCGGAGTCTTATCCTCCTACTAATATTCACGCAATAGTTGGAAGGAATGGTGTCGGCAAGTCTACATTATTAAATGCAATGGCAGATGATCTTGCGGGGCGCGACGGATCTAGCCGGGGAAGTTTCCAAAGCCCTAATGGCCGACGGTTCACAGATTTCAATAATCTGGTGTCTGTTTCTTTTAGCGCATTTGATGATTTCGAACCTGACGAGAGGAACAAGGATCGTCACAAATTTGGGTATTCATACATTGGTCTGAAAATTCAAAGTGTAGTTGACCCGTTTCAGCCGGTGCCGTCGCAGCTCGACCTACTGCTTGAAGCTGTCGGCTCATGTCTGTTCGAAGCTCGAAAGGAGCGTTGGCAGAACGCTCTGAGAATCCTCGAAGCGGACCCGATCTTCGAGCAAATGGGGCTCGTGTCGCTGATCTCTTCGAGCGCGAATGAGGTAGTCGGATTCGTTAGAGAGACTTACCCTCGACTCAGCTCCGGACATAAAATAGTTTTGATAAGCATTACAAGACTTGTGGCGACTGTGGAGGAAAAGACACTCGTGTTGATCGACGAGCCAGAAGCGCACCTCCACCCTCCTTTGCTCTCTTCATATATCCGTGCCCTTAGCGAGCTCATGGTCGACCGTAATGGTGTCGCAATTGTTGCAACCCACTCTCCAGTAGTGCTCCAGGAAATGCCAGCGACTTGTGTATGGAAGCTGTCTCTCGTTGGTCAAGCTAGCGTGGCCATTCGCCCGGACATGGAGACTTTTGGAGAAAATGTCGGCGTTCTAACGAATGAGGTTTTCGGGCTGGAAGTAACATCAACCGGTTTTCATAAAATGTTGAGTGACGTCGCAGAAAAATATCCTGAGTACCCAGTTGCGCTACAGCAATTTAATGGTCAGTTGGGCATGGAGGGCCGCGCCATTTTGCGTGCTCGTATTGCTAAAAACAATCGGGGGTAGTCGGGCAATGTGGGCGGCGACACCCCCGGAATTCTCGTGCTCCGAGGTTGCTCTGGCGTGTGTGCACAACATCGAGGACGCTACGCTGACGGAGCGATTGACAAGCGAATTGTCATCGCTTGAAATCAATAACGCTCGATATAAGTCGGCTGGTACCGCGGGTATTCTTTGGAAGGAATCGGCTGGCGACTATCCGGTGTCAACTGTATCGGATGAAGAGTTCATCTGGTTGTACGAGAAAAAGCTTGCTCGAAAGTCTTCTCCCGCTCGCGCGTACTACGATCGAATCCTCGCCTCGGCGCTCTTGAGGCGGTGTCCGTACTGCAATTACAATAAGGCGACTACTCTAGACCACTTTCTGCCAAAAAAGCGGTACGCATCAATGGCAATTGATCCCTGGAATCTGGTCCCGTGTTGTAAGGATTGCAACCATCATATGCTTGCTGGGGTTGCGCTGACAGGTAGCGAATACGGATTTCATCCCTACTTTGAAGTAGTGACGGACACTTGGTTGGCAGTCGAGATCGTCAACGATGCGGGGGTGGCTGCAATATTTACAGCGGACTGTCCCACCTCGTGGCCACCTGAGTTGGTGATGCGAGTGCAAAATGTTTTTAGAAATCTGGACCTCGCGGATTCTTATGCGTCAGCTTCGGGGGCAGCTATTGCGGAAATGCAACGTCATTTACGGCGGCTATTCGACGGCGGTGGCAGCGATGCCGTCAGGACCCATTTAGAGGAATCGGCAGAGAGCATTGATCACGTCAGCCCAAATGCGTGGCGAGCGGTACTGTACCGCGGCCTGGCGAACTGTGACTGGTACTGCGCCGGAGGCTTCGAAGCTGGCTGAGCGGGCTGGCAATGCTTGGGCACGGCTCCTCCTGGCGGTGTTGATGACGCCGGACGCAGTGCAGCGGCCGGGAAAACGGCCATTGTGGGCATTGGGCTAGCTGGTCTTCGTCGTGATTGCCGCGGACTCGTGGCGCACTCACTTCGCCTTCTGGTCCAGAGGCAGGTCAGAGGTAGTTTTTGAGGTATTCGAGCGGATGTTGTCGTCGCTCCACGTGGCGGTTCAGTACGTCGATGTCCGGCCATGTACGGGGCGCCAACGACGTGTCATCGCTCGTGTCGGCGAGCGGGCGTAGAGTCAGCGCATTCAAATCTGCGAGGAGGGGCCTGCTGATGGAACTGAATGATTCTTCGGAGACCGTCGATCTGGGGATAGGCCGGAGCGTCCCGCGCCCGAACAACGTCTACAGCCTGCGCGGCCTTCTGAGGTCGGCCTACGCGAATTCGGGCACAACCATGACCGATGTCGCGGAGCGCACCGGGTTGTCGAGGTCGGCCGTTGCGAGCGTACTGGGCCACGAGACCGCGGCATTCCCTTACCGCGAACTGTTCATGGCGATTGCACGAGACCTCGTCGATGAGCCATACCTTGGCGAGTGGTCCGCATGTTGGCAGGCGGCTCACGACTCACCCAACCGGGACGTTCACCCTCCGGTCTGATCAATGACAGCGAGCAATCGTGGCCCTGCTGTGTGGTGGCCTGCACCTAAAGGCGGGCTGGCTGCGCCTGCCCCTTATCGGCCTGCCTTTCGCGCGTAGAGGCTCCGGGGTCAAGAGTGGCGATAGCCATCCCGTAGGGACGCCGTAGGCGCTCTTGACGCTGGAGGGGCGCGGGAACACAATGCAGGCCACCACACAGCAGGGCCAAGCGGCCGAAGGACGCTCAGTAGTTCGGCAATCCGAGGAAGGGGGCCGAAGCCCCCTTCGGGTCAGTACGGGTAGCGGTCGAGGACCTCGAGGTTGCGGCGGTGCTGGGTGTTGCACGGGGTGCAGTGCCAGATGACCTGGTCCTGTGGGCCGTACTTGGAGGTGAACGGGATGGCGGCGGGGTTGTCGCATCCGCGGAGTTGGCAGGTGGTGGGCTTGGTGGTCATCTCGTGGGTTCCTCTCCGGTTGGGGTGGTCTGGCTGAGGGCGTCTCGATCACGGCTCCGGTGGGTGTCAAGAGTGGCGCCAGCCATCACGGAGTGACGCCGTAGGCGCTCTTGATGCCCGCTGGTGGCGTGATAGCCCTCGGATCAGTCAGACCGCCACGGCCGGAGAGGAACTGGTGACCGGCGAGCCCTGTCGGCTGGATGCGGTGACCTCATTCGTGCAATCCGGGGACCTCGGGGGGACCACAGCCGGTGGACCGGGCAGAGTGCCGGCCGATTCGTGCTCGGCTGCGGGAGGTAAGTCGGGTACGGCTCTCGGCGTGCCCAGCACTGCTTCGGTTGATGCAGAAAGCGACCAGACAGGAACTCCGGTGCGCCCCGGCGGCCGAGTGTCGCCGACGCGCTCGACGCGCCGCGAGCGACGCCCCATCAGCCGCGCTGCGTGTCGCAGCGCGGCGGCGGCGCGAAGCGCCGCCGGGGCGCTCTTGATCCTGTATGGCGAAATTCGGCAACAACTCGCACAACGTGGGGCACGACGGAATGTCGTCCAGATGGGCCGAATCAGTGCCGGGGTCGGCGTATCTGGCTGATCCTGCCCGGTGTAAGCCCAAGCTGTTGGCTGATCTCTGCGAAGCTCAGGCCGCGCTCGTGGGCCTCCTCGATCGCCTCTTGACGGATGGCGCCGAGTTCGGCGATTCGAACTTGGTAAGCCGTGATGAGTTCACCGGCTGAGCGTGCACGCTGCACCGGATCGCCGGTGTTGCGAAGTCGGTCCAAATCGTCAGCGCCAGGCGGTAGTGATGGCTCGGCGGTGGTGTCTTCGCTGGTGCGTTCGTCGAGTTTGGTCACGTAGGTGCCGCGGCGGCGGACAGTCCGGACGAGGTGCTCGGACTGTAGCCGTCGCACAACCTCTCGGATCACGATCATTGATACGCCATGCTGTTTGGCCAGCTCGGCATAACTGGGGAGCGGTGTTCCGGGCGGGAGCTCGCCGCTACGGATCAGTCGGGCGTAGTCGTTCGCGATGGTGATGTAACGGGGCTCCGACACGGGGAATGATCGTAGGCGATCATCAATCACGTGGCGGAATTCGTTGAAGTGCAACGGTTTCTGTCGACTCAATCACGTAGGGTGGATGCACCTCCAGCCGAGGGGCGGTGGACTTGGTCCACACACCGCGCCCAGGAAGGAGGTGGTGGGGATGGCGAAGCATCGCCGGAGAAAGCAAGAGACCCCGGTCGACTACGGCATCATCCTGGTAGTTGCTGCCGTGATCGCCGGGGCTCTGGTCTTGGTCCGCCGAGTGCGGGCTAGCTAACCCACCTGGTGGGGCGTCGCGCCAACGGCGTCCCACCTCTCGGCATCACTCGCGTGACTCGACCAGTTTACGGAGATGAGCCAGCCTTGCATAGTGACTATGCAGGCGATGCGGGCTTCGGCCCCTTTATCGGGGTACCGTCCGCATCTGCGCTTGGTGCCTGCGACCGCTACCGTGGAGTCATGGCGCATGACCTCGTGAATTGGGCCGCCGATGTCGCTCGAGAGCACCTGCGTGATTTGCCTCGGCGACTGAGTCACGTGCAGGGTGTTGCGCGGCGAGCTGCTTCGGCGGGTGACATCGCTGATGATGCGGAGCTGCTCGTGGCTGCGGGTTGGCTGCACGACGTGGGGTATGCCCCGGGCCTGGTTCGAACCGGATTTCACCCGGTCGATGGAGCAGCGTTCCTTCGCGAGGCTGGAGCGTCCGAGCGGTTATGTGCACTTGTGGCGAACCACTCTTGTGCGTGCGTTGAGGCGCGCAACCGCGGACTCGTCATCGAGTGGCCGGATGAAGACAGTCCGCTCCGGGACGCGCTGTGGTGGGCCGATATGACGACGACGGCCTCAGGCGAGGACACAACACTCTCTGAGCGACTGTCGGACGTGTACCACCGGTACGGGGACGGTGACGTTGTCACTCGATCGTTGCGGGAAGCGGAACCAGCTTTGCGGGACGCGGTCGCGCGAACCGAAAGCCGGATGCGGCTTCAGGTGAAGTAAGGCTCGTCGCCTGGTTGTAGTCCGCGTTGAATCCGCTCCCGGATCGACGGATGGATCTCGAGAGTCGGTAATTCGTCGGGCGCAACCCAGCGAACGGCCTTGGATTCCGAGCTTGTTCGAAGACTTCCGCCGATCGGCTCTGCCTTGAAGCAGATCGAAAACTCCTGGCGGACTTCGCCATCGTCGTATGCGACAACGTGGCGTGGATTGGAGAACACTCCAAGCAACGCAGTGGGCCGGACTAGAATTCCGGTCTCCTCGGTGACCTCCCGAACGACTGCGTCGGCGACGGTCTCGCCGACCTCCATGCCTCCACCTGGAATTGAGTATTTGTCGTTGTCGGTCCGGTGGATCATGAGAATCCGGCCTTCGGCGTCCTGAACGAACGCGCTGACCGCGACCTTGAGACTGTTTGCGGCCGGCGCTTCGGCGTCGTTGAAATAGTCAGTTCTCATGCCGCATCCTCCTGAAGAGGCGCAGGCCGCGAACCAGCCCAGACCTGCTCGAAGCTTGTCACATACGTATCAAAAAGGTCACCCCCTGCCAACCGGCGAAGGTGCATAGCTGGTGCATACGCGCCAGGTTGACCGTAGACATGCATGTTGACAACCATCTCGTCATCGAACCGAAAGATCGAGTTGTACAGCGTGGTTTCGTGGTAGTGCAGATCGACGCCGTCGATCTGAGCCAGCGGGGAAACCAGCACCAGCGCATTGCGAATCCGCGCGGAGACCGTGCCCGCTGCGAGTCGTTCTTCACCGGCGCGCTTATCCGCCTCGTCCGCAACCGGATCTCCGAACAGCAGGCGAATGGAGGTGCCCTGGCTTGCCTTCTGCTTGATTGTCCTAGTGAACGAAGGCTCTTCGGCCAAAAATAGGCCCGCCAAGACGAGGATCTCGATGCGGTCGTTGGCGCTTTGAAGCAGGCGCGTCCAGAGGTCGGCGGGCACCGAATTCCGGTGTGGATAGACCTTGACCACCTCGGACTCGGCGATCGCCGAGCGTCGATCGGGGCTAATCGCCTCCGGCCACAGATAGCTTTCGGTCTCCTTGACCAACGACGCGACGGTGTGCCGATGACGCGGATACGGCGCGCGCCCCTTGGTAATCCACCGCTCAACAGTCTTCTGATCGACGCCCGTCGCCTCGGCCACTTCATCGATGCTCAGGCCGTTTCGGAGAAGCGCTTCCCGCAGTCGCTCGTTCGCCATGTCAACTCCTAGGGACGAGTAGGGACGACTTAAGCGTATCCAAGACGTCTCTAGTTGTCCACGTATGCGGTCTCCGTGTCGCGCGAATTGTCGGAAAGTACTGGTCAGCAAGGTAATTCGCAAACTACAAGGAGATTGAGCGATGGCTTTGAAGGATGTTTGGTTCACCCCGGCGTTCGAGGAAGCGTTCCCGATGGGTCTGTTCCTGCTGGGGGAGATCACGCCGGTGACGGAGTTCAGCACCGACCGCAACGCGCCGAAGCGTCAGCGGCTGGACCTGGACGCGGAAGGCAACGGCACCGGTAAGCGGCTGTGGAAGGGCACGGTCACCGACCCTGCGGCGGCGAACGCGAAGCAGGCCAGTTTCGACGTGGTGTTCGTCGCGGACGTGCAGCCGGTTCCGGCGGCTCCGGAGATCGCGCGGGGTATGCGGCCGGTGGAGCTGGAGGGTTTGCAGGTCAAGCCGAAGATCGCCGGTCAGGGCGAGTTCAAGTCGATCGGCTGGACGATCCGCGCGACCGGGATCAAGGGCGACAACTCCGGCGCCAAGTCGGCTGCGAAGGCGGCGTGATCATGTCGTTCTTCAGCACCACGGACCACGGGTATGAGGGGATCACTGTCCGCTACCGGCCGCAGACGCAGGACGCCTACGGCGGGCTTCCGGCGCGGGTGTCGGTGTCGTTGAACCGGTCGGAGAGCTGGATGTGCCTCGACATCGAGGATGCCCGGTCGCTGCTGGCTCAGCTGCCCGTGGTGTTGGCCGAGCACGATGCGGTCGAGGCTGCGACGGCGTCGTCGGACAAGGCGGCCTGACGATGAATACGGCGGATCAGTCGGCGGGGATGCGTCTTGCGCTGGTCCGCCGTGGTCATCATCATCGCGGTCGGCGCGGCGGCGTTCCGGCTCAGCTTCGCCACGCTGAAGGACCTCGCGGTCCTGGCGCACATTCCGGCGTCGGATGCGTGGCTGTTCCCGCTGATAGTGGACGGCACGATCCTGCTGGCGACGTTCGGGGTGCTGGTCCTGGCCAATGCCCCGGAGCGCCGGTTCTTCGTCACGGTCCTGGTCATCGGCTCGGTGGTGTCGGTGGCGGGCAACTCGCTGCACGCGGTCGCTGCCGGGCGGGAACTGCCGTGGTGGGCCTCGGCGCTGGTGGCTGCGATCGCCCCGATTTCCCTGCTGGCCGACACACACGGTCTGGCGCTGTTGATCCGTGCGGCACAACGTGAATCGGCACCTGATCCGGCTCCGGTCATCGAGCCTGCCGCGGAGCAGGCCCCGGCCGAACCCGAGCCTGAGCCGGAACCGGTGTCGGTCCCCGAGCCCAAACCCGATCCCGTGCCTGAGCCGGTGCCGGTGCCTGAGCCGGTGCGGGTGGCTGAGCCTCGCCCGGCGCCTGTCGCGCCGGTCAACATTCCTGTTCGTTCTTCGCGACCGCAGCAAACCATGCTGCCGATCGCTGTTCCCGTTGGGGGTTGAGATGAGTGCTTTTATTCCTGCTGTAGCGACGGGTGTTTCCGCGCTGGTCACCGTGTTGGCCGGGGCCGGGGTGCTGGTGGATCAGACGCCTGATGCTCCGGCCCCGATCGTCCCGGCCGCCGCGTCCTCGGCGGTGGCCACCACGACCACGAGTCCGGCTCCGGCTCCGCGCGGGTGCGTGATGTTCTGCGAGGACTCCGGGCCGGGTCGGTCGGAGGTCGAGATGGCTCCGGCGTCCCCGGTGCCGAAGGGGTGCCGGTTGTTCTGCGAGTTGGAGCGCGGCCGGGAAGGCGGCGGGTTCTGATGAGTATCGCGGGAACGGTGATGCTCGCCGGCGGGATGTGCACGGGCGCGTCGGCGCTGTGGTGGCTGCGGTCGATCGCGGCACGCGGCTCGGAGATGCAACCGGCTGGTGCTGTCCGTGAGGTCGTCGCGGCGGCTCCGGTCGAGCTGCGCACGGCGGTGTTAGTGATCGCTGATCCCGAGCAGCGTCCGCGCATGTTCCTGGCGCTGAAACTGGGGTCGGTCGAGACCGGTTTCCCGGTGCTGGAGGACTGGGTGTACACCGACTACGGGCTTCAGGTCGATCTGTTGATGCTGTCGGGGCAGACCCGCAACGACTGGTCCAAGGACGAAACCCGCGACGCCCTGTGCCAGGTCCTCGCGGTGGGGGACGTGCGGGTGGTGTTCCCGCACCCGGGGATGGTCCGCCTCGAACTGCGAGTGTTCGACACCTTGGCCGACACAGCAACCCTGCCGGGCTCGGTCTCCGCGGTGGGTGTGGACCTGGAAGCGGTCCCGGTCGGGGTGACCGAGGACTTCGACACCTGGCGGGTGCGGGTGCTCTACGGGCACATCCTGCTCGCCGGTGCCACGGGGTCGGGTAAGGGCTCGGTGCTGTGGTCGATCATCGCTGCACTCGGTCCCGCGATCAAAGCCGGATTGGTGGACCTGTACCTGGCTGATCCGAAGGGCGGTGCGGAGTTCGGCAAGGGCGAGAACCGGTTGTTCGTGCGCTTCGCCACCGACAACACCACCATCCTCGCCATGCTCAACGAGGCTGTGGAGCAGATGCGGGAGCGGCTGGCGCGGATGCGGGCGGCGGGGCTGCGCAAGATCGTCCCGAGCACCGATGAGCCGCTGATCCTGATCATCATCGACGAAGCCGCCTCCCTCTCGTCCTACGCCAGCCGAGAGGAGCAGCAGGAGTTCCGGCGCCTGACCGGGCTGTTGCTGTCGCAGGGGCGTGCGGCGGCGGTGTCGGTGGTCGCGGCGTTGCAGGACCCGTCGAAGGAGACGATGCCCAACCGGCAACTGTTCCCGGTCCGTGTCGGCCTCCGGCTGGATGAACCCACCCAGAGCGCGATGGTCCACGGGCAAGGCGCCCGTGATCGTGGTGCACGCTGCGACGAGATCTCCGACCTGACACCGGGTATCGGCTACGTCGGCGAGGACGGCACCAGCGAGTTCGTGCGGGTGCGGGCGTACTTCGTCTCCGATGACGACATCGACGCCATCGTGGATGCCTACTCGCCCGCGCCCGAGATCGCCGCTCCTGCTGAGGATTACAGCGGGTTCGATCCTGATGACCTGGGTGATGAGTCCGAAGACGGGCCGGTGGCGGCATGAAACGCGGACTGGTCATCGAACAGCACGTCGTCGTCTACTGCGATACCTGCGGCGACCACTACACCGAAGGTGAGAACGAAGCGATCTGCTTCGACTCCATCACCCAAGCCATCGCCTATCTGACCGTCCATTCCGCGGGCGGTGTCGGCTGGGTCTACGACGGCGACAAAGTCACTTGCGACGGCTGCCAGGCCACCAACCGGTGCGCCGAGCACGGCCACACCTTCCCCGAGTCCTGGCGCACCACGGTATGGCCGCTGGGCAATTCCACCCGTTCCCGCACCTGCGACGTCTGC
This sequence comes from Nocardia sp. NPDC047038, assembly GCF_040644075.1. Taxonomy (NCBI): domain Bacteria; kingdom Bacillati; phylum Actinomycetota; class Actinomycetes; order Mycobacteriales; family Nocardiaceae; genus Nocardia; species Nocardia sp. NPDC047038. The sequence goes on along the minus strand of NZ_JBEYVQ010000007.1, from coordinate 216,383 downwards.
GGAGTCCCCGAAATCGAGGCCCAGCCATGAGTAACCACACCACCGGCCACCGCTACGACGACAACGTCATCGACCTGGCGGCCCGGCGCCGCTGCCACCTGGAGCGCTCCGGGTTGGACTCGGCCGCGATCGCTGCGCACCTGCTGGTGGAGACCGGGGTTGTCCCGCTGTGGGACAACAGCGACGACCACGACGACTTCGACGGCGGGGACTGGGCGGCATGAGCAGCGAGGTGTCCGGAACCAGTGGACGGCCGACGAACCCGATCGTCACCGCGGCGGCCGAGCAGGTCGCCAAGTCCAAGCGGCGCCGTACCAGCAGCAAGACCAAAGACGTGCCGCGCTGGGAGTGCCCCGACCAGATGACCCTCTTCGACCCCTCTGCCTCGGAGGCGAACCGATGACCACCAAAACCGTTCACCTCCGCAAGGACACCCATTTGGACGCGTCCGACCGGTTCGCGCTGGCGCTGCTGAACGTCCTGTGGGCAGCGTTGATCGGCCTGTGGTGGATGGTGCTGTTCCCGATGATCTCCATCCCCCTCGCGCTGGTTGTCGCGGTGTGGGTGTGGTTGGGGTGGCCGGTAGGTCTGGTGGCTGCCGGGGTGTCCGTCGCCGGACTGCTGCTGTGGCAGCGCGCCCGCCCGGAGATGTTCGACCGCTGGGTCACCCGCCGCGCTCGTTCCCGGTTCCTGGCCTGGCACCGCTACCGCCGCTGCTGGGTCAAGCTGATGCGCGCCTGCCACCTGAGCATCGACCGCGGCGACCGCACATTCATCCCGCGGTTGCTGGGTGTCGAGATCGGCGCCGCGACAGATCGGGTGCGGGTGAGGATGCTCGACGGCCACTGCCCGGCCGACTTCGAAAACCGGGTCTCGCAGTTGGCGCACGCCGTCGGCGCCCTGCACTGCCGCGCCACCATCACCGGTCCCGGCACCGTCGAGTTGGCGTTCCGCCGGTCGGATGCGCTCGCGGAAACGGTCATCTTGCCGCGGGTGGATCACTGGACCAAGGGACGGGGGCAGGTGGCATGACTACGCCGACGCTTCGTGTGCTGTCGCTGGGTGCTGGTGTCCAGTCCACCGCTCTCGCGCTGATGGCCTGCCGTGGGGACCTGCCCGGGTTGGATGGTGCGATCTTCGCTGATACGGGGTGGGAACCGGCTGCGGTGTATGCCCAGGTGGATCGGCTGGCGGTGGAGTTGGGGCGCGCCGGGATACCGCTGTATCGGGTGAGTAACGGCAACGTCCGCGCGGATTCGCTCGACCCGGCTCACCGGTTCGTGTCGGTCCCGTATTTCACCCAGGCGCCCGACGGCTCGAAGGGCATGGCGCGGCGGCAGTGCACGAGTGAATACAAGCTGGTCCCGATCAACCGGAAGGTGCGTGAGCTGCTGGGGGCGAAGGCTCCCACGTTCCGGACCGTGCCGAAAGGGCGGGTAGCTGAGCAGTGGATCGGGTTCTCCACCGATGAGGTCTACCGGGTCAACGACCGGCGCGAGAACCGGTACACGATCAAGCGCTACCCGTTGTTGGAGCTGGGCCTGTCTCGCAAGGACTGCGAACGCTGGCTGAAGGTTCTCGGCTGGGGCCACACCGTGAAGTCGGCGTGCATCGGCTGCCCGTTCCACGGCAACGCCTACTGGCGCGAGATGCGCGAGCACCGGCCCGTCGAGTGGGCGGATGCCTGCGAGTTCGACCGCCGCATCCGCAAAGGGGGCGCCAGCGCCCCGCCGCTGAACGGTGAAGCTTTCCTGCACTCCTCGCGGGTTCCGTTGGAGCTCGCGCCGATCGACCGCGTGACCCGCAAGGAGTGGGGGGATCGGCAACTGGACATCTTCGATGAACTTGCCGAACAAGGCGACTTCGACGGCTGCTCGCCGTATGGCTGCCGCTCCGGTGCACCTGTTACCGATCGGGAGGCAGCATGAGTGCGACAACCAATGACTTTGTCGCTGAACCGATCCCAGCTCGGCAGACCGCGGCGCAGCGCCGTAGCCTGCCGGATTTCCGGGATGTCGCGCACGCGGTGGCTGATGAGCAGCACGTCTGCCGTCGTCCGGTGCCGATGCGCGCTGAAGACCCGAGGACGCTGCGGGTGGATTACGTCGGCGCCCCATGCAAGTCCACCATCGAATCGGTCTGCCCGGCGTGTGCGGCCAAGGCCCGGTATCTGCGGATGACGCAATGCCACGAGGGCTGGCACATGAGCGCCGAACCCGAGATCGACAAGCGCGCACCCACCCAGCAGCAGAAGGACCTGATCGCGACACGTTCGGATCTGTTCGCCGCTTACCAGGCCGCGAAGGAAGAAGATGACCGGCAGCGGATGGACGACGCCGCCGAAGACGTGGCCGGTATCGACAAGCAACTCCGCGAATCAGGTTTCCGCGGCCGGTTGCCGGACCTGGACGCCACGCGCAAGGATCGCCGCCAGCGTTCCACCCGGCGGCGCCAGGACGTACCGGACCTGCCTCGGCACAAGGTCGCCAAAACCACCATCGGCCGCGAGTACGCGGGCATGTACCGGCCCTCGACGTTCGTGACGCTGACCCTGCCGTCCTACGGGTTGGTGCACAAGGACGGCGCGGTGAACTCCAAGGGCGAGGTCTGCGGGGACGGTTCCCCGCGTGACCCGGACTCCTACGACTACACGCGTGCGGCGCGGGACATCGTGCATTTCGCGGCCCTGGTGGATCGGTGGATTCAGAACTTGCGGCGCGCGGTCGGCTGGGACGTGCAGTACTTCGCGACGGTGGAACCTCAGCGTCGGGGCGCCCCGCATCTGCATCTGGCGATTCGGGGTTCGATCCCGCACGCGGTGTTCCGGGCGGTGACCGCGGCGACCTATCACCAGGTGTGGTGGCCTCGGTTCGACCCAGAGAACGAGGTGTACTCCGGCGAGACGATGCCGGTGTGGGATCACGCGGCCGGCACTTTCACCGACCCCACCAGCGGGCAGCCGTTGACCGGGTGGGACGACGCGCTGGACATCATCGATTCCACCGATGATCTGCAACCGGCGCATGTGATCCGCTTCGGGGTGCAGGTCGATTCCAAGGGCATCCTCGGCGGCACACCGCAAGCCGACGAGAAGGTCCGCTACCTGACGAAGTACCTCACGAAGTCGGTCGCGGAAATCCTCGAACCCCAGTCCCGGCGGGCAGCCGAGCACTACGACCGGCTCCACGCCGAACTACAGCACACCCCGTGCTCACCGCGGTGTGCGGTGTGGCTGCGCTACGGCATCGTCCCCAAGGGCGCCACCGCCAAGACACAGCCGGGCCGCTGCAAGGGCAAGGCGCATCGCCGCGACACGTTGGGGCTCCCGGGGCGGCGGGTGCTGGTGTCGCGTCGCTGGTCGAACAAGACCCTTCCGGATCACAAGCACGACCGCGCGGAGTTCGTTCGGCAAACCCTCGCCGCGGTCGGGATCGTCAAACCTGATCGTTCGCATCTGATCATCACGCCCGTGGAACCGGGCGACAAGAACGTCCCGCCGCGCGATCACCTGATCATGGCGGCGGTCTCCCAACGCATCACCTGGCGCGCCGAGTACACCAGAGCGCTACTCGCCGCCAGTCCGCCAGGGGCACAACAAAGTTCGGCAATCATGCAAGCGGCCTGAGGAGGGTTGATGGATACACGGCTGGTTGACGGCAAATGGTATTCGACGGCGGAGCTGGCGTTGCTGCTCGGTATCGATCCGTCGAGTCTGCGGCGGTGGCGTACCGCGAATCCTCCGTGCGGCCCTGCGTTCGTGCGGGTCTCTCCGCGGGTGGTGAAGTACGCGGCGGAAGATATCGAGGTGTGGTTGCGGGGTCGGCGTACTGATCCATCCCAGGCGGCGGCGTAATGGCTGAACGAGCGAATATCCCTGTCGGCGTGCGGCTGTCGTCCGACATCGAAGAGCGGACGGACTACGGTCGGCGTCCGTTCAAAGCGCGGGTCCGCTGGACTGATCCGGTGACGAAGAAGCGCCCCTCGGTCTCGGAACCGTTCGAGACTCGGGAAGAGGCAGAGGCGTGGATTGCCCGTCTGGAACGGAAGGCAGCCCAGGGGATCGACCCCAAGACGGCGACGATGCGCCTGGCGGACTACGGCGAGGCGAACATGGAGTTGGCGTTGCGGGGTCTGGAGAAGAAGACCACGGACCCGTACATGGCTGGCTGGCGCAAGCGCGTGGTTCCGACGTTGGGGCATCTCCCGGTGGCCATGCTGACCAATGGTGCTGTGGATCGCGCGGTGGTCGGCTGGATCAACGACGGCGCCGGTAAGTCGACGGTGAAGAGCAGTCTCGCCGTGCTGGTGCGGGTGATGGAACAGGCTGTGCGGGACGAGATTCGGGAGACGAACCCGGCGCGGGTGCGTGGTTGGCAGAAGCTCTATCAGCAGATCGAGGACGAACTCGATGATCCGCGGTCGCTGGCGTTGCCCAACTGGTCGGCGCTGGTGACGCTGGCTGATGCCCTGGTGGCTCGTTCGGCGGATCGGTATCAGGGCTGGGGTGATGTGGTGATCTTCGCTGCCTGCACCGCGTCCCGTATCGGCGAGGTCTCTGGCTGCCGCGTCGGTGACATCGACACCGATACCTGGACTTGGCGGGTGCGGCGGCAGACCACACCGGGACCGGGCGGCATGGAGGACAAGGGCACCAAGGGCAACCGGGCGCGGTACGTTCCGCTGATCGAAGAAGTTCGGCAACTGGTAACCCAGCGCATCGCGATTGTCGGCACCGACAACCTTGACGCCCGGCTGTTCCGCGGTCCGCGTGGGGGACGGATCGCGACCGGCGTGCTCCGGGATGCCACTCATTGGGATGAGGTCGTGATCAAGCTCGGGTACGAGCATCTTCGGCGGCACGATCTGCGGCACACCGGACTGACGTGGATGGCCGATGCCGGGGTGAGTTTGCACGTGCTTCAGAAGATCGCTGGACATGCCGACAGTCGGACCACGGAGCGGTATCTCCACCCTGACCGCCGGGAGATCACCGGGGCCGGTGACAAGCTGTCCGAGCACTTGCGGTCCCGTTCTGGTCCCGCTCTGCGGGTGGTCGGCGAATGAAAAAAGCCCCTCCGACGCTGGTCAGAGGGGCTTTCTCTTCTGTCGGGCTGACAGGATTTGAACCTGCGACCACTTGACCCCCAGTCAAGTGCGCTACCAAACTGCGCCACAGCCCGTTGCGTCCGCTGTGCGGGCGCTCGAAGAGATTACCGCACGAGGCTGGAGGGGTGCTAATCGGCTGGTCAGAGGGGGTTGAAGGGTTGGGCTGGCCGGGGTGGATCGCCGGTGGGGGAGGGGTGGGCGGTCAGCGGTAGTCGTCCACGTGGTCTACGGCCCATTGGGCGAAGGTGCGGGCGGGTATGCCGGTGACCGACTCGGAAGTGGGGCCGACCGGGCTCGGTTCCGAGCCGGCCTTCGCCCACATGTCGAGGACGGGGCGGTAGTACACGTCGGCTGCTTCCTCATAGGTCAGTTCGATCAGTTGGACCGGCTCGCCCAAGGCGGCGGCGATGGCGGCGACCTGCTGGTGGTGCGACAGGGATTCGGGGCCGGTGAGCGGGTAGGTCTTGCCCGCGTGGGAGGAGTCGTCGAGCGCCGCGATGGCCGCGTCGGCGATATCGGCCTCGTGGATGGGGGTCAGGTGCAGGTCGGGGAAGGGAACGCGGACGACGCGCTCGTCCTTGATGGTGGGAAACCAGGTGCGGGCGTTGGCGGCGAAGGCGCCCGGCCGCAGGACGGTCAGCGGCAGGCCGGATGCTCGCAGCGGGTTCTCGACCGCGAGATGCCTTGCGCCGATGGGGTTCTGGTCGTTCTCCGCCGCGATGGACGACAGCAGTACGACGTGGGCGACACCAGCGGCCTCGGCGGCGTCGATGAAGTTGCCGATGCCTTCCGCGGCGGCGTAGCAGAAGACCTTCTCCACACCCGCGAGCGCGGCGGTGACCGATTCCGGATCGGTCAGGTCGAGTCCGACGAGTTCGACATCGTCCGGCACGGTGGTCTCGGCGGGGCGAGAGCTGGCCGCGCGCACCGGTTTTCCGGCCGCGCGCAGCTGGTCGACGACGGTCCGGCCGACGATGCCGCGAACGCCGGTGACGAGGTAGGTCATGAAATATCTCCTTCGGAGCGGGAATCGGTGAGATGGGCGAGAATGCGGCGCAACTGTTCGCCGTAGCGCTGCTCGAATTCGGCGGTCCGGGCCTCCACGCCGAACAGTTCGCGAACCTGGACCGGCAGCAGCAGCGGGGCGATGACCATCCCCATCACCGCGAGCTGGAACGCGGCCGGGTCGAGGTCGGCGGCGACCTCGCCGCGCTCTTGCCGGCGCCTGGTCTCGGCGATGTCGGTCTCGGAGATCGGGTGCGTACCGGTCGGCGCGGCATCGGACAATCCCCGCCACATGAGCAAGCGGATGCCGCGGGGGTCGCGCAGACCGTCGCGGAGATAGTTCGTGACCACCTCCGCCAACGGCAGCGCCGGATCGCTGAAGGCGGCCTCACGCTCCAGCCAGTTCTGCTGGAGCGCCCGGTAGAGACCTTCCTTGCCGCCGAAGTAGTAGGTGATCAACTGCTTGTTGACACCGGCCCGCTGGGCGATGTCACCCACCCGGGCACCGGCGTAGCCCTTGGCGGCGAACTCCTCCAAAGCCGCCTCGAGCAGGCAGCTTTTGGTGCGTTCGGCGTCGCGGACGCGGTGAGCGGGATCAGGTGTGCGGTGTGTCGCCACATACCCAGATTAGGCCAGTATTTTACAACTGGCTAATTGTTTTAGACACTCGGTGGATAGTCGAGGTGCGTTGCCTCGCACCGCGACCCGCCCCATCGCTGTCAAACGAACGCCAGGGGCGGAGACGCCGGAAAGGTCACCGGAACGGCCGCCGGTGCGCGGTGGAAGGAGCTCGGCAGCCACTCCAGTTCGTCGGCGGGGACCGACAGCCGGATCTCCGGAAGGGCGTCCAGCAGTTGGTCGAGCGCTTCCTGGACGATGACCATGGCGACCGACTGGGCAGGACAGGTGTGTGGCCCGGCGCCCCAGGCCAGGTGCGACCGGTTGCCCTGGCGCTCGCCTGCCACCGCCGCGGGATCGTTGTTGCACGCCGCCAAACCGATCAACACCGGTTGGTGCTGGGGCAGCCACACATTCCCGACGATCTGCGGCTGGTTCGGGTATCGCACGCAGGAATTCGCAGTGGGAGGATCGGTGAACAGCACCTCGTCGATGGCGTCCCGGGTGGACAGCGCTCCGCCGAGCAGTTCGCCGCCGAATCGTTCATCGGTCACCAGCAACAGCACGGTGACCGCGATGAGGTTCCACGTCGGTTCGGCGCCCGTGGTGTACAACGAGGCCATCTGCTGCACGAGTTCGGTTTCGCTCAACCGAGCCGGATGCTGTACCAGCCAGGACGCCACATCCGCCGCGGGCGCCGCGCGTTTGGCCGAGATCACCTCGAGCATCGCCGCGGCGAGCGTTCGATGGCTCGCCTCCGCCGAGGCCGCGTCGGCGGCGTCCCGCAGGCTCATCATCGCCGTGTAGGCGTTCTGCCGGACCTCCGGCGGGAATCCCAATACCTCTTCCAGCACCCTGACGGTGAGCGGGATCGCGTACTGGCTGAGCAGATCCGCCGAACCGGCCGCGCAGAAACCGTTGATCAGCGACAGCGCGGTGCGTTCCACGGTGTCGCGCAGCGTGTGCAGGTCGATGCGATCGAGGCTGCCGGTGACGGCGTTCCGGTAGCGAGCATGCTCCTCTCCCGCCGTCCGCGACGCGTCCGGCCGCCAGCGCATCGCCCACGGCACCGGACATCCTTCCGGCACGTTCTGTTCCCATTCGCTGGGATCGGCCGAGAAATGCACGGCGTCGGTGAGCACGTCCAATGCCGTGCGGTAATCGATGATCAATGTCGCGGGCACCTCCGGCGCTACTTCGACCGGGACGAGCGGGCCGTGATCGCTGCGCATCCGCCGGTATGCGGCGTGCGGGTCGGCCGCGAACTCGTTCGAATACAGCTTCACCCGCGCGCACCGTGGCGATCGAAGGGCAGCGCAAGAGACGAGGGATCAGTCAAGACAGGCTCCTGGAAAGGAAATGCACGATCGAGAGCGGATTCCGCATGACCTCTCTGGCGTACGCGAATCCGGCCCTGCGCGGAATAGCCGGGTCGGCTACCGAAGCAAAGCGTGTGCGCGAGACCGACGACACGCACTGGGTGCAAATAGTCGCAGGCCTGCCGATCGGATCGTGAATCCTGGCGATCCGTGTACCCGGTGCCACCTCGACACTTCTGAACTCCCCTGCTTACGCCGCCGGCATTCGGTGCCGCGGCCGAACCCGGCCGTCATACCGACCGGTCCGCCAAAAGTGTTCGACCGCAGCGTAATTCGACTAACGAGGGGAGCATACCCAGGTCTGTCGTCCTTCGCAGCGCGAGCAATTCGAGACAGTCATGCCCCGCGAGACATTCGCCTCCGCGACGTTCTTCCCGGGCATGAATATTTGTAAACGCATCTCTAACAAAGCGTGAACTGATCACCCCCGACGTGGTGCGTCAAACCATGGCACTCGTGGGCGACGACTGCGCAGGGGTCTGCACGACAGTCAATTTCGAACGTTTGCGCAGCGTGAATCCCAGCGTCTCGTACAAATGGATCGCCGACGTATTGCCGGCGGAAGCGTGCAGAAACGGTGTCTCACCCCGCGCACGGATGCCCGCGCCGACCGCGCGGACCAGGCGCGTGGCGAAGCCGCGGCCACGGAATCCGCCGTCGGTGCACACGGCGCTGATCTCGGTCCAGCCCGGCGGGTGCATGCGCTCCCCGGCCATCGCCACCAGTCTGCCGTCGACCCGCAGCCCCAGATAGGTGCCCATCTCGATGGTCCGCGGAGCGAATGGGCCGGGTCGGGTGCGAGCGATCAGCTCGAGGATCTCGGGCACGTCCGCCGCGGTGAGCCGTTCCAGTTCCGGATCGTGGGCGACGCGCAGGGCGGTGCCGTCCATCTGCACCGAGTCCATGTGGTTCAGGACCGTCCAGCCGTCGGGCGGCACGTGGCCGTAGCCGCGCAACGCGGTGCTGCCGCCCGGCCCGAGAAGTGTGGCCAGGTCGGCCCAGTCTCGGTCGTCCAGCACCGGCGGGTGGCCGACGAACCTGGCGACCTCCGGGTCGTAGCGGCCGATCCGGCCCACCCAGCCGGCGAACCGGCGGTGTTCGCCACGCAGCGACGCCCGCACCGGGTCGTCGAGCGGGTGTAGCGAGGTATCGACGTCGACAATCGAATCAGTGGTCACCGCGTACTCCTCCACAACAGCGTCCGACGAGAGAACGTTAGCGAGGCGCACGATCACCCGACACGGGTTGCGCTCACCGCGATTCCGATGCATCGACCCGCGTGGAGGCGCGGGCGAGTCATCGCGCGTGTGTCGAAACCATCGATGTCCGCGGCGTATTCGCGCCGGTGCGGAAGTCGGGCGCGAACGCCGCCACTGTCGCCAGGGCCGAGGCCGCGAAGCACAGCAGCACCGCCCAGCCAAGTGACGCCGACGACGCGGTTCCACCGAATGCCAGTAGTACGCCGGTGGTCATGGCGATGCAGAACGTGGCCGACAGCCGCTGCGTCAACTGCAGGAAGGACGCGGCCACCCCGTGCAACGACGAGGGTGAGAACGCCAGTGTCACCGCCCGCAGCGGCGGCTCCACCACGCCGCTGGTGAGACCGCAGGCGACTTGGATCGCGGCCAGCACGAGGAACAGAATCCACCCGTCCAGGAACAGTGTCGTGGCGGCGGTCGCCGCCATGCAGGCGGTTTGGACGACGAGCCCGTAGGCTACGACCACGGACCCGTGCACCGCGAAAAGCCGTTGCCCCCAACGCGCCGCGAAGATCCGGGCCAGCGCGGAGGGAATCAGTGCCAGCGCGACCACCAGTGCGGGGATCTTGTGGACCTGGAGGAAGTACACCGTCTTCACCGTGGTGAACGCGAGCATCGATCCGAACCACAGCAGCGCCACCACATTTCCCGTGACGTAGCCCCGGGAACGCATCAACGGCGGCGCGAACAGCGGCAGGCGGCCGCGGCGGGCGTATGCGCGCTCCCAGAGGGCCAGTCCGATGACGAGAAGGCCGCTCGCGACGACGATGGCGGCGACCGCTGGGGCGGGGAGACCCGGATCGATGACGGGGATCGTGACGATGACGACGAGCAGTCCGAGCGCCGCGATCCCTGGGAGGTCCAGATCGGTCGAGCGGCGCCCACGGACGTCGCGAGGGAGCCCGCGGAGGCCGAGCGCGACCGTCGCGAGCGTGAACGGCACGGGCAGCACCAGTACGGCGCGCCAGCCCAGATCCGGCGGCAGCATCCAGAGTGCCGTTCCGGCGAGGACCGGCCCGGCGATCGCGGCCAGCGCGCCCGCGGTGGTGTACGCAGCGAGAGCGCGCAGGCGGGCGGCTCCGGTGAAGACGTCCTGGATGACGCCGAGCACCTGCGCGCTGATCACCCCCGCGCCGAAGCCCTGCACCAACCGGCCCGCGATCAGCGGCCACGCGCCGGGGGCGAACGCGGAGACGACGGCGCCCACGAGGAACAGCCCGAGTCCGGCGACGAACAGGTTGCGGCGGCCGTACGCGTCGCCGAGCCGCCCGGCGGGGGCGAGCCCGAGGCCGAAGGTCAGCGAGTACGACGCCAGGTACCACTGCACGTCCGAGTTCGCCAGACCGAGCGTCGACCGCACGTCCGGCGCCGTGAAAGCGACCGCCGCGGAGTCGAGCAGCGTCGCGAAGCCCGCCCCCAGGCAGCACCAGAGAGCGGCAGCCCGATCGCGGATGACCGGTGGGCGGGTGACCGAGGATTGCGGTGAGTGCCTCAACTCGGCACCTGTCCCGCACCACCGTGCGGCCTGATCCGGCCGCCGGTGGTCGTCGCATGCATGCCGGAAGTATCGAGCCGCGACGAATCGATCGGAAGCTTTAGGATCGCCCCGATCTCATGGCCGATGCCCGGCAGGCGGGCCGGAGGGGCGCCGAATCACACGCTTTCTTGACCTGCCGGTCGAAAACTATTACGGTTCGGATCATGGGCAGGCCGCGCAACTTCGATCCGGACACGGTGGTGGAGCGGGCCATGGAGGCGTTCTGGACCCATGGGTACGCCAACACCTCGCCCGCGCAGCTGGCCGAGGCCACCGGAGTCGGCAAGGGGAGTCTCTACCACGCTTTCGGTAGCAAACGCGCGTTGTTCGACCAGGCTTTGGATCGCTACGACCGGCTCGGTGCCGAGCTGGCCGCCGAGATCCTGTCCCGCCCGGGTTCCACTCGCGACTGTCTGGCCACGTTCCTGTGCGGTCTGGTGGATTCCGACCTGGCCCAGCCGGTTCGGCGCGGCTGCTTGGCGGTGAACACCGCCATGGAACTGGGCGGACACGACCCGGAGATCACCCGCGCGGTCCGCGCCATGCAGGACCGTGTGATCGGAGCGTTGGAGGCTCGCATCGATCAGGGGCGGCGCGACGGTGACGTGCGCGCCGGGGCCGACCCTCGGGCGGCGGCCGAATTCTTGATGAACACCATCGTCGGCCTGCGAGTGATGGCCAAGACCTACGATGCGCCCACGTTGCATCGCGTCATCGATACCGCTTTGACCAGCCTCTGAATTCCGATGCCCGACCGTCGGCCCGCTTGCTGCCCATATTGTTGACCTGTAGTTCAAGAAAGAAAGGTTCCCTCATGGATCTCGAACTGTCCGGCAAGACCGCCGTCGTCACCGGCGCCAGTCGCGGCATCGGCCTCGCGGTGGCGGAGGCGTTGACCGCCGAAGGTGTCCGGGTGGTCGGCGCCGCGCGCACCATCACCCCCGAGCTCGAAAAGGCCAGTGTCGCGGCCGTTCCCGTCGACCTCTCCACTTCCGATGGGGCGACTCGGTTGATCGATGCCGCCCTCGAAGAACTGGGCGGCGTCGATATCGTGATCAACAACGTCGGCGCGGTGAACGCCGCGCGCCTGGAGTTGGGCGGATTCCTCGAGGTCGATGACGCGCAGTGGCGCGAGCTGTTCGACCTGAATCTGTTCAGCGCGATCTGGGTCACCCGTGCGGCCCTGCCCAGCCTGCTGGAACGGCGCGGCTCGATCGTCACCATCTCATCGATCAACAAGCATCTGCCCGCCGCGGGCCCGGTCGGTTACAGCGAGGCCAAGGCCGCGTTGACCGCGCTCACCAAGCGGCTCAGCGAGGAGTTCGGGCCGCGCGGAGTGCGGGTCAACACCGTCTCTCCCGGCGTGGTCGGCACGCCGCTGTGGCGTGGACCCGATGGCGTCGGCGCCAAGTTCGCCGCCGCGCAGGGGCTTTCGCAGGAGGAACTGCTCGCGGCCGTGCCCGAGCAGTTCGGCATCGCCTCCGGCCGGATCAGCGAGCCGGAGGAGGTCGCCGCTCTCGTCGCCTTCCTCGCGTCACCGAAAGCCGCGAATATCGTCGGTGCGGACTACGTCATCGACGGAGGCACCTTGAAGATCGCCTGACGAGGTCCGCGGCGGGAGTGCTCTCGCGCTCCCGTCGCATGGTCTTCCGCGTCGAATACGTTCGCGCACTTGGTATCACGAGCTTCGCCGGTATCTGTCGCGTCCGGAAGTGTCAGCATGTAGCGTGGCTGGTCGGACGGCGCGGATAGGAGCGGACTGGTGCGTGTCCATCATTTGGATGCCGGGGGAACTCGTCCCTTCGGAGGCCGTTTGTTCGACGGCCGACCGGGGTTTCGGCGTACGGCCGCCGGAGCTTGCCACTGTTTGTTGATCGAGCACTCCGCTGGATTGGTCCTGGTCGACACGGGTTACGGCGAGCAGGCGCTGTCGCGGCCGGATGCCTGGGTGGGGCGTCAACTCATCCGGCAATCGAATCCGGTTCTGGACCAGCCGATCGCACGGCAGGTCGAGGCGCTGGGCTTCTCCCGCGACGATGTCCGCGACGTCATCGTCACGCACCTCGATCTCGATCACGCCGGTGGCCTCGCCGATTTCCCGCAGGCCACCGTGCATGTGCACCGGGCGGAACTCGATGCCGTCGCGGGCCCCTTCGGCAGGCGCGAGAAGTTGCGGTATCGGCCGGTGCAATTCGAACACGGACCCGAGTGGTCGGTCTACGACGAAACCGACAGCGACGCGGAGCGCTGGTTCGGGTTCCAGGCGGTGCGTGAACTGCGGGGGCTGCCGCCGGAAGTCCTCATGGTTCCGCTGGCCGGACACACGCGCGGTCATGTCGGCGTCGCGGTCGACACCGGAAACGGCTGGCTGTTGCACGCCGGTGACGCATACACCTATCACGGGCAGATGCGTGCGAAGCCGTCGATGCCGTTGGGCGCGCGCATCTTCCAGTGGTACGTGGACACTCGGCGACAGTCCCGCATCGAGAATCAGCAGCGGCTGCGGGAACTCGTCCGCGACAACGGCGGCACGGTGACGGTCTTCTCCGCCCACTGTGCGACGGAGTTCGAACGACTTCGCGGTTGACACCCGACGCCCGGAGCGGCACGCGCCTATGATCCGACACCGAGGGATCGGTGCGACGGCCGGCGCCGAAGGCCGGGTTCAGCGCCGGGCGATCGCCCGCGCCACGCTGCGGAAGAGTTTGCGCCGAAGGCTCGTCCGTGCCCTGGCGAGCAGCGGTGGCTCCGGCGCCGGCGCGGTCGCACCGAAGCGGGGGAACAGCGCGATGGCATTGTCGCGCTGAATTTTTCGCCGCGTGCTGTCGTCGCATCCGGGAAAGGTGTCGAGCCCGGCGTTGAAATAGTGCACGGCGGGTTCGGGCGCGAAGGGCCAGTCGCTGCCGTAGAGCACGTGACCGGGTTCGGCGAACGCGAGCAGGGACGGCAGTGCCGCCGCGCTCGCCGACAAGGCGGTATCGAAATAGAACCCGGCGAAGTCGTCCAGGATGTCCAGCGGGCTGCGCCCGGTGTCGTTGAAGATGGCCAGTGCCATGCGGTGTGCGGCGTAGGGGACGAACCCGCCTGCGTGGGCGAGGACGAAGTGGATGTTGGGATAGCGCCGCCGAATGCCGTTGCGCACGAGCAGGTACGCCGCGCGGGTGGTGTCGAGCAGGAAATCCGCGGCGAACGGCGCGACGCTCGGCACGGCGGGCGCGGGCAGGTCCGCGGGGTGGACGAACGCGACGGCCGATCGCCGGTCCAACACCCGGAAGAGGTCGTCCTGCCCGTCCTCGCCCAGGTAGGTCCCCGCCGCGTTGCCGAGCAGCACGACGCCGTCGGCGTGCAGGTCGTCGAGGGCGCGTCGAGCCTCGTCGGCGGCAGCGGTGACGTCGGGCATGGCGAGGGTGGCGAAGAACCCGAACCGGCCGGGTTCGGCCTGCGCCAGCGCGGCGGTGTAGTCGTTGACCGAGCGGGCGAGTGCGGCCGCCTGTGCCGGGTCGGCCAGGAAGGTGGTGCCGGGCGTCGACACCGACAGCACCGCCGAAGCGATCCCGGCCCGCGTCATCGACGCACGCGCCGCCTCGGGACTCCACTCGGGCAGTGCACGCCCGCCCGGGGCGGTCACACCGTGCGCCCGCAGCGCTTCGGCATAGTCCGGCGGGATCAGGTGCTGATGCACGTCGATGCGATTCATGGGGTTCCAGTAGTCCTTTCTCCGGGCGCACCGGGCTCGAAGAGGTCCGGACCCTCACTCTGGCGCACCCCCGGGGCGTTGCGCAAGCAATTCTGATGATTTCATCATTGTTGCTTGACAGACTATTTCTACATAACTGATGATTACATCAGATCAACGATCTGGGAGGTAGTGGTGACAACCGACAGTGCCGCCGAGACCGGGCGGATGATCCGGGTCGGCAATCGAGACATCTTCTACAGCGAAGCAGGCGCGGGCGCCGCCGTGGTGCTCTTGCACGGGGGCGGACCTGGAGCCAGCGGCAGGTCGAACTACTCCCGCAACATCGAGGCGCTGGCCCGGCGTTTCCGGGTGATCGTTCCGGACATGCCCGGCTACGGGCGCTCGACCAAGCGCATCGACCAGTCCGATCCGTTCGGCGACTTGGCCGCGGCGGTCGGTGGGTTGCTCGACGCCCTCGATATCGACTCGGCACACCTGATCGGCAACTCCTACGGGGGAGCGGCCGCGCTGCGGTTGGCCATGGACCGACCCGAGAAGGTGCGGAAGCTGATCCTCATGGGCCCCGGTGGGGTGGGCACCACGCGCGCGTTGCCGACCAAAGGCTTGCAGTCGCTGCTGTCCTATTACGGCGGTGACGGCCCGAGCCGGGCCAAGCTGGCCGAGTTCATCCGCGAGTATCTGGTTCACGATGCCAGCGGCGTCACCGAGGAGATCATCGACGACCGTTATCGGGCCAGTCTCGATCCCGACGTGCTCGCCGATCCGCCCTTGCGGCGTCCCTCGGGACCGTCGGCATTGCGAACGCTGTGGCGCATGGATTTCACCCGCGACGCCCGGTTGCCGGGCGTGCGCAATCCGACGCTGGTGATCTGGGGCGCCGAGGACAAGGTGAACCGGCCCGACGGTGGGCGCATGCTCGCCGAGCGGATGCCCAACTGTGATCTGTACCTGGCGGCGGAGACCGGCCACTGGGTGCAGTGGGAGCGCGCGGAGCTGTTCAACGCGCTGGCCGCCGCGTTCCTGGGAGCGGCGTGATGAGCGAGCGCACGGGCCGGGCAACCGGTGGGTCGGTGTTCGGCGCGGTGCATCTGGGCTATGTCGTCGTGCATTCGCGGCGACTGGCCGACTGGCGCCGGTTCGGCGGGTCGGCCATCGGGATGCACGTCGACGAGCTGGACACCGACGTGTTGCGCTTCCGTCTGGACGACCACGCCTGCCGCTTCCTCATCCGGCACGGCACGGCCGAGGACGTCACCGCGCTGGGCTGGCAGGTGGACGACCACGAGACCTTCGACCGCATCCTTGCCCGGGTCAGCGACCGCGGCGTGCCGATCGAGGAAGGCACCGCCGAGCAGGCGGCCGCGCGCGGCGTGCAGCGCCTGTGGCGCTTCCCCGGCCCCAAGGGCATCGCCACCGAAATCTTCACAACGCCGGTGACCAGTCCGGAACCCTTGCGGATGCTCAGTTCCGGCTGGGTCACCGGGGAGGCGGGGATGGGCCACGTGGCGATCGTGTCCCGTGAACCGGAGTCGATGCGCGGCTACTACGACACGGTGTTCGACGCGCGGTTGACGGACTACATCGACGAAAACATCTCCGGCTTGACGATGAAGATCCGGTTCTTGCGAGTGAACGAGCGTCACCATTCGATCGCGATCGCGAACCTGCGCGGGATGAAGATCGATCCGCTGCGAACTCGGGTGCAGCACATCAATATCCAGTCCGCGAGCCTGGAGGACATGCTGGCCGCGTTCGGCCGGGTCACCGATCTGGGTTTCCGGATGGCGTGGTCGGTCGGCCAGCACACCAACGATCGCGAATTGTCGTTCTATTGCGTGACGCCGTCCGGTTTCGAGCTGGAGGTCGGCTGGAATCCGGTGGTGATCGGCCCGGAACTGGAATCGACCTGGGAACCGAGCACCTATCAGGGCATCAGCATCTGGGGCCACACCACGGTGGGGGAGACGGTGCTGGACAAGTTCGCCCAGTTCCGGCAAGCCCTGCGGACCATCAGGACTCCGGAACCCACTGTCGCCGAACTGACGGGAGGACTGTCGCGATGAGCGACTTCGATGTCGATGTGGTGGTGGTCGGCCTCGGCCCGACCGGTTTGACCCTGGCCAACCTGCTGGGACGGCGAGGGGTGCGAGTGCTGGTGCTGGAACGGGAGCCGGAATACTACGGGATGGCCCGCGCGGTGTACACCGATGACGAAGGCATGCGGGTCTTCCAGACCGCCGGGGCCGCGGACGAATTGGCGGCGGACATGAACGTCGATTCGACCGTGCAGTGGGTGCGCGGGGACGGCTCGGTGCTGGCGCAGTTCCATCAGACCGACCGGCCGCTGGGCTGGCCCGTGGTCAACTTCCTGTACCAGCCGTATCTGGAGAACACGCTCGAACGGGCACTCGACCGCTATCCGCACGTCACGGTGCGGCGCGGTCGCGAGGCGGTCGACTTCGACCAGGATGCCGACGGCGTGCACGTCGAGCACGCCGAATGCCGGGGTACGGGCTACGGCAAGCGCCCGGCGGACACCGATCCGCGCACGGCCGAACGGGTGCGGGCGAAGTTCCTGGTCGGCTGCGACGGCGGCCGGAGCGTGGTGCGCACCAAGCTCGGTATCGAGATGTCCGGCACCAGTTTTCCGGAACGGTGGCTGGTCGTCGATCTGAGAGCCCGTGACGGTGTCGATGCGTTCCGGCATCTGCCGTATTTCAACTTCGTGTGCGACCCGGAACTGCCGATCGTGTCCTGCCCGCAGCCGGACCGGCATCACCGGTTCGAGTTCATGCTGTCGGAATCCCAGACCAAAGCGGAGATGGAGGACCCGGAGACCGTACGCCGCTACATCGCACGCTTCGTCGACCCGGACGAAGTGGAGGTGCTGCGCAAACTCGTATACACCTTCAACGCGGTTGTCGCCGATCGTTGGCGCGACGGGCGGATCCTCGTCGCGGGCGACGCCGCGCACATGACCCCGCAGTTCATCGGTCAAGGCATGAATTCCGGAGTGCGCGATGCGGACAACCTGTCCTGGAAGCTGACCGCGATCATCGAACACGGTGCGGCGCTGGACATCCTGGACAGCTACGAGTCCGAGCGGAGGCCGCACGCGAAGGCGATGATCGATCTGTCGGTGTTGAACAAGCAGATCGTCTCGCTCGACAACAAGCTGCTCGCGGCGGCCAGGGACATCGGGCTCACCACCGCGCTGCGGGTGCCGGGGCTCGGCGGCTGGATCCGCGGCGCGAAAATGAAACCGCGGCCGCGCTTCCGTCGCGGCGCCTATCTCGGTCTGCCCCGGCGCGTGCTGCGTGGTATCGAGGGAACCCTTGCCCCGCAACCGGACATCCGCGACTACAACGGACGTCACCGGCGCTTGGACGAGGCGTTGGGCATCGGATTCGCGGTCCTGGGCTACGGCACCGATCCGCGCCGAGCCTTCGGGCCGGAGCAATTGGCATTCCTGCGTGGTCTCGACGCCGCCTTCGTCACCGTGTATCCGCTCGGTGGACGCCCGCAGGGCAAACCGGGCGACGGCCGCGACGACGTCACCGACATCGAAGACCACACAGGCACTCTGACCCGCTGGTTCGGCAAGGCCGGACTGCGCCCCGGCGGCGTCCTCGTGCTGCGCCCCGACCGATTCGTCTTCGGCGCCGCCGCGGCCGGGCACGGCGCGTCATTGGTCACCGAACTCGCACGGCAACTGGGCATCTTTCCGATGTCGCGAGCGGAACAGCCCGACACCCGCGCGCAGTACGAGCAGGCCTGACAACCTCGCGCGGCATGTTCACAGCTGCGGCCGGGGTGGCAGCGGCCCGGACGCACCGGCATCGCATCGGGCTGCCGGTCCGAGGCCCGCGCGCTGCCTTGCCGCCCGATCCGGCCTCAGGGAGTCGGGCGAGTCGCGATTGGCCGCGAGTTTGCCGAGATGGACCGTTCTAGGACGTGCTCTCGTGGAGCGAGGTAGCGTGAAGATGTGTCGGCCGAGGCCGGCCACGGGAAACAGCGTGGTCGTCTCCGTCGGCAGCGCGTGGTCGGTGCGTTCACATCGTGGTCCGTACCCGGCAGGAAGCCGCCCGGCGGCTTCCGCTGAACAGCAGTGCCGGTTCGTGCGAAAGATCCGCCATCATGAGTGTTCACGCCCCCCTTTACCACGAGGTGCTCTCCCGCGAGGAGTTGCCGGACGAGTTCTTCGGGCTCTTCCTCGACCCGACCCGCACCTACAGCTGTGCTTTCTGGTCCCACCCTGACGACACCCTGGAAAAAGCCCAGACGGCGAAGATCGACCTGGCCTTGGCCAAGTGCGATCTGCAGCCGGGAATGGCCCTGCTGGACGTCGGTTGTGGCTGGGGCTCCACCATGCTGCGCGCCATGGACACCTACGGGGTGAACACGATCGGGCTGACCCGCAGCCGTAACCAGTACCGATACGTGCGGGACATGCTCGTCGACCGGCTGATCCGGGGCCGTCCGTACGGTGGGGTGCGCGTGCAGGGCTGGGAGGACTTCGACCGGCGCGCCGACCGGATCGTCTGCATCGGAGCGCTGGAACACCTGCCGGTGGACCGCTACGGAGAGTTCTTCGATTTCGCCTACCGGATCATGCCCTCCGACGGGGTGCTGCTGTTGCAGACCGTGGTCAGCTACAGCCGCGAACATCTGCGGGCACACGGTACCCAGATCACCAGCGACGACTTCGCGTTCTTGCGATTTCTGCGCGAGACCATCTTCCCCGGCGGTGAGCTTCCGCTGCCGACCGGTCATCATCCCAAAGGGGTCACCGAATACGCCGAGGACGCCGGATTCACCGTCGCCGACATCCAGGCACTGGGACCGCACTACACCACGACACTGGACTGCTGGGCCGACGCCCTCCACGAAAACCGGGACCGGGCTATCGAGCTCGCCGGGCGGGACACCTATAACGCCTATATCCGGTATCTGACCGGTTCCGCCGAGTACTTCCGCCGCGGGCATACCGACGTCATGCAGTTCACCTGTCTCAAACCCGACGCTCGGCGCCCGCCGCACTGAATCCGTACCCTCGCCTGCCGGGCGGCGGCCGCATCAGCGATTCGCCTCCGTGGGGAACAGGTCGTCGTCGCCGGTCGACGGGCTCATGCCGTGCGTGCCGGGGTCCGCGGCCCATCGCACGTCATCGCGCGGGTACCGGATGGGCAGCGGTAGCCTGCGTCTGCGGAGCTTGAGGTTGATGAGCGTCATGTCGCCGTTGTAGTGGGCGAGGACGCGGGGGTCCATGACCGCACGCCACAGCGGGGGGATCGCGGCGAGCACGACCATGGTGGCGTAGCCGGCGGGCAGTTGCGGCGCCACGTCGCAGCTGCGCAGGGTCTGATAGCGGCGGCCGGGGTTGGCGTGGTGGTCGCTGTGGCGCTGGAGGTGGAACAGGAAGATGTTGGTGACCAGGCGGTCGCTGTTCCAGCTGTCGCGCGGCGAGCAGCGAGCGTAACGCCCGTCGGGTCTGCGGGTACGCAGCAGTCCGTAGTGTTCGACGTAGTTGACGGTTTCCAGCAGGCCCGCGCCGATGAGCGCCTGAATGGCGAGGTACGGCGTGATAACGGGGCCGAAGGTCACGATCAGGCCGCCGAACAGCACCGCGCTCATCGCCCAGGCCTGCAACAAATGGTTACCGGGACTGAACCAACGTTTGCCGTTACGGGCCAGGCGCGTGCGTTCCAGCGCCAGTGCCGACCGGAACCCGCCCATCATGGTGCGCGGCAGGAACTGCCACAGCGATTCGCCGAAGCGGGCGCTGGCCGGGTCCTCGGGCGTGGCGACGCGAACGTGGTGGCCGCGGTTGTGCTCGACAAAGAAATGTCCGTACCCGGACTGCGCGAGCGCGATCTTGGCCAGCCACCGTTCGAGATGTTCGGCGCGGTGGCCGAGTTCGTGGGCGGCGTTGATACCGATACCCGAGACGAAGCCGAGAGTGACCGCCAAGCCGAGCTTGTCGGCGAGGCTCAGCTCATGGCTGGCCCACATATAGCCGGCGATGAGCAGGCCGATGAATTGCATCGGCAGGAACAGAAAGGTGCACCACCGGTAATAACGATCGTTGGACAGCGCTTCGTAGTCTTCGTCGCGCGGGTTGCTTCCGTCGTCGCCGATGAACCAGTCCAGCGACGGGATCACCACCAGCACGATGATCGGGCCGATCCACCAGAACAGTTCCAGTCCGGTGTGTGCCACCAACGTGGAAGGCAGCAGTGCGCAACCCGGGGCGATCAAGCCGAGAATCCAGAGGTACCGCTTGGGGTCGCGGGCTCGCGTGTGCTCGAAGATCGTCATAGTCATCTCGCCGATCCGTGAGGACGACACTCAACCGACAGTTCCGACTGCGGACAACACCTGAACCATGCGCGCCAATCCAGGATAACTGGAAGTTCGCCAGGTGGTGGTGAACCGTGGAAACCGCTGCCTGAGCGGGCAATCCTCATCATGCGCACACGGTCCGACGCCCGATCGGTGGGGAGGTTTTCGGGCCCCGTCTCGCGTGTGTCGCCTGTTCGGCTCGGTGTGGCGTGGACGGGATCGGCAACGGTGTGCTTGTTCGCCGCTGTGACGTCGACTGTCTGGAAGCGCTGCGGATTTCGACAGCCGAGGTTCGACAGCCGGCCTTCGGACGGTCGAAGTTGCCGGATCCGACGCGGGTCGATTCGTGCCAGATGTCCGAGTGTCACCGTTGCGCACACCTGAGTGGCTCAGGTCGGCGGGGGTGAGCCAACTCCGACATCCGCACCTTTCCGTCCCGATTTCGACCCAGCTAGCGAAGATCAACAGCAAATTTTCTGCAAATCAATGCACCGGCTCCGGGGCATCGGGAGACCGTGGGGTGCGGCTCCGCCTGCCGCACGGACGCCTGTGCTCCTCCGGGCAGGCAGTCGGCCGCGGCTCGGTCGTGAAAACCGAACCGCGGCCGACCATGGTGCACGAAGTTCGCGGCACTACGAGCAGAACTTCTGTGCGCGGCGCGGCGCGCCGAATCTCCGATTCAGATACTGACGGTATCCGAGTTGGTCGTGCTTTCGCAAATCAGGGCAGCGCTCCGCAGTTGGTCGGCGCGGGCTGGCCCGCGAGCCGTTCGGTCATCCAGTCCTGCGAGGCACCCAGCGACGGGAAGAACGCCAGTACGTGGGTAACCCGCAACCCGGTGATGACGCTGGGTAGCTCGGCATTCGCATTCAGCTGGACGGGTGCGCCACCGCCGCACCATCCGGCGGCCAGTTCGCGCACGGGCACGTACGGCGCGCCCTCGTCGGCCTGGTTCGAGGCGATGAGGACGGGCACTCCCGGGGTCATCGTGCCGACCCGCTGATCGTTGAACGCCGCCTTCAACGCCGGGGACTGATCGATCACCGCGGTCAGTGGTTGCCCGCTGGTGGTCCACTGTGAGGTATTCGGGAACTGCTGGGCCAGTCCCAGCGGCACGGCGCACTTGTCCATCGACTCGCGCATGATCGCCTTACCGGTGTCGTTGAGTTCGGCGTCGAGCACCGGCCGGGTCTCGGGGTAATTGGCGGCGATGCCGTTGAGGATCCACGCGAAGGCGGGTCCGAGCGGTGCTCGTCCGTCGTTGAAGGCGATGAAGTACTCGTCGTCCACCACCGGCCCGCCGACGTAGGCGCCCCGCACGTTCAGATCGGGGGCGTAACCCGGCTGCAGTTCGGCCGCGCCCGCGGAGGCCATGCCGCCCTGGGAGTATCCGTACAGAATGACCGGCGATCCGGGATTCAAGCTGGTGCCCGGCAATTGCAGCGCCGCGCGCGCGGCGTCGAGGACCGCGTAGGCCTGAGATTTGCGGTTGAGGTAGTCGTGCACATCCGGTGTGCCCAGACCGTGGTAGTCGGTCACCATCACCGACATGCCGCGGGCCAGCAGCGTGTAGATCGCCAGTACGTCGTATTCGACGATTACGTCGAACGGGGGCTGGTATTGGATGAATTGCGCCAGCAATTTCGACGGCGCGCACTGATCGCCTTGCCCCTTGGTGCCGACCGCGTAGGAGATCAGCGGCCGTTCGCCCGGACCGGTCCACGGCTGGGACGGTTCCAGATAGGTTCCCGTCACCGCTGTGCGGGCACCGTGGGTATCGCTGCTGGTGTACATGATGCGCGTCGACGTCGCGGGGACCTGCCCTGGGACGCCGGGGACCGAGATCGCCAGCCGCGACCCTTCGGCGCGGATGATGGAGCCCGGTGCGCCCGCCGGTGCCGCAGGCGGGATGTAGAAATCGTCGCCGGCGACGGTTTCGGCGGCAGGTTCCGTCCATGCGTGTGGGGCGGCGACGGCCCCACCCCCGACCACGAGGAGGGTTCCCGTCAAAGCTGTGGCCAATCTGAGTATTCGGCTCCTCACGATGCGATCCTTCCTGCGATTGGGATACCCCTGGCATCTAGAATCGGATACTGAGAGTATCTGTAAGGGGTCGAAATTGTCCGGGAATAGCGATGAGTGTCGGCGGCTCGCGGGGGCGGGGCGTTCCCGGCCGACCCGGGCGCAGAGCCAGGCGCGGACGCGCGCTGTTTTGATCGCAACCGCCGAGCGGCTTTTTCTGGAGGACGGTTTTCAGGCCACGACTCTGGACAAGGTCGCGAAAGCCGCCGGTTTCACCAAAGGGGCGGTGTATTCGAACTTCCGCACCAAAGACGAGTTGTGTCTGGCGGTGCTCGACGAAATTCACGCTGAGCGGGCGGCGGAGGTCGCCGAGATCATCGCCGCGCCGACGGCCGCGCAGCGACTGCTCCGGATGACGGAATGGGCCGAACGGGTGGTCGGCGAGCCCGACTGGACGCATCTCGAACTGGAGTTCAGCGTGCACGCACGGCGCGACGAGCACCTGCGCGCCGAGTTGGCGACCCGGCTCGACAACATCGTGGGCATGGTCGGCGCCGCCTTGCGCGCGACGGACGATCTCGACACCCCGATGCCCCGGGCCGAAGCCGCCGTCGCCGTGCTGGCCCTCGGCGTTGGGCTGGGTCTGTTCCGGTCGATCGATCCCGGCATCCCGGTCGCGGGAATGATCTCCGCGCTGCGCGCGATCGCGGGGTTGTCTCCAGACGACTGATCGGGGCGGCGCGCGTCCGGTCTCTCGGGGTGGCGCCGCACCGGTCTTGCGGTCACGCCGCGCGCCGATAATATAAGTGAAAACTTATCAAGGAGGTTGTCATGGCGTTGCTCACCGATCCCGCCGCCATCGCCGGGCTCGTGACCCGTGAGGTCCGCACCGGATCCCGCGACGGCGTACCCACCCGAATAGCTGTCGCCCGTCGGAACTACCCGACCGATCGAGCGGATCTCTGGGACGCGCTCACCGATGCCGAGCGGATTCCGCGCTGGTTCCTGCCGATCAGCGGTGATCTGCGGGTCGGCGGGCGCTATCAGCTCGAAGGCAACGCCAACGGCGTCGTCGAACAGTGCGACGCGCCGGAGCGGTTCGCCGTGACCTGGGAGATGGGACCGCAGATCTCCTGGCTCACCGTCGTTCTCACGCCGACCGCGGACGGCACCGAATTGGAGTTGCTGCACGAGGCGCCGGTCGCCCCCGAGTTCTGGGCGCAATACGGGCCCGGCGCGGTGGGCGTCGGCTGGGATCTCGCCCTCATGGGTCTCGGGCTGCACTTGTCGAGCGGAGATCCGGTGGACCCGGCCGAGGGGCTGGCCTTCCCGACCACACCCGAGGGCCTGACGTTCGTCCGGACGGCGGCTCTCGGCTGGGCGGAGGCGGCCGTAAGTGACGGTGACGATCCAGACGCCGCGAACTCGGCGGCGCGGCGGACGATCGATTTCTATACGGTCGTCCCGGAGGACGGCGCCGAGTCCTGATGGATCGATCGCCGGCGAAGATCTTCGAGGCGCTCGGCGACCCCGTCCGCCGGTTTCTTCTCGAAATGGTGGCGGCCGAAGAGCAGCCCGCGGGCGCGCTGGTCGCCGCCGTGCAGCAGCGCACGCGGATCTCCCAGCCCGGCGTCTCCCAGCACCTCAAGGTGCTCCGCGACGCCGGGCTGGTACACGTCCGCGCCGAGGGCACACGACGGCTGTACGCCCTCGACCCCGCCGGTATCGAGGCCGCGCGGGCTTGGCTGACCGGGCTGGCGGACCCGATGCGCCATTTCGCTCAACCGCTCGACGCGCTCGCGACGGAGATCGCCCGTGGAAAACGCACGCGCCGCGGGGCCGGTCGAACCGGCGGCGAGGATTCCGGCAGGCGAGCTCGCCACGCATGAGTGGCGGGCGCACCGGGCGTCGCCGCGGTCAGCAGCGGCCGAACACCACGGCCGCGTTGTGGCCGCCGAATCCGTACGAGTTGTTCAGCGCGTACTCGATGTTCTGGGTGCGCGCGCTGCCGTGCACGATGTCGAGATCGATCTCGGGATCCTGGTTGTCGAGGTTCAAGGTGGGCGGCACGACACCGTCGCGCACGCTGAGCACGGTCAAGGCGGCTTCGACCGCGCCCACCGCGCCTACGGAGTGCCCCAGCGCGGATTTGGGGGCGTAGACCGAGGGGTGGTCGCCCACGGCCGCCCGGATCCCCTTGGCCTCCGCCAGGTCGCCGAACGAGGTGGACGTCGCATGGGCGTTGACGTGGTCGATGTCTTTGCCGCTCAGGCCTGCCGTTTCCAGCGCGCGGCGCATCGCGCGAATGTTTCCGGCGCCCTCCGGATGCGGGAGCACCATGTGGTAGCCGTCCGCGGTCAGGCCCGCCCCCATCAGGCGAGCCAGGGGCTTCGCGCCTCGCGCCCGCGCGTGATCTTCGGACTCCAGCACGAACAGCGCGGCGGCTTCGCCGAAGACGAAACCGTCGCGGTCACGGTCGAACGGGCGCGACGCGCGCTCGGGCTCGTCGATCCGGGTGCTCAATGCCCGCATCATCGCGAATCCGGCCACCGCCAGCGGGTTGATGCGGCCTTCCACACCGCCCGCCACGATCATGTCGGCTTCCCCCAGGATGATCGAGCGCCACGCGTGGACCAGCGCCTCGCATCCCGAAGCGCACGCCGAGACGGGTGTGATCACGCTGGCTCGCGCACCGAGCTCCAGCCCGACCACCGCGGCGGCGCCGTTCGGCATGGCCATGGGCACCGCGAAAGGGGACACCTTGCGGTAGCCCGATTCCCGCATCAGGTCGTTGGACTCGATGATCGTGTCGGCGCCACCGAGACCGGTGCCGATGCAGACGCCGAGTCGATCGGGATCGACCTCCGGGCGGCCCGCGGTGTCCCAGATCCGTTTGCCCATGACATAGGCGACCTGCTGGACGTAGGACATGCGGCGCTTTTGGACGCGGCTGAGCTCTTCGGTCGGATCGAGCTTGAACTGGCCGCCGATGTCGACGGGCACCTGGAAACGCTCGAAATCGGGGTCCTGCACCTTGGCGATTCCGGTCTCTCCGGCGAGCAGTCCCTTCCATGTCGCATCGGTGCCGGTGCCGACGGCGGTCGACATCTCGACAGCGGTCACGACGACGCTCCGGAACCCTCCGTTGCTGGTCGAGAAGTCCGTCAAATCGGACATCAAACCCCTTCTTTCGGCTTGTCGGCTCGCATACTCGAGCGAGGCTATGTGCGCGCCGGAAGACCGGGGTAGTAGCCCGAGTGCCGTTCACCGCTACGATCGGGCCATGCAACCGGATGGGGGAGAGCGTCGGGTCACGGTGGTCATTCCCGATGAAGTAGTGCTTCTGGACGCCGCGATCCCGATCGACGTGTTCGGATCCGACCCGAACTACCGGCTCGAGGTGTGCGCGGTCTCGCGGACGGCGGCGACCTCGGTTCCGGGGCTGTCGTGTGTGACGGTGGCCGGGCTGGAGGCGCTGCGTGACGCGGAGACGGTGGTGGTGCCCGGGTACGCGTCCTTCGCGACGCCGCCGCCGGAACCGGTGCTGCGAGCGCTTCGCGCGGCCCACGGCCGCGGCGCGCGAATGCTGTCGATCTGTACCGGGGCTTTCGCGCTGGCCGCCGCGGGGTTGCTGTCGCACCGGCCCGCCACGACGCATTGGCGGGCCGCTCCGTTGCTCCAGAGCGAATACCCCGACGTCGAGGTGCACGCGGATCGGCTGTTCGTGGACGACGGCGATGTGCTGACCTCCGCCGGAGTGACCAGCGGTATCGATCTCTGCCTGCACGTGGTGCGCAAAGACATCGGCGCGGCGGCCGCCAACGAACGGGCTCGCGATCTGGTGGCGCCCCCGGTGCGCGAGGGCGGCCAGGCCCAGTACACCCGGCAGTTCGCCAAGCAGACCTCCTCCGGCGCGCTCGCCGAGACACGGGCGTGGATTCTGGCGAACCTCGACCGCAGGCACTCGCTCGAGGATCTCGCCAAGCGTTCGAATCTCTCACGCCGCAGCTTCATACGGCGATTCCGGCAAGAGACCGGAACCTCCACGCACGTTTGGATCACCAGCGCGCGCCTGAACCAGGCGCGGGAACTGCTCGAGACGACCGAACTCCCGATCGACCAGATCGGCTACCGCGTCGGCCTCGGGAACCCGGCGAACACCAGGGCTCTGTTCAAGCGCCATCTCGGTGTCAGCCCGGGGCAGTATCGGCACATGTTCACGATCGGCAACGGAAGGCAGCAGGGAAGCTAGCCGGGCAGCCGTTCCGCGGGATAGCCGTGCAGCCGCCGGTCGGTGTCGCCGACGACGACCGGGTGGCCGACCAGGTCGAACATCGCGATATCGGAGTGGTGATCGCCGAACGCCGTGCAGGACGACAGGTCCACGGCCGTTCGCTCGGCGTAACGCAGCAGCGCCGCGGACTTGTCGGCGCCGACCATCGTCGCGGGCACCGCACCGGTGTATCTGCCGCCCGTGGTCTCCAGCGTCGTGCACAAGACCGACGTGGCGCCGACGGCTTCGGCGATCGGGTGGAGTGCGGGGACGAACGAGCCGGACACCAGGACGATGCGAGTCCCGGCGCGGCGCAACTCGTCCAACCGGTGCCGCACCGCGACATTGAAGAACGCCGAATCCGCGGCACGGGACGCGAACCAGTCACGGCCGGTGCGCGACACCTCGGCGACTTCGCGGCCGGCCCAGTGCCGATAGAACCACCGATGGGATTCGCCGCGGCTCATCCCCGCCGCGCGCAGCGCGCGGAACTCCTCGAGCACGGCGTCGGCTTCCTCGCCTTGAGCACGGCGTCGCGCGTCGAAGACGAACAAGGACAGGAAGGTGACATCACGGACCAACGTTTCGTCGACGTCGACGAAAGCCGCTGGGACGTGGCGGTTGTCGACCGCAGGCGCACCGGCGGGATCGGGAGCCGCGTGCGGTTGGTTCACGAGGCCGCGGCCTCCGTCTGAACAGCGGATTCCGCGCGTCGCTCGGTTTTCCCCGTGCCCTGGGGTGCGCCGTCGTCGCGCAGGGTGTGCGGGACACCGAAGAGTTTCAGCAACGGCGCCGTCATCGCCGTGGTGATCAACGCCATCATGACCAGCAGCGAGTACAGCCGCTGGTCGATGACGCCGATCGTGAGCCCGACATTCAGGATCACCAGTTCCGTCAACCCCCGGGTGTTCATGAGCGCGGCCAGCGCGGCGGATTCCGTCCGGCCGGTCCGGCCGAACCGAGCCGCCGAGTAGGTACCGCCGAGTTTCCCCGCGAGCGCGGCGAACATGATCGCCGCGAACTCGGCGATACTGGTGCGATCCAGTCCGCCCAG
This sequence comes from Nocardia sp. NPDC047038, assembly GCF_040644075.1. NCBI lineage: Bacteria > Bacillati > Actinomycetota > Actinomycetes > Mycobacteriales > Nocardiaceae > Nocardia > Nocardia sp. NPDC047038. The sequence goes on along the minus strand of NZ_JBEYVQ010000007.1, from coordinate 188,088 downwards.
GTCGACCTGGAGGCCGGCTACCACGAAGAACGCGGGCAGGAAGATGCTGCTCAGCAGTTGCGCGCCGCTGTCGACGGCCGCGCGCAGCCGCCGGGGGAAGACGACCCCGAACAGGAACGCCCCGAAGATCAGGTGCAACCCGATCCATTCGGTGGTCGCTCCCAGCAGAAGGGCGCCGGAGACGCCGACGAAAACCATGTTGGACGGGTTCTTCTCGGATCCGGCGCCCGCGATGCGGTCCAGGGCTGGGCGCACCGCCCACCACAACACCACGACCAGCGGAACGAACAACAGCAACCGCCAGTGGTGACCGAGGCCGGGCCGGGCGATGCCGATGACCACCGCCAGGACGCACCAGGCGAGGACGTCGTCCAACGCCGCGCAGGTCATTGCCGTCTGGCCCAGCCGGGTGCCGAGCAGCTTGCGGTCGTGCAGGATGCGGGCCAGCACCGGAAACGCCGTGACGGCCAGGGCACAGCCGATGAAGAGCGCGAAGTTCAGCCGGTTGCCGCCGTCGTGCCGGGCCAGCGCCCACACCGCGACGGCGGAACCGAGCGCGAACGGTGTGAGGTAGGCCGACAGCGCGACCGCGGTGACCGATCGTCGCCGTCCCGCGACGGACCGCAGATCCATCTCGAGGCCCGCCGAGAACATGAAGATCATCACGCCGACGTTCGCGAATGCCGTGAGATACGAGCGAATATCGTGCGGGAAGACGGTCTCGGACAAGTGCGCCCCGAGCAACGTCGGGCCCGCGAGTACGCCTGCCACGATCTCGCCGATCACCGGAGGCTGGCCCAATCGCTCGGCCAGCCAACCCAGCACACGCGCCGCGGCCACGATCAGTACGAGATCCAACAACAAGAAGATCATTTGGTCGCTCGGCAACGCCTCGACTCCGTTCCGACATCGAGGGGAGGAGCGGATCCGATTCTCGCACGGGGTATTCCGTGACGCGTCGACCGCAGTATGAATCCCCCGAAACATGGACTGCCTGCGCTCAGACGATATCGCACCGGCCCGACGAGCGACGGTCGAGAGTGATCTACGACACATTCACGGGGGTGTCGGCGCGGGCTGGCGCAAAGGTGTGCATGTCTGTCGCGAAAGGTACTGGCTGGTCGCTCTTTCCGTTCGGAATACTTCGATCCGTGGCTTGCGCCGGTCGGAGGGCGCGGCCGAGGGGAGTCGACGTTGTTCGAAGGTAAGACAGTACTCGTAACCGGTGCGGCAACCATCATCGGCACCGAAGTCGCTCGCGTCTTCGCCGATTATTCGGCGAATGTCGTACTGGGTGACCTGGATACGGACGGGGGAGAGAAGGCGGCCGCCGAGATCGGCGAGCGCGCTCTCTTCGTACCCGTCGACCTGCGCAGCGATTCGTCGGTCAGGTCGTTCGTCGCGGACGCGGCCGACGCGCACGGACGCATCGACGCGCTGGTCAACATCGCCTGCGTCTACGGTGACGACGGGCCTGGCGCAGATGCGCGGGCCGAGTGGCTCGAGGTGCTGAACACCAATGTCGTCGGTACGGCGATGTTGTGCGAAGAGGCCCGAAACCGACTGCGGGACACGGCGGGGTCCATCGTCAACTTCACCTCGCCCAGCGGGCGAGTAGCTCAGGCCGGGCGCGTTCGATACCCGGTCAGCAAGGCGGGGTTGTTGCAGCTGACCCGCAGTCTCGCATTGGAATACGCGGGCGACGGGATCCGGGTGAACAGTGTCTCGCCGGGCTGGACCTGGTCTCGCGTGATGAACGAGATCACCGAAGGGGACCGAGCCCGCACCGATGCGGTGGCCTCCCGGTTCCACATGCTGGGCAGGGCGGGAGACGCACGCGAGATCGGTGAAGTCGCGGCGTTCCTCGCCTCGCCCAAAGCGAGCTTCGTCACCGGAGCCGAATGGACCGTGGACGGCGGTTACTCGGCCCTCGGTCCCGAGCAGACCACTTCGGCGATCGAACTGCTCCAGCGTGAGCGGCCGGGACCGCACGCAACTTCTCTGGCTTAGGAGTTCCGCAATGACTGCAGCAACAATTTCGGCGACATCCCTGCTGACCGCGGTGCGTTCGCTGGTTCCCGATCTTGCGGCACGTCGCAGTGAGATCGATGCGGAGCGCAGGCTTCCCTCCGACATCGTCGAGCGGCTGCGTGAGATCGGTGTGTACCGCATGTGTTTCAGTGCGGAGATCGGTGGCCCCGGCCTGACGTCGCTGGAGCAATTCGAGGTCGTCGAGGCGCTGTCCTACGGGGACACCGCCACCGGCTGGTGCGCCATGATCGGCGCCGCGACCGGCATCTACGCCGGCTATCTCGACGAGCGGGCCGTCGCGGAGCTGATGCCGACCCAGGATCTGATCACCGCGGGACTGATCTTCCCGGCCGGCCGCGCCGAGCGGGTGGCGAACGGTTATCGCCTGACGGGGCGTTGGAAGTTCGGCAGCGCCATCACGCACGCGGACCTGGTCATCGGCGGCGCTTTCGTGACATCGGGCGGTCGCATGGAAGAGTCCGCGGAGGGCGCGCCGGTCGTCCGGCTCTTCTTCATGCCCCGCGATCAGGTCGCCGTGTTCGACACCTGGGACACCACGGGCTTGCGCGGCAGCGGCAGCAACGATTACGCGGTCGAGGGTCTCTTCGTCCCGGAGCACCATTCCTTCGCGTTCAGTGAACGGAAAAGCTGTCGCGGGAAGCTGTCCGAACCGGAGGCGCTGGCCCGCATCATGCCGGGTGTCCCGCTCGGCACGGCCCGTGCGGCCCTCGACTACGTCCGCGGCCTGGCGGAGGGGAAGACGGTGAACGCGACCGGTCAGAAGTGGGCGGACAACTACCGCGCCCAGTACCTGCTCGGTGAGTGCGAGATGGAGTACATCGTCGCGCGCGGCGCTGTCGTCAACACGGTGGAGGAGCTGTGGAACGCGTTGGACCACAGGCGTTTCGCGGACTTGCCGACCGATCTCCGGATCGCGACCGCCTTGGCAAGGACCAACGCGTTCCGCGCCGCGCAGCGGATCCTCACCCGGCTGTGCGAACTCGTCGGCACCGATTCGATCTACCGGCCGAATCCGCTGGACATCTGGCTGCGTGACACGAACACGATGGCGCGGCACGTCATCGCGCATGACCAGGTGATCCAGTCCACCGGCGCCTTCGTGCTGGGCGGCAGACCGGAATTCCCCTTCGTCGTGGGTCTGGGCTGATCGCGATGGAAGTCGATAATCGCAAACGGCTGCCGTCCCTGACCGGACTGCGGTTCTTCGCGGCGTTCTCGGTGTTCGTCTTCCATGTGATGCTGCCCGCCTCGCCGATACCGCCTTACAAACCGGTCAATCTGTTCGCCGACCCGGATATCGCCTACGACGCGGCATGGGTGGTCGGCAAGGCGGGTTTTCTCGGGGTGTCGTTCTTCTTCGTCTTGAGCGGCTTCGTGCTGACCTGGTCGTGGAAACCGGGATCGAGCAAATTGCAGTTCATTCGGCGGCGAGTGGTCAAGATATTTCCCAATCACTTGACGCTGTGGGTGGCCTCGATGGTGTTGTTCGCGGCGGCTATCACGCCGTGGAAGGCATGGCTGCCGAATTTATTCCTGATCCATGCCTGGTTCCCGCAGAATTACATCAACGCGGGGGTCAACACGCCGTCCTGGACATTGTCCTGTGAGCTCCTGTTCTATGTTCTGTTCCCGTTCCTGATACCGGTCGTACTGCGCATCGAGTCGAAATACCTGTGGTACTGCGCCGCCGCCATGGTGGCCGGCATCTGTGTGATCGTGCTGCTGACCGCATTCGTCATACCGAGTTCCGAGAAGTCGGAGCTCACACCCATACCCGTATTGCAGCTCTGGTTCGGCTATCTCTTTCCGCCGTCGCGGCTGTTCGAATTCTTCCTCGGCGTATTCGTGGCACGGATAGTGCAAGAGGGGCGCTGGATACGGGTGCCGCTCTGGGCGTCTCTCGCAGCGGTGGTCGCGGGATACGTGGTGGCGATGTACACGCCGTTCTACGTCGGCTTCGTCCTGGCGACCGCGGTGCCCCTCGCGCTGTTGATCGGCTCCGCCGCCCAGTCCGACCTCGACGGCGCCTCGCGGTTCCTGTCCAGCAGGCTGATGGTGCGGCTCGGTGAGATCTCCTTCGCCTTCTACATCTGTCAAGGCGTGACGCTGTTCTACGTCCGCCGCACGATGGACGCCGCCACCTTCAGCGCGCCGGTCGCGGTATCGCTGATCGTCGCGTTGTTCTTCCTGAATATTCTCGCCGCATGGTCTTTGTTCACCTTCGTGGAATCTCCCGCGATGCGCCGCTTCGCCCGGCCGAAACGCGTCGCGGTTGTCGCGGAAAAGGTGGCGAGTTAGGCGCTCCGGTTTACTGTCGGCAACAATCGAATTACCTGTTCGGCGGTGCGTGGCGATGCCATGCACCGCCGAATTGCCTTCCCTGCGGTGGAAAACAATATGGTTGCCGCCCTGTCCGGGCAGCGCTATCCTGGTGTTATAAACCACAGAACCGTTTAAAACATGGGGGGTGCTGGATCAATTGGGGTAGGTGATTCGGATCCGGCTGTGAGCATCGGGGCTCGCGGTTCTCGGGTATCGAATGAATTTCGGCACTGAATCCGTATCCCAGCACGACGTTCTGATCGCAAGCAGATGCCGACGGCTCGCTCCGCGCTGATCGCGGGAATTTTTCTGTGCCGTCCGGTTGCGTGCGCTCTTTTGGTGTGTCCGGAAGGTAGTGATGAGTACGACTGTCGACAACGGCTCCGAGCGACTCCAGGAGCTCGAGCGACCACAAGCCCACCCGAGACCCGACGACGACGTCGAGTCGGTTGCCACCCGGATCCTTCGCATGGTCTTCGCCCGTCGGCGCAGTGCCGAGGAGAAGTCGCTGTGCGATGTGGCTCCCTGTGCGGACTGCTTCGCGCCGCACCTGAGCAAAGTGATCCGATACATCGAGGCCGGCGTGCCGGTCCATTTCATCATCCCCGCGTTCCCGGCGAAGTCGCGCAACCGCCGCAAGACGCTGGGGCGGCTGCCCGACATGGCGGAAACTCTGGCGATCGAGTCCCTGCAGGGATTCTGTGACCAGATCTCGGCCGTCTACCGGCCGGGCGCCATCGTCACCATCTGCTCCGACGGCCACGTGTTCAGTGACACGCTTGGCATTCCGGACGTTCACGTGGACGACTACGGTGACGAACTCCGCCGCGTCATCCGCTCGACCGGCGGCGGCTCCGTCGGCCTGTACGGCCTGCGCGACGCCATGCCGGAGATGTCCTGGGACGAACGCAGGCGCCGCCTGCTCGCCGAGTACTCCGACGGCATCGACGCGCTGCGCGAGGCGATCCGGACGGAACCCGCGGCCCGGCGCATGTTCAACGGAATACACCGGTTCATGGTCGAGGACAACGCCGTGCTGTTGCCCGACCTGTCGGCCACGCAGCGGCGCAACCGATCGAAGGAGACCGCTTACGCGGTGGTGCAGCGCAGTCAGGCGTGGAGCCGTCTGATGGGAGAGATCTTCCCCGACGCGGTGCGGCTGTCGATCCATCCGCAGACGAATCACTCCGAGAAGATCGGCTTCCATCTGCTGCGGACCCAGGACAGCTGGCTGACTCCGTGGCACGGCGTGGTGCTCGACGACGGAACGAACTACTCGCTGGTCAAGCGGATGCACGCCGAGGAGCTCGGTGCTCGTCTGGTATGGCGCAACAGTCGCCCCAGTCATTTCGTCCTCGGACGGACACCAGAGATCGAAACACAGTGAACCTGAGGAGACACATGACGAAAAGCTTGAACGAGGTACTGCTCGAGGGGGAGCCGCTGCGGCCGTTCGGCCGCCTGGTGGAGTCCGGTTCGGAAGGACGAACCCTCGCCGATGTGCCGGTCGAGGAACTGCTCGCGCTGGCGCTGGATGCGAAAGTGGTCGTACTCCGCGGATTCGGCCTGCTCGGCAAGCAGGAACTCGAAAACTATTGCCGGGCAGCGGGAGAGATCCTGCAATGGAACTTCGGGTCGATCCTGGATCTGGTGGTCCGGGACACTCCCGACAACTATCTGTTCGACAAAGGCGATGTCCCGTTCCACTGGGACGGCGCGTTCGCCGAGCAGGTGCCTCGATTCTTCCTCTTCCAATGTCTGCGCGGCGAGGGCGCGGGCGGCGAGACCGTGTTCTGCGACAGCGTCCAAACCTATCGGGACGCGCCGGAAGACCTGAAAGAACTGTGGGCCCGCACCTCGATCACGTACCGCACCGACAAACTCGCGCACTACGGCGGCCTGGCCGAATGGCCCTTGCTCGGCACCCATCCGGCCACCGGCGAGACGACGATCAGATACGCCGAGCCCCTGGATCCCGCGCGCTACGCCAATCCGCTGTTCTTGACCGTCGACGGCATCTCGGCCGAGGACGGCGTGCGCGTCATGGAGGACCTGCGCGAGCGGCTGCACGACGCCCGCTACTGCTACGCCCACGAGTGGCGGACCGGCGACATCGTCGTGGCCGAGAACCACGCTCTGCTGCACGGCCGGAACTCGTTCACCGGGTCGGTCTCGCGGCACCTCCAGCGCATCCAGATCATCTGAGAAATCGGCCATCAGGGAGGAATATCAATGGCTAATTCAATCTCCGGACCAGCGGACGACTACGACGTCGTCATCATGGGTGGTGGGCCGGCCGGGTCCACGCTCGCCGCGATGCTCTGCCGCGACACCGATCTGCGTGTGGCGGTGTTCGACCGCGAGGTGTTCCCGCGCGAGCACATCGGCGAATCGGGTGCGCACCCGCTGGTCCCCGTTCTGCAAGCCAGCGGCGCGCTCGAGAAGGTGCTGGCGAGCGAGTGCTGGATCCAGAAGTTCGGCGGAATCTACCAGTGGGACACCGAGCGGCCGTTCGTCGGCTTCTTCGAGCACTCGGACTATCTGGTCGACGGTGTGTACCGCTGGTCGGTGCACATCAACCGCGCCGAATTCGACACCGTGCTGCTCGAGCACGCCGAGTCCTGCGGCGCGCACGTTTTCCAGGGCGTGCGGGTGGTGCGGTTCCTCGCCGACGCGGACCGGGCCACGGTCGTGCTGGAGGACGGAACCGAAGTCACGGCACGCTATTTCGTCGACGCTTCCGGCCGGGCGAATCAAGTGGCCGCCCGCGGGTCGCAGCGTGACAAGCAGTGGCTCTCGGACTACCGCAACGTAGCCGTGTGGTCGCACTACCGCAATTGCGTGCCCGCCCAGCGGGCGGCGGGAGACTGGAACGTATTCCGCGCGGACGATCTGTCCCCGATCTACGCGGTGGCGTTCGAGCACGGATGGGTGTGGTACATCCCGACGCCCCGGCTGGTCGACGGCGTGCGGGAGACGGTGTGGTCGATCGGCGTCGTGACCAATCCGGAGTCGATCGCGCGGGTGGATCTGCGTGATCCGGACATTTTCCTGAAGACGATCAAGTCGATTCCGGTGCTCCAGGATCTGGTGGCGAACGCGGAGCCGATCCGTGACGAGATGCTGACGGCCACCAACTATTCCAGGGTCAGCGAATGCTTCGGCTCGTACGAGGATCGCTGGATGGCGGTCGGGGACGCGTCGTACTTCGTCGATCCGCTCTTCTCCTCCGGCATGTCCTTCGCCGTCACGCAAGCGTGGGCGGCCGCCTTGGTGCTGCGCAAGACGTTCGACCAGGAGTTGGACGAGCAGTCCAAGCGAGATCTCTGGCGGGACTACGACGTCGAGTGGCGCGGGATGGCGGAGACCTGGGCGCTGAGTATCGACCAGTGGTACCACGAGATCTCTCGCTCGCATCCGGACAGCCCCTACTGGAGCGCGGAAGGCAGGCGAGTCGAAGCCGACAACGCGACGGAGGGAACCTTCCAGGCGTTGCTGAACACCGCGCTGGTGCCCGACCTGCTGAACATCATGACCAAGGGCACCCGAGATCCGCGCGATCTCGCCAACGAAGGACCGTACCTGCGGGCCTTCACCGCGGCCGACGCGGTCGAACTGGCGCAGGACGACATCGTGGCGCTGTCTCCGGACGCGCGCATTCGCACCGGCGTGGCGGCGGACATCCCCGGCTTCAAGGGGATGTCGCCGCCGTTCGAGATTCCGCAGGTGGTTCGCGACGGACTGGCCGCCTACTGGCGGGACCCCATCGCCAACAGCGACGCGGCGCCGGCGCCGCTCGCCGACGCCGTTGCCTGCCATCGGATCTACTCCGCGGCCGACCCGGACATCGAGGTGCGGTGCCTGGAGCGCGACGGTGGCGAGCAACTGTGGGAGACGCTGAACCGTGGTCCCGCCCGGTGGTCGGAGCTGGCGCCACAGTTGACGGTGCTGCAAGGGCGAGCCCTGAAGCGCTTGATCCGCGCCGGGTTGGTGGTGACGGGACCGGACTCGCAGCAGCGGGTCGACTAGGTCGAGGACATGAGGTCATTGGCTGTTCTGGCCGTCGACGACGTGATTCCGTTCGATCTCTCGGTTCCGCTCGAAATCTTCGGGCGGGCCATGCAGGAGGACGGCACCGCGGCGTACGAGGTTCAGGTCTGCGGGGTGCAGTCGGACGTTCCGTCGAAGTTCTTCGACATCTCATGTCCCGGGGGAATCGACTATCTCGAGGACGAGGCCGAAACCATCGTCGTGCCGGGAGCGATGAGTTATCGGTCGCAGATACCGGATCGGTTGCGAAAGGCGTTGGTGCGCGCCCATGAGCGCGGTGCGAGGGTGGCATCGATCTGCTTGGGCGCGTTCACCCTCGCCTCGGTGGGGTTGCTCGACGGAAAGCGCGCGACGACGCATTGGATGGCCGCTACCGAATTGTCGAGGAGCTATCCGCGCGTTCGAGTGGATCCCACGGTGCTCTACGTGGACAACGGGAGCATCCTGACTTCGGCCGGCGCCGCGGCCGGGTTGGATCTGTGCCTCCATATGGTGCGCACGGATTACGGGACCGCGGTGGCGGCGGATACCGCCAGGTTGTCGGTGATGCCGCTGACCCGCGACGGGGGACAAGCGCAATTCATCGTGGAACGTCCGCGCTCGGAGGCGGACAGCAAGTCCATCAATCCCACACTGGAGTGGGCGGAGATGATGCTCAGTGAGCAGATCACCGTGCTGGATCTCGCGGAACGAGCCGGAGTCAGCAAGCGCACGCTGATCCGGCGCTTCCACGAGCAGGTCCGGATGACGCCGAACGAGTGGCTCCAGACCGCCCGGGTGCGCAGGGCGCAGGTGTTGCTCGAGACGACCATTCTGACGATGGAGTGCATCACCGTTCGAACGGGATTTCCTTCGGTGGCCGCATTCCGGAAGGTGTTTCGCAAGACCGTGGGGGTGACGCCGCAGGAGTACCGGCGGGCCTTCCGCTGACCCGTCGCGCGGCTGTCCGCGTGACCCGTCGTCTCTCGCCGTGGATTCGCGTACCGGTCCGGATCCACGGCGAGAAGTCCCGGGCGCGAGGCCTGCGGGTTCCATGGGTCTGCCGAGGCGGGAGCCGCCGACACGAGAGTGTCGCTCTACTCCGTGTTTCCGCGGTGGCCGCAGTTTTGGTTCATAGTTGGTGCTTCGGTCCCCACGGCGAAGGACATCATGGTGCCCACGGCGAATTTCGGTACGAAGGACGATCCTGGTTTCGAGCTGGCGCAGAGTCCCGATCTGATCGTGGTGCGCACGCACAGCGGTCGCGGGATCCGGCGGCAATCGGGGTCGGTGCGCACCCCGCTCGGCGCCGAACTCGACGACGCGACACTGGTGCAGGCCTACCCGGAGGCGGGGGTGGAGGTCTACCGGCTGCCCGCGGGATCGAGATCGGTGGAGCAGCGCAAGCCGGTGCTCGACGCCGCGCCGGAGGTGCGGTTCGCCGGGCACGTCCTGGTGGATCCTGGCACCGGGGAACCGGTGCTCTATACGGAGAACATCTTCGTGAAGTTCGTCGACCGCGTCGATCGGGAGCATTGTCTCGCTGTGCTCGCAGCTGCGAATCTTACTGTGAAGCAAGAGGTTTCGTACGCGAACAATGCGTACTTCACGGCGGCCACGGAGGGCACCGGCCAACAGGTGTTCGACATCGCCGCCGCGCTGCTGAATCGCGACGACGTCGAGTACTGCCATCCCGAGCTGATCCGCAGCCGCGCCAAGAAGACCATCTTTCCCCAGCAGTGGCATCTGAAGAAGACCACCATCGGCGGTGTCACGATCGACGCGCATGCCGGAGTGGAAGCCGCCCACGCGATCACCCGAGGGGCCGGGGTGACGATCGCGATCATCGATGACGGCATCGACATCGACCATCCCGAATTCGCCGGTGCCGCCAAGATCATCGCGCCACGGGACGTCACGGCGAAGACCGGCGATCCGCGCCCGAAGGACAGTTTCGGAACCGGCCCCGACAACGGTGACAATCACGGCACCGCGTGCGCGGGCGTGGCCTGCGCCAACGGCACGGCCGGGGCATCCGGAGTAGCGCCGGAAGCCCGGCTGATGCCGATCCGGCTCGCCTCCGGGCTCGGTTCGCAAGCCGAGGCGGACGCCTTTCAGTGGGCCGCCGACCACGGCGCGGACGTCATCTCGTGCAGCTGGGGCCCGGCCGACGGCGCATGGTTCCAGCCGGGCGATCCGGCGCACAATCGGGTCGTGGCGCTGCCCGCGAGCACCAGGCTGGCAATCGAGCACGCCGTCACCAGCGGACGCGGCGGCAAGGGCTGTGTGGTGCTGTTCGCGGCGGGCAACGGCAACGAGTCCGTCGACAACGACGGCTATGCCGGTTTCGCGAAGGTCATCGCCGTCGCGGCCTGCAACGACACCGGTAAGCGCAGCGTGTACAGCGATTTCGGCAAAGCGGTGTGGTGTGCGTTCCCCAGCAGCGACATCGGGCACCGCCCGTTCGGGCATCCCGCCCCGCTCACGCCCGGAATCTGGACGGTGGACCGGCACGGTGCCGACGGCTACAACCCCGGCACGACGGCGTCGGGCGACGCGGCGGGCGATTACACCAACGACTTCGGTGGTACGTCCAGCGCTTGCCCGGGAGCAGCCGGGACAGTCGCCCTGATGCTGTCGGTGAATCCCGGGCTGTCCTGGGACGAGGTGAAGAACATGCTGAAAGGCGCCTGCGACAAGATCGATCCGCAGGGTGGCGGCTACGGGTCCGACGGCCACAGCGACAAGTACGGGTACGGCAGGATCAACGCCCTCGCCGCGGTGCGAGCGGCGCGGCCCGAGGGAGCCGAATCCGCCGCCGATGCGGTGCTCACCGTGGGAGGAGACTGAGGGGGTGACGGCGGAGGGCGTTCGGTTGATCGTGGTGGACGCCGCGAATGTCATCGGTTCACGACCCGACGGATGGTGGCGCGACCGCCCCGGTGCCGCTCGGCGACTGCTCGAGCGGATTGCCGGACTGCCGGAACGCCTGGCGGAACGCACCGAGGTGATCGTGGTGCTCGAGGGAGCGGCGAAGGCCGCGGTCGATGCGGCGGACCCGGAGGTCGGCGGGGTGCGTGTGGTTCGGGCGGACGGTTCGGGCGACGACGCCATCGTCGGTGTGGTGGCCGCGGCTCGTGCGCAGGACGGCCGCCGTCCGATCACCGTGGTGACGGCGGACCGGGGACTGCGTGACCGCGTGGCGGTTCACGGCGCGGATGCGGTCGGTCCACGCTGGTTGCTCGACCGCGTCGGCTCCTGACGCGGTCAGCGCCGGGTGGTAGGTCTCGCATTGATGACGCCCGGCGTTTCACCCATCTGTCCAGTCCGTTTTGCGGCAGTCTGAGCGGTATGACCGCCTCCGACGTCGTGGGGATGCCGTTGCTCTACCTGGTCGAGATCTCCGAGCCAGGTTACTTCAATCGGCCGTGGTGGAAGATCGCCAGCACCGGCGCGCCCGGTCAGGTTCGCGCGGCGCTCGCCGAACTGGCCGTGCGGGTCGAGCGGGACGTCCAGCGCGCCGGCGGCGCGGGTCGGTGCTGGTACCGCTACGACGTGCGGTGGTCCGACGGCGCGATGCTCGAGTGTTTCCAGGGCGCGATCCGATCGATACTGATACCAGGGGAGTTGCGCTGCCTGGCCGTCGCCCTGACCTCGGCGACGACCGTCGATCTGCGCTCCGCCGAGCGTCCGCCCCGCTGAGTTGGCACTGGTGACAGACGCGTAGAGCCCCGAAGGCTTCGGGGCTCTACCCGTATCCGCGACTCAGTCCAGCAGAGCCGGTTGTTTGGCGTCCTGCTGTGCGGCACTCGCGTGTCCCGCCTCCGTGCGAGCCTCGGCTCGCATCGGGTCGAGTGTGGGGGCCGTCGCCCGGATCAGGCGGGCCCGCCCATGAGCCGTATCGGACGAGACTGCCATGGCCGCTCCAGACGAGATAAGTTGCTTGCGCTATGCAACTATATAGTGATTGCTTGCGCTAAGCAACTAGTGTTGCGAGGGTCCTCGGCCGGTCACGGATATGTGCGGTCAGCAGATCGACAGCTATCTACACGGCGGCGCGGGAATACCACCACCCCAGGGGTGTCACGATGCCACCCTGTGGGTTTGCCGGGCGCTCCCTGCGGTCCCTGGTTCTGCGGTTATGGCCAGCGCACAGTAGTAGCCGAACTCCCAATGCCGATCGCTACGAAGGAACCACGAGATGCAGCCGACTTTCGTTCACCACATGAGGCAACAGGTTGCCGAATATGGGGATGCCAGGTCATACACCTATCTTCGTGAGGCCGGGCTCGAGCTCAGCGAGGAGATCCGCACCTACCGCGAACTCGACCGTGACGCCAGAGCGTTCGCGGCTTGGCTCGCGGGCCGTCCGGAGTCGGTCGAGCCGGTCGTGCTGCTCTATCTCGACGGGATGGCCTTCTTGCGGGCGTTTCTCGGGTGCCTGTACGCCGGGGTGGTGGCAGTTCCCGCGCCCGTGCCGCACGATGCGAACAGCACGCGACGACTGGCAAGTGTGATCGCGGATTCCGGCGCCCGATTGGTACTCACGACCGCGCACTTCCAGCCGCTTGTCGAAGCGGCTGCGCCCGTGACCGTAGTCGCGGCCGACGGTCCGCTCGGTGAGCCCGACGCGTGGGAGATGCCCGCCATCGCCGCCGCCACGATCGCCTTCCTGCAATATACGTCCGGCTCAACCGGCACACCCAAAGGCGTTGTCGTGACCCACGGCAATCTCATGCACAACGAGGCCGCCATCGCCGCGGGCGGGATGAACGATGCCGGCACCGGCGTCGGTTGGCTTCCGCACTTTCACGACATGGGTCTGATCGGGCTGCTGCTGGGGGCGGTGTACGCCGGCGCGAACCTGGTGTTCATGGCGCCGACGACGTTCCTCAAGCGCCCGGTGCGCTGGCTGCGTGCCATCGACAAGTATCGCGGGACCTTCACCGCCGCACCCGATTTCGCCTACCACCTGATCGCGCGCCGGGTAACCGACGAGCAGTTGGCCGATCTCGATCTCAGCACGCTCGAGATCACGCTCAGCGGCGCCGAACCGATCCGTGAGCGGACCATGACGGCGGTGCTCGAACGGTTCGCGCCCGTGGGTTGGCGGCCGACGACATTCCGGCCTGCCTACGGCCTGGCCGAGGTGACGCTGCTCGCCAGCGGCCGAACCGCCCCTTCGGCGCCGGTCTTCCTCGACATCGGCCACGAAACTCGGCTCGTCGGCTGCGGACACGCGGCCCGTGGTCTCGATATCCGGATCGTCGACCCGCACCGGCGGCAACAGCTGCCGGAGAACACCGTCGGCGAAATCTGGATTCGCGGCGGCAGTGTCGCCGTCGGTTACTGGAACCGCCCAGAGGAGACCCGCGAAACCTTCGAGGCTTACCTCGGCACCGAGGGACCGTTTCTGCGCACCGGTGATCTCGGTCTGCTGAGTGACAACGAGTTGTTCGTCGCGGGCCGCCTGAAGGATCTGTTGATCGTCAACGGACGCAACGTCTATCCCCAGGACATCGAGGGGCTGATCGGCGAGTTGCATCCGGCGTTCGCGGACAGTGCAGGCGTCGCCATATCCGTCGATGCGAGCGGCCGGGAGAGGCTTGTCGTGCTCCAGGGTGTCAAGACGGCGCTGCAAGGCGACACCACCCTCGCCGAGTTCACCTCGACGATCAAGTCGGCGATCGCTCGCAGGTTCGACGTACCCGCGCCGAATGTCGTTCTCGTCGCGCCCAGGTCGGTGCACCGCACTACCAGTGGGAAGGTCCGGCGCAGCTCGATGCGGAAGGCGTTTCTCCAGGGCCGCGTCGCGAATGTGCTGCACGAGGATCTCGAACCGGCGCTGAGCCGATCCATGACCGTCTGATCGATCGAAACCCGCCGAGGAGCCTGAAACATGTTCAGCGCCATCACTGTTCGCCCGAAGACGATCGAGGATTGGCTCGTGGAGCGCGTCGCGGATTACACCGAGCGCGCACCGCACGAGGTGGATCCGTCCGTCCCGCTCGCCGAGCTCGGCCTGGACTCCGTCTCGGCGGTGAACCTGTGCGGTGAGATCGAGGACCGATGGTCGCGCGAGGTCGACCCGATCCTGGTCTTCGAGTACCCGACCATCGCCGATATCGCCGCCTACCTCGCCGCCGAATTCACCCTCGCCGCATGACCGACATCGCCATCGTCGGCATCGACTGCCGATTCCCCCAAGCACCCGATCCGGCCGCGCTGTGGCGGCTGCTGATCGACGGACGTGACGCGATCTCCGAGGTCCCGGCGAGCCGCTGGAACGCCGCCGACTTCCACGACCCGGCCGGTGCGCCCGGCACCATCAACACTCGCGGCGGCGGCTTCCTCGACGACGCGGACGCGTTCGACGCCGAATTCTTCGGCATCCCCCGCGCGAAGCCGAGGCGATGGACCCGCAACAGCGATTGCTGCTGCAAGCCACCTGGCGGGCCTTCGAAGACGCCACACTCGACCCGCGCGGCGAGGCCGGTTCGCGGACCGGGGTGTTCGTCGGCGTGATGGCCAACGAATGGGCCAACCTGCAGATGAGCGACTACGCCGCGATCACGCCGCAGCACGGCTCCGGCAACGGCTACTTCATGACCGCCAACCGGCTGTCCTACCAGTTCGACCTGAGAGGACCGAGTGTCGCGGTCGACACGGCCTGCTCGTCGTCGCTGGTCGCGATCCACCTCGCCTGCGGCGCGCTGGCTTCCGGCGAGTGCGACCAGGCCGTCGCCGGTGGCGTCAACCTCGTGCTCACCCCCGCCGTCGGCGTCTTCTACACCCAGGCCGGTCTCTCCGCTCCTGATGCTCGGTGCAAGCCCTTCAGCGGCAGCGCCGACGGGATCGTGCGCGGCGAGGGCGTCGCGGTGCTCGTGCTCCGGCGGCTCGCCGACGCGCAGGCGGCAGGCCTGCCGATCTACGCGGTGATCAAGGGCAGCGCGGTCAATTCCGACGGGCGGAGCAACGGCATCACGGCGCCGAACCGGTGGGCGCAGCAGCAGGTGATCGGGGAGGCGTGCGAGCGTGCCGGGGTACGGCCCGAGCAGGTGGACTTCCTCGAGGCGCACGGCACCGGAACGGTGCTCGGCGACATGATCGAGGTCAAGGCGCTGGGGCAACTGCACGGGCGCAACCGGTCGCGGCCGTGCGGAATCGGTTCGATCAAGGGCAATCTCGGTCACACCGAGGGCGCGGCGGGCGTCGCGGGCCTGATCAAGGTGGCCCTCAGCCTGCGGCACGGTGTCGTTCCGCCGTCGCGGTTCGCCGATCAGGAGAATCCGCGGCTGCGGATGAGTCAGCAGGGTCTGCGTCTGCTCACCGACGCGATGCCGCTGGACGGTCCCGGCTACGGCGGAGTCAGCAGTTTCGGCCTCGGCGGCACGAACGCCCATGTCGTGCTGGGCAGCCCGCCCATCACCGGAACGTCAGGGACGCCCGGTGGCGGAGTGCTCACCCTGTCGGCGAACGACGCGGAAGGCTTGCGGCGCAATGCCGATCGCCTTGCCGATGCCTTGGCGGCCATGCCGCAGGACCAGTTCGCGCAAGTCTGCTGGACCAGCAACCGAATCAAGTCCTCCGGTCGCGCCAGGCTCGCCGTCGCCGCGGCCGATCGCGACGCCGCGATCGCCCGGCTGCGCGACGGTGCGGAGACCGGGGTGGTGCGGCCGGTCGGCGTCGGCTGGATGTGCACCGGCCAAGGTTCGCAATTCGCGGGCATGGCACGCGTGTTGGACGCGGCCGTCCCGCTGTTCCGGCACGCGCTGGAGCAGGTCGACCAGGTCATGGCGGCCCATCTCGGCCGGTCGGTGCGCGAGCTGATGCTCGACGAGCACACCGAGATCGACCGCACCGAACTGGCGCAACCGGCGATCTTCGCGATGGAGTACGCCTTGGCCGAGTCGCTCGCCCGCACCGGCGTCCGTCCGGCCTGGGTGATCGGACACAGCATCGGCGAGTTCGCGGCGGCGGCAGTGGCGGGCGTGTTCGACCTGGACGACGCCTGCCGTCTCGTCGTCGCACGAGGCGAGCTGATGCGGCAGCTCCCGGAGGGCGGCGCGATGCTCGCCGTGCGAGCGGACCCGGCCGAAGTCGCCGGAATGCTCTCCGGCCGAACGGACGTCGCGATCGCAGCCGTCAACGGGCCGGGGGAGATCGTGTTGTCCGGCGCCGCCCCGGCGATCGTCCGCATGCGGGAGGCGCTCGCGGCGCGTGGGGTCGCAACCAGGCCGCTCACCGTATCGCACGCCTTCCACAGCCCGCTGATGGAACCCATGGTGGAGCGGTTCGAGGCGGTCGCCCGCGAATGCGCCTATCGGACACCGGTTCTGCCGCTCTATTCGACAGTGCGCGGTCGCCTGCTCGACGCGAACGAGACGATGGACGCCGCTTACTGGACCGAACACGTTCGCGCCACAGTGCGCTTCGGCGAGGCGGTCGAGGCCGCGCTCGGCACCGAGCCGAGCCATGTGATCGAGATCGGGCCGCGCCGCGTCCTCGCCGCGCTGGT
This sequence comes from Nocardia sp. NPDC047038, assembly GCF_040644075.1. NCBI lineage: Bacteria > Bacillati > Actinomycetota > Actinomycetes > Mycobacteriales > Nocardiaceae > Nocardia > Nocardia sp. NPDC047038. The sequence goes on along the minus strand of NZ_JBEYVQ010000007.1, from coordinate 171,167 downwards.
GGGCCGGATCCGTCCGGATCTGGCGCCGCGCTGCCTGACGCCGAGCCCCGGCCCCGGCGCGACCGGCGGCGAATTCGCAGACGTCGTCGCCGCGCTGTACCGCGACGGACTCGACCCCGACTGGGACCGGCTCTACGAACCCGCGCAGCGCGTGCGCCGGAGGCTGCCCGGCTACGAGTTCGCCACCGGCCAGCGATTCTGGGTCGACCCATCCGCCACGCCTTCCCGATCCACGCAAGCCGAGGAAACCTCCATGGACCAGTTGATCGCACTCTTCCGGGAACAGAACGCCGTCCTGGCGAGTCTCGTCGGCGCGCCCGAAGAGCAGCGGGCGGGCGCCGCGTCCCTGACGGAGCCGACGGTGCGGCAGCAGATCCCGGTGCCGACGACCACCGCGAAGCCGCCGCCCGCACCGGAATCGGTCGCGGCCGTCGTTCGCGCGGAATTCGCGAGGGTCAGCGGATTCCCGGCCGATCGGCTCCGCGATACCCAAACCCTCGGCGCCGAACTGGGATTCGACTCCCTCATGGTGACCGACCTGATCGCCGCGCTGGTTCGCAAACTACCCGCGGCGACCATCGACCCGGCTCGGTTCACGCCAACGACGACGCTCGGTGACGTCGTCACCCATGTCACGACCTCGGCGGGTGCAACCATTCCGCCGCAGAGCGCGCAAGCCATGGCCGCCGAGTCGACCGAACCCCGGCACACGGTCGTCGAGCCGGAGTACCGGATCTCGGAATTCGAGGAGGTCAAGGCGATCGCCGACCGGTTCTCCGGCGTCGAAGCGCTCGGTCTGTCCAACCCCTACTTCCTGATCAACGACGGCATCACGCGGGACACCTCCGTCGTAGACGGCACGTCGGTGCTCAACTTCTCCAGCTACAACTATCTGGGGTTGTCCGGTCATCCGGCGGTCGTCGCCGCCGTGCAGGAAGCCGTGGCGCGCTACGGCAGTTCGTGCTCGGCCAGCCGGATCCTCTCCGGCGAGAAACCGGTGCACCGCGAACTCGAGGCCGAAATCGCGGGCCTGCTCGGCACCGAGGACGCTATCGCGTTGGTCGGCGGCCACTCCACGAACGTCACGATCATCGGGCACCTGGTCGGCCCGGAGGACCTGGTGATCCACGACAGCCTCGCGCACGACAGCATCGTGCAGGGCTGCAAGCTGTCGGGCGCGACCCGCCGTCCGTTCCCGCACAACGACCACGCCGCCCTCGACGAACTGCTGACCGAGATCCGCGGCCGGTACCGGCGGGTGCTGATCCTGATCGAAGGCGTCTACAGCCAGGACGGCGACATTCCGGACCTGCCCGCGATCATCGCGGTCAAGAAGAAGCACAAGGCGCTGTTGCTGATCGATGAGGCGCACAGCATCGGTGTGCTCGGCGCGGGCGGTGGGGGCATCGGCGAACACTTCGGCGTCGCCCGCGACGATGTCGAATTGTGGTCGGGAACGATGTCGAAGGCGCTCGCCGGATGCGGCGGGTACGTTGCGGGCAGCGCGGAGCTGATCCGATTCCTGAAATACACGACTCCGGGGTTCGTCTACAGCGTCGGCATGACGCCGATGAACGCCGCCGCCTCGGCCGCGGCGATCCGGCAGATGCGGTCCGAGGGCGAACCGCTGGAACGCCTACGGCACAATTCCCGGCTGTTCCTGGGACTGGCCCGGGAGGCGGGCATCGACACCGGCGACAGCCACGACACACCGATCGTCCCGTGCATCGTCGGCGACTCGCTGAAGACGCTGAAACTGTCGAACGCGCTGCTGCGCCGCGGCGTCAACGTCAACCCGATCCTGTACCCGGCGGTGCCGGAGAATCTGGCGCGCCTGCGGTTCTTCGTCACCGCCTGCCATACCGAAGACCAGATCCGCGACACGCTCGAGATTCTTGCCGAGGAACTCGCGTTGCTCGCCGACAGCTGACGCGCGACTCGGCTGTCGCCGGTCGGACGCGTACCGACGGTGGCCACCGGTCCGCGGCGACCGGAACGGCTGCGTCTGTACCGCGACGCGCACCGGACCGCTGTAGCATCAGCCGGGTGCCATTGCCGCAGCTCAATCGGTAACGGCGACTTTCCGCGGGTTGGATGGACGATGAGGGCCGGGCACGGCGTCCGCTGTCGGGTGTTGTTCGAACGCCGTCGACGCAGTCGGCCAGGAGGGTTCACGGGCGCCGTACACGTGTGACTGCCAGGTGAAGGGTTCGAGCGGCGATTCGGTTCCCGCCGCGTGCGTCCGGTCGACTCCTGATCCGAGGGTGCACGCCGAGCCGATCGATGCCGGCTACCGCGGTGGACGAGGCCGCCTGCCTCGCCGCCGACCGTAGCGCTCGCATCGGAGGTAGGGCACAGCCATGATTCGCTCGATCGTGCGAACCGCGACCGCTCTGACGGTCGCCGCCGGTACGTGGTTCGCGGGTGCTCCGGCGCCCGTGGTCGCGTCGCCGCCGCTGGATGTGGTGGTGACCGGCGGCGCGATCTCCGGCCGCGCCGTCGACGGGATCACCGAATACTTCGGCATCCCGTTCGCCGCGCCCACCGGGGGGGAAGCGCGGTTCGCGCCGCCGCGCCCCGTGTCGCCGTGGCCCGGCGTGCGCCCTGCGCGCGACCACGGGCCGCAGTGTCCGCAGACGGGATACCTGCCCGGCATACCGTCGCTCGCGCCTACCGGCGAAGATTGCCTGACCATCGATGTCTACGCGCCGGACGGCGACCGCGACCGCGCGCGGCCGATCATGGTGTTCTTCCATGGTGGCGGCTATCTCGACGGCTCCAACACCGAATACGACGGTCCCACCCGGATGGCCGCGGATGGTGACGTCGTCGTGGCCATCCCCAACTACCGCCTCGGACCGTTCGGCTTCCTGGCACTGCCCGAGCTCGCGGCCGAATCCGGCGGCGCCACCGGTACGGTCGCCATCCAGGATCAGCAAGCCGCGCTGCGCTGGTTGCGCGACAACGCCCACATCTTCGGCGGCGATCCGGACAACATCACGATCTTCGGGGAGTCGGCCGGCGCCGTCAGTGTCTGCACCCACTTCGCCGCACCCGGCTCCGACGCCCTGTTCGCCAAGGCGATCATCCAGAGCGGTCCCTGCGCGCAAGCACCGCTGGCACCGAGCGATCGTGCCGACGCTTTCGCGCGCTCGCAGCGCTATGCGGACAGCGTCGGATGCGGCGACGCCGCGACCCGGCTGGCCTGCCTGCGCGCACTGCCCGTATCGAGACTCCTGGACTCGCCGATCGCCCGATCCGAGGGGGAGAATCCCATTTGGTTTCCCGCCATCGACGGCGTCGTCATCACTCGGACACTCGACGAGGGCCTGGTGGGGGATCCGAGGAAAGCGCCGATCCTCATCGGGACCACCACCGCGGAAGGTGCGTTGATCGTCGCCGAAACCGACTATGCCCGCGGCCACATCCCGGACGCGGCGAGCTACGAGCGTTTCGTGCGCCGGTCCTTCGGCGCCGACGCGGACCGCGTCCTGGCCCGATATCCGCTGGACCGATTCCCGTCACCGGCAGCAGCCCAGGTCGCGGTGATCACCGACAGCGAGCTCGCCTGTCCCACCATGTCCACCAGCCGAACGGCGCGCGATGCCGGACATCCACTGTGGCAGTACGAATTCGATCAGGCGCCGCTCGGTGCCGCCAATCCGGTTCTGCCCGGCGCCTTTCACTCCGCCGAGCTCTACTATCTGTTGACCAGATTCATGGGCGTGCCGATTCCTTGGACCGGCGCGTCCGCCGCTTTCGCCGCGCAGATGCAGCGATGGTGGACCACCTTCGCCCACACCGGTGACCCGAACGCGCCGGGTTCCCCCGAATGGCAGCCCTGGCCTGCGTCGACGGGAAACGGCCCCGATGGATCCGCTCTGCTCATGCGGGCGACCGGCAGCGTGATGACGGACGATTTCGCCGCCAGGCACGACTGCGCGTTCTGGGCGGAAATCGACCGCTGATCCATCGCCCGAAGTCCGTGATGGACTGTGCTTTTCGTTGTTCTCCGGCTCTTGATCTTGCCGTGCCGCTTCGCGCTGGGTTATGGTCGTCGCCATGACTGCCGGGTCGGCGACACGCCGCACACAGAACGGTTACCCGGCCGCGCTGTGATCATCAGGCGGGCCAGGGGCCCGCCGCCTTCTTCGCGAATCCCATGTCACTACAGGGACGCCGGAAGGAGGTGAAACACATGTCCCATTCGGAATCACCGCAGCGCGGATGGCCGGACTTCGTCGCCGCACACGCTCGGGGCGGAGTGCTGGAGGCCACTGTCGTGCAGATCGCGCCGTTCGGCGCGTTCCTGGAGGTCGCTCCAGGAATTCACGGATTGCTGCACCGTACCGAGTGGTCCACCGAACCGCAGGTCGGTGCCACTCTGACGGTGCGCATCCTCGATATCGATACCGAGAGGCAGCGGGTCGCTCTGGCGCACGCTGAATAAGGCTCGGCACGGGCGTGGGGGGGGGGGGGGGGGGGCCCCCCCCCCCCCCCCCCCCCCCAACCCCCCCCCCCCCCCGGCGAGGGGGCACCCCCGGGGGGGGCGGGGGGGGCGCCCGCCCCCCCGCCGGCGCGTGCTGTTTTTGAAGCGG
>NZ_JBEYVQ010000007.1:0-166559 GCF_040644075.1 Nocardia sp. NPDC047038 | reverse complement strand
GGGTGCTCATCCTCGATTTCTATACCTTGTGGCTGGGGGTCGCTGTGGCGCACTCTTAATACGGCTCGGCCGGGGGGGGCCGGGCCAGCCACCCCCGGCCCCGCCACGACCCCAAGACTATCCCGGCCATGGTGACGGGCTCGCGGCGAATCGTCCGGCCGGCCCTGCCGCCGGGAATAAGATGATGTTGTCACCGCGTGCGGTGTGCGGTCGAAGTCCGCTTCGATCGCCGGGATCAGGTGAGACGCTGCAGGTAGGAGCATACTTACGCGATGAACGAATCGGGCGACTCAACCGTGGACACGGCCGAAGGCACCGTAGCCAGGGTAGTCGGTGCGGGGATCCCGCAAGCCACGGGAAGCTTCCGGTTCTGGTTCGCCGACCAGCACTGGGAGTGGTCGGACGAGGTCGCCGCGATGCACGGCTACGGACCCGACGCGGTGACGCCGACGACCGAGTTGTTGCTTGCGCACAAGCACCCCGAGGACCGGGATCACGTCGCGGAGGCGATCGAGAAGTCGGTGCGCAACGCCGAACCGTTCTGCAGCCGTCATCGCATCATCGACACCGCGGGTGTGCCGCACCATGTGCTCGTACTGGGCGACACCATGACCGACAAGAACGGCACCGTGGTCGGCACCGCGGGCTACTACGTCGACCTGACGGCCACCATCGCCGAGGACCGCCAGGATCTGCTCGACGACACGCTGCCGCGACTCGTCGAAGCGCGCGCGCTGATCGAGCAGGCCAAAGGCGTGCTGATGCGGGTCTACCGGATCAACGCCGACCAGGCATTTCACGTGTTGCAGTGGCGCTCGCAGGAGACCAACGTCAAGCTGCGCGACCTCGCCGCCCAGCTCATCGCCGAAATCGACCGGCTGCCCCCGGCCCCGCCCGGGGTGCAGACCGCCTTCGACCACATGCTGCTCACCTTGCACGAGCGCATCCCGAAGTCGTAGGGAGCGGTCCTAGTGGTCGCGCAGCACGGCGCCGACCCCGTCGTGCAGGGCTGCCACGGCGTCGACCAGGACGATCTCGGCCCCGATCGCCAGAGCGGCCACCGGCAGCGCCTCGTCGGCGCGGCGCATCTCACCGGCCGAGCCGTTCGTGGCCGGGCCGATCAGGGGGTTCGGGGCCGACCCGGCCAGCACCAATCGGTCGCCCAGCACCCCGCGATCGAGCAGTAGCCGCTCCACGGTGGCGGCGCGCAGCACGCTGGTGGTCGCGGCCAGTCCGGCCACCGCCAAGCCGTCCGGGCGCTCGATCTCGGCGGCGAAGCGCTCGAGGACCCGGCGGCGCCGCTGCGCCGCCACCCGGTGCAGAATCTCGCGGACCTCGGCGTCGAGCGCCTCGGGGTCCGAACCCGGTGTCAGCGTGCCGGTTTCGGCGTCGATGACATCCCTGCCCTTCGCATCGAACACCGCCCGAAGTTCCGCACGTGCCAAGGCTTCCCCGGCGAGCACGACGACCTCCGCGCGCACGGTATCGGCGAGCCGGTCCAGCTCGCCCGCGAACTCGCGGACGTCGCGTCGCGCCGTGTCCTCGATTCGCTGCCGGATCGTGCGGTGCGACCAGTCGTCGCGCCGAGGCTCGAGCGCCGGATGGCCGGCGCTGCGGAGGGTGTGCCTCGTTTCGCTGCCGTGGCCGTCGAGTCCGTACAACTCCGAGCCCACTCGGCCCACGAGGGCGACGACATGCGGTACTTTCTCCGCCTGCGCCTCGATCAGCGGCAGCAGGTAGGGCAGGGGCGACACGCGGACGGTCTCGATGTCGGGCGGGCTCGGTAGACGTTCGTCGGCGAGCACCTCGGTCTCGTCGGCGATGAGCAGCCTGCCGCATCGCCCCCGCGCAGGCGGGTGCAGTTCGATCGCCTGGGCGAGCAGCCTGCGGATGCGCGGCCGGGCTCCGCTGCGGTCCAGTTCGGCGTCGATCGAACGCCAGTGCAGCTCGGTATCGCGCGCCGCGTCCTCGGTGTCGTGGGAACTGTCGAAGCAGACCGATGCGAAGGGCCCGTGCTTATGGATGATGCGGCGGAGGTCGGCCATCGGTATCACCTGGGCATCCCTGGCCGCGAAGGTGCGTGCCGGTGGTCGTCGGAAACCATCGGCGACCACTCGGTCCGTGCCGCTCGGCGCCAGGTGGCTTCGTCGTGTGTGCCGACGGCTTCGGTTCGGTGCACCACAGTCGGCGGGTACCCGGGCGTGTCGAGCCGAATCAGCGAACGCAGGTGCTCGGGCGCGGCGCGTTCGTGTAGGAGCGCGCTGCCACACGAGTTGTAGCCGAGGAATTTACGAAGCTTCCGGCTTCGCGGTCGGGTGTGACGATGCGGGGAAAGCTCCGCGGCTCCGACCGGAGCAACCGCCGCCGCTACCGCGCCGCGTTCCGGAGTCGCGTACGCGCGGCGGAGGCCGATCACTGTCAGCGCGACTGCCGTGGATGAAGGCGACGAGTTGGCCACGTGTGTTTCACCACCCGGTGCTTTTTCGGTTTCGTGTAAGAAACCCGGTCGAACCCGCTATTTCCACTGTTCAGCGCCGAAAAATGTAAACAAGCGACCGCTTGGTGTCCAGATCGTAAACCGAAAAGAGCGGTTTGTTTCACGTCGGCTGTGGTAAATGTGGGGTGTATCGGATCGACAGCGCGGTCATCCGATAAAAGGGGCGAGGAACCCGCGCTGCTCGACGTTCAGCCGATTCGACGCGCTCTGTCGCGAAACTACCGGCGCGCACGGACACGAGGGCTCTCCGCAAGTATGTGTACGGCTACGTGCACCAGCGCAGAGGAACGTCATCGTGATCGAGAAACCCGAAGCGCCCGTCGCGGACGACGAAGAACGAGATCGGATCGTATGGCCCGACCCGAGCCCGCTGAGCAGTTGGTGGGCCGAAGTCATGGCGCATCGCCGGATCACCCGGCCGCACGCCTCGGCCGCCGACCCGCGGCACAACTGACGAGCCGCGGGCTCGTCGGTTTCGCCGCGACGCGCAGAAGGCCGGCCGCCGCGGGCCGGCCCTCGGCGCGCAATTGCGGGCAGTGAGTTGTTCTACGACTTCCGCCCGAATGTGTGCAAGTGTTTTCCGCGACATAGCCGAAAGCGCCGCGCGCACAGGGCGATGAGGAATGTCGTTCGTGGCGTGAACAGTGGGCCGGGAGCGAGTTCACCGAAAACCCCGCGCGTTTACATGACATTCACATTTCGCGGAGTTCGAAATCGAGGACTCGCTCCGAGTTCGGCTCGACTTGCGAGGATGTAGCGACTCGTCCCATCCATGACCGCCCCGCGAATTCCGGGGCAGGTCCGACCTGCCTTCTGCGTGGTCGTCACGCCGTTTCCGCCGCCGCGCCGGTGGCGTTTGCGGCGAAGTGCCGTAATGGGTTTGCGGCGGGGCCATCGCGAGCGACGATCCACGGTGTCGTCCCTATCCGCTCGGCGGCGGCTGACCGGCCTCGACGCGCGCCCGCTCGGGCGTCGCGCTGAGCGGCTCGGCCAAATCCTCCAGCGACCGCCCTTCCGCACGCACCCCATACGCCAGTTCCACCAGACCGGCCGCGAACATGGCGAGCGCGCCGATGGTGAACGCCAGGGCCGTCTTCCCCGGCTCGCCGTTCGCGGTCAGCCCGGCGAACACCAACGGTCCCGCGACGCCGCCCGCGACGGTACCGATCGCGTAGAAGAAGGCGATGGCCATGGCGCGGGTCTCCATCGGGAAGATCTCGCTGACGGTCAGATACGCCGCGCTGGCGCCGCACGAGGCGACGAACAGCACCGCGGTCCAGCAGGCGGTGAGCGTGGTCGCGTTCAGGTGGCCCGCCGCGAAAAGCCATGCCGTGCCGAGCAGCAGCACGGCCGAGCCGAGGTAGCTGCCCGCGATCATGGGCTTGCGCCCGATCGTGTCGAAGAACTTGCCCAGCAGCAACGGACCGAGGAAGTTGCCGAAGCAGAGGACCGCGAAGTAATAGCCGACCCGGTCGTCCGGAATGCCGAACGATCTGGACAGGATGAGCGCGTAGTTGAACGTGACGGCGTTGTAGAGGAACGCCTGCCCGATGAACAGCGACAACCCGAGCACGCTGCGCCGCGGATAGTGCCGCACCATCACCGCCGCGATCTCCCGGAAGGAGATGCTGCGCCGCTGCCGAATCCGGATCCGGTGATCGGAGACGTCGGCGAGCGAGGCGCCCGTGTCGTCCCGGACGCGCGCCTCGATCGCGGTGACCGAGCGTTCCGCGTCGTCTTCGCGACCGTGGATGAACTGCCAGCGCGGACTTTCCGGCACATGTCTGCGCACCAGCAGGATGATCAGGCCGAACACGGCGCCGAGCGCGAAGGTCAAGCGCCAGCCCACATTCGGCGGGAACAGATTCGTGTTCAACGCGACGATGGACAGCAACGCGCCGCCGACCGCGCCGAGCCAATAGGTGCCGTTGATGACGATGTCGATGCGTCCGCGGTACTGCTTGGGGATCAGCTCGTCGATCGCGGAGTTGATCGCCGCGTATTCGCCGCCGATGCCGAAGCCGGTGAGGAAGCGGAACAAGACGAACCACCACATCGAGAACGACAAGGCCGTCATGGCGGTCGCGAAGAGGTAGATCGCGAGCGTGATCAGGAACAGCTTCTTGCGGCCGAACCTGTCGGTCAGCCAACCGAAGAAGAGAGCGCCCGAGCCCGCGCCCGCAACGTACATCGCCGCCGCGACGCCGGAAACCTGTGCGGCCGTGATGGTCAGGCCGCTGCCCGGTTCCGAAAGCCGCGCGGCCACGCTGCCGACGACGGTCACTTCGAGCCCGTCGAGGATCCAGACGGACCCGAGCCCGATCACGATCATCCAATGCCACCGAGACCAGGGCAGGCGATCCAGCCTGGCTGGTATGTCGGTCGATATGGTTCGCACGGATCACCACCTTCGCAAGCCTGAGGGTCGGATACCCCGAGCCCGAGCGGCCAACCGCGCGGGTGGGTTAGGCTCGAACACGAGTGAAACGTGTTCTAGAAAGTGGCCTGTCGATGAAGACCATCTTTGCGCTGTGGGGCGTCGGTGACCTGCTCGCGGCGGACTTCGCGCCGCTCCTGACCGGGGCCGCCGCGGTGCAGGCGAACATCTCCGACGCGGCGGTCGAGACGGCGATGCTGCGCATCACGTCGTTCCACGAACCGGTGCGAGCCGTCGTCAGCGTCTGGTGGGCGGACGCGCCGCAGGCGGAGGCGGCCGCGCGGGTGCTCAGCACCGTGGCCGAGCGGGTGGAAGGCTGGCATGTCGAGGAGGTGACGCCGATTCTCCCGCCGGTCACCGCGGTGCTCGAGCGTGCGCCGGGCCTGTCGAACTTCGCCTTCTTGCGTAAACCGGACGACCTGTCGCATGCCGAGTGGCTGGATCGCTGGCGCAACCAGCACACCGCCGTCGCCATCGAGACCCAGGCGACCTTCGGCTACGTGCAGAACGTCGTGACCGGGCCCGCGACGGCCGGTGCGCCGGAGATCGCCGGGATCGTGGAGGAGCTCTTCCCGCTCGCGGCGCTCACCGATCCGCACGCCTTCTACGGCAGCGGCGGTGACGGAGCGGAGCTGGCGCGCCGCATCGATCGGCTGATGGCCAGCGTCGCGACCTTCGGCGGTGACCGGAACTTGGATGTCGTGCCCACCAGCCGATATCGGCTGCGCTGAGGGTTCAGCGGCCGGAGCGCCCCGCCGATTCGCGCAGCGCGACGCGTGCGGCGCGCACGGCGGGATGGTCGCCCGTGCCGCGCCGGTAGGCGAGGTGCGTGCGCCGTCGCATCGGCAGCGCGCCGAGGATGACGCCCGGCGGGCAATCCCGCGTACCGAATTCCGGGACCAGCGCGACACCCTGACCCGCGGCCACGAGCGCGAGGACCGTGCCGAAGTCGTCGGCGTGATGCCGGATCCTGGGCGTGAAGCCCGCCGCCTCGCAGGCACGCATCGTCATGGTGTGGCACATTGTGCCGGGAGTGCTTGCGATCCAAGCGCTTTCGCGATGATCGGCGAGCGGTTCGGCGGTGCGCGCGGCGAGATGGACGATCTCCTCGAACAACGGCTCGCTGTGCAACGCGGGATCGGTGGGGACCGGAGCGTAGTCGTACTCCTGGATCAGCGCGACGTCCAGCGTCTCGGCGCGCAGCGCGTCGGGCGCCAGCGCCGGGTCCAATTCGGTCACACGCAATTCCAGCCGGGGATGCGCGCTGCTCAGCGCGACGAGCGCGGGGGAAAGGATGGTCCGCACCGCGGTCGGAAACGCGCCGATGCGCAAGGTTCCGGTGAGTTCGGTGCGGATCGTGGCCAGTTCGGCGGTGGCCTGCTCGAGCACCGCGAGAATCCGCTCGGTGTGCCCGACGAGCGCCACGGCCGCCGGGGTCAGCGTCACTCGCCTGCCCGTCCGCGTCAACAGTGGCACGCCCGCTTCCCGTTCCAGTGCGGCGAGTTGCTGGGAGACCGCCGAAGGGGTGTAAGCGAGGGCCTCCGCGACCGCCGCGATGGTCTCGCGGTGCGACAGTTCCCGCAGTAGCCGGAGTTTGCGGACGTCGAGCATAAGTTCAGCTTATGGTCTGCGACAGAAACGTGAACTGGATCTGATGAATTCCAGCGGCGAGGCTGATCGTCATGACGCTCGCAGGTCTTTTCGTTCCTCTGGTCACCCCGTTCACGGCCGACGGCGCACTCGCCGCGGACGCGCTGGAGCGGCTCGCCCGCCAAGTCCTCGACGACGGCGCGACCGGCCTGGTCGCGCTCGGCACCACCGGGGAGCCCGCGACTCTGACCGCCGCAGAGCGCGCGGAAGTGATCGCCGTCTGCGCGCGCGTGTGCCGGGAACGCGACGCGCCGTTGATCGTCGGCGCCGGATCGAACTCGACGGCGGCCTCCGTCGAAGCCCTCGCCGGTCTGGATCCGCGCACCACCGCGGCGCTCACCGTGGTCCCGTATTACACGCGCCCTTCCGAGGCGGGCGTGCTCGCGCATTTCCGCGAACTCGCGGCGGCCTCTCCCGTGCCGCTGATCATCTACCACATCCCCTACCGCACCGGACTCTCCCTGGGAACCGCGACACTCCTCGCGCTGGCCGACCTGCCCAACGTCATCGGCCTGAAGCATGCCGTCGGCGCCGTCGACGACGCCACCGTCACGCTGATGGCCGCCCGGCCCGCCGACTTCGCCGTACTGGCCGGCGACGACCTGTTCGCCGCGCCGCTGCTGGCCCTCGGCGCGTCCGGCGCGATCGCGGCCTCGGCCGCCGTGCACACTTCGTCGTTCGCGGCGATGGTTGCCGCGTGGCGCTCCGGTCCGGTCGATGTGGCGCGGACGCTCGGTCACCGGCTCGCGGTATTGTCGGCCCCGTTGTTCGCCGAACCCAACCCCGCGGTGATCAAAGCGGTGCTCGCTGCGCAAGGCCGCATACCGAGCCCTGCGGTACGGTTGCCTCTGCTGCCCGCGAGCGAGGCGGCGACTCGGGCCGCCTTGGTCGCGCTGGCGGAATTTCCGGCAACGGGAACCCGTAATGACTGGTATTGCGGCCGTGAAGGTGCCACGCTTAAGCGGTGACACAACCTCCGGATACCCAGGCGGCTGGGCCCGACCCGGCCACCGACAAACTCGACGCGGCCGTCTTCAAGGTCGCCGGCGTCGTGGTGCTCGGCGCGATCATGTCGATTCTCGACATCACCGTCGTCAGCGTCGCGATCCCGACCTTCCAGCGCGAGTTCGACACGAGCTACGCCATCGCGGCGTGGACGATGACCGGGTACACGCTGGCGCTGGCCACCGTGATCCCGCTGACCGGATGGGCGGCCGACCGCTTCGGCACCAAGCGGCTGTACATCATGGCGCTGACCTTCTTCGTGCTCGGCTCACTGCTGTGCAGCACGGCGTGGAACATCGAATCGCTGATCGCGTTCCGTGTGATCCAGGGCCTCGGCGGCGGCATGCTGATGCCGCTCGGCATGACGATCATGACCCATGCGGCCGGTCCGCAGCGGGTCGGCCGGGTGATGGCGGTGCTCGGCGTGCCGATGCTGCTCGGCCCGATCGGCGGCCCGATCCTGGGTGGCTGGCTGATCGAGAACTTCAGCTGGCACTGGATCTTCCTGATCAACCTGCCGATCGGCGTGATCGCCTTGACGCTGGCGTTCATCGTGCTGCCCAGCGACAAGCCGGAGCCGTCCGAGTCGTTCGACTTCATCGGCATGCTGCTGGCCTCGCCCGGCCTTGCGCTGTTCCTGTTCGGCGTCTCCTCCATCCCGGAGCAGGGGACGGTGCTCGCGGCGCGGGTGCTGATCCCGGCCGCCATCGGCGCGGTGCTGATGGTCGCGTTCGTGTTCCACGCGCTGCGCACCGAGCACCCGCTGATCGATCTGCACCTGTTCCGCAACCGCGCGCTCACCTTCGCGGTGCTCACGATGGTGCTGTTCGCCATCGCGTTCTTCGGAGCGGGTCTGCTGCTGCCGACCTATTTGCAACAGGTGCGCGGTGAGTCGGCGCTGCAAGCCGGTCTGCTGATCGCGCCGCAGGGCATCGGCGCGATGCTCAGCATGCCGATCGCGGGCCGTTTCGTGGACAAGATCGGCCCGGGCAAGATCGTGCTGGTCGGCATCACGCTGATCTCGATCGGGACGGCCTACTTCGTCCAGCTCGACGCGGACAGCTCGTATCTCCCCATGATCGGCGCGCTGTTCGTGATGGGCCTCGGCATGGGCTGCACCATGATGCCGATCATGACCGCGGCGATCCAGACCCTCACCCACCAGCAGGTGGCGCGCGGGTCGACGCTGATGAACATCGTCAACCAGACCGCGGGCTCCATCGGCACGGCGACGATGTCGGTGGTGCTGACCAACCTGCTGAACAACCAGCCGCTGGCGCGCCCGGCGATCGCGGCCAACTTCGATCCCAGCTTGGCGAGCCAGCTTCCGCCGGGCGCCGTCGAAACCGGTCTGCAGCAGGCCGCGGAAGCGTTCAGCCACACCTATGTGGTGGCGCTGGTGCTGATCGTGCTCACCTTGATCCCGGCGTCCTTCCTGCCGCGGACCAAGCCGAAGAACCCGCAGGGGGCCGACGCGGCGACAGTGGTGCACGCCTAGCGGTACTCGTCCCGGGATCGCCTGCCGATCCCGGGACCTACCGCCGTAGGGGCCGGGCGGATGCCGCCGCGGCCCCTATTTCTTGCCGTGGGCAAGGCCTGCGGTGGGCCGCCGCCGCGCCTCGCGGAGGAACGCCAGGACGGCCGGGCTCGCCACCAAGCGGAATTCGTCGAAATACGCGTGCCGTGCGCCCTCGATCAGATGTAGTCGCGCGTCGGGGATGCGCTCGGCCAGCAGGGGAGCGTTCGCGGCGGGATTGAAGCGGTCCTCGGTGCCGTGCACCACCAGGGTGGGAACCCGTATGTCCGGCAAAACATCCCACGCATCGTGCTTGTTGCTCGCGTACAGATGCCTGCGCTTCGCGTAAACCGGCATGGCCGGGTCGCCGAGCGTGTTGTACGGGCCGGACGTGCTCGCCAGCCAGGCCGGGGTGTACATCAGTTCCAGTAGAGCCTGTCGCGCGGCGGCCGGGTCACGCTGCGCGAGCGACCTCCTGACCTCGGGACCGCGTTCGAATGCGTGCTTGCCGCCGGGGGAAGTGCAACCGAGCACCAGGGAGTGCACCCGGTCCGGATGGCGCGCGGCCAGCCACTGGGCCACCCGCCCGCCCATGGACGTGCCGTAGACGGCGGCCTGCCGCACGCCCAGGTCGTCGAGTACCGCGACCACGTCGTCGGCGAATCCCCGCGTGCTGTACACCTCGTCGGGCTTGTCGCTGTCGCCGGTGCCGCGCCAGTCGAGTGTGATGGTGCGGTGCCCGGTCTCGAAGTCCGCGCGGATGCCGTCCCACCAGTGGTGGGTGTTGGCCTGACCGGCGAGCAGGACCAGCGCGCTGCCCGTGCCCGCCACTTGATAGGCGAGGCGAACTCCGTCGGCCGCCGTTGCGTAGGGCACCTCTACGAAATCCTTTCGTTCAGCGATCGCCGCGAAGCCCGTCGAAGACGATCTCCAGGCCGCGCCGCCACGACGGCGAGCCGGTGGTCTCGCCGAGCAGCGACAGCGCCCACATCAAGTTGACGACATCCTCGTCGGTCGCGTCGGCGCGCAGCGCGCCGGCATCCCGGACGCGCGCGAGCACCGCCGACAGGTGCGACATACCGCGATGGCAGGCCTCCGCCAATTGAGCCGCCGCAGGATGATCCCCGGTGAACGCCTCGAGCAGTCCGCGATCGGCGGTGAGCCTGTTGAGCAGGTCTTCCACGAATCCGGTGAACGCCGTCCACGCGTCCGGTTCGGCCGCCGCCCGGGCGGCGATCTCGTCCACCGCCGCCAGCCGGGGCGGCAGAAGGGCATCGATCAGGGTGTCGCGGGTGGGGAAGTGGTTGTACAGCGTCCCGATACTGACGCGGGCGCGCCGCGCGATCTCCTCCAGCGAGCCGTCGAGGCCCTGCTCGGTGAGCACTTCGGCCGCTGCCCGCAGCAGATTGTCGCGATTGCGAGCGGCGTCCCGGCGCAGCGGTTTGGTCACGCGATCATCCTACAGAACCTGAGGCACGCCTCAGATTCTGTGCTACGGTGATAAATCGAGGGGGGCCTCAAATTAAGGAGAACGCATGGCGGATCAGGGAACGGCAGTGATCGTCGGTGTCGGCCCCGGCCTCGGGATGTCGATGGCCCGGCGCTTCGGACGGGAAGGGTTCCGCGTCGCGCTGATCTCGCGCAGCGATGCACGGCACGCCGGGTACCTCGCGGACCTGGCGGAGCGTGGTGTACACGCCACCGCTCACGTCGCGGACGTCACCGACCGGTCGCGGCTCGGCGTGGTACTCGGCGACATCCACAAGGAGGGACCGATCGGAATGGTCTATTACGGACCCGGTTCCACGCAGCAGCCCGTGCCGATCACCGACATCGACGCGGCCACGGCGCGATCGGCGTTCGAGTGGGTGTGGCCCGCGGTCGACGTGGTGAGCGACGTGTTGCCGGGCATGCTCGATCGTGGGAAAGGCGCATTACTTTTCGCCGGCGGGCTCTCCAGCGTCCGCCCCATGCCCATGCTCGGCCACCTCGCCCTCGCCGCGGCGGCACTGCGCAACTACGCGCTCACCTTGAACGCGGCATTGGCCGAGCGCGGTCTCTATGCGGGCACGCTGACCATCGGCGGACTCGTCGAGCGCGGGGACATCCACGCGATGGTCACCGCCGACCCGGCGCGCTTCGGCAGCGCGGACGGCCACACTCTCGATCCGGACGACTTGGCCGATACCGCGTGGGGCATGTATCGCACCCGCGACCGCGCCGAAACGATCTTCGACGCCATCGGCGTATGACGGCGGAGGTCAGCCGTACAGGGCGATGAAGCGGTCCAGGGAACGTTCGATATCGCCCTTGACGGCGCGGGCCACACCGGATCCGATGGGGCCGAACAGCGGCGCGCCGCCGAGTTCGATGTCGACGGTGACCTCCGAACCGGAGCCCTTCGGGGCGACGAGCAGCTGCAACCCCAGTTTGGTGCCGCCTTTGCCCGCGCCGGTCAGTTGCAGGCGGCGCGGCGGCTCGGCGGCCCGCACGGTCCAGGTGACCCGGTTGCGCAGGCCCTTGACCGAGGCGATGCCGACCAGTTGGGTGCCGACGGTCAATTCGGCGGGAACCTCGCCGCGCCACGCTTCGTGCATGGTCAGCCATTTGTCGAGTTCGGCGAGGTTGGAGGTGTGCGTCCAGGCCTCCTCGGGCGAGATCGGAACGTCGACCGAGACCTTCAGCTTTGCCATGGGCGCATGGTATCCGGCTCCGGCGGTCCGGTCGGTGCGAGGCACGGCCGGTCCGGGCGGACTCCCCGCACAGCGGTGGACGCTACTTCGCGGAATCGAATTCGAGCACCCGCCAATACATTTGTTGATGCGTCAGCGAACGGCCATTCCGCCTGTTCGGCTCGGCCGCCGTGGGCGTTCGGGGCCTCCGCGCCGCCACCCGCGCTTCCGGTGCTGGTCCGACGCGCGGGCCCATACGCAGGACAAATGGTCCACGGGTTGCACGGCAGCCCAACATTATTGCGCAGCTATGTCGCGATCCGCGGCACCTATCGTCCCAGTTCCGGGAATCCGGAAAGTGTCTGTGGGATCGGCAGAGAGTTCGTTGGAATGCTGCTAATGTGCGAATGGTCGGGTTCTGGTTACCGTTCGGACACGATCCGGGCGGTCGGCGATTGACATGTAATCGCCTGTCCTGCGGGCACTGTGCGGTAGGCGCTCTCGGTGAGCGCCGGTGCCGTCGTGGGATTTCCGGTACTCCGACGCGGACCCCACCGACCGGTCCGTTCATGGTCGGCAGGCGAGGGAAGGCGAGCGAAGCAGGATGGCAGTGGGCCGATTCCTCGAGACCAGTCAACGACGAAAGAACTGATGAATCAAGATATCGCCGTGGTGCTTTCATGGATCCTCGCCGTCGCTTTGGTGATCGCCGTAGCGGGGGCGTTGTACGCAGTACAGTATGCCAGGGCTCAGCGGGCCAAGCTCGAGGCTCTGGCCAGGGAACAGCGCGCGACGGAGGACACGCTCGAGCGGTTCGCCGCCACTACGCTACCCGCGGTGGCCGAGTCGATCCGCCGGTTCGAGTCCCAGGTGCCCCCGGTCGAAGTCCAGGCGGGCATGGAGAATTCGCGGCTCGCGCAGATCCTGCGGTGGATCTCCGAGCGGTATGCCGACGATCTGAGCTTGATGCGCTCGGAGACCAGGGAGCTGACCAACAACGAAGGACAGCAGGCGATCAAGGCGGCCGAGGAGGCCGCGCGCAACGAGGTCGCCTCCGCATCGCGCCAGGCGACCAGTGCCGCGGTCCGCTCGTTCGGCACCTCCGTGGTCAGCCTCGGCGCTGACGTCAGCCAGGTGGTGAGCGCCGCGCTGCGTGAGCATCGCGACGATCAGGTGTACGAAACCCTCACCCGCATCGACCACACGGTGCAGCAGATGATCCGCCAGGCGCAGTCCTACGTGATCGTCTGCGGTGGTCTGCCCGGCCGCCGCTGGCCCGCGCAGACGCTGACCGACGTGGTCGGCGGCGCCATCGGCCGTGTCCGGGAATACCTGCGGGTGCGGCCCAACCAGCTCGACCGTGTCGTGATCAGCCGCGCGGTGGAACCGCTCGTGCACACACTGGCGACCTTGCTGGACAACGCGTTGCGGTACTCGCCGCCGACTTCCTACGTGGACGTCAACTTCCAGGAGGGTCACCACGGCGTCACCGTCATCATCGATGACGCGGGCGTGCGGATGAACGCCGAGCAGATGGAGGAGGCCCGCCAGGTGCTCGCGCACGAGCGGCCCGTCGACATCCACCAGCTCGGTCCGTCGCCGAAGGTCGGCTTCCCGGGCATCGCCGCGCTGGCCCGCCGTTACGGCTTCACCGTCTACATCGACGGCCCGAACGTCTACGGCGGCATGCGCGCGATGGTCTACATCCCGGAGTCGCTGCTGGTCACCCCGCAGAACGTCCAGGAGGTCGCGCCCGTGACCGAGGCAAAACCGGAGCCGGTCACGGTTCCCGCGCAGGACGCGCCGAGCGAACAGCCCGGCGAGAACGAGCCGTCGCTGTCGGTGAGCGAGATCACCAGCGGCGGGCTACCCAAGCGGCGACGCAGGACGGTCGCACTCGCCCCGGTCGGGCCGCGCACCGAACCCGGCCTCGCTCGCCCCGAGGTCGCCGCAGCTTGGCATACCGGCTCCAAGAGCGGCCGCGCCGCCGCATCTGATGACACGGAAGGGATGACATCCTGATGGCCACACCCGTGACCGACAGCAGCAACAAACTGGGCTGGCTACTCGAAGATCTCAGCATCACGGGTGTGCGGTTCTCAGTGTTGCTGTCCGACGACGGCCTGCGGATCGCGCACTCCACGGGGATCGCCCGCGACGAGGCGGAACGCTTCGCCGCCGCGGCCTCCGGCCTGCGTTCGCTCGGCAAGGCGCTCGGCGAATTCTGCGGTGACGCCACGAACGGCGTGCGGCAGAACATCACCGAGTACGACCAGGGGATGATCCTCATCACCGCGGCAGGCGAGGGCGCGCTACTCGGCGTCGCGACCACCAACGACATCGACGTGGGCCTCGTCGCCCACCGGATGAACGAGCTGGCAGGCCGGGTCGGACGCGAGCTCGGCAGCCAGCCGCGCAGGCGCGTTGACGGCAGCGAAATGCCATGATCGAGCGCAGCGAGCGAGTCAGAGGTACTGCGCCGCTGGGCAGCACGGAGCCGAGCGAGAGCGAGGTGCCGTCATGAGCAAGCCGCGGCGCGATCCGGACCTGGTCCGGGCTTATGTGCGCACCGGAGGGCGTACGCGCCCCACTCGCGAGCTGGACCTGGTTACTTTGGTCCTGACCGCCAAAGATCCACTCCCCGGCGCGTCGCCCGATGCGCGCCGGGTCATGGCCCTGTGCAGCCGTCGGGGTGCGCTGTCGATCGCGGAGATCGCTGCGTACCTCGACCTTCCGCCGTCCGTCGTGAAGATCGTCGCGTCCGATCTCATGGACGGCGGGCACCTGGTCACCCCCACCCCGGCCGAGTCCCTGCCGGAGATCGCTCTGCTGGAGGAGGTACTCAATGGGCTCCGTGCTCTTGCCGTCTGATCGCGCTGTCGATTACGTGCCGGAGACCGTGACCCGCTCGGTGAAACTGCTGGTGGCCGGCAACTTCGGTGTCGGCAAGACCACGTTCGTGAGCAGCGTCTCGGAGATCAAACCGCTGCGCACCGAGGAGACCATCACCGAAGCGAGTGTCGGCGTCGACGATATGGCGGGGCTGCCCGGCAAGTCGCAGACCACGGTCGCGATGGACTTCGGCCGCATCACGCTCAGTCCCAAACTGGCGCTCTACCTGTTCGGCACTCCGGGTCAGCAGCGTTTCGTCCCCTTGTGGGAGGAGCTGGCCCGCGGTGCGCTCGGCGCGCTCGTGCTGGTGGACACCCGCCGCATCGAGAAGTCCGACGAGGTCCTCTCGGTGCTGGAGGAGCGCGGCGTCCCGTATTCGGTCGCCGTCAACCAGTTCGAAGGCGCCCGGCCCTACCCGCTCGACGAGGTGCGCGATGCCCTCGACCTGGAACCCGGGACCCCCCTGACGTCACTGGACGCCCGGGACCGAGGCACGTGCCTGCGTTCGCTGATCACGCTAGTCGAATTCTTGTTCCACCGTTTGGAGTCTCGCATTTGACCACGTCCCAGTCCTCGACCCACCCCGGGCACCTATCCAGCGGCGCCTGCCCGGTCGCACACGGATCGCCGATCGACACCGACGGTCCCAGAATTCCGCTCTATGCCGAGGGATTCGCGGCCGACCCCCACGGGATCTACCGGGAAATGCGCAGGCGCCACGGTTCGTTGGTCCCGATCGAACTGTCGCCAGGGGTGCCCGCCACGCTGGTGATCGGCTATCAGGAAGCCGTGCGGATCCTCAACGATCCCGAGCACTTCCCCGCCGATCCACGCATCTGGCAAAAGAACATCCCCGAGGACTCGCCCATCCGTCCGATGATGGAGTGGTACCCGAACGCGCTGCGCAACAGCGGCGCGGCGCATGCCCGCTACCGGGGTGCGTACGTCGCGAGCATCGACGCCATCGACCTGCACGAGGTGCACTCGATGGTAGAGCGCATCGCGATTCCGCTGATCAACACCTTCTGCCAGGCGGGGTCCGCCGATCTGGTGACCCAGTACGCGTTCCCGCTCGTCTTCGAAGTGCTCAACCGGATCGTCGGCTGTTCGACGGAACTGGGGCAGCGGGTCGCCACCGGCATGGCGATGCTCTTCGACACCGTCGAGGCGGCCAAGGGCATGCAGATGCTCTCCGAGGCGCTGATGGAGCTGATCCACCAGCGCCGCGCGGAGCCGGGCGACGACGTCACGTCCCGGTTGGCGCATCACCCGGCCCGCCTGAACGACGAGGAGATGCTGTCGAACCTGATCAGCCTCTACGGTGCCGGGATCGAGCCGCAGCAGAACCTGATCACCAACACCCTGCTGCTGATGCTCACCGACGACCGTTTCGGTGGCGACATGCTCGGCGGCGCGCTGTCGACGCGTGACGCGCTGGACGAGGTGTTGTTCAACGACCCCCCCATGGCGAACTTCTGCATCACCTATCCGCGCCAGCCCATCCTGATCGACAACGTCTGGTTGCCCGCGCACCAGCCGGTGCTGATCAGCCTGGCGGGGTGCAACAACGATCCGGCGATCCGCGGCGGCGACCGCACCGGTAATCGCTCGCATCTGGCGTGGGCGGTCGGCCCGCACGCCTGCCCCGCGAAGTCCGTCGCGTCCGTGGTCGTGCAAGAAGCCATCGACCAGCTGCTCGACGCACTCCCCGAAATGCAGCTGGCCGTGCCCGCGGACGAAGTGGTCTGGCGGCCCGGCCCATTCCACCGGGCGTTGGCGGCCCTGCCGGTCGTCTTCCCCAAGTCCCCTCCGTTGAACATGGTGTAAGGAGAAGCGTCCGATGTCGCAAGAGCCGATAGTCTTGGATCTGACCGGTTCCGATATCCAAGGCGAAGCGGCGCGGCTGCGCGAGCGTGGGCCGGTGGCCCTGGTGGAACTGCCCGGCGGGGTGCCGGCGTGGTCGATCACCGATGCCGTCGTGCTCAAGAGCCTTCTGGCCGACCCGCGCGTCTCGAAGGACCCCAGGCAGCACTGGGCCGCGTTCATGAACGGCGAGATCACCGAGGAGTGGCCGCTGCACCCGTGGGTGGCGGTCGACAACATGTTCACCGCCTACGGCGCCGAGCATCGGCGGCTGCGCAAGCTGGTCGCCCCCGCGTTCACGCACCGTCGTACGGTGGCGCTTCGACCGCGCATCGAAGCGATCACCGCCGAGTTGCTCGACCAGTTGGCCGCGACCCCGCGCGGCACGGCCGTCGATCTGCGTGAGGGTTACGCGTATCCGGTGCCGATCCAGGTCATCACCGAGCTGATGGGTGTGCCCGAGCATCTGGGCCCAGGCGTGCGGAAATGTGTCGACGGATTCTTCGACACTTCGTTCGGTCCGGAGGAGGCCCAGGCCAACTACCTGGAGATGTACCGGCTCGTCAGCGAACTGGTGGCGTACCGGCGGGAGGCGCCCGGCGACGACATCACCAGCGTCCTGATCGCCAGCCGGGACGAGGAGGACGGCTCACAGCTGACCGAGAAGGAACTCGTCGACACCCTGATGCTGGTCATCAACGCCGGGCACGAGACGACGGTGAACCTGCTGGATCAGGCCATCTTCGCGTTGCTCACCCGTGCGGACCAGCGCGCCGACGTGGTGGCGGGGCGGATCCCTTGGTCGGACGTGGTGGAGGAGTCGCTGCGCTACGAGGCGCCGGTCGCGCACCTGCCGCTGCGCTACGCCGTCGAGGACATCGACATCGCCGACGTCCGTATTCCCAAGGGGGAGGCGATCCTGGCCTCCTACGTGGCGGCCAACCGCGATCCGAAGGTGCACGGTCCGAACGCCGACCAGTTCGACCCGCGGCGCTCGGTCAAGGATCATGTGGCCTTCGGTTACGGGGCGCATCATTGCCTGGGCGCGCCGCTGGCCCGGATGGAAGCCGAGATCGCCCTTCCGGCCATCTTCCGGCGCTTCCCGGACATGCGCCTCGCGGTCGATCCGTCCGAGCTGGGCACCGTGCTCAGCTTCATCTCCAACGGTCATTCCGAGCTGCCGGTGTTCCTGGAGGCGACGGAGTAGGTCGGCCGGGAAGAACATCTCGATCACACCCGGCATGGGCGCTCGGCTGTCCCGCGCCGGGACTCGACAGCCCGCGTGTCCCCCGGGGATACGCGGGCGGAGGTGTTCCACCGTCGGCGTACGCACTTGGGAACACGCACGATCGCACCGTTTCGGCACACGAGATATGCTCTGCGGCAGCGGAATTCGACGTAGTGTCGAATTCGCGACGCTCGCATGGCAATTCGCTTTCCCGGGCTCCGGGACGCTTGTCGTGTGCCCACCCTGCTCGTCGAACGTTCCGACTTTGGAGTCACGTTTTGGCCCACCCACAGTCCTCGACATCGTCCTTCTCCACCGGCTGCCCGGTCCCGCACGGTTCACCGGTCGGCTCCGACGGACCCCGGGTCGCTCTGTACTCGGACGATTTCGCGGCGGATCCACACCGTGTCTATCGAGAAGCGCGCGCGAGATACGGTTCGCTGGTGCCGGTGGAGCTGTCGCCCGGCGTGCCCGCGACGCTGGTGATCGGATATCACACCGCGGTGCGCATCCTGAACGATCCCGACCACTTTCCCGCCGATTCGCGGACCTGGCAGCAGACCGTGCCCAGTGACTGTCCGGTCCTGCCGCTGCTCGAGTGGCGTCCGGCCGCGATCCGCAACTCCGGCCTGGAACACGCCCGGTACCGGCAGGCCACGGTGGCGGGCATCGATGAGATCGACCAGTTCGCGCTGCACAACACGGTGGAGCAGATCGCCGTCCCACTGATCAACACATTCTGCGGCGACGGCTCCGCCGATCTGATCTCGCAATACGCGTTCCCGCTCGCGTTCGCGGTGATCAACGCGATGCTCGGCTGCCCGCCGGAAATCGGGCAGCGGGCGGCGATGGGACTGGCCGCCATGTTCGAGGGCGTGGACGCCGAGCAGGGCAATGCGATGTTCAACGGGGCGATGTCGGACCTGGTGGCGCTCAAGCGAGCCCATCCAGGCGACGACATCGTCTCCCGGATACTGCGGCACCCTGTCGATTTCGACGACGAGGAGATGGTCCAGCAGGTGCTGATGCTGTACGGCGCGGGGATCGAGCCGCAGCAGAATCTGATTGTCAACACCCTGCGCCTGATGCTCACCGACCAGCGTTTCGCGGGCGGCATCCTCGGCGGCAGCCTGTCGACCAGGGACGCGCTGGACGAGGTGTTGTTCACCGACCCGCCGCTGTCGAACTACTGCGTCACCTTCCCGCGACAGCCGATGCTGATCGACGGCGTCTGGCTACCCGCGCACCAGCCGGTGGTCATCAGCATGGCCGGATGCAACAACGACCCCGCGATCAACACGGGCGCCTACACCGACAATCGCGCTCATCTCGCCTGGAGCGTCGGGCCGCACACCTGTCCGGCCCGGTCGGTGGCCTATCTGATCGCCCAGGACGCCATCGATCAGCTGCTCGACGCGCTGCCCGAGATGCGGTTGGGTGTTCCTGCCGAGCAGCTGACCTGGCGACCGGGTCCGTTCCATCGATCGCT
Source organism: Nocardia sp. NPDC047038 (assembly GCF_040644075.1). NCBI lineage: Bacteria > Bacillati > Actinomycetota > Actinomycetes > Mycobacteriales > Nocardiaceae > Nocardia > Nocardia sp. NPDC047038. The sequence continues at coordinate 147,310 of NZ_JBEYVQ010000007.1, read as the reverse complement.
GACCGCCCTGCCGGTCCTCTTCCCGGAATCACCGCCCCTGCCCGTCTATGTCCCGCAGCCGGAGGGGAGCGCGGCGCAGTAGCCGTGCTCCGTCCGGCAAGCCGCCGTCGCCGCGTTCCCGTCCAGAAGGAGGTTGCCGCTCAGAGGTCGTCGTGCACACAGCTGATGAGGGTGTGCGCCGGCCTGTCACCGATCCCCACGCATCACGCCGACCTTCGCCGTCGCGGCGCGCACGCGCCCGGTCGATCGCGTTCGTCGCATGTTCGTTCCTCTGGAGTTTCGTCTTTGACCACGCCACACTTCCCGCCGTCCACTTCCGCGAATGGGTGCCCCGTCTCGCACGGATCGCCGATCGACACCAGCGGCCCTCGTTACCCGTTGTATTCGCAGGAATACGCGGAAGATCCGCACAACGCATACCGCGAAATGCGCCGCCAGTTCGGTTCGCTCGTCCCGATCGAGCTGTCGCCGGGCGTGCCCGCCACCCTTGTGATCGGCTACCACACCGCGCTGCGCATCCTCAATGATCCCGACCATTTCCCGGCCGATCCGCGGATCTGGCAGAAGGACATTCCGGGCGAGTGCCCGGTCCTGCCGATGCTGGAGTGGCGGCCGAACGCGCTGCGCAGTGCGGGCCTCGAGCATCTGCGCTACCGCCAGGCGAACGTCGCCAGCATCGCCGGGGTGGACCTGCACGCGCTGCACGGAACCGTCGAGCAGATCGCCATCCCGCTGATCAACGCCTTCTGTGAGGACGGCGCGGCGGATCTCATCAGCCAATACGCGTTCCCGCTCAGCTTCGCGGTGCTCAATGCCATGCTCGGCTGTCCGGCGGACATCGGCCAGCAGGTCGCGACCGGTATGGCCGCCATCTTCGAAGGCGTCAACGCGGACAAGGGCAACGCGATGCTCACCGACGCGCTGTTCGAACTCGTGCAGATGAAGCGCAAGGACTCCGGCGACGACATCACGTCCAGGCTGTTGCAGCATGAGGCCGGGCTGGACGACGTCGAGATGATCCACCAGCTGGTCACGCTCTACGGCGCGGGCATCGAGCCGATGCAGAACCTCATCGTCAATACCCTGCTGCTGATGCTCACCGACGAACGTTTCGCGGGAGACTTTCTCGGCGGCAGCCTCTCGACGCGCGACGCCCTCGACGAGGTGCTGTTCAACGACCCGCCGATGGCGAACTACTGCGTCAGCTTCCCGCGCCAGCCGATCCTCATCGATGATGTCTGGCTACCCGCGCACCAGCCGGTGCTGATCAGCATGGCCGGATGCAACAACGACCCGGCGATCGGCGTCGGGCAGCGCACCGACAGCCGTGCCCATCTGGCGTGGAGCGTGGGCCCGCACGCCTGTCCAGCCCGGTCGGCCGCGTACCTGGTGGTGCAGGACGCGATCGATCAGATCCTCGACGCCTTGCCCGAGATGCGGTTGGGCCTGCAGCCCGGTCAGTTGAGCTGGCGGCCGGGACCGTTCCACCGTGCGCTGGTGTCCCTGCCGGTCGTCTTTCCGAAATCCCCTCCACTGACCGTCTTCTAAGGAGTCATCGATGGACACACAACCCCTGGTCCTCGACCCGCTGGGTGCCGACATTCAGGGTGAGTCCGCCCGTATTCGTGCGCGCGGGCCGGTGACCCCGGTCGAATTGCCGGGCGGCGTGCGAGCGTGGTCGGTCACCGACGCCGACGTGCTCAAGCGCTTGCTGGCCGATCCCCGGGTGTCGAAGGACGGCAAGCAGCACTGGCCCGCGTTGATCAACGGCGAGATACCCCAGGACTGGCCGTTGTTGCCGTGGGTCGCGGTGAACAACATGTTCACCGCGTACGGTTCCGACCACCGCAGGCTGCGCAAACTCGTCGCGCCCGCCTTCACGCACCGCCGCACCCAAGCGATGCGCCCGATGGTCGAGCAGATCACGACGGACCTGCTCGGCGCGCTCGCCGCGACGCCGGCGGGCGAAGCGGTCGATCTCAGGGAAGGTTTCGCCTACCCGCTGCCGATCCAGGTCATCAGCGCGCTGATGGGCGTTCCGGAATACCTGAACGCCGGTCTGCGCACATGCGTCGACGGCATCTTCGACACGTCGCTCGGGCCCGAGGAGTCCCAGGCGAACTACATGGAGATGTACCGGATCCTGGGTGAGCTCGTCGCCTATCGGCGGGAGACACCCGGTGACGACATGACCAGCCTGCTGATCTCGCACCGGGACGAGGAGGACGGCTCGCAGCTGACCGAGCAGGAGTTGATCGACACGCTGCTGCTTGTCATCAGCGCGGGGCACGAGACCACGGTCAACCTGCTCGATCAGGCCGTCTTCGCGCTGCTGACCCACCCGGACCAGCGTGCCGAGGTGACCGAGGGGCGTGCGGCCTGGTCCGATCTGATCGAGGAGGCGCTGCGGTACGAGGCGCCGGTGGCGCACCTGCCGCTGCGCTTCGCCGCCGACGACATCGAGATCGACGGCCTGCGCATCGCCAAGGGCGAACCGATTCTCGCCTCCTACGCCGGGGCCAATCGCGATCCGAAACTGCACGGCCCCACCGCGAGCGAGTTCGACGTGCGGCGAGCGAGCAAGGAACATCTGGCCTTCGGCTACGGGGCCCATCACTGCCTGGGCGCACCCCTGGCGCGGCTGGAAGCCGAGGTCGCCCTGCCCGCGCTCTTCCAGCGCTTCCCGAACCTGCGCCTGGCGGCCGATCCCGCCGAACTCGGGAGCGTGTCCAGTTTCATCTCCAACGGGCACGCCAGGCTCCCGGTGTACCTGGCGGCGGACTAGGGGCTGGCCCGCGCCTCCGGTCGCCGCCGGAGGCGCGGCTCAGCGCAATGCTTCGACCAAGCCGGACTTGCGAGCCTTCGCGAGTCCGCGCCGGGCGAGAAAACCGTTGCCGAGCAACAGGATCGTCTTGTTCGGCGGCGCTTTGAACCCGGACGCGGTGTGCGGCGCGTACACCGCCTCGGTGCCGGAAACCTCGAGCCAGCCGGTGTTCTGCCGCGATTCCAAGCCGATCAACTGGGACCGATACTCGTGGGCCAGCAGCCCGGCGCGGCGTCCGCCTTGCGGCAGGCCCGCCGGGACGGTCAACCGCACACCGTCGGCGCTGCACCCGGTCACCTGCACCGGGACGACCGCCGGGTAGCCGTCGGCCTGCCGGTAACCGAGCAGCCGGTGCGGCAGCTTCGTCGCCTGGGCCGCGGTCCGGGCGACGTCCACCCGGGGGCCCGTCCCCTTCGCCGGAGGCTGCTGTGTCGCTGGTTCGACAGAAGGCGCTGCGGCACCGAGGATCTCGGGCGTGCCCGCCGCGTCGAGGTCCGGCCATACGACGATGCGGTCGACGGTCACGGTCACGACCACTCGATCGGCGTAGTAGGCGCGCAGCCACCGGTCCCAGAACACACCGCGCCGCGGTGCGCCCAGGTAGGGCGTGGCCTGGGCGCCGAGGCGGTCCAGCGCTTCCTGGTCGGGCGTCGGGTCGAACGCCGCGGTGCCCTGCACCAGCACGAATCGCGAGTTGTCCCGGCTTCCGATGCCGTGCTCGCGCGCGTGATATGCCAGCGCCACTTTGGGTTCCCGCTTCATTCGCTCCAGCTTGCGTCCGAACCCGAGTGAAGTCGTGAACCCCACCGTGCCCGCGGCCCGGTCGCGCAGCCCGATCGGCGACACCGCCGACACCACCGCGCCGCCCGCGGGCGTCACATACGCCGCGGCGCAAGTCAGATCGCCGCCGAGAACGTCGTCCACCTCGTCCGGCCAGGTAACCGCCATGGGACGGATTTTACTGCGCCGCCCTTGACGACGCGGCCGTCCGGAGCCGAGAGTGCGCAGATGGTTTCCACCGCCGAGGCGGCAGACACGACGCTGCGCAAGGTCACGATTCGCCTGCTGCCCTTTCTCGGGCTGCTGTACTTCGTCAACTATCTGGACCGGGTGAACATCGGGTTCGCCGGGCCGAGCGGCATGAAGACCGAGCTCGGGCTCACCGAGACCGCGTTCGGATTCGCCTCCGGCATATTCTTCGTCGGATACCTGCTGCTGGAGGTGCCGAGCAACCTGGCGCTGCACCGGTTCGGCGCCCGGCGCTGGATCGCCCGGATCATGGCCACCTGGGGGCTGGTGGCCACGGCGATGGCCTTCGTACCCGACGCCACCGTGCTGTATCTCCTGCGGTTCCTGCTGGGTGTGGTGGAGGCGGGCTTCTTTCCCGGCATCCTGCTCTATCTGACCTATTGGTTCCCGCAGGCGCAACGGGCGCGGATCGTCGCGTTGTTCATGATCGCGGTGCCCATGTCCACCGCGTTGGGCGCGACGGTGTCCAGCTTGATCATTCGATACGGCGACGGCGTCTTCGGGCTCAGCGGTTGGCGTTTCATGTTCTTGGTCGAGGGGTTGCCCGCCGTCGCGCTGGCGGTGGCGACCTGGTTCTATCTGACCGACCGTCCGGAGCAGGCGGGCTGGTTGACCTCCGCCGAACGTGAATGGCTGATTCGCGAACTCGCCGCGGAGCAGGCCACGTTGCGGCGCGCGGAGCACTGGACGGTGCGTCGTGCGCTGACCCATCCGCGGGTGCTCGGCCTCGCCTTCGTCTACGGCGGCATCGTCTACGGCCTGTATGCGCTGGGATTCTTCCTGCCGACGATCATCGACGGCTTCCAGCAGCAATACGGAGCGCACTACTCGGTGGTGCAGCGCGGACTGATCAATGCGGTGCCCTACCTCGTCGGGGCCGTGGTGATGGTGTGGTGGGGCAGGCACGGCGACCGGACCGGTGAGCGGGCTCGGCACGTCGCCCTGCCCGCGCTGCTGGGCGGTCTCGCCATCCCGGTGGCGCTGTATCTCGGCGATCCGTTCGCCGCGATGATCGCGGTCACGGTGTGCGCGGTGGGCGTGCTCGCGGCGCTGCCGACGTTCTGGGCCCTGCCCGGCACCTTCCTGTCCGGCGCGGCGGCGGCGGGCGGCATCGCGTTGATCAACTCGGTCGGCAACGTCAGCGGTTTCGTCGCGCCGTACGTCACCGGTGGGCTGAAGGACGTGACCGGCAGCCAGCGCGCCGGGCTCTGGGTGGTGGGATTGTGCATGATCGCCGCTCGCGGCGGGCGTCATGACGCTGCGGCGGCGAACCGGCGAGGATCCCGTCGACCGGAACGCGGATCTGTGATCCTCGGCCTGCCCATGGCCTCGCTCGCCGCCGAGTCCGTGGCACGATCCGTGCCGCCGAACCGCGGCCGCCGAGGTGAGGGCCAGGCCGTATGCAGAGATGCGCTCGCAATGTGGCGACCGCCACCATGCGTTTTCAGTGTCGGCACGGAAGTCGTTGTGGTGGACTATCATCCACGGCAATGTAGATCGGAAAGGGCTGATCTACCGGGCCGTCGTACGGGCGTCTCACCCTTGCCGACGTCGGCGTCTCAGACGACTGGCCGCCGCGGTTGTAGGGTGAGCGCTGCTCGTTCCGGCATGTTTGCGCGACGGTCGCGCGGGCATCCGGGGAAGACGCCGCATCACGCTGGGAGGACCGATGGCTACCGAAGACCGGACCGCAGTGTTCGACGCGGTGGTCGCGGCGGCGGACTATCCCGTGCTGCTGGTCACCGTGCAGGCGGACGGCCGGCGCGCCGGTTGTCTCGTCGGCTTCGCGACGCAGGTCAGCATCGAGCCGCGCCGGTTCCTGATCGGCCTGTCCAAGAAGAACTACACCTATCGGGTCGCGCAGCACGCCGACCGGCTCGCGGTGCATTTGCTCGGCAGCGAACAAGTCTCCCTCGCACGGCTTTTCGGCGGTGAGACCGGCGACGACATCGACAAGTTCGTGCACTGCGACTGGCGCCCGGGTCCGGGCGGCATCCCGGTGCTCAGCACGGTGCCCAGCTGGTTCGTCGCTCGTATCCGCGACCGCTACGACCTCGGTGATCACGTCGGGATGCTGCTGGAACCCGAGGACGGCGCCGTGCTGCGGCCCACCGCGGAGACGCTGCATTACCACTCGGTGGCGGATCTGGTTGCGGGCCATACCGTCTGAGTTGGTTCGGGACCGCCGCCCGGGCGCGAAAGCTATTTCAGTGCGTTCGCAAGTTCGAATCGTTCGGCGAAGGCGGACAACTCGTCTCTGGCTTGCTCAGGGTCCCCTGTGCTCGCGCTCACCACGATGCGCGTGACACCCTGTTCGGCCAGTCCCTCGACCCGCTCGACCGGCATGTCGATAGATCCCCAGCGCGTGTACTCGAACGCGCCGGGATCCCGGCCCGCCGCAGCGGCCGCGGTATGGGCGATCTCCAGCTGGGCGGCGCGTTCGGTGGGCCCGAGCACCCCGCCCGGGAAGTAACCGTCGCCGCGGGAACCGGCGCGCCGCGCCGCGGCGCGGCTCGATCCACCGACATGGATCGGCAGGTCGCCGCCGAGGGGTGTCGGATAACTGCACAGGTTCTCGAACCGGAAGAACTCGCCTTCGAAGCTCACCCCGTCCGCGCCGCCGGACCACAGCAGTCGCAGCACATCGATGGCCTCGTCGGCGCGGCGGCCTCGGGAGGCGAAATCGACGCCGACGGCCTGTGCCTCCCCGGGCAGGGTTCCCACCCCCACGGTGAGCAGGCGCATCCGTCCCTTGGACAGCACGTCGATCGTCGCGAGGCGTTTGGCCAGCACCACCGGATCGTGGTAGGGCAATAGCAGCACCGCGGTGCCGAGCAGGATCCGCTCGGTCGCTGCGGCCACGAAGCTCAGCGCGTCGAGGGGGTCGGCGAACGGCACCGAGGGCGTGATCTCCATCGGTCCGACCGCGGCGCCCGGGTACAGCGCGACGTGCTCGGGCAGGTAGATCGCTTCGAATCCGCAGCGCTCGGCGTGCTGGGCGTAGGCGATCAACCGGTCCGGGTCGACGCCGAAGAAGGGAGTGCTGTAGCTGACCGCGAACCTCACCGCGGCTCCTCGATCCGGTCGAACTCGCAGGCCGCCGCGAGCCGCTCGTGCAGCTGGCCCCGTACTCGCTCCAGCCGCGCCAGGTACGAATCGACCTCGGACAGCTTGCGCCGCAAGGTGGACACCGAGTCCGGGCAGACGTCTCCGGAGCCGTTGCCCGCCCGCAGGCAGGCGACGAACGGACGGATGTCGTCGAGATCGAAGCCCGCGCCGAGCAGTTCGCGGATCTGTGCCACGATCAGCACCTCCGCGTCGTCGTACGAGCGGTAACCGTTGGCGGCGCGGTGCGGCCGCACCAAACCGTGCTCCTCGTAGTAACGCAAGGCGCGCGTGCTGGTGCCCGCCCGCTCCGCCAGTTCGCCGATGCGCATCCGTCCTCCTTGTCTCCGCTACCGCCACGCTAAACCTTCTCGTCGACGTCAAGGCAAGTCGGCGCGGGCTGCGTACCCTCGGGGGAGATCAGCCGGCGAGCTTCGCTCGCCGATTCCCCTCGACCAGAGAGCATTTCGTGACGAATGCGCATTTCATCGTTCCGGTCCGCGACGGCGAGCGGGAATTGCTCGACCGGGTCGCCGACTTGGCGACCGGATTCGCGGCCGTGGCGGCCGACTACGACGAGCGCGCCGAGCTCGCCGTCGAGCATCTGGACGCGTTGCACGAGGCCGGCGCGGATGACGCGGTGCTGCCCGAATCGGCCGGTGGCGCGGGCCTGAGCTACCTTGGCCTCGGTCGTCTCGTCAGAATCCTGGCTCGAGCCGATCCGTCCACCGCGACGATCTGGACCATGCACGCGGGGGCGGGCGTCGCCCTCGCGGAATTCACCGGCGAGAGTTCGGGATCGTTCTTCGCCGACGAGCTGCGGGCGGGTAAGCGCTTCGCGAACGCGTTGTCCGAACCGGCGAGCGGAAACCGCTTCCTCCAGCCGCAGCACGTCGCCGAGCCGACCGCGGGCGGGTGGTTGCTGAGCGGGGCGAAGCGGTTCGTCTCCGGCAGCGAGATCGCCGATTATCTGCTGGTCAACGCGCTCGTGGCGGGTGAACCCGCTTTCTTCGGCGTGGTCCCCGACGAAACGGTATCGATCGTCCCGATCTGGGACACTCTCGGCCTGCGCGCCACCCGCAGCCAGCTGCTCGCGTTCGACGACACCGTGCTGCGTGCCGAGTACCGCGGCCGCGCGCCGCGTCCGGGAGATTTCGCGGTGATCCCGGCCGGGCTTCCCGCGATTTCGCTCGGCATCGCCGATGCCGCGCTGGACGCGCTGGTGGAACACGCGCGCACCAGGGAAATTCTCGGCAAGCCCTTGGCGCACCAGCAGTGGGTGCAGTACGAGGTCGCGGACGCGCAAACCCGGCTCGCCGCCGCGCACGCGCTCTACGAACAGGCATTGTGGCAGGCCGACCATGGGATCGCGCTGTTCTTCGACAACCTGGCCCGAGCCAAGTACCTCGCGAACAAGGTGGCGGTCGAAGTGGCGCAGCTCGGCGTTCGGGTCGGCGGCGGCTCGGGGTATCTGAAGCGGTCGCCGATCCAACGTCATCTGCGCGATGCCCAGGCCGGCCAGCTCATGGCGTATTCGACGGAGGTGATCGCCGGTGTGATCGGGCGGGGTGTCCTCGGCGTGCCGGACGAAGCGTGACTCGCGGGCGCTAGCGCGGCGAGCGCTTGTCGCGCCCCGGTGCGGTGTGGTTGTCGAGCAGGAACGCCGACATCGCCTCGGCTACGGCGGCGGGCTGGTCGAGCATGGACAGTACGTACGCGTCATCGATTTCGACCAGCCGGGCCGCGGGAATGAGTTCCGCGAGCCGGGGGCCGTGCTCGCGCGGCATCACCTTGCCCGCCGAAGACCACAGGATCAGGGCGTCTCCACGGAAGTCGCGCAGCGCTTCGGTATGGGCGATCAATTCTCGTTTCGGGAACGCCGACTTGGTGTAGGCGAGCAGGTCCCGCCGGATCCGTGCGTCGCGCAGCCCCGGCTCGGTCCAGCCGCGCACCAGCGCATCGGGCAATGGGCGCCGCGCCATCCAGCCGAACAGCAACGGCGAGCGGCGCAGCCACCCGACGCGCAACTGCCGCAGCGCCAGCGAGATACCGCCGGGGAGGTGAGTGGCGACGGTGGCCATCTTGCCCGGCAGGCCGGGCGGGAAGTTGTCGAACGCCTCGCACGGCAGCACGATCAGCCTGCCGACGCGTTCGTCCAACCCGTAGGCGGTGAGGAACAGCGCACCGCCCCAATCGCTGTGTACGAGCGTGACCTCGCGCAGGTCGAGTGCGGCGAGGAAGTCGGCGATCAGGTGGTTCAGGCCGCGCAAACTCAGGTCGACGCCGGGGCGCAGCGGCAGGGGATGGGCGCCGAGCGGCAGGTCCGGCAACAGGTACCGGAAGCCCTCGGGGAGGGCGTCGATCACCTGGTCCCAGACCGTGTGGTTCATCAGGAGGCCGTGCAGCAGGACGACCGGAGGTCCCTCGCCGCGCTCGACGTAGTGCACCCGTCCCGCGGGCAGTTCGATCACAGGCATGTCCGCCTCCATTCGAGCGATCACTCTAGAGTGCTTGCTCTAGTCTGGAAGGGTGACCGAGAAAATGTCAACCAGCACCCGGGAGCGCCTCGTCACCGCGATGGCCGAGTTGATGCGCACGCAGGGCTATGCGGGTACCAGCGTCAAGCAGCTCACCGTCGCCGCTCAGGCTCCGATGGGGTCGCTCTATCACCACTTTCCCGAGGGCAAACCGCAGATCGCCGCCGCGGCGCTGCGCACGTCCGGGGCCGCGTACATCCAGTTGCTCCCGCTGCTGCTCGACGCACACGACGACTTGCGCGAAGCGATACCCGCCGCCTTCGCGGCGGCCGCCGAACAGATCGAGCAGACCGGCTGGATCAACATGTGCCCGGTCGGCACCGTCGCGGGTGAGATCGCCGACAGCGAACCCGCGCTGCGCGACGTCGCCGCCGAAGTCATCGCCTCCTGGATCGACGAGGGCACCGACTACTTCGTTCGCCGCGGCCTGTCCACGGCGGACGCTCGCGATCTCATCCTCGCCGTTCTCACGAGCCTCGAGGGCGCTTTCGTCCTCAGCCGCACGCTGCGCTCGACGGAACCATTGCACGCGGCCGGCCGGTCCACGAGTGCCCGTATCGAACAGGTACTGGCCGGGGCGCGCGGTCAGCGCGCCGCGCACTCGGCCGAGTGACTAGCCGACGCCGATTTCGCGGCCACCGACTCCCGAGGTGAACTCCTTCCAGCGCCATGGCCCGCCCGCGTCGCTGGCCAGCGGCGGGGTGTCTTCCCCCGCGCCCGCCCGCAACCCGGAGATCAGGTGCCGGAGTGCGTCGACGGCGGTGAACCGAGGAGTCCAGCCCAGCTCCGCCCGCGCGCGGCCGGTGTCCATGATCGGCAGGTGCATCACCCCGTCCAACAGGTCCGGCGTAGCGGGCAGTGTCCGCGCGTGCCAGCCCATCGCGAGTGCGGCGCGGATCACCGAGGGCGGAACGGACACCACCCGGGCATCGAAGACCGCGGCCAGCCAGGAGCGATCGATCACCGGCTCCGCGGCCAGGTTGAACGGGCCACGGGCATCGGTCGCGATCGCGAGCGCGTACGCGCGTCCGACGTCGGCGCTGTGCACCGCCTGGAACCGCAGGCCGCGCGGAATCGGCAGGATCGGCGGGAGGCCCGGGCGCATCAGGCGGTTCGGCAACAGCGGACCGGCGAACAGACGCCGTTGCTGACTGGCGGTGTGCCTGCGGAAGATGAACGCCGGACGCATGCGAACCACGCGGCGATCCGGATTCTCGGCCTCGAACCGATCGAGCAGTCTTTCGACGTAAGCCTTCTCCCGCATGTAAGCGGCGGGTGGCCAGCCGTCGGTCGGCCAGCTCTCCGGCACCGGCTCGTCGCTCTGGCAGGGGGAGTAGGCGCCGACGGAGGAGGCGTAGACCAACGCGGGGACCTGCGCCGCGGCGACGGCGCGCAGCACGCGTTCCGTGCCGCCGACATTGGCGCGCCACGTGACCATGGGCTGATGGGTGGGCTGGAACAGCCATGCCAGATGCACGACCACGTCGGCTCCGTGGAAATGGGACTCCAGGTCGTCGGTTCGCACATCCGCGCGCACCCACTCCACACCCGGGCGAGGGATGCCCGGCACGCGCCGCGCGATCCCCACGATCGAACTGACTCCCGCTTCGGCCGACAGTGTCTCCAGCACGCTCGTTCCGACGTTTCCGGTGGCACCGACCACGACGACGCGCATATCTGCTCCTTGGCTCGGTGACGAGGTTCGAGAGCGACTTACCCAGGATGTCGGCGACGACACCGCGGTAGACCGGTGAATCGGATTCTTCCCGGCCGGGCCCGGCGACCGCCGGGTGCGGTAGCCCGAAGGCGCGGCCAGGACCGCGTCACGACGGGCGGGTGCGCATCCGGACGACCTGCGAACCAGCGGCGGACGGGAACCCGCTCGGGCTCCCGTCCGCCGCTCGTCTGCAAAACGTCACATATTCGATTGGGCGAGACGGTTGGCAAGCAGTTCCTTACCCATCCGGCCGCCCTTGCGGCTGTCGGCCTGCGCCTTGCGGAAGAACTCCACCAGCTCGGTGTCTCCGGCGCGTTCCGCGTCCTGGATGAACGTGTCCAGACGCAGTGCGTTCTCGAGGGACGCCTCGACGAACCAGATCAGGTTGTAGTCCTTGTCCCTGGTGCCGGTGATGGTGCCCGTTTCCTGCTGCTTGGTCATCTCCACTCCTTTCGCTTCTTCGTCGCCGAGCCGCGCGTCGCGTCAGTCCCGTCCGAGCGCGTGCGCCAGCTCCTTCTTCGTCATCTTCGAGCGGCCTTCGACATTGCGCTTCTTGGCCTCGTTGTACAGCTGGTCACGGGTCGGCCCTTGGGCGCCGCTGTGCGAACGCTGACCACCGCGCTGCTGCGGGGACTTGTCGTCGGTCGACGTCTTGCTCGCGGTCTTGGATTGTCCGGACTGGGCACGGTTCTTGTTGACCGTGCGAGCGGCGATCTCCTTCGCGCGCCCGGTGCTCGCGCCCCGGGATTTCGCCGAGTCCGCGATGTGCTCGTACTGGCGTTCCTGCTTGTCGGTCCAAGCCTTCGGCATGTCATCACCTCCTGTATCTGCGGTCTACCCCGGGAATCTCCGCGCAATCCGGATCGGGCCCGAATCGTCCGCCGGGCCCGGCCATCCGAAGCTTCCGAGAGCGCGACCGCTACTCCGGGAGGTGGTGAGTTGACGTCAGCAGGTGCTGGGCGCGGGCTCGCCGCGAACCCGGCCTTGGAGCCACGGCAGCACCGAGGGGGCGCCGAGGACCGCTGCGGTCAGATGCTCCACGTCGGCCACGCGCAGTGTCTGCACGGGCACCCCGGCCGAGCACCAATGGCGATTGGTGTTGTCGATGGCATCGATCGGAATCAGCCCATCGCTAGGTGAATGCCATTCGAAAATGGGGATTTCCGGGGCGCTCGGGTAGAGCTCCACACTGTTCTCCTCGACCACCGACCATGCGGCCGGAGTGTCGAAGACCGACGTGGAGGTCACGTAGTCGCGCGCGCTGCCGTTCACGCCCGCGGCGAGGATGTCGTTGGTGCAGCTGTTGGCCATCTGGTCGCGAAGCGCCAGACCGCGCTCGTTGAGTGACTGGCTGGTCGGCACACGGTCCGGGTACTCCCGTTCCAGGCCGATCGCCGTCGCCATGGCCAGGCCGAACGCCGGATGCGGTTCGAAACCCAACGCTTTGGCCATCGTCACCAGGTTCATCGGGGCACCGCCGATGGCCGCGCCCGCGAGCCGCAGGTCGGGCGCGTAGGTCGGTTGCAGCTCGGCCGCCCATGCCGTGGCGAGACCGCCGCCGGAGTAACCGGCCAGCGCGGTCGGGCTGCTCTGCAAGCCGAGTTCGGGTAGCTGTTTGGCCGCGCGGATACCGTCCAACGTGATCTGGCCGCCCAAACGCCCGGCGCCGAGCGCGAACTGCGGTCCGAGATGGTCCGGCAGCGCTACCGTCCAGCCCTGCGCCAGCATGACGTTCAACATCGGCGTCGTCAGCGACAGGTTCGGATCGTTGTGGTAGAGCAGGTGCGACACCGCGCAGTGCGTGCCGAGCGAGTTGATGAAGTGCTGGTACGACAGCAGCGGCATGCCGGGCCGCTGGCCGAGGGGGGTGAGGATCGTTGTCGTCGCCGAGATCGGCGCGCCCCGCGAATTCGTGGACCGGAACTCGACCAACCGGACGGTGGCGCCGGGGAACAGCGGAAGCGGTGGCAAGACGCGCGCGTCGAGTATGTCACCGGGACGGTGCGCCGCCAGATCGGCGGGCGCGGCGTAGAACGGGTCCGGATCGGGCTGCGGATAGAGCGGGTCCGCGGTTGCCGCCGTCCCGAGCAGAAGAGTGACTGCCATTCCGCAGCACGCGCCGATGGCACGGGCGGAACCGATGCGTTTACTGCCGAGCAAACGAAGAAACGGACGAGTCACGACCTTGACCTCCAGGGGTAGTTCGCCGCATTCGCCGAACAGTGGCGGGCATAAGAGTGCATCGTCGGCAAACTATCAGCAACCTGAAGTGGTGAGTTCGTGAATGCGCGAAAAATCTACTGGCCTCGAAGATAACTGGCGATTTTGGGGCGCTTCATTGTGGGTATCGTGATGCATAGCAACTGAACAGCCACTACTGGGAGAATCCCAGGGTCCGAAGCGGAGACCGCACATCCGCGCTGGGCATCCGATCCGCCGTCGGCCATGGCCGCGAACGTCCGGCGGTGTCCGTTCGTTTGTCACTTCGCGACCGAACGCATCCCGACGAGGGGTTGCGATGCGGGGCGAGCACGGCTTGGCTGGATCACATACACAGCGACGAGGTGCAGGGCGCAGGAAGGAGCGGTCATGGCCAAGACAGCAACCGAGAAGGTCCGCGAGTCCGGTTCCGAATCACCGGAGAAGGCACGTTCCGCGCCGCCCACCGAGACCGAAGCGCCGACCGGCTCCGACACCGCGACCGCAGAGCGCGGCGGGGTGCGTGTCCCGGTTCCGACGCTCGGGATGCGGATGGCGCGAGTTCCGCTGCCGCCAGGGCCGCGCAGCGTGGCGACCGGTGTTTCCTCGGCGACCACGGCGGTGCTCAATCGAGTACCGGACCGGGAGTCGTTGCTCTATTTCGGCGGGCTCGGGGCGGCGGCGGTCACCGGGCTGGTCTCGTGGCCGGTCGCCGGGGCGATCGGCGTCGGCGTCTGGGTGGCCGAGCATGCCCGTCGTTCGCCGGTGCCTGCGGGAGACGGGGCCGAAAAATGACCTGACACGCGATGCCACCTAGCGCCGCCTCAACCGCGCCAGCTTTCGAGGACGCGGTCGACGGTGGGCCGGATACGAGCCCTGGCCTCCGAGCGGGGGATGCCGGTCATGAGGAGATGGTCGTAGTCGGTGTCGCGGTGGCGGATGGAAGCTATCACGGCGAGGGTGAGCGCTTCGGCGGACAGGAGTTTGGCGGCGGCGGTGCGGCCTACGCGGCCGCTGCCGCGGGCGGCGGCGTGTTCGGCGATCTCGGTGGCGCGGTCGGCGGGGCAGCGGGGGAACAGCCGCCGGATCTCGTCGGACATTCGGGCGCGGTATTCGACGTCCTCGGCGGCGCGGCGCACGCGGTCGCGGTCGCGGCGGCGGGAACGGGCCTCTTCGTCGGCCAGGCATTGCTGTTCGGCGCGGGTGAGGGCGGCTTCCTCGACGAGGATGCCCAGCCGTTCGTAGCGTTTGCGCCGCCGGTTGAAGCGGACGACCACGGCGGCGAGGGTGCTCTCCTTCTTGGCGCGCCGGCTCAACGCCGCGTTCCCGGCCGGCAGGAACTCCAGATGATCCAGGTCCGAACAGGTGAGGCACAGCGGCCCGGCCGCGGAGGTGATCAGATACGAGCCGGTCTCGGCGCATTCCGCGCACGTCCAAGGTTCAGCGGCCTCGACCACCGTCAGATCCGGGGCCCGGTTCTGGCGCTGGACGACCTGCTCGCGCCGCGCCGGGCTGAGCTCCGCCGAGAGCCAGTGCACCCGGAACACCGTGTCGTCGCCGTCGTCGACGAACCGCAACGCCTCGCGGTCGCGGCCGCTCGACAGATACGCCGCTGTGCTCGCGTTCAGCCCGTGCTCGCGGGCCCACTCGCCCAGCAGATCCGCCGCTTCGAGCATTCGTCGCCCGTCCACCGCCGTGACCTGCTCCAGCGACGGCGCCTGCCCCTGTCGCCAGCGATCGACCTGACCGGACCGCACCCACCCCAGGACGGCGAACACATCGACCGCCGACACGTATTCGCGTTGGGCCAGCGCCGCTTCCGCAGCCTCGACCACCCGTCGCCGCAGCTTGGACACGAGTTCGAACCCTAGCGCACGCCGCGATGGGCGCAGGACGGTGCCGATGCGGCGGATTCGACTTCGCGAAAACCTAGGCGTCGGCGCGTCTCTGGGCATTCGACTGGAGACCGCGGGCGACGGCTACACCCGGTACTACCTCGACCCGAACCCGGCCACGATCAACGCGATGTTCACCGTGCACGGCGGTGTGCTGGCCACGTTGATGGACACGGCGATGGGCAGCGCCGTCTTCACCGAACTCGGTGACGGCGTGGCCTAAACGACATTGGAGCCGTCGGGCCGGGGAACGGCCCGATGGCAACACGGTCAGCTGCCGACCACCTCGATCTTCGCTTCGTCGACCTTGATGTTCTGGTCGGTCGGGTTGCCCTGGGGTTTCACGGTGAGGCGCGACTTCTCGACGCCCGCGGACTCGAGTTCTGCCGCGATGTTGTCGCCCCTGGCCTTGGCCACGGATTTGGCGGTGGCGGGGTTCTCGTCCTCGGCGTAGGTCGTGATCTCCACCTTGGCGTCGTTGCCTTTCAACGGGACTGCCACCACTTTGATGGTGGCGACGTCCGTCCCGCTGAGGTCGGAGCTGCCGCTGTCGAAGGTGATCGGCGCGGCGGCCAGCGCCGCGTTGATCGCGTCCTGGATCACCTGCTGCGCGGTGTTCAGGCCCGAGCGCACGGCCGAGGACGCGGTCGCGGCCAGGCTGCTGCGCAGGGGGTGGGTCTGCTCGGTCGTCGTCGCCGAAGAATTCGAGCCGTCGTCGGACCCGCACGCCGCGGTCACGAGCAGCGCGACGGCCACAGCGGCGATTCCACTGACGCTTTTCTTGGAAATCATCTGCCTACTCCTGTTTCGGTGGAGAAATCCCGTGTGCGCCATTCGGTGCGATGCGTGGAATTGCCCGGGAACAGGCCCGCACGCATACGTGTGTCCAATGCTGTCGGTGCACTCGATCCTTGCACAGGCACGCGGCCCCGGAGTGCCGTTTCGCGGGTCGCCGCATTTCCCGGTCACGAGCGGCGCAATTGTTGCCGGAATGTGCGCGAGTCGCCATGAGCACGGCGTAGCGTCGATTCGGCGAAATGCGGAAGTTCTCCTGGCCGGGCGACGACCGGTTCCGGATGGACGTCGAGACGGAGCGGACCAGTCGCGCGAATCCGCCCCTCGCGGCCGGATGAGCAGAGGAAGTGAATCGCGGTGCGGTGGTGAAGTTGTCCGTGGCATTGGCCCGGGAAGTCTCGCTGGCACGGAGCCGGGCAGCGACCGGATGGCTGCGCGGAACGCCCCAGGGCCGCACCGTGCGCCGGATGATCGATGGCTTGGCGGAGGTCCAGATCGTCGATCGGTCGATGGTGCTCGCCGCGCAGATCTTCACCTCGGTGCTGCCGGTGATCATCGCCGCGTCCGTGTTCAGCGGGTGGCATGCGGCGGCGGAGACGATCAACGACCAGTTGGGGTTCGATTCCGGCTCTCTGGGCGCCGAAACCGGCACGAGTTCGGGCGACCCGACGCTGGCGGCGTTCGGTGTGGTCGGACTGCTCATGGTCGTGCTCGGCGGCACCTCGTTCGCGCGCGCGCTCGCTCGCGTCTACGCGGCGGTATGGAAGGTGCCGACCCTTGGCCCGCGCGATGCGTGGCGCTGGCTCGCCGCGCTGCTCGCCGTCGCCATCGCGGTGGCGCTGGTGGGGCAGACCAGGGAGCTCACGCGAATCCGGTACGCGGGTGGACCGCTCGCCCTGGCCGGTGAGCTGGTCGTCTGGGCTTGCGTCTGGACGGTCGCGCCTTTCCTGCTCACGAAGGGAGCGCTGACCGGGCGGCCGTTGTGGGTGTCCGGAGTGCTCACTGCGGCCGGTCTGACCGCGATGCACGCGGTGGGGCGGGTGGTGCTGCCGCGGACCACGGCGAACGCCGAAGCGCACTTCGGTCCGCTCGGGCTGGCCTTCACCACGGTCAGTTGGCTTTTCGTCCTGTCGATGGTGATCGTGGGCGCGGCGGCGGTTGTCAAGGCGCTCGCTCTGGACGAGACCGCCGTCGGTCGTTTTCTGCGCGGTCCGCAGCAGAACGGCGCGTGATGCGGCAGGGAGCTCGCTCTTCTCGAAAACCTCTGTGTATCAGGCCTTCTCGGTGAGCTACCAGTCGACCTCGCCGAGTTCGTGCAGCCTGCGGAAGACCAGCATCGAGCCGGGTGCGACGTGGTCCATGGCGGCGTACTCGCGCACGGTGAAGTAGCGCAGTTCGGCGATCTCGCTGGTGGGTCGCGGATCCCCGTCGAGTTCCGCGGTGAAACAGGTCATGTGCAGCTGGGTGCCGGGGGCGTGCCCGTACGCCTCGGCCCGGAACACGCCGAGTTCGTCGTAGGCGACGACGCCGACGCCGAGTTCTTCGCGCACCTCGCGGTGCAATGCCGCCTCGGGCGTCTCACCCGGGTCGATCTTGCCGCCGGCCATGTAGAAGACGTCCTTGCCGACCGAGCGCGCCTGCAGCAGGCGGCGATCCCGGACATGGGCCAGCGCGGCGGTGCGAATCACCGGCCCACTGTACTGAGCGGACCGAACGCGACGTCAACCGGATTTCCGGCGGTTCGGGCCGCTCAGTGCTCGAGCACGGCGCGGTGCAGGAGCTCGCCGATGCGCCGGTGGATCAGCGCGGTGTCGTCACCGTCGGCGACGAACTCCAGGAACAGCGCCGCACCGGCCGCCAGCGCGATGACGGCCCTGGCATCCAGTTCGGATCGCGCACGCGATTCGGTGTCGCCCGCGGCGAACAGCGCGGCCGCGGGGGTGCTGAATCCGGCCCACAGCCGGTCGCGCAATTGCCGATCGCGATCGAGCGCGGTCAGCAGGCCGGGCACGGCCGCGCGAACATCGTCCCGCGCGAACAGTTCCCGGCTGCCGCGCAGCACCCACTCGATCCATCCCTTCCGATCGGTTCCCTCGAACGGGCCCAGATCCGGCGTCTCACCGAGGACGGCGTGCAGCACCAGTTCGGCCTTCGATTGCCAGCGGCGACCGATGGACGCCCGGCCGACCCCCGCGCGTGCCGCCACCGCCCGCACGCTCAATTCGTCCCAACCCACCTCGACCAGCATCTCCCGCACGCTCGCCAGCACGCGCTGCTCGACCGACTCGTCCCGGGGCCGGCCCGCGCTCCGGGTCGCCGACTGCGGGTCCTGCGCCGTTTCGCCCATGCCGCTCCCTGACCTCCATTACGATGCCGCTGGCATCGAATTCGTATCGATGCTTCCGATGTGCGGCCATTGTCGCGTGCGCCGTGGGCGCGGCGGTGGTGGACCGGACGGTGGAACCCGTGGTGACGAAGGAATGAGATGGGCGGACCGAAAGACATACCGGCTGATACCGGCTCGGCGGCCCGAGCGGCGAGCGCGTGTACGACCGGAAGCGACGAGGGGTAGCCGGTATGCGAATCGCGGTCACCGGCGGCACCGGCTATCTCGGTGCGCACACCGTTTCCGCACTATTGCGGGACGGGCATCAGGTCGTTCTGCTGGTCCATCCGAGTGAGTCCCTCGCCGCGGTGGTAGGCATGTTCGACGCCACGCCGGACATGCTCTCCGTGCTGCCCGGTGACATCAGGGACCCGCAGACCGTGGAGAAGTTGCTCGTCGGATGCGACGCCGTTCTGCACGCGGCAGGCGTGGTCGGCACCGACAACCGGCGCGAGCAGTTGATGTGGGAAGTCAACGCGGACGCCACTGCGATGGTGCTCGCCCGAGCGACGGCGCTCGGGCTGGACCCGATCGTGCACGTGGCCAGCTACAGCGCACTGTTTCCCAGCCCCGATCCGGTCATCACGCCGGACAGCCCCACCGCACCGGGTCGCAGCGCCTACGGCCGTACCAAGTCGGCCGCCGATCGGATCGCGCGGGCATTGCAGGCCACCGGCGCTCCGGTGGTGATCACCTATCCGTCCAGCGTCGTCGGCCCCGGTCTCGGGGCGCAGGCCGGGATCACCTCCGACGGTTGGGGCGCCATCCTGCGAGCCCGCGTCGCTCCGCGAATCCGGGGCGGGATGCAGATGATCGACGTCCGGGACGTGGCCGCCGTGCACGCCGCCGTCATGCGCCCCGGTCTCGGACCGAGGCGCTATCTGTGCGGCGGTCACCTGGTGGCCTTCGACGAGATCGTGGACATCTTGGAAAGCGCTGCCGGGCAACGGATCCGCCGGATACCGGTGCCGAAGGCCGCCCTGCTGGGAATCGGACGGCTCACCGACGCCGCCGCCCGATTCCTCCCGATCAGCGCGGGCCTCAGCTACGAGGCGGCGTGGTTGCTGACCACCGCCACGCCGACCGACGACTCCCGCACGCTGGCCGAGCTCGACCTGCGGTGGCGGCCCATCAGGGACGCCATCATCGAATCCGTGCGCCGCGAAACCGATTCCCACACCTGATGGGGCACGGGCCGGTCGGACCAGTTCCCGGCGGTCATGTGCTCGCCGGAGGCGGCATCACGCGACGGCAGTTCCCTCGAGCTCGACCAACTGGCCCGGTATCGCCAGCCGTGTGACCCCGAGCATCGTGGTAGTCGGTGCCACCCCGGAAGCACCCAATCTCGACGCCAGCACACCGTAGTGCTGGAAAAGCAGATCGACGTCGGTGGTGTAGACGTTGAGCCGGACGAGGTTCGCGAGAGACATGTCGGCCTCGCCCAGCACGGCCTCCAGGTTGTCCAGGCTCAGCGCCAACTGCCCCGCCATGTCACCGTCATGCTTGGGCTTGCCGTCGCCGCTCATCGCGGTCTGCCCGGAGCAGTACAGGGTCCGGGTGTGGCCGCAGACGAGCTCGCCCTGGTTGAATCCCATCTCCACCGACCACGTCACCGGGTTGACTGCCGTTCGTTCGACTACCACATCAGCTCCCATTCGATTTCGAAGTACGTACGTCCTGTCGGCCCGGTAGCCGCTGTCCATGACGTCGTGGTGCTGAGCCTCCCAGCGAATCACGACATCCTGTGTCGTGTATTCGTTAGAGTTTTCGTATGCGCGCCGACCGGTTGGTCTCGCTGGTGCTACTGCTGCGCCAGCGCGGTCGGCTGACTGCGACCGAGCTGGCCGACGAGCTGGAGGTGTCGACCCGCACCGTGTTGCGCGACATCGAGGCGCTGTCCGCGGCCGGTGTCCCGGTCTACGCCGAACGCGGCCGACACGGCGGTTACGCGTTGTTACCCGGGTTTAGGACCGAGCTCACCGGGCTGAACCACGACGAGGCGCTTGCCCTGCTGATCGCCGGATCACGGCGCGGCGCGCAGGCATTCGGCCTCGGCTCGGCGCTTGCTTCGGCGATGCTCAAGGTGATCGACGCGCTACCCGAGAGCTACCGGGACACCGCGGCTGACGTGGCCGAGCGATTGCTCGTCGACCCGCAGACCGATCTGCTGTCGCGTCGGCTGATCGCTGAGGAAGTGCCCGACACCATATCGGCGGAGATCCGGCGCGCGGTGTTCGCCGGACACAAGCTGCGCATCCACTACGCGGCCGTGGACCAGACCCCGAAGTGGCGCACGGTGGACCCGATCGGCCTGGTCATCGTTCGCGACCAGGGTTACCTGCTGGCCACGAGATCTGGCGCGGACCGCACCTACCGGCTGTCGCGGGTGCTGGCTGCGAAGGAACTCTCCGAACCGGCACAGCGACCGGGCCGGGTCGATCTGGACCGGGCGTGGCAGGAACGCAGCACGCGGTTCCGGACCGGCGGCGACCGAATCGCCGTGCTGGTACGGGTGAACCCAGCCCGGCGAGAGGAACTCGTGAGCACCGCAGTGGCCGTCCGCACCGAGGAAACCGACACCGACGGCTGGCTGCGGCTGGAGCTGATATTCCAAGACTCGCGACACGCCGAATGGGCGCTGTGGCAGCTCACCACAGACGTGGAAGCACTGGCCCCGCAGTCGTTGCGCACTTCCCTTCGCTACCGCGCCGCCGCGATCGCCACCTACTACGGGGAGCCATCCTGAGAGTCATCGCCTGCTGACGTCACCCCGGTGAGTATCGCGATCCGCTCGCCGCAGGCACGGGCGACCGCCGTCGGCCCACTGTAGGCAGACCGACGGTCCTTCGACGTGAGCCGAACCTGGCGGGACCACCGCCACGCCGACCCACGACTCCCGCACCCCGGCAGAACTCGGCCTGCTCTGGCGGCCCATCCGGAAAGCCATCATCGAATCAATGCGACGCGAACGGGTTCCCGCCCGCGACGGGGTTCGGTCCGGTCAGATCATTTCCCGGGAAATGGCCGCGACCAAACCGCCGTCGATGATCAGATCCTGCCCGTTGACGTAGGACGCCTCGGCGGACGCGAGGAAGGCCACGGCGTCGGCCACGTCCTCGGCGGTGCCGAGTCGGCGGCTCGCCACTTCGGCGAGCACGGCGGTGTGCGCGTCGGGGCTGACGTTGTCGTGGAACATCGGAGTCTCGATATAGCCGGGGCTCACCGAGTTCACCCGGATCCCTCGGGGGCCCAGCTCCGCCGCGAGGCTGCGGGCCAGGTTGTGCACGGCCGCCTTGGTGGCCGCGTACAGCGACGCGCCAGGCAGGCCGCGGTGCAGGGTCCACGACGCGTTGATGACGATCGCCGCGTGCACGGACAGCAGCGGCAGCGCCTTCTGGACGGTGAAGAACACGCCCTTGAAGTTGATGTCCACGACGCGCGCGAACTCGTCTTCGCTGATCTCGGCGTTCGGCCGGAAGGACGCGACGCCCGCGTTGGCGAACACGACGTCCAATCGGCCGTGCCGGTCGCGGACGGCGGCGGTGAGCGCCTCGAGATCGGCCGAGCGCGCCGCGTCAGCCTGGACCGCGAGCACCCGGTCGCCGCCGCGCAGTGCGTCGACCGCCGCGTCCAGTCTGGCCTTGTCCCGGCCGGTGATGACCACCTGTGCGCCTTCGGCGAGCAGCCGTCGTGCGGTAGCCAGCCCCATGCCGCTCGAGCCGCCGGTGACGAGTGCGATCTTGCCGCCGAATCGGGAGATGTTGTGCGTCATGGGAATCAGCGTGCCGAAGGTCCGGGCGGGCGAACAGTGTCCAGTCGACCTAGGTGTGGCGCCACCAGGCTGCGGTCACCCCGGGGCGGTGAGCGCGACGCGCATCAGATCCTCCACCCGCTCCGCGCTCTCCGGCTGCGGGTTGTAGAGCACCAGGAACCAGCCGGGGTGGTCGGTCACCGCGAGGGTGGTCGTGTCGAACACCAGGTCGCCGGCGTCGGGATGGCGTACCGCCTTCACGGCCTGGACGGCGGCGTCCACGTCGTGGCGGGCCCACAACCGGGCGAATTCTGGGCTGGCGGCGCTGAGTTCGCCGACCACCCGGCCGAATTCCGGATCGTCGGGAGCGTAGGCGGCGTCGGCGCGGAAAGCGGCCACGACGGCGGGCGCGATCGCGGTCCAAGCCACGTGCATGCCGCGATACCGGGGGTTGCGGAAGAAGGAGACCAGGCAGTTGTGGTCGGCGGCGGTGAATCCGAAGACGGTGCGCGCCGTGTCGTTGACCGCGAGCAGATTCCAGTAGCGGTCCCGCAGCACGGCGGGCCGCGCTCCCCAAGCGTCGAGCAGTCGGCGCAACTGCGGGGTGACCTCGGCGTCACGCGCCGGGCCCGGCGGCGGCGGATTGAGACCGGCGAGCAGATACAGATGCCGTCGCTCCGGGCCGGACAGGCGCAGCGCCGCGCCGACGGCGTCCAGCACCTCCGCCGACACCGTGATGTCGCGTCCCTGCTCCAGCCACGTGTACCAGGAGACGCCGACCCCGGCGAGCATCGCGACCTCCTCCCGCCGCAGGCCGGGCGTCCGCCGCTTGCCCACGGTCGGCAGACCGACGTCGCGCGGCGTGAGCCTGGCTCTGCGGGTGCGGAGGAAGTCGCGCAGCTGCGCGCGCCGGTGCGGCGCCGGGGAATCACTGGCCATGGGCACGGTAACAACCCGTGCGCCGAATCAGTTCCCCAGATACACCGGGAACGCTTCGAGGTCGTTCTGGGTGAGCACCGGCAGGTTGCGGATCTGTTCGACCGGCACGGCGAAGCGCAGGCCGGGGAAGCGGGCGAACAGGGCGGGCAGCGCGATGCCCGCTTCCATGCGGGCGAGCGCGGCGCCGGGGCAGATATGCGGGCCGTAGCCGAAAGCCAAGTGCCGGTTGGCCGTCGGGCGGGAGACGTCGAAGTCGTCGGCGTCGTTGCCGTGCACGGCGAAGTCCCGGCCGATCGCACGGTAGGACATGACCACACCCTCGCCCTTCTCGATGACGGTGTCGCCGACGGCGATGTCCTCGGTGGCGAAGCGCATGAGCAGATGGGTGACCGGGCTGTCCCAGCGCAGGGTCTCCTCCACCGTGGCGTCCCAGGTGTGGTCACCGGCGTGGACGGCGCTCAGCTGCTCCGGCCGCGCCAGCAGGGCGCGCACGGCGTTGAGGATGAGGCCGATCGTGGTTTCGTGCCCGGCGGCTACCAGCGCCTTCAGGTTGCCGACCACTTCCTCTTCGGTCAACGGCTCGGCGTCGTCGCCGCCGACGATGAAGGCGCTGGTCAGGTCGTCGGTCGGGTCGGCGGTCTTCTTGCGCACCAATTCGGTGAAATACAGGTCCAATTCGTCGATCACCCGCAGCCGCTCGTCCTGCGGCGTCAGCAGCGAGAAGAACGCTTTGTACCGGTCGAGCAGCATCGGATGGTCGGCGCGGTCCACGCCCATCAGCTCGCTGACGACCCGCATCGGCAGCGGGTAGGCGAACACCGTCTTGAGGTCGACCGCCGCGCCGTCGCGTCCGGCCTCGGCCAGGTCGTCGAGCAGTTCTGCGGTCATCCGCTCGACCGCGGGACGCAGCGCGTCGAGCCTGCGCTTGGTCAACGCCTGGGTGGTCTTGATCCGCAGCCTGCGGTGCTCGGGACCGTCGACGGTGAACATGGAACGGCCCGCGTCGACCATGCCGATCAGCGGCCACTGCCTGGTCACCGCGCCGGACTGCCACAGCGACCAGGCGTTGATGTCCTTGACCAGCCTGGTGTCGACGAGCAGCTGCCTGGCCAGTGCGTGCTGGGTGACGGTCCAAGCGGGCACGCCGAGCAACTCGATCCGGGTGAGCGGACCCGCGGCGCGCAGCCTGCTGGTCTCTCCGCCCAGGTCGCCGACCATCGGATCGATGACAAGGGCTGCTGCGTGTGGGCATTCTCTGCTCACGGGGTACCTCCGACGGCGCGAACGGGTGTGAAGCGGACGGGCAGGGATGTCATGCCGCGCAGGAAGGCCGACGGTCGCCGGACCAGGTTCTGGGCGGGCACCGCGAGATCGAGGTCGGGCAGCCGGTCGAGCAGCACCTCGATGCCGGTGCGCGCGACGACCTCGGCGATCTCCTGCGCGGGAAACGGGCAGCGGTATTCGCCGTAGCTGAACGCGAAGTGCGCGCTGTTGCCCGAGTGCGCCGGCTCGGCACCGTCGGAAACATGCTGGCGCACATGGGGATCGGCGTTGGCCGCAGCCAGGCCGAGCAGCAGCATGTCACCGGCCCGGATGACCTTGTCGCCGAGCCGCGTGTCGCGGGCTGCCCACCGTCCGGCGAGGATCTGGGTCGGGGTGTCCTCCCACAGCACTTCGTTCATCGCCTGGCCCACACTGTGTCGCCCGCCGCCGAGCGCCGCGGCGAACCGGTCGTCGGTGAGCATGAGCCGCACCGAGTTCCCGATCCAGTCGGCCGTGGGCAGGTATCCGGCGGCGGTGATCGCCATCAGGTCGAGGACGTATTCCTCGTCGGAGAACGGACCGGGATGCGCCAGCATCCAGGACACCAAATCGGCGCCTCGCGCGACTTTCTTGGTCGCGAGCAACCGCCCCATGTGCTCGGCGAACTGCTGATGCGCGGCCTGGGCGTCGGCCCCGCCGTCGGCGAGCGTCTTCATCGTCCACGCCAGCCGCGGTCCGTCCGCGTCGGGGAAGCCGAGGATCCGCGCCAGGGCCAGCACCGGCAGCGGTTCGGCGAAATCGGCGACCAGCTCCGCTTCGCCCCTGCCGCAGAACGCGTCGATCAGGCGGTCGGCCAAGTCCTCGCAGGTGCGGCGCAATTCGAAGGTGTCGACCGTCTCCAACGCCGGTTCCACCATCGCCACGTGCCTGCGGTGCTCCGCGCCCGCGGTGAAATAGATCGACGGCATCGGCTGCCCGACCATCGGCAGCAAGGGCCAGTCCGGCGGGATGTTCGGCCACTGGTTCCACCGCCCGACATCGCGGGGGAACAACTCGGGATCGTTGGTCACCTGATGCAATTCGCGGTAGCCGATGACCAGCCACGCGGGGACGCCGCCGGGCAGCTCCACGGCGACCACCGGTCCGTGCTCCCGGCGCATCTCGTGATAGAGCTGATGCGGGTCGGTATGGAAACGCGGGCCGCTCAACGTGACCGGTGCGGTGCGGACGGGGCAGCTGTCGGTGGAACTCGGCGCGGGCGTGGTCATGACGCGGCCTCCGGAGTCGGGAACAAGGGGCGCCGGGCCGCCGGGGACGGCGCGCGGGAATAGAGGTGCTCGACGAGGGTGATGAGGACGCCCTTGCCGGACTCGCGGGAGCGGGCGTCGCAGTCGATCACCGGCACGTGCCGATCGAGGTCGAGCGCGTCGCGGACCTCGTCGGGGCGGTGGCCTTCGCCGAAGTCGTTGCAGGCGACGACGAACGGCGTCTTCTGGTGTTCCAGCCGGTCGACCGCGTACCAGGAATCCGCGATCCGGTGCGGGTCGACGAGCACGATCGCGCCGAGCGCGCCGGTGAACAGCCGATCCCAGAGGAACCGGAACCGCTGTTGTCCCGGTGCGCCGAACAGGTACAGCACGTGCTCGTCGTCGATGGTGATGCGCCCGAAGTCGAAGGCGACGGTCGTCGTCGATTTGCCCGGCGCGCCACTGGGATCGTCGACCTCCAGCCCCTCGTCGGTCATGATCGCCTCGGTATCGAGCGGCCGGATCTCGCTGACCGCGCGGACCATCGTCGTCTTGCCGACGCCGAAACCGCCGACGATGACGACCTTCAGTCCCCGCGTGGTCGCACGGTGCAGGGGCGCGTCCGCGCGGGCGGGACGCGGATCAGAGCTTGCGGAGTCCAACGAGCACCTTCTCGAGCGTCGTGGTGTCGGGCAGGCAGTGCCATGGCGAGTCGGATGGACCGGCCTGCGGAGGACGCACGGTGATCTTGCCCGCGTGCAGCAGGTCGGACAGCAGGATGGTCGCGATGCCGACCGGAATCCGCAGCTCGGCCGCGATTTCGACGACGGCGGTCGGAGCTCGGCACAGGTCGAGGATCGCCACGTGCTCGGACTGCATGCCCGGCGTCGGCGCGCACTCGCTGACCACCAGGGTGACCAGATCGAAGGTGTCGGAGTCCGGTTTGCTGCGCCCGCCGGTCAGCGTGTATAGCCGATCGGGGTCGTCGTCGCGGCCTGGTCTGCTCACGACACGCCCGCTCCCGGGAAGCGCGGCGTGGCCGCCAAGTGTTCGCCGAGCTGTTCCACCAGCTCCCGCATATTGTGCCCGACCAGCCCGGCGTCCGCGTCCTCTGCGGCGACGACCGCGATGTGCGCGCCGAGCCCGGCTTCGACGATGAACAGGATGCCGCCGTAGAACTCCGTCATCGACTGGCGCACCCCGGGCCGGCCGTCGCCGAATTCCACCGACGCGCCGTGCGAGAGGCTCTGAATGCCCGCCGAGATGGCGGCGAGCTGGTCGGCTCCGTCCACGGTGAGTTCGGGCGTGTGGCAGATCTTCAACCCGTCGCTGGACAGCAGCAGAGCGTGCCTGGTGCGCGGTGTGCGGGTGAGCAGCTGTTCCAATAGCCAGCTCAGCTGGGCGGTCTCGGAGGTCGTCATCGTTCGTTCTCCATGGAGACGGAAGGGGCAGGGGGAGTGGTGGTGGCGCTGCCGGTCGTGGGCCCGGACACCGCGCGCTGGAACGCGCCGAGCGAGTCCGGTCGTGCCGGAGGAGGAGTCGGTGCGGCGGCCTCCGGCGCGCTGATGCCCTCGGGATGGACAGCGGCCAGCGTGCTGCCGCGACGCCGCTTGGGCAGCGCTCGGGGCGCGACGGCGGGAGCGTCCAGCGCGGGCGACGGACGCACGGCCTCCCGATCGGCGGATTCGTGGTCGAGCGGCGCGGCCGCGCGAGACCGCTCCCGCGCGACGGGCAGCGTGCCCGTGGTGGTGGACGGCTGCGGCCGTTCCGCGCGGGTGGTGAGGTCTCGCGGGATCACCACGACCACGGCGGTGCCGCCGATGGCGGAAGGCCGATAGGAGACGGTGAGCCCGTGCTTGCGCGCCAGATTGCCCACCACGGCGAGGCCGAGCCTGGTCCCGGTCAGTGAGGACAGGTCGGCTCCGGCCCCGCGGGCGTCCGGCGCGCCTGCCGAGACCGCCGCCTCGGCCCGGCGCAACGCCGACTCGCTCATGACCAATCCGCTGTCCTCGATGGTGATGATCACGCCCGCCGGAACCTCGGCGGCGTAGACGTGCACCTCGGTGGTGGGCGGGGAGAAGTTGCAGGCGTTGTCGAGCAGTTCCGCGAGCGCGTGCATGACGCCTTCCGCGGCGTGACCGGAGACCGCGATGTCGGCGATCGCGCGCAACCGGACTCGCTGATAGCCCGCCACACGTCCCATCGCGCCACGCAGAATCGATTCCATCGCAATGGGTTTGGCCCAGCGGCGGCCGGATCGCGCGCCGCTGAGCACGGCGATGCTGTCGGCGAGCCTGCCCGCCTGGGCGGTGCGGTGATCGAGCTGCAGCAGATCGGCGAGCACGGTGGGGTCGCCGTGGCGGTGCTCCATCTCGCGCAGCTCCGCGAGCATGCTCGTGGTCATCGCCTGCATGCGGCCCGCCGCGCCCGCGAAGGCCGCCATGGCCGCGGCGCGACGACTGTCACTGCTCTTCGCGCGCGCTTCGTATTCGGCGACCGCCGCGCTCGCGGCGGTGACCTCGGCCTCCGCGCCGCTGGCGACGAGCGCTCGGTCGTCCCTGGCCCGGCCTGCGTCCCGCCGGGCGTGCCGGGCCTGCCGACGGAAGTGGACGGCCGCCGTGGTGGCGGCGCACAGGGCGACGGCGGCGGCGGTGGCGCCTGCCGCGAGTGGGATCCGGAATTCGGCGGGCGCGTAGTACACCGCCGCCGTGACGACGGCAGCGGTCGCGACAACGCAGGCCCACAATGTCGCGTACGGCGGTTTCGGATGCCGGACGGCGTCTTCGCCGGGCTCATTCACCGCCGGATTCAACAACTCTGACAAGTTCCGTACTTCCGCACTCGCGCTTGCCGCCGGGAAACGGCACAGCTGCCCCCTTCTGCGTGCCTCGGCACCCCAAATATGCAGACCGACAAGCAGTTTCGAAATATCGCGGCCCGAGCATAGCGGGGTGGGCGGTGCGGCGCCACTCGGGCGTATTTCACGGGAAAGCGGCGCGGGCGGATATTCCGCTGCCGTGTCGATGCTCGGATTACGCTGACGACGCGCCGAAAAGTGCTACACGGCGACGCGCTCGGTGCGAAATGGGGAAATTAACGTTTGCCTAGAATTCACTATCGGTATGCCGGGGCGTCCTACGTGCGGCCGTATTACCCGATGCGATATTGCAAGCTTGGATTATCGACGCGTCATGCGATCGCGTCCGCGAGTGGCGGTGGCGCCGGGGCGGTGTGGCCGGCCCGCCGGGCTTCCCGGGGGGCCGTAGCCGAGCCGCTGTCGTTCGATCAGAGTTGTGCGGTTTGCTCGCACGGGGGCAGTCCGTCGGCCTGGCGGAGCACTTCGGCGACGGACTCCAGGTACAGCAGGGTGCGCAGCGATACGCCGTTCACGGCCTGTCCGAGGCGGCGCAGGGCCGAATTGTCAAGGTGCGCGATCACTTCGGCGTCGCATGCCCGGTCGGGACCGGGATCGAACACGAAATAGTTGGGGTCGAGCCCGAACACGTGGGCCAGCCCGGCGCGGGTCTGCTCCGGGAGCGTGGCGACCTGACCGCGTCGAACTTTCGTCAGGTGACCTGGTTCCAGGTCGTACCCGGCTGCGGTCACCCATGTCTCGACCGTATCGTCGGCGAGCGGGCGCCCGTGCGCACGCTCCCACATCTCGAACGCTAGGTTCAGCCGGGCAGTGATATCGATTTCCACAACCGCCTCCACCTTCTGACGACATAGCCTCTTGACGGGTCACACATTGACTCGACCGTAGCGTGGTAGTAGTCGATCGCCGTGATTTCACGGCAAATGTCCGGTTGCATAGGGGGCGGAACATACTCGATCCCCGATTTCCGGGGACGGCGAGCTCGAGGAGGCGGGTGTGCGGCTGAGTTCCGAGGAGGCGCGCAAACGATTCGCGACCAGTCCGGTCGCACGGTTGGCAACGGTTTCGCCGCAACTGCGCCCGCATTTGGTGCCCATAGTCTTCGCAGTGGCGGGGGAGGTCGTCTACACCAGCGTCGACGCGAAACCGAAGACGACCACGGCGCTGCGCCGCCTGGACAATATCGCGGCCAACCCCGCGGTCGCCGTGCTCGTCGACCGGTACGGCGACGACTGGACCCAGCTGTGGTGGGCTCGCGCCGACGGTGCGGCCCGCATCGCGGACGGCGCCGAGGCGCAGGCGGCGATCGGTCACTTGACCGCGCGTTACTCCCAGTACGAACAGCAGCCGCCCCCGGGCCCGGTGATAGCCATCGATGTGGCCCGGTGGTCGGGGTGGTCCGCCCGCTGAGCGAGCCGCGCCGATTCGGGTACAGTCCGATTCGTGATCTCCCGTTGCGGGGGTCGTCGAGCCGAACCACCCGTCGAGCCGATCGTGAGGATCGTATGCCCTCGAATTTCGCGCTGAAGGCCATGAATACGGCGCATCGCGTCCTACTGAAGATCAGCTTCGGGAAACTGGGCAACGACTTCTCCGGCATGCCGTCGCTCGAGCTCACCACGACCGGCCGCAAATCGGGCCGGCCGCACGCGGTGATGCTCACGGCGCCGATCGTCGACGGTGACACCTATGTCGTGGTCGCTTCGCGGGGCGGCGACCCCGTCCACCCGGCGTGGTTCCTGAACCTGCGCGACAACCCGGACGTCGTCGTGTCGGTGCGCAACGGGCCGAAGGTGCCGATGACGGCTCGGGTGGCCACCGGCGAGGAGCGGGCGGCGTTGTGGCCCCGGGTCACCTCCGCGCAGTCGGTCTACGCCGGTTATCAGACGAAGACCACGCGCGAGATTCCGCTCGTCCTGTTGACGCCGAAGGGTTGAGAGCGGCGCGCCGGATCGGTGACCGTCAGGCGCGATAGTCGCGCAGCACCGGGCCGAGGCATCCGGCCGCCGCGAGCGCGCCCGCACCGAACATCGCCGGATAGCCGAGACCGAACGTGTCGTGCAGGAACGAAAGCAGGGCCGGGGTGCCGAATCCCAGGTAGCTCGCGGAGTAGAACACGGCTGTCAGCCCGGCCAGATCGTCCGGGCGGGCGATGCGTTCGATCTCCTGCAGCCCGGCCACCAGACCGATGCCGTAACCGGCTCCCAGCACCACGGCGGCGGCCACCGTCGCCCACAGGGTCAACAGACCGGAAGCCGTCGCGGCGAGCGCCATCCCGATCGTGACCGCGAGCAGTGCCACCGCCGCCGCCCGCGCGGTGCCGGGCCGGTCGATCCGGCGCGCGACGGACTGGACGGCGAACCCGCAGCCGAGGGTGATGACACAGATCATGGCGGAGAACGCGATCGGCGCCGCGCCGACCCGAGGCGCCATCAGCGCGGGCAGCACCGCGTAGGCCGCCGCGGCGGAGGTGAACAGCCACAACGCGGCAGGCAATGCCACCGTGCGGAAGCGCCGGTGCCCCGCCGCGGGAATGCGCAGGTCGTCGCGGAGGCTCCCCGGATTTCGCCGCCCGGAGACGGTTTCCGGGGTACGCCGGACCCACACGGCGGCGATCAGGCACAGGCCTACGTTGATCAGATACGCCAAGGTGTTCGGCCACGGCGCCCATTGCGCGAGTACACCGGCGCAGCAAGCGCCGATGGCGAAGCCCGCGGTGAGGCTCATCGCGGAGCGGCGCGCGCCCGTGCCCGCGGGAAGCTGCGGACTATAGGGCGGTTGTGCCAGCTCTTTGAGCCAGCTGCCGCCGACCGCCATCGCCAGCCCGAGCGCGATGCCGCACAGCACCCGTCCCGCCGACAGGAGCGGCACCGAAGCGGACCCGACCGCGAGCAGCAGTGAACCTGCCGCGGCGATCAGCGGCGCCGGCCGCAGCAGGGCCCGGCGGCCGTGGCGATCCGACAGCGGGCCGCCGATCAGCAACGCGGGCACGATGCCGAGCACGTAATAGAAAAGCAGCAGGTCGACGGTCGTGGCCGCCAGCCCGTCGCTCTTGTACATCACCAGCAGCGGTGTGAATTCGTTTCCGCCCCAAGCGATCGCGAACATCGCGGCGGCGACGCCCGGCCATCGGCTCGAGACGACCCGGTCGCGGGGCGCGGTGACGGTGAGTGTCGCCATCACCGGCCTCGTAGTTCCAGTTGGTGCACGCCGGACAGGTGCTCGACCAGCGCGTCGGCGAACCCGTCGACGTCCGAGGACGCGACGAGGTCGGCCAGCCGCGCGTGCTGCTCGATGATCCGGGTGATGTCGACCGGGCCGCGGTGCAGGGCGACGCTGTTCATCCGGCGCTGGCGTTCCCGCAGCGAGTCGTAGAAACCCGACAGCAGGGGATTGCCACCGGCCAGGACGTAGGTGCGGTGGAAGTCGGTGTCGGCGACCGCGAATCCGTCGAGATCGCCCGCGGCGGCCAGCTCGCGCTGCCGCCGGATCGAGGAACGCAACGCCTCGACCAGCATGCCGGGGTCGTTCGCGGTGGCGCTGCGGACCGCGGCGGTCTCCACCACGTACCTGGCATGCGCGACGTGCTCGGCCTCGTCGGGCGGGATCGGCGCCACCAGCGCGCCGCGCTTCGGGTACAGCTTCATCCACCCCTCGGTCTCCAGCCGCAGGAACGCCTCGCGCACCGGCGTGCGGGAGGTGCCCAGGTCGGCGGCGATCTCGCCCTCGCTGATCAGCTCCCCGCCCGCGAGCGCGCCGGACAGGATGCGCTCCTTCACGGCGCGATAGGCCTGCTCAGCGGATGAATACGTCTTAGACACAAGTTGTATCTTAGCCTCGCGTTCGCCAGGAGTTCGCGAGGGGTGGACCGACCGGCCGCGTCCTACCAAGCAGCGATCGCGGAAGGTCCGTGGCGAGCATTGGCATGGCGTACCCGGGCACTGACCGCCCCACGTGCGGTCGGACGAGCAGGACGCGGCGGCCCCCGCGACAGGTGGCTCCGTTCACCGACCGGGTGGTGCGGCGGATGTCACGTTCGGACCGGACCGCGCATTCGGGCGCGCCGACGCTGCTGCCGGGAACGGTGGGCCTTCCGGCTCTGGCGACGCCGTGCAGGCTAGCGGTGCGAAAGGGCGACCGGGCGGGGATGCGGGCGTGCCTGCTCGAGTTGCGCGGCGACCGGAAGAATCGTCGTCTCGCCGTTCGTGGGGCCCACCAGCTGCACCGACAGCGGAAGCCCGTCGTCGCCTACGCCCGCGGGCAGCGAGGCGGCGGGGTGACCGGTGACGTTCCACAGCTCGGTGTAGGCGACCATCGGAATCGAGGCGAGCTGGGCTCGTACCGTGTTCGCCCCGTCGAGCACGCCGAGCCGCGGCGGGCGGATCGCGATGGTGGGAGTCAGCAGCAGATCACATTCGGTGAAGACGCGGTCCATCTTGCGCGTCAACGCCTCACCGCGCCGGATCGCCCATTCGACGACCGGCCTGCGCGCCCAGGCGCCGACTGCCATCGTCTGCTTGGTGCGGCGTTCGAGCAGTTCCGGATGATCGATCTCGGCCAGTTCCGCGCGCACGCCGCCGAAGAACTGCGGGAAGAACGCGTGCATGGATTCGGGATAGTGCGGGTCGATCTCGGCCACCGTGTGGCCCAGTTCGGTGAGCAATTTCGCGGTGTCGCGGACGGCGCGCACATACTGCGGATCGAGTTTCACCATCAGGGCGTGCGGTTTGGTGCTGTAGCCGATGCGCAGCGGACGGGCCGGTTCGCGCGCCGCCGCCTCGAACGAGGTCGGCGGTTCCGGAGCCCGGAATCGGTCGGTGGGGGTGCTGCCGCGGATGACGTCGTAGACGACGGCGGAGTCCAGCACGCCGCGGGTCAGCGGCCCGGCGGCACCCAACGCCCACCACAGGTGCTCGTTCGGGGACATCGGCACACGCCCGCGTTGCGGCTTGAGACCGAATAATCCGCAGCATGCCGCCGGGATCCGGATCGACCCGCCGCCGTCGCCTGCGAGTGCGACGGGCACCAGCCCGGCCGCCACCGCGGCGGCCGACCCGCCGCTCGATCCGCCCGGAGAGCGGCTCGGGTCCCACGGATTGCGGGTGACGCCGAACGTGCTGGACTCGGTGAACGGCCACTGCCCGAATTCCGGCATCGCGGTCTTGCCGACGATGATCGCCCCGGCCGCGCGCAGCCTGCGCACGGCTTCGGCGTCCGCCACGGCCGGCGTGGCATTCGCCCTGGTGCCGAAGGTGGTCACCACACCGGCGACATCGAACTCGTCTTTCACCGCGACCGGCACCCCGTGCAACGGGCCGACCGGCTCGCCCGCCGCGCGCTCGCGATCCCGCTCGACGGCCGCCGCCTTGGCCTCATCCCGCAGGACATGGGTGAACGCGCCGAGATCCGCCGCGGCATCGATTTCGTCGAGCGTCGCCTCGACCAGTTGCTCCGCCGAAAGCGCGCCCTGGGCCAGTAACTCGCGCTGTTCGAGCACACCCGCCGACACGGCCTCGCGCAGGTCCATCCGCCACCGCTCCTTCCGAGCCGCGCGACGTCGCGGCTGTCGCCGATGCCGACGTTTTCGACCGTAAGCAGTCGAGCGACCTTTCCGCAATGGTGTACCCGCCGACGGCCCGCGTGGTCAGGAAGTCGCCGGGCCTTCCGCCGCGGCGGGCCGGGGCCGCTCGAGCCTGGAATGGGTGCGCGAGTAGGTGAAGTAGACGATCAGGCCGACGACCAGCCAGATCACGAAACGCGCCCAGGTCTCCCACGGCAGCGACCAGATCAGATACACCGAGAACCCGACGCCGATCAGCGGCACGACCGGCATGAACGGCAGGCGGAACTCGCGCGGCTCGTCGGGGCGGGTGCGCCGCAGCACGATCACGGCTACGGACACCACGATGAACGCCATCAGGATGCCGATATTGGTCAGTTCGGCCACCACGGTGATGTCCAGCAGACCGGCCATCAGCGCGGCTCCGATGCCGACGATCCAGGTCACTCTGGTGGGCACCTTCCGGACCGGATGGGTCTTGGCGAACCATTCCGGCAGCAGCCCGTCGCGGCTCATGGCGAACCACACGCGGGTGACGCCGAGCATGAAGGTGAGCACCACGGTGACGATGCCGATGATGGCGCCGATCGCGATGATGTTCGCGACGCCCGGCTGCCCGACCGATTCGAACGCGGTGGAGAACCCGCTGGTCGGGCTGATCTCGGTGTACTTCTGCATGCCGGTGAGCACCAGGGTTGCCAGGACGTAGAGGACCATGGCGATGGCCAGTGAATAGATGATCGCCTTCGGCAGATGCTTCTTGCCCTCGGTGGACTCCTCGGCGGCGGTGCTCATCGCGTCGTAGCCGAACACGGCGAAGAAGACGGTGGCCGCGCCCGTCCACACCGCGCCCGTGCCGAACGGGAAGTAGGGGGTGTAGTTCGAGCTGTCGATGTGGAACACGCCGAGCGCGATGATCAGCACGACGAGGGCCACCTTGATGCCGACGGCGACGGTCTCGAACCGGCCGACGCTGCGGATGCCGCGCGAGAGCAGCCAGGCCGTACCGAGGCAGAACAGCATGGCGAACACGTCGACGACGTGGCCGTCACCCGTTCCCGCCGCGCCCAGCATCCAATCCGGCACTGCGATGTCGACCTGTTCCAGCAGGAATTTGAAGTAGCCGGAGACGCCGATGGCCACCACCGCCGCGACCGCGACGTACTCCAGCAGCAGATCCCAGCCGATGAACCAGCCCGCGATCTCGCCGAGCGACACGTATCCGTAGGTGTAGGCGGACCCGGCCTTGGGCACCATCCCGGCGAACTCGGCGTAACACAGCGCGGCGGCGGCGCTGGCCACACCCGCGATGAGGAACGAGATCAACACCGAAGGCCCGGTGACCGAGTGCGCCACCGCGCCTGCCAAGGTGAAGATGCCCGCGCCGATGATGCCGCCGACACCGATCGCGGTGAGCTGCCACAGGCCGAGCGACCGCGACAACTGCTCGTCGGCCGCGGCGGCTTCGTCGTCGACCTCGCCGAGCGGCTTTCGGCGCGTCATCTGGGCGCGTAGGTGAGCGAGGACCATGCTGTTCCTTAAAGCTGTATTCGTTTCTCCAGCGCCGACGGCACGTACTCGGTCGAAACCGAGTGTTCCGCCAGTATGGTCGCGTGGCGTCGCAAGTGGCGGCGAAAAGCGTGCCAGTGCTGGTGACTCGGTTCAGTGGGCTTCGCCTGTCCGCGCTCCCGCTCAGCGGTCGCGGAAGGAGCGCAAAAAGAACGCGATGTTGGCGGGGCGCTCGGCCAGCCTGCGCATGAAGTAGCCGTACCACTGGTCTCCGTAGGGCACGTAGACGCGCAGTGTGTGGCCCACTCCGGCCAGGCGCCGCTGTTCGGTGTCGCGGATGCCGTGCAGCATCTGGAACTCGAAATCGCCTGATTTCCGGCCGCTTTCCCGCACGTGGCGCAGCGCGGCATCGATCAGCGCCGGGTCGTGCGTGGCGATCATCGGATAGCCCTTGCCTTCCATCAGAACCCGCAGGCACCGCAGATAGGACTCGTCCACGGCGGAACGGCTCTGATAGGCCACCGACGCGGGTTCGCGATAGGCGCCCTTGCACAAGCGGATCCGCGATCCCGGGCCCGCGAAGGTGCGGCAGTCCTCCTCGGTGCGTTTGAGATAGGCCTGCAAGACCGTGCCGAGCCATGGGAAGTCCAAACGCAGCTCGCGCACGATCGCCAGCGTCGCGTCGGTCGTGGTGTGGTCTTCGGCGTCGACGGTCACCCAGACCCCGGCGGACTTCGCCGCCGTGCAGATCTCGTAGGCGTGCTCCCGGGCGATCGCGTATCCGTTCTGCGGGAGCGACTGGCCCAGCGCGGAAAGCTTGAGCGATATCTCCAGCTGCGGCACCGGAGCATCGTTCACGGCCCGCAGTTCCGCCAGCGCCGACAGCAACCGCAGGTAGTGCACGACGGTGCCGCGGGCGCTGTCGAGATCGGTGGTGTCCTCGCCGAGGTAGTCGATGGTGACCGAGCGGCCGGAGCCGAGCAGCGCCGAGGTCGCGGCGACCGCGTCACCCTCGGTCTCGCCCGCGATGAAACGGTCGACCACCTTCTTGGTGGCCGGGATGCGGGTGATCGCGCGCTCCACGCGCGGGGAGCGGGAGGCCGCCAGCACGGCGGGCCGCAGCAGTCCGGAGAAGGCCATCACAACTCCTGGTGCGGGTAGCGGTGGTCGGTCGCGGGGACGAAGGTTTCCTTGATCGTGCGAGCGGAGGTCCAGCGCAGCAGGTTCTGTGCCGAGCCTGCCTTGTCGTTGGTGCCCGACGCGCGCGACCCGCCGAACGGCTGCTGGCCGACGACCGCGCCGGTGGGTTTGTCGTTGATGTAGAAGTTGCCTGCCGCGAAGCGCAACCGGTCGGCGGCCGTGGCGATCGCCGTGCGATCCCGGGCGATGACCGAGCCGGTCAGGCCGTAGGGCGAACCACGGTCGATCAGGTCGAGCACGGACTCGAACGAGCCACGGACCGAATCGTCGTACACGTGCACGGCCAGGATCGGGCCGAAGTACTCGGTGCGGAACGCCTCGTCGGCCGGGTCGTCGCCGAGCAGGACGGTCGGCTCGACGAAATAGCCGATGCTGTCGTCGGCGTGGCCGCCCGCGGCGATGGTCAGGCTCGGGGTCGCCTTGGCGCGCGCGAGGGCTTCGGTGTTCTTGTCGAAGGCCCGCCGATCGATGAGGGCGCCGCCGAAGTGACCGAAATCGGTGACATCGCCGTAGCTGAGCCCGGCCACCCGGTCGATGAACTCGCGGCCCATCCGGTCCCACACCGATCGTGGCAGGAAAGCGCGCGAGGCGGCCGAGCACTTCTGGCCCTGGTAGTCGAACGCGCCACGGATCAGGGCCGTACTCAGTACGTCCGGATCGGCGGAGCTGTGCGCGACGACGAAGTCCTTGCCGCCGGTCTCGCCGACCAGGCGCGGGTAGGAGTCGTAGCGGTCGAGATGCGCCGCGACGGTGCGCCAGAGGTGGCGGAAGGTCGCGGTGGATCCGGTGAAGTGGATGCCGGCGAGCCGGTGGTCGGCCAGTGCCACCTCCGACACTTCGGGGCCCGCGCCGTGCACCATGTTGATCACGCC
The DNA here is from genome assembly GCF_040644075.1 of Nocardia sp. NPDC047038. Classification (NCBI taxonomy): domain Bacteria; kingdom Bacillati; phylum Actinomycetota; class Actinomycetes; order Mycobacteriales; family Nocardiaceae; genus Nocardia; species Nocardia sp. NPDC047038. Next base: position 109,607 of record NZ_JBEYVQ010000007.1, on the reverse strand, counting down.
TGGCGGCAGCCCCGCCGCCTCGAGCAGCTTCATCGTCCAGTACGCCGCCACCGATTGGGTGAGAGCCGGTTTCCACACCACGGTGTTGCCCATCAGCGCGGGTGCGGTGGGCAGGTTGCCCGCGATGGCGGAGAAGTTGAACGGCGTGATCGCGTAGACGAATCCCTCGAGCGGCCGGTAGTCCATCCGATTCCACACTCCGGGCGCCGAGATCGGCTGATCCGCCAGGATCCGTTGAGCGAAGTGCACATTGAAACGCCAGAAGTCCACCAGCTCGCAGGGGGTGTCGATCTCGGCCTGGTAGGCCGTCTTCGACTGGCCCAGCATCGTTGCGGCGGCGATGGTTTCGCGCCACGGCCCGGCCAGCAGGTCCGCGGCGCGCAGGAAGATCGCGGCGCGCTCGGCGAACGGCAGCGCACGCCACCCCGGTGCCGCGGCGGCGGCCGCCGCGATGGCGTCGCGAACCTCGCCGGGCCCGGCCGTGGTGAGCGTGCCGAGCACGGCGGCGTGCCGGTGCGGCTGCGTCACCGTGACGCGTTCGCCCGAGCCGTGCCGATGCACACCGCCGATGACGTGGGTGACCTCCGTCGGGGTCGCGGCCAGATCGGCCAGCTTGGTCCGCAGGCGCTCGCGTTCCGCCGTGCCCGGCGCGAAGCTGCCCACCGGCTCGTTGACCGGCGGGGGCGGGGACACGACGGCGTCCATGGAACCTCCAGTTGTCAGATGAATTTTTGGTACTGGGAAGTCAACACCGGAAAACTGTCCGGACAATGAGCCGATTGGACAAAGATGAGGCAAATGCGTTGTCGAGTTGGCCGAAGGACGGGAACGTGGGCGGGGATGGTGAGGAAGTCGCCGCGGACATCGACCTGTTCGCGCTGGCGCAGATGATCGCGGACCACGCGGGCGGGATGGTGTCGATCGAGGACCCGCAGTCGCATGTGCTCGCGTACTCGGCGTCCGACGAGACCGCCGACGAGTTGCGTGTGCGATCGATCCTTGGCAGGGAAGGACCGCCGGAGTACCTGAGCCTGCTGCGGCAGTGGGGCGTGCTCGATCGGCTGCGCGACACAGACGAGATCGTCGACGTGCCCGCCCACGACGAGTTGAACATCAAGCGCAGGCTGGCGATCGGGATACGCCGACCCACCGACGCGCGGGCACGCGCTCCGCGCGTGCTCGGCGCGATCTGGCTGCAGCAGGGGGATCGGCCGTTCCACCCGGACGCGGCGGAGATCCTGCGCGGCGCGGCGGCCGTCGCGGGACGCCTGATCTCCCGGAGCCTGGACGCGCCCACCACCGAGGCGCTGCTGATCCGCCGGCTGTTCGGCGCGGGTGCGGCGGTCGACGCCGCGGCGGTGGCGAACGCGCTGCATCTGCCGTCGACCGGTCCGGCCGCGGTGATCGGCTTCGCGCTCGCGTCGGGCGAGCACGCGTCCGGCGCCGACCGGGCCGCGCTGGGTGGCGTACTCCGGTTGCGTGCCAGTTCCTTTCGCGGTGACTCGGTGACCACCGCGATCGGTGACCGCGTCTACGTGCTGCTGCCGGGCTACCGATCCGAGCAGGCGGTGACGGCCTGGACACGTCAGTTGATCGAGCACTTCGACGCGAAGGGGTCGCTGTCGCTGCGGGCCGCGATCGCCTGCCCGGTGCCCGATCTCGGCCGGGTGGCCGACGCGCGCGCCGAGGTCGATCGGGTCCTCGACCGCACCGCCGCGTCGCCCGCGAGCCGGGTGACCACCCTCGCTGAGGCGCGCACCGCGGTGCTGCTCGGCGAGGTGCTCGATCTGGTGGCAGCGCGGGCGGAACTGCGCGATCCGCGGCTCGGCGCACTGTTCGACTACGACCGCAAGCATTCCGCGAACCTGCGCGACAGCGTCGAGACCTATCTGCGCGAACACGGCGACGTGCGCGACGCCGCCGCGGCACTGTGCGTGCATCCGAACACGCTGCGCTACCGGCTGCGCCGGGTCGAGGACATCCTCGGCATGAATCTCGACGACCCCGCCGACCGCCTGCTGCTGGAGATCCAGCTCGCCCTGCACCGCCGCCCGCGTAAGCCAGAGGCATCCGGTTGACGACGGCTGCCGGTGGCGACCACCGCGACGGGTTCGCGTCGTCGCGATGATCGCCACCACCGTGGCGGCAACCGGCATCGGTTCGCGGCATTGCGAGGCCCCACCGCGCTGGGACCTGCGCTGATGGCTTCCGGCCGCTGACCGGCCCGCTGTGCGATACGTCTGCCGAACGGGTTCGCCGGGCTCTACAGTTGAGCGCGGGAAGCCGGGGCACGACCCCCGGAAGTCCGGGTCCCCGTCACGGAGGACGAGATGACGACGCGACGTCAGACGCTCGAGGTGGGGTCGCGATTCGGGCCGTATCGCCTGGATCGCCTGATCGGTCGTGGCGGCATGGGGGAAGTGTTCGAGGCCTACGACACCGTCAAGGATCGTGTCATCGCGCTGAAGGTGTTGCCGGAGCGGTTGCACGACGACCCGGTGTTCCGGGAACGATTCCGGCGCGAATCGCACGTCGCGGCGCGGCTGCAGGAACCGCACATCATCCCGATCCACGACTACGGCGAGATCGACGGCCGGCTCTACATCGACATGCGCTTGGTCGGCGGCGACAGCTTGCGCGCGCTGCTGAAGGCGCAGGGGCCGCTGGAGCCGGAGCGGGCGGTCGCGATCATCCGGCAGATCGCCGCAGCGCTGGACGCCGCGCACGCCGACGGCCTGGTGCACCGCGACATCAAACCGGACAACATCCTGCTCACCCCCGACGGCTTCGCCTATCTCGTGGACTTCGGGATCGCGCAGTCGGCGACCGGGGAAAGTCTCACCGGCACCGGCTCGGCGATCGGGTCGTTCCACTACATGGCGCCCGAGCGGTTCCACTCGCGCACGGTCACCCCCGCCGCCGACATCTATGCCCTGACCTGCGTGCTGTACGAGTGCCTGACCGGTTCGCGGCCGTACCCCCGCGACACCGAAGCGCAGATCATCTCCGCGCACCTGTTCGAGCCGCCGCCGCAGCCGCACTCGCACCGTCCCGGCCTGCCCCTCCGGCTGGACGACGTCGTCGCGCGCGGCATGGCCAAAGATCCGCAGGCGCGGTACGGCACCGCGGGTGATCTGGGGGCGGCGGCGCAGGCGGCGGTCGTGGCGGGCCCGGCTACGGGCCCGTCGGAGTCGGTCGGGACCGCGGACGCGCCTGCCGGTGCGGATAGTCCGGAGGACCGGTCGGAGGCGGCGGTCCGCGGTCACCGCCCGAGGCGGCCACACCGCCGTCGGTTGTTGCGTGTGCTCGCCCTGCTGGGCGTCGTGCTGCTCGCCGCCACGCTCGGCTTCCTGGGCTGGGAGCTGATCCGGCCTACCCCCGGCACCGCCGTGCCCGACGCGAGCGCGCCGAACGGCGCCGACGTCGAACTGCTCTCACTGGTCGGCCCCTCCGGCTACAAACGCGCGAATTGTGTGCACGAGACTCCCGACGCTCCCACGGTCGCCGTCGTGTTCTGCGCCGCGAATCCGGCGGCGAGCGACCCCGTGGCGCGATTCCTGCGGTTTCGCACCGTCGACCAACTACGCGGCTACACGTCGTCGTTGCTGACCGGGCTGCACGGACACAACTGCCCGGGAGACCCGCCGGGGCCGGACGGGCCGATGCTGCGCGACGGCGTGGAAGTCGGCCGCAAGTCGTGTTTCGAGAGCAAGATGGACGATCCCGCCGCGCCGCGGCCCGCGCTGCTGCTCACGGACGAGCGGGCTTCGGCGGCCGCGGTGTACATCTGGAACCCCGACGAGCAGGCGTACCGCGACTATGCCGCCGTGCGTAACCGCCTCGGGTTCCGCACCTCCGACGTCGCCCGCGATCCCGACTATTTCACGCAGGCCGATCATGCGGTGCTGAACCATCTGGCCGGTGATTTCGGGCCGGCCAACTGCCGCCACGCCGACCCGCCGCCCGGTCCGGTGGCCGCGGCGCTGGCCTGCGGGACGAAGGCCGGATTTCCGGCCGCGGAGTTCTTCGGCCTCTCGAACCCGGAGTCCGCGACGGCACTGTACGAGGCCGACCGCGCGCAGTTCTCCGGCCATGTCTGCGGTCGCGGCGACCAGGGAGACGATGTCTGGCGACAGGACGGCAAAGTCCTCGGCCGTTATTTCTGCTATCCGAACACCGATGCGGCGCTCGGCCCGAGCTGTCTGCTGGTGATCCATCAGAAGTACGCGGTCATCGGGAATTTCTGCACGCTGCGCGCCGATCACCCGGAACCGGGGCCGAAGAGCGAAGCCGACCTGACGGCGTGGTTCCACCAGTATTTCGGCTAGTCCCCCGGCCCGCGCCGCGGTGGCAGCGCGGTTGCCCCACACCGAGTTTCCGTCTTTCGAGTTGCCCTCCGGCGGGGTTTCGGGGAAGCTGGACGGTCACGGGCGCGAGTAGCACACCCTCTCCTCCCTTCGGCGGCAGTTCACCGATCGGGGGCGGTTTCGGTGTCGTTCGTCCGATCTCGGTTCATCCTCGGTTACTTGGTGGCGCTACCGTTTCCGGTACGCGGAAAAAGGAGCCGGCGGCATGGAGTTCCGACATCTGGTTTCGTCCATCACGATTGCCGAAGAGCTGCATTTCGGCCGCGCAGCGCAGCGCTTGCATCTCACGCAGCCCAGTCTCAGTGCCCAGCTGCAGAAGCTGGAGAAATCGCTCGGCGTGCAACTGGTCGCACGCAACTCGCACGAGGTCAAACTGACTCCGGCGGGCCGGGAGTTCGAGAGTCAGGCCCGGCTCATCGTGGCGCAGATGGACCGCGCGGCCCAGGCCGCGAAGGCGACCGCCGAAGGGCGGGCGGGCACCTCAACATCGGGTACAACCTTCCGGCCAGCAGACACGTGCTGCCGGAGGCGCTCACCAGGATGACGGAGCGACATCCCGACATCGTGGTGTCGCTGTGGGAGAAGCGCACCGGCCCGCAGCTGGCGGCGCTCTCCGACGGGTCGCTGGACCTCGCCCTCGTGTACGGCCATCCCAGTACGACCGACTTCCGGTACCGGCGGCTGCTGCACCGGGTGCCACTGGTCGCCGTGGTCGGGCGCAGGCATCGGTGGGCCGACCGGCCCGGCGTTCCCTTCGCCGAACTGGAGGGCCAGGAATGTGTGCTCTTCGCCAGGGAACAGTGTCCGGCCATGTACGACTCGATCTTCCGTGCGGCGGCGGATTCCAGGATCTCCCTCGCCGTGGCGCAGACCGCCGACGACCCGGGTGCGACGGCGCACATGGTCTCGGTGCGCCCGCTGGTGGGCTTCGCCTCGCTGCCGCGGGCGATTTCGATTTGCGCAGGTTCCGGAGAAACGATGCAATCTCAGAGAACTCGACGACGACGGATTCCTGCGGAGCACCGGGCGCAAGAAGGAGATCCTGGTGATCTCCGGCGGCAAGAACGTGGCGCCCACGCCGCTGGAAGACCGGATCCGGCTGCCTCCGCTGGTGTCCAACTGCATGGTGCTCGGCGACGGCCGCGATTTCGTCCATCGGCTGCCTCGGCGACATCATCGCGATCGGCGCCCTGGGCACCATCGCGGGCCAGATCCTGGTCACCGCCCCGGTGGCGATCGGCGCCGCCGTCCAGTACTTCTCCACTAGCAACCAGCCTCCCGTCCAGGTGAAGTAGATAGCGGCGAAGAACCCGACGTCTCGTTCGTTGGGGGACACCCGACCCCGTCCGGCTGCACCGCCGGGCGGGGTCTTTCCCGTTCGGTGGGGGTCCGATCAGGGTGCGTCCCGAATCCGCCGCGGCGCACCGGCGCGGAGACGCCACCGGGGGTTCACCTCGGTGTGGCGCACGGACTCGGAAGCGCCGACCCGGTGGCCAGATCGCAGACGCCACTGGTGAATATCTGCAAGGGCGCGGTGACCAAGAGCACGAGAATCCCGATGACGTCGCCACGCTGGAGGAAGTACACGGCCGATTGGGCCGCTGCCGCCCCGGAATCCACCGCCGACGAGCCGGTTCCGGCCGCGACAGCGGTCGCCGGGGCGGAGCTGATCGGTTCGGCCGTCGCACCGGCCGCGGTGACGACGAGTGTCACCGCCGCGACCGAGGCGGCGGCGAGGCGAAGGGGGGTACGCATCATTGCGCTCCTATGTTGAAGAATATTGATTCACATAATAGCTAGAGTGTGCACTGTTGTACGCGAGATCGCGGAGCAAGTTACGCTGTCTGCGGGCGATATCTTGCTGTGGACTCGCCGCTTCGGCTTCGGGATAGGTACTTCCACCTGCGTATTTCATGCGCGGAAGTTCATAAGGTGGCAGGGGGAAGCCCTCCGGCCGCATCGCATCCGTCGAGTGGCGGCGGGCTCATACTATATGAATTCTGCATCACTTATTGCGGCGGTTCCGCGTGCTCGTCGGCCTCGTCGGAGTGAGCGCGAACAAGCGGAACCCGCGCCGAGCTACTGAGCGGCTGGGGCGGGGCGCGAGTGTCCCGATGAAGTTCGTCGAGCTCGGCGAGGAGTTTCAGTTGAGGCGGCCGGGTCGTTCGTCGAGGATGGCGTGATGTCGGGTGTGAAGTTCGTGCGGCGGGTGGACGGGTTGACCTATGAGTTCGCCCGCGAGGGGGAGATGCATGGATTCCCGTCGTACAAGCGTGTCGACCTCGACATCTGGTGCCGGCGATTGCCCGGCTTCGGCTGGGTAGTGTGCTCGGAGTCGGGTGAGGTGTCCAGCCGCCCGTTCGACGACGCGGGGCGAGGCGACCTGCCGCCCGAGGGCGTGTGGGTGAGCCGGAAGGGCGACCGTTCGTATGTGTACGACCTGATTCGCGACGACGGCGACGCCACACCGACGCTCCCGACGCACGACTGGCATATCGAGGCCCGTGAGTACGCTCGCCACGAATCCCGCCGCGGACGCCGGTTCGCGTATCCGGACCTCGATCCCGAGCGCACCGCCTTGGCCGTGATCGACATGGTGCCGCTCCACGTCTCCGGCAATGCCTACTGCCGCGCGATCGTGCCCAACATCAACCGCCTGGCCGACGCGTTGCGGACAGCGGGCGGAACCGTCGCGTGGGTGGTGCCCGCGACTGGGGAACCGGCCGAGCGAGCGATCGAGTTCTTCGGCCCGAAGATCGCCGAAACCTACAGCGACGCGGAGACTTCCGGACCGCTACTCACTCGACTGTGGCCCGATCTGGCCACCCGCGACGATGACCTGTTCGTCGACAAATCCGGGTTCAGCGCCTTCTTCCCTGGTCGTTGCGTCCTGCCGCAACTACTCGAACAGCGACACATAGATACCGTCCTGATCACGGGAACCGTCACCAACGTGTGCTGCGAGTCCTCGGCGCGCGACGCCGCCACCCTCGACTTCCGAGTGATCATGGTCGCCGACGCCAACGCCGCCCGCCGCGACCGCGACCACAACGCCGCACTCCACACCATCTACAGATCATTCGGCGACGTTCGTCCTGCCTCGGATGTGCTCACCATGCTCGACATCGCGACCCAGATCTGATGGGTTGTCATGGCCCGCCGACATACGCTCGACAGTGTCGCGGCGCCGATGTTTTCGTCCGGCGGACGTCCGGGCAACCGATCTGCCCGGACGTAAGCTGGACCCACTTCGTCCGCAGCCCGACCGTGTCCTCGCATTCAGACCTGGACCGTCGGCCGCTTCGGAAGAAGGAAGACGACAACGCCCGCTACTACAGCGATGACGAACGTCCCGAAGGACGCGACCGCGAAGGCGTGGCCTGCGGCGGCGACCCTGCCGACTTCGGCCGGGTGGAACGAGCTGAAGTAGACCGCTCCGATGACGGCGACGCCCAGCGCTCCGCCACACTGCTGGGCCGTGGACAAGGCCCCTGACGCGACACCGGCCGACTCGGGCCGGACACGGCTCAGCACCGTGTTGAGCGCCTGCGTAATAACCAGTCCGCCACCGACACTCTGCAGAATCAGGGTGGGGATCACGAGCAGCGGAGTGATCCTAGGGCCGGACACCAGCAAGAGACCGGTCGCCAGGTAACCGGTCGCCAGTATGATCGCCCCGACCTCGAGGACGCGTCGTCCATACTTCGGAACCATCCGGCTCGCTACCATGCTGAACACGAAAAACGTTATGGCGGCGGGCGTGTAGACCAGACCCGCGCCGAGCGCCGACATGTCGAGGCCTTGCTGCATCGTTACCGACAAGGCCAGATAATACGAGTAGATCAGCGCATACAGGGCGAGCACGAGAACGATCCCGAGCGAGAACGAGCGCTGTCCGAACAATGTCAGCGGTACCAGCGGATCCCCGCCGCGCCGTTCCAGGCGCCGCTCGATCGCGACGAACAGGCCGAACGCGACCGCGCTGCCCGCGAAACAAGCCCAGACCCACCCCGGCCAACCCGCCTCCTGCCCCTGGATGAGCGGCAGCACCAAGAGGAACAGTGCCGTGCTGAGCACCAGGACTCCGGACATGTCCAGCTTGCGGTCGGCGGCCGAGCCTGTCTCCGGCACGAATCGCACGGCGAGCAGGAGCATGACGACTCCGATCGGCGCGTTCACCCAGAACACCAGGCGCCAGCCGGAGTCGAACAGGTTGGCGCCGATAAGCAGTCCGCCGATGACCTGTCCGCCGATGGTGGCCATGCCCATGACGATGCCGAGCACGCCGTAGACGCTGTGCCGCCTCGCCGCGGGCACCAGCACCGTGACGTACGTGAACACCTGGGGAACCATGAGGGCGGCTCCCAGACCCTGGACGATACGCGCGGCGATCAGGCTGCCCGCGTTCGGTGACAGCGCGCAAGCGACCGACGACAGCGTGAACAGGACCACCCCGAGAAGGAAGATCCGCTTGCGGCCGTACATGTCGGCCAGGCGCGTAGCGGTGATGATGAAGACCGCGTAACTCAGCTGATAGCCCGCCAGCACCCACTGGACATCGCCGTCGGACGCGTGCAGGTCCGCCGCGATCGAGGGGTCGGCGACCACGACGATGAACGAGTCGAGAACCGCCATGAACAGGGCGGTCAGAAGAATCGATACCGTCATCCACGGAATCGCGTCCGCTTCCGCGACTGCTACCGGCCGGCTGGCTGCTTGCTGACTACTTGCCACGATGAGAGACCTCTTCATTTGTCGGTGCCAAAGGATTCGGCCAGCTTCTTGACCACCTCGGCCGCCATGACGGCCTGACCAGAGGTCGAGAAGTGGATACCGTCCGCGCTGAGCAGGTTGTCGCGGTCGTTGATCGGGTGGTCCCACATGTCCACCACGAGGGCGCCGTATTCCGCAGCCAGCCCCCGCACGATCTCGTTGACCGTGGCGATCCGCTCCGGCCAGTCCGGGAAGACCGGGACGACATACGCCCTGCCGAGCGTGAAAGTGGTCAGCAGGGCCCCGGTTCCCTTCGCCAGGTCGTACATCTGCCGCAGCGTTCGCTCTATCTCGCCGAAGTCCGGCCTGCGCCGCGCGATGTCATTGGCCCCGCAGGGCAGGTGGAGCAAATCAGGGGAGAACTCGAGCATGCGGGCCGCCTGCTTCTCGAGCGTCTGGGCGGTTGTCGCCCCGATCTCGGAGACGTTGAGGTAATCCAGATCCGGTCGGACGGACCGCAAGACATCGGCAACCCGGTCCGACCAGCCCTGATCTCGGTAGCCCGGGGTCGGATCGCCGGTTCCCGCCGAAAGACTGTCGCCGACAACGGCATACCTGCCCCACGGGGCCTCAGCCAGCAAGGCCACGGCGTCCGCCTGGTCCAGGCAGAACGGGTCGGTCTCCTCGGTGAGGACGTTGTGCTCCATGCAGGAGAATATACGGTCGACCGTATTCTTTTATCAAGCCGTCTCCGTACCGGCGCGCGGTCACGGTTGGAGGTACAAGCGCTCGTTCGGCAGGCGCGGATAGGTAGAGGTATCGCGCAGATCGACGGTCACATCGTCGGCATAGCGGTGGGTCTGGTGCTCGTGCACGAAAACCAAAGCCGCCGAAAGGCGTACGGTGAAGTCGAACCGCATCCCCCGGCGCGAGATCATCAGGTGGACGTCCGGCTCGTGCGGTCGCGGCGACCGGTTCGTAGCCCGGGTCGGGTGGGCCGAATCGTCGGCCGCGGTGACGAAAAGCTTTGGTGGCCAGAACCATGCTGGTGACGAGTCGGTTTGGGCACACCAATGTGGAGACCCGCTTATGCGGAGTCCCTGGATGCCCCGACGTTTGCGCTCCTTCCCGAGAGGAGCGCAGCGTACGAGAGGCGGTCAGTTCCGTTCAGATACCGCCGACGTGCTGGCCGATGAGCGCGGGTATCAGCAGATCCAGCAAGGTGATCTCGTCAGCGGCTGAGGTGTTCTCGATGATCGGATCGAGCACCGCGGCGGCATACAGCCGCCCGGTGTGGGGCGCTGCGGCGGTGCGGGCGCTGGTGATCAGGACATAGATCACCTTCGCCATCACATGGGCGCGGGCGGCCTCGGTCATCCCGTCACGTACCGCGTCCGCGGTGGTGGTCACCAGCGTGCCGATCACCTCGGTGAGTACATCGAGTTCGGCGGCGGAGCGCTCGGCCTCCTGATCGCCGCTCACCGGGAGAGCCGCGGTGGTCGATCCGGCACGAGAACCCGACTCGCGGCGCTGATGTCGTCAGGCATCTGCCACCCCACCCGCTGACGTCGCCGCGTGTGCTCAGCGGCGCATCCCCGTATCGCTTCGACCACGATCCGGCCGGTGGGCCGGTAGGCGTCGCACGGCGAGTGCACCCATGCCCGGAACAGGCCGGGACGCTGACCGGGACCGGGCAACGCGATGGTTCCACCGCTCACAATGGACACACTGAACCGCGACATCTCCGCGAACAACCGAATGTCCTCGGGCAGGTCGGGATCGGTCAAAAATGTCCAGCGCTGGGACCGAGGATGCGTCAACACCGGCCCACCCCGGTGACCAGCGCGGTGCATCCAAGCTTTGACTTCCGAACCGATGAACGCGGGCATCATCAACCCGCGCATCCGACCTACCCGCAAGATGATCCGCCCTAGATGGGGCGGGTCCACCTCGGCGGGCAAGTCACACACCTGGCGGTAGAAATGGCACACCGCCAACGGTGTGTCCCCGGCTCGATTCGGTACGGGCACAAGCGTCTCCCCTCGCTCGAACGATTGGTGTGCACCCGACGCCGAGGCTGAACCGCCAACTGCGCGTCGGGCAATCGACTGGGCCGGATCAACCCGGCGGCACCCGGTGTCGGGGCTGAATCGAGGGTCACGCATCGAGCCGCGCCCGTGCAGTGGCACTAGGGAGTGGCATTGTGCCCGGGGTCACTACGCGGCGGCGACTCGCTGGCTCGTAATAGTGGCATCGGTAGTGGCAGATGGAGTCTTAGGTGCTGTAAATCCTTCCGCGCGATGTGGAACCAGGAGATGATCGGCCTATGGGTGTGGGCGAGTTGATCCGCGAACTCCGGAAAGCCCGGGGATGGTCGCAGGGCCGGCTGGCGGACGAGTTGGCGGCTCATTCGGGGGCGAATATTTCTCGGGAATACATCTCGAGGCGTTGGGAGAACGGAGACACGGTGCCCAGCCGGTATTGGCTACGCCACCTATCGGCGGTGCTGGACGTGCCTCTGGCTGTTTTCGAGGACGATGGCATGAACAGACGAAAGTTCCTGGCTCAGGTGGCAGCGACCAGCATCGCGCCGATAGTGGCATCCGATCTGCTGGCAGCCGGTTTCTCGGCACGGCTGGATCACGCCGGGCCCAGTATCGAGGCATGGCAGGAAAAGCTCAGCGCTTACGGTACCGATTACATGTCACTCGGTGCGGCGGACATTCAGCGGCGCTTGGCCATCGACCTGGCGATACTGCAACAGCAGTTGGACAGTCCGCAGATGTGGGGAACTGCCGCCCGGCTGATGACGCTGTACGCGAAGACGTTTCCGGGATCGGACGGCACCAAGGCGGTCACCTGGTACCGGATGGCCGCCGAGGCAGCGGACCGCTCCGAGGATGAGCAGACCCGCGTGTGGGTGCGGGGGCGTGCGGCCATCGCCCTCGGCTACGAGGGTGCGGCATTAGGAGTCGCCGATCTTTTCGCCGACCAGGCGCTCGCGCTGTCGGGCAAGCCGAGCTTGGGTCGTCTCAACGCGATCATGGGCAAGGCGCACGCCGCAGTGCTGCGCGGCGATGGCGAGACGGGGCGCGCCCTTGTCGAAGAGGGGCGCCGGGTGTTCGACAAGTCCGGGTCCTACGAGCAGACCTCCGACTACGCCGTTCCGTGGTGGCGCATGAATGTGTTCCTGTCCCTGCTCGCCGCGCGCCTCGGCGATGAGAAATTGGCGGTCGCCGCACAAGAGCAGGCCCGAACGGAGCTTCCGGCCGAGTTGCCGCGCTTCGCAACGCATCTGGAGATGCACCGCGGTCTGATGCTGGTCAGAGCAGGTGATCGAACCGAAGGAATTCGGACCGCACGCAGCGCGATGGAGGCCCTTCCGCCCGAGAAACATTCCCTGACCCTGCGGATGCTGATGGACGAGATCGCCGGGTCGAGCAATGATGCAGTCTGAACCTACGCACAGGGAGCGCTCCGCGTGCTCTCGACGTGTCGTTTTCCGTTCGTAGGTTGCCATTGATGAAGCGGCACTTTCGGGAGAATCCGAAAGTGCCGCCTCAACTGACGAACGTGGTCGTGAGTGCCTACGAGCAGTCGACCTGGTTTGTCCGACCGTACTTATCGCTCAGGATATATCCTGCGCCGTTGCCTCGTTCGCCTTCGATCTTCCACTGCTGGCCGTGGATATCGACTTTCTGGCCGTAGTGATACCCGTGGCCGCATACCGCGTCACGCCAGACGTCGGCCTGGGCTGGTCCGGCGATCACGACGGAGCCGATGCCTACCGCGACGGCGACGATGCCCATTCGAAATACTGATTTCATTACCCCCACCTCGAATGCGTTGTCGGAACTTGATCTTCGACGGCCGCGAGACCCAACATAGCACAGCCGAACGCAATGCCGCATCAGCCTTGGTCGTGGCCTCCGCACGTATTCGCTCTATCGTCCGTGGCCCGCGGTGAGGAGGTGGCCGGGTCCATCATTCGTAGGTGGGGCGATGGGCTGGCGTCACCGCCGTCGTCGAGGTGTCGACGTGCTCGCGCCGTATTGGCCCACCAGCGCGATGCCGACTCCGATCATGAAGACCACGAATCCGTTTGTGGCATCGTTCATGTGCCCCGGTGTGTGCTGAGCAATCGCGATCCCGGCGATGGCCCAGCCGATCACTCCGACAGTTGTGCCGATCCAGATCAGGACTCTGCTCCACAGAGGTGCCCCCGACAGATCCCCTGGGGCCGGGGAATCGTAGGTGGTGTTATGGATGTCGTCTCCAGCGGTCATGCCGTCCCCGCCGGTGACGATCCGGCTGCCGTGGGTCGCGGTGTTGATGATGGTCCGGCCGTTCATCCTGTCCAGTTGGTCTCGGAGTTCGGCGAGTTCGCGGGCGAATTCCGCGTCGGCGGATGCCGCGCGTTCGATCTCGTCGGCGAGTTGGCGGCGTGCTGCCATGCTCGTCGGGTTTCGGTCGAGGTCGTCGAGTGCGCGTCGTCCGAGCCTGCGTGTGACCATGCCGGTCAGCGCGGTCAGTCCTTGATCCAGTGATCGGTCCACGGCCCGTCCGCCCGCCGCCCCCAGCGCCGCGGCCACATATGCGGCAACGACCATTCCGTCGATCATGTCAGTCTCCTCCACAGCCGCCCCGGCAGCATAACCATCTCATCGAACGAGCCACCGGCGTTGTTTCACACATTCCGACTGAAAATTCATCTCACTGATTTCTGGTACGACCCTCGAGGTAGCGGTCTGCATGCCAGGAGTTGGGCATGATCGCGCGGGTGGATATCGAAAACCCATAAAACCGCAGCATGTTTTGATCCGACGGGCGGAAGAGGCCTTGATCCAGCTGTTTTCCAGTAAACCGCCGCACATCCGAAAAGCTCTGAATTCTCCTGCGGATCTCACTCGTCGGGGTGACGACCTGGCTGTACCACCGCAAGGCGACCGAGCGGGCGAACTGCTTCCGACCTACCGGCGGCGTCGAGGTGTCGACGTTCTCGCGCCGAGCTCGGCGAAGGTCATGAGGACACCGCCGATGAGGAAGAACGGCAGCAAGTTGAATTGCCCCGACACCGACGCGCCTCGAGACATGCCGATCAGGCCACCGACGAAGCCGATACCGACGAACACCAAGCCGATCCACAACAGTGCCTTCGTCCAGACCGGAGCTCGGGACAGATCCTCATCCGACGCGATGTCGTATGTGGTGTTGTGAATGCTGCCACCAGCCGTGATGCCTTTGCTGCCGGTGACGATCCGGCTGCCGTGGGTCGCGGTGTTGATCACGGTTCCGCCGTTCAGCCTGCCGAGCGTGGCTTGCAGGGCGGCGAGTTCGCGGGCGAATTCCGTGTCGGCGGCTGCCGCGCGTTCGATCTCGGCGGCGAGTTGGCGGCGTGCTGCCATGCTGTGCGGGTTCTGGTCGAGGTCATCTAGTGCGCGTCGTCCGAGCCCGCGTGTGACCACACCGGTGAGCGCGGTCAATCCTTGATCCACCGATCGGTCCACGGGCCGTCCGCCCGTTGCCCCCAGTGCCACAGCCAGGTGAGTGGCAACGGCCATTCCGTCGATCATGTCAGCTTCCTCCGCAGCCGCCCCGGCAACATAATCGTCTCATCGAACGAACCACCTGTGGTGTTTCAAAATTCCGCGCCCGAAGTCGTTCGTAAGCAAAGCTAATGCGCTTGGGTGCCTTGCGGCCAAAGCGTGGAGAATGCAACAGCGGCGAAGCTGGAGGCGACAAGTGCTCCGCCTGATGTTGTTCCTTCTGCATTCAGCGGGTAGTACCGGGATCGCGTCTCTCAGTCGAGACAGAACTCGTTGCCCTCGATGTCTTGCATCACGATGCACGACTCGTTGTGGTCATCGGCGGAAAGTAGCCGCACGCGTATCGCGCCGAGGGCGATAAGTCGTGCGCACTCGGCTTCGAGTATGGCGAGGCGCTGTTCACCCACGAGGCCGGTGCCGACCCGCACATCGAGATGCACTCGATTCTTGACGACCTTCCCTTCGGGAACGCGCTGGAAGTACAGCCGAGGGCCCACTCCCGAGGGATCGACGCAGGCGAACGACGAACCCTGAAACTGAGGCGGCCGCGAGCGACCGAAATCCTCCCACGTAGCGAACCCCTCTGGTGGCGGCGGTACAACGTAGCCCAACACCTCGCACCAGAAGCGAGCGACGCGCTCGGGTTCTGCGCAGTCGAAGGTGACTTGGACCTGCTTGACCGATGCCGGTCCACCATAAGGGCGTGTGCCGGGCATCGAGATCCCAGACATCGCTTGAAGCGTGAGGAGCGTCACCGTCGACGTTGGATCAGGGCTCCTCGACGCCCAGAGTCATCCCCCATATGTCGTTGGTCGCGGTCATCGCGAATGCGTAAGTGTCGACCTCCAGGCATAGCTGTACGTCGTCAGGATGAACTCCTCGGTATCCCTTGTCCACGCCTTCCATCAGCTGCCTCGCGGCGGTCGAGTGCAGGGCTCGTTTCGTGAACGGACGCGGATCGACGTCGTCGGCCGTGAGCAACGCGGCGATGTATTGCGCGCACGCCGAATCTTCTTCGGCGCTTCCGTTGTCTCCGGTGATCACGAAGACGACGTGCTCGGGTGCCAGCTTCCGCAGGTGTCTCGCGGTCGCTTGCGCGACAACGAAACTCGCGCACAGAACCACGTCGGCGTCGGCGACGCCCAGCGCGCCCGCGGTACCCGCGGTGGTCTTCATCACCAGGGTGCGGCCTCGCAGATCCTGTGTGCTGAGCTGTCGGGGCGAGTTCGACAGATCGAACCCCGGCGCCGGTGCGCCGTCACGCACAGCGAGCCAATCCGGGTGGCGCGCCTTCAGTTCCAATGCCGCGTCGTCGGTGTCGGCGAAGACGATCCGGTCGGCGGAACCCGCAAGGGCGTACGCCGCTGTGGTGAACGCGCGCATCACATCGATGACGACAGCTACTCGGGGCACGGCACTCAACTGCGCCACGCCGGTGAAAGTGAAACGCACGCACACATCGTGCATGAGAAGGATCGGTCACCGACGTGAGCGCGCGTTGGCCAGGAACGACGTAACGCGTCATCGGCTGCCGGTAAACCGGTGGCGACGGGGTGGGCGAGCCTCGTAGCTTGTCCGTTCGTGACCGACGATCGGAAGACGGACCCGAATCGACACGACCTCGGCCGAGTGTTCAACGAGGTGCCGCAGCTCTATGACCGAGTCCGGCCGGGATACCCTGACGAGCTGTTCGCGGATTTCTGCGATATCACCGGCGTGACCGATAGGTCGGCGGTGCTGGAGGTGGGCTGCGGTACCGGTCAGGCGACGCGCTCGCTGGCAGCGCTCGGCTGCTCGGTGACCGCGATCGAGCCGGGCCCGGACATGGCCGCATTCGCTCGGCGGCGGATCGCTGGTTTGCACAACATCGAAGTCGAGACGTCGACGTTCGAGGAGTGGGACGACCGTGGCCGACGCTTCGACGCCCTCGTGGCCGCGTCGTCGTGGCATTGGGTGGACCCGTCGATCGGCTGGCGGCGAGCCCACGACGTGCTCTGTCCCGGAGGCTGGATGGCGCTGCTCGGCAACGTCGTCGTCCGCAGGCCGGGCGAGCCGGAGGTCTACGCCGAGACCGCCGATCTGCACGAGCGGTTCTACCCCGGCAACCCCGGCTGGGGTCATCCGCCACTGGAGGATGACGTGCGCGCCACCGGCGAGGGTTGGGGCATGGTGGAGGATCCGGGAGCATTGTTCGGCCCGACGATCGTGCGTTGGTACCCAACCGTTCAGTGGTTCGACGGGGACGGCTTCGCCGATCTCCTTCGCTCGACGTCGCTGTATCGCAGGCTTGCCCGCGACGTCCGTGAGCCCCTGCTCGATGCCGTCGCCGAGCGCATCCGTACACGGATGGGCGACCGGGCGTCACGCCGTTATCTGAGTGTCCTGCGTGTCGGACAGCGCCTCGAGTGAGGTCGGGGACCGGTCGGGGGCGGTCCGGCCGGGGATGGCGCAGGCCGAGGCCGACCGATTGGATCGCTTGGACGTCAGTGCGATTCGGCGACGTCGAGCAGTATGCGCAGCAGGTCTTCGGGAGCGTCGCGCATCAGGTTGTGTCCGCCGTCGAGCGCGTGCGTCGTCCACCCGGCGTCGTCCCGCAATCGCTGGTAGGTGGCGGTGAACGGTGAGGGTGTTTCCCATCCGGCCGCGTAGACGTAATCCCTGCGCCGGATGTGGCCGAGATCCCCGGTGAGCGTGAGTGGTTGGAGAACCGACGCGAGCGGGTGCGCTGTGGCTCGCGGATCGAAGAAGGGCAGCGGGCGGACCGCGTCGCCGGTGTCGACCACGTCGAGGTACCACCGCTGCTCTTCCTCGGAAACCAGTGTGAAGCAGGAGTCCCCGTGCCCGGGAACCACGGCGTCGAGGTACACCAGTGCGCCCACCCGGGCCGCCGCGCGATCGGCGGCGCCGGTGATCACCATGCCGCCGTAGCTGTGTCCCACCAGGACGGCATCGGTGATGTGCTCGGCCGCAAGCACCGCGGTGACGTCCTGGATGTGAGTGTCCAGATTCACGCCGTGGCGCAGATGAACGCGCTCACCGACCCCGGTGAGGGTCAGCGGAAACACGCGATGGCCGCGCGTGCGCAGCTGCTCGGTGAGCTGCTCGAAGCACCAGCCGCCGTGGCACATGCCGGGGATCAGGACGAAATTCGTCATTGTCGTTCTCCTTCTGGTCGGGGGAGTGAGGGGGTGGGATGGCGGCGCTCGCCGACGCGGCGATGCATGCGATCGCTGTGCAGGCGAGTGCGGCGTTGGTGGACGTGTGATCCGCGAGAGTCCCGGCGATCCACGGCCCTGCGGTTTGCCCGACGGCGAACACCGTCGTGAAGGCCGCCAGCGTCGCGGTCCAATCGACCGGCGCGGTGTTGTTCTTGACCGAGGCTGTGACCGCCGCGGGGACGCTCATGAAGGTCGCCCCGTAGACGACGGTGGAGGCGAGTAGGACCGGCGGTGCGGGAGTGACCAGCGCCAGTGCCGCGCCCGCGCCCAAGACGGCGAGCAGGACGCACAGCGCTCTGCTTCCGGGCCAGCGGCTGATGGGGCGGCTCCACAGAACAGGTGCCGCGATGACGGCGAGTCCCATCGCGGTCCAGGCCGACATCACCTCGAGCGTCGAGGCGTGCCGATCGGCCAGGTAGGCGGACAGGAAAGTGATGTAGGTGATGTATCCACCCGCGAACAGCAGATACGCGAGCGCTGTTGGCCACAGTGGCCGCAAGTGCGCGTGTCCGGCCACTTTCGGAGCCGGTGAGTCGACGCGGGTGGCGGTCCAACTCGCCAGGGCCGCAAGGCCTGCGGCGATACCCAGGCCGACCCACGCCATCCGCCAGTGACCCCCCGCCAGCGGTACGGTTGTGCCGCTGAGCACTATGCCGACCCCGGTGCCCGCGAAGTAGACGGCGATGGGCGTGCCGGATGACGCGTGCGTGGCGATATGCGAGGCGATGACGCCGCCGGTGATGAAGACGACCGCACCCGCCGCCCCGGCCACGGCTCTGGTCGCGAGCAGGAAGAGATGGTCATTGCCGACGGCGGTGGACGTCAACGCCGTTGCGGTCAGCGTCATCCCGGTGCGGAACGCGGCTGCCGCGCCAAGGCGGCGAACCACTGCGGGTGTCGCCACGGCGCCGACGAGATAGCCCAGTCCGTTTGCGGTGCTGAGCATTCCGGCATCGGCCAGGTTCCAGCCGAGATCGCTTCGCATGGCGGGTAACAGCAAGCCGTATGCGAACCGTCCGAAACCCAATGCCGACGCGGTGCCGAGGGCGAGGCGCGCGGCTTGCCATATCGGGGTCATGAACGCGGGCCTTCCAAGGTCGAACCGATCGGTACGACCTTGGATGCTAGCAGATGATCGAACCAGCCGTTACCATCTATGTATGCCCGTGGCCAAAGGCTCGACGATAGACCCGGCGCGCACCCGCGCCGCCATCCTCGAAGCGGCGGAACCGCTGCTGTACGAGCGCGGCCTCGACGGAATCGGTGTAGCCGAACTGTGCGCGCGGCTCGGGGTGTCCAAGGAGACCCTGTATCGCCACTTCGGCACCAAAGACGGGCTCGTGCGAGCGATGCTGGAGTCGCGCAGTGAAAAGGTGGGTGGGTGGCTGGCGAGTGCGGTGGAGTCGGCTGGCGACGACCCCGCCGAGCAGTTGGGCGCGGTCTTCGACGCGCTCGGCGAGTGGTACGCACAACCGGCCTTTCGCGGCTGCGCCATGGTGAACGCGTCGGCCCAGCACTACGACGACGAGGTGCGGACCATCACCGCGCGGCACCTGCAGCGCTATCTCGACCTCTTCACCGGCATCGCCGCCCGCGCCGGAGCAGAGGATCCCGCCGTGCTGGGCCGTCAGCTGCTCATGCTGGTGGAGGGCGCGACCGTCGTCGCGGCGATGCATGATCCGGCCGGTGTAGGCGGGCATGCTCGCGCGGCCGCGGTGGCCCTGCTCACCGCGGCTATCTGACCGAGTCCTGTACTCGGCCGATAGCTGAGGACCGCAAGGCATTCCCGCAGTCGAGCGACATCCCGGCGGCCAACCGCGACATCGAGCCGTGTCTGCCCGTTTCCTCCCTTCTCGCGCCGGGTCCGGTCAGTCCGGGACGACGACGGCGCGGGTGCGCCCTTGATGCGCCCAGGCCTCGGCGACGCGGCTGAGTGGGTAGTCGGTGTACGGCGCGTCGAAGGTGCCGTCGGCGAACCTGGCGAGGACCTCGGGCAGCTCGGCGATCATCGCGGCCTTCGAAACCGAGCCCGCGCCGCTGCCGCTGATCCGGATCCGTCTGCTGCGCAGAAGAGCCGCGGGCAACGCCGCGTCGGCTCCGGCGAGCGAGCCGATCTGCACGTAGTCGATCGCCGTGCCGTCGTCGTCCATGCCGCCCTTCGCCAGTGCGGCGAAGGTGGCCTCGGCGACGGGACCCCACAAGAAGTCGAGCACCAGCGTGGGCTGCGCCTCGGCGACAACGGCGGCGAAGGTGGCCGCCCCCGCGTCGGGTGTGGCGGCCGCGAGCGGAACGGTGACGGCGCCGAGGCCGCGCAGTCGTTCCAGCGCCTCGTGATCGCGCCCGGCCGCGATGACCTGTTTCGCGCCGAGAGACATCGCCGCTCGCACGGCCAGGCTGCCGGACATGCCGGTGGCCCCGAGTACCAGCACGGTGCCGAGTTCGCCTGTCTTCTTGCGGTGGGTGGTCAGGGGCATCCAGCCCGACAAGGCGGGGTTCACGCCTGCGGCGGTCGCGAGCGGATCGGCCCCGGCGGGCAGCTCCACCTCGAACGGGGTGACCAGCCATTCGGCCATCGTTCCCCACGGCGACCGGGCGAGGCCCGTGTAGACCAGCCGCCCGTCGTCGGTCCTGGCCACGGCGTCGACGCCCGGCACGAGGGGGTAGGCATGGTCGCTGCCGTAATGCCGGCCGGATGCCAGCCCGCGGACGACGTGGTGCAGGCCCGCGCCGACGAGTCTCAGCGGCGCCCGGCCCGGCCGCTGTTCCGGGTCGGGGAAGTCCGCGCAGACCGGTGTCGCTCCTGCGGTGTCGACGACTGCAGCACGCATGACAAGCTCCTTAACTAAGTTAGATCAACCGCATCACCCACCTTTCCTGAACTTTGTTAAGGTGTCAACCGTGGCAAAGGGCATCACCCGGGAACGGATCGTGGCGGCGGCACTCGAGCTGCTCGACGAGAAGGGCATGGATGCGCTCACCGTCCGTGCGCTCGCTTCCCGGCTCCAGGTGAAGGCCCCAGCGCTGTATTGGCACGTCCGTGACAAGCAGGAACTGCTCGACGAGATGAGCACGTTCGTGATGCGCCGCGTCACCGACGCCCTCTCGGCGATCGCTTCCGGCGCCGACTGGCGCGACGACGTCGCCGCCTACGCCCGCGTCTTGCGTGCGGAATACCTGCGCCACCGGGACGGCGCGCGCATCTTCAGCGGCACGCGCTTCTCCGACCCCGAAGTGGTGCGGGCGAAGGAATCCTGGCTCGCGCGCTTGACCGCGGCTGGGTTCGCACTGGCGGAGGCGGACGATGCGCTCGACCTGGTCACCGCGTACGTCGTCGGCTTCGTTATCGAGGAACAGGAGCGCAGCCAGTCGGCCGACGTCGACCCGGCGCGGTACTCGCTCGCCGAACGTGATGAGTGGCTGGGTGAAGGCGCCGAACTGGTCAAGGCCGCCGGGCACCTCCGCGACGACGGTGACAGCAGGTTCGAACGGCAACTCGGCGTCGTCCTCGACGGGCTCGCGGCCCGACTGCGCTGACGGCCCCGGCCGGATCGCCACGCATTGGCGGTAGGCGTGGACGCTGTCGCCCGACGCCGATTCGTGCTATCGAGAATCCATGACGCCGACGCGCTCTTCCTACGATGTCGTGATCGTCGGTGGCGGGCACAACGGGTTGGTGGCCGCCGCGTATCTGGCTCGGGCCGGGCGGTCGGTGCTGGTGCTCGAACGGCAGCCGCATACCGGCGGGGCGGCGGTATCGGAGCGGGTGTTCGCGGGCGTCGACGCGCGGTTGTCGCGGTACTCGTATTTGGTGAGCCTGTTGCCGTGGTCGATCGTGACGGACTTGGGCTTGCGGTTCGAGACGCGGCGGCGGGAGGTCTCGTCCTACACGCCGGTACGGGAGGGCGGTCTGCTGGTCTCGTCGGCGCAGGCCAGGACGGAGGCGAGTTTCACGCGGCTGACCGGCTCGGATACGGAATTCCGCGCATGGCAGCGGTTCTACGCGAATATGGGGGAGTTGGCCCGGCGGGTCTTTCCGACGCTGACCATGCCACTGGTGTCGAAGGAGGCGTTACGGCACATCGTGGACGACGCGGCCACCTGGGAAGCGCTGTTCGAGCGGCCGCTCGGTGAGATGATCGAGTCGACCTTCGCCGACGACACGGTGCGCGGCGTGGTGCTCACCGATGCGCTGATCGGCACGTTCACCCATGCGCACGATCCGTCGCTGCGGCAGAATCGCTGCTTCCTGTACCACGTGATCGGCGGCGGCACCGGCGACTGGGACGTGCCGATCGGCGGCATGGGCGCGCTCACCGACGCACTGGCCACGGCCGCGCGCGAAGCGGGCGCGGAGATCGTCACCGACTGCACGGTGACGAGCATCGAAACCGACGGCGACACAGCGGAAGTCGGATACGAAGAAGAAAAGATCGGAGCGCGCCACGTCCTGGCGAACGTCGCGCCGTATACGCTCGCCGGGCTGCTCGGCGAGCCGCTGCCACCGAAGCCCGAGGGTGCGCAGTTGAAGATCAATATGCTGCTGCGCCGCCTCCCGCGATTGCGCGACGCCGAAGTCGAGCCACGGGAAGCATTCGCCGGTACTTTCCACATCGGCGAGTCGTACGCCCAACTCGACCGCGCCTACGGCGAGGCCGCGATCGGCCGCATTCCGTCCGCGCCGCCCGCCGAAATCTATTGCCACACATTGACCGATCCGACGATTCTGGCACCGGATCTGGCTGAGCAGGGTGCGCATACGCTCACCCTGTTCGGACTGCACGCTCGCGCGAAACTCTTCGCCGCCGACCACGCGTCGGCGAAAGAAGAGTTCGTGAAAGCGACCTTGGCGCAACTCGATTCGGTGCTCGCCGAACCGATCGCGGACTGTTTGGCGAGAGACGAGAACGGCGCGCCCTGCCTGGAGGCGAAGACGCCGATCGAACTCGAGGGTGAGGTCGGCCTGCCCGGTGGACACATCTTCCACCGGGACCTGGCCTTCCCCTACCTCCCCGAGGACGCCGACCCGGCCGACCCCGGCGCCCGGTGGGGCGTGGCGACCGGCCACCGCAACGTGTTCCTGTGCGGTGCGGGCGCCATCCGGGGCGGCGGCGTCAGCGGCATTCCCGGGCACAATGCCGCGATGGCCGTGCTGAACGCCGGTCAGGCGGGCTGACCCCGCAGCGCGATCTTGGCGGCGCGGCCCGGCGTCTCGGTGGCGACGGCGGCGTCCGCCGCGGCCTCGAGCGGGTAGGCGGCTTCGATGTCCAGCCGCAGCTCACCGCGAGCGGCGAGATCGATCAGTTCGCTGATCAGCCGTCCGCGCTGGTCCGCGCCGATCTCCTCGATCCGCTTGGAGCCCCAGAAGCCCTTGACCACGGCCTGGCCGAAGATGAGACTGCCCGGATCGAGCGTCAGCGGCTTGCCCGAGAGCGCGCCGAAGGAGATCAGCTGACCGCCGGGCGCGAGCAACGCCAGTTCGTCGGCCGCGGCGCGACCGCCTACTTGATCGACGGCCCGGACGATCGGCGCACCGGAGGTGGCGGCGTCCACTTGGTCACGCCAGCCCTCGCTCTCGGTGTCGAGCACCGGCTCGTAGCCGAGTTCCCGCAGCGCCGCGACGGAGCCCGGGCCGCGAACGAGATTCAGCACGCGCAGACCGCGCTGCCGGGCGAAGACGTTGACGAGCCTGCCGACCGCGCCGTTGGCGGCGTTGATCGCCAGCCACTCGCCGGACCGCAGCCCGAGGTCCTCGATGAGCATCAGCGCGCTCAACGGCATGGCCAGCAGTTGGGCCGCGGTCTCGTCGGAGACCGTGTCGGGCAACGGGATGACCTGGCGGGCCGGGACCACGAAGTAGTCGGCCCACACATTGATCGCACCGGACACCGTCACGCGCCGTCCGACCGACATGTCGGTGACGCCGGGACCCACCGCGTCTACCCGCGCGACCGCCTCGCTACCCGGGATAGCGGGCAGCTCGGGCCGGTAGCCGTACACGCCACGCACGATGGCCAGATCGTGATTGTGGATCGGTGACAGGATCAGCGCGAGTCGCACTTCGCCCGGGCCGGGCTCGGGGACCGGGCGTTCGGCGGTGGTCAGTACATCCTTCGGTTCACCGAACCGTTCGATGACTACGGCACGCATATCCGCTCCTTCTCGATCAGTCCTCGGCTACGAGGACCTGGACGTCGATGTTGCCGCGGGTCGCGTTGGAATACGGGCAGACCTGGTGTGCTTTGTCAGCGAGCGCTTGCGCGTCCTCCCTGGACAGATGGGGGAGCGATACCTCCAGGGTAACCGCAAGGCCGAAGCCGCCCGCGTCGTTCGGCCCGATCCCGACCTTGGCGCCGACCGCGGAGTCGTCGATGTTCGCCTTCACCTGCTTGCCGACCAGGCGCAGCGCCGAATGGAAGCAGGCCGCGTACCCGGCCGCGAACAGCTGCTCGGGATTGGTGCCCTCGCCGTCGCCGCCCAGTTCCTTGGGAGCCGACAGATTCAGGTCGAGCTTGCCGTCGGTGGTGCGTGCGCGGCCGTTGCGTCCGTCGCCGCTGGCCAGGGCCTCGGCGGTGTAGAGGATCGGCATGTCTATTCTCCTTCGTTCAGCTGAGATTTCAGCGAATCGGTCAGTCGGCGCAGGATGTCGCGCAATGCGGCGATGTCGTCCATGGACAAGCCGCTGGCCTCGCCCATCTGGGCCGGGATGTCGCCCGCCTCGGCGCGCAGGGCGCGTCCTCGGTCGGTGAGCCGGATGTCGACGCGGCGTTCGTCGGACGCCGACCGCCGCCGCTCCACGAGGCCCCCGGCCTCCAGCCGCTTGAGCAGCGGGGAAAGCGTGCCGGAATCCAGGTCGAGCGCATGGCAGACGTCGCCGACGCTGCGTTCGTCGCGCTCCCACAGCGCGAGCATCACCAGGTACTGCGGGTAGGTGAGCCCGAGCCGTTCCAGCTTCGGGCGGTAGACCGCGGTCATCGCCCGGGACGCCGCGTAGAGCGGGAAGCAGAGCTGCTCGTCGAGGGTGAGGTGATCGGTCATGAGCAATAATGTAGTGAGCAATTCAGTTGTGCACAACATAAGTGTCCGTGGTGCTCGTCACACCGCGACCGCCGGCGAGGCTCAGCGGGCCGGGAAGCGAAGGGCGCGGTCGTCACCGCTGGCCGGTTCGCCCCGACCGTCGGTGTTGGAGGTGGTGAGCCACAACGCTCCGTCCGGCGCGACCGCCACCGTGCGCAACCGGCCGTACCGGTCGCGCAATTCGGCACGGGGTGCACCGGTGCGGCCGTCCGCGAGCGGCACGGTCCACAGCCGACGGCCGCGCAGCGCGGCGACGTACAGGGTGTCCCCGGCGATGGCGATCCCCGACGGTGAGGCTTCCGCGGTGGTCCAGGTCAGCAGCGGATCGGTGAAGCCGCGGTCGGCGCCGCCCGACCCCTCGACCTCGGGCCAGCCGTAGTTGTGGCCGGGCTCGATCAGATTGATCTCGTCGAACCGGTCTTGCCCGAATTCCGCCGCGAACAATCGCCCGTCGCGGTCCCATGCCAGACCCTGCACATTGCGGTGGCCGAGACTGTAGACCGGCGAGCCGGGATACGGATTGCCCGGAGCCGGGCGGCCTTCGGGCGTCACACGGAGGATCTTCCCGTTGAGATTCGCCGGATCCTGCGATCGTCCGGATTGCCCGGCGTCGCCGGTCCCGGCGTAGAGCATGCCGTCCGGACCGAACGCGATTCGCCCGCCGTTGTGATTACCGGCCTTCGCGATCCCGGCCACCAGCACCTCCGGTGGGCCGTCGAGCCGGAACCGGACGATCCGGTTGTCCGTATCAGCGGTGAAATAGGCATAGACATAACGACTTTCGGCGTAGTCCGGCGCGACGGCGAGCCCCAGCAGTCCGCCTTCGCCCCGGGCGGTCACGCCCGGCACCTGATACACCTGTTGCGGCGCACCGCCGGTACCGATACGCAGGATCCGTCCGGAGTCCCGCTCGGCGACCAGCGCCGCGCCGTCGGGCAGGAAGGCCAGCCCCCACGGCACGTCGAGGTTACCGGCGATTTCCTCGGCGGCGTCGAGGTCGGGTCGTCCGGCGGGATTGCTCGGCGCGGCGGTGCGCGTCGCCGGAGGCGTGCTCCTCGGTGCGGTCGAGCTGTCGTTTCCGCAGGCAGTCAGCGCCGCGCCGAGCAGGAGTGCGGCGATGGTCGTGCGGGTATGGCACCGTCTCGGTGCCACAAGCCTCCTGTCGCAAGCGTGCGCGTGCCGGGCGGACCAGCGGAACCGCCGGTCGGAATCCGGGCCTGTGAAGAGGCTCCGGACGCCGAGAGAACGGCCCGATCCGGTTCGCATCAGCCGAGATACGTTCCGTACCAGTCCAATACGCGCCGCCAAGCCTCGGTGGCGGCCGTCGCGTTGTACCGCTGACCGGTGTCGTTGAAGAAGGCGTGGTCGGCATCGGGCGCGGTGAAGATCTGATGCGGGTTGCCCGAACGGGCCAGTGCCGCTTCCGCGGCGGCCCGGGAGGCGTTCACGCGGGCGTCGGCCGCCGCGTAGATGCCGAGCACCGCGGCTTTCGACGCGGTCAGATCGCCGTTGTCCGGGAACGGCCCGTAGAACGGTGTCGCCGCCGCCAACTGGGACGGGCCCGAGGCCAGCAGCAGCCAGGTCAGGCCGCCGCCGAAGCAGAAACCGGTGGCGCCGAGCTTCTTTTCCTCGACCCGCCGCTGCAGTTCGTCCAGTCCGGCACGCAAGTCGGCGACGAGCTGGTCCTGCGGGATCCGGCTCAGCTCGGCGGTCGCCTCGGCGGGATCGGCGAACGTCGCGGTTCCGCCTCGTGCGGACAGCAGGTCGACCGCGAGCGCGGAATATCCAGCCCCCGCGAAACGCCCTGTCACCGAACGGATGTGGTCGGTGAGACCTTTGTTCTCGTGGACCACCAGCACACCGCCCCGTGGTTGCGGCGCCGCCGCCCACGCGGCTTGCAGCGTCCCGCGGGGGCCGGCGAAGGTGACGGCGCTCGTCGGAAGAGCGGTGGCGGATCCCGGTGGCGTCGGGGGCGACGTGGGCGAGGGCGAGTAATCGGTGATACCGGTGTCGGAGTTCGCGCAGGCGGCCAGCAGGGTGGCGGCGGCCGTGGCGCCGAGCCCGAGCAGCCCCAGCCTGCGCACCGCCTCTCGCCGGGTGAGCAGCCCGTCGGCGTGATCGGCCGCGATCTCCTCCGCGATGTAGCGCTGCAGCGGCGTCATGTGTCCCACCCTAAGCCGCATCGTCGGTGGCGACGCGGCATTCACCGTCTGTTCGCTCGCGACAAACCGGCCCGACCGCACCTCCCGCGTTATTCGCCGGAAGATTGCTACGTTGTCGCCCAATCGGGCGATCGATGGTCGGTCCGCACACCGGTCGAGGGAGCGAGATGGCAGCGGGGCGTGGCGTGAGACGAACGACGATCAGGGCGATCCGGACGATGGCCATGGTCGCGGTAACGGCGACCGTGGGATTCGTGTCGGTGCCCGCGGCCGCGGAGCCGTCGGTCGATGCCCACAGTGTGCGGTGGACGGCGTTACACGACGGTCCCCAGCCGTATGCCGACGTGCACATCGACTGGGATGTGCCGATCCGGATGAGCGACGGTGTCGTGTTGAAGGCCAACGTCTACCGGCCGGTGAAGGAGGGCGGCGAGGTGGAGCGGCAGCCGCTGCCGACCATCGTCAACCTCACGCCGTACACCAAGCTCATGACCAACCTGATCGACACGGCGCTCGCGGTGCCCGGGTTGCAGCCGTTGACCGTGCGGCTGGTCAATCGCGTGAATCTGTCACGCACGCCGGTCAGTGGTTTCGGCGATCTGCTGCACGCGGTCGACGGCGGCACCGTGCAGACGGTGCTCGGTCTGGATCGCGATCTGATCCGCGCCGGATACACGCAGGTCGTCGCCGACGTGCGAGGTACCGGTTTCTCCCAGGGAGCATGGGACACCCTCGGCGAGCGGGAACAGCTCGACACCCGCGAGGTGATCGAGTGGGCGGCGGCCCAGCCTTGGTCGAACGGCCGGGTCGGGATGAGCGGCGGCTCCTATTCGGGAATCAACCAGCTGCGCGCCGCCGAGAACGCCCCCGCGCCGTTGCGGGCGATCTTCCCGGTGGAGCCGGGCAGCGACCTCATGCGCGACGTCGTCGCGCCGGGCGGCGGCGTGGGGACGACGTTCCTTCCGATGTGGCTCAGCACGGTCAACCAGCTGAAGCTGATTCCCGACGTGCAGTCGATGTTGAAGGGCACCTTCGACTGGGGGTGGCTGCAGGAGCGGATGTCCGATCCGGCCAGCAACGTGGACCTGCTGGCCCAGGCGCTGCTTACACCGTCGCTCGATCACGTGCCGCCCGCGCTGGCCGACGCGCTGGACGAGAACAGCTATTTCCGGCGCGGCATCGAGGGTCATCCCGAGCGCATCACGGTGCCCACCTTCGTCTACGGCGGCTGGCACGACATCTTCGCCAACAGCGCGACGAAGCTGTACAACGCGATTCCGCTGCCCGCGGGACAGAAACAATTGGTCGTCGGCGACACCTATCACGCGAATCCCGGTGCGGGAACCGGTATTCCGGGGGCGCCGCCGCGACTGGACGTGTTGCAGCGCATCTGGTTCGACAAGTGGCTGAAGGACACCGACCACGGCTTGGGCGATTTCGGGCCGATCACGGTGTGGGAACAAGGCGGCGGCTGGATCTCCCTCGGCCAGTTCCCGCAGAAAGATCTCAACCACCGCCGCGTGTATCTGTCGGCCGAGCCGAGCGGCACCGCCGGAAAGGCCGTGTACGACGGATCGTTGACGATGACCGCTCCCGGCGAACGGCAGACGCTGACGGTGGCGCCGGGCGTCGCCTCGGCGTGTTCCCGCGATACCGCGCAGGGCTCGGCCGGGATGGCGGCGGTGCTGGACGTGTGCGCGAAGGACTCACGCATCGCCGAGCGCAACGCGCTGACCTTCACCAGCGCGCCGACGACCGAGCCCACCGTCATCTCGGGGCCGGTGAACGTGCATCTGAACGCGGTGCACGACGCCACCGACGGCTATTGGAGCGTCACCATGAACGACGTCGCGCCCGACGGGAGCTCGAAGGTGCTGTCCACCGGGCAGCTGACCGCATCGCTGCGCGCCGTCGACGAGCAGAAGAGCAGCCGCACACCGACCGGCGACCTGACCGAACCGTTCAATCCGATCACCTTGGACAGCGTGCGGCCGGTCGTGCCCGGTGAGCCGGTGGCGCTGGACATCGCGGTGATTCCCACCCAAGCGGTGCTGCAACCCGGCCACCGGCTGCGGATCGACGTCTTCGCGGGTAACTCGCCGAAGGCGCTGGCCTTCCGGCCGATGCTCAACAACACCGAGCTGAAGCCGCAACACCTGAAGCTCGACCCGTCGGCGCCGAGCTTCGTCGTGGTGCCGACCAACCGTCCGCTGGACTGAGCGCTACGACAACTGCGACTGCACCTGCGCGGAGATCAGCTCGAGGTGCTCGAGATCGCTCAGGTCCAGTACCTGCAAGTAGATGCGGCTGGTGCCGATCTCGGCGTACCGGCCGATCTTGTCCACCACCTCGGCGGGTGAGCCGGCCAAGCCGTTGGTCTTCAGCTCGTCCACCTCGCGGCCGATCGCCTCGGCCCGGCGCGCCACTTCGGCGTCGTTCGCGCCCACGCATGCCACCAGCGCGTTGGAGTAGACCAGGTCGTCGGCGGCGCGGCCGTATGCCTCGGCGGCGGCGCGCACCCGGTCGAACTGCCGCGTGCTGTCCTCGATGGAGGAGAACGGCATGTTGAACTCGGAGGCGTATTGCGCGGCCAGCCGCGGGGTGCGGGTGGCGCCTTGCCCGCCGATCACCACCGGGATCGGGTCCTGCGCCGGCTTGGGCAGGGCGGGGGAGTCGGTGAGCTGGAAGTGCTTTCCGTCATAGCTGAAGGTGTCGCCGGGTTTGGTCGCCCAGAGCCCGGTGATGATAGCCAGCTGTTCTTCCAGCCGGGCGAACTTGTCGGCGGGGAACGGGATGCCGTACGCGGCGTGCTCCTCGGCGAACCAGCCGCTGCCCAAACCGAATTCGACTCGGCCGCCGGACATTTGGTCCACCTGCGCCACTTGGATCGCCAGCGGGCCAGGCAGCCGGAAGGTGGCGGCGGTGACCAGGGTGCCCAGCCGGATCCGCTTGGTCTCCCTGGCCAGACCGGCAAGCGTGATCCAGGCGTCGGTGGGGCCGGGCAGCCCGTCGGCGCCGCCCATGCTCAGGTAGTGGTCGGAGCGGAAGAACGCGTCGAAGCCCAGGTCCTCGGTGGCCTTGGCGACGGTGAGCAGGGTGTCGTAGCTCGCACCCTGCTGCGGCTCGGTGAAGATGCGTAGTTCCATGTCGATGACCCTAGTCGGTCGGCCGGAATCCGAATCGGGGCGTTCGCGGCGCGGTCGGCCCGGTGATGCGGTCGCTGAGAGATCATCGCGCGGACCGTTCGGGCCCCGGCGGTTGCGTGTAGGTCCGGGCGATGAGCGCGGCGCGCAATCGGTAGAGCGCGTGCGGAACGGCGGTGTCCAAGCCGGTGAGGCGGCCGATGCGCTTGAGCCGATGGTCGACGGTGTTCGGGTGCAGATACATCGTCCGGGAGGTGCGCCTGCGGTTGAAGTCGTTGCGGATGTGTTCGCGCAGGGTTTCGACCAACTCCGGATGCCTCTCCAGCGGATCGAGCAGGGCGGCCAGCCGGTCGCGTCCCGGGCCCGGCCGGGTGAGCTGGTATTCGAGGGCCAGATCCTCGAAGCGGTACAGGCCGGGTGGGCTCTGCAGGCGACGAACCATGTCGAGCAGTTCGTGCGCCTGGTCGGCGGCGCCGGGAATCTGCTCGGCCTCGGCGGCGATGGCGGCGGCGGTGAGCGGCGCGGGCACCACCGCGGCCAGCGCGGCGACCAAGTCGGTGAGGCGGTCCGCGGCGACCGGCGCCGCCGGTACCAGGATCGTTCCGCCGATCGCGCTGAGCAGGCTGGGCACGTGCCTGCCGCAGTGCACCGCGAGGCAGAGTTGCATGCGTTGCCGGATGCTGTGCCCTTCCGCGGGGCGGCCGGGATTCTCCTCGGTGGGCCGGTCGACCGCCACGGCGAGCACGGTGTAGCGGTCGGCGACCGGAATGCCGTACTCCCGGTAGACCTTCGCAGGGTGGTGCCCGCGCAGCAGTGCGGCGGCGACGGCGTGCGGAGCGGTCTGCTCGTCGGCGGGGGCGACGGACAGGTAGGCGAGCGAGACGGTCGTGGTGACCGCGTGGAGGGCGTCGAAGAGCTTACGTATGTCGTTGTGCCGCAGTGTGTTCGAATCACGCAGGTACTCGTCGAGATACAGGCGGAAACCTTCGTGGACCAGATGCTGGACGGTGTCCATGCGCACCCCGACGCCCGCCCACCGGGTGGCGGCCGCGAAGATGCCGACCGTGCGGGCCGGTTGCGCGGGGGCGAGGGAAGTGACCAGGTCGAGGCAGTGGGCGACGGTGGCGCGGATCTCCTCCCGCAGCAGATTCCCTTGTTCGACGTGCCGGCGGGGAATGATGCCGAGCAGGTGTCGCACGATGTGTTCGGTGGCCGGGACGGGCTCGGCGGTGCCGCGTGTGGGTGGCATGCCGGTCCCTCAGCGACCGCCTCCGCCGCCGACCATCCGTGGGTCGAGCGCGCGGTCGCGGTTCGGATGTCGGACCAGGCCGGTGCCTTGCGTCGTCGCAAACATTCGGTACTTCCCATCCAGTCGTCCGCACGTTTTCACGAAATGGCGTGATACGAAGCAGAATTCGAATTCACGGAAGTTCGTGACATCGCACAGTCTCGGTCCTTGAAATGTATCGGCGGCGGCGCGAATCGTCACTGCACGGGCCGACGAAGCAAGCAGCCGCTACGTTGTTGCGGATGACAATGCCGCACGAAGATCCGTCACCATCAGGGAAGAAGGTTCGAGTGCGCGATGTGCCGATGATTATCGTGATGGGGGTGTCGGGTTCGGGAAAGACGACGGTCGGTACCCGCTTGGCCGACATATTGGGGGTCGAGTACGCCGACGGCGACGATTTCCACCCGCCCGCGAACGTCGCGAAAATGGCGGCGGGGACGCCGCTGGACGATGCCGACCGCGCACCCTGGCTCGATGCCTTGGCCGCCTGGATGGCCGGGCGATCAGGGAAGGGAGCCGTCGTCACGTGTTCCGCGCTGAAACGGATCTATCGCGACCGGCTTCGCGTCTCGGCCCCCCACGCGTTCTTCCTGCATCTGGACGTGCCACGGCAGGAACTCGAGCGCCGTATGGCGGGCCGCGGTGGGCACTTCATGCCACCGAGCCTGCTGGATTCCCAGCTGGCCACGCTGGAGCCTCTCGCGGCCGACGAGCGCGGCGACACCCTCGACGCGACACGACCGCCCGAGGATGTGATCCGGGACGCCGTGGCGGCGCTGAAGAGGTAGTCAGAGGCCGCCTAGGCCGGACAGGAGATCGAAACCGAGATCGAGCCCGCGCCACAAAGCGTCGATCTCGGCGGTGACGGCGGGTGCCGCCGCCGGGTCCTGCAAGGCGATCCCGTTCGCGAAGATGACGACGTTGGCGCCCGCGTCGGCCAGCCGGAGCAACGGACCGGTCGCCACGCCTCGGCCGAGCACCGCGTCCAAGCCCTCCCCGACGAAGTAGAAGCGCCACAGCGGTCCCAGGTCACCGCCGTAGAACGCCTTGGTCTCGTCGACGATCAGCGCGCCCTGCTGGGCGATCGAGTCGACGATGCGGAAATAGTCGCGCGCGTTGGCGGCGGTGCCGCCGACCGCCGCGACGGAATAGGACAGGTCGACGGTCAGATGCGCGTCGTAACCGGCCATCGCCACTCGGGCCGGGGGCAACTCGCAGCGACGGGTCAGCTCGAAGTAGTGCGCCCAGTGCGGTTCGGCGGGTGCGCCGGTGAATTCCGCGTGCAACGCGCGCAGGAAACGCGACAGCAGCTCGAGACTGATCCGGTGCGCCCATTCGGGGTCGTCGAACGACGCGGGATCGCGCTGGAGCGGCAGGACGGCGGCCTGCTCGACCGCGTCGAGCCCCAAGGCGAACACACCGCGCAGGTCGCGGTGGCGGACCAGGATTTCGGTGATCTGCCGGTGGCGGTCGATGGCCTGCTCCAGCTGCCACAACGAGGAACCAGCCGGTGCCTCGGTATCGGACAGCCGCGCGATCGCGGCTGTCTCCTCTGGTGTCAACGGTGTGCCGCAGGCGGTGTCGGCCGTTGCGGCGAGGCCTGTGGCCGGATGGAGCGCAATCGTGGCGAGCAGCGCGGTGACGGCCATGGCCAGTATCGGAAATCGTTGTCGCGCAGTGCTGATCGGTGTGCGCGCGAGAAGGTTCGCCATGCTGGCTCCGGAGGTCGTGAATCGCGAACTTGCGTCGGACGGCCGAAGCGGGTGCGCATCGGCGATGCGCCATCGCCGTAGGTAAGGCATTGGCACAGGGCGAGTTCGAAGCCTAACCGAGCCGACCGGACCACGCAGCGCGGCGATCAGGGAGCGGCGAAGCAGGACCCGGAGGGCGCGCCCGGCAGGCAGACTTCGGCGATGGCGGAGACGAGCAGCCACGCGCCGAGCGACAACGCACCCACGGCGATCGCGCCGAACACGAAAACCCACAGCAGGCCGGGCAGCCGGGTGAGCCGGGCGAGTTGATCGGCGTCCGAGTCGACCTCGTGATAGCGGGCACGTTGCTGCCGGGAGCGGCTTCGTTGCAGCTCCAGCACCGGCCGTGCCCCGGCGAACAGCAGGAACCAGGCCCCCAGGTAGGCGAACCCCGCTTGCAGCGTGTCGGTGCCGAACCAGGAGACCACGAAGACCACCGCGCCCAGGCCGAGCACGGTGATGGCGCCGTAGACGTTCCTGATCTTGATCAGCAGCGCGGCGAGCAGAACGATGGCGGTCCAGAGCATCAGCGTGATCCGGCTCGCGCCCAGCAGCGCGGCGAATCCGAGACCGAGCAGCGGCGGTGCGGGGTAACCGGCCATGGTGGTGAGGATCATCCCGAGGCCGTAGGGTTTCCCGCTCGACACGGTGAGCCCCGAAGTGTCGGAATGCAGTCGGATGCTGTTGAGCTTGCGGCCGGTCAGCAGGGCGACCAGGGCGTGCCCGCCTTCGTGCGCGATGGTGACGATATTGCGGGTCAACCGCCAGATCGGGGTGTAACCCACCAGCACGAGCGCCGCCACCGCGGCCGCCACCACCAGCCACCACGGCGGCTGCGCTTGCGTCGTCGTCAGACGATCGGCGATGGAAGCGCCGCGCTCGAAGAATTCCGCTCTTTCCACCGCCGCACCTTAACCGCCCGCGGACGACCGCGCTCGGGGCATGGGTTCGACGCTGGGACGTCGGAGCCGAACGCGTGCGGCTCGCCTCGCCGCGTCCTGTCGTGGAGGGCCGGTGCGCCGCTCGTCGCCCCTGAATCCGTCGCCCGCGCCGTTCAGCCGGTGCGATTGAGGGTGCCGGTCATATCCCCTGCCACACCCTGGGTTCGGTACGAGAGCGTCCCGTCAGGTCGCAACTCCAACCGGGACGTCGCGCCGTCATCGTTGCAGCCGCCGGGATCCTTGGTGAGTCTGGCGGTCAGCACCACACCGTTGGCCGTTGCGGACGTGAGCGTTTCGGACCGGCCGCATTGCAGATGCGCGAATCTGCCGGTATTGGTCGATTCTCCGACCTGCTCGCCGACGTTCCCAGGATTGATCCGCACGACGATGTCGTAGCTGCCCAGAATGTCCCGCGCGACACCCTGCCATTCGCCGACAAGTGCGTTCGGAACGCTCGTGCCAGACGGGCCTGCGCTGGTCGGCGTCCCGTCACCGGCTTGCGTGGCGGTAGCCGTCGGAGCGTCGCCGCCGGCTCGGGTGGTGGACGTCGGAGAATCACTGTCGGTCGGCGTCGCGGTCTGCGCGATCGAGTTCGCGGTATCGCGCCGTAGTTGCGCGCCGACCACGAACGCCGCCACGGCGACCGCGATGCCGACGACGAGGGCTCCCGCGACCAGCAGGGCGCGGTTCGGACTGTGTGCGCGAGGTGCCGGGGTGGTGACCGGACCACCGGGCGAATCGTATTGCGCGGGTGGTTGAATCCGTTGCCCCATGGACGTGGCGGCCGCCTGCGGCGAGCCGGGATAGTGCGTCGGTCTGTGTGCCGACCGTCCGGGATCGCCCTGCGCGTACCGCGGATAGGTAGGTGGCGCGGGGCGGACCACGGTGTCGGCCGTACGCGCCCTATCAGTGGGCGCGGAGAACTGGCTGCGGTCGAATGCGCCGGAGTCCAGGTCCAATAGCTCGACCGCGCGGCGGCCGACCTCCTCGAGCACCGGCGCGGGCAGCCAGCCGCCGCGGTCGGGGATGCCCAGTGCGGTGAGCTGGGCGAACAGCTCGTCCGGAGTCGGGCGAGCCGCGGCGTCCTTGGTCAGGCAGGCGGCCACCAGTGGGCGCAGCCGCTCCGGCACGTCATCCAGCTGCGGCTGCTCGTACACCACCCGCCACAGCATCTGCACCGTCTCGCCGACGCCGAACGGTCCATGGCCGGTCGCCGCGAACACCAGGACGCCGCCCAGCGCGAAGACGTCCGCGGGTGGGCCGACCGGATCGCCGGTCACCTGCTCCGGGCACATGAATCCCGGTGAGCCGATGACTTTTCCGGTCGTGGTGAGCTTGCTGTCGTCGACGGCGCGGGCGATGCCGAAATCGATCACCTTGGGACCGTCGAGGGCCAGCAGAACGTTGGACGGTTTGAGGTCGCGGTGCACCACACCGGCCCGGTGGACGGCGGTCACTGCCTCGATCAGCCCGTGCGCCAGCACGAGCAGCGCGTTCTCGGTGAACGGTCCGTACCGGTCGACCGCGTCGGCCAGCGAGAATCCCGCCACGTAACCGGTGGCCAGCCACGGGGGATCGGCGTCGACGTCCGCGTCGAGCACCGGCGCGGTGAACCCTCCGCCGACCCGGCGCGCGGCGGCCACCTCGCGCCGGAAGCGCTGCCGGAATTCGGCGTCGATCATGTCCGGGCGGATGACTTTGACCGCGACGGTGCGCCCACCCGGGTTCCGGCCGAGGTAGACCCGGCCCATGCCACCCGCACCGAGGACGCCGAGCAGGCGATAGTCCCCGATCCGGGCCGGATCGTTCGTGCCGAGCGGTTGCATCGCGCAGCTGGCTCCCTTCGTGGCGTCGACCCTCCGAGAGGCTACCCACCGGGGCCGCCCATGTCCGCGCGGCGAACTGCCCGGGCTAACCCGCCATGCTCGGCGCGGGCGCGGGCTGCTCTCGCCGCGCCCGCCTGGCCAGCAGATACGCGGCGATCGCCGCCGGGATGTTCATCAGAACCCCGTACACCGCGCCCGGAACGGCCATCGTGTCGTTGTCCAATACCGAAGCGGCGACGGCGATCGCGAGCGCCGCGTTGTGCACGCCGATCTCCATGGCCGAGGCGATCGCCTGATCGGCTTCCACCCGCAACAGCCGGGGCAGGAAATAGCCCACGGCCAGACTGATCACGGCGAAGGTCAGGCAGATCGCGGACAGCTCTCCGATGTGCTCGGTCAGGATGTCCAGATTCGAGCCCACTCCGGCCGCGATCACCAGCGCGAGGACCACGACGGACAGGAGCTTGACCGCACCGCGCATCCGCCGCGACCATTCCGGGAACCGCCGGTGCACCACCATGCCGATCGCGACCGGCACCAGCACGATGGCGAAGACCTGCGCGAATTTGTCCGGCCGCAGTCCGACCGAACCCTCGCCGTCCAGGAACAAGGCGTAGGACAGCGCCACCACCACGGGCAGGGTGAATACCGCGAGCACCGAATTGATCGCGGTGAGTGTGATGTTCAGCGCCACGTTCCCCCCGGCGACGTGACTGAACAGGTTGGCCGACGCTCCGCCCGGCGACGCCGCGAGCAGCAGCATGCCCGCCGCGAGCGCGCCTTCCAGTCCGAACAGGCGGATCAGGCCGAGGCACACCGCGGGCAGCAGGACCATCTGGCACGCCAGCGCGATCACCGCCGCTTTCGGATACCGCAGCACGCGCGCGAAATCGTCGGTCGTCAAGGTCAATCCGAGCCCGAACATCACCAAGGCCAGCGCCAACGGCAGCAGCACGGCGAAAACCGTTGTACCCATTCGGGTCTCCTCTCACAGGGCGGCCCGGACCGGCCGATCCCGGGGACCGACGTTATCGAGTCGCGGCGAAGGTGGCCAGCCCCGATCAAGCGGTGACGGTCACACCCAGCGCCGCCGACTCGCGTGCTTTCGTCAGCAGGCGCAGGGTGGTGACGGCGTCGCGCGGGTCGACGGGCACCGGAGCGCCGTCGAGCAGCGCGGCGGCCATGGCGGAGTAGAAATCGGGGTATGCGCCGGGTGCGGTCGGCACAGGGGCGAAGTCCGGTTCCGCGCCCAGCACGCCCCAGCGCTCGGCATCGACTGTGCCCCAAGGGGAATCGTTTCCCGGGCGGCGACCGGATCGGAGTGCTTCCTCCTGCGGGTCCAGCCCGTAGGTCACATACCCGGCTTCCGATCCGAGCACCCGGAAACGCGGGCCGAGTTGCGCGGCGACGGCGCTCATCCAGAGGTGGGAGCGGACACCGCCGGTGTGGGTGAGCGCGACGAACGCGTCGTCGTCGGTGGTGATCCCTTCCCGCCGCCGGTCCAGCTCGCAGTACACCGAAGCCACCGGGCCGAACAGGGTCACGGCTTGGTCCACCAAGTGGCTGCCGAGGTCGAGCAGGATGCCCGCGCCCTCCTCGTCCGTGCCGACCTCCCGCCAGCCGCCCTTCGGCACCGGACGCCACCGTTCGAACCGGGACTCGAAACGCCACACCCGGCCCAGTCTTCCGGTCTCGACGAGTTCACGCACCGTCCGGAAGTCGCCGTCCCAGCGCCGGTTCTGGAAGACCGACAACGCGAGGCCGGACCGCTCCGCGCGCCGGACCAGATCTTCGGCGTCGTCCACCGCGACCGCGAACGGCTTGTCGACCACGACGGGCAGCCCGGCCTCCAGCGCCCGCCCGGCCAGCGGCGCGTGCGTGTGGTTCGGTGTCGCGATCACAGCCAGATCGATGCCGTCCGGCGTGGCGAACAACTCCTCTGCGTGCGGCACCACACGCACACCGGGGTGTTCGGCGCGCGCCCGCTCGGCACGCTCCTCCGAGGAGGTCACCACGGCAGCGACCCGCATCCGCGGTTGCGCGGCGATCAGCGGAGCGTGAAAAACCGACCCGGCCAGGCCGTAGCCGACAACGGCGACCTCGATGATGCTCATACCCCGACGCTACCGCCGCTGAAGACCGCATCAGGCTGCACCACGTAGGCGCTGGTCGGCCGAGGAGCGCCACCTCGAGCGGCGCGCCACCGAAGTGGATCGCACCGTTCGCTCTTGTGCTGCCGCAACCGGTGGTCCGGTGACGATCGGATCGTATGTCCGGCAGACGGAGACGCATCGGCCCGGCTGTGTAGGTGCCGCGTCGTGCGCCGGTCGAGCGGATGTCGGCCGCCGATGGTCCGGCTGTCGACCTGCGACGTTCTGGCGCGTGCGGCGATGGTGGCCGGTGGACACCGCGCGAGGTTCCGGGCTGTCCGGGACGACCCGCCGGACCGGCCGCGCGCGGGCCGGTTCTTCCCGCCCAGCGCGGTCGGCTCAGTGCGGCGGCGCGGCGGAGTACTCCTGTTCGGGCCGCCCGGTGCTGCCGTAGCGCAGGCTCATGCGCACCGCGCCGCCGGCGACGAGTGCGGCGAGATAGCGCTGGGCGGTGGCCCTGGAGATGCCGATGGCGCTCGCTACCTCTCCTGCGGACAGGGGCGTGCCCGCATTGATAATTGCTTGCAGGACAGCGTCTTTGGTGGGGGAGGCCACGGTCGCCGCCGGGCTCGCGGTGACCGAAGGACGCAGCGCGTGCAGCGCCGCGGCGACCCGGGCGTTGTCGACCTGTGGCACGGCGAGAATGCGCCGGTAGCGGGCGTAGGCGGCGAGCCGGGCGGCGAGTTCGGTATGCGGGAAGGGCTTGACGAGGTAGGACACCGCACCTGCCGCGACGGCGGCGCGCACCGACTCGCTCTCGGTCGACGCGGTGAGCACCATGGCGTCGCAGTGCAGCTCGCGGACGAAATCGATACCGGATCCGTCGGGCAGGTAGACGTCCACCAGCGCCAGGTCGATCGGCCGCGCCGCGACGAGTTCCCGCGCGGCGGCGAGGGTATTGGCGGTGCCCGCCACCGTGAAACCCGGGATTGCCTGCACGATCCCGGCGTGCAGATTCGCCACCCGGAAGTCGTCGTCGACGATCAGGACGGTCAGGGACGGCGGGGCCATGACACCTCGCTCTGCGCGAGCACCCCGGGGATGCGTGCGATGAACTCCGCGCCGGTCAGTGGCGGCTCGCCGCCGCCGGGACTCGACAGGCGCACGTCGCCGCCGTGGGCGCGGACGATCTGGCGGATCAGGGCGAGGCCCACCCCGCGCCCACCGGGGACGCCGAGGTCGTCGCGGGTCGAGATCCCTTCGGTGAACAGCGTGTCCACCAGGTCGGGCGCGACACCGTCGCCGCTGTCGGCGACGGTGATGTGCAGCGTCGAATCCTCTTGCACCAGTTCCACTTCCACCTGCCGCACCGGCCGCTCCCGAGCGCGCACGGCCTCCATGGCGTTGTCCAGCAGATTGCCGAGCACGGTGGTCACGTCCACCGGATCGGCGAGATCACCCTCGACCCAGGTGTTGGGCCCGAGCACGAGTTCCACCCCGTTCTCCCTGGCGTGCGCGGCCTTGGCGGCCAGGAAGGCCTGTAGATACGTGTCGTGGATGGCATCGATGCCCGGCGTCGCCGGACCGAGCGGACCCGCCCCGATCAGCTCGTCGACCGACCGCGCGGCCTCCTCGACATGCCCGCTGTGCAGCAGCCCGCTGACCAGGTGCATCTTGTTGGAGAACTCGTGGCGCTGCGCGCGCAGCACCGTGCTCATCGACTGCACCGCGTCCAGCTGCCTGGTCAGCGATTCCACGTCGGTGCGGTCGCGCACGGTGAGCACCGCGCCGAGATCACGGCCGTCCCGGCTGACTCGCCGCGCCGAGACGATGACGACGTTCGCACCGACCGTCGCCGAGGCGGGTTGCCGATCGAGGTCGCGGAACACCTCCAGCACTCGCGGGGTGAGCCCGATCTCGTCGACCGGGCGCCCGATGTCCGGCGCGATGCCGAGCAGCCTGGCCGCCTCGTCGCTGACGAAGGTCGTGCGCCACGACGCGTCGACGGCGAGCACGCCGCCGCCGATGCCGTGCAGCACCGCGGCCTGCCCCCGGACCAGTTCGGCCAGCTCGTCGGGTTCCAGCCCGAGCGTCAGCCCGCGCCAGCGGCGGGCGAGCAGGATCGATCCGGCGATGCCGACCGCGAGCGCCACCGCGACCAGGCCGCCCGCTGTGCGCAGGTCGCCGAGCAGTTGCTCGTGCACCGCGTCGGTGGCGATGCCGACGCTGACCGCGCCGACCACACGATCGGAGCCGGGCGCCGTGACGGGGACCTTCGCGCGCACCGAGTCGCCGAGCGTGCCGCGTTCCTCGGTGATCGACTCGCGGCCCGCGAGCGCCTCGGATGGATCGGTGCTGACATGCTCGGCGAGCCGTGCGGCGTCCGGATGCGCCAGGCGGATGCCCGCGTCATCGGTGATCACCACGAACAGGGCGTTGTTGCGCTGGGTCGCGTCCACCGCGAGCCGCTCCAGCGGGCCGGTGGCGAGTTCCTGGCGCACGCCCGGATCGACCGCGCCCGGCGCGTACCTGGCCACCTCGGCGCGCACCACCGGGTCGGCGGCGACGGTGCGCGCGACGGCAAGAGCGCGCTGACCGTAGGCGTCGCGCAGCCGCTGATCACTGAGATAGCCGAACACCGCGAACGCGACACCGAGCGTCAGCGCGACGACCAGGATCTGCGACAGCAGAACCTGGGTCCGCAACCGCACGGCCCGCGCGCCCTCAGTGGCCATGGCCGCAGCATAGGCGCAGACCACCGCGCGCCGCGCATGAGCAGAATGCGCAAAACCCGCATATCCCGCGTTTGTGGCGGTTGTGCGCACAAGCTCCGGCGTGTGACCGGGGCCACGTACGTTCGCCCTACCCGATCTCGCAGAAGTAGGAAGCAATGACGCAATCCCTCATCGAGCTGCGGAACGCGACCAAGCGTTTCCCCGGCACCGGCGGCGGCATCCACACCGCCGTGCGCAATCTGAACCTCACGGTGCGCCCCGGCGAATTCGTCGCCGTCGTCGGCCCCACCGGATGCGGTAAGTCCACCACGTTGTCGCTGGTATCCGGGCTGGAACCGGCCTCGGCCGGGCGAACGCTGGTGCGCGGCAAGGACGTCGACGGCATCCCCGAAGGCATCGGCTACATGTTCCAGCAGGACGCGGTGTTGCCGTGGAAGAGCGTGCTGGACAACGTCGCGCTCGGCCCGCGCCTGCGCGGCGCGTCGAAGGCCGAGGCGCGGGCGAAGGCGTCCGGATGGGTGCGCAAGGTCGGTCTGGCCGGGTTCGAGAGCTACTACCCGCACCAGTTGTCCGGCGGCATGCGCAAGCGCGTGGCGCTGGCACAGACACTGGTCAACGAGCCGGAGATCCTGCTGATGGACGAGCCGTTCAGCGCGCTGGACGTGCAGACCCGGCAGCTCATGCAGGACGAGCTGCTGCGCGTCTGGGCGGGCACCAACGCGGCGGTCGTCTTCGTCACCCACGATCTGGAGGAGGCGATCGTGCTCGCCGACCGGGTGGTCGTGATGACCGCGAGTCCGGCCACCGTCTGCGGGGACTTCACGGTGGGCCTGGCACGGCCGCGCAGTGTCGAGGACGTGCGGCTGACCGCCGAGTTCCGCGACATCTACAAGGAGATCTGGGAGACGCTGCGCGATCAGGTCGAGGCCGCTCGGGCGAAGGGAGCCTCCCGTGTCGCATGACGTGCTGGTGCAGGACGCCGTCGACGAGCCCGCGGTGGAGAACGAGACCGAGGCACAGATCCTGGCCCGGGTGCGCACCGCCGCGCGGCGCGCCCGGATCCGGACTTGGGGTCTACGCGTCGCGCTGGTAGCGCTGTGGCTGGGCGCGTGGGAGCTCACCGCCACGGTATGGATCGATCCGTTCTTCTACTCGAAGCCGTCGCTGATCTGGGCGCGGTTGGTCGAATGGTTCACCGAGGGGACGCAATTCGGCTCGATCTGGCTGCAGATCTACACCACCGTGCAGGAGGCCGTGCTCGGTTTCGTGATCGGCACGGTGGCCGGCGTCGTGCTGGGCGTGCTGCTCGGCCGCAGCCGGTACTGGGCCGAGGTGCTCGCGCCGTTCATCAAGGCGCTCAACGCGGTTCCGCGCATCGTGCTGGCGTCGCTGTTCATCATCTGGTTCGGTCTCGGCCTGAGTTCGAAGGTCGCGACCGTGGTGGTGCTGGTGTTCTTCGCGGTGTTCTTCAACGCGTTCACCGGTGCGCGGGAAGTGGACGGCAATGTGATCGACAACGCCCGTATCCTGGGCGCGAGCCGCAGGCAAGTGCTGGTGTCGATCGTGCTGCCGAGCGCGACCACTTGGATCCTCTCCAGCCTGCACACCGCCTTCGGTTTCGCGCTGATCGGCGCGGTGGTGGGCGAGTACGCGGGCGCGAGCAAGGGCCTGGGTCTGCTGATCAGCAACGCGCAGGGCACCTTCGACTCGGCGGGCATCTACGCGGGCATGATCATCGTCACCGTGGCCGCGCTGATCGCCGAGTGGGGGATCGGCATGGCGGAGAACCGGTTGCTGAAATGGCGGCCATCGCAGGCGACCTCGAACCACGGGATCTGACCATGAGGCATCGCAAGCAACTCGCGCTCGTCGCCGTCGTGATCGCGGCACTGTTGGCGGCCACCGGATGCCGGGACTCCCGCGCCATTCCGACGGCCGACGGCCGACCGCAGATCACCATCATGGTGGGCG
The DNA here is from genome assembly GCF_040644075.1 of Nocardia sp. NPDC047038. Lineage (NCBI taxonomy): Bacteria > Bacillati > Actinomycetota > Actinomycetes > Mycobacteriales > Nocardiaceae > Nocardia > Nocardia sp. NPDC047038. The sequence continues at coordinate 66,779 of NZ_JBEYVQ010000007.1, read as the reverse complement.
GGCTGGAGAAGGTGATCTACCTGCCCGCCGTGCTGACCCGGCAACTCGGCTTCTTCGAGCGCAACGACATCGACGTGAAACTGCTCGGCGAGCAGTCCGGAGCCACGGCCGAGACGGCGTTGCTCACCGGCGACGTGCAGGGCGTGGTCGGGTTCTACGACCACACCATCGATCTGCAGGCCAAGGACCAATGCATCCGCTCGGTGGTGCAGATGTCCGACGTGCCCGGTGAGGTCGAACTGGTGTCGAAGGCGGACGCGGACATCACCTCGGTCGCCGATCTGCGCGGCAAGAAGCTCGGCGTGACCTCGCTCGGCTCGTCGACCGACTTCCTCACCCAGGCGCTCACCGGCCAGGCCGGGATGAGCACCGCCGATTACACCCGGGTGAAAGTGGGTGCGGGGCAGACGTTCATCGCGGGCATGAACCACGACGGCATCGACGCGGGCATGACCACCGATCCCACGGTGGCGCAGATGGTGAACTCCGGCGACGCGCGCGTCCTCGTCGACCTGCGCACCGAGGCGGGCACCAGGGCCGCGCTCGGCGGGCTGTATCCGGCGACGTCGCTCTACATGAGCTGCGCGACGATCGATGCCCACCCGGACATCGTGCGCAAGCTCGCCGCCGCGTTCGTGCAGACGCTGCAGTGGATCCGGACGCACACGCCCGAGGAGATCGCCGAGAAGATGCCGCCGCAGTACGCGAGCGCGGGCAAGGACCTCTACGTCCAGTCGATCCGCGATTCCATCGGCATGTTCAACGGCGACGGGTTGATGAAACCCGAAGGCGCGCAGAACGTCCTGGAGATCCTCGGCAAATACTCGAAGAACGTGCGTCCCGTGCGCGATCGGATCGACCTGTCCGAGACCTACACCACGCAGTTCGTGGAGGAGGCGTTGCGCGCGCCGCGACAGTAGCGGCGCCGGTGAACCATGCCCGGCCGCCCGGAATCGTCCCGGGCGGCCGGTCGGCGGCTGGTGCGCCGACAGCCGCGCCGAGCTTCTCAACTGTGGAGACACCGCACCATAAACCGACATGAGAGGTGCTCCCATAAGCCGAAGTACGTCACGGCAGCCGAGGTGCGCGTGCATCATCTGATCGGATTCGCCGGGCTGATGTGCTTCCTGCTGCTGGCCTGGCTGCCCAGTACCGACCGCCGCGCCGCCGCCGCTCGGCTGCCGCGGATCGCCGTCCTTTTGATCGTGCAACTCGCGCTCGGTTTCCTGTTGCTGAAGACCGGGATCGGAGGCACGGTGATCCGCGCGGTCAGCGACGCCTTCGCCCACATTCTCGGCTACGCCGCCCAGGGCACCGCGTTCGTATTCGGCGACCTGCCCGCCGTCGGCAGCAGCGGGCCCGCGTTCCTGTTCGCGGTGCTGATGCCGATCGTGCTCGTGTCCGCGCTGATCGGCATCCTGCAACACCTGCGGGTCCTGCCGTTGATCATCAAGTACCTCGGCCTGCTGCTGGCCTGGGTGAGCGGCTTCGGCAGGATCGAATCGTTCAACGCGGTCGCCTCGGCGATCCTCGGCCAATCAGAGGTGTTCATCTCGCTGCGGGCCATGCTCGACGACATTCCGCCGCAGCGGATGTACACCCTGGCGGCCTCGGCGATGTCGACGGTCTCGGCGGGCATCCTCGGCGCCTATATGGTGCTCATCGACCCGAAGTACGTTATCGCGGCCATCGTGCTGAATATGCTGGGCGCCTTCGTGGTGTGCTCGCTGATCAACCCCTACAAGGTCGGCGCCGCCGACGATGCCCGGCTGATCGGCGAGGAGATCGCCGACAGCCGTAAGCGGCAATCGTTCTTCGAGATGCTCACCGAATACATCCTGGTCGGCTTCAAGGTCGCGTTCACCGTCGCGGCCATGCTGATCGGATTCATCGCCTTGCTCGCCATGGTCAACGGAATCTTCGCGGCGCTGTTCCACGGCACCACGTTCCAGGACGTGATGGGCCACGTCTTCGCCCCGCTGGCCTGGTTGACCGGCATCCCGTGGGACGAGGCGGCGGCCGCGGGCCGGTTCATGGGCACCAAGCTGGTGTCCAACGAAGTGGTCGCCATGCAGGAACTGAACCGGCAACACGCCGGACTGTCGGACCATACCGTCGCGATCGTCTCCACCTATCTGGTGTCGTTCGCGAACTTCTCCACCATCGCCATCGTCACCGGCGCGGTCCGCAGCCTCAGCGAGAAACAAGGCACCGTCATCGCCCGCAACGGGCTTCGCCTGCTCTACGGCGCCACCTTGGTCAGCTTCCTGTCCGCCACCATCGTCGGCCTGCTGAGTTGACGGTTCAGCCGTTGGCCCCCTCGACCGCCCGCAGTTCGGCCTTCCATTCCCGGAAGCCCTCCTCGGTGCGGCCGCGGCGCCAATATCCGGAGATCGACGCCGCCCACTCGGCGGAAACGCCGCGATCCTTGCGGATGTAGCGGCGCAGGTCTTTCATGACCGCTTCGGCTTCGCCGTGGATGAACACCTGGACCTGCCCCGGCGTCCACGGCGCGGAGCGAACGGTCTCGGCGAGCACCTCGCCAGGGGCCCGCGCGCCGCGGTGCAGCCAGGTCAGCTCGATGCCGTCCGGCTTCTTCACCGGCAGTTCGTCGTCCGGACCGGCGACTTCGACGAACGCCAGCCCCGTCGCCTCGCCGGGCATCGCCTCGAGCGCGGCGGCGATGGCGGGCAGCGCCGCCTCGTCACCGGCCAGCAGATGCCAGTCGGCGTCCGGGCGCGGGGCGTAGGCGCCGTTGGGGCCATGGAAATCGATGGTCTCGCCGGGCTGGACCGCGGCAGCCCACGGTCCCGCGATGCCCTCCGCGCCGTGGTAGACGAAGTCGACCGCGATCTCTCCGGCGACGGGGTCGACGGACCGGACGGTGTAGGTGCGCAGCACCTCGTTCCCGTCCTGCGGGAAAATGAATTTCACGTACGAGTCGGTGAACTCGCTGGGACGGAACGCGGCGAAGCCGGGACCGCCGAGGTACACCCGGATCAAATGCGGGGTGAGCCATTCGGTGCGCTGCACCGTGAGGGTGGTGCGGGGACGTGCCAAGAGAACCTCCGATATAGACAATTAGGATTGCCTTACTTACCCTACCTGTGTTCCGCTCAGGCTGCGGCCAACCGCTGACGGCGCGCCGTCCTGGCGAAAGGATGATGCCCATGACGCAGTCCGTGCCGACCCCGACCCACGCCGTGCAACAGCGCTACCGCGACCCGCAACCGGTCGAACCCGCGCAGTGGAACCAGGTCCTGCAGGTGCTGCACGAGCATCGCTCGGTGCGCCGCTACCTGTCCGACCCGGTGCCGGACGCCACACTGCGGCTGCTGATCTCCGCGGCGCAGTCCGCGCCGACCTCGTCGAATCTGCAGGTCTGGAGCGTCATCGCGGTGCGTGACCCGCAACGCAAGGCGCGCCTGGCCGCGCTCGCGGGCGATCAGGCCCACATCGTGCAAGCGCCGGTGCTGCTGGTCTGGACGGCCGATTTCGCGCGCCTGCGCCAGCTCGCCGAAGACCGGAGCGCGCCGCTGGAGGGTGCGGACTACCTGGAATCGAGCTACGTCGGATTCATCGACGCCGCGCTCGCGGCGCAGAACGCGGTGGTGGCGGCGGAATCGCTCGGGCTCGGCACCGTCTACATCGGCGCGCTGCGCAACAAGCCGGAGGAAGTCGCCGCCGAGCTGGGATTGCCGCCGCAGGTCTTCGCCGTCTTCGGCTTGCTGGTCGGTCACCCGGATCCAGCCGAGGACGCGCGGGTGAAGCCGCGCCTGCCGCAGGACGCCGTCCTGCACCGGGAGACCTACGACTTGGACGCGCAGCGGGTGCACGTGGCCGAGTACGAGACCCGGATCGCGGAATTCTATGCCGAACAACGGCTCTCGCATTCCTGGACCGAACGTGTGCTGGCCCGGCTCGCCTCCGCGGCGGCACTCAACGGCAGGCATCGGCTGCGGGAATCGCTGGCCAACCACGGCTTCCGCTTGCACTGACCCGCCTCAGGCCGCGACCTTCTCGGTGAGCAGTTCGAACGATCGGGCGCGGTCGTCGATGTCGTAGACCAGCGTATTGATCATCAGCTCGTCGGCCTGGGTGCGGCGCAGCAGATCCTCGAGCTGACCGCGCACCGTCTCCGGGGAGCCGAGCAACTGCCCGGCCCGGCGCTGCCGGATGAACGTGCGCTCCTGTTCCGACGGACGGAACGCGGCCGCTTCCTCCGGCGTGGCCAGTGCCTGCGGTGTGCCGCGCACCAGGTTCAGGAAGGCCAGGTCGCGCGGGCCGGCCAGGATTTCGGCGCGCTCGTCGGTGTCCGCGCAGATCGCCGCGACCGCGACCATCGCATGCGGGCGCTCCAGGCGCTCCGAAGGCCGGAAGTGCTCGCGGTAGAGCGCGAGCGCGGGCTCGGTGTTGTCGGGGGCGATGTGGTGTGCGAAGGCGAACGGCACCCCGAGCAGCGCCGCGACCTGCGCGCTGTAGCCGCTGGAGCCGAGCAGCCAGACCTCCGGTTCCTCACCGCGCCCCGGCGTGGCGGCGATGCCGCCGGGGTCGGACCCGCGGAAGTAGCCCAGCAACGCGGCCAGTTCCTGGGGGAACGACTCCGCCGACAGTCCGTCCGCGGTCCGCCGCAGCGCCCGTGCGGTCGCCTGGTCGGTGCCCGGCGCGCGTCCGATGCCCAGGTCGATCCGTCCGGGATGCAGCGCGTGCAAGGTGCCGAACTGCTCGGCGACCACCAGCGGCGCGTGGTTGGGCAACATCACCCCGCCGGAGCCGACGCGGATGGTCGAGGTGGCCGCGGCCAGGTGGGCCAGCAGCACGCTCGGCGCCGAACTGGCGATGCCGGGCATGTTGTGATGTTCGGCGACCCAGAAGCGGTGGTAGCCCAAAGCCTCGGTGCGCCGGGCCAATTCGGTGGTCGCGTCGAGCCCCTCGCCGACGGTGCGGCCGGACTGCACCGGCGCGAGATCCAGTACGGACAGCGGGACGTCGATCATGGGTCTCCTCACAGTGGCGATCTCCACTGCCAACGTCGCGGGTCCCCGGTGTATTTCGCCGGCCGGCTCAGCCGCGCGCGATCGCGCGGAACACCTCGATGGTCTCCTGCTCGTCCTGGGTGGTGCCGTAGTCGCTGAGCTTGACGATGACGGTGCCGCTGGGCGGGTCGACGTAGACGTACTGGCCGTAGACGCCGACGGCGGTGAGATCGGCGCCGTCCCCACCGGTCGGGTGCCACCACTGCGCGCCGTAGGGCCAGTCGCCCACCCGGTGGACCGGGGTGCGGATGCGTTCGATCCAGGCCGGCGGCACGATCTGCGCGTCGCCGACGCGGCCGCCGTCCAAGACGATCTGGCCTATCTTGGCGAAGTCGCGGGCCGTCGCGTTCAGGCAGCAGAACGCTTTCTCCTGACCGCCCGCGCGATCGAGATTCCACAGCGCGGCGTCCTCGGCGCCGATCGGAGCCCACAGGTCGCGTTCCAGCAGTTCACTCAGCGGCAGGCCCTCGGCCCGCGCCAGCGCCATGCCCAGCAGCTGGGTGTCCACGCTGCGGTACTCGCCCGCGCTGCCCGGCGGAAACCGCAGGCCCTGATGCTCGCGGACGAACCCGGCGAGGTCCTCGGTGAGGTACATCCGGGCGGTGCCGGTCAGCGGCATGTACTTGTTGTAGTTCTCGTCTACGTCTACGCCGGAGGCCATGTCCAGCAAGTCGCGGATGGTGACGGTGTCGTACGGGCCGCCGGTGGTCAGCTCGGGCAGGATTCGCACCAGGCGGTCGTCCTCGTTGAGCCGCCCCGCCGCGATGGCGCGGCCGGTCAGCAGTGACACGACGGACTTCGCCACCGACCACGAGGACTGGCGGGTGGTGGCCGTGACGCCGTCGCGATACCACTCGTGGGTGAGAGCGCCGCCGCGCAGAACGAGGAACGAATTGGTGTGCGTGGCGCCGAGGAAGTCGGCGACCGAGATCCGCGAGCCCTTCCACGGCACCCGGTCGGGCAGCGGCCGCGGTGCGACCGGCAGCGGACGTGGGGTGGGGGAGGCGGCCACCGTGCGGCTCTCGAACAGTTCGCCCTGTGTCGAGGGCGGGTCGGTCAGCAGTCGCAGCAGCGTCGGCGGGGCCGGGATGTGCAGGACCGCGGTCGTCGCGAACGCCGCGCCGGCCAAGACTGCGACGACAGCGAGCAGGACGACGGCGGTGCGGAGCGCGTAGCGGCGCGTTCGCGTGCGCCGGGACGGCGATTCGGTCATGACGGGAACCCATCGTCGGGGAATCCGATGATGGCATGCCGGACGCCCGTCCGGTAACCGCGCACGACCGCCGCGGTCGGCCCGGAGACGACGCGCGCGCGGGCGGGGCGGTAGCGTGACCACGTGCTCCGGACCGGACGTGCGATGATCCGACGTCGCGTGTTCGGCGACCGGATCGTCGCATCGCTGCCCAGCGAAAGGACCGCAGTATGACAGCCTCCGACCGTCACCTCCAGGACGCGGGACCATCGGTTCCGGCGGACACCGGCGACTCGGAGGGTTATGCCCGGGGCCTGAGCCCGCGCACCATCCAGATGATCGCCATCGGCGGCGCGATCGGCACGGGCCTGTTCTACGGCGCGGGCGGCGCGATCGAGCAGGCCGGGCCCGGCCTGATCCTGGCCTACCTGGCGGCGGGCCTGGCCATCTTCGTGATCATGCGGGCGCTCGGCGAACTGCTGACCTACCGGCCGATCTCGGGGAGTTTCGCCGAGTACGCGCACGAGTTCCTCGGCCGCTTCGCCGGCTTCGTCACCGGCTGGTCGTACTGGGCGGTGTGGGTGGCCACCTGCATGGCCGAGATCACCGTGGCGGGCAAGTACGTGGAGTACTGGTTCGACATCGCCCCGTGGGTCACCGCGCTGGTCGTGCTCGCGGTGATGTTCTGCGCGAATCTGATCTCGGTGCGGCTGTTCGGCGAGGGCGAGTTCTGGTTCTCCACCATCAAGGTCACCGCGATCGTCGGCATGATCCTGCTCGGCATCGGCGTGCTGCTGTTCGGCTTCGGGCACGCGACGAACCCCACCGTCACCAATCTGTGGGCCGACGGGGGCGTGTTCCCCAACGGCATCGGTCAGTCGCTGCTGGTTTTGCAGATCGTGCTGTTCGCCTACGTCGGCGTGGAGTTGGTCGGCGTCACTGCCGGGGAGGCGCGCGAGCCGCGCAAGACTCTGCGCAAGGCGATCAACACGCTCCCCTTCCGGATCGGCCTGTTCTATGTCGGTGCGCTCGTTGTGATCATGTCGGTGTCCAGCTGGCGCAATTTCCACGCGGGCAAGAGCCCGTTCGTGGAGGTCTTCGAGCTGATCGGCATCCCGGGCGCGGCGGGCATCGTCAACTTCGTGCTGCTCACCGCGGCGCTGTCGTCGTGTAACTCGGGGATCTACTCCACCGGCCGGATGCTGCGCACCTTGTCGCTGCACGGCGAGGCACCCGCCCGGCTGAACAAACTGAGCGCGAACGCGGTGCCTTATGTGGGGATCTCCGTGTCGGCGGCGGCGATGGTGATCGGCGTGATCGTCAATGTCATCTCCCCGGACAAGGCCTTCGCCTACATCACCTCGGTGTCGACCATCGGCATCATCTTCGTCTGGGGCGTCATCCTGGTCTGCCACCTGCTCTACCGGGCCAAGGTCGCCCGCGGTGAACTGCCCGCCAGCGACTACCGGCTGCCCGCCGCGCCCTACACCACCGTGCTCGCGCTGGCGTTCCTCGGTTTGGTGGTCGTGCTGCTGTTGTTCACCGACAGCGGGCGCACGGCCCTCGTCGTCGGCGCGGTGTGGGCGGTGCTGGTGTCGGCCGGATACTTCGTGCTGCGCAAACTCGGCAGTTCCAGCACGCCGACCGACGTCACGCACACCAGCTGACGGCCCGTTTCCGCTAGACGGCGAGGAAGAGCGCGGCGGCGCCGATCGCCTCCACCGCGCCGTAGAACCAGGTGGGATAGAACGCGGTTCGCTCATCGAGCACGGCCGAGAGCACCCGGCCGAGGGCCATGCCCGCCAGTGCCGCGCCGATCGCGACCATGATCCCGCCGCGCAGCCCTGCGAGGTCGATGGCGGCCACCGCGAGCACGGCCGCCATCGCCAGTCCGAAGCCGCCGTAGACGGCGCGCACCTCGTAGCGCGCGCTCGGTTCGGTGAGCCGGATGCCGAACGGCTGGATCAGAGCGGCGGGCGCGGCGAGCGCGTAGCTACCCATACCCAGGAAGAACACGCCGACTATTACGCATACGGCCTGCGCCACTGCGACCTCCAGAATCTCGTTCGGTTGGAACGCCAGCTTGCGCCGGCCCGCGGTGCGAACGCTTCCGAAAACCCGCTGTCTCCGCCTCAGGCGTTCGCCGAACGCCGGGGCATCATGGCCGAGGCGACGAGCAGGACGACGGCCATCGCCGCGATCGTGACGAAGACCAGATGCACCGCCGAGGCCAGTGTGGCGGGCTCCGGATGATCGGTGTGGCCGACGCGCGAGTTCACGATGGCGCCGAACACCGCGACGCCCACCGCACTGCCGATCGAGCGTGCGAACATGTTGGCCGAGGTGACCACACCCCGCTCGGTCCATTCGGCGCTGGTCTGCGCGGCGATCAAGGTGGGGGTGGCGACCAGTCCCATCCCGGTGCCGATCACGAAGCAGGACGCCGCGACCTGCCAGAGGGTGGAATGCTGCGTGATGAACAACGTGCTGGCGGCGCCGAGGGCGGCCAATCCGCTACCGATCAAGGCAGTGGTGCGAAAGCCGAAGCGCAGGTACACCTTTCCCGCTTGGGACGCGGCCAGTGGCCACCCCAGCGTGAGTGCGCCCACCGTCAGACCCGCGACCAGCGCCCCGGTGCCCAGCACGCCCTGGGTGAAGGTGGGGACATAGGAGGTCGCGCCGAGCACGACCGCGCCGACCAGCACCGACGCCAAGCTGCTGGCGATCACGACGCGCCGGGTGAACACCCACAGCGGCAGGATCGGATTCCCCGCTCCGCGTTCCACCAGCCCGAACAGCACGAGCACGACCGCGCCGCCCGCGAAGATCCCGATGCTCGACGGAGACGACCACGCCCAGGCTTGCCCGCCTTCGAGCAGTCCGAGGATCAACGCGCCCGCGCCGAACGTCAGCAGTGCCGCGCCCAGATAGTCGACGCTCTGCCGCTGCCGGGGCGCGCTCTCGGCGAAATTGCGCACCAGCATCCATCCGGCGAGCGCGGAGAGCGGAAGGTTGATCAGGAAGATCCAGCGCCAGCTGACGTACTCGGCGAACAGGCCGCCCAGCAGCGGGCCCGCCACACTCGACATGGCCCACACGCTGGCCAGATAGCCCTGGACCTTGGCACGCTCGGACAGCGTGTACAAGTCGCCCGCGATCGTCATCGTCATCGGCTGGATCGCTCCCGCGCCGATACCCTGGACGGCGCGGAAGACGATCAGTCCGAGCATGCTGGTCGCGACGCCGCACAGCAGCGAACCCAGCGCGAACATCGCGATGCCGAACAGGATCACCGGTTTACGGCCCACGGTGTCGGCGAGTTTGCCGTAGATCGGCACCGTCACCGCCTGCGCCAGCAGATAGATGGAGAACAACCAGGGGAACTGCGCGAAGCCGCCGAGACTGTCGGTGATGGTGAGCACCGCCGTGGCGATGACCGTCGAGTCGAGCGCGACCAGCGCGGTCGCCAGCATCAGCGAGCCGAGAATGGCACCGCGCTCGGATCGGAAACCCACGGACACCGTCGCGGTCTCGGTCGCCACCCGCGGCCCCTCTCGTTCGCCTGTCTAACCACCTCGAACGACCGTATCCGGTTGCCGACTATTCCCGCATGGAATTTTTTTCCGCCCTGTGAACCGGGAAGGGCTGCTCACCGGAGCATCGGTGAGCAGCCCGTGCTCCGATTTCAGTGGGACAGATCCGCCCCGGTGGGTGGCGGTTCGGCTTCGAGTACGGCGAGTTCCTCGTCGGTGAGCAGCCGCGAGCGGATCAGGAAGCGCACGCCTTCGGGCGCTTCGAGAGAGAACCCGCTACCTCGGCCGGGCACCACGTCCACGGTGAGATGGGTGTGCCGCCAGTAGTCGTACTGGTCGGCGCTCATCCAGAACGGGGTGTCCGCCGCCGGATACCCGAGCAGCACGTCCGACCCGCCGACCCGGAACTCGCCGCGCGGGTAGCACATCGGTGCGCTGCCGTCGCAGCAGCCGCCGGACTGATGGAACATCACCGGACCGTGCTGTTCGATCAGTCGGCGCAGCAGCGCTTCCGCGGGTCCGGTGAACTCGACGCGGCGGACCGGCTGCGGCATCAGAAGAATCCGAGCTTGTCCGGCGAGTAGCTGACCAGCAGGTTCTTGGTCTGCTGGTAGTGGTCGAGCATCATGCGGTGGTTCTCGCGTCCGATGCCGGACTTCTTGTACCCGCCGAAGGCCGCGTGCGCGGGGTAGGCGTGGTAGCAGTTGGTCCACACCCGGCCCGCCTTGATCTGGCGGCCCAAGCGGTAGGCGGCGTTGATGTCGCGGGTCCACACACCCGCGCCGAGTCCGTAGAGGGTGTCGTTGGCGATCTTCAGCGCCTCGTCCACGGAGTCGAACGTGGTCACCGACACGACCGGTCCGAAGATCTCTTCTTGGAAGATCCGCATGTCGTTGCGGCCGGAGAAGATCGTGGGCTCGACGTAGAAGCCGCCGGGGAACTCGTCGACCTTGCGCGGGCCGCCGCCGGTGAGCACCTCGGCGCCTTCCTGGCGGCCGATGTCGATGTAGGACAGGATCTTCTCGAACTGGTCGTTGCTGGCCTGCGCGCCGATCATGGTGGCCTCGTCGAGCGGATTGCCGCTGCGGATGGCTTTGGTCCGCTCGATGCACCGGGCGATGAACTCGTCGTAGATCGAGGAGTGGATCAGCGCGCGGGACGGACAAGTGCACACCTCACCCTGATTGAGCGCGAACATCACGAAGCCCTCCACGGCCTTGTCCAGGAAGGCGTCGTCGGCGGCCATGATGTCGGGCAGGAAGATGTTGGGACTCTTCCCGCCCAGTTCGAGCGTGACCGGGATGATGTTCTCGCTGGCGTACTGCATGATCAGCCTGCCGGTGGTGGTCTCGCCGGTGAAGGCGACCTTCGCCACGCGCGGGCTGGCCGCCAGCGGCTTGCCCGCTTCGACGCCGAAGCCGTTGACCACGTTGAGGACTCCCGGCGGCAGTAGATCGGCGATCAGTTCGACGACCTTCAGGATCGAGGCCGGGGTCTGCTCGGCGGGCTTGAGCACCACCGCGTTGCCCGCGGCGAGGGCGGGCGCGAGCTTCCAGGTGGCCATGAGGATCGGGAAGTTCCAGGGGATGATCTGGCCGACGACGCCGAGCGGCTCGTGGAAGTGGTAGGCGATGGTGTCGGCGTCGATTTCGCTGATCCCGCCTTCCTGGGCGCGGACCGCCCCGGCGAAGTAGCGGAAGTGGTCGACCGCCAGCGGCAGGTCGGCGGCAAGCGTCTCCCGTACCGGTTTGCCGTTCTCCCACGTTTCGGCCACCGCCAGTGCCTCGAGGTTGTCCTCGATCCGGTCGGCGATCTTGTTGAGGATATTGGCCCGTTCGGTCGTCGACGTCGCGCCCCACGCGTCGGCCGCCTGATGCGCGGCGTCCAGGGCCAGGTCGATGTCGGCGGCCGAGGACCGCGCGACCTCGCAGAACGTCTGGCCGTCCACCGGCGACGGGTTCTCGAAGTAGCGGCCTTCGACCGGCGCGGTCCACTCACCGCCGATGAAGTTGTCGTAGCGCGTGGCGAATTCGACGACGCTGCCCTCGGTTCCCGGCTTCGCGTAGCTCATGGCGGGTGACTCCTCGCTGGTTGCGGACGTGATGCACACGGCGGGTCGGCCGTGATGCGGGTCACTATGCCCCGCGAGGGTTGACGAAACGTTGAGGCGCGCGAGCTCAGTCGCGCAGCGCGCCGTGCAAACGGGCGACCGCGAGCGCCCGGCGCCCGTCACCCCGGGGAAGCAAGCGCAACGCGTGTTCGTGGATCTCGATGTCGTGCGGTGCGCGCTCCCCGTAGCGCAGCGCGTGCTCGACGTTTCCGCTGGACAGCACCGCGGTGCGCACACCGACTTCCAGGTACTCGCGCCACTGCACGATGCCCGGCGTGTCCGAATCCGGCAGCAAGGGACCGCGATACAACTCGACCGCCGTCGCGGTGTCGCCCGCTTCGAGCGCCGCGAGCACGTCCACGGCGTCACAGGACAGGGGGCTCACCAGCCGATAGACCCGGCTGGTGATGTCGCCGCCGGTGGCGCGACGCAGATAGGACATCTCCGATTTGAGCGTGCTCGTGCCGACCGGCCGGTCGCCGTACACCGCGAAGTGCAGGCGTTCGTGGGTGAAGCCCTCGGGCTCGAGCGCCAACAGCGTCAGTAGCTCCAGGTGCCTCGGGCGTAGCCGGACGGGTGCGCCGTCCCGGATCAAGCGGGCCGCGCCGAGGCAGGTCAGCCGGACCCCGGGCGCGGCCATCCGGTGGTGCAGCTTGGTCTCGATGGCGGTGACCAGGGTGCGGGCGGTGGACATGGCCAGCGGGTGGGCGCGGTCCCAGGTGGTGGACAGGTCGAGTACGCCGAGCTGGCGACCGTCCGCGCCACGGATGGGTGCGCAGTAGCAGACCCAGCCGTGCAGTGCGGCGACCAAGTGCTCGGCGGAGAACACCGTGTGCGGCTGTTCGGTGCGCAGCGCCAGCGAGAGCGCGTTCGTGCCCATGTGCGCCTCGTCCCAGCGACCGCCGGGCGCGAAGTTCACCTGTTCGGCGCGGCGGCGCATCACCGGACCACCGTGCGACCAGAGGATGGTTCCGGTCTCGTCGGTGATCGCCGCGACGTAGCCCGCGCCCTCGGTGATGTCGCGCAACTGATCGGTCAACTCGGATACCGGTGTGCGCAAAGAAGACGCGGCCCAGCGCGCGGTCACGTCGGCGTCGGCGACTGGCGCGTGCTCGCAGGACGGATCGACGGTGCGCAGCGACCGCAGCCATGATTGTGCCACCTCGCTGCGCAGCGCGGAATCACCCTGCGGTGTCCCGGCCGGTATCCATCGGGACCACTCTTGTTCCAGTGCAGCGCGCCGCTGCGAGAGGGAACTGCGCTGTGCCATCTCGCGGATCCTGTGTCTCGCTCCGATCGTCTCCGTGCCATCCCATCATGCCCTAGCGCACGGCCGGGCATTTGATTTTGGCTCGCGGTCCACGGGGCTGGACGGCAACCATCGACGGTCGGATCGCCGCGTCCCCCTCGGCGAGTAGCGCGCGAGCGCACGCGCCAGGGAATCCCGGCGGTTCGACCGGCGATCGGTGTGCGGTCGCCCTGCGGCGGCCGCACACCGAACCGGCCGACTACGGCGTGGAGAAACCGATCAGCGCACCGATGCCCGCGCCGATCGGGATGGTGACCAGCGCGCCGACCCCGCCGAGGAAGAAGCCGAGCACGGCGCCGATCCCCGCGCCGATGAGGGCGCCGATCCCGGCGTTGTACTGCTTGCGGGCGAGCGTCTCGTCCTCACCGACGAACTGGTTGAGGCGCTCGGTGGTGGCGGGCGAACCCACCGGCGTCACCGTGAGGGTACGGCCCGCGTCGGTGATCGCGGGGGCCAGCCCGTGGGTCGCGCCGGAGGCCTGGAACGCCAGCGGCAGCGTCGCGACGACCTGTCCCGTTTCGCTCCGCAGCTCGACCGCCGCGGCGTCGGCCGTCAACGCGAAGGTGCCCGCGTCGAGGGTGGTGACCACTCCTGTCCCGTCGGCGGCGGGAGCCGAGGTGAAACCGAGGCCCTGCTCGGCACCGTGCACACTGACCTGCGCGGGCGTCGCGGGCTGGGCGTGCGCGACGCCCGTCGCAATTCCGGTGGCCCCGACCGCGAGTAGGGCGGTTGCGGCGAATCTATTGACTCTCATCGTATTTCCCCACTTAGTCGTGTCGGCCACGAGTGCCGACGAATCCCCAAGATGCCGGTTCTCGGCCCCACCATTCTGGCCGCAGTGGATTCCCGAAGCAATCGTTCTGCGAATTCCGTGGAAAAATCCGTGCCGTGCTCGCGACGAATGCGCGCATGAATTATGCGGGGACACTGGTGGTTTCATCGATACGATGCTGCCGATTGCCGAATATGTGCTATTGGCTTGCGGCGCAGCAAAATTGGTCAAGCGCGTGGGGCGATTTCAGCAAAAAGTCCTGGTTCCGACAGTGATTCAGTCGATAGGGACAACCCGGCGCTGCGGGGATGCTGCGTCAATGCCCCCACTGCACTCAGGTGAGCGGTGGCAGCGGCGCCGGTAGTGCGATAGCCGGGTCCGGTGTCGTAGCCGGTGGCCGGGTCCGGAGGTGGTCGGCGGGATCGCGCCGCGCTGCGGTGGCGCTGTTCACGGCATTGCTGCCGCTGGCCGGATCGATCCCGCTCTTCCGGGCGTTCCGCTTTCTCACCGGCATGGGCCCGGGTGGCTGCGTGGCCTCCAGGTGCTCGGGTAAGCCTATGTCTCGCAGGCGTATCCGTCCGAGGTTCGGGCGACCGCGCTCGGCTCGGCGGCGGGCGTCGGCCGGCAGCGAAGTGGGATCGGCGATCGTCTCGCCCCCGGCGGCAGATGATTCCGGTTCCGCACGCGCGATGCCGCGCGGAGCCGGGATCACCTGGCCGACTGTGCGGATCGTTACTCTCAGAACGCGCTACCGGAGCCGGGCAGCAGCCAGGCGATGCCGGGCCAGACGCCGAACGGGCTACCCCAGTAGCCGAACGGGCTACCCCAGTAGCCGCCGTAGCCGCCCCATCCGCCGTAGCCGCCCCAGCCGCCGTGGCCCCACCCGCCGTGGCGGTGCCAGCCGCCGTGGATCTCGTCGGCCTGGGCCACCTGTGTAACGGTCGGCTGCGCCACAGCGGGTGCGGCGACCGCGGGCACGGCGGCCGCGGCAACGGGGGTCAGTGCGAGCGCGGCGACCATCGCCACGCGGACAACCGCTCGCCGGGCGCGTCCGGTCTCGACGTCGTGAATCATCGGTACTTCCTCACTTCGGTACGTCATCGTCCGGTCGGTGACCGATTCGGAAGGTCATCGACCCAATCTCACCACCACGCATCGTACCGTTGAATAACGGTACGTTCAATGTGGTTCGGTCGTGCGAAAATTCGCGGCACGTATGTCGGCGCTCGTGCCGGGCGGTCACGCTGGGTACCGTCGGGTCAGCGGACACTCGAGAGGAGTCGACTGATGGCGACCAGTGCCGACGTGCTGACCGACGCTTACGAGCGGATCAGGGAGGTGGTGCACGAAGCGGTCGACGGACTGGGGGAGGACATCCTCGCTCACCGGATCGATGCGGGCGCCAACTCGATCGCGTGGTTGATCTGGCATCTGACTCGTGTACAGGACGACCACATCGCGGATGTGGCCGGTATCGAGCAGGTCTGGACCGCCCATGGCTGGCACGACCGCTTCGGGCTACCCATCGACAAGGGCGCGACCGGCTACGGCGACCAGCCCGCCGACGTGGCGGCGGTCCGAGCGCCCGCCGAGTTGCTCACGGGGTATTACGACGCGGTGCACGAACAGACGCTGCGCTTCGTCCGGGGACTGGTGGACGGCGATCTGGACCGCGTCGTGGACACCCGATGGGATCCGCCGGTCACCCTGGGTGTGCGGCTGGTCAGCGTGATCTCGGACGATCTGCAGCATGCGGGTCAAGCGGCATTTCTGCGCGGCGTGCTGGAACGAACGAGATAACCGGCACCGGGAAGTCGCCGGTCCTGCGCGGCCCGCGCTGTGACGTAAGTTGATGCCGCGCAAGCCGAATGTTCACAGAGAGTGCCGCCGTGGTCGTGAAGAGTGTTCTGGTCGGTGTCGCCGTGCTCGTTCTCGTGGGAGTCGTCGTGCTCACAGTGGTCGGCGCGCACTGGTATATATGGCGGCGACTCGTGCGGGACACGACCACCGCGGGTTCCCGCACGCGTCGCGTCGGCACTGCTGTTGTTTTGGCAGGACCCTTGCTGCTGTTGGGCACGACGGTGGCGGAGTTGGCGTCCGCTCCGTTCGCGTTGATCCGGATCATCGCCTGGCCCGGCTACCTGTGGGGCGCGTTGTTCATATACCTGCTGCTCGCGCTGGTGGCCGGCGAGCCGATTCGAGCTTTGGCGCTGCGCTGGTCTGATCGAGGCCGGGTGCCACGGGAACCGAAGGCACATGCGGAAACCTGGTTCGCGTCGGAGTCCGTGGCGGGAGCCGGGTTGGGACCGGGTTCCTCGGCGGGAGCCGTGCAGGAGTCGTTGGCGAGGGCCGGGTCTGAGCTGGAGTTCCCAGCGGGAGCCGGGCTGGGGCCCGAGTCGTCGGCGAGGCCGGAGTCGCTGGCGAGGGCCGGGTCTGAGCTGGAGTTCGCAGCGGGAGCGAGGCTCGGGCCCGAGTCGTCGGCGGGGGCGGGGTCTGGGGCGGAGGTCCCAGCGGGCCCGGAGTCGTTGGCGGAGCCCAAGTCTGGGCTGAAGCCGCCAGCGGGAGCTGCGTCAGCGCCGGAGTCGTCGGTTGGAGCTGGGGCTGGGCTGGAGTCGTCGGTTGGAGCTGGGGCTGGGCTGGAGTCGTCGGTTGGAGCTGGGGCTGGGCTGGAGTCGTCGGTTGGAGCTGGGGCTGGGTCGGAGTCGTCGGTTGGAGCTGGGGCTGGGCTGGAGTCGTCGGTTGGAGCTGGGGCTGGGTCGGAGTCGTCGGTTGGAGCTGGGGCTGGGCCGGGGTCGCTGGCGAGGGCCGGGTCTGAGCTGGAGTCTTCAGCGGAAAGCGGTTCCACCTCGGCGAGAACCGTCTCCGCTCCGGAGTCCCCGCGGGGCACGACCGCTCCGGCCGAGTCCCCGCTGACCCGGGTGCCGCGCCGTGTCTTCGTCGCGCGTGTGATGGGTGGCGCCGCCGTCGCGGCGGCCGCGACCACGGTCGGCATCGGCGCCCATGGCGTGCTGGACGGACCCAGTGTGAAGCGGGTCGCCGTGCCGCTGGCGAAGTTGCCGCGCCGAGCGGACGGGTTCCGCATCGCGGTGGTGAGCGACGTGCATCTCGGCCCGATCCTGGGACGCGGCTTCGCCGAACGCGTGGTGCGCACCGTCAACGACACCCGGCCCGACCTCATCGCGGTCGTCGGCGACCTGGTGGACGGCAGCGTCGAACACCTCCGCTCGGCCGTCGAGCCGCTGGCCGGACTGCGTGCCCGCCACGGTGCGTTCTTCGTGACCGGGAACCACGAGTACTTCTCCGGCGCCGAGCAGTGGGTGGAGCATGTGCAGGAGCTCGGCATGCATCTGCTCGCGAACGCTCGCGCCGAGCTGCCCGGATTCGACCTGGCGGGCGTGAACGACGTGCAGGGCGAGCGAACCGGACAGGGCCCGGACTTCGGCAGGGCGCTCGGCGACCGCGACCGCACGCGCACCGCCGTGCTGCTGGCGCACCAGCCCGTGCTGATCGAGGACGCGGTGGCGCACGGCGTCGACCTGCAGCTGTCCGGCCACACCCACGGCGGCCAGCTCTGGCCGGGCAATTACCTTGCGGGCCTGGCGAATCCGACCGTCGCCGGGCTGGAACGGTACGGCGACACCCAGCTGTACGTCTCCAGAGGGGCCGGGGCGTGGGGCCCGCCGGTGCGGGTCGGCGCACCGTCGGACATCACCGTCGTGGAACTCGTGTCGCTCCAGGCTTGAACGCGAAACTCGCGGTCAGCCGAACAGGCCGCCCAGTACACCGCCGCTCTGGCCGGCCTCCTGCCCGCCGCCGGTGCCTCCGACGAAACCGCCCGGCGGCAGCTCCGACGGCTGCACGATGACGAAGCCGCGTCCGGAGAACGACAGCGTCATCCCCTCGCCGGTGCTGCGGCCCATCAGCCTGCCCAGCCCGAAGGAATCATTGCGTTTGATGCCGGTCTGCAGGCTCGACGACCACGCCACCGCCGCCTGCGGATCGGCGTAGGTCGGCTGGTCGACGTTGAGCACCACGGGCGTACCGTGCGTGGTGATGGCGATGCGGCCGCGGCCGGTGAAGACGCAGTTGAACAACCCGGCGTTGCTCGCGAATCCGGCGGCGCCCTGCACCATCCGGATGTCGTAGCGCAGGCCGGAATCGAAGGCGAGCACATTGGCGCCGTTGATGGTGAGGCCGTCGGTGCCGTCCAAATCAATGGTGTGCACGTCGGCGGCGCCGTTGGCGACGAACAGGTCGCCGCGCCCGGACACCTTCATCAGCGGAACGCCCTCACCGGTCAACCGCTGCTGGATCGCCCGGCCGATCCCGCCCGCGCCGAGCGCCTGGAACTGCAGATCGCCCTGGTAGGCGACCATCGATCCGGCCCGAGCCATGACCTCGCCGTTGACGGCCACCTTGATCATCTTGCCGCCCTGCTTCTGGATGCCCGCGCCGGTGACTTCGGCGTGGCTGGGGGCGAACAGTTCGCTCTGCATCGGCAGCGCTCCTTGCTGAGGTGAGGGCATCGGTGGTGGCGGCACCGCGGCGGCCGGCGCGGAATAGGCCGGCTGCGGTGGATAGGCGGGCGGGGGCGCGGGTTGGTACGCGGGAGGTGGCGCAGGTTGTTGTGCCGGGGGCGGCGCAGGTCGGTATGCCGGTGCGGGAGCGGGTGACGAGGTCGGCTGGGCCGGTTCATCATCGATGTTCACACCGAAAGCCGTTGCGATACCGGCCAAACCGTTGTCGTACCCCTGGCCGACCGCACGCACTTTCCATCCGCCGCCGCGGCGGTAGATCTCGACGCACACCACGGCGGTCTCGGTGCTCAAACCCGTCATGGGAAAGGCGAGTGTGCTCGACGAAGACGCGATGGTCGCGCGCAGCGAGCCCGCGGCGGCGAAAGTCGGTGGCCCGCTGCCGTCGAGGCTCGCGGTGACCACGACGCGGTCCACGTCGCTGGGCAGCGCGCCGGTCTGGATGTCCACCACGTCGCCCGCACCCTGGCCGTGCCGGTAGGTGACGCCCGGGGCGACCGGTTGATTGAAGAACACGAAATCGGCGTCGGAGCGCACGCGCCCCGCCGAGTTCAGCAACAGCGCCGATACGTCGACGGGAGCCGAGCAGGTGACGGTGACCGCCAGCCGGTCGCCGGGCGCGGGGCGGTTCTCACCGCGGGCAAGATCGGTCACGGCAGGCCGTCCGATCCGCGGCGGTGCCGGGTTGACATGCGATTCACGGGCTCCAGTGTGTCGTGCGCCCGCAACCCGCGCCACACGCGTACCCGGAATGGGCAGCCGCCAGGCGTTTTCCTGCCACGCAGCCCCATTCGCTCGGGCCGGGCTTGCTGGTCGGGTGCGGTACCGGCAACTGCTGCCGACCGGACCGAACAGGGACAACAGCGTCGCATGGCGCCCGCGTCGACGTGAGCCGGCGCGAGGTCGCCACGACGCGGGCGGATCGCCATCTGTGCGCGAGCGGCGGGGAACGTATCCGCGCCTTCATCGCGTGATGGGCGAGCGCGCGGTAGTGATCGAGCGGAGGTGCCGAATCCGCCTGGCCGCTACGGCGAATCCCCGTGACCCGGAAGAGCCCGGCCGGGTCTGCCGGGCTCGAGGCTGGTCAGAGGACTTCGGCGTACATGGTGCCGTCGAGGATGCCGAACTCGACCTGTCCGGGGAACAGGGGCAGCGCGCCGGTGGCGTGCTTGGTGTGGTTGAGGGCGATAGTTTCGGTGGCCCACCGGTGCAACGGCTCGGGTAGCCGCAGAACCCGGTGGTCGGTGCAGCGAACATAGGGATAGGTGATCTCGCCCGGCCGGGCGAGCGGGTTGTGGATGTCGAGCGCGGCGATGTCCAGGACCAGGCCGGTCTGCTTGGCGGAGGCGACGGTCGGTGGCTGCAGTTCGATGTCGTCCATGACCGAAGACGGTAGCTCGAAGGATGCCCAATGCGGGTGATTCCCACTGAATGTCCTTCGGATTTCATAGAAAATGGGGGACGGCGAGGTTCATCTATTCGGGTGAACCCCACCGCTACCACCAGCGATCGCGGCACGCTTGGGCGTGCGGTGCCGCGCCGGATGTCCCGGAGCCACCGGGACGGTGACGAGCCTAAGCGACGCTGAAGATTCGCGGAGGCGTTTCCGTGGATTCGGCAGGAGTTGCCGACCGGCCCGCATCCGGGGGCGACCGGTCGGTAACCGCCGTCGGAATGTCCGGTTTCCGGCAGCCCGGCTTACTATGCCAGCGGCGTGAAACAAGCTGTGCGCGTTGCTTATCCGGCACGGCTGCGTGCTGTTCGGTCTACTTCAGGAGGGTGGAAGACGTGCTCTATGTAGTCATCGCGGCCATTGTCGTGACCTTGTTGGCCGTGTCGGCCGTGGCGATGGTGTGGGATCCGCGCCGCCGTGCGGAGTCGGACGAATACGACTACGAGTACGACATGAACGAGGAGGACGCCCTGGCGGACGAGTACGCCCGCCCGCGCAATGTCGAATGGCCGCGCAAGGAGAGCGTCTGATCGGCGGCAGCGGCCGCCCCGCAGGCGGTGGCAACCCTGGCGCCCAGCCGAGTGTGGCTGGGCGCCATTCTTTTTCGGCGAACTCCGCGCGAAGGCCGGGATCCGGTCACGCCACGGTGAAGTCGCGCCACGACGCGTGCAGTCCCTGCCCGCGCAGCGACGTGCTGCGTCCGTCTTCGATCGGATGCAGGGTGATGATGCCGAAACCGATCTGCACCGTCTCCGGCAACCGCGGCGCGCGGGTGGTGTACACCGGGATGTCGTCGACGTACCAGCCTGCGGTGCCCGCGGCACGGTCGATGGTGACGCTGTAGCGGTGGAACTCGCCGGGTTTGATGTCGACCCCTGCCAAGGGCGCGTGCACGACGTGGGTGAACGCCTCCTCCGCGGGGACGACGCCCGGCACGAACAGCCGCTCGTGAATGGCGTACGCGTGCCTGCTCGTCGCGATGAGGTCGAAGACCTGGGCGCTGCTCATGTCGAGGACGTTGAACGCGGCGAAGCCGTCCCGGTAGTCCTCGCCGGTGACGCCGATGTTCTCCGCCGCCAGCTCGACCGCGAAGGTCCGCGGTCCGCCGGTGAGATCGAACGTTTCGGTCGACACCAGCAGATGCTTCGGGTTGTCCAGAATCTGGACCTCGGCGTGGGATCGGGTGAAGGCGTCGATCCGGACCGATACCGCGCCCTCGCCGACCTCGGTGCGGGCGGCCGGGTCGGCGTAGCGCCACGTCTGGTCCGGTCCGAGGGGGACTTCGAGGAAGCGCCACCGGTCTTCGCGTAGATCCGGTCCGCTCAGGTCGTCGTATATCATCGCGGCAGTTACCTTTCAGCCGATTCGTTCGGGGGGATCCGATAGGTCGTCCTCGGTCGCCCGGCGGCGCAGGGGGGTCACGACGCCGTTCGACGATCCGGACTTGTAGCCGACGCCGCCGAGCAGCAGACGTTCCTCCGTCAGCCGCGGCCGCAGCGCGGGCCCCATCGGCCACCAGTCGTCGAGTTCGACCAGACCGGGCTCGATCAGTTCCAGATCGCCGAAGTACGAGGCGATCTGCTCCCGGGTGCGGTACCACCCGGAGCCCAGGCCCATTTCGGTGAAACGCCGTTGCAGCTCGATGGCCATCTCGTGCGCCTCGCCGCCGTCGGCGGGATCGTAGAAATGCGTGATCGCGACGTAGGAGCCGGCGGGCAGCGCATCGATGTACTGACGCATGATCCCCGCCGGATCGAGATCGTCGTCGACGTGGTGCAGGATGCCGCACAGGATCAGCGCCAGCGGTCGGGTGAGGTCGAGGTGCTGGGTCACCTCGGAGTTCGCCAGCAGGGTTTGCGGGGCGGTCAGATCCGCGGGTACGAAATGGGTGAACTCGTTGCGCTCGAGCAGTACGCGGCCGTGGATGTTGCACACCGGATCGTTGTCGACGTACACCACGCGCGCCGCGGGGTTCTGCTGTTGCGCGATCTCGTGTGTGTTGCCGACGGTGGGCAGACCGGCGCCGATGTCGAGGAATTGGCCGATGCCGACGGTCCCGGCCAGATAGCGCACGACGCGGTGCAGCCAGCGGCGATTCATGCGGGCCACGTCGCTCTGCCGCGGTGCGACTTCGGCGACTCGGTCGCGTACGTAGCGGTCTACTTCGTAGTTGTCCTTGCCACCGAGGGTAGCGTCGTAGACGCGGGCGATGCTCGCGCGAGTCGTGTCCACGCCTACCGGCGCGCGGACACCGGTCTGGGGAGCGGGATCGGACATGGAGACCTCTCTCTAGTTTCCGTCGCCTGGCTCACCAGCCTAGGGACCGCCGAATCGGGGAGCAATCCGTGCGGATGCATTCGGCCAGTGCTGCTTTCGTGAACCGATGGTGGTCTTGCCGAGCGCGACCGAGAATGGGAACCGGTCGGTATTCATCGGTTGCGGGCGATGACTCAGGACGCGCCGGGCCGGTACAGCACCCGTCCGGGCAGCCACCCGCCCTGGACATGCGTCACGCGCCACCAGTCGATGTGCACCTCCACCGCCTCGATGGGCGTGGACAAGAACGGTTCGATCTGTGGCTCCTTCCGTAACAGCGTCCGGAACGTCTCCTCCCGTTCGCTCGCGCCGGTGCGGACCACGGCCGTGCCGAGGCCTTGTGCGAACGGGTTGAGGAATCCGTCGGGGACGACCTTGACTCCGATGCTGGGATTGGCGCGCAAGCAGTCCAACGTCCGTCCGCCCGACTCGAGCACGAGCGTCAAGCGGAACGGATCGCCGTTCAGCTCGGCGAAGAACGCGTTCGAGCACCAGTTCACGCCCGCTTTCGACGTGGCGAGGTCGATGCTGGTGAAACCGAGGACACCGGTCAGCTTGTCCTGGATGTCCTGATCGGTGATCCGCACGTCGTTCGATGTCATGTCGGGCTCCGTGGTGGGGGACGGGTTCAGGTTTTGCGGCCGACGCCGCCGAGCATGAGACGTTCATCCGGCCACGGCGTGCGCAGCGCTGGGCCGCCGGGCCACCATTCGTGCAGCTCCACCAATCCCGGTGGAACCATCTCCAATCCGTCGAAGAAAGCCTGGATCTCCGCGCGGGTGCGCCAGCGTCCGGTGCCGAGGCCCCCGTCGTGCAGTGCTCGTTCGGCCAGTCTGGCCAGCGCGTGCAGTTGTTCGCTCTCGGCGGCCGGATCGAAGAAGTGGCTGATCATCACATACGACCCCGGGGCGAGGCGATCGATATACCGCCGCATGATGCCCGCGGGGTCCCGATCGTCGTCGACGTGGTGCAAGGTGCCGCACTGCATCAGCAGCACCGGTCGGGTCAGATCGAGGTAGCCGTTGACCGCGGGGTCGTCGAGCACGTCGTCCGGCCGGGTCAGGTCCAGGTCGAGAAAGTGCGTGCGTTCGTTGGCTTCCAGCAGCTTGCGCCCGCGCGCGGCGCAGATCGGGTCGTTGTCCACGTAGACCACCGCGACCTCGGCGCCGAGTTCCTGGGCGACCTCGTGGGTGTTCTTCTGCGTGGGCAGTCCGCTGCCCAGATCGAGAACCTGGTCGACGCCCGCCGACCGCGTGACGTACCGGACCACCCGCTCGAGCCAGCGCCGATTCGCGGCGCCGACATCGTCCTGGTGCGGCACCGCCTTCTTCAAGCGCTGGTATACCTGCCGGTCGGACTCGAACCAGTCCGTCCCGCCGAGGGCATAGTCGTACACCCGCGCGATACTGGGTATCTCCGGGTCCACACCCGCTAGTCGGGTCGATCCCTCTGCCGACGTCATGGCGCTCCTCCTCCGCGTGGCCACCGTCGGGGGCGACTCTACGCACAGCCGTCTCGGCGCGCCGGGGAATCCGGCCCGGATATTGCGTTGGCGCTCTTGCGAATCCATTCGTGCGTATCCGATTCGCGGCGCGCGCTCGCGTCCGGGCCGGCGTTTGCGTGCGGCCGAGTAGGATCGTCAGCCGACGTTCCGACAGCTGTGATGGTGGAGGCACTACGCCGCGCGGTCTAACCCCCGATCGGCCGGAGGCATGCATGACCAACGACGAGGACAGTGGTGACAACGCCGAATTCCCTGCGGCAGAACGTGGTCCGACGGTACTGCGGATCGCGCTCGGCAGCCGGTTGCGTCAGCTGCGCGAGGGCTGCGGAATCAGCAGGGAGGCGGCGGGCGACGCGATCCGTGGATCGCATGCCAAGATCAGCAGGCTGGAGCTGGGCCGGACCGGGTTCAAGGAACGCGATCTGCACGACCTGCTGAACCTCTACGGAGTTGTCGAGCCCGCTGAACGCGAAACGTACTTCGAACTGGCTCGGCGGGCCAACGACCCGGGGTGGTGGCAGCACTACAGCGATCTGCTCCCGGCGTGGTTCGAGACCTACATCGGCCTCGAACAGGCCGCCACCACGATCCGCACCTACGAGGCGCAGTTCGTCCCCGGGCTGCTGCAGACCGCCGATTACGCACGGGCGGTGATCCAGCTGGGCAATACCGACGAGACCGAACGCCGCGTCGCCATCCGCATGCGCCGCCAGCAGATCCTCTACCGTGCCGCCGCTCCCACGCTATGGGCTGTCATCGATGAGAACGCGCTGCGCAGGCCGGTCGGCGGAGTGGAGGTGCTGCGCGAGCAGATCGAGCATCTGGTCGCGATGGCCGACCGTCCCAGCATCCGGATCCAGGTGCTGCCGTATGCGGCGGGCGGGCACTCCGCCGCGGGCGGCCCGTTCAGCATCCTCCGGTTTCCCGAGCCCGAGCTGCCCGACATCGTCTACACCGAGCAGCTCACCAGTTCCCTGTATTTCGACAAACAGCGCGATGTCGAGCTGTACATGTCGGTCATGAACCGGATCAGCGTGGAGGCGCTTTCCCCGGCCGAGAGCGTGCGCTTCCTGCGCGAGCTGCTCACCGAGTCGCAATCCGGCGAATAGGACTGACTCGATCGTTGTTTCCGAGTGCGGTATCCGTGCTCCACGTGTGTGCGCCGGCTCGGCGCGGGAAGTTTGCCAAAAGGGTCGCGGGCGACCGAGGAGTCGCCGCGGCGTGCTGTCGATGGCGGGGCGGCGTCGTGCGTTCGGAAACCGGTCGGTCGGCGCGGAGCGGCGGAGAGCGAAGGCTCCGAATCGAATCCTCGCTGCGTGACGTGAAATCCGTTGTCGTCGGCGAGAACTCGATGAAATGCGATCGACGGAAGGTAACAGTTCGATATCGGCGCATTGCATCCGATACTGATTTGTTATCGATCAGCCTGCGTTCACCTCGATTTTCGAGGTTTTCGAGACCGGTGGCGCCAATGCACATGCACGCGCGCATGTACGTACCGATGGACGATCACCGATGCGACGCGGCCGCCGTGGTGTGGCAGTATCCCTGTCGAGGTCGGGGTCTGAGGATCGGCTCGGGCACTGGCTGGTTCGGCCACGGCGACCCCAACGCGAGTTGGGGTCGCCGGCGGAGCCGTCGCGAACCGCTCCGATGTCCGGATTGCCGATAGTTCACGGCGTCAGCACGATCCGGATCGGATTGCCCTCCTTGCTTTCCAACGCGTGTACCGCTTTGTCCGCTTCGGACAGGGGGAGCACGGCACTCACCGACTTGGCGAAATCGAGCCGATGCGCGCGGCGCAGGCGCACGAGTTCGAGCACATGGTCGGGCTCGGAGCCGTAATGCCCGCGCAGCTGTTGCTGCCGAAAACTGAAGATGGTGCCGTTGGTGATCGTGATCGGCTTGTCGGTGAGCCCGACCAGCACCAAGCGTCCCTCGTCGGCGAGACATCCGACGGCTTGTTCGCGCACGGGCGCGAAGCCGGCGAAGTCGAACGCGGCATCGAGTCCCGCTCCCGCGGTGGCGGCGTATACCTTTTTCGCCAGTTCCGGGTCGGACGGATCGAATGCGAGGTCCGCCCCGAATTCGAGCGCGCGCTGCCGGGCGGCGGGCAAGGGATCGACCGCGATGATCGGCGCGGCGCCGATCAGCCGGAGCAACTGCACCCCGTGCGCGCCGAGCCCGCCCACGCCCCACACGCCGGCCGACTCCGCGGCCCGCACCTGACCGGTACGGGTGATGGCGGCCCACGGCGTCGATACCGCGTCGGGGATGAAACAGGCCTGCTCGAACGGTAGGTCGTCGGGAATCGGCACCAGGGTGTCCGCGGTGGCCAGCGCGTATTCCGCCCAGCCGCCGTCGTAGTCCACGCCGCGGGTGTAGGTTTTGCCGTCCCGGATCTCGCCCGCCTGCAACAACACCCGGTCGCCCGGCTGGGGGCCCTGCACCTCGGGCCCGAGGGTGTGCACCGTACCCGCGACCTCGTGCCCGAGGGTGACCGCGTCGCCGGCCAGGTACATCGGCGACAGCACGCCCTCGATGAGGTGGACATCCGACAGGCAGACACCGGCGGCCGCCACCTCGATCAGTACCTGACCCCGGCCCGGGGTCGGCACCGGGACGTCCTCCAGGCGGAACCGATGCCCGTCGGCGGCACGCGGGAACAGTCGTCCAGCAAGCATGTTCAACTCCTCAGCAGGCCGATCGGTTGATGTGCGCCGTGCGTTCCGGGGCGATCGATCAGGGCGTCCATGTGAGGCGGCCGCCCTCGAAGTCCTGGGCTTTCCCGTTCTCGAAGTCGTACTCGTCGCTGGTGGGGTAGCCGTAACGCCCGGCTTCGCCCCCCGCGGCCTCCCAGTTCTCGCGGATGGATCCCCAGACGACATGGGCGCCGGTGCGCGGGGCGTAATAGATGGCGCCGCCGCCGAACAGGTTGTAGCGGCCGTTGCCCGCGCGGGCGGGGGATTCGTCGGTGATGGGGAACCCGAGCGGGCTGCTCTCCCAGCCGAAGGAACCCCACTTGTCGCGGATCACGCCGCCGATCTGATGCGCGGCGGTGCCGAGCGACCAATAGATCGACCCGTTCTGAAAGACGCTGTAGCTTCCCGGCTTCGATGGTGTCGCCACCTCCCGCGCCACGGGGTAGCCGAGCGCTCCGCCCTCGTAACCGAGATTGCCCCATTTGTCGCGGATGGCGCCACCGACCTGACGGGCGCCGGTGTCGGGGTGCCAGTAGATGGACGAGTCGCGCTCGAACGCTTGGTAGCGGCCGCCGCGCGCGGCGGAGTCCTCGGGTGTGACGGGGTCGCCGAAAAACGCGGGCCCACCGGCCTCGTCGTACTCCGCTTCGATTGCCCCGCCCACGTCGTAGGGGCCGATCGGGCGCGCCGCCGCATCGGGGAGGATGCCTGCGAGCAGAATGCCGAGCGCGGCGACGATGGCGAGCGCGCCGCGGGTGCGCGAGTGGTTCGGGCGACGGTGCCGTGCCAAAGTGAACTCCTGTGCATCTCGGGTGGGTGCGGGATGGAGCTGAAGCTTTCGGTCGGCGTGCGGAGATCAAGTTACCTCGCCGGGTCGCGATGCGGAGCGATACGAGGTACTCGAATGCCCTGGTGTCGTGCGGTGCGGTGGACGGCGGCCATCCAACTCGTCCTGGGCTCCGAACAAACTGGCGGTGCTACCGTGCCCACGGTCGCGCCTTCTCGGATACGGTGCCGCCGGGGCAGGGTGCTCGCACCCTGCCTCGGCGGTGTCATGAACGGAACATGTTGCCGGGCAAGGGGTAAGTCCGATTTCAGCGGAGGACGTTCGCCGCCTCGGCGGCGATGGTCGCGGCGACCGCACCGAGGGCGGGGGAGTCCAGACGCCACTGCTGCCAGTACAGCGGGACATCGATGACGACGCCGGGATCGATCGAGACCAAGCGGCCGTCGGCTCGGCCGTCGCGGGTCTGCAGATCGGGGAGCATCCCCCAGCCGAGCCCGAGCCGGACCGCCTCGGCGAATCCGGTGGAGGACGGCACATAGTGGCGTGGCGGATTCAGCGGTTTGCGACCGCGCCTGCGCAGCAGGCGATCCTGCAGGTCGTCTTTGCGGTCGAACAGCACGACCGGAGCCGCGGCGTAGGACTTCGCCGTCGCCCCGTCGGCGAACCAGCTGGCGGCGAATTCCGGACTCGCCATCGGCCGGTAGCGAATCGCTCCGAGTCGATCGACCTTGCAGCCCTGCACCGGCTGGGCGGTCGAGGTGATCGCCGCCATCACGGTGCCGTCGCGCAGCAGACGCGTGGTGTGTTCCTCGTCCTCGCGATGGATCTCGAAGCACACGCCGCGCGGTGCGCGGGCCAGCGCGGGCAGCACCCAGGTCTCCAGGGAATCGGCGTTGACCGCGATGGGCACCCGGATCGGGCCGTCGGAGGGTTCGCCGCCGAGTTCGCGTGCGGTATCGCCCGTCAACAACTGGATCTGCCTGGCCAAGCGCAGGACGGCCAGCCCCGATTCGGTGGCGCGCACCGGTTTCGTGCGCTGCACGAGAATCCGGCCCGCGGCGTCCTCCAGCGCCTTGATCCGCTGACTGATCGCCGACGGCGTGACACTCAGCCGTCGGGCCGCGGCGTCGAAGGTCCCCTCGGTGATCACGGCGTCGAGTGCGCGGAGCTGGTCGAGCTGGAGATCCATATTAAGGAAGCGTAATGATAGATAAGAATCTTTAGCTTGTCTGGGTATGATCCGCGGCCTTAGCGTCGCTGGACGTGAGCGTTTCCTCGGCGGTGGTGGCGGCCGTGTCCGGTTTGGGCTTCGGCCTGTCGTTGATCGTGGCGATCGGTGCGCAGAATGCGTTCGTGCTGCGGCAAGGGATCAGTGGCAGGCACGTACTCGCGGTGGTGACGGTGTGCGCGGTGTCCGACATCGTGCTGATCGCGGCCGGGGTCGGCGGGTTCGGCGTGGTCGTGCAGTCGGCCCCGGGGGTGCTCGTGGTGGCGCGTTACGCCGGGGCGGCGTTCCTGATCGGCTATGCGGTGCTGGCGGCACGGCGGGCGTTCTGCTCCGCCGCGCTGAGCGCCGAATCCGGGCGGACCACCGCGGCGCTCGGCGCGACGGTGGTCACCTCCCTCGCGCTGACCTGGCTCAACCCGCACGTCTACCTGGACACCGTGGTGCTGCTCGGCTCCCTCGCCAGCACGTACGCGAGCCCGGATCGCTGGTTCCTCGGCGCGGGGGCGATGCTGGCCAGCGTGCTGTGGTTCACCGCACTGGGCTTCGGCGCGCGCCTGCTCGGCCCGCTGTTCGCCCGTCCGCGCGCGTGGCGCGTGCTGGATTCGGTGATCGCGGCGGTGCTGCTCGTCCTCGGGCTGGGACTGTTGTGCATCGGGTGAAGGCCGCGCTCACAACTGCTCCTTGATCTTTGCGGCGAACTCGTAGCCGGCCTGCCACTCCGGGCCGGGAAGGGCGAGGACGACGCGCGCCGCGCCCGCCTCCGCGTAGGCGGACAGTTGCTCGGCGGCCTGACCGGGATCGGTGGCCAGCGGGGGCGCGACGACCGTCACAGTGAGCGGCGGACGGCCGTATTCCGCAGCGAGTGCGGACAATTCGGCTACGTGCGCGCCGATCTCGCTCGGCTCGAGTCCGATGGCGACCCAGCCTTCGGCATAGGCGGCGGCGCGCCGCCGCGCCCGTTCGGCGTCGCCCGCGACGAGCACCGGCGGCATGGTCGCACCTGGCGCCAAGGCGACCTCGGTGCCGTCCGGAAGGACGACCGGCCGCCCGGCGACCAGATCGGGCAGCAGACTCAACGCCTCGTCCGTGCGGCGGCCGCGCTCGGCGAAGGACGCGCCCGCGGCACGCCACCCGACATCCCCGTGCGCCGGGTTGCCGGTGCCGACACCGAGGATCAGCCGGTCACCGGAGACGTACTGCAGCGTGGCGATCTGCTTCGCGGCCCAGGCGACCGGCCGCAAGGCCAGCAGCATCACGCCGTACCCGATGCGGATGCGATCGGTCGCGGCGGCGGCGGTGGCCAGCACCACGGTGCTGTCCAGGATCGGCGCGCTGGCCACGAGATGATCGGTGGACCATACCGAGTCGAGGCCACTCGCTTCGGCCAGGCGAGCGGCGGCTCGCACGTCGCCGAGGATGGGTTTCGCGGGGTCCGGCGTCGAGGTGGGCAGGATGATGCCGATTTCCAAGGTCATGCTTCCGACGCTACGAACACCTCGCGTCCGAGCCAATGTTCCGCTCGCTCGAGTCGATATCCCGGACGCTCACATCGATTCGGCTGCCGCGTAGCGAGTTTCGGCGACCGCCTCCGGTGCGGGCCGCAGGCGGGCACGGATGACGTGGGCCGACCGTATGTCGCGGACCGGCTGATGCTAGTCGGCGAGCAGCGTGGTCCGCGCGACATTCCGGATCGGTCGGACTCGCGGGAGGGCAGCGCATCGACCAGCGGTCGGGACCGTAGCCCGGCCGAACGCGGTGTCGTGGCCGACATCGGCGTGGTCGCGGGCGTAGCGGGCATGACCGCACTCGAGCGCGGCGCGGACCTCGCCGACGCGGTTGCCTTCTTCCTCCGGCGACCGGCGCTGGATCTGGAGCCGGACGCTGGAGTCGAACGGCGGCTTCTTCCTCCGGTCGGAATCGGTGCGGCGGTGGTCGTCGGACACGAACGGACATGGGCGGGTGGCGCCCGCGCTCGAGGCTAGGGTGGGCGCATGGTCGAGTCGACGCGAATCGTGCTTGCTTCCCGGCCGGTGGGTGCGCCCACCGCGCAGAATTTCCGGACCGAGACCGCGGAACTCCCCGATCCGGGCGAAGGCGAAGTTCTGCTGCGCACCCTGTACCTGTCGCTCGATCCGTACATGCGGGGCCGGATGAGTTCGGCGAAGTCCTACGCCGATCCGGTCGAGATCGGCGCGGTGATGGTCGGCGCGACCGTGGCCGAAGTGGTCGAATCCCGCGACCCGTCGCTGACGAAAGGCGATGTGGTCTTGGCCTATTCGGGGTGGCAGTCCCATGACGTCGTCCCGGCGCGCGGACTGCGCAAGCTCGACCCCGGCAAGGTTCCGGTCTCGACCGCCCTCGGCGTGCTCGGCATGCCCGGCTTCACCGCCTACGCCGGACTGCGCAAGATCGGCAGACCCCAGCCGGGCGAGACGCTCGTGGTCGCCGCGGCCACCGGACCGGTGGGCTCGGCCGTCGGCCAGATCGCCAAGATCGACGGCGCCCGCACGGTGGGGATCGCGGGCGGCCCGCGCAAGGTCGAATATCTGAACGAACTCGGATTCGATGTCGCACTCGACCACCGCGCTCCCGATTTCGCCGAGCAGCTCGCGGCGGCGGTCCCCGACGGCATCGATGTCTATTTCGAGAACGTCGGCGGCGCGGTGGCGGACGCGGTGTACCCGCTGCTGAACACCTACGCGCGTGTGCCCGTCTGCGGGCTGATCGCAAACTACAACGCCACCGGCGCCCCGGAGGGCCCGGACCGGCTGCCCGCCTACTACAGCCGGATCCTGACCAAGAGCCTCACGGTGCGCGGGTTCATCCAGAGTGAATTCGTCCGTGAGCTGTATCCGGAATTCTTGCGCGAGATGGGCGAGTGGGTCGCCGACGGACGCGTGCGGTACCGCGAGGACGTCGTGTCCGGCTTGGCCGCCGCACCCGAGGCGTTCATCGGCATGCTCGAGGGCCGCAACTTCGGCAAGCTGGTGGTGCGGGTCGCCGACTGATCAGCTCGCCACCGCGCCGCCGCCGATCCCGAGGTAGACCACCATCAGCACGAACAGGAACCAGCCCGCGCCCTGCCAGATGGGCCAGGTCCGGCCGCGGCGCCACTGCACGTAGGTTTCGACGAAGGCGCCGATGCCGCCGATCAGCAGCACCACCGACGGCCCGAGCACCACGGCGACCTGCGCGGCGGTATCGCACAGCAGGTTGTCCGCGTCCGCGCACTCGCGCTGCGCGGCCCACAGCACGGCCAGCAGGAAGACCAGCGCGGCGGTGGCGAGCACCGAAGCGACGTAGGTCGCGGCGCGCCGGAACCCGCGCGGATCGCGCCAGCGTTTCTCGACGTCTTCGACCATGTTCACCACCTCGCCGTCCCTGGCCGCCGGTTCCTCCGACGTGATTGCCGAACGGCGGCGGCTCAAACGCCGCTCAGGGTTTGCGTCCGACGCCGGCCAGGTACCAGGCGGACCGCGTCGCGGCCGGGGCGGCATCCGTGTCCGGGCGCCACGCGTCCACCGGAACGATTCCCGGCTCGACGAGTTCCGTTCCGGCGAAGAAGGATTCGGTCTCCGCCTGGCTGCGCGGCTGGAACGCGATGCCGGCCTGCTGAGCGGCTGCCGCCGCGCGCGCCATCGGGCGCGGGTCGAAATCGCCGGTGAAGTGGGTGAGCACCAGATAGCTGCCGGACGGGGCGGCGTCCAGCAGTCGGCCGACGACACCGTACGGGTCGTCGCTGTCGCGGAAGAACATCATGACCGCGACCAGCAGGATCGCGATGGGCCGGTCCTGGTCGAAGGTATCGGCCAAGGCGGGTGCGTCCAGGATGGCGCTCGGATCGCGCAGATCCGCGTCCAGGAAGGCGATCCTGCCCTGCGGCGTGCTCGCCATCAGTGCTCTGGCGTGAGCGAGCACGAGCGGATCGTTGTCGACATAGACCACCCGCGCGGCCGGATCGGTGTGTTGGGCCACCTCGTGCGTGTTGCCCGCGGTGGGGAGACCGGGGCCGATGTCGAGGAACTGATCGATGCCCGCCTCGCAGGCCAGATGGCGCACCGCCCGGCCGAGGAACGCGCGGTTGGCGCGGGCCATGTCGCGGATACCGGGGATGTGCATGGCGACCGTGTCGCCGAGGGCGCGGTCGGCGGGGTAGTTGTCCTTGCCCCCGAGCCAGTAGTCGTACACCCGTGCCTCATGGGGGAGGCTCGTGTCGAGCTTGGTCGACGATCCGGCGCGCACTTGCGCGTGACCGTCCGGCATGGCGACTCCCTTCCCGGCGACGCAGGACCGGCGCCGCACCCCTGTCGCCTCCAAAGGCGACCTCGCGCTACGAATTACGCGTCAAGAATAGGGTGACGCGTCCACAATGCGCGGTAATTCGGCCGATTGGTCCGTTTCCGGAGAGTCAGTCGGCGGCGGCGAATCTGGCCGCGATCTCCTGGGCGGTGACCTTCGCGAGTTCGACGAAGAACGGCACCCGTTCGGGAATCATCAGTGTCGTGGGGCCGCGCAGACCGAGTGCGAACCGGCAGTGGCCCGCCGGATCGAGGATGGGCAGGCCGATGGTGCGGAAGCCCGGATCGAGTTCCTCGTCGTTGTAGGCGTATCCGCGTTCCCGCGTGGTGACCAGCTCGGCGCGCAGTTCACCGGGGCCGGATACCGAGCGCTCGGTGCCCTCGTCGTAGGGGAGTTCGCGTAACTGCTCGTCGGTGGCCTCGGACCAGGCGAGCAGGGCCTTGCCGAGCGCGCTGGCGTGCAGGGGCAGCCGCACGCCCTGCAGTTTGTGCCCGTCGGTCTCCCGCCACCGGCTGGTGCCGAGCAGCACGGCGTGGATGCCGTGGCGGGTGGCGACCGAGCAGCTTGCCCCGGTGGTGCCCGCGAGCTGCTCCAGATACGGTTCGGCGAGGTAGATCCGGTGCTGGCGGTAGGCGATCTGCCCCCACTCGGCCAGCGCGCCGCCCATGCGGTATCGACTGGATTCGGCGTTCTTCTCCAGAAAACCCGCCTGCACCAGCGTGGTCAGCAGCCGGTGCGTGGTGCTGACCGCCAGACCCTGTTGCCGCGCGACCTCCGAGACGCCGCGCTCCCGGCCGTCACGGAAGCAGTCCAGCACGGAGAGGGCGCGGGTGACGGTCTGCACGCCGGAGGGTTCCACGACTGTGACGGTAACACAAGCATGCGGACCAGAGAGTTTGCTATTTCCGTTATTTGGAAAACTCTCGTGTGAGCAGCGTGGACCGATCGGCGATGGCGGGGTTCGATCCACGTTCACAGTCGCATTAAGTCCGGGCAGTACAGAGAGCTCGATATGTCAAGCTTTCCGATCTACGGAAAGCATTACCTCGTGACCCCGCGCTGCCGTCCCTACTCTCCGAGAGCATTGATCGACGATTCGGACAAGGAGTCCTCACGATGTGGCGGCAAGCCCTCATGCGCATCGCGCTGGCGATCGTTCCCCTAGTCGCACTCGTCGCCGCGTGTGGTTCGGACACCGACCGCGACACCGGCGCAGGCGCTTCCTTCGTGCTCAAGGTCGCCGACCCGGGGAACTCCGGGCCGCTGGCGGTCGGCAAGCGCGACGGCACCTTCGATGCCGCGCTGGCACCACTCGGCGCGAAGATCGAGTGGGTCAGCATCACCCCCGGCTTCAGCTCCAACCTGAAGTTGTTCAACACCAAAGAACTCGACGTCTCCGGCGCGGCGTTCAGCCCCGTCGTCGGCGCGCTGTCCAAGGACGTCGGTGTGCGGATCGTCGCGGTACAGGATCCAGCGGGCAAGGATCAGAGCGGCATCATCGTCACTCCGGAATCGGGCGTGCACTCGGTCGCCGAGTTGGTCGGCAGACGCGTGGCGGTGAACCCGGCGGCCAAGGGCGAATACATCCTGCTCAAGGCGCTCGCGCAGGCAGGCGTCCCGGCCGACAAGGTGACCAGGGTTCCGTTGCAGCAGAAGGACGCCGCCTCGGCGTTCGCGACCGGCAAGGTGGACGGCTGGTCGTCGTTCCTGGTGCCCTACCAGGAGGCCAAGGCCAACGGCGGCGTCGAGATCGCCACGGAGAAGAGCATCGGCTCCAACGACAACTCGGTGGTGGTGTTCCGCACCGAGGTGCTCGATCAGCGTCCGGACATCGCGGCGAAATACCTCGAAGTGCTGCAGGACCTCACGGCGAAGCAGCGCGCCAACCCCGCCGAGTTCGAGAACGTCTTCGAGAAGACCGGCCCGCGCGCCCTGTCGGGCCAGCGGCTGTCGGACGCCTACCGGGTGGGGGCGGAGGCCACCGTGCCGCACCTGCCGAACGAGACCGACGCCACCGCGCTGGCCGACGTGGTGAACACCTTCTTCGACAACGGCGTCGTCACCCGCAAGGTCACCGCCGCCGACATCTTCTACGACCTGAAGTCGAAGCTGACGCCCGAGCAGCTGGCATCGTTGAAGGCGGGCAGCTGAGATGGCGGTCGTCGTGGCGGCCGGGCTGGGGCCCACCGAGCTCGCCCCGCCCCGCACGCGCGTCGGCAAGCGCAGGCCCGCATGGTTTTCCGTGCCGCTGCGGTTCCTGCTGCCGGCAGTGATCGTGGCAGGTTGGTGGGCGGGTTCCGCGAGCGGAGCGATCTCCGAGCGCGTGCTGGCGGGACCGCCCGCGGTGTGGACGGCGTTCACCGAATTGCTCGGCACCGGCCAGTTGTTCGACTTCGCGGTGGCGTCGTTCACCCGCGCCGCGTTCGGCGTCGGGATCGGCGTGGCCATCGGGCTGGCGCTGGGGTTGGTCTCCGGGTTGTCCGGTCTCGGTGAGGAACTGGTCGATTCGACCATGCAGATCCTGCGCGCGGTGCCGTTCCTTGCGCTGGTGCCGCTGTTCATCGCCTGGTTCGGCATCGATGAGCTGTACAAGGTGCTGCTCATCGCCGTCGCGACGGTCGCGCCGATGTACGCCTACACCTATCTCGGCGTGCGCAACGTCGATCGCAAGATGGTCGAGGCCGCTCGCAGTTTCGGGCTGATCGGGCCGCGGCTGGTGCTGGAGGTCATCCTCCCCTCAGCGCTGCCCGGCGTGCTGATGGCGCTGCGCGTGTGCCTGTCGATCAGCATCACCGGTCTCATCGCGGCCGAGCAGGTCGGCACCAAGGAGGGCGTCGGCTACCTGGTCACCTTGGCCCAGGAGTACAACCGCACCGACTACATGGTGCTGTGCGTGGTGTTGTACGCACTGCTCGGCCTGGTCTTCGACGGGTTGGTGCGGCTGGCGGAGCGCTTCGCTATGCCATGGCGCGGACAGGTGGCGATCCGATGACCACCATTACCGAACCTGGAGCCGAGGTGGTCACCGCACCCGCTGGGGAGGAGCCGGTCGCCGTCTCGATCACCGGCCTGCGCAAGTCGTTCGGCGCCAAGACCGTGCTCGACGGCGTCGACCTCACCATCCGGCGCGGCGAGTTCGTCGTCCTGCTCGGGCCCAGCGGCACCGGCAAGACCACACTGCTGCGCCTGCTCACCGGACTGGAGGCGCCGGACGCGGGACAGGTGCTCGTCCCGGCGCGGCGCACCACCGTCTACCAGGAGCCGCGGCTGATCCCCTCGAAACGGGTGCTGGCGAACGTGATCGTCGGACAGCGGCGTTCCCGGCACAACCGCGAAGCCGGGTTACGCGCACTGGCCGAGGTCAACCTCGACGGCAAAGCCAGGCAATGGCCCGCCACGCTCTCCGGCGGCGAGGCGCAGCGCGCGGCGCTGGCCCGCGCCCTGGTTCGCGAACCGGAACTGCTGCTGCTCGACG
Organism: Nocardia sp. NPDC047038; assembly: GCF_040644075.1. Lineage (NCBI taxonomy): Bacteria > Bacillati > Actinomycetota > Actinomycetes > Mycobacteriales > Nocardiaceae > Nocardia > Nocardia sp. NPDC047038. The sequence continues at coordinate 30,528 of NZ_JBEYVQ010000007.1, read as the reverse complement.
AGCCGTTCGCGGCGCTGGACGCGCTGACCCGCCTGCAGATGCAGGATCTGGTGGGCGATCTGGTGGCCCGGCACCGTCCCGCGGTGCTCATGGTGACCCACGACGTCGACGAGGCGATCCGTCTGGCCGACCGGGTACTGATCCTGGACAAAGGGCGCTTCGCCGTGGACGTCGACATCGACGTGGCCCGTCCGCGCGACCGCGCCGACCCCGAAACCCTGCATTTCCGATCACTTTTCCTCAGCCGGCTCGGCGTGGGTAGCACCACGTCCGCTCCAAGGAGTGCCTCATGACCGACACCCTCTGGTACACCCGCTGCCCGGTGCCCACCGCGAGCGGGCTCGCGCACAGCCTCGGCTGGCTCGGCGACGCCGCCACCCGGGCCGGGCTCGAGTTCGGCGTCCTGCAGGACGCCGGGCCGGAATTGGCCGGCCACCATTTCCTGCACGACCTGTCCGGGCTGATCCGCGAGGGCGGCAACGTTCCGGCCCTGGCGGCGCGCGCCCAGGGCTCGCCGACCCGGTTGATCGGACTGACCTGGATCGATGAGGCGCAAGCCATTCTGGTCGGTCCGGAATCCACCGTCGGGGGCCCCGCCGAGCTGGCCGGTCTGCGCATCGGCGTCCCGGCGTGGGCGCGGGACCAGCCGCGCAGCTTCCCCCGCGCGATGGCCTTGCACGGTTTCGCGAACGCGCTGCGTCTCGGTGGACATACCCTCGCCGACGTCCGCGTGACCGAGATCGGCGTCGAGCGGAACCCGCAGGTGCGCACGGAGGTCCAGGCGAATCGCCGCGTGGTCACCTGGGGCGTCGAGGAGTTGCTGCGCGGCGAGGTGGACGCCATCTATGTCAAGGGGGCCCGGGCGCAAGAGGTCGCCAGGGAGCACGGCCTGCGCGTCGCGGTGGACCTGGACGCCACCGAGGCCAAACGCTTCCGGGTCAACAACGGCACGCCACGCCCCATCACCGTGCACGAGGAGCTACTCCAGGCGCGTCCGGAGGTGGTCGTCGAGTTCCTCGCGCAGAGCCTGCGCGCGGCGGACTGGGCCGCGGGCGATCTGAGCGGAGTGCGGGACGTGCTCCAGCGGGAAACCCTGTCCGGTCCGGAGGGGGTCGTCGCGGCGTACGGCGAGAACTTCCACCGGGATCTGCACCCCTCGTTGTCGGACGAGCGGATCGAGCTGATCGGCGTGCAGAAGCAATTCCTCTACACGTATGGATTCCTCGCCGCCGACTTCGACCTGGATTCCTGGGTCGCGCCCGAGCCGCTGGCCCGGGCCAGGGAGATCGTCGAGTCCGGGAAGGTCCGCGCATGACGGAGTTCTTGTGGCGCTTGCCTTCCCGTGGAGACGGCCGCCACGCCCGCCCAGATCGACGCAACCGCGGCGGATTCGGCGGGCCCGCGCCGGTGACGTCGGTGACCGACCTGCGGCCGGGGCGGTTCGGTCCGTTCGACGACCTCGCCCAGATCGTCGATGCCGCCGAATTGGCCGGGCTGGACGGCGTGCTCGCGCCCTACGATCCGCACGGCGAGGAATCGTGGATCGTGGCGGGCGGCGCCCTGCGCGGCACGCGGTACTCGCGCGTCGTCGTCGAATTCCAGCCCGCTTTCGGCACTCCGGTCTATGCCGCGAAGATGTCGGCTACCCTGCAACGCATTTCGGGTGGTCGCCTGGCTTGGCAGCTGGCCATGGACACCGATCCCGAGGACGCGCGAGCACGCGGTGATCGCGTCACCGGTGACGACCGCTACGCCAGGGCCGCGGAGTTCCTGACCGTCGCCCGTGGCGTATGGAACGACGCTCCGGTGCCGTCGGCGGGATTCGCCGGTACCGGATTCCACTACGAGGGCACGTACTACGACGTGATCGACGGCGGTTTCCGCGGCATCCTCTCCGGGCTGCCGTTTCCGGCGGTCTACTTGTCCGGCGATTCCGCGGCGGCGCTCGAGCTGTCGGCCCAGCACGGGGACGTGCACGTCTTCACCGAGACCGCGGCGGGCGTGGATACCGCGATCGCCGCCCTGCGCGAACGCGCGACGGCGGCGGGACGCGCGGTGCGCGCCGGACTGGAGCTGCCGGTCGTCGCGCGGGAAACCGAGGACGAGGCGTGGGCCCGCGTCGAACGTCAGTGGCGCGAGGTGCGTCCGGACGGCACCGGCGCGCGGCAACACGATCTGGGCGACGGCCGCTGGGCGGGGTTCGCCGAACTCGGATACGCCGCGAACATCGGCCTCGTCGGCAGCTATGAGCAGGTAGCGCACCGTCTTTCGTCCTATGTGACGGCGGGCGTCGACAGCGTGGTGCTCTCGGGACACCCGCACATCGAGGAACTGCACCGCGCGGGCGAACACCTGTTGTTCCTCGCCGACCCGGCCGGCCGCACGCTGACCGCGCAGGAGGCAACCGCATGACCATCGACATCTACTGGCGCATCGGCATGGAAGGCGACCACGCGTCGCTGCGCACGCCGCGCCGCTACAACCGCGGCCACGCCAACGGTTACGGGCCGGGCAATATCGCACCGGCCATCCGCGACGGCGCGCTCGACGGCTACGGCTACATCGACCACATGGCCGCGGTCGCGAAGGCTTCCGAATCGGCCGGATTCCTCGGCGGCCTGCTGCCGTCGTTCCCCGTGACCGACGACCCGTGGGCGGTCGCGGCGGCCCTGGCCAGGGAGACCACCACCTACCGGTTCATGGTCGCCTTCCAGCCCGGCTTCCTGCATCCGGTGCAGGCCGCGCGGATGTCGGCGAGCCTGCAGCGCGCGACCGGCGGCCGGTTGGTCTACAACATCATCAGCGGCGGCGGTGGTCCCGCCCAGCTGTGGTGGGGCGACAAGGTCGCCCACGACGACCGCTACGCCCGCACCAGCGAATTCCTCGACGTGCTGCGCGGCGTCTGGGACGGCGAGCCCTACGACCACGACGGCCGGTTCTTCCGCACCGAGAGTGCGGCGCTCGCGCCGGGCATCGCCGGTCAGCCTTTCCCCGAGGTGTACTTCTCGGGGTCGTCCGCCGCCGCGGTACACGCCGCGGGCAGACACGCCGACTACTACCTGTCCTGGCTGGAGCCGTTCGCCGATCTGCGCGCCAAGTTCGACGGCGTGCGCGCGAACGCCGAAACCATCGGCCGTACACCGAAATTCGCCGTCCGCATCGACGTCCTGGCCCGGCACACCGAGGAAGCGGCCTGGGCGGAGATCGAGAAGGGCTGGGCTTTCGTCGACCGTGGCGCGGCCGAGCGCGCCGCCAAGGGCGATTCGGTCGGGGCCGCCCGCATCCAGGGCTGGGTGCCCGAGACCATCACCGGCTACCGGGACCTCGAGGTGGAACCCAACGTCTGGTGCGGATTCAGCCTGATCCGGGGCGGTCCCGCGTTCGGCCTGGTCGGCAGTTACGAACAGGTGGCGCAGCGGCTCGACGAGCTGATCGATCTCGGCGTCGACGCGTTCATCCTCGCGGGCAACCCGCATCTCGAGGAGGCCTACCGCGTCGGCGAAGAGGTGCTCCCGCTGCTCGGCCGATCCCGGCTCACCGCGTCCGCCGCCGCGGCATCCCTTTCCCCCGCTCGATAGATTCAGGAGAGACCATGACCACCACCGAGACCCGGTTGCCGGAGTCCGTCACCGCTTTCGTCGCCGCCGCTGTTCGCGACGCCGAGAAGGCATTCCGGGTGTTCCGGGAGACCGGCACCGTCGCGGGCAACGGCACCGTCAATTTCGTGGAGCGAGTGCCCGGCGAGGAGATCGCCGTCGCCCTGAACGAACCGGGCCCGTGGGCCGATGACCGCACCGTCGCGCCGGTGGTCGCCACCTTCGACGGCGAGGTGCTGTCCGGCACCGGCTCCGCGGGATTCGTCACCGGGTACGCGAAGGTGTTCCGCGCGCATCCGGAAATCACCTCCGTCGTGCACATCCACACACCGTGGCTCGGTGGATGGGCGCAGACCCATCGCACGCTGCCGATCCGCTACGCGGCCGCGCAGCGGCTGACCCTGTCCCGGGCCGTTCCGCCGCACATCGATCGCAGCATCGGCGCAGGCGATTTCATCCTGTCCAAGCTGGTCGACGACCCGGATCTGGTCGCGATCTTCGAGGCCAACGGCGGCGCGAACGTCATCGGACGCTCGGGACTGCTGGAGCTGGCGAAGTTCGTGGTGCTGCTGGAGGAGGGCGCGCAATATCAGGCGATCGCCGAAACCCTCGGCGGCTCGGTCGAATTCGACCCGTCCAATCTCGCGGTGCAGTGGGGCCGCACCGGTCTCGCCGACGAGGCGCGCCGCCGCGGCCTGATCTGACCGGCCCCGCACATCGAGATCGAGGAGCGATCATGACCATTCGTGTCGGCTACTTCCCGCACAACAACTCCCTGTTCGTCCTGCGCCACCGTGGCATCCTGGAAAACCTGCTGCCCGACGTGGAATGGGTCGACCTGCGCGAGCTGCCGCGCCCGGCTCCGGTCGACCCCGAGCGCGGACTGCCGTCGCTGCATTCGGATCATCTGTTCGACGGCGGCTACGACTTCATCGGCACCGGCTTCACGCCGCCGGTGACCGCGCTCGCCAACGGCCGCGACATCGTCTACGTCGGTATCTCCGGGCCGCGGGTGGAGAACGGCCGCCTGGTCGCCAAGGCCGATTCCGGCATCGAGACGGTGCTGGATCTGAAGGGCAAGCGGGTCGGCATCGCCCACGGTTCCTGGCAGACCACGCTCGCGCTGTTCGCGCTGGACCAGGCGGGCCTGGCCTGGAAGGACATCGAGCCGGTGGACGTCGACGTGCACGACGGCGGCGCGGCTCTGCTGCGCGGCGACCTCGACGCGTGGGTCGGCGCGTATCCGGGTCTGGCCGCGGTCGAGGCGGCCGCCGACCTGCGCACTCTCGTGGGCACCGAATCGCTGTTCAGCCACCCCTCGCTGTGGTTTACCCGCCGGGACTTCGCCGAAGGCAACCGCGAGGCGCTGACGGCGATCATCACGGCTCTGCAACAGTCGGACGCGTGGATCAAGGCGAATCCGCGCGCGGCCGCCCAGTACTTCGTGGACGACGTGGTGGCTCGCGGCGGGACGGCGAGCCTGGACGCGTGGGAAGCCGCGCTGCGTGGCAGGCCCTTCGGTGTCGAACCCGTTTCCGAGGACTTCCTGGACGAACAGCAGCACGCGGCCGATCTCCTGGCCGCCAACGGCCTGCTACCGCGGACGGTGCGGGTCCGGGACGCGGTCGTGCCGTGGATCGGCGACGCGGTGCGCGCCGAATCCGGCGTAACGGCGTAAATCGGAGGAAACGGGCGGGCCGGGGTGTCGCAGCGATCCCCGGCCCATTCGGCTGTCCGGGAAGGTCAGCGCGGCGAGATATCCGGACGGCCGCCGTGCCTTTCGGTGGAGCGCAGCTCGAACCAATAGGCTGCGACGACGGTGGCGTAACCGGCCACAACGGCCGTCGCCGTGACGATCAATAGTGTGATGAGCAGTGGAATCAAGAAAGCGGTGTGCATTGTGCCCTCCCCGCGGTCACGGTGATCTCAGCGGAAGGTTCGGCGCCGCACTGCACCGATGTCATATCAGCCCCTGCACCTAATGAAATCCTAGAGGTCGCAGCCTTGTCCGGCACGGGGAAGGGCTGTGAGTTGAATCATGCGCACGACGGTGTGTCGCGCGGAACACCCCTTCGCAATGCGGTCTAATCGATCTTGTCACGCGTTTTCCGGCAATTATCCGGCAAACGGGATACGATCACGACGCGGAACCGCCGGAACGGCGGCCGTGGGCCTCGCAGTGCCCGTGGCGCGCCGAACATCTCGGTAGCGCAGCTCTTTCTCTCGAATTGTCTCCGGCATCACCTCGGCATGCGAAAAGGAGCACGAACGTGAGCATGATTCTCGCCGCGCTGCACGACACAGTGATCGCGCAGCAATTCGATAATCCGACCGCCGAAGAGCCGCCGCTGGCGGACAAACTGATGCAGATGGGCCGCTACTTCACCTGGTTGGTGCAGCTGTCCGGCATCACGGCGATCACTTACGGCGGGGGCAGATTCGCGTGGGAGAAATGGAACGGCGGCACCCTGCAGTCGCCGAAGATGGTCGCCAGCGCGATGGCCGGTGGCGCGGTGGCCACGAGCGCGGGCACGATCATGAACTCGATCGTCGGCTGACCCCAACCGCGCGGGCCGCGAGGTCGCGCGCCTCGAGTGGAGTCGACCGCGTTCCCGCGGCGTGGCGCTCGGTGAAGGCGTGCTCGCCGAGCGCCACGGTGGCGCGGTTCGCCGGACGGTCGATGTCGGGGCGTTCGGCCGGAAGCAGCGCGATGCCGTTGGCCTCGCGCACCGCCGCCGCCGAGCCGAGCAGCTGTGCCGCGATCTCCGGCAGGCCCAGCTCGGTGAGCGCCGAGGCGAGCGCGGCCAGGGCGAAGGCGGTGTCGCGTGGTGCGCCGATGCGTTGCGCGCCGTCGAACGCGGTCAGATAGAGGTCGAACGCGGCGCTCGGTTCGCCGCGCTGTTCCAGGATGTAGCCCAGCTCGACTTGCAGCATCGGCAGGAACAGCGGCGTCTCCTCACCCGCGGCCAGCGGGAGGGCGAGTAGTTCGCGCAGAATTCGCTCGGCGGCAGCGGTTCGGCCGTCGCGGCGCGCGGTGAAAGCGAGCACGAGCGCGGCGAACAACCGGCCCGGCTCGTACCCGTGTTCGGCCGCGATGCGCTGTGCCTGTTCGCCGAGCGCCCGCGCCCGGCCGAAATCGGTGTGCTGCATGGCGATCCAGCCCAGCCAGCACAGATGGGTGCACGCCTGCCCCCACAGCTCCAGCTCCTGCGCCAAGCCGAGTGCTTCGGCGTGGATATCGGCGGCGGAGGTCAGATCGCCGGTGAGTTCGGCCAGGCCGCCGAGCCATTCGGCGGCCTGGAGCCTGCCCCAGCGGTCGTCGAGTTCGGCGAACAGCCGGGCGGCCGTGCGGGCGTGCCGCTCCAGCGCCGGGAGATCGACCCGATTGTGGGCTGCCTTGGCCAGCGCGACGTGCGCGGCGGCCACACCCCAGCGGTCGCCGAGATCGGTGCAGACCGGAAGAGCTTTGCGCAGCAGCGCTTCCAACTCCTGCACGTCACCGGAGTCCAGTGCGGAGAAGCCGAGGAAGAGTTCCGCGCGCGCCCGCCCGGCCGGATCGTCGACCATGTCGTACAGATCGAACACGGCGGCGCGCTTGGCCGAACCGTCCTCGAAATCGCCTTGCTGGAAAGCGAATCCGACGCTCCACGCCAGCGCTCGCGCCCGGTGCCGTGGCGAGCCGCCGAGCGCCAGCGCGGCGTCGAGCCAGCGCCGCGCCTCGGTCGGCCTGCCACGCAGCTGCCAGTACCAGGCGAGCGCGTTCACCAGCCGCAGGGCCTGATCCGCGTCGCCCGCGCGCACGAAACCGTCCAGCGCCGCGCGTAGATCGGCCGATTCGTCGTCCAGCCGACGCAACCAGCGACGCTGGTCGGCGCCGTACAGCTCGGGCTCGGCGCGCTCGGCCAGACCCAGGTGGTACCGATGGTGGGCGAGGTGCACCGCGTCGAACTCGCCCGCATCGGCCAGCCGGTCGAGGCTGAACGCGGCCACCGATTCCAGCAAGCGGTAGCGCTGTCCCGCCGGGTGCACCAACGACCGGTCGACCAGCCTGCCGATCACGTCGGCGACGAGCGACGCGTCCACCGCGGGCTCGGCGCCCGCCGAGCACACCGCCTCCGCGGCCGCCAGGGTGCAGCCGCCCGTGTGCACCGCGAGCCTGCGCAACACCGCCTGCTCGGTCGCGTCCAGCAGTCCCCAGCTCCAGTCGATCATCGCCGCCAGCGTCTGCTGCCGCGGCGGCACGCCGCGATGCCCGGTGGCCAGCAGCTTGAAGCGGTCGTCGAGCCGGGCGACGATCTCGTGCACGCCCAGCGCGCGTACTCGGGTGGCGGCGAGTTCCAATGCCAGCGGTATGCCGTCGAGCCTGCGGCACAGCGTCGCGACCGACGTGGCGGCGTCGGCGTCGAGCGCGAAATCACGGGCGCCCGCGCGCGCTCGGGCTACGAACAGCCGCACCGCTCCCGCTCGGGCGATCTCGTCGAATGCCGCGTTCCGCGCGGGCACATCGAGGGGTTGCAGCGCGACGACGTCCTCACCGGGCAGCCGCAGCGGTTCCCGGCTGGTGGCCAGGATGTGCAGCCGGGGAGCCGCGCCGAGCAGCGTCTCGGCCAGATCGGCGGCGCGATCCACCACGTGCTCGCAATTGTCCAGGACGAGCAGCAGTTCCTGTTCGGCCAGCGCCTCGCACAACGACGCGGTGATGTCGGCGCCGTCGGCGGCGCGGATGCCGAGCACACCGGCCACGGCGTCGGCGAGGAACGTGGCGGCATCGGTCGCGGTCGGTTGCAGCGCGGCCAGTTCCACCAGCCAGGTGCCGTTGGCGAATCGCTGGGGCAGCACCGCCGCGGCGGCGAGCGACAAGCGCGTCTTGCCCACGCCGCCGGGCCCGGTGAGCGTGACCAGCCTGGCGTTCTCGACGGCGTCGCACAACTGCGCGAGGTCGCTGTCGCGGCCGATCAGGTCGGTGCGCTGCGCCGGAATGTTCGAGCTGCGCCGACGGGCGACCACGATCTCCGGCGGCGCGGCCTGCGGCAGATCCTGGGCCAGGAGCGCGCGCTGCAGCGCGACCAGCTCCGGGCTGGGGTCGATGCCGAGTTCGTCGGCGAGGTGCCTGCGCAGATCCTCGTAACCGTCGAGCGCCTCGGCCTGCCTTCCCGCGCCGTACAACGCGCGCAGGTGGGCCGCGCGCAGCCGCTCGCGCAGCGGATGCGCCGTCACGACTTCGCTGAGCTCGCCGGCCACTTCGCGGTACTCGCCCAGCGTCAGCCGCGCCTCCGCCAGTTCCTCCACCGCCACCAAGCGCTGCTCTTCGAGTTGCGCGATGGCGGGCTGGGCGAATGCCGCGTCCCGGAAATCGGCGAACGCGGGCCCGCGCCAGAGAGCGACCGCCGCGGCGAGCGCCCGGGCCCGCTCGGCGGTGTCGGTCGTCGCTCGCGCGGACGCCACCAGTGCGCGGAACTCCTGCGCGTCGGTGTCGGAGGCGGCCAGCCGATACCCGGGCGGCGGGGACACCACGAGGTCCCGGCCGCCGGGTTCGGCGTCTTCCAACGCCCTGCGCAGTTGCGAGGCCTTCGCCGCCAGCGTGCCCGCCGGATTGCCGGGCGGGTCGTCGGTCCAGATGTCGTCGATCAGCCGGTCGCCCGATACCGGTTGGCCAGGCGTGACCAGCAGGTCGGCCAGCAGTGCCCGCACCTTGGCCCCCGGAATCGGCACTACGGCGCCCGCATCCGTCCAGACCGTCAACGGACCCAGCACCCCGAAACGCATTGGGGCAGCCTATGCGAGCGGCGGCGGAAGGCGACCGCAAACAAATCGGAAGGTGGCGCGCCCACGATGAGAACGCCGAAGGCCGAACTCGTGGAAGGAGAGCACGATATGCCACTCATCGCGACTATCGCACGTCGAATCAGCGGTGGTGAGAGTCCTATCGAGGAGGCGTCTGCCTATCTGAACAGACCGCGCGGGGACCGCAGGGTGCACCCGGTACCCGGACAGCGACGGGTGCCGGGCGACGCCGATCGACACACGAGGCCGGGAGCCGATGCGCCACCGGTGCGGGACGTGCGATGAGGGGACCCCGCCGGGTACGGGTGGCGCTGATCGTGGGCAGCACCCGCACAGGTCGCTTCGGCCCCACGGTGGCGGAGTGGTTCGCCGGGCGGCTGGGCCGCCGCCGCGATATCGACGTGGACCGGATCGATCTCGCGGAGACCGGGTTGCCCGATCGATTACCCGATCCCGACGAGCCGCTACCGCCCGCCGTCCGCGCGCTCGGCGAACGGCTGGCCGCCGCGGACGCGTTCGTCCTGGTCACTCCGGAGTACAACCGGAGTTTTCCGGCCGCGGTGAAGAATGCCGTCGACTGGTTCGACGCGGAGTGGGCCGGCAAACCGGTGACGGTGGTGGGATACGGCGGTGACGCCGACGGCGGTCACGCCGCCGCCCAGTTGCGTCCCGTCTTCGGCGAACTGAACGCGGTCCCCATCCGCCGCACGGTCACCGTGACCAAGGTCTGGCAGCGCTTCGCGAGCGACGGCAGCTGGCCGCGCCGCGACGCGGAACTCGACGAGGCCGTCGACGCCACGCTGGACCAGCTCATGTGGTGGGCCCGCGCCTTGCGCCAGGCGCGGGCCGAAACGCCGTTCGTGCGGTAGAAAGCAACCTCGAACACCGGTTCGCCCGAAACGACGGACCGACCGTAAACAAACCGTAAGGCGCGGCCAGCAGAGTCGTTGTCGACAGCGGCACCGGGCCGCATCCGGCGACCGCCGCACCCGATGAAAGGAAAAACATGGGAACCATCGCAGTCCACGAGTTCATCGCCCTCGACGGCGTGTACGAGGATCCGTCCTGGACCTTCGAGTACGGGTTCGACCCGAAGATGGGGGAGACCCTCGCGGCGATCACCTCGGCGTCCAAGGCGATCCTGTTGGGCCGCACCACTTTCGAGATGTTCGCACCGGCCTGGTCGACCCGCACCGTCGAGGACGACCCGGGGGCGCCGTTCTTCAACGACACGACGAAATACGTCGTCGGTGCGAGCGAGCCGCAGGTGGAGTGGGCCAACAGCACCCGCGTCGGCGCCTACGACCCGGAGGTCATCCGCAAGCTGAAGGACGAGATCGACGGCGTCATCTACATCAGCGGCAGCGGCACACTGGTGCGGGCGTTGCTCGCCGACGGCTTGATCGATGAGCTGCACCTGTTCGTCTACCCGATCGCACTCGGGAAGGGCAAGCGCTTGTGGAGCGACGGCGTCGACGCGACCAAGCTCGCGCTCAAAGAGCACGAGGTCTACGCCAATGGCGTCGTCCACCTGTCCTACGGTCCGGCCGAGGGCTGATCGCACGCGGACGGGCGGCCCGTTCGGGCCGCCCGGGCGATCCGGCTCGCCGCCGGTATGGGTATCAACGCCCTCCGGTGCAGTAGCCCTCGGGGGTGTACTGGCACGGGCGCTCGTTGCGCCCTTGGTATCCGCCGTGGTTGCTGCTCCGGGCGCGCTCCCCCACTCCGGAACCGCGCTTGTCGGCGGGGTTGTGGGAGTACCGGTCGGCTGTGGTGGTCACCGTGGTTTCGGGCGAAGCGACTGCCGCCGCCATGACGACCGCTCCGCCGATCAGCGCCGAGGCCACCACTCGACGCACTGTCACGCGCTTGCTGGTGTTGTGCATTAGTTCATCCCGTCGATTAACGTGCCGTCATATAACGATACATTCATCGGTGATCCACCGGATAGCGCGTTCCCATCGGTGGGAAGCTATGTGTCGCGAAACGGGCTGTGAACTGCGGCTTTGATCAAGTTGTCCTCGCGGTCGAGGAAATCTCTACTCTGACCAACGTGCCGTTGTGCGGGTCACTCAACGGTAGATCCATATGTCCTCGCGGACCGTAGAAGGCGGGCGTCACGCCCTCGCCCCGAAGGAATCGGCGACGGGCGGCGCCATGCCGGATCACTCGCCCGGCGGCCGTGGCGTGCCCATCTCGTGCGCTCGGCGCTTGTGCTTCCAGCGGTCCGGGTCGGCTTCCAGGGCGGCGCGGTCCCAGTGGCCCAGATCGGCGGCGGCCTCGTAGGTCGTCTCGAGAAATTCGAGCAGCGCGCGTTCCGGGGTGGGGGCGGTGCGAACGGCCTCGTACGGCAGGAGGAACTGGCCGTTCTCCCGGCTGTAGAAGGCTTCTCGCGGGCCGACCGGGTGTTCGGCGAATCCCGCGGGCTCCGGGTACGCGTAGGCGTAGAAGGCGCCCTCCGACCCGCCGCCAGGCCAGAAGCCGCAACTGCTCAGTTCGTGTGAGTAACCCTCGATCATGACCCAGTCGCCACAGTTCGGCGCGCCACCCGGGTGTCGCGGAGCCGCCCGCCCTGAGAAACGGGTGCACGCCAAGTCCATCGCGCCCCAGAAGAAGTGCACCGGACTCACTTTCCCGATGAAGCGCGCGCGGAACTCGTGCATGACCCGGTCGGCGGCCAGCAGTTGCCGCCAGAACAAGGTGGCGGCCGCGGCGTCGTAGGAGCGATGTTCGTAGTCGTCGGCGAACGGGATGGCGAGTTCGACCTCGTTGGGCTTGGCCTCGATTCGCACCGGAATCCCGAGTTCCTCTAGCGCCGCGACGGTTTCGGCGTAGAAAACCGCTACCGGTTTGGGTTCCAGCGCGACCTGCCTGCTGCGGCCGTCGCTGGACCGGATGTGCAGTCGATGATCGAGGAAATCGAATTCGATGTCGAAGCATCCCGCCGGGTGCGGAATGGCGGAGGTGGTCAGCCCTCTCGGGCTGACGTAGAAGGTGACCTGCCACCAATGGTTGACCAGCGGGGTGTGTGAGAGCCTGATCTTGCCGATGATCTGCGTCCACATGTGCAGCGTCTCCCGTGTGGGAGTCCAGTCATCGACGCGCAACACCGGCCACGGCTCGGGCGCGGTTTCTGAGCCTGTCACTGCCGCACCTCCGTCGTCTCGGGATTCTCGGTGCCAGTGCCGCACGCGGACGCCTGCGAAGGCGCAGCGCAGCGCCCACCGTACCCGGTGCGCCTACGTCGTGAAGCAGAACATGCCAAGCGGTTGGCAACTGTTTGGCAACATCGCGGGCTGTGGCGGCAGCTCGGACCGATCGGCTCGGCGGACCAGAAGGAACGGCTCGCGGCGGGGCGAAGCGTCAAGATCGCCGGGGCCACCTGTCGTGCGGCGATGGCATGCCCGCCAACGGCAGCGCTGCGCTCCGATCGGTCGCCCGTGCTTTCCGGCGGGGATTCGGATCCCACACCATCGCCGCGGCCGCACCGCCGAGCAGAACCACGACGATGGCAACGATCACCACCCACAGCAGTACCACCGCTATTTCTCCAGTCATCCCCGTCCGCTCCATATGGCGCGTTATCCCCAGGCGGACAATTACTTTCGTGATTGCGAGCATTCTTCACACGTCGCGTGCGCCTGCGCGAATCGACGCGCGGATTTCGTGGTGTGCCAGCACCCGGGCACACGGAATTTGGGATACGTCTGGTAACGCATAATGGCGCGACCGGACGCGCCCTCCCGCACCGCTCACCGCGGCGCGGCCCGGCCTCGAAACCGTCCCAGCAGAACCAGAATCCGTTCCTCAGAGTTCCAGTAGGTCGGCGGTTTCCTCGCCGAGGACGGGGCCGAGGGTCATGCCGCGACCGCCGGGTCCGGTGATCACCCAGACATGGCGTTCGGCTCGTACGCGGGTGACCGCGGCGCCGGGATCGGCGCTCTGGCTGTACACGCCTGCCCAGCGACGCACCACGGGTGGCAGTCTGCGGCCCAGCAACTCCTCGGTCACCGACGTCAGGTGCTCGTAAGGAGCGTCGTCCAGGTCGAATGCGAACGGCTCGGTGTACTCGTGGGTGTCGCCGATGGTCAATCCGCCGTCCAGGCGCTGGACGCACAGCAGTTGCATCGCATGCTCTGCGGCGGTCGCGGTCTGCGATTGCTCCCGGTTCAGCGCGTCGACCTCGGGACCGGCGAAGCCGGGGTGGTAGCGGAAAGTGTCGCCGTCGGCGACGGCACGATCCTGGTCGTAATCGTCTGTGTCGGGGCTACTTTCGTCGCGGCGTTCGGCGGTCCGCCTGCGCCGGGTCCGGTGTGCGGATGGATGCGGGTAGCTCTCTGTCGATCCGGTCGCGTCGCCGTTTCGTGACTCCCCAACGGAGTTCGTGGTTCTGGAACAAATCCGGCAGCATCTCGGCAGCAGCAGGCCGCGCGCAGCTGGGTAGCCTGCTCGGCGGACTGATGGAGCGCCGCTCCGAGGTGGCGCGGCTGTCGACCACGAGCGCGATCAGCCGTCGAGGTCGCCGCCGCGAGCGGCGGATCGTTCGCGGGCGGAGTTCAGCTCGCCTCGAAAGCGGTGGCGACCATGGAGCGCACCTGCTCCATGGTGGCCGCGCCGGATTCCCTGGCCACGGAGGACATATCGACGTCGGGGAGCCCGCACGCGACGGCCCAGTGCCATGGCTCGAGGTCGCCGTTCACATTGAGGGCGAAGCCGTGACTGGTGATCCCTCGGCTCTGGCGCATGCCGATGGAGACGATCTTGCGGCCGGTGTGCCTGGTCCACACGCCGGTGAGCAGTTCGGAGCCGGGCGGAGTGTCGTGGCGTTCGGCGGGCACGCCCAACCGGCCGAGTGCCTCGATCAGGCGGAACTCGACCTCGCGGATGTAGTCCACCACCCCTTCGCCGGAATCGAGCCGGACGATGAGATAGCCGACCAGCTGGCCGGGACCGTGATAGGTGAGCTGGCCCCCGCGGGTGGTCTGCACGACCGGGATGTCGTGTGCCGGGTCCGGCAGGTGCTCCTGCGGCGTCTTCCGCCCGATGGTGTAGACCGGCGGATGGCTCAGCAGCCACAGGGTGTCCGGCCGCGCGCCGCTATGGCGTTCTTCGACCAGCTCTCCCATGCGTTCCATGGCCTTGTCGTAGTCGACGAGGTCGTCCTGGATCAAAGTCAACGGCCGGGCTCGCATGCTCCGACGATATCGCTCCCCGCCGCACCGGGAATTCGACCCCATCGCCTGTGCAGTCGTCCGCACCGAGCATCACTCCGGTATGGAGTTCTCGTTCGGCCGTCGAAGCACCGTCGGCAACCCGAACGGCCGGAACAATTCGTCGCCGAGGAAGACGGTGATGCGTTCTATGGCGGTATCCGTGGTGCCGAGAACGTGGATGGAGTGCGCGCGGTGGGTCCCGTCCGCGTCGCGCAGGTAATAGGCGACGGCGGGCTGGGTGTTGGCGGCTGTCGGCACCGCGCGCCAGGTGTCGCCGTCCCGGGCCGCCTTGGCCGCGAAGAAACCCACTACGTGGGCGCGGCCCGCGAACCACAACAGGGCGGGCGGCATTTCGAGCACCACGTCGTCGCGCAGCAGCTTGCTCAACTCGTCCATATCGCCGTTGCCGAAAGCGGTGACGTAGCGGTCGATCATCGCGCGCTCACCGGGGCTCAACGACTCGGACGTCCGATCGATCATGGGGGTAGCCTTCTCGAGCTGGGCGCGGGCGCGTTGCAGCGCGCTGTTGACCGCGGCGGGGGAGGTGCCGAGCAGGTCGGCGACCTCTGCGGCGGACCAGGCGAGCACGTCGCGCAGGATGAGCACCGCGCGCTGGCGGGCGGGCAGATATTGCAGCGCGGCGATGAAGGCCAGGCGGATGCCGCTGCGCGCGGCCACCACGGTCGCCGGATCATCGGCCGAGTCGCCGAGCAGCGCGTCGGGAATCGGTTCCAGCCAGGATACTTCGGGATGCCGGGCCGGCCGGGTCTGGAGAGTGGCGGCCGGTCCGTTCAGATCGGTGGGCAAGGCCCGCCTGCCACGCTGTTCGAGCGCGGTCAGGCAGGCATTGGTGGCGATCCGGTACAGCCAGGTGCGCAGCGAAGCCCGCTGCTCGTCGAACCGGTCGGCGGCACGCCAGGCCCGCACCAAGGTCTCCTGCACCAGGTCCTCGGCATCGTGGACGGACCCGAGCATGCGGTAGCAGTGCGCGAGCAACTCCGGCCGGTAGGCCATCGTCTCGGCCGTGAAGTCGGCGCCGATCGTCATGGCCGCAACCTACCGAGCCGCGACCGGCTGCGCGTCGGAGCGTGCCGCGACGGGCGCGCCCGCGGGTAGCAGCAGCCCGAGCGCGGCGCCGATCAGCGCCAGCAGCGCCGCCGTGCCGATCGCCGCGGCGAATCCGGCACTGAACGCAGCGGCGGATCCGAGTCCACCGAATGTCGCGAAAACCGCTGCGGGCAAGGCGATCCCGAACGTGCTGCCGAGCTGGCGCAAGGTGTTGAAGGTGCCCGACGCCGCACCGACCGCCGCTGAGGGCACCGAACGCAGCACGGCGCTCTGGGCGGCGGGAATGGCCATCGAGACGCCGACACCGCAGAGCACGAACGGCGCGACCATGGCCGGGTAGGACAACTGCGGCCCGGCCGTCAGCGCGAGCCAGCCGTAGCCCGCGGCCTGCATCAGCAGTCCCACGACCACCAGCGGCCGTTCCCCGAAGCGGTTGACCTGCTTGCCCGCCACGGGAGCGACGAGGAACAAGGTGATCGTCCAGGGCGCCAGCCGCACTCCCGCGCCGAGCGGGCCGTGGTGCTGGACCGTCTGCAGGAACTGTGCGAAGAAGAACGCCCCGCTGAAGATCGATCCGAACAGCAGGAAGCCCACCGCGTTGCCGACCGAGAAGCCGCGCGCGGCGAACAGCCGCATCGGGATCAGCGGGGTCGCGGTGCGCAGCTCCCAGCGTACGAACGCGACCAGCGCGATCGCCGCGAGCAGGAACGCGGCGACGACTTCGCCGCTGCCCCAGCCCGCTTCGTCGCCGCGCAGCAGGCCCCACACCGAGCCCAGCGCGGCGGCGCAGGCCAGCCCGATGCCAAGGTGATCGAGTCCGCGTGCCTCGCCACGGCTCTCCGGCAGCCGGGTCAGCATCAGCGGCACGAGCAAGGCGGCGATCGGCAGGTTCAGCCAGAAGATCCACTGCCAGGTCGAGCCCTCCACCACCGCGCCACCGACCAGCGGGCCGCCGAGCGTGGCCAGGCCGGTCACCGCCGCGAAAAGCCCGAGCGCGCGGGTGCGCTGCGCGGGCGGGAAGGCGGCCGACAGCAGCGCCATACCGACCGGCATGACAGCCGCCGAGCCGGCACCTTGCACCGCCCGGGCGGCGACCAGCCAGCCCAGGTTCGGCGCCGAGGCGCACGCGGCCGAGGCCGCCGAGAACAGCAGCACCCCCGCGACCAGTACGCGGCGCCGTCCATATCGCTCGCCGAGCGCCGCGCCCGCCATCAGCAGCACCGCGAAGCTCAAGGTGTAGGCGTTGACGGTCCACTCCAGTTCGGCCAGCGAGGCGCGCAGGTCGAGCTGGATCGCATGCAGGGCAGTGGTGACGACCAGCGCGTCCAGCATGATCATCAACGCGGCCACCGATGTCAGCGCGAGTACCCAGCGCTGTCCCGTGGTCGTTCTCATGGGCGAAAGTCCTCCTCCGATGGGTTCGCCGGTACATACCGGCGCCGCCGCCCCGATTCATCGCAGGTTCGGAGAAAACTTTGTTTCGTGCCGATCGCGCACGTACGAGCGGCCGGCAGGAGCCCCGCTTCGGAAGCGTCGTCCGGAGTTGCCCCCCGGGTTCCACCGGGCTCGGCGCCGCCCGCGCCCGCCCCGGCCGACTAGGACGTGGCGAGGCGACCGGCGCGCCGACGTCGCACGGCAAGCGGCAACACCAGCATGTAGAGGCCGGAGAACAGCAGCAGAGCGAGCGGCAGCAGCGGCAGGTAGGACACCCAGACGATCGGTTCCTCCTGCGCCAAGGCGACGAAAGTGGCGAGAACGGTCGCGACGAAGCCGATACCCGACCAGCGATGCAGCTGCCGGACCCGCGGTGCGGGCACGACCCGCCGCGGCGAGGTGTTCCCGGCCGCCCGGCCGCGCCGCTCGGCGGACCACGACAGTCCGAATACGCCGAGACCGGAGAAGAGAAGCAAGGCGAGCGGGGGCAGAGGCACGTAGGAGACCCACACGGGCCCCTTCAGCGCCAAGGCGACGACCGTGACGACGACGGTCGCCGTGAATATGACGGCCAGCCACCGGTGCGTCTGCCTTATCCGTCTGTCCCAGTTCATGAGTCCTCCTCTGCGTGTGAACGGCTCGCGTCCCAACGCTAACGGCAGCGCGCTGACCAGCGCTTCTCGATTCCTGATCGTCTCACTCCGCACACCGCGCGGCCGGGTGAAGGGTTGACAGCGACCCGTCGGCGGATGTTATGCATGAGTCATGCATGATGCTCGCCTGGAGAACCTGCTCGGAGCAGCGGCGCTTGCGATCAACGACGTGATGCTCGCCGACGTGCACGGCGCCGGTGCGGTGAGCGGCAGTAGCGCGGCCGCCTTGGTGACGCTCATGGAATCGCCGGGCATCAGCGTCACCGACCTGGGCAAACGGGTCAGGCTGACGCAATCCGCGGCCGTTCGCATGGTCGATTCGCTCGCGGCCGCCGGACTGGTCGGCCGCTCTCCCGGCGCCGGACGGCTGGTCAGCGTGAACCTGACGCCGTCCGGCCGGGAAACCGCGGACCGAATCCTCGCCGCCCGCGCCCGGTCGTTGGCCGAGCTGGTATCCGCACTCGACGACGCGGAGCGCGAAGCCATGACGAGCCTGCTTGCGAAACTGCTGGCCCGGCTGTACGGGGAGATCGGCGATTCGAATGTGCTGTGCAGATTGTGCGACCGCGCGGGCTGCACGCGATCCGCGGTGTGTCCGGTGGGACAGGCCGAGCGCGAACGGAAGGCCTGATCATGGGGACGCTTCTGGCGCTGATGTCCGCGTTGAGCTATGGCCTGTCGGATTTCTGGGGTGGAACCGCGTCCCGCCGAGTCGGATTCGCACGCGTCGCACTGCTCGGCCAACTCGGCGGGCTCGCCCTCACCGCGCTCGCAGGCCTGCTGGTATTTCCCGCCGAGCCCCATCCCGCCGATCTCGGTTGGGGAGCGCTGTCCGGAGTGGGCACCGGTATCGCGATGACCTTCCTGTTCCGCGGAATCAGCCGCGGCGCGATGTCCGTGGTCGTTCCGATCAGCGCCGTGGGCGGCGCCGCACTGCCGGTTCTGCTCGGAACCGCTCTGCTCGGTGAGCGTCCGGCGGCGTCGGTATGGGCGGGTATCGCGATGGCTGTGCCCGCGCTCTGGCTCGTCGCGGGCGGTGCGACCGGCGCCGGCCCGAATGCCAGGTCCGCTGTCGGCGACGGGCTGATCGCCGGTGTCGGCATCGCCGTGCAATACCTCGCACTGGCTCGCGCCGCCCCGGCCTCCGGTATCTGGCCGGTGACCGCGGGCCGGGCGGCGGCCGTCGTTCTCGTTGCTGCGTTCGCATGGACGCTGGCATCCAAATCCTCGGATACCGCGCCAGGCCCTGGACATCGGGCCGATCTCACAGCCGTGTTCTCCGGCATCCTCGCCGCCGCCGCGCTCGTGTCCTATCTCTTCGCCACGCGGACCGAGTACCTGGCCGTGGCGGTCGTGTTGTCCTCGCTCTACCCGATCGTCCCCGTGGTACTCGGCGTGACCGCGCTGCGGGAGCGATTGCACAGCAGCCAGATCATCGGGTTGGTCGCCGCCTCGGCCGCCAGCATTGTCATCGCCACATCGTGAAGACGGACTCGCAACCTGGCTCTACGCCGTGCGCGGTCCCGTGGAGCTGTCCCGCATAGCGCTGCGCCGCTGAGTTCCGGGCAGCCGGGTCACGCCGTACCGGGTCGCAGTATCGCCGGTCCGTACCAGTGACAGACGAGCAGTGCGAGCTCGACGTCCAGCCGGTCTTCGGCGATGGGCTTGCCGCGTCGCGAAACCGCCCGGCCCACCCGGTATTTCACCGAGTTCGAGTGGAGGTCGAGTTCCGCGGCGGCTGCCTTGTAGCTCGATCCGGTGCGCAGGAAGACCTGGAGCGTGTCGCGCAGCCGCGCGTCGTTGTCGGTGTCGGAGGCCAGGTCGCCCAGCACGTCGCCGACCCATTCCCGGACTTCCGCGATGCTCTCACCGAGCAGGGCCGCGACCGACAATCCGGGGTCTTCGGCCGCGACCACCCGGTGTTCGGTGTCCGCCCCCGCCAGCGCTACGGTGCGTGCGTCCTGAGCCAGGCGATGAGATCGGCGGAACCCGGACAGGCCCGGGACCATCGTGCCGATCGCCACGTTCGGGGCGTCGCGTTGCGCGGCCGCGAATGCGCGGATATCGGCGACGGCATCGGGTCGTGCCGAACGGTAGGGCAGCCACGCCCAGCCGCTCAGCTGATCGTCGGCGACGAAGAGGGGCTGCCCGGAGGTTCCCGTGGTCTCGGCCGACCCACGAACGAACCGTTGCAGCTCGGCCAGTTCGTCACCGTGGGCTTCCGTGTCGGGATACCAGACGATGAGCGCCAGGTGATGCCAACGCAGGGGATAACGGATCTGCTCGGTGGCGCTGTCGACGTCGACGGACTCCTTCCCCTTCAGTAGCTCGCGCACACAGAGCGCTCGCACACTGTTGCGGGTGTCCAACCACTGCTCCCGCTCTCCTTCATAGACCGCGACGACCTCCTGGATCACCTGGTCGAGGTAGGTGAACAGTCGGGTGGCGATGGCCCGGCCGACGACGAATCGATCGACCGGCCCGACGTCGGCGGCCTGCAACTCGGCGAAGATCAGTTCGGTCGCCCGCCGTTGTCCGATGTGATAGGCGCGCACCAGGGCGTTGAGCGGGACGTCGCGCTGCGCCAGACGCTTCGTGTACTCCGTGCCCGCCGACGGCAGGTGGATGCGGGTGGCGGGGATGTCGTGACGCAGCGCGTACAGCAGGGTGTCGACGTTTCCCTGCACACTGGCCCCGAGCAGTTCGACGGTGTGGACATCCGCGCGCAGCTCGGGTATCTCTTCCTCGAGCGCGCAATGGATGCTCGCGCTGACGTCCGTCACCCGCTCGTTCATGCGGGCGGCGATCGTCGCGATACAACGGTCGACCTCCGCTTCACCGTTGCGACGAGAACTCGTCACGAGCCGATCGTATTACCTCGCCGTGCGCGCGGCGGCGGATCTCGCGGGTCGATATTGTCTCCCGGCGACAAGACAGACGACGAATTTGATCCTTGCGCGACGGTGGCGAGAGGAGCTCCGCTTCCTACCGTTGTTATCGAACAACTACGCCGTTGCCGAGGACATCGCATGATGCTTTCCACTCTTCCGGACCGTCGCGCCGCAGCCGCCCCGCAGGCACCAGCACTTGCCGCTGGCGGCATCGAACTGAACAACAACGAATTCCTGTCCGCCGTCCAGCGTGCCGCGTCCCGCCTGCGCGCCGCGGGCGTCACGACCGGCGATGTCGTCGCGACCATGCTGCCCGGCGCCGTCGACCTGGTGGTGTCGCTGTTCGCGATCTGGCGCCTGGGCGCCACGGCCGCCGTGATCGACCCGACGGCGTCCGACGAGGAGGTGAGTCAGCGGATAATCGACGCGGACCCCGAGGTCCTCATCGTCATCGAGCATCCGTCGGCGATCGACGCTCCGGTCCGGGTCCTGCCCGCCGCGGCGCTCGGCGCGGCGGAACGCGACCCGACACCGGCGGCGCGGCCCGGCGGGGAGGCGCTGGCGCTGATCACCTACGGCGGCGGCATCCGGGCGATGCTCGATCACCGGAACCTGGAGGCCATGTGCCGATTCGTGATCGAGGTCTTCGCCCTCACCGATGCCGACCACTGCCTGTCGACGCTGCCGATGCGGCAGCTCTGCGGCATCTTGCTCGGCGCCCTGTCGCCGTTGGTCGCGGGAGGTCGCACTACCTTGGCAGGCCCGCTGGACCCGGAGTCGTTCCTGGAACGGGTCGAGCGAATCCGGCCCACCTACTCCTCCGCCTTCCCGAGCCTGTACGCGGCACTGACCGATCTGCCCGGCCGGGCGCGGTGGGACACCTCGTCGGTGCGTTTCGCCCTGTGCTGTGCGGCACCGGCGGGAAGTGAACTACGAAGCAGGTTCGAACACCGCTTTGGTGTACCCATCGTCAACGGATACGGGCTGAAGGAGGTCATCGCGCGGGCCCACGCGATCCGTTCACCGGCGGCAGGGGAGTCGAACCGCGCGTCCGTCGTGTCTTGACCCGCCACGGGTGAGCACCGCACGACCGACGTTCGGCTACCAGGGCAGGGCGCCGTCGGCGTCGAAGTATCCCCCCGTGGGGCCGTCCTGGCCCAGCCGCGCCATCCGCACGATGATCTCGGCGCCTTGCTCGACGCTCTGCAGGCCGGTGTTCCCGTTCAGATCGGTCTGGGTGAAGCCGGGCTCCACCGCGTTGATCCGGATGTTCGGAAACGCTTTCGCATACTGCACGGTGATCGCGTTGACCGCGGTTTTCGATGCCGGGTATGCGACGCCCGGGTAGGCGTACGCCCGGCTGCCGGGATCGCTGACCCGGGTCAGCGAGGCCAGCCCGCTGCTGACGTTCACCACGACCGGGGCGGTGGAACGTTGTAGCAGAGGGAGGAACGCGTGCAGGACGCGCACCGTGCCGAATACGTTCGTCTCGAAGGTCCGGCGCATGAGGTCCGCGGTCACGTCCGCGGCGCCGATCACGGTGTTGGTCGCGGTCCATTCCGTGGCGATACCCGCGTTGTTGACCAGCACGTCCAGGCCGCCGTCGGCTTCGATGGCCGCGACGGCGGCCGCTACGGACACGTCATCGGTGACGTCGAGCTGGACTGTCCGTCCCCCCAACTGTTCGGCGGCCCGGCGTCCGCGCTCGACGTCCCGGCTTCCGAGGTAGACGGTGTGGCCCGCGGCGATGAGCCGGCGGGCGGCCTCGAAACCGAGACCTTTGTTCGCTCCGGTGATCAATGTTGTCGTCATGATCACGGACGCTAAATTCTAGAGCGTGCTCGAAGTCAAGCCGCAGCCGGAATCCGGTCCGCCACAGGAAGGTATGAGCATCGCCGAGGCCGCCAGGCGGACGGGGGTCAGCGTGCATACCTTGCGCTACTACGAACGCGCGGGCCTGGTCGTCACCCCGGTCGATCGCGCGGCCGGTGGCTGGCGGCGCTACCAGCAGTTGGACCTGGACTGGATCACCGTCTGCACCAAGCTGCGGGCCACCGGCATGCCCATCAAAACCATCCGCCGCTACGCCGAACTCGTCGCCGCCGGGCGCGGCAACGAACCCGAACGGCTCGCCCTCATGGAGGCGCATCGCGCCGAGGTGGCAGCCAAGATCGCCGAGTTGCACGAGAACCTCGAACTCATCGACCACAAGATCGACGTCTACCGCGGCAGGCTCGCCGTTGGCGACGCCGATCGGTTGTGGGCGCCCGACCGCCGAGCCGACGCACGCTGAGCAATCGGCTCCGAAATGCTTGCACCACAGGGCTAATGGTCGAGCTGGGACAGGGCGAAGGCGGTGAGGAACCCGGCCACCGTGATCATTCCGACCCACAGATGGGCGTCCTCGAAGGCCTCCGGGATCATCGTGTCGGTGATCATGGCCAGGATCGCGCCCGCGGCCAGTGCGGTGATCGCGGCCAGCGCGGCGGGCGCGGCGTCACCGAGCAGTCCGTAGCCCGCCATGGCGGCCACACCGCTGATCACCGCTATCCCAGCCCACAAGCCGAACACGTAGCGCGGGCTGCGGTTCGCACGGCGCATACCGGCCGCGCTGGACAGCCCTTCGGGAATATTGCTGATGAACACCGCGGCCACGGTGACCGCGCTGACGGTTTCGCCGCCGAGCAAACTCGCCCCGATGACGATGGACTCCGGTACACCGTCGAGCAGCGCGCCCAACGCGATGGCCGTGCCCGAGCCGGACTGCTCGGATTCGCTGGGTTGCTGGTCTCCCGAGCGCTTGCGGTGGCGGGCGCCGCGGCGGGCGAGGGCGACATTCGCCAAGGTGTAGATCCCCGCGCCGCCCACCGCGCCGAGGGCGGTGGGCAGCAATCCGGCCTTCTCGTGCGCCTCGGCGATCAACTCGAACGACACCGCCGAAAGCAGTACTCCGCTGCCGAATCCCATCACACTGGCCACGATCTTCGTGGGAACGCGCGCCCAGAATCCCACCAGAGCGCCTATCAGCAGGGCGGATCCGGCCAGTAATCCCCATCCGCCCGCAGCCCACAACCCCGACACTCAACCGTCTCCTCACCGCTCGGAACGCGTCGACCAGCGCGGATCATCGCCGGCCACCTGTCCGAGCTACCCGCACCCGCCGGGACGGAAACGAAGCCCAGGAATAGCGGGGGAAGGGGCGGCGCATCGGGTCAGGGTGTGGCGGTGCGCGTCGCGGTGATCGCCACCGTCGTGTAGGGCAGGGTGAAACTCCCGCCCATCGCATCGATCGCCGCGCCGACACCGTCGAGCACTTGTGTCAGTTTGTCCTCCGGGAGGCGGGTCATGGAGCCGTGCGTCGGAAGTTGATCGAGCCACTCGTCGCGGGTGTAGGTGCGCTCCCACTGGAAACTCGATTCCAGTGGATCTTCGAATCGACCGGTCTCCCGGATGCCTTCGGCTGCTTTGTCCAGCATCTGCCGGTACACCTCCAAGGCTCGCGTGCCCGGCTGGAGGGTGAACGGCGAGTCGGGCGCCACCCGCCGGTACACCACGCCATACGCTTCCGCCACCTCGGTCGGGAGATGGAACACATGCCAGAATGCGGAGAGCACGCCTCGGGGACGCAGAACCTCCGCCGCTTTCGCCGCCCCCGCGACCGGATCGACCCAGTGCCAAGCCGTTCCCGCGATGACCGCATCGAAGACGCGGCCTGCGCTGTCCCAGGTTTCGAAGGTCGCCACGTCGACCTCCAACCCTCGGCCCCGTGCGAATTCCGCCATCCGCGGATCCGGTTCGACTCCCAGCACCGTGCAACCGGCCGCCTGGAACTGCCGGGCTTCGACACCGGTGCCGCAGCCGACATCCAGGACCGCGCGCCCGGGACTGATGGAAACGATGTGCTCTATCAGGGCTTCGGGATAGCTGGGCCTGGTCCGGTCGTAGCGTTCGGCATTCACCCCGAAGGACTCCGCGATCTGCCGGTGCCGGTGCGGCGTTTCTTCCGGCGAAGGTATAGTGGGCATGCGCCCACTTTAAATGGGCATGCGCCCACTCGGCAACGGGTGGGCTCGATCCGAACAGAAAGAGGCACCCGTATGCCCACCGGAGTCGCCCTCCGCGACGTGCGCGAGCAGTTGTTCGACGCCGCCGACCGGATCCTGCTCCGCCACGGGCCGAGCGCGCTGACCAGCCGGGCGGTCACCGCGGAGGCGGGCTGCGCCAAAGGCGTTCTGCACCGGCACTTCACCGACTTCGACGACTTCCTCGCCGAACTGGTGACCGCCCGTATCGTCGAGATCGAGCGACGGGCCGCCGCTCTGCGGGAATCCGCCGGGAGTGGCGCCGTGGTCGAGCACCTCACCGCCGCGCTGACGGACGTGTTCGGCCCGGTCACCACGGCCATCGTCGGCTTGATCACGTTCCGGGACGAATTGCGCGCACGCCTGCGCCGCGACCGGCCGACCGGCGTCCCCGTCCTCGCGGAAGCGACCGCCATGATCGCCGGGTACCTCACCGCCGAACGCGACCTCGGCCGGATCGCCGCGACCGCCGACGTCGACTCGCTCGCCCCCATGCTGATCGGGACCGCGCACCTGTTGTTCGCCGATCGGGACGCCGGTCCGCCCTCGCGTGAGGCGGTCGGCGGCGCGGTGAGGGCGGTCGTCGTGGGGGTGCTGTCCGGCTAGTGCGAGCGCCGAGGTGAAGTCTCCGGCCCGGTGCTCGGCGTCGGGGCTCGGTCAGTGCGCGCCGAGCGCGTCGAGGATCATCGGACGCGCGGTCGCGAGTGCTTGCTGCCAGTAGGGCCAGGTGTGTGTCCCGTCGACGGTGTCGACGCGGGCGGTCATCCCGAGTTCCGCGAGCCGATCACGGAACATCTGGGCGGCGATCGTCGTCATCGACTCGAGGCCCATCGCGTTGACCGTGTTCCCGACTCCGAACGGCACGTCGAGCGGGCCGGGCAGCCCGTTGCCGGTCGAGACGTATATCGGCAGTCCGCGCAGCAATTCGGCCTGTACGGTGGCGTCGTTGCGGCTCCAGGCCGGGTCCCCGACCGGCCCCCACATGTCGTCCACATTGAAATTGCCTTCGTCCCGCATGGCGGCGCGCATCGCTTCGTTCCAGAGCGGGAACGTCGGGTGCAGGAACCCGGAGAACGATCCGGCGAACTTGAACTGGTTGCGATGGTATCCGGCCAGGATCAGCGCGGCGTTGCCGCCCATGGAGGCGCCGACGACGGCATCGTTGGTTCGCGATACGCCGAACCGCTGTAGGTAGGCGGGCAGTTCCTGGGTGAGGAAGGTCTCCCATTTGTACGTCGTCTCTTGGCCGTTCGTGCTGCTCGGCTGGTACCAGTCGGTGTAGAAGCTCGAGTGGCCACCGACCGGCAACACCAGGGTGACGTTGTCGTCCGCGAATTGGGCCAAGGCGTCGGTATCGGTCGTCCACTGGCTGTGGTCGGCGGGCGCGCGCAGGCCGTCGAGCAGGTAGAGCGCCGCGCTTCCGCCGCGAGCCGCCCATTGGACCTGGACTTTGATCGGTCCCATGCTGGACGGCACGGAGAGCTCGCTGAAACCGCGCGCCGGTGCGCGCAATATCGGCGCGTGGATCGGCGCGGCGGTAGCGACGGCCCCGCCGAGGGACGACATGAGCACGGCTGTTGCCATGACAGCGCCGGTCTTCCTCATTCGACCGCGAATACCCCGCTGCTTTCCAGACCGCGCCGCTGCGCCCACCCGCATACCTCCTACCCGTTCCTCGCTCGAAAACGAGATCCAATTCGTTTGTAGTTCAGTACGATTCGCTTTCCCGGCATGCGCCTCCGCGCCCATGATCGCGAATTCATCCTACGTTGCGCCGTATTGGCTACCGGATCCATTCCAGTCAAACCTGGGAAGTCCGGGCTGCCCACCGGTGCGAGTGGTGTGGGCAGCGCACCGACGTCGGCCGGCTGCTGTGGCCCGGTCGGGCGACGAATCGCCGGTCGGGGAAACGCTGGTGAGCGCCTCGCTCTGATGGTAGCTCGACAGTTGCTATGCGACGTACCTTCGGCGCGTTCGAAATGCGGCGTGTCGCGACCGGGAGCCCAGTCGTCGGGATCCCGCAGTAGGACCGGGCCGTTGCGCGCTGCCGATCCGGTGCGGGGCGAGAATGGTCGCATGGCGATCTCGCTCGACCAGGCAGACTCGGTCCTCGCCGCGGCCCGCGAGGCGGCGACCGGACTCGGCGAGGCCGTGTCGCTGGCAGTGGTGGAACCCGGCGGAATCGTGGTGGCCGTCGCGCGGATGGACGGTGCGCCTGCGCGGGCGAGCGCAATCGCGAAACACAAGGCGGAGGCGGCCATCGCGCTGGGGTTCGACACCGTGCACGTGACCACCGCGCCGCGAGAGCAGTCGCTGTTCGGCGAACCTCGGCGACCGGACGCCCACGCACTGGTGCCCAACGGCGGTGGCGTCCTCATCCGGATCCGCGGTACGGTCCTCGGTGCGCTGGGAGTATCCGGCGCGGCCTCCTCGATCACCGATCACAAGATCGGCGCAATCGCTGTCGCTCAACTGAATTGATCGCTCACTGCCCTCCATCCGGTGACACGGCGCGCGTTCTTCGGCGGCAGCCCACCGGAAGCGACCGGACGGGGCTTGTCCTGCGCGCCTTCGAGGCCGCTGCGACCGAGGCGGGCATGCCCAGCGTCAGGCGTCGAGCGCGCGCGGCTGCCGTCGCACCACCGGTGGCTCGGTGGACCACGGGAAATTGATCCACCGGTCGGTGCGCCGCCACACGTATTCGCTGTCGACTTCCGACCACGGCTTCTGGTAGATCACCGCACAGCGCACCTCGGCGACCTTGCCGGAACAGAAGTCGCGCACCAGCTTC
Organism: Nocardia sp. NPDC047038; assembly: GCF_040644075.1. NCBI lineage: Bacteria > Bacillati > Actinomycetota > Actinomycetes > Mycobacteriales > Nocardiaceae > Nocardia > Nocardia sp. NPDC047038. The sequence goes on along the minus strand of NZ_JBEYVQ010000007.1, from coordinate 3,016 downwards.
AGGGTGGCGCCGGTGTCGGCGACGTCATCGGCGACCAGCACGGTGGCGCCTGCCAGATCCACCGCCTGCGGCACCGGCGGCAGCATCACCGGCAACTCCAGGCGCTGGTCGACGCCGGTGTAGAACTCGACGTTCATCACGTGCAGGTTCTTCACGTCCAGGGCGTAGCCGAGTGCGCCCGCCACGAACAGCCCGCCCCGGGCGATCGAGAGGATCAGATCGGGCTCGAAGCCGTCAGCGGCGATGGTCGCCGCGAGTTCCCGGCTCGCGGAACCGAACGACTCCCAGGTCAGTACTTCGCGATCCGTCACAGGCTCTCCCATCTCGCTGGACGCGACGCAGCGAGCATACGAGTGGCCGCCCAGGTTTCCCGGGCGGTTGCTCACTGCCATGGGAAGCCGGAGGCAAGATGGCCGGAAATCTCGATATCACGTCCGTATCTCTCGTCCGGCCGGTGTGTTCGCCGCCATACGCTCGAGCGCATGGACAGCCACTACGACGTGCTCGTCATCGGTTCCGGCTTCGGCGGCAGCGTCGCCGCGCTGCGCGCGACCGAGAAGGGATACCGGGTGGGCGTGCTCGAGGCGGGCCGGCGGTTCGCCGACCACGAGTACGCGAAGAACTCCTGGCATCTGCGCGAGTATCTCTGGGCGCCGAAACTCGGCTGCTACGGCATCCAGCGGATGACCCTGCTCAACGACACGTTCATCATGAGCGGGTCGGGAGTCGGCGGCGGGTCGCTGGTGTACGCCAACACGCTGTACGAGCCGCCGGAGAAGTTCTACCGCGACCAGCAGTGGGCGCACATCACCGACTGGCGTTCCGAGCTGGCGCCGTACTACGACCAGGCGAAGCGAATGCTCGGTGTGACCGAGAATCCGGCGACCACTCCGACCGATCGAATCCTGCGCGAAGTCGCGCAGGACATGGGCATCGGCGACACTTATCGACGCACGCCGGTAGGGGTTCTGTTCGCGGACAACGGTTCTCGGCCGGGAAAGCAGGTCGCCGACCCGTTCTTCGGCGGCGTCGGACCGGCGCGCTCGACCTGCACCCACTGCGGCGAGTGCATGACCGGCTGTCGGCACGGCGCGAAGAACACACTAGTGAAGAATTATCTCTACCTGGCCGAAAAGGCCGGAGCCACGGTGCATCCGCTGACGACGGTGACGGACGTGCGGCCGCGACCGGAGGGCGGCTACGAAGTGCGGACGGTGCGGACCGGGCGGTGGGCGCGCAAGGGCGAGCGGACGTTCATCGCGGACCAGGTGATCTTCGCGGCCGCCGCGCTCGGCACCCAGAAACTGCTGCACCGGTTACGCGAGAACGGCAGTCTGCCGCACGTCTCGTCGCGGTTGGGGCATCTGGCCCGCACGAACTCCGAAGCCGTGCTGGCCGCGCGGTCGCTGCGCAAGGACACCGACTTCACCAAGGGCGTGGCGATCACCTCGTCCATCCACCCCAACGAGCACACCCACATCGAGCCGGTCCGCTACGGCAAGGGCAGCAATGCGATGAGTTTGCTGGCCACCGTGCTCGTGGACGGGCATGAGGGCAGGGCGCGCTGGTGGCTGGGCGTGCGGGAATTGATCGCGCACCGCCGCCACCTCGTCCGGCTGCACAACCCCCGCCGCTGGTCCGAGCGCAGCATCGGCGTGCTCGTCATGCAGAACGTCGACAACTCGATCGTCACCTACACCAAGCGCGGCTTGTTCGGCAGGCGCATGACGACCAAGCCGGGCGACGGCGCCGCACCGCCGACCTGGATTCCGGAAGGACACGAGGTGACCAGGCGCATCGCGGAGAAGATCGGCGGCCTGCCGCAGGGTGGCTGGACCGAACTGATGAATATCCCGATCACCGGCCATTTCATCGGCGGCTGCGCCATCGGCGACTCGGCCGAGTCGGGCGTCGTCGACGCCTACCACCGGGTCTACGGACACCCCGGCCTGCACATCACCGACGGCTCCACCATCTCGGCGAACCTGGGCGTGAATCCATCCCTGACCATCACCGCCCAAGCCGAACGCGCCATGTCGTTGTGGCCGAACAAAGGCGAGGACGACCTGCGTCCACCTCTCGGCACGGCCTACCGCAGGCTCGCGCCGATCGAGCCGAAGAACCCGGTGGTTCCGGTCGCCGCGCCCGGCGCGTTGCGCCTGCCGATCACCCCGGTCTGAGCGGGCGGAAAACCGGTCGCGTGCGGCCGGTCCCAGTGCCAGGATCGGCGCATGCCCCGCCATGTCGTCCTCGAACCGCTCGACGAAGCGTTGCTCACCGATCTGCTGCACACCGCGGTGGCCGACGCGCATCCTGGCGAGGTCATGCCGGTGGAAGCGCCGGACGCGAGCTGGAATGCCGACCGAGAGGCGGATTTCCGAGCCTTCCACCGCGGCCGCGCGCTGGCGGAGCAGCCCGTCGAGTCGACCTACGGCATACGGGTGGACGGCGAGGTGGTCGGCGCGGCACGACTGTGCCGGTTGCCCGCCTCGGACGGCGCAGCCGAGGCGGGAGTCTGGCTCGGCCGCTCCCGCCGAGGCACGGGAATCGGCACCGCCGTGTTCGCCGCATTGATCGAGCGGGCAACCGCCGAGGGCTACTCGGGGCTGTTCGTGAGCACGACGCCGGACAACATTCCCGTACTCCGCCTGTTGACCGCACGCGGAATCGACTACGCCCTGAACGGCAACGAGGCCACCGCTTGGATTCGCTGCGGCTGAAGCCAGTGTCTCCGCGACTGAGTGAAGCGAGACCGAGCATGCGCCGTTCGCGGCCCGGCTCGCGTCCGAGATGCGACTGCATGAGCGGCAAACCACGCGCCGCCCGGTCACTTCAACCGCGCGCGACGTCGCAGCATTGATACCGACGCGCCCCGCGCACCTCCACCACGTCTTTCGAGCGAAGCGAGACCGAGCATCCGCCGTTCGCGGCCCGGCTCGCGTCCGAGCGGCCGCCGCGTCCGCGACGAAGTCGCCAGCGGCGGTCGCTCGGACGCGAGCCACAAAGGGGCCGCGAA